>CALRQJ020000024.1:0-7506 GCA_943370285.1 Methylophilus rhizosphaerae | reverse complement strand
AAAACTAAAACAAGTTTAGGTAAAACACCAGAACGATATGGCTTGACCAAATCTAGACATGAATCAATGTCTAGCCAAAAGTGGATGGCAGCAGGTTTGAAGGAAGATGGAAGCAAACCTCTTTGGGTGGAACTTGCAGAAAACAAGACCTTTAAGCGGGCATCTGAGAATTTAATTTTACCACTACTTGAATTTTCAATTGGTGGAGAACTATTCGCACTTAAATTGACTTCACAAGCGGCTAAAACTACAACACTTGCTGTAGTTGATGACGCCATGATTCAAGCCGCTAAGTCGAGTACTACGGTTTTTCATAAGCATCATATAATTCCAAATCAAGTATATAAAACATTCAAAACGGATTTAAATGCAATGGGTTGGAAACAGAATGACATGTTTAATCTTAAAAAGTTGCCAACACCGTTTCATGGGAATCACCCCGCATATAATAATTTCATTATGAATGAAATGAATCTACTTAAGCAATCTGGAAATTTGAACTTAAACTCAATGCAAAATTTACAGCACAATATGAGGCTTATGATTGGGGATGCATATCGTTCAGGTAGTAATTTAAATAAATATTTTAAATTTTAAATATGTTTTATAATATAAGATTAGATTGGAATCCAAAAGTTATTGGAGTGAAAAATGGAGTATTTCAAGTAGAATTAGATAAAAAAAGTTACGATAAAAAAATATATGCTGAAATTGAATCACTTTTTATTGGCGGAGAATTATCTATCAATCAAATATATCCAGATTTTGATTACAAATTCAATTTCAAAAAGTTGAAATCAGCAAAGGAAACAAACTTGATGAGTTTTACCCCGTATCTTAATAATTGTCACTTTTTGATTGACAATAATACACTTGAATTGTTAAAATCGTTTAATATACAAAGATTTAAAACGTATGAAGCATTAATATATGATTCATCAGCCGAAAATTTAAATCCCAACTACCGGTTATTCTATTCCGTACTTCAAGATTGGAACGTAATTGATTTTGAAAATTCACTATTTATTTCCGGGGGTTTTGGTAATATCCCTAAAATTGAACATAAATTTAAAGATGAAAAAGAGATGAAAGTTTTTAAAGGAATAGCCAAAGTAAAGACTTTAGCATTACAAAAGCATTTTGATAAAACTTTAGATTTTTTTCATACACGTTTAGGTGGTTTATTTATTTCTGAAAAATTGAAATTAAAATTAGAAGAAAAAAAAGTAACAGGATTGTTATTAAGCAATGAAGTCAAAGTTTTGACAAATGGGTAATCTATACATTAATATACTTATCATTTTCATAATAAACTATCGAATGATTTAATATAGTATCTCCAATCATGTCAATTTTGAAATTCAAAAATATAAACTACTACCTTAGACAATAGATAAATTAAAAAGTTCTTTGAGTAATGTGCTTCTAATTACCAAAGTTAGCTGTATCCTTTTGGCATGACCATGCCGGGTAGAAATTACAGCAGTAATTTGTACCGATATGGGTTTAATACACAAGAACTTTCTCCTGAAATTAATGAGAATAGTTACAGTGCTGAATATTGGCAGTATGATAGCCGTATTGGGCGAAGATGGAACATTGATCCTTTAAAATTGACTTGGGAAAGTTCTTACTTGGTAAATGGAAACAATCCAAATGTTTTTCTAGATCCATATGGCGATTTTAAAACGAAATTCGGTGCATTCCTTTATAAAATAACACACGGTGGCGGTAAAGTATCAAAGGCTAAAAAAGGGGAACATAAAGGCGAATGGAGGGTTATTCAACGGAAGACAGACGAGGAGATGAAAGAAGACCGAGATAGAAACCCAAATGATGCAATTGTTGGATCGAGAGTGGTATATAATTGGAATATTAGTAGCGTTGCTAAGCTTGAAGGAAATGTAGATGTTGGGGTTCAAGCAGAGGTAAAAAGAAAATTTGGTAAAATAGGGTTAGGTTTTCAAGTATATGAATTGGGCAAATTTTCAGCAGGATATGACAATGGCGAGTGGGATATCAATTTGAAAAAAGCAGACCAACGAGTACATAACTATGCAGTACTTGAAGTAAAAGTTGCTAAATTGGGGAAAGATAAAATCGGCGTAGGACTAAAATATGATTACAATTCTGCATATTACAATGGATATCATGGACCCCAAATGGAAGGAGAAGGAAGCCACGACTGGGGTGCTTATGCATTCAATCAATCTAGGGGTAATACAAATTTAGATAAGCTTTTCGACCCATTTAGTAACCCACTAACATACAAGGCTAAATTAGGAGTTAGTACAAAAAAAGAAAAACCATTCTTTGGAATAGAAATTGGTGGGGCGATAAAAATAATTCTTGGTATAGATTACAAATTTAAGTTAGGTTTTAATTACTAATAATTTATGGTTTGCTTTACAGTTTATAGACAGCATACAGATTACATAGTGTGTGATAATCTTGAAAATTTAGTTATCAGAGCTAAAAATATTAGCCATTTTTTTGGTTCAGAACAATTTATTTTTTTTAATCAAAGAGATGAAGAGTTTGCAAAATATAAATGTTCTTTATTCTTATCGATAGGGTTTAATCATCGACTAATTTTCAATACTAATGAAATTGTTCGTTTTAAAGGAAAATTTAGAGGAATTTCATTTGATTATAATGGCAGAAACCATTACATCTCTCACAAAGGTTTGGATAGTAATAAACTATTAATAGATGGTAATGAGGTTGGCAATACTCAAGTTATTAAGTCAGGGGTTTCTGAATTTGTGCATTCTGTTTGTTGTGAGAACGCAGATACATGTTTTATTTTTTCGATAGCAGATATAGTTTTTAATAATTTTGATGTTAACTAGTTCATGCATATTCTGCCCGATACCACACTAACCCTAGCAAATGGTTTTGGAATCGATGTGCTAAGTACTTTTTTGACTTGCTGTGGGCTACTTAATAAGCTAGGCGTGCAAGCAAAGTGACTACAGCATAGTAATACGTTTGTTTTTTAGCTCACTTAGGTACTTCTTTATCATTTAGCCCCCATTTGTAAATAAACTTTATCAATTTCAGTATCTAGATAGGACTGAACTAAATTTACGTATCTGTAGAATACTTTACTATCGGCAGTATGACCGGATATACGTTTTACAACATGTTCTGGCATACCAAGCATCAGCATAGTTGTAATGGCAGTTCGGCGCATCGTATGTGATGAAACTAAATCACAAAAGCGTTGACCTTTGCCATTTGTACTATTTTTTATTTCATGCTTGCACCCTCGTTTATTTCTTATTTTTCCTATTTCTTTGGTCCACCCCGCTAATTCACAAAGTTGTTTAAGGTTAATGCTAAATCGAGAATTAGACAAGGAAGGAAATATAGTTTTCCTTCGACTTGCCTTTTGTTTATTCATGTTTATGATATCTACTAAATAATCGGGCAATTTTATTCGCATTGAGATATCTGTTTTTATTGCTTTTGTAGATAAATAAAAAGTATTATTCATGCAATCTACATCGGTAAATTTCAGGGCATCAATATCAGAATATCTTAGTGCTACTGTGCATCCAAATACAAATTTATCTTTTGTTTGCACAAGATGAAATGGTAGTGAATCTTCAAATTTTTTATCGTGAATTAAAAAATAAAGTTGCTCAGGTAATAATGTAATGATCGGAATATCTTCTTTACTTATAGGAAATTGGTTATAAAAATCTCCAATCGGATATAATTTTTCTTTCTTTAAATAGTTAAAATATGTTTTAAGCATTTTCGTAATGTTTCCTACATAATTATCATGGCAATTTTTTGTAGTATATAAAAATTGATTAAAGAGTTGAAAAAACCGTTTCCAATAATTCCTCTCCAATAAAATCTGTTTTTTATTATTACCAGTAAGCATTTTTATTCGTAGAATTACGTCATATTTTAATTCGTATTCCTTTAAATATTGAAGTGGATAGTAGTAATTATCTATGGTTTGAGATTTAATCTTGTTGCCATTCGGTTTTAATCTTTTTCCTTTGTAGCTATCTGTAATGAATTGTTGAAAATGCGGAACAACTAGAATTTCATTATTTTTCATTTTTAAGTTAAAGTTCCACTTTTTATTGCAATGTTGTAATTGTGTTTCCGATATCGCATTTAGGGGTGATTTATGTTAAACTACCCATTATTAAAATCGAGGAATCAAGGTGGACACATCACCATCTTGAGACTGAAGAAATAGAGTTGATTGAAAAAATAAAACTGCCAATGATTATTGTAGTTCAAGAGCAGAAATTGTAACTGAGGTTTTATAAGAGATGTAAAAACTAAACAGGCTTTTGCCTCTTGTATAAAAAAAGCCGCTGGTTCTTTTACCAACGGCTTAAGTTTATTTCTTACCTCATTATTAACTACGCTCAAACTGATTAGGTTTCGATGAACGATTTTTAAAAAACCCCAAATTATAATTTTCAAAATTTTCTATAAGAACACCTTCTTTGAATAATCCTGCGGGTACTCGCATATTCTCAAACATAACGATACATTCTGTTTTTAATATTGATGATATGCGTTGTCCAAAAACAAAAACCATTGGTTCTAAAATATCTAAATATTTAAAAGCTGGTAGCACATTAAAACTAATTTGTAAACCATAAGGATTAATATCAAATTCATTAAAGAACGGATTTTCATCCTTCAACTTATTTTCTGCCAAAAATTTCGTCATTGCTTGATAATCTTCTCGCAAGTCTTCAATCCCAATATTAACTCCGAACATTTCCCTAATCTTATCAATATAATCAGATACACCTAATTCCATTAGTGCATCCTCGGCAGCTTTAATATCAAATCCGTTTATTCCAACAGTTAAATATTTCAATTCCATACTTATTTTCCTCCAACTTTTGGTAATGAACTTTCATTAACAACTTTTATACTAACATCTGGCTGTTTAGGTTTAAAATTATTTATCAGAGAATTTTGGTATTGCTCTAAAGTAAACTTTGAGTTAGAGGGTCTCACAACAATAACTTGTCCACCAGGACCCGCTTGTTCTACTCCTTTTGCAACATCACTTACAGCATTTCTTCCGAGACCTTCTATTCTTTTGACATCTGTTCTAACACCATCCACTGTAAAATCAAATGCTACGCTTTCATACCCAAACCGGCGGTAGCACATCTAGCTGCCAGATAATAACAAAAATTTCATGCTGAACATAATTGATATGGCATTGAGGGATTTTAAAGTTAAAAAAGCTCATGCCTCTTAAGCAACAAAGCCGCTGATTGCTCAGCGGCTTTGTTGTTCTATTTCAAAGTAATTACTAAACGGTTGATGGGAATATCATTAATAATTTCTCCGTTTTCCAAAAGCTTATCCTTAGAAGTAATCTTTATTGTGTACTTAAAGTCGCCTGATGTATAAAACACATAAATGTGTTCGCTGTCATATGGCACATACCCCTCAGTATTTTTTTTATAAGCAAAAACTAAGTCTTTTAAAGATAAACCTAACTGCGGTCCACCAATTCCAACTGATGATATTTGCCCATCTATAATATGTAACGAAATAACTTTAAACAATGGATTTTTAGGGTGTAAAAAAAGAGTCCCATACCCGTTATCTTTTTCTATGACGCCAAAGTCAGATATAACCTGTTCAACGTTGCCTTTGTTCTGCAACAAGTAGTCTGCAATAATTTGCAATTCCCCGGCACCTATTTTACTAAATTCAATCATTGTTTTATTCTTTGATAGGTGTTGCGTTTACTTTGGTTTGAAAGAGTTGGACTTCACCTCCTTTTGCATTAAAAGTCTTGCCCGGCACTGTCCAAGTGTCTTTTATATCAGATGTAGTACTTTGCAAGAATTTCGTGTCCTCATTTAAAATTGAAGTAACTTTTATACATCCTTCAAGGCTGATTCCAAGTTTAGCAGGATCTGCCCCTGGCAATGTATAGTAGTTACCAACTGCCCGAAAAAGAAAAAGAATGCTTACTTACAACTGATGACCACTGTATTAAGTCCGTTAAAACTAATGCTATGTAAAAAGCCCTGTGAATGGCTTTTTTGTTACTTCTTAAACTGTCCTGATTTGTGGGTGTAATGCTTTTTATTATCAAAGCCAACATAGTTTATACCCTCACAGTATTTAATATTCCCATCTAAAACATTCGTTCCCCAAAAGCTTATAAATTCAAGTCGGGTCAACTCCTTTACAAAGGCAAGGCTTTTAATTTCTCCCGATTCAGAGAGTACTATTTTTTTGAGTGATTGAATTTTCCCTAAAACTTCAAAGTCAATTATTTTTTTGCATTGTACAAGTTGTATTTCTTCAAGACTATTTGATAAAGTCTGTAAAGTTGCTATCGTTTCTAATTTTGAAGCACTAAACATTTCAAGTTTCTTAAGATTGCTAAAACGCTCAATGCCCTGCAAGGTTGTAATACCTGTCTTAAACAGTAATAATTCTTGAAGGTCAGTAAAGATTGGTAATTCTGATAAATCTTTGCTTTTTGATTTGTAACCCGTTAAAGTCAAATCATTTAAGTTTTTACAAAATTCTAAACCTTTTAATCTTGGAGAATAATCGCAAGCCAAACTTTCAAGTTTTGGGAAATTTGAAAGGTCAATAACATCCTTTTTATTATCTGCAAATCCCAAGAATTTTAAATTATGAAGGCTATTTACAATTTGATTATTGAATTTTGTTTCAGGTAAATGTAGTCCTTCTAAAACATTTGAAACCCTGTTTAAAAAGTCAATATTAGACAAATCGTAACCTTGAAAACAATTAATCGTAATTACTTTGGCTTTGCTATCCAAAATATATTTTATACAAGCCTCTAATTTTGATGATTCAATAATTAACTTACTTGAGCCATCAGTGCCTTTTTGAAATTTGAATCCGTCTATTATTTCTGGTCCCATACTAAAATCCTCCTAACTTTTTACCTGGTGAAAAAATTAAATTGTAAGTGGGAGAAAGTTTATCAAAACTTTTAGGTCCACCAAACTGCATCATTAAATTATGTTCATTAATGAAAGCTGCTTTGGAATTAGCTGCAGGATAGAAAGTTTTATTTAGAAGTTTATCGCCAAAGTTAGTTTCAATTCGATTTACTGATTGCATCATTCGGGATTCTAAACCCTTACCTGCATAGAACTTGCCACTTTGGAATTCTAATAAATATGAACCACTGGCTTTTTCTAATGATGTTACTCCCCCCTTAGCGGCTTGAATCATGGCGTCATCAACCACTGCAAGTGTTGTAGTTTTAGCCGCTTGTGAAGTCAATTTAAGTGCGACTAATTCTCCACCAATCGAAAATTCAAGCAGTGGTAAAATTATATTCTCTAATGCCCGCTTAAATGTCTTGTTTTCTGCAAGTTCCACCCAAAGAGGTTTGCTTCCATCTTCCTTCAAACCTGCTGCCATCCACTTTTGGCTAGACATTGATTCATGTCTAGATTTGGTCAAGCCATATCGTTCTGGTGTTTTACCTAAACTTGTTTTAGTTTT
>CALRQJ020000023.1:0-9539 GCA_943370285.1 Methylophilus rhizosphaerae | reverse complement strand
GCACCGGTAAAAAACAATAGCGATAACACTTATACGTTTGCATTAATACTTAAAGTGTTTAAAGAGCAAGACCAACGAAATTTTGAAGATGCAAGAGGATTAGTGATTAGCGATTACCAACAAGTGCTAGAAGACCAATGGATTGCTACGCTGAAAAAGAAATATCCGGTGGTAATTAATCAAGCAGTTTGGAAAACGGTGAAGTGATAACGGTATTGTTCCTTCTGTTTTGAACCACAACGTCACTATCGACAGACCGACACACAACGTTAAGAAAGAACAACTTTCACGAATTCCTAAATGCTGTCTCAGCCGTCGTCCGTGGACAATGGTTAATCGACTGTTTTTACCACAACGGACACGGCGTTTTTTCACGGAGGGCACAAAGTACCCTCGATAGCAGTAGGGGCTAGATGCTAGGCGAGTATCAAATTATAGCAGTCAATATAGAACAATGAAGGACTGAAGTACAAGTAACCCCAAAAGCCCAACACCACAGTAGTACCAGAGCTTAATCAGGGCTTATCCGGAAACAGGGCCGTATATCTGTTTCCGGTGGCTTTCTTTGGTACTTTCTTTTCCACAAAAGAAAGTACTGAAACAATAAATGCAAGTGAAAGACATGCTGCAAAAGAATAAATCTTTTTCGCCATCATTGGTGTTCCGCACCAACAATTTATCTTTAATTTCATGTCATATACAGGTGAAGAACACTTGCAAAGGCGAAATAAGCAAAGAAGATGAAAAAGACATATCTGTGTATTACCACCTTATTCATAATTATTGCAGTCGTTTTTTGTTCATGCAATAGTGATGAAAAAATCGCTGATAAGCTGTATAAACAACGAGAGTATTTTTGAAAGAGTTTGACGATAAAAGCATTATTAGCAGAGGCGAAATATTTTATCAGTTATCTTATTATAAGGGGCAATCTGTAAACACATTTTATTTTGAAAAAAAAGATGACGTTTTGGTATTTACAAATGATACCATCCAATATCCAATAAATGAGATTGTGGCTTTTGGATCTGTTAATATTGCCGACAGTTCAAATTACAGAAAGGCCTTAAGCCGTGAATTAAATAGGCTTTTAAAGGTGATGACTGATTTTAGTATTAATAATGTGAGTGCCAATTTTGCTCCAGCGGGTATTGATATGAAAATATACTTTGGGGATTATAAGGCACTGTTATACGTTAGCAACATTGCAGTGGTAAAAAATGAAAGATGGAGAAATTATATACTGTCTGGTGAGAAATTTGATGAAAACTGGTATTTTGTTAAAGATGAACTTGAAAACTAACAATATAGCCAGGTGAAGGGCTTCGGGGGTTATCAGAATTGCTTCCAATTAATTTTCCACCTTGCTTCGTGCCGCTGAGAACCAATTGTTACTAGTAATTAATCAAACAGATTGGACGACGGTGAAGTAAGATGGGTTGAATTATCAATCTGTTCATTCGGCATTGCTTATAAATCGGTAACCAACTCCTGCTTCTGTTAATATGAATTCAGGCATATTGGGGTCGTCTTCTATTTTTTTTCTGATCTGCGCCATGAATACCCTTAAATATTGCGATTGGCCAATGTAACCCGGTCCCCAAATTGCACGAAGTAGATATTGGTGAGTGAGCACCTTTCCTTCATTACGTATTAGTATTGCCAGTAAATTATACTCCGTTGGTGTTAACTTAACCAATTGATTGTTCTTGAAAACCGATCTCGATAATAGATCAACACTCAAATTTTTATATTTAAATATAGTTTGTCCTTCATCTGTACTACTGGCACGAATGGCGGATCTGATTCTTGCTAATAATTCACCTGTTCTAAATGGTTTTGATAAATAATCATTTGCACCGTTATCCAATGCTTTAATAATTTCTTCTTCACTTTTTTGAACAGATAGAATGATGATAGGATTTGTAAACCATTTCCTCAATTTTTGCAACAACTGTTGTCCATTTTCATCAGGTAATCCAAGATCAAGTAAAATTAATGCCGGCGGATGATTCTCCGCCATAATCCAACCTTCTTTAGCCGTAGTAGCAGTTTTAACCAAATATCCATTACTCTGTAAAGTAAGCTCCAATAATTTTCTTATTTGAGGCTCATCATCTATTACTAAAATTTCTGCTTTGTTCATAATTACCCAAATTGAAAATTGGAAGTTTTAAGCGAAAATGACACATCGAACTTTGCCCCGCCTAATGATGATTTACTTAACGTTACATTTCCATGAAGTGCTTCTGTAAAACCTTTTACTATCGATAAGCCTAAGCCCGACCCGCCGGTATTTACATTTTTTGTTCTTGAAAATTTGTTAAACACATCCGATGGATTGGTATTCTTAAATCCTGACCCGCTGTCTTCAATAGTTAATGATAATAAATCGGCATGGCAAGCTGCTGATATATTGATACTACAATGAGAAGCGGTATGAATAGCGGCATTATTTAAAAGGTTGTATACAATTTGTTCTAACATTCCTTTATCGGTATAGCACAAAGGCAAATCAGGTCTAATACTGATGTTTATTTTTCGTTTTGGATGATTTTCTTCGACTGACCTTACCGTTTGATAAATAAATTCATTGATATCAACCCAATCCAATTTTGGCTGAATATGGCCTGATTGTAATCTGGATATATTCAATAAGTTTTCTACCTGTTGATTAAGGCGTAAAGCCGCTTTAGAAATCTCCAGTACAAATTGATCCTGGTTATCCTTTGATAAATTAGAATTGTTTTGCAAATTATCTGTAGCACCTATGATTGCTGCGATAGGCGTTCTTAATTCATGCGATAATGAATTTAATATGGTGTTATACAATTTTACGCTATTGGCTTTTTCTTCCTTTAAGCTTGCTTGCTTTTCAACCTGTCTAATTTTATAAGTCAATACACCGTTTATCATTGCAATAATAAAATACATGATAAACAATATCAAGTCCTCGGTTTGATCTACATGAAAAGTGAATCTAGGAGGAATAAAAAAATAATTCCAAATAAATGCACTTAATGCAGCAGCTAATAACACCGGTAAAATATCAAATGAAATAGCTAAAAGAGAAACGGTAACCAATAAAATGAGTGCAGTAACCCTATAACCTAAAAAAGCAGAGAGTACAAAACATATACAAGAAACACCAATAATCAAAGCAATACTTACCCAATATTGTTTTGATTTATCTAAAGAAGTAAAAATGATTTTATTCATTGTATATGTAAAAAACAAAAGTAACAATACTCCATCGGTCACTTATCAATTGTATGTAAAAAGGCGTATAAAGAATGTATAAGGATTTTAGCCAGCCAATGCGATGCAGCATAAGTCGTCTATACTTTTGAGGTTTAAATTAATAATAAAAATGTCCTCACATAACCGTGTAAGTACCGCTGGTTTACTCATTGCTCTTGGAATTATTTTTGGAGATATCGGAACTTCGCCACTCTATGTATTAAATGCCATTACCAGTAATAAAGTAATCTCAGAAGAACTGATTGTTGGCGCCTTGTCGTTGATTATTTGGACCCTTACATTGCAAACAACATTCAAGTATGTAATCTTAACGCTAAGAGCCGACAATAAAGGAGAGGGCGGTGTTTTTTCATTATATGCGTTGGTAAGAAGAAGGCGAAAGTGGCTTGTTATTCCGGCAATGTTTGGGGGAGCAGCATTATTGGCAGATGGTATGATTACGCCGCCAATTTCAGTAACCTCTGCTATCGAAGGATTAAAGCAAGTTCCGGCTTTGCACAATATCACCCAGTGGACTGTGATTTGGATTGTTATTGGAATTTTAACGCTAATCTTTTTTGTACAACAGTTTGGTACCGCTTTTATAGGTCGCTTTTTTGGTCCGATAATGACTATATGGTTTGTGATGCTTGCAGCGCTTGGATTTGTATATATGATTCAAGACTTGTCCATACTCAAAGCATTCAACCCCTATTATGGCATTAAGCTGCTGATTACATATCCGAAAGGATTTTACATTTTAGCCGGCGTATTTCTATGTACCACCGGTGCCGAAGCATTATACTCCGACCTTGGTCATTGCGGAAAATGGAATATCCGCTATTCGTGGATTTTGGTAAAGTTCAGTCTTATTATCAACTATTTGGGTCAAGGATCGTGGTTGCTTATGCAGCATAAAGGCCATTTAATCAGCCCGCAAATGATTGAAAGCGGTTTCAATCCTTTCTATGGAATTATGCCCGGCTGGTTTATTTATTTTGGTATTGCTATAGCTACGGCTGCTACTATTATTGCAAGTCAAGCACTTATTTCGGGATCATTTACATTAGTAAGCGAAGCCATGCGATTAAACCTGGCTCCCAAACTTAAAATCAATTATCCCACAGAGGCAAAGGGTCAGTTATTTGTTCCGGCTGTAAATCTATTGTTGTATGCCGGCTGTATTGGTATTGTATTGTATTTCAAAAAAGCATCAAATATGGAAGCTGCTTATGGTTTAGCCATTACCATAACTATGATTGCCACTTCTATTTTATTTGCAAACTTTCTGGTATTGCGTAGAACAAAACCAATACTTATTTACTTGTATTTAGCCGTTTATTTTACTATTGAATGTAGCTTCTTCTATGCTAATTTAGAAAAATTTCCGCATGGCGGATATGTAACGTTGATTGTAGGTGGGGTGTTGTTTTTTATCATGTATGATTGGTATAGTGCAAGAAAAATTAAAAATAGGTATATAGAATTTGTA
The DNA here is from genome assembly GCA_943370285.1 of Methylophilus rhizosphaerae. Taxonomy (GTDB): domain Bacteria; phylum Bacteroidota; class Bacteroidia; order Chitinophagales; family Chitinophagaceae; genus CALRQJ02. Next base: position 4,807 of record CALRQJ020000023.1, on the reverse strand, counting down.
CGATTAGAACATTACATTTCAAAGATTCAAGAACTGAGTATTGATAGATCTATACCCAAATACGCATCACATCTTATTTACCTTACCAGTGCCGATAACCCTAAAGAAATTGAACACAAGATCATTTATTCTATCCTCAGCAGAAAACCAAAAAGAGCGGATATTTATTGGTTCATCCATGTAGATACAGTAGATGAACCGTACACTACAGAATACAGTGTTACGCATATTATACCAAACGATATCATTAGAATAGAATTTAGATTAGGGTTTAGAGTGCAACCAAGAATTGATTATATGTTCAGAAAAGTGGTAGAAGATTTAGTACACAATAAAGAAGTAAATATCACCAGCCGTTATTCAAGTTTAGAGAAAGCCAATATGGTAGGTGATTTTCAATTTGTAGTGATGGAAAAATATTTGAGTCAGGATAATGAATTACCTTTTACCGAAAGAATTATTATGAAGTTTCATTTTTGGTTGAAAGAAATTTCATTGTCTGAAGAAAGAGGCTTTGGACTTGACCCCGCCAATGTGTTGGTTGAAAAATTTCCTTTAATAGTGGCTCCGGTTACCAAACTAAGATTAAAAAGAGTAGAGTATTAATGCAAGCATACTGTTTAAAAATACCTTTATCGTTAAGTTACCTTTTATTGGTGTTCAGCGGTTTTTCGCAAGACTCAGCTATGCATAAACCAAAGCTGCAAAAGCGACTGTATGTTGATACGTATTATTCGTATGAATTTAATGCTAAAAATAACCCTCAAAAATCATCCTTCTTATTCAACCACAACAGGCTTAATGCGGTGAATGTAAACCTAGCTTTAGCAGGTCTAACATATAACGAAAAATCTAAAAGAGCTGCTTTAGGTTTAATGGCAGGCACTTACGCTACCTATAATCTATCAGCCGAACCCACATGGCTACAACATGTTTATGAAGCCAATATGGGTATTAAATTATCGGCTCGAAAAAACCTTTGGCTCGATGCCGGAATTATGCCCTCACATATTGGTTTTGAAAGTGCCATCAGTAAAGAGTGTGCCACCCTTACCAGAAGTATTTTGGCTGAAAATTCACCCTATTACGAGTTTGGCGTAAAGCTCTCATATACTGCCACAAATGAAAAATGGTATGCCGCCTTATTGATGCTCAACGGTTGGCAGCGTATTAGTCCGATGTTTAAAAATACTCCCCCGGCATGGGGTACGCAAATTACTTATACCTCTTTAGCTGGTTTCAAATTTAACTGGAGCAGTTTTTTGGGTGCAGAGAAAATGGGTAATACGGAAACATCACGATTTTTCAATAATTTTTATGGCATATGGCAGTTCGGAAATAGATGGAGTATGATATTAGGGTTTGATTACGGCATTCAACGAAATAAAATGCAATCGGGCAAAACAGAGCATTGGTTTTCTCCGGTAGCAATAGTACGATATGAAAAAGATAAGTTTGCAATAGCATTAAGATCGGAATATTACAACGATAAGAATGGGGTGATTACTCCGCAAGTAAATGCTGCTGCTGTAAATATGCTGGGATATTCTATTAATGCAGATAGAAAATTAGGTAAATATGTATTGTGCAGAATAGAAGGGCGGCTACTAAATAATAGCTCACCTTATTTTGAGCAGGGCAATTCATTGCGCAAAAGCAATCATACTTTTACAACGGCATTGCTGATTGATGTGGTGCGATAAAGCAGCGACTTTTTACCACAATGGACACGGCGTTTTTCACGGAGGTCACAAAGTACCCTGGATAGCTGTAAGTGCTAGGCGAGTATCAAATAATAACAGTCAAAATATGAATCTTGAAGGACTGCTGTAAGACAAGGAACTAATGTTCATCCTCACAGTAATTCCACTGCTAAATCAAGGCGTATCCGGAAACAGGGCCGTGTATCTGTTTCCGGTGGCTTTCTTTGGTCCTTTCTTTTCCACAAAAGAAAGGACAACAACAAATAATAATAAAAACCAATCTTGTAGGTGAAGAACAAACTGACCTTCAACTAAAGCCAATGCACATAATATTCGGATAGGTGATAGGTGATGGAGAAACATTCTTCGCAATTGTTAACGTTCCGCACCAACAATTTATCGTTAATTTCATGTCATTTGCAGGAGAAGAACACCTGAAAAGGTGAAAAATTTCTCCGATAACGGAAGTTCGATCAGTTAATAGATAGAATGAAAAACTTAAATAATAATATTCCCAGATGGTTGCGGTATCTATTATTAGGTATCTCAATCTTATATTTGGCATATATATTATTGGGTAAAACGGGTCCGAAAAGAGAAGATTTCCCTTTTTTTATTAGGTAGTTTTATACTAATATATTATGAGCATTTGATAGTATAAATTCCATACCTAGTCTTGCTGGACTCTTTTTGCACCGCCGCTATCGCCAAGCCAAGAGACCATGGCATTCAACTTAAAACTATACGTATTTAAATTTTCGCCGTTGTTGGTTTTCCGCACCAACAATTTATCTTTAATTTTATATCATTTGCAGGTGAACAACACCTGTAAAGGCGAATTTGGTTGATATGTTGAAACTGCGGTGACCAAGGTGAATAAATGGTGGTTATAGCGTTTTAATGCAGGGGTCCCATTGCTATGCAGGTAAGGCCAAGTGTGGAGACCCCTGAAAGACAAAAACAATGCTTTTCGTAGAAGCAGTCAATCATTTACTGGTTCATTGGTTGTAGATATTGCCCGTTAAAATGGAGACGTCAACATGCATCACCTAGGTTCCTGCCGCCACGAACCAATTGTTAAAGATGCCAGCAAAATAAAGAATGTATTTTTGATGCTGAGATATGCCGGTGTCCCTTGGCTACGCTAATTGGCTTTAGAAGGAAATGCCTGCCTTACAAAAGGAGACCCCTGTCGGAAAAACGGTAAGATAGCATGAAGAAATTTTTGATAATATCAGTTTTTTCGTTTTTGCTTTATTCTTGTGATAGTATTGTATGTGGTGAATTGTCGGGAGAATGGAAACTTCAATTTGAGAAGGCAGCCACAGCGACTACCAATTTAAAATTGGAGAATATACCTTGTGAGTTTTACTACATAAACGTAATTGCTAACAGCAATAAAATTGATACAAATACTATCCATTCACTTCATAAGCTATTATATAACCAAAAGAATAAGATAGGATGGCAAGTATTACTAGTTTATAATGCAGAAGGGAAATATTTATTTAGTCATCGTTATAATAATAGTATTTATATCCAAACAGGGGATTAAATTTATAGCAGCAACGGACAAAGCCCCGTGATGGCTTTTTTATAAGTTACTTATCATTAATAATTTCTTTGTCTAATCTACCTGCAGCTATCCCTTTTACAAGATGTTTTACTGTGAGTGTCTTTCTGGTTCGTTTATTACTGCTTAAAAATAATGGTAATCTCATCCCGCCTTCGGAACCAAAATAATCTGCTGCCATAAAATTTGAAACATCAACATTAAATACTTTCCCATAGGCAATAATAAAATCTACAGCATCATCACCTGTTACACCTAAATCATCCTCTAATTGTGCATCTTCTGTTACTTCATCTTCTGCTATAGCAGCCTGTTTAGTTACAAAAGCTTTTAGTTTATAAAAAATTTCATTGCTCATTTGATTGACTTTTTTGCTGCTCCTTTCCTGCTCTACTTTTATTCTTCCCCTTGGTTCGAGCCACCACGAACCAATTGTTAGGGTTAATTATATTATAAATAAATACACCTAGGTTAAGAAAAATATAACACATGCAAGATAAAAGCAAAGTCATTAAAAAAGATATAACGATACTAACCAATAAACCTTTTATTCCATAATATTCAGTTTCATTAAAAAATACAGGACTAAATCCTAGTAAGGAAAATACTCCAATCAATAAAGAAATAGGGATTAGACCAAATCCAAAACCTATCAACAAATTCTTAAATGAGTAATAATTTATTTTCATATTTTTAATTTTTTAGTCCCGCCGGGGGCACTTGGCTTTGGAAGGATACCACTGGCGGACAAAATGGGAGGCTTGGGTAAAGGATGCAATAAACACAAATAATGATTAAGAATATCGGTAATTACAAAACAACTTTTTTTATATTGATACTTTTTATTTGTTCATGTACGAGCAAGCCCAAAGTATTTCTTGAAGAAAAGATAATATCAGTAGCTAAACTATGTATTAATGATAAGTCTTGCAGTGTTGATTTAAAAGAGATAACTTCCTTCAAGTGGGATAGCTTGTTCGTATTTTACGAATATGATGATTGTGAATATATTTCAAAAATAATTTCGCTCAAATATAGCGGTAAGGACGTGCCAGACGGAAAGATGAGAATGCTTTTTACAAAAGGTAAATCACTAGTTTATGAAGAGGATTTTGGAGGCATAACTTATAAAGAATCACATGTTTATCTATTTATGCCAATAGATTCTGGAAGTTACTCATTAGAAAAGCATGCATATACAAAAACTTTATTTGCCATATCCGCAAACCAATCGAAGTTTGTTATCAAAAAAACAAAACAGCCTAGTGATTGCGATAGCTGTTACTACTATTATTTAAGTCCAGTCATTGATATTGGGAAAAAATTAATTGCCTCAGGCTAAAGGCTTCTCAGCTAGGTTCGTGCCCCAACGTACCAAATGTTAGAGATGCCAGCAAGATACAAAACGTATTTTTGATGCTGAGATATGCTGGGGTCCCTTGGCTACGCTAATTGGCTTTGGAAGGAGAACCCCGCAGGACACAGAAAAGGTAGCAAATGACTATGCATACGTTCACATTTATAATTGAAT
>CALRQJ020000022.1:0-26535 GCA_943370285.1 Methylophilus rhizosphaerae | reverse complement strand
TTAGCCGTAAAAGAAAGCAATCAAAGTTCTTATACCGGTTTAACTGCTAACGATCAAAATTTATTAACCGCTCAGCCTCGTGGTGTAAATAACTTCAACGTATCATATAGAGCTACACCGGGTTTTAACTACGATGCAGGTACTTACACCGTAAGCGTAATTTATACTGCTACGCAGAATTAATTTAAACAGTCACCAAACAGGATATATAAAGCAGCCGTACGGGGCTGCTTTTTTGTTTCAGTTATTGCCTATCAAAAAAGATTCATCTTAAACAAAAAAACTTATATAAACCAAAACGGCTTCAACTATGCCCGAATCGGCCGTAAGGCCCGACTTGTAATACTTTGTATGCTTTCATCTCGTTTATAGATTGTCCTGTTTTTGAAATATCCAATAGTCCAGAAAAACCAAGCAGCACTAATCCAAGCTGCACAATTATCTTATGAAAAACATCTTGCCGTACGCAGGGTGTTTTTTTTCTCCATTATGGAAACAAGCGGCTCTAGTATCTCAATAACAAATTGAAACTATGGCAGAAGTATCAACCCATCAACGCAAGTCTAAAAAAGGATGGCAAAGAAAACCATTATCTACCCGGGTAGATTTAACACCAATGGTAGATTTAGGCTTTTTGCTGATTACATTTTTCATCTTCACCACTACACTAGCTGAAGCAAAAGCTACACCTATCATTGTGCCTACGGACAATACTAATCAACCGCCGCCAAAGGCGTCTGATGAACGAACATTGCAAATTTTTCCTACAGGCAATAATCGCCTTTACTATTGCATGGGAAATGATATTGACAATATGAATGAAACGGACTATACCCCCAACGGAATTAGAGAAGTCATCATCAATAAGCAAAACGCCATTGCGGAACAATTTGGAAAATCACCCCTATTGGTGCTGATTAAGCCTAGTCCATCGGCTACCTATGGCAATACAGTGGATTTGATTGATGAAATGCTCATCAATAATGTAACTTCTTATATGCTGACCGAACCCAGTGCAAAAGAATTAGCCATTATAAGAGATTAATACCAGCAACGAAAAACCAAGCAATTGAAAATACCCTATATGGGGTATTTTTTATGATTTTAAGCCATCCTAAATTGCAGTTCAATCAGTTACAATAAATAAAACAACAATAAAAGACTGTGGCATACAATTTGTTTCTTATTTGTTTCGTTTAACTGACCAAACCGATTTGAAACTATGTTTATTGTGCAACACATGCATCCTTTAGCAGTAAGTGCAGCTAGCTTTTTAAGCATTGTAGCTGAACATCATGCCGAATTGGTGATTAAGGTGTTGAATAATGAAGGCCAAATGGCCAAAAAAATCAAAGCCCCTGTGCAACAGGGAAAACAAACAGTAGCGCTGAACATGAGCGACCTCGAAACCGGAAACTATGTATTGAACGCCTTTTATGGCGATGTGTTTGTGAAAGCTATCCGGTTCGTTAAAAACTAGGCATTCATTGGGGGATGAATAAAGATAACCGTCTGCTTAGGTAGGCGGTTTTTCATTTTTAGTATTGATACTTTCTAAAATACTTTGCTTTAACATCAATCAACCACAACGTAGTATCAATCTCCCGGTTTCCCTTTTCATCAAAAGCCATTACAATGGCGGCAGTAGCACTATCCACCCAACGATAACTGATTAAGTCTGTACCCGGACCCGAAAACAACAACCTTGTTTTTTGATTGGTTTTAGGATAAATCAATGCTACTTCGGTATCCGGTTCTCCGGCTTCTATCCTTGTTTTTCCATCTGCTCCTCTAATTACAACGCCACCGTAAGAACCGCCATCAATAATGTAACTACTGTCAAACGACCAACGCAACACACTGCTATAATCGGCATAGAATTTTTTCGTGGGCTTAAATGCCACCAACGGAAAACTATCTGCCATCCAAAATTCTTTTAATGCCAATGGCTTGTTATTGGTAGCTTCCGGAACAGCTCTTTGTAACCAATCTACATTAGCTGCATTATCAAAGAGCAGCAAACTATCTTCGGTAGTTATATTTAACACATTTTGCAAAGAATCTGATAGAGGATTTTCTTCTTTTCCGTTACTGCAACCCATATAAAGCGGCAGCACCAATAACAGGTAGTATATTCTTTTACGCATAACAGAAAGTAAAGAATATTTTTGTGCTTTACCAAATGGCAATACAAAAATTAACAATCACTGCATTTCTGGCAAAAGCCCAAACTTCTTTAGTTTTTGATGTAAGGAGTCCGGCAGAATATGCCCATGCCCATATTCCCAATGCTATCAGTTTACCATTATTTTCCGATGAAGAAAGGAAAGTTGTAGGCACAGCTTATAAACAAAGAAGTCGGCAACAAGCCATCAAATACGGATTGGATTTTTTTGGTCCGAAGATGAAGCAATTGGTAGAACAAGTAGAACAATGGGTAGCTGAAAGACAACCCGCCAAACACGACATTCTAGTGCATTGTTGGAGAGGCGGTATGCGAAGTGGAGCCGTTGCTTGGCTACTCGATTTGTATGGCTTTAAAGTGAGCACTTTGGCCGGAGGCTATAAAGCGTTTCGCAATTGGGTGTTACAACAATTTGATATTAGTTATCCTATAAGTATTATTGGCGGCTATACCGGTAGCGGTAAAACTGAAGTGTTGCATCAATTACAACAACTAGGATTTACAACGATTGATTTAGAAGGCTTAGCCGAACATAAAGGTTCTGCGTTTGGTGCCATTGGAATGCCTGAACAAACATCGCAAGAAATGTTTGAAAACAAATTAGCATTAGCACTCTTCACCGCCCATGAAAGCATTCAACACAAGCAACAACCTTCCTTTTGGTTAGAAGATGAAAGTCAGCGTATAGGTATGGTGAATTTGCCGGCTCAACTCTACCAACACATGAAACAACAATCGGTATATTTTATTGATGTGCCTTTTGATGAACGTATTAATCATATTATGAATTGGTATGGCAAAGGAGAAAAAGAAAAATTAGTGAATGCCATTATTAGAATTAAAAAACGCTTAGGCGGATTAGAAACAAAAACGGCCATCAACTGTTTGTTAGAAGATGATTTGTGGGGCTGTTTTGCCATCTTACTAAAGTACTACGATAAATGGTACACCAAATCGTTAAACAGCAAACCCAACCTATCTACACAAATAAAAAAAATTGCTTGTATAGATACCAACGCTGTAACTAATGCGGCATTGGTGGCAGCAGCATATAAATCGTAAAAGAATGTCAGACAATACAGCTATACAGTTAACACAATTTGCCCATGGTGCCGGTTGCGGATGTAAAATTGCACCACAGGTGTTAGAAACCATTTTGAAAACCAATGATCATGCTGCATTTGCCAATTTGTTAGTAGGCAATAGTTCAAGAGACGATGCTGCGGTGTTCGATTTAGGCAATGGCACCGCACTCATTAGCACTACCGATTTTTTTATGCCTGTGGTGAATGATGCTTTTGCATTTGGACAAATTGCATCGGCTAATGCTATAAGTGATGTATATGCCATGGGGGGTAAACCCATTTTAGCCATTGCTATTTTAGGATGGCCGGTAGAAAAATTGCCGGCAGAATTAGCACAGCAAGTACTAGAAGGAAGCAGAAGTATTTGTGCAGCTGCAGGTATTCCATTAGCGGGTGGACATAGTGTAGATTCTACCGAACCATTTTTTGGTTTAGCCGTAAACGGAATAGTAGCAATAGAACACCTCAAAAAAAACAATACAGCCAAAGCAGGTGATGTGTTGATGCTGACCAAACCTTTAGGGGTAGGCATTTTAACCACCGCTCAAAAGCGAGGCGTTTTAACAGCTGAAGATGAAGGATTGATGCTGCAACAATTAACAGCGTTGAATACTATTGGTGAAGCGTTGGGCAAATTGCAAGGTGTACATGCCATGACTGATATTACAGGTTTTGGATTATTGGGTCATGTGTTGGAAATGGCCGAAGGCAGTGGCTTAGGTGCTATTATTCATTACGACCAAGTACCGATGATTGAATCTGCAAAAGGTTATTTGGCGCAACGTATTGTGCCGGACGCTACTTATCGCAACTGGAATAGTTATAGTGCAAAAGTAGCTTTTGGAATAGGTGTAAATGTGATGGAAGCTTTTAGCATGTTACCCGATCCGCAAACAAACGGCGGCATTTTAGTAGCGGTTGATCCATCGGCTGTAGCCGAAGTAGTCGAAGTATTTCATCAATATGGTATCGCATCCATATCGCCAATTGGCTATGTAACGGAGGCAGGAGATAAACCCATTTCGGTACAACTTAAAGGCTAATCAATCTACTACTTTCAACACATTCAATTGTTCATCAAGTACAGTAAAACAAGCAGTAGAACCTATTGTAATTTGTCCGTATTTGTTGTATAGATTCATAATGTTAGCAGGATACAACGAAGCCATCTTTAACGCTTCGGTTAATGTAATATTGGTGTGCTGTATGATTTGTTTTACGGCTTTAATCATGGTTAATGCAGAGCCACTCAAGGTTCCGTTGGCTTCGTATTTGTCCCCAACTAATTGGTGTAGATAGTAGCCTGATTCGGTTTCAGTCACTGCATCTGTAATAATAAACAATCGTTCTTCCATTTGTTTTTTTGCAATGCTGATAGCAGCAAAATCAACATGATAACCATCGGGTATGATACTTGCCATCACCGAAGGATGATTAAATGCAGCACCCACTAAACCCGGTGCTCTGTGTTGTAAAGGCGACATGGCATTGTACAGATGCGTAACCGCAGCTATGCCGTTATCAAAAGCTTGCATAGCTTGTTCATAGCTGGCATTACTATGACCTGCAAACACAACAATGCCATAACTATTGATGTGTTGAATAATATCAGGGCTACATATTTCAGGAGCTAGGGTAATTATTTTGATAGTGCCTTTACAAGCATCGAGCAATAGAGTCACTTCTTCTAAACTTGGAGCATAAATCAATGCTTCTACATGTGCCCCTCGTTTAATAGGATTTATCCATGGCCCTTCTACATGTAAACCCAAAACACCTTTACCTCCTCCTGCCCAATAGTGATGAATAGCATCGGCACAAGCAATAATGCTAGCAGTGGTATTGGTAGCAACGGTTGGCATGCAAAATGCAGCTCCTCCTTGCTTTGAGTAGTGGTATATTTTTTCGACTGTTTCAACAGTAGGTTCTACTGCCAATAAACTGCCAAATGCACCATAGAGTTGCAAGTCGATAAACGCAGGTACAATCATTGCAGCATCAGTTTCACCACTATAATTTTCAATATTAGTGATGGTGCCGGCTTCAACTGTAATGATTTGATTTGTTAACCAATCATTGCCGGTAAAAATTTTTGCTGCGCTGAATTGTTGTTGGCTCATGTGATGTTATGCTTGGTCGAGTAACATGAACGAATCGGCATCTTTCCAAAAAGGTAATTTGTCTCTTACTTCATCCACGTCGTTTTTATGTATGGTAGTAGTGAAGATGGTTTCTTCATGTGCTTTTGTAAACAACACTTCTCCCATTGGATTGATAACAGCGCTATCACCACTATGATAAATATCGTTACCATCTTTACCCACTCTATTGACGCCAATTACATAGCATTGATTTTCTATAGCCCTTGCTTGCAGTAATGTTTTCCAAGCATGATTTCTTCTTTCGGGCCAATTGGCTACATAAATGAGTACATCATATTCGGGTTGATTGGTAGTATGTATTTGTTGTCTTGCCCAAACCGGAAAACGCAAATCGTAACATATTTGTAGATTAATCTTAAATCCGTTAACAGCAGCTATCAGTCGCTTTTTGCCTGGATGGTAGTGTTTATCTTCTCCGCCAAAGGCGAATAAATGTTTTTTATCATAATATCCAAACTGACCATTAGGCAACATCCAAATTAATCGATTGTAATATTTTCCATCATCTTCAATCATTAAAGAACCGGTAAGAATAATTTTTTTGTGGATGGCTAGTTTACGCATCCATTGTACCGTATCTCCCTCCATAGATTCAGCCAACAATTCGGGTTTCATGCTAAAGCCGGTGCTAAACATTTCGGGGAGTATCACTACTTGGCCAAGTTGTTCTACGCTGTTTATTTGCTGCTCTAACATTTGCAAATTTGCTGCTTTATCTTCCCAATGCAATTGGGTTTGTATAAGGGTGAAACGGAGTAATGACATGCTAGAAAATTGATACCACAAAGATGCGGCAATCTCAATTAAAACGCCAAGCAAATTGAAGCGATCGATACCGATGTTCCCTAATTTGAGTGGTGGCTTCTTTGCCCATATAACAAACAGCAAAAGATGCACTCCATCTTGGTTTGTTGTAGACGATGCCGGTATTTTGTCTGAAGAGCCAAGGATAAATCGTTGCTAGTACATCGCCTTTATCTTTTCTAAATAAACCACCTTGTACTGTTCCGTTATACCAATGATAACCAATGGAAGGTTGTGTAAACAAATAAATTTCGGGTTGTTGTTTGCGATGCGTATTTGTAGACAATAGGTGTCCGCCCCACCAACTGTTTTGCTTGCCCGTATTAAAAATACCTAATTTAAATAGGGGTGCAAACTGGGCATTGGTAAAAGTGTTACCGGCATTAAGTTGAAGTATTGGTTCAATAAAAAATGAAATGCGTTTATTGACGATACCAATCGATTTGCCAACGTTAACACCGCCATTAATGCCAACTTCATCTTTTACTTGCCATTTCCAACCTGATACTTCGTTATTAATTTTTCCAATGGTATGAAAGAATTCTTGCACATTTTTTGCGAATGATGCTTTTCCTATGGTGCCAATACTAGCATTCCATTCAAGATAAGTGTTAGACTTCCAAAATTTGGTTTTACCGTATTTTAAAAATAAAAAACCTGCAATAGGTCTATCAATTTGCTCTGCCGCTAAAATGATTCTGTAATTCGCATTAAACATCAATTGACCTAATTCAAGGAATTCCACAACAGATGTAGGATTTTTCTTTTGAGCAGTACTATACCGAAAAACAATTCCATTGGTATAATAGCCATCTTTATTGTTAAATCTAAATGCATCATTTTCGCCAATTAGGCGCAACTCTTTTTTATAAAAATGCCCTGTACTATCTGCACCATTAACAAGATGTGAAGTACAGCTGAGTATCAATACCAATAAAGCCAACAGGTGATTCATAGATGATGATTGCAACAGTTCAAAGTAAAACTTTATTTTGTAAATCTTTTACAATAGCTGCCGCTTGTTTGCTTTCATAGCCTTTGCGTAACAAAAATTGCATGGTTTTAGCCTGTCGGCTGATGTATTGTTCTCCCTTTAAAGTGTTCCATTTTTTGAGTGCTACTTTTTGAAGTGTGGTGTTATAATCGTCATTATCAATATGTGCCAATGCTTTTTTAATGCAATAATCACTCACTCTTTTTTGTTGTAGTTCGTATTTAATTTTCTGTTTACCCCATTGCTTCATTCTAAATTTTCCGCCGGCAAATTGAATGGCAAAACGTTCTTCATTCAAGTAATCTTCTTCTACCATCTGCGATAGCAAGGTTTCTACTTCTGTTTTTCTTAAACCATACCCATATAATTTTTCTTTTACTTCACTATGGCATCTTTCTTGGTAACTGCAATAATGTTTAATCTTTTGAGCAGCTTCTTCTTTGGTTAATATTTTCTTGTACGGCATACCCATAATGGAGTAAAATGCATCAAAAGTTCCGATTTTACTGCTAAATAAATATTTTTACACTAGTAACGGCAATTAATAGCTACATTTAAATCCAATATCCCGGAATGGACACTCCGCACAACAAATTGATTGTCTGTCTAATAGACGACGATAGAATTTACCAGTTTACTGCTCAAAAAACCATTGAAGCTACACAACTGGCAAGCCATGTTTTGGCCTTTCACCACGGTAAAGAAGCCATCAACTTTATTCAAGCCAACCAACAAAGTGGCGAAACTTTACCCGATATTATTTTTCTAGACATCAATATGCCCGAAATGGATGGTTGGCAATTTTTAGATGCCTTTAAAGCCATCAAAAACCAACTCTCTAAGTCTATTACTATTTACATGGTTAGTTCTTCGGTAGACGAATATGATTTAAGACGCTCTAGCCAATACCAAGAAGTAGCTAATTACCTTATCAAACCCGTTGTTAAAGAACGATTTACCGAGTTGCTAGCTACACATAATAGGCCTGTCTAATGCACACCAAAACCTAATTTTTATCACAGCCCATAACTCGGCTTTGTGTAATTAACAATTTGCTGTAGGTTTGTTGCAAAACAACGTAGCAATGAAGTTTATTGTTTCCTCTTCCTCGCTGCTGAAGCACTTGCAGCAAATCAGTGGTGTAATCAATACCAATACCGTTCTGCCTATATTAGAGGACTTTTTATTCGATATTCAGGATAAAAAACTTACCGTAGTAGCCACCGACCTCGAAACAGTGATGAGGGTTCAAATGGATGTGGAAAGTAAAGCCAACGGAAAAGTGTGTATTCCGGCTAAAATCTTGATGGATTCGCTGAAGAACACTGCCGATCAGCCGTTAACCTTCAATATTGATAAAAACTTTGGCGTAGAAATTACCAGCGACAATGGTAAATACAAAGTAATGGGTGAAAATCCCGACAACTTCCCCAAAGAGCCTGCGGCCGATGATACCAATGTATTTTCTATGAGCAGCAGCGCTTTGGTTACTGCCATCAATAAAGCGTTGTTTGCCGTAAGTAGCGATGATTTAAGACCCGCCATGACCGGTGTGTTCTTCGAACTAAGCAAAAATGCATTGCAATTTGTAGCCACCGATGCTCATCGCTTGGTACGTTACAAAAGAACCGATGTAACCTGCAGCAAAACTGATTCCTTTATCGTTCCAAAAAAGCCTTTAACCCTTTTAAAGAATGCGTTACCCGATAACGATGACGATTTAAGCCTAAGCTACAATAGCAATCACTTGTTTGTAACCCATGGCAGCACACAATTGATTTGTCGTTTGATTGATGCCCGTTTCCCCGATTACAAAGTGGTGATTCCAACTGATAATCCATACAAGCTTATCGTAAATAAACTCGATTTTCAAAGTGCATTACGTCGTGTAAGCATCTTCTCCAATAAAAGTACCAACCAAGTAGCGCTAAACATTACCGGTAGCGAATTGCAGTTGGCAGCACAAGATGTTGACTTTAGTTTTGAAGGAAATGAAAGAATGAATTGCCAATACGATGGCGAAGATTTACAGATTGCTTTCAATGCCAAGTTTTTGATAGAAATGTTGAATGCCGCAGAAAGCGACGAAGTAAAAATTGAATTGGCTACATCTACCAAAGCAGGTATTTTAAAACCAACCGAGCAAGGTGAACATGAAGAATTGTTGATGTTGGTGATGCCATTGATGTTGAATAATTAAGTCATAAATTTTTCGACCGTATATTTTAATCCCCTTGCATCGCAGGGGGATTTTTGTTTGTACTTTCATGCCATAAAACAAGTTGCCATGTTTGAACAGGTAATCAATCATTTTTCTACATTAGAACAGCGTCCACTAGAAAGGATGGCTTTTTTGGTAGGTGGTTTATTGTTTTTCTGGATTATTGAAGGGGCTATTCCGCTTTTGCCTATGCAGTACAAACAGCATAAGGTAAAACATGCAGCTGTTAATTTCGGCTTTACCATTATTCATTTAATCATCCATACTTTTTTAGCCATATTTATTGTATTGTTGAGCGATTGGTGTAAAGTACAGGGCATTGGTTTAGTCTATTGGTTTGGAGTTGGTACGCTAGGTGCTATTATCATCAGCTTTTTGGTATTGGATTTTTTCGGCGGATGGTTGGTGCATATCACCGAACATAAAGTACCGGTATTATGGCGTTTTCATGTTATTCACCATGCCGATAATAATGTAGATGTTACCACCGGGTTAAGACATCACCCCATTGAAAGTTTGGTACGTGGCGCTTTCTTTTTCATGGGTATTGTTGTCAGTGGTGCTCCTATGTATGCCGTAATGATTTTTCAAACCATTTTAATCATTGCAACGGCATTTACACATGCCAATATTAGTTTACCCAAATGGTTAGATACTGCTTTGGGATATGTATTAGTGTCGCCCAATATGCACAAAGTGCATCACCACTGGAAACAACCTTTTACCGATAGCAACTATGGCGCCATTTTATCTATTTGGGATCGGTTATTGGGAACACTAAAAAAACTAGACCCCAAAGACATTAAGTACGGCTTAGACCGATATTACCCCAACGAAAGAGACGAAGATTTTATTCACTTGATGAAACAGCCTTTTCAAAAACAGTCGTAACCTTATGAGATATATATTGATTGTTTTTTTTGTCATACAAACCGCAAACTTGTTGGCCCAACCCACACAGGGTCCTTTTTATGTAGCAGCTAAAAGCGGTTTGTTTTTAAGAGACCAACCATCTGCCAAAGGCAAACTCATTAAAAAATTAGCTTACGGCGATAAGTTAACGTTTGAAGGCTATGGTTTGTATTCAGATACCGCCACTATGGTAGAAGGTTTTGCTTGTGATTGGATAAAAGTAAAAGCCGGAAAAGATACCGGCTATGTGATCGATCCTTTTCTGTTTCCCATTCCACCGCCAACGGTAAATATTACCTCCATCGATCAATACATTCGTAGTAGTAGTTATGCGGTGTACGATTCTTTAAAGATTGGAAAAGATGATGCTAAAGTAGAAGAAGGGGCAGATATTACGTACAAGTCATTGTTTAAAAGTGGTGCTGAAATTCAAAAGAGAGATGCGTTTGAATATCATTCATCGGTGTACATGATACCCAATTTTGATACCCGACGTGCTTTTCATTTATTGCGACTCATAAAAGAGCAAGACAGTAATTTGATTGATGCTAAAGATGAATTTCCGTTACAATCTACCGTGCATGACAGAGGCAATAACTGCACTACAAAAGTTACCGTTATCAACGATAAAGATGATTTAAAAAACCGCCCCGGTCACCTTAAGTTTTTGAGCGATTGTACCATGTATTTTGAAGCTGAAATTATACAAGTAGAAAATCAGGTGATGATCATTATTAGAAGAGGTGCTTAATCAAAACAACACATGAAAAAAATTGCTTTTATACCGGCTCGTTATGCCGCTACTCGTTTTCCGGCTAAGTTGATGCAGCCATTAGGCAACAAAACCGTTATTCGTCATACTTACGATAATACCCTTGCCACCGGCTTGTTTGATGAAGTGATTGTAGCAACTGATAGCGATATCATTTTCAACGAAATTGTACAACATGGCGGCAAAGCCGTGATGAGCAAAAAACCACACGAAAGCGGCAGCGACCGTATTGCAGAAGCTGTAGCAGACATAGACTGTGATATTGTAGTGAATGTACAAGGCGATGAACCTTTTGTACAAAAAGAACCCTTAGAGAAATTATTACAGGTGTTTGATGGCGTAAATGGCAACCAAGTACAAGTAGCTTCGCTGATGCAAGTGTTGAAAGAGGAAGCAGCTATTGCCGACCCCAACTATGTAAAAGTGGCGGTTGATTTGAATGGTAATGCGTTGTTGTTTTCTCGAAGTCCAATACCTTATCATAGAGACAAAAATTTGACGCCAGTTTATTACGAACATATTGGCGTATATGCCTTTCGTAAACAAGCATTAATGGATTTTACCAACTGGCCCATGACCCCTTTAGAGGCCGCAGAAAAAGTAGAATGTTTACGCTATTTAGAACATGGCGTTGCCATTAAAATGGTGGTAACGGAATACATGGGTGTAGAAATTGATACTCCCGAAGATTTGCTGAAAGCGTCGGCTTTGTTGAAGTAGCATCAACATTTGGCCACTCTAATTGGTCATCAACTCAATATTTCTGCCAACTACTCAATTTCAATACATACGCATAAGTTGTAATTATTATGCCATTGGTTTGGCGTTACCTTACCAATCATTAACCAAACCAACTTTGTATGAAACAGGTTTACCTGCTACTTTTTGTATTGTTAGCCGGCTTTTCCGCTATGGCACAACCCGCCAATAATAATTGTGTAGATGCCGTAACATTAACTTTAGGTACAAATAGTTGTAGCGGTGCAACAAACGGTACCACGGTAGCTGCAACGTTAAGCTCACAAACAGCCTATATTCCTTATGCCGCAGATGATGATGTGTGGTACCAATTTACCACGCCTGCCGGTGGAAGTATGGGTTCGGTAAAAGTAAGTATTGAAGTAGCCGTTGTCAACTTTACGGCCGGAGCCCAACAAATACACCTGGAACGCAGAGATGGTACAAGTTTTATCTGCGACAATTATTATCCCAACTCCACCACTTTAAATGCCACCGGTGGTACTTGGGCTATGACAGGGCTCAATCCCGCTACTACTTACTCCATTCGTTTATATACCGATGACAATACATCAAGATTAAACTTTACCATTTGTGCTTTTATTCCGCCTGTACCTACAGCGCCGGGCAATGATGATTGTAATAATGCAACCACTATTAATCTCACCAACAATACAGGTCAGGTAACACAAACTGCCGGAACTATTGGTGCAACGCCAAGCACCCAAGCATCAGGCGATGGTAGCGGCAAAGATGATGATGTGTGGTTTCAGTTTACCACCCCGGCCTCACCTGCATTAGGTGCAGCCGTAACCTTATCTGATGTGGTGTATGATATGGGCTTTGGTAACCCGGTGTTGGAATTATGGGGCCCATGTAATGATGTTTCTTCTTTATCCTTTCATCCGTATGCTAGTTCGTTTAGTACTTCCACTACATTAACCCCATCAACAACCTACCGAGTTAGAGTGTACACTTATGGCACTACCAGCAGATTCAACAGTTTTAAAATAGCTGTAGCATTAGTGCCTGCCAACGATAATTATAGCGGTGCCATAGATATGATGCTTAATGCTTCTAATACTTGTATAACCGCTATTACAGGGGGTAGTACAGCCGGCGCTACAGAAGAATCCGGCTACCCGGCTTGTGGCGGTGCTACCGTACACAAAGAAGTGTGGTATAAGTTTACGGCCACAAAATCAACCGCTTATATCCAACTAACCAACGTTACACAAATCACCGGCACAAGCACTACCATGGTGATGGATGTATTTCAAGGCAGCAATACCGGTACGTTTAAACTATGCAGCAATACCGGAATATTAGATTTTGATGCTTCAACATCAGGAGCCACTTTAACTGCCGGAACAGTGTATTACCTGAGGGTGTACAATCAAGACGCCAACAGTACTTGTAGTTTTAATATTTGCAACAGAGTGCCACTGGGTCCTACTTTTGACGAATGTGTAAATGCTGTAAATCTAACGGTTAGTACAGATGAGTTTTGCAACAATCGAGTTAGATTGAGCAATGTAAATACCGGAACAAGTGCCGTTGCATCGCCACCTTGTGTTACTACACCGTTTAATGATGTTTGGTTAAAATTTGTAGCACCCAACCCAATTCCATCAACCGGATTAAGAGTCTCTATCCAAAATTTTGAATTGGCAACCGGTAGTAATCCCAATTTACGGTATGCCATTTATAGCGGAAATTGCAATAGTCTTAGTTACCTCAGTTGCGATGCTTTGCCTACCCTTACTGCAGGCAGTACTTATTATATCAGAGTGTTTAGCGGCTCCGGTAACGGCACCGGCAGTTTTGATGTATGTATTGCGCCATTACCTGCCACACAAACCAATACCACTTGTGCATCAGCCATTACGCTTACCGCAAGTACCAACCAAACAGGCAGTTATACTACCGGCACTACTTTGGGACTTACCACTTTAAATACCGTAACCGATTGTTTTAACACCACAGGTTCTCCCAATAAACTATTGTGGTACAAGTTTGTAGCCACCGCAAGCAGCCATATGGTAGAGTTTACCGACATGGTTACGCTTTCTGCCAATGCCAACGGTTTAGGATATCGAGTAACAACGGGTACTTGCCCCACTACAACAGCATTATCACCTGCGGTTTGTGTATTTGGCGTTAGCAATCAGAATTCGGTTATTTCGAGTTTAACCATAGGGCAAACCTATTTTATTGAAGTAATGGAGAATACTTTTAATGGCGGACCGGTAAGCTTTAAATTAAGAGTAATTGGCACAGCCATTCCTGCAAATGATGAAGCGGCAGGAGCCACCAATATCTTACAACATCCCACTTGCAATACGCAAAATGGTAGCTTCAAATTCTCGGCTTTAAGTAGTTTCCCTCCTGCTACTTTAGGTGCAGCCGCTTATTATCAAGATGTATGGTATCGCTTTCAAGCTGTAGCAACAACCGCTACCATAAAATTGGCGGGTCGTTTAGCTATTCCTCGAATTGCAGTGTATAATGCAGCAGGATCAAGTATAGTAGATGCAGGTGCCGAAGCTTATACTTATACCGCAACCGGCTTAACAGTTGGTCAAACCTATGCTGTTAGAATCTTGAATACATCTGCCACAAGTTTTTATAATCCTTCGGCGGATTTTACCATCTGCGTTAGCGGCACACCATCTGCTGTATTAGCAACCGGACCTACGCCAAGTAACTGTATCGAAAATGATAATTCAGTCGTATCAACCAACAGTGGTGTATGGTTACATTTCACCAAATCGGGCAATTTAATTGCATCGGTGTTAGATGTTCCTGGCGGTGCCGGAATGGGTGTCATGACTGCTAGATACTACGTCAACAGCGGTGCAGTAAGAGCAGATGGCAGTGGCATAGAATACATGGATAGAAATTTTCAAATTATACCTACCAATCAGCCCACTAATCCGGTAACGGTTAGGATGTATTTCAGCGCAGCAGAATTCAATGCACTAGTAGGTGCTAACGATGGCGATGGCAATGATATTTATTGGTTGAACGATTTGAAAGTATCAAAGTTCAGCAGTTTGGTTTGTCAATCTGTTATTGGTAGTACAGGAGAAGCATTGTACGGCATAGCCGGATATGGCAGCTTTGGGTCGGAATATTATATTGATGTGGTAGTGCCCAATTTCTCAGGCTTCTACCTAAAAAATGTAGGCGTTGGCACACCATTGCCGGTTAATTGTACCAGCTTTAATTACCGAGTTACTGCAGGACAAGTGCAATTGATTTGGCAAACGGCTAATGAAATCAACAACAGCCATTTTGAAGTACAACGCAGTACAGACGGACTCAACTTTACCACCATTGGAAACATAGCAGCACAAAGCGGTGTGGGCAATCAACAATACCGCTTTACCGATGCCGGAACCAGAAATGGTCAAGTCTATTTTTATCGGTTAAAACAGGTAGATAAAGATGGCAAAGCAAGTTTTGTTTGTAGAACCCTGCAAGTAAAAGCAACAGGCAAAGCAGCACCGTTTGGCATGGCTTATCCTAACCCGGCAGCCGATCTAGTTATCGTAGATATTTTGACGAGTATTTCCGGCAAAGCCGATGTACAAATCATGAACAGTTTAGGGCAGGTGGTAAAACAACAAGCATTTAACCTGCAAGCCACCGATCTGCAATTACGCATCAATACTGCGGGTATAATGGCAGGTGCTTATTCCATCAGAATTGTGACTAAAGATGGGGTATTTACACAACCCCTGCGTAAACAATAAATCATTCATCTGGGGATGAAGGCAAAGGTGGCGAATTGGGTTTCGCCACCTTTTTTATTTTTCATTATTGCATTAATTCACTCAAATTTGCCCTTTAAATACAACGTTATGCAGTTTCGCAATTTCAAAATGGTAGATTATGTGGTGTATGGCAGAGGATGTTTTAATCAGTTAGATGAGATTATTGCACCGCACCGCAAAGCCGATGCACCGATGATTTTTTTAGTGGACCATTTTTTTGAAGGAAAAGAACTGCCCAACCGTGTGCCATTGCGGGGCAAAGACAAGATTATTTTTGCCGATGTTACCTACGAACCCAAAACCACACAAGTAGATGCTTTAGCCGCTGCGCTGAAAGCAGAGTTTGGAACCGTTAGCGGCATCATTGGTATTGGTGGTGGTTCTACTATGGACTTAGCCAAAGCCGTAGCCTTAATGATGAACAACCCCGGTTCTTCGGCCGATTACCAAGGCTGGGATTTGGTACAACAACCCGGCGTATATAAAGTGGGCATTCCCACATTAAGCGGAACCGGTGCCGAAGTATCGAGAACAACGGTATTAACCGGTCCTACTCGTAAATTGGGTATGAACAGCGATTTCACCCCCTTTAGCCAAATTGTGTTAGACCCCGAATTAACCGCCAATGCACCTGCCAATCAGCGGTTTTATACCGGCATGGATTGTTATATCCATTGCATTGAAAGTTTAGAAGGAACTTTTTTGAATGAATTCAGCAAAAGCTATGGCGATAAAGCCTTGCAATTATGCCGTGATGTATTTGTAGATACCGATGGCTGGAACGATAGCTGCGACGATAAATTAATGATGGCCTCTTATGCCGGAGGAATGAGCATTGCTTACAGCCAAGTGGGTGTAGCACATGCCGTAAGTTATGGCTTGAGTTATTTGTTGGGTACCAAACATGGCATTGGCAATTGTATTGTGATGAACCATTTAGAAGAATACTACCCTGCCGGTGTACAAGAGTTTAAGTACATGGTAGCCAAAAACAATATTGATATACCACAAGGCATTTGCAGCGGCCTAACCGACGAGCAATTTGATACCATGATCAATGTTAGCCTTGGCATGAAACCCCTTTGGGAAAATGCCCTAGGCAAAAACTGGGAAACCATTATGACCCGTGAAAAGCTAAGGGCTTTGTATGAAAGGTTGTAAGTGGGGAAGCTTACAGTTGCTATTTGATAAATCTAATTTGTAAATTAAGTTTGATTTTTTGTTTACCATCCTCTTAGTAAACATGACCATTTTCAATACAAAACATGAGTAAAGTGTTTTACACAACCCATTAATGCTCACAATCGTCGGCGTGGGCATGGTTATGTACCCGGCAAGATTTGTAGTTCATTAAATGGGCCAACACAATGCCAATAACGGCAACTACCAAAAGGGGTATTTCGTAACTATGGGGTACAAACATCCGCAGTACCAAAAAGAAGAAGCCTGCAGTAAAAACAGTCATGGGTACAAAACTGTGGTGGTGCTTTTTAAAACCATGCCACAAGGAGTAAATGCCAACCACAAATGCCAATCCAATCATGGTAAATTCAAACCAACGGTTTTCAATAATTTCCATCCCAAAAATGGGCAAACTCGTTAAAAACAAGGGCAAAATAGCACAGTGTATGGCGCAGGCCAAAGAGGTAACAATTCCTAACGCATCCCAGTTTATTTTAAATCCCATGTTATTTATTGGTCGGCAAAGATAATAAATGCAATTTTGTTGCAAAAACTTAATTCTTGCCATTCAACAAACAATGGGCAAGGCTGTCTGTTTTGTAACTTTGCACCGCTAAACAAGCAATCATGAAAAAGAAGCTGTTGATTTATTTGGGATTTTTTGTGTTTTTGGTAGGCGTATTTTATTTCGGGTTATTCTACGATAACGATAATTGGAAGAGTAAACTGCCCACACTCAGCAATGTAAAACCGTTTAGCTTTATCAATCAAGACAGTGCCGAGGTAACCGAGAAAGACATGCAAGGCAAAGTGGTGGTGGTTAACTACTTTTTTACAACTTGTAAAGGCATTTGTCCGCCCATGAACAACAATATGCGTAAAGTGTACGATGCGTTTAAAGACGAGCCCAATTTTATGATTCTAACGCATACTTGTCAGCCCGAAAAAGATAGCGTTGCCCGTTTAAAATGGTATGCCGATTCAATGAAAGTAGATACCAAAAAATGGGTGTTTGTAACGGGCCGAAAAGACAGCTTGTACAGCATGGCCCGCAGCAGCTATTTACTAGACGATCCTAAAAATGCCGTTACCAATATTGACGACGATTTTATTCATACCCAGTTTTTTGCGTTAGTCGATAAAAGTGGGCAAATTCGAGGCCAAATTTATGATGGCCTAAAGCCCGACGAAGTACAAATGCTATTAACCAACATTAAAATACTGTTGAAAGAAAAACCCGGACCCACCGGATTTGTAAATGGTATTTTTGGAAATACGCCTTAATTTACGGTCATGACAGACAGGATTAACGACATATTAAAACGCAATAACCTGAGCATTACGGCAAGCCGGGCAAAAATCCTCGACCTGTTTCGGCAGGCCAACGGGGCTTTGGCACATGCCGATATTGAGAAAAAAACCGGCGAAATCTTTGACCGGGTTACGGTGTATCGTACGTTGCAAACTTTTGTAGAAAAAGGCATTATTCATACCATACCTACGGCAGATAATTCAATTCGTTATGCCTTGTGTAAAGATGATTGTAGCGAAGGCCACCACCACGATAACCATGTGCATTTTATGTGTGACCATTGCGGCACTACTTATTGCCTAGACCATGTATCTATCCCCAGCGTTAAACTACCCAAAGGTTTTTCGATGAAACAAGCCGATGTGGTGGTAAGCGGTATTTGTAACAATTGTGGGTGATTTTGCCCATTTTTAGCCCAAAATCCATCAAAAGAGCCTCAAAATCAGGGCAAATCGGTCGATTTGCTGTTTCTGCCCACGGCATATAAAGGCTTAAGTGTGTCTCTGATGGCTTCAAATTTTTCAATGCCGGCTTGTGCAGCTTGAATAGATTGTTTGTAGTAGAGTCCGGTTTGCAACAACAATTCGTTGCCCAATTGCAGCTTTACATCTTCCATTTGGATTTTTACTTTGTCTATTTCGGCAATTAACTCGGTGTATTGTTGGTAGAGCGATAGGTGATTATTGCATTCTTGCACATTAACGGTAGGGGGAATGGTGCCGGGTTGACTTTTCATAAGCCGTAGGGCAGTTAATACAAAATCTTGCTTTTTAGCGCTGAGTTTGAACATACTACGCCTTTTGGTTTTAGCTAATTTTACCTGCGACGGCAACATCATTTTAATGCCCGAAATATGCTGCATGAGCAAGGCAATATCGGCAGCGCTAAAGCTTCTGATGTTCATGTTAGGTAGGATTTATTAGAAAATGGGTAATTGAAAATAGTTATTTTCTAATTAATAAAGCACTAAGTGTCAAAATTATACTCAAAAGATAAAAATTACCTGTTTGGGCTTAGGTACTTAAAAAGCAGTTTAATGTGTTGAAAATCAGGAAGAAGGGGAAGAGAAAAAGTAATTCATATCTGATTCTAACATCCATAAAAAAACCGCTGCCTGCAACAACAGACAGCGGTAGATATATTTTAAAAAACGGCTCGGTTATCTTGCCGGAACGTCTAATTTCAAATCTCTTTTGAGCATGGCATCTCGGTTGGCCATTTCCCAGGCAGTGTAATACACCAACTTCACCCTTTTTTGCATCAGGTCGAAATTGATTTTATCTACTGTATCGCTTGGGCGGTGATAATCTCGGTGTGTACCGTTAAAGTAGAAAATGATGGGTACACCCTTTGCCGCAAAATTGTAGTGGTCGCTACGGTAGTAATAACGGTTAGGGTCTTTGATATCGTTATACCGGCGGTCCAACTCCATATTCATGTACTTTTTGTTCACTTCATCGGTAATCGGAATCAAATCGGTACTCAATTTATCTTCTCCAATCACAAACACATAATTGGTAGAATCGCCTTTATAGGTAGGGTCGATACGGCCCACCATATCAATATTGAGGTTAACCGTGGTTTTTGCTAACGGAAAAACAGGGTTATTGGCATATACTTCTGACCCCCATAAACCTTTTTCTTCACCCGAAACGGTCATAAACAAAATGCTGCGTCTTGGTCCTTTGCCTTTTTTCTTGGCTGCAGCAAAAGCTTCGGCTAATTCAATCACACTCACTGTACCGGAGCCATCATCATCAGCACCATAATAAATAACGGTATCTCTTTTGCCCAAGTGATCGTAATGGGCAGTAATCACCACATACTCATCTTTTTTATCGGTTCCTTCTAACAGACCCAACACATTGGTACTGCTTAAAGTATTGGTTTTCTTGTTGACATCTAACTTAACATTAGTGGTATAAACGCCACGCTTCAAATTTTTAAATCCTGCAAAGTTGCTTACTTGACGGTTTAATATAGAAGCAGCAGCTTGCCAAGACACCGACAATGTTCCGAAAAAAGGTGTAGCAGCGCCACCTTGTCTTTTCATGTACATATTGCCCTTGGTAGCGATAGGGTTGGTACGAGGAAAATCTTTGGCCACCAAAATCATCCCTTTTGCACCTTTTGTTCTTAAGGCTTGCATTTTAGTTTGCGGATTACCGGCACCAAAACGACCGGCATTTCCGGTGGGGGCAGGTTTGTCGGCATTTTCCATCGTGCCATCTAGTACAATTACCCATTTGCCTTTTACATCAAGGTCTTTGAGTTCGTTATTGGTAGAGTCGGTGCTGCCAAATCCGGCAAATACCACTTCGCTGAGGTTAATTACCCCATTTTCAACACCATTTAAAGTAATGCTATAATGTTGCGATGCAGTAAATGGAATGGAATAAATATGCAAAGCAGAAGACATCAATTCGTCTTGATAAACCGGATAACTCATTTGATAACTATTGCCATTGCCGGGCAATAAACCAATGGCTTTAAACTGGTTTTCGATATAAGCTGCTGCTTTTCGCTGCCCTTCGGTAGCGGTTTCTCTACCTTCCATTTCGGCACCGGCAACAATGGTTAGTTTTTCTTTTAATTCTTTGGCTGAAATGGTTTTGGCAAATCGGCTGGCATCATCTTTTTGGGCATACGATACCACAGCAGATGCCATTAGTAGGACGACTAAACTTTTCTTCATAGCAGGGAATCTGATTTTGTGAATGGCTAAGATAAGCATAAGCCATTGCCTACTGTTGTATTTTGGATGAACGGGGGAAGTTAATCGCTCAACTTAAAGAACAAGTGGTTTTTAATGTTTGGTTGCGTCTATTTTGTATTGGGATGTTTGATGGTTTTCATTTGTATAACATCTACCGCAAATGCAAATGCCATAGAAAAATAAATGTACCCTTTAGGAATTTCAACATGAAAGCCTTCTGCCAGCAGCGAAACGCCAATCATCATCAAAAAGCAAAGGGCCAAAATTTTAAACGATGGATGTTTGCGGATAAAATCGCTGATGGGCTTGGATGCCACTAGCATAATCAAAACAGTAACAACAACTGCAGTGTACATCACCCAAAGCTCCTGCACCATACCTACAGCAGTAATGATGGAATCGATGGAAAAAACAAGATCTAAAATAATTACCTCAGCCAATAATCGTTTAAAACTACTGTTGCGGGGTACTTGTGGCTGAGTTTCGTTGGCTACCTCAGATTTATGGTAAATTTCTTTGGTGCTTTTGTAGATTAAGAACAATCCGCCTAAAATTAATATGATGCCTTTGCCCGAAAAGTCGATGTCGGAAATGGTAAACAATGTTTGGTCAAGTTTTAAAATCCAAGCAATAAAGGCAAGCAGACATAACCGCATTACCATAGCCAAGCCAATGCCCCAAAAGCGTAGTTTACCTTTTTGATTGTCGGGCAATTTATCGGCCAGAATAGAAATGAAAATAATATTGTCGATGCCCAGAATAACTTCTAAAGCAATTAAGGATAGTAAGGGTATGATAGCTTCGGTCATATTTGTTTGTTATTGGGATGATGTTGGGTTTAACGAAGTTATTATTTTGGAAGGGAGTAGAAAAAAACGGGTATGTGTTTGAAGGGCCTTTTTAGTGATAATTTTTAATAGAAGCGTATTCGCAATTATTTACTTAACAGAATAAGTAGTGTTATTCTTATCTCCGTGTTTTTCTATCAGCTTTTCATTTACCGCTAATTGTAAATCACGGCTAGCTGTTGCTGGTGAGATGGTTTTGAAATAATTCATGTACGCTTTTCGGGTGAATGTTGTTATTCCACTCGAAATAAAAATCCGAACCCTTTGCGTATTTGATATAGGACCGGTTCTTTCTTTCAGCAGTTCATCAAGTGCCGCACTTAAAATTCGAAGCATAAACGTTATAAAGAAAGTTGAGTTGCCTTTTTTATCGCTGATAGATAGTGCTTGGTAATATTTTTTTTGATGTTTACTGATTAATGTTTCAAAGGGTAAGAATTCGAATAGTGGAAATTCCTGCATCAATAAAACTGATTGCCAAAGTCTTCCCATTCTTCCATTTCCATCAGAAAATGGATGTATGAACTCCAATTCATAATGAAATACACAGCTTTTAATCAGCAACAGTTCATCACTTTTTTTAAGGTATTCAAACAACGATTTCATTAAAAAAGAAACATTACTACTCGGCGGTGCGATATGGGCAACCTGCGAACCCTTTACAATGCCAACTCCTGATGTTCTGTATTTGCCTGGATTATTCATTAATCCTTGCATCAATAGCTGATGTGCTAACAAAAATGATTTTTCCTGAAAAGGATTAAATTGTTGAAGTTGTTCATAGACAAGAATGGCATTTGAAACCTCTTTAATGTCTTTGGCGGGACCTAGTACCCTTTTATGCTCGATTATTGCGGTTATCTGGTCTATGGTCAATGTATTACCTTCTACCGCTAAAGAAGCTTGAATTGTTTTGATGCGGTTTCTCTTTCTTAATTCAGGTGATTGCTTGATGAGATAGGTGGCATTTATTGCCCCAATTTTTTGAGAAACCTCACTTACGAGTTGAAGTATTTCGTTGGTTATATCGTACGGCGGTTTCATTTGATAGTATCATTTGATACTATCAAATGTAGTAGAATATCCCATTTTAATGTGGTAAATAATGATAATTATAGTCCGGTTGGGATCTCCTGCAAGGGTCACAACCTTACCAATTATGCTACAGGCAAGCAATTTTATTCACCCTGTTTTGGTGTCTGCCACCTTCAAATGGGGTATTGATAAAATGCTCAATCATTTCAATAGCTAAAGAAAGGGCAACAAAACGAGCCGGAATACAAATCATATTGGCATCATTATGCTGGCGGATGAGTTTGGCTACATCATTTTGCCAACTTAAACCGGCACGAATGCCTTGGTGCTTATTAGCAGTGATGGCTACACCATTGGCGCTGCCACACAACAAAATGCCAAAAGCGGCTTCGCCGTTTTCTACTGCCGATGCAGTAGGATGAGCATAATCGGGATAATCTACACTGTCTGTACTGTACGTACCAAAATCCGAAACGGTGTACCCTTTACTATTCAGCCACTGTACAATGGCAACTTTATAATCAATACCGGCATGGTCGCAACCAATGGCAATAGGTTTACTGAGGTCGAAGTGAGCAGACATAGTGTTTGTTTGTGTGCAAAACTAGCCAAAAAGCAACGCTTAACTTAAAAATCAACCATTCTTCCATGTCTTAACCTTTATTAACCTTAGATACAAGTTGGTTAACTGCATTTGCTGTAATGGTCTGTTAGTTTTGAGCCTTCAAATAAAGCAATGATGCAAAAAATCATACTTGTCATTTTTTCCGTTGTACTGATGGCTACAGCCATGGCACAACAAAAACCCGCCGTAGTAAAAGGTCAAATTGCCGATACCATTGCCAAAAAAGGATTGGCTTATGCTACCGTTTCTTTGGTAAAAGCGACAGACTCTACCTTGGTGAGTTTTACCCGTGCCGATTCTGCCGGATATTTTCAATTGAAAAACATCCCGAAGGGAAAATATGTACTCTCTGCTTCTTATGTGGGTTATAACCCGGTATGGCAAGCTTTAACAGTTAAGGAAAATGATGCCGTATTAGATATGGGTGAAGTGGCGGTTACTGATTTAAAACATTTGGCTGATGTTGCGGTAAGGTCCAAAAGACCACCCGTAGTAGTGAATAACGATACCATTGAATTTAATGCCGAAAACTTTACCACACAACCCAATGCTGTAGTAGAAGATTTGTTGAAGAAAATGCCGGGGATGACGGTAGATGCCGATGGAACTGTAAGAGTAAACGGCCAACGCATTAATCGAGTGCTAGTAAACGGAAAAGAGTTTTTTACCGGCGACCCGAAATTGGCCACCAAAAATTTACCGGCTGATGCGATTGATAAAGTACAGCTATTTGATAAGAAAAGTGACCAAGCCGAATTTACCGGCATTGATGATGGCAATAGCCAAAAAACAATCAACCTAAAGTTGAAAAAAGACCGAAACAATGCGTTATTTGGTAGGGCAACAGCAGGGGCCGGTAATAAAGAACGATATGATGGTCAGGCAAATATCAATAAGTTCAATGGCGAAAGACAGTTGTCATTTTTAGGAATGGGTAACAACACCAATCGTCAAGGATTTTCGATTGTTGATGTGTTGAATTTTACTGGAGAATTGGGTCGCAGTATGAGAGGTGGCGGCGGTCTTACTATCCGTACCGGAGATGATGATAATATTGGCCTACCCACCACAGGGTTGGGACAAAACCAACAAGGCGTGGCTACCACTTATGCCGGTGGGGTAAACTTCAACGATAAGTTGAGTAAAAAAACCGATGTCAATGCCAGCTTTATTGCAACCGATACTCGATTATCAACCGAAAGAAAAACCAACCGACAAAATATTCTACCGGGCAATAGTTTTGATTACAGCCAAAATGGAAATACAATAAGAGATGGCAAACAACAACGCATCAATTTATCTATCGACCATAAAATAGACAGCTTTACTTCGTTTAAAATAACGCCGGCTATTGCGTTTCAACAAAACAAGAATGAAAGTAACAGTCAATACAAATCTATCGGCAGCACCAAGCTAAAACTGAATGATGGCTATAGTTATAGTATTAGCGATGCAGATGCTATTAACATCACAAACAATATGTTATTCAGAAAACGGTTTGCCAAAAAAGGAAGAACCATTAGTGTCAATGTAGATATGCGGTATAATAACAGCGAATCGGATGGTACGTTTTTATCGCAAAATTATTTTTACGATAATACCGGTAGTCAAATACAAAACCAATACCTCAACCAAATCAATAATCAAGAAGCATTTAGCCGCGGCATAGCCGGCACCATTACTTACACCGAACCACTTTGGAAAAAAACCTTACTCGAACTCAGTTATTTCTACAACAGCAATAATGGCGAAAGCAATAAACAAGTGTATGATTTCAACGGCATTTCGGGCAAGCATGATATTGTAAACACACAACAGAGTAATCGTTTTAAAAGTCAATATTATTATACCGGCGGTACCACCAATATTAGGGGTAATTTTAAAAAAGGAACCTATGCTGTTGGAGCAAGTGTACAAGATGCCATATTAAAAGGCATTAACTATACGGCTGCTACCAACATCAAACAACGATTTACCGATGTATTGCCTTCGGCGAATATTGGCTACAATTTTAATCGCTTTCGTAACCTTCGGTTGAATTATAGTACGAGTACCAGACAGCCTTCCATCAATCAATTACAACCAATACCCGATGTAAGTGATCCGCTGAATGTGAGAGCCGGTAATCCTAATTTAAAAAGAGAATATGTACATAATATTGGACTGAATTATTTTGCTACCGATCCGATAACCGGAAAAAACTTCTTTGGCTTTATCAATTACAGCACCACGCAGCAAGCCATTATTCAGCAAGATGTTATTGATGCCAATGGAAGGCGAACATCAACTCCGGTTAATGCCAATGGCGTATATAATTTGTTTGGAGATATTAATACCGGCTTTCCGATTAAGGCATTGAACAGTAGAATTAGTGTTGGGTCGGGATTATTCTACACCAACAATTTGGCCTTGGTAAACGGGCTAAAGAATCGAATCAGCAACCTATCCGTTTCGCCGAATGTTTCCTGGAGTTTTACTATCGAAAAATTGATTGATGTGCAAGCCACAGCCCGATTGAATATTTCTACTGCCAAGTATTCGGCGCAGCCACAACTCAATACCAATTTTCTTACCCAACAATATGGTGTTGAAGTCATTAACTTTTTACCCAAGGGATTTACCATCAGCAATAACTTTAATTATACTCGAAACACGGGTAGAACACAAGGTTTTAATACCAGCATTCCGCTATGGAACGCAGCCATTGCTAAAAGCTTTTTGAAAAACAAGCGGGGAGAAATAAAACTCAGTGCCTTTGATTTATTGAACAAAAACACCGGCATTGTTCGCAATGCCAATCAAAACTATATAGAAGACTTAAGCTACAATGTATTGAATAGATATGTGATGCTGAGTTTTACCTACAGCCTCAATAAAAGTGGTAGCCAGGGCGGACCAAATATTGTGGTGAGAACATTTGGTAATTAAAAGAAGCGGCTCGAATGGAGCCGCTTTCTATTTTCAAAAAGACCGATATAAATATTAATTCTGCGTTGCAGTATAAATTACGCTTACTGTGTAAGTACCTGCATCGTAGTTAAAACCCGGTGTAGCTCTATATGATACGTTGAAGTTATTTACACCACGAGGCTGAGCGGTTAATAAATTTTGATCGTTAGCAGTTAAACCGGTATAAGAACTTTGATTGCTTTCTTTTACGGCTAA
>CALRQJ020000021.1:0-36910 GCA_943370285.1 Methylophilus rhizosphaerae | reverse complement strand
TTTTTCCTTCTTCCATAAGAGGCAGTTTAATTGGCGGTAAAATTAGTTACTTTGCTGTTCTTATCATTTATCATTCTACATGAAACGTTTTATACGGATTTTCAGTTACATCAGAGAATACAAGCTCAACATCGGTTTATATGCCATTTTCATCACTTTATCCATCGCTTTTGGGCTATTTTCCATCAGTATGTTGAGTCCGTTTTTGGATTTAATCTTTCTAAATAAAGAATTAGTGGCGGAATCTGCCACTTCAACTGTGGTCAATAACCTCAATTTCAGCATTAAAGACCAATTGTATAATTACTTAAAAGCGCTGATTAGTACCGAAGGTAAAGTATACACTTTGGGTGCCATTTGTATTTTTATCATTATTTGTATTTTTCTGAAGAATGTATTTCTCTACCTCTCTTTCTATTTTTTAACACCAATCCGAAATTCAGTTTCTAGAAAATATACCGGGGCGTTGTACGAAAAATTATTGCAGTTGCCGGTAAGTTATTTTACCGAACAACGCAAAGGCGATATCATGAGCCGTTCTTCAAATGATATCATCGAATTAGAAAATTCCGTAGTGGCTGCGTTAGAGGGGTTAATTAAAGAGCCGTTGAATATCATAGGTATATTGGTGTTTTTGTTTTTGTTGAGTCCGCAGCTTACCTTTTTCGTTTTCATCTTTTTACCGATTACCGGATTGATTGTTGGTAGGGTAGGACGAACCTTGAAAAAACATACCAACAGAGCTCAAGTAAAATGGGGTGAAATTTTAAGTCAGTTAGAAGAAACCTTAACCGGCTTAAGGGTGATTAAAGCGTTTAATGCCGAAGAAAAAGTGAAGACTAATTTCTTCAAGCTGACGACAGAAATGTTTAATATCAAAAACAGTATTTTCTATCGCAGAGATTTGGCATCGCCATTATCAGAATTTTTAGGCGTTGCTATTTTATGTGGTGTGTTATATTTTGGTGGACGATTGGTATTGGTAGGAGAAATTTTAAGTCCGAGTAATTTTATTGTGTACATCGCTATTTTTTCACAGGTCATCAATCCAGCCAAATCCTTATCTACAGCGTATTACAACGTACAGCGTGGTAACGCAACGTTAGATCGAGTGAATGAAATTTTAGATGCACCAATTACGGTGGAAGAGCAAAAAAATCCATTGCCGCTACAAACGTTTAATCAAGGTATTGAATTTAGAAATGTAAGTTTCAATTATGGCGATACGGCAATTTTGAAAAATATCAACTTCACCATTGCTAAAGGAAAAACAGTTGCATTGGTGGGTTCGTCCGGTTCGGGAAAAAGTACTTTGGCTGATTTGGTGCCCAGGTTTCATGATGTATCTGAAGGCGAATTATTGATTGATGGCGTAAATATTAAACAATATTCTTTGCACAGCATTCGCAGTCAAATTAGTATTGTTACACAAGAACCAATTTTGTTTAATGATACCATTGCTAACAATATTGCATTGAGTAGACCAAATGCGCCGCTAGCTGATATTGAGCATGCTGCCAAAGTTGCGAATGCCTATAATTTCATCATCAAAAAAGACGATGGGTTTAATGATAATATTGGCGATCGAGGTACTAAGTTAAGTGGTGGTGAAAGGCAGCGGTTAACGATTGCCAGAGCTATTTTAAAAAATCCGCCGATATTAATTTTAGATGAAGCCACTTCTTCTTTAGATACTGAAAGTGAACGTTTGGTTCAAGATGCGATTAATAATATGATGCAGAATAGGACAAGCTTGGTGATTGCCCACCGCTTAAGCACCATACGCCATGCAGATGAAATTATTGTACTGCAAAAAGGTGAAATTGCTGAAAGAGGTACACATGACCAGTTGATTGCCAAAGGCGGTATTTACAAGCGTTTGGTAGATATGCAAGAAGTAAAATAATAGCTTAGAATCGAACTGCAGGGCATTTCAAATCTCTCGATGGATCAATCAAACCTTGTTTGATGATGGATAATTCATAAGCACCTCTAGTGCCATTATAGGTTTTTAGACTAGACATTGTTGCATCGTAACTAAAAGTAAACTTGTAGTTATTCTGCTGAAAACCAACCATTGGTATAATGGCATCCGAAACCCGATAATATAATCCTGCAATTAATTGTGAGTTACCATCGCCACTCAAATTACGTTGGGCATTCATGCCTGCTACGTACTCCCAAGCCGTGCCTGCTTTACTGACATAAATGTTCGGATTCAAAATCCACAATTCATTTGACTTAAAACTACCATTGATAAACATGGTATGTCTCACCGGAACTTTGGGATCTGCGCCGGCTGTTTCTGCAAAAAAACTTTCGTTGGGTCGGTTTAGGTTATTGGCTGAATATCCAACATTGATATAAGTATTTTCTGTTGGGAAAAAAGCATAATTAATACCGGCTTGCAAAGTGAGGTAATTGACTTTATTGGTGATGAATGCTTCGCCGGGTGGTGTATTGATATCAAAGAATTTTCCGTTCCATTGATTATCGAAAGTTAGTTTAGTGAAATCTATTCGTTTACTCATAAAACCCAAACTAAAACCTGTACTGATTAAACTTCCTAAACCCAAAGCTTGGTGATACGCTACAGATGCAAATCCTTTTGTAGCAATCAAATTGCCATTACCTGCTGCATCTTTGGAAAAACCGCCGCCTAAGCCAATCCAGCCATTTTCAAATCTATCTTGAAACAATTGTACATCGCCAAAAAGACTCATGGTTCTATATGGGTTACTAATAGCAGCCCATTGGCTGCGATAGCTTCCGCCAATGCGGTAATCACCATCGGGCATAAAGCCGGTATTAGCAGGGTTCACCAATAATGGTGCATTGAAATATTGTGAAAAATGCAAGTCTTGTGCTTGTGAACTAGCCGTCACCAACAACAAAACCAATAAGTTTAATAATCGCTTCATTTGATGTTATTTGCTCATCTCATTTAGAGATGGTGTAATAATATGGAACCCCTATCGCAACAAAGTAATATCTCCTTTTTTCTGCAACTTGGTATTGTCTGTAAAAATCACATCCAACACATAGTGATATACTTCTTGTGGTTGTAATTTTCCTTTGTAAGTGCCATCCCAACCTTCTAATCTATTGGTTGATTGAAATACGACTGTGCCCCATCGATTGTAAATCGTCCAGTTGAATTTATCAATACCAAAGCCTCGAACAAATACTTTATCGTTTTGTCCATCGCCATTTGGGGTAAATGCATTTGCAACATCGAGTATAGGAACAATTCTAGCTTCTATATTTTCACATGTCGTGTCTTTGCAACCAAAACTATTGGTAGCAATCAAACAAGTATTAAAACTTCCTGTTGCATTATACGTATGCTGAACCGGAGCAATAGAAGCTGTAATGATAGAATCACCATCGCCAAAATCCCACTTAAATTGAGTAACAGCACCGGTTGTATTATTCGTAAACGTTACTGGTAAATTTTCTTGCGGTGGCTGCGGACTATATGTAAATGCAGCAGTAGGCTTAATACTCACTGTAATAGTAAGTTGCGTACTATCCACAATATTACAAGTAGCCGAATCAATTGCCCTCAACTTAATAGTATATGTACCCGGTGTAGTGTAAAGATTAGTTGGGTTAGCTGCTGTAGATGTATTACCATCACCAAAATCCCAGAAAAAGCTAGTGCCTCCGGCAGAAGTATTCATGAACGTTGCATTGTAAGGAGCACAGCCACTTGGTGGTGTAGTGAACCTTGCACTTACATTAGCTGCTAATCTAATTTGTTGAACAACCGAATCAGGTTCGTTGCAAAAGTTTGTATCAATCAATACCATTTTTACAGTGTAAGTTCCAGGACCGGGATAAGCATGTGTGATGGGTCCAATACCTGCGGTAACCGGTGCACTACCATCGCCAAATGTCCAACGGAAAGAAGCCGGTCCGAAAGGTTTATTGGTAGGAACAAAGGAGTTATTGGTAAACAGATAACTAGTAGATTGACAAGGCGGAATTTTAGAAGGTGTAAATCCTAAAATGGCATCGTCATTTCTAACCCTAACATTGGTAAAAGAAGTATCGGCGATATTACATGTAGTAGAATCAATTGCAATCAACCTCACTGGATAGGTGCCAATGTTCATGTATGTGTGATTAACTGTTGGTGTGGTAGTCACTTGATCAGGAGAACCATCACCAAAACTCCAAACATATCGTTGTGCAGTACCAATAGAATCTCTCAATAAAACGGTAAGCGGCACACAGCCCGATGTATCTAAAAATCCATTAATCGAAGATTGTACATTGCCTGCTACGCCTGCCAAATTGAAAGCAATTTTTACTGCTGCCAAATTACAGTTAGAAGAACCATTTGATGGTCCCCAAACTCCCGGTGTAACCGGAAACGGAACATCTCTACCACAGTTAGCACACAATGCTTGATAGATTACACCATTCTGATCAAAGCGGCTCGTACCACCATCTACATGTTCGCCATTGTTACCGCCTGTTTGTCCAAAAAAGCTGCCGAATAATTGACGAGCTGCATTTTTTTCTAACACAAAAAAGTAAAAGTCGCTACCGTCAGTAGTTGCTTTTCCGGCTTGGTTAGCATCAGGCGTTACGGTTAAACCCATTGTGCCTGCGTTGGCATACATGGCACCTGTATTAATAGAACCACCCCAGCCGGATACATATACATTTTGACAACGGTCAACTAAAAACGCTACCGGCGAAATATTTGGTGTGGCTGTATTGGTACCGAAAACAGTTGAATAAATCCAACCGGATAAATCAGTTTGCAATTTCGCAATAAATTGTTTGCCTCCTGTTTGGCTAAATGGTGCATTTACAATTGGCCAAGTAGCCGTAGTTGTTCCCATGATATAAGGAGCACCTAAAATATCAAATTTTAAGCCATATAACATGTCAGCACCTGCAGTTCCTACATAAGTTGTTTTAATGATAGCCGATGCATCGGGGCTAATGATTGATACAAAGCCATCTGTTGCACCACCTTGAAAACTATTAAACAAAGAACCGGCTGTGTTACCCGGAAAATTGGTGCTTGCTGTTGCGCCGCCTACATAAATGTTATTGTTACCTTGGTTGATGCCTAATACAAAAGCCGCATCATCATTATTACCTCCTAAAAATGTACTAAAAATAACAGTCGATAAATTTGCATTGGTTTTAATCAATACGCCATCTTGTCTTCCACCACCGGTTGTGGGTTGAAGCACACCTGCAGTAGTTAAAAAATCTGCCGATTGTGTATTGGATGCCAATAAAATATTACCTGCATTATCTATAATTACTTCACTTCGAGAATCGTCACCATAATTTCTGCGGATCGATTCTGTACCATTTGGCATGGTATATTTTGAGCGGATGTTTACACCGTCTAAAGCAGTGCCACCAAATTTTCTGGAGCCAACTAAAGCCGTACCAGACGGAGTTAACTTCGTTATGAAAATATCGTATCCGCCACCCGGGCCAAATGTCGCTACAGTAGTAGGGAAATTAGCGGAGTTCGTTCTACCTGCAATTATCAAATTGCCTGCACCATCGGCAACCATACTATGTGGTTGTTCATTACCACTGCCTCCTAAATAGGTTGCGTATAAACGCTGTGTACCATTGGCATTAAATTTCATAATACCAATATCGTACACCCCAATACTTTCATCATTTACACCACCACCAAATGTGGTTTGAAATGCACCTGAACTAACCGGGAAATTCAATGCTCCACCAACAGGACCGAATACAATGCCACCGGCAAAAAAACTACCGTCTGCACCGGGTGTAGCGGTATAGCCCCAATTATCGGCACTACTGCCGGTGAAGGTTGAAAAAATTAATGTGGGATCAATAATGAGTGTTTCGTTCTTATTGTAATCATCCACTTTAAAAGTCAATAGATTGCCATTGAGTTTATAACGACAACTGATTTCTTTTTTCTGTCCACTTTGTACTTGAAATGTATAAGGCGACATTTCTTTTACATCAGTTATAGATGTTTTAACCACCAATTCGCCATTGCGTATTTTGATATCATCTATACCCTTGTATTGCAAAGCAATTTTATTGATATCGCCGCCAGGTTTTACGATGATATCGTATTTCAACTGATTGTTATCAGTGTAATAACGAACATCTATGTTTGGATAAATATTTTCATAAGTGACTGCCTGAAAGATGCGGCAGTTTTCACCCCATTTAGCCGGGTCGTTGCCGTAGAAATAATTGTTGTAAGTTGGAATGATTTTATCAGCCACCACCTTGGCTTGCGGCGAGGCATTTACAAACTGCACATCGTACAAATGAGAACGCAGTATCAGTTGATCGTTTTTTCTTTTTGTTTCTCCATCATGTTGGTGGCCATGATAATAAGCTGAGAGATGTTTTAAATCTTCAGGATGATGTTGCACCACTTTATAACCATTTTGTTGTAACAGAAAAGCACCGCTGCCAATATCTGCTTTAAACTGAATGGATTTATCCCATTGCCCTTTATTCTCGATAAACTCAAGATTAGCATATTGTTGAGCCCTGAGACTTTGCTGAAACAGGATTAGCATAAAAGCACCAAATAATAACTTTCTCAACCTGAAATTTTTTTAAAAGTTACAGTAAATAAACGAAACTGCAAGGCTAAAAGATCTAGTTAGTTTTTATGACAATCTGATGATAGTTTAGTTGACTATGTTCATCAAATTGGGGTTTCTTTAAGAGATTTTACTCCATAAGGTTTTACCCTTTTGACTGATTAGATAATTTTTTAACGGCAAATTTTGAGCCGAACTAATGTCGGGGTCAGCCTCTACCAACTTTTCGGCCAGTATTTTTGTCTGTTCTAACAAATCTTTATCATTGACAATGCTGGCAAGCTTAAAGTTTAATACCCCGCTTTGCCTTGTTCCTTCAATATCGCCGGGACCCCTAATTTCTAAGTCTTTTTCGGCAATTTTGAAACCATCATTGGTTTGACACATTACATGGATACGTTCTCGGGCATCTTTGCTGGTTTTACTACCCGTTAAAAGAATGCAAAAACTTTTTTCACTGCCCCGGCCAACCCTTCCTCTAAGCTGGTGTAACTGACTTAGCCCAAATTTTTCGGCACTTTCAATCACCATCACCGAGGCATTCGGCACATTTACACCCACCTCAATCACCGTTGTACTAACCATTATTTGCGTATCGCCTTGTACAAAGCGTTGCATATTGGTTTCTTTCTGTTCGGGTGGCTGCTGCCCATGCACCATGCTAATCCAGTACTTGGGTTCGGGGAAATAGCTTTTCACTTGTTCGTATCCCTCCATCAAGTTTTCATAATCCAATTTTTCACTTTCTTGAATGAGTGGATAGATGATGTATGCCTGACGACCTTTATCAATTTCACTTCTAATAAATTCCATCACTTTCATGCGGTGATGTTCGTTGCGATGCACCGTTGTAATGGGTTGACGACCGGGGGGCAATTCATCCATTACGCTATAATCTAAATCGCCATAAGCGGTCATCGCTAAAGTACGAGGAATTGGCGTAGCCGTCATTACTAATACATGCGGTGGTACAATAGCTTTCTCCCAAAGTCTAGCTCTTTGTGCCACACCAAATCGGTGTTGTTCATCAACAATGGCAAAACCTAAATTTTTAAACTGCACTTTGTCTTCAATTACTGCATGTGTACCAACAACCATGTGTATACTGCCATCTAACAAACCGGCCAACACTGCTTTTCGTTCTTTTGTTTTGGTACTGCCGGTAAGTAATCTTATTTGTACGGGTAACTGTTGCAGTAAGCTGCTTAATCCTGTAAAGTGTTGCTGGGCAAGTATTTCCGTAGGGGCCATTAAACAACTTTGATAACCATTGTCTGCTGCCAACAACATACTCAATAACGCAACAATTGTTTTGCCGCTTCCTACATCACCTTGCAACAATCGATTCATCTGATGGCCACGGGCTGTATCTTGTCTAATTTCTTTCAGTACTCTTTTTTGTGCTCCGGTTAAATGAAATGGTAAATATTGATTGTAGAACGTATTAAATAAATCACCCACTTTTTCAAACACTACACCTTTGCTGCTGCGGTGCCGTTGTATTCGAGTGATATTTAACCTTACTTGTGAAATGAAAAATTCTTCAAATTTGATTCTGTCAACTGCTAATTCATATTCTTGTAAATTGGTAGGAAAATGCAGTTTACAAATAGCTGTAAATCGTGGTAATAATTGTTGTGATTGAATGATAGCAGCAGGCAAGTTTTCCGGTACATCTTTTTCACTGATGATGGACACCAAATTAAACATCAACTTACCAATTTGCCTACCATTCAATGCTTTTACTTTCAGTTTTTCTGTGGTAGGATAAACTGGTTCTAAGTACGACTTGCCATCTGCTTTTTGATTGGCTAATAACTCCATTTCCGGATGCAACATTTGCGGCTTGCCGTTAAAAAATCCGGTACGACCAAAAACAATATAATCCTGTTGTTCTTGCAACATTTTTTGTACCCAATGAATACCCTGAAACCAAGTGAGTTCTAAAACACCACTCTTATCTTTCAAATAAGCAACTAATCGTTTGCTTTTCTTTTCACCCAATATTTCAAAACCTTGTAATCTGCCGGCTACTTGAATAAACTCAGTATTTGGCTGAATAGCAGCAATCGGGCTGATTTGTGTTTTATCAATATGCCGGAGCGGATAGTGTTCAAGAAAATCTCTAAACGTAAAAATTTGTAATTCTTTTTTCAGCAAATCGGCACGCAGTGGCCCAACCCCTTTCAGGTATTCAATGGGAGAGTCGAGTATGGATGAAGATTGGTTCAATCCATGCAAATATCTGTATCAAAATGCAATAAATAGGTATCGGTTTATAACTGCTGCAACACCATGTTTAGCAACCGCAGTTTTACCAATATAGGAACCATTATCTTTACAGCGCAAAAAGCTACTATGAGGGAAATATCTGTAGTTATAACGGTAATGAATGAGGAGGACAATATTGTTCCTTTGGTGGATGCCATTCGACATGCATTGCAAGGGATGGATTTTGAAGTAGTATTTGTAGATGATGGCAGCACTGATGCTACTCGGCAACGGATTAGGGATGTAATGGATGAACGCATTATATTGGTTGAACTACGAAAAAATTATGGTCAAAGTACCGCAATGACGGCTGGTATTGATCATACTACCGGTCGTTATGTGGCATTGTTGGATGGTGATTTGCAGAACGATCCTACCGATATTCCTGCCATGTTAGATTTGTTGAAAAAAGAAGATTGGGATGTAGTTGCAGGAAATAGAGCTAACAGAAAGGATGGCATGTTGTTGCGAAAAATTCCAAGTAAGATTGCCAATTATTTAATTCGCCGTTGGACTAAAGTGTACATCAAAGATTATGGTTGTACTCTTAAAATTTTCAAACGAGAAATTGCTGAAGAATTAGGCTTGTATGGCGAACTGCATCGTTTTATTCCCGTCCTAGCAGCTATGCAAGGTGCAAGAATTACTCAGGTAGATGTAAAGCATCATGCCAGAAGATTTGGCGTTTCAAAATATGGTTTAGGCCGAACTTTTAGGGTGATGAGTGATTTGGTAACGATGGTGTTTTTCAGAAGGTATATTCAAAAACCCATGCACTTATTTGGTACGTTAGGCTTTATTAGTTTGTTTATTGGTATACTTATCAATTTATATTTGTTAATACTCAAAATAATGGGTCATGATATTTGGGGTAAGCCCATGCTTATTTTGGGTTTGATATTTTTGCTCGGCGGTATTCAGTTAATTACTATTGGCATTATTGCAGAGATTAATGTGAGAACTTACTTTGAATCTAGCGGAAAGAAAACCTATCAGGTAAGAAAAATTTATGGCCGCACCATCGTTTAAAAATACAATTAAACTGATTGTCAAACTTGTAGTTACAGGTTTGTGTTTGTGGTATGTGAGTGGAAAAATAGATTGGGTACTTACCGCACAATTGTTGCAGCAAAGCAATTGGGTTTGGTTATTGGTAGCTACTGTATTGTTTGCAGCATCTAAGTTTGTTTCTGCCTTTCGGCTGAATATTTATTTCAGTAATATTCAAGTGCATTTATCTCAGTCCGCCAATTTGCGATTGTATTGGTTGGGTATGTTTTATAATTTGTTTTTACCCGGTGGAATAGGAGGGGATGCTTATAAAGTTATTTTGTTGAATAAGAAACAGCAGCATCCTATTAAGTTACTATCAGCAGCAGTGTTGTTAGATAGAATTAGTGGTGTAGTAGCATTAGGGATTTTAGCTGCCTTTTATTTTATGCTGATCGATAATGATAATCTGTATGCCAGATTAATGTTGATAGGCATTGTACCGGGATTAGGCATTTATTACTTTATTGTGCAACGATTTTTCCCTTCTTTTTTGAAAGGGTTTTGGTCCACCTTGTGGATGGGTTTAGTGGTACAAGTATTACAAGTCTGTTGTATTTATGCGTTGATGTTGTCTATTCAAATTGACATTAGTACATCGGCCTATATCTTCATTTTTTTGCTCTCTTCAGTGGTAGCTATTTTGCCCTTTACCATTGGCGGACTAGGTGCAAGAGAAGTTGTTTTTTTATGGGGTAGTACGATGTTTATGTTAGACAAACACCAATCGGTGTACATCAGTATTTTATTTTACCTGATTACAGTTTTGGTTTCTTTGATTGGATTGCGTTGGGTATATAAGCAGCCGTTAGATTAAACCCTTCCCATTGCTCCAAGCCAAGCCATCATGCCCATGCCTGTTTCAATAGCAGTTTCGTCAATATTAAATTGTGGTGTATGCACATTATGAATAATGCCCTTCGCTTCATTCCTAACACCAAGTCTGAAAAAGCAACCGGGAATATGTTGGGTGTAATAACCAAAATCTTCGGCACCCATACGCATTTCTGTTTCGGGTACATTATTTTCTCCCATATATGTTTTGGCTAGTTGCCAAGCGGTGTCTGTTAAAGCAGGATCATTATCTACAGTGGGGTAACCTACATCAATATGCAAATCTAATTCGGCACCCATACCTTCTACTATGGCAGTAGCTTGTTTAGTAATGAGTTCATGGGCTTTGTAACGCCAAGCTTCATCCATTGCTCTAAAAGTGCCCATCAATTTCACTTCACTTGGAATGACGTTAGTTGTATGTCCACCTTGTATTGAGCAAATCGATAATACAGAAGGAGAAGTTGGATTATTATTTCTGCTGATAATTTGTTGTAAACTCACAATTAAATGTGAGGCAATTAAAATGGTATCTGCAGTTAAGTGTGGTGCTGCGGCATGGCCGCCTTTACTGCGAATGGTGATATAAATTTCATCGGCACTAGCCATCACTCTTCCTTTTCTAAAACTCAATTTGCCCAAATCTAAGCCGGGATGCACATGCATACCAAAAATGCCTTGTGGTGCGGGGTTGGCTAACACACCGTCTTTAATCATAATGCTTGCTCCGCCGGGATTGCGTTCTTCGCCTGGTTGAAAAATCAGCTTTACCGTGCCCTCCCATTGGTCTTTAGTTTCCTGTAAAATTTGTGCTGCACCTAACAAACAAGTGGTATGTACATCATGTCCGCAGGCATGCATGATACCGGGCTTGGTAGATTTATAGGGTACTTGGTTTTCTTCTTGAATGGGCAATGCATCCATATCTGCCCGCAGGGCAATAACTCTGCTTTCTGGGTTTTTTCCTTTGATTAAACCTACCACACCTGTAGTTGCTTTTACTTCAAACGGAATGTTTAATGCAGCTAATTTTTCTTGTACAAATGCCGAGGTTTCAAATTCTTGATAACTTAATTCGGGGTGTGCATGCAAGTGATGTCTCACTTCAATATAATGAGCAGCATACTGTTTGGCAAGAGATTGAATAGTTTGTTGGAGCATAAGAATCAACTTAATTAATTACCGGCAATTCTTCATCTTCTTTTGGCGTATAGTCAATTACATCAGGAACAATATAAATGCCTTTTCCAGAAAACATTTTTGTAATTCTGCTTTTGAATTTTTCTGCTTCTTTTCTGTCTAAAAAGTTGCCAATACGAACCCTAAAATTGGGTGCTTGATACATGAGATAGGTTTTTTCTTCGGGGAAAAAACGCATCAGGTCTGCTTTCATTTTGTTGGCATCATCTCTTTTTTGCGTATTAGCTACCTGAATTCTAAATCCTTTGTATTGACCATTGCTAGTCATATAAGCACTTCTTTTATTTACTTCAACTTGTTTCGTTGTTAGTACATCAATTCTAGCATCTTTATGAACCAAAATGGTATCATTAGCATGAGTAGGTGCTATTGAAAAGAGTAGTACAATGACGAAAAAAAAATGCTTCATAGCTTAATCATTTAATAACCTGCTTTAGCTCCACCAATATTTTCTATGGGATGCCAAGTTGTTTTAATTTCCTGCGTATCCATGATGAAATAAGGCGTTTCGGCTTCATCCCTATCCCATTTAACTGTATCGTAAAATACAGCTCGTTTTACATTCAAGGCTGCTTTTTCTTGAATGAGTTGATGAGAGGCTTTATCAGTTTCACAATATACAATGGCATTTATATCCATATGATCGGCAAAATATTTTGCTAATTCACTTGGTTTGCCGGTTAAAATATTTACAACACCACCGGGTACATCACTTGAATTGATTACTTCAGCAAATGTTACAGCACATAATGGTTTTGTTTCGCTTGCCAACACAATGCAAGTATTTCCGCCTGCAATTACAGGAGCTATTACAGAAACCATGCCTAATAATGAAGTAGCTTGTGGAGCAATAATACTTACCACACCTGTTGGCTCAGGAACTGAAAAGTTAAAATGTGAAGATGCCACAGGATTAACACTGGAGAAAACCTGCTGAAATTTATCGCACCAACCCGCATAATAAATTAACCTGTCGATAGCAGTATGTACTTCTGCTTCTGCCTGTGCTTTTGTAGTATCTTG
The DNA here is from genome assembly GCA_943370285.1 of Methylophilus rhizosphaerae. Taxonomy (GTDB): domain Bacteria; phylum Bacteroidota; class Bacteroidia; order Chitinophagales; family Chitinophagaceae; genus CALRQJ02. The sequence continues at coordinate 23,948 of CALRQJ020000021.1, read as the reverse complement.
CTGCATTAATTCATCAATGAACTGAGCTTTACGACCTTCGAGCATTTCTGCAATACGATATAATATTTGTCCACGATTGAATGCTGCTCTGCCACTCCATCCTCCAAATGCTCCACGAGCTGCCACTACTGCTTCTCGAACATCTTTTCGGCTGCTTAAACATACATTGGCTAACGCTATACCTGCTTTGTTTTTAGGAGTATAGTATCTGCCACTTTCCGTTCTGGGAAACTGACCACCAATGTAAATTTTGTATGTTTTTAAAACTTCCAATCTTTTTGAAATTGTTGTTGCCATAAAATGATTTTTTTAAACCACAACGACGCTTCGACGAAACGATACACAGCGTTGTGCCTTTGTGGTTCATTAAAGCTGAATAAAGAACTAATTGTTGAAGAGTGCGACGCAACGAAAGTTAAATAGATATTCTATCGCTGGTTACACAAATATCTTCTCCTTATTCCCCTTTAGGGGATAGGGTTTTCTATTTCAAATATGCACCTAAACCATGCAATCCACCTTCTCTACCAAATCCACTTTCTTTATAACCACCAAATGGCGAAGTTGGATCGAACTTGTTATAAGTATTTGCCCAAATAACACCTGCTCTTAACTTGGTAGTCAAGTTGAAAATTTTAGAACCCTTGTCTGTCCACACACCAGCACTTAAACCAAACGGTGTATTGTTGGCTTTTTCAATCACTTCATCATCGGTTCTAAAAGTTTGGATGGTTAATACCGGACCAAAAATTTCTTCCTGAGCTAAACGACTTGATTGTGCCACATTGGTAAATAAAGTTGGACGAATAAAGAATCCTTTCTTTGGCAATGCACAAGCATGTTGATACATTTCTAAACCTTCTTTCTCACCAATTTTTAAATACTTATGAATATTATCCATTTGTTGTTTAGAATTGATAGCACCAATGTCTGTGTTCTTGTCCATTGGGTCGCCAACAATTAAAGTGGATAAACGATCTTTTAATTTTTGTAATACAATATCGTATACACTTTCTTGTACAAACAATCTGGAACCTGCACAACAGACATGACCTTGATTGAAAAATATACCGTTGATAATTCCTTCAACAGCTTGGTCTAAAGGAGCATCATCGAAAATAATATTGGCTGCTTTGCCACCTAATTCTAAGGTTACTTTTTTATTGGTTCCAGCAACGGCACGTTGAATAATTTTACCCACATCAGTTGAACCAGTGAAAGCAATTTTATTAATATCAGGATGATTAACAATGGCAGCACCTGTTGCTCCTGCACCTGTAATAATATTCACTACGCCGGGAGGTAAATCTGATTCCTGAATAATTTCAGCCAACTTCAAAGCCGTTAGTGGTGTGGTTTCTGCAGGTTTTAATACCACTGTATTTCCTGTTGCTAAAGCTGGAGCAATTTTCCATGCAGCCATTAACAAAGGAAAATTCCAAGGAATAATTTGTCCTGCAACACCCAATGGTTGAATTTTTTTGTTAGGGAAAGCATATTGCAATTTATCGGCCCAACCTGCATAATAAAAGAAATGATTGGCAACTAATGGCACATCAACATCTCTACTTTCTCTGATGGGTTTACCACCATCCAATGTTTCAATAACAGCAAATTCTCTTGCCCTTTCTTGAATCATTCGGGCAATGCGATAAATGTATTTTGCCCTTTCTTTTGCCGGCATTTTGCTCCACGTTTTGTCGTACGCAGTACGAGCAGCTTTTACCGCTTTGTCAACATCGGCAGCATTGGCGTCAGCTACTCCACTCAACTTTTCTTCAGTTGCTGGATTGATGGTTGCAAAATATTTTTTACTCGATGGCTTTTCAAATTTGCCATTGATGAATAACTCGTAACGAGGATTAATTTTTGCACTTGCTTTACTTTCAGGTGCTGGTGCATACTCGATGTTAAAATCGAGTTTCACGGTATTATTCTTTTTTGCTGCTTTAGCCATAGCCTTTTTTTTGCCCCCATCCCCTAAAGGGGTGAAGAAATATTTATGTTACTAACTTTTGTATTTCAATTGAACTTTTGTTGCGTCGCACTCTTGTACGCTTTGTTCTCTATTCAGCTTTTATCGAAGCGTATTTTATACCACAACGACGATATGATACTTACGATTCACAACTTTGTGTTACATTGTGCCGTTGCGTCTCTGTGGTTCAATTAGTCTATTGAAAAATAATTGGCACTTTGATAAACCCCGGTTCTTTCTTTCTCCAACTGCATCAATACATCATTGGCTAAACTGCTTGCCCCAAAACGAAACCATTCATTGTTCATCCAATCTTTACCCAACGTTTCTTGCAGCATTACCAAATAGTGCAATGCTAATTTAGATTTGCTAATTCCACCGGCAGGTTTCATAGCAATTTTCTTACCTGTTTTATAATAAAAATCTCTGATAGCTTCTAACATCACCAATGTAACAGGCATGGTAGCAGCAGGAGAAATTTTTCCTGTAGATGTTTTAATAAAATCTGCACCGGCATACATGGCTATATCACTTGCTCGTCTTACTTTATCGTAAGTAACCAATTCTCCGGTTTCTAAAATTACTTTTAAACGAGCTGTGCCGCAAGCTTCTTTGATAGCAGCAATTTCATCGAACACAAAATTGTATTCGCCTTCTAAAAATTTGCCACGAGAAATGACCATATCAATTTCATCGGCACCATTGGCAACTGCAAATTTGGTATCTGCAATTTTTACAGAACGTGGTGCTTGACCACTTGGAAATGCAGTTGAAACCGCAGCTACTTTCACCCCACTATTACCCAATGCTTTTTTTGCTGTAGCCACCATACTTGGATATACACAAATTGCAGCAACAGTTGGCAGACCGGGATAAGCATCATGTAAATGCTGGGCTTTATAACAGAGTTGCTTTACTTTGCCTTCTGAATCTTTCCCTTCTAAAGTGGTTAAATCAATCATGTTTAAAGCCAATTTTAAACCATTTACTTTGGTTTCGGCTTTAATGCTTCTTGCAGTAAATCGCTTTGCTCTTTCTTCAACGCCAACTTGGTCTATTCGAGGCGATAAACTAAAATCAGGCAAAATAGGTGTAGTAGTAACAGCCATACTCAATCATTATACTAACGAAGGTAGGCAAAAGGCTTTTAAAATAAAACGGAACGCTATTTATACATCCGTTGTTTACTTGCCTTGTATTTATCATTGATGATGACACTCATTGGCTTTTCAAATACTTTGCTTTCCACCCAAGAAACAATATCTAAATAGGCAAAAGCTCTTGTTTCGAAACGATTTTTTTCTAAGTGTTTGATATTGTCGAGTAGTTTTTGAAACTCTGGTTTTAATTGTCTCGGTGGTACATTAAAAGAGTGGCGTAGAAATCTAAATATTTCTTCCTCAACTACTGTCAAGTTTTTCATTTTCGCCATAAACCGATATACCGACTTAATTAATGATTCGATGATATCATCATTGTGCATTTCATAGTGGGCCATCAAATGCAACAGCCTGGCATAACATTGTAAATCGTACCTTAATTCTGCCTGACTATTAATGATATTATTGATGTAATCGATTGCTTTGCTGAAATCGCCATTGCCAAAATACAAGCTTGCTATTTTATAGTTGAAAACAACAATGCGGTGATTATCTACAAATAAGGCATATTCTTTTAATTCTTGTTCTAACTCAGGCACTAGCGACAATCCTGCTCTGAATGTGCCTTTCATTAAGTGTTGGTTAATTCTTGCACTGTTAATGTAGATGGAAGTATGCACCCTAAAGTTATCATGTAATTGAGCGATTGGTGTTGCTGCAAATGTTTCAAACGCTTGAAGGGTGGTTTCGAATTTTTGAAAATTACGCAAATCAAAATGGGCATTCAACAAGTTGTGCATGCCTTTGATGTAGTGGCCTGTTTCAACGGCAAGCATATTTGGATTGTTATGAAATAAATCTACCCATTTTTGACTGTAGCGATAATACATTAAAAAATCTTGACGTATAAATGCATACCAACAATAACTCTGGTATAGATATAGGTTTTCGTAAAAACCCTGTATAGCTGCGGCGTTTGGCGGAAGATTGCTTTTGAAAAAGTCTTTAATGGCTTGTTCATCTTGCACATTTCTAGCATGGCCATATTTTACATACCAACGATACAGTAATAAAGCTAGATTCGAAAGCCTGGTAACTCGATCAATATGACCACTTATTTCCAACGCTTCATCGGCTAAGAGTTCTGTTTTTTCTAAAGAACTTCTGGTGATATGAAGCGTTTCAATTTTTTTTTCAAGTGATATAACTTGTGCTAAAAAATTAAACTTTTGATTAGCGATAGCCAATTCTTTTGCTTTCTCTAGAATTTTTAAGGCCTGAAGTTTTAAACCTTTGTTATACAATAATCTAGCATGATCTAAATGCTCACTCAATTGCAAATCTGTATTTTCAGTGGTTTTGAGTAAGCGTAGCGCAGATAGAATCTGTTTGTACAAATGGGTTTTGAGATTGGCTAGCTGAGGTTTTTCAATGCCTGGCAGTTTTTTCAGCAATATTTTTTCATCATAATCCTGAATTTTATCAATCGCATCAAATAATTGAATGATTTTCAGGTCTTCTTTGGCCGAACTTCTTTTGACATACAACTTAAAATGTCTTTTTTCTGCTTTTTGAAGCGATTTGATCAGCTGAAATAATATGTCGGTTGAGCGGTTGGGCATCATTGGTATTTTAAACTGTAACCCTTAACTGTAAAGGATTCTAACAAATAATTAAGGCTTTTGGCATAATGAAATGCAGCATTATTTGTTTTTACTGTCAGGGTAAGTCACAGTACTTTCGTTCTAACAAAGGAATCATACGGCAGGCAATCGAAAGAGAAGCAAATAATCGTTAAAGGTCCAATGTACTCTCGGTGAGAGTTTTCGCAACTTTACTATTACGAATTTTCATATGGCAAGCAATCGTTAGAGGTCGTTCCGTTTCTACGGAAGGACCCTTTTTTTTATAGGGCTGTGCGAAGATAAGAAAGGGTTAAACAACTTTCGCTGATTAACCCTCCATTTTTAAACATTTATTTTTTGATTAGGCATCTTTGCCATGACACTGCTTGAATTTCTTGCCACTTCCGCAAGGGCAAGGATCATTTCTACCAATTTTTGGACCTGCCACAATCGGTTCTTGCTTTACACCGGCAGATGGATCAAAGTAGTCTTTTTCATTAGCTGCATAATCATCGCCAATTGCATCAATATCATCTTTATTCGCCTTCATTCGGCTCATATCGGTCTTTTGTTGTTTGCCCTCTCTAAGGTTAGTTTCTTCTTGAGGTAAACCGGCATGACAAAGGAACGTAACAATATTTTTATTGACTTCTCCGCTCATTTGTTTGAACAAATTAAAAGCTTCACCCTTGTAAATTACCAAGGGATCTTTTTGTTCATAGGTAGCTGTTTGTACACTCTGCTTCAAATCATCCATTGAACGAAGATGTTCTTTCCATGCTTCATCAATAAAACCAAGGGTAACACTTCTTTCTAACGCATTAACCATTTCTAATCCATTGCTGTCAAGGGTTTTAGCCAAGTTAGCTAGCACCTGCATATGCTTTCTGCCATCGGTAAATGGAACAATAACATTTTCAATGTGATTGCCTTGCGATGTTTTGATATTCTTAAATACCGGTAAAGCCTGTTTAGCAATTTCATCTTTTTTGCGATGATATTCTGTTATGGCTTCTTCATATAGTTTATTGGCCAATACATTTTCGCTGCTGCTGTTAAATACCTCTTCGGTTATAACCGAATCAATACCAAAACTAATGATAGCCGATAGTTTGAAACCTTCGTAATCGTTCTGATTTTTATGGCCAATGGCAATGCTTTCAGCCACATCATAAAACGCATTATCTAAATCTAACGCTAGTCTTTCTCCAAATAAGGCGTGGCTTCTTTTGGCATAAATAACCGTACGCTGTTTATTCATTACATCATCATACTCCAACAAACGCTTACGAATACCAAAGTTGTTCTCTTCTACTTTACGTTGGGCTCTTTCAATGCTTTTGGTAATCATGCTATGCTGGATTACCTCACCTTCTTTATAACCCGCCATATCCATTACTTTGGCAATACGTTCACTGCCAAACATACGCATCAAATCATCTTCTAATGAAGAGAAAAATTGAGAAGAACCGGGATCTCCTTGACGACCGGCACGACCTCTTAACTGACGGTCAACACGGCGACTTTCATGTCGCTCTGTACCTAAAATAGCCAAACCGCCCACTTCTTTTACACCTGGTCCTAATTTAATATCGGTACCACGACCCGCCATGTTAGTAGCGATAGTAACTGCACCCGGTAATCCGGCTTCTGCTACTACTTGTGCCTCTCTAGCATGTTGCTTGGCGTTCAAAACATTATGTGTAATTTGTTTTTGACGCAGCATACGGCTTAACAACTCACTCACTTCAACTGAAGTGGTACCCACCAAAACCGGTCTGCCTGCTTCTTTTAGTTTTACAATTTCTTCGATGATAGCCCCGTATTTCTCTCTCTTTGTCTTATATATTAAGTCTTCCTCATCTTTACGGGTAATAGGAATATTGGTTGGGATAGATACCACGTCTAATTTGTAGATGTCCCAAAATTCTGCTGCTTCTGTTTCGGCAGTACCGGTCATGCCCGCCAATTTGTGGTACATTCTAAAGAAGTTCTGTAACGTAACCGTTGCATATGTTTGCGTTGATGCCTCAATTTTTACATTCTCTTTTGCTTCAATAGCTTGGTGTAAACCATCGCTATACCTACGACCGTCGAGAATACGACCCGTTTGTTCATCTACAATTTTAACGGCACCATCCATCACCACATATTCTACATCTTTATCAAATAAAGTGTATGCTTTCAGCATTTGCTGCACAATGTGAATACGTTCTGCTTTAACTGAATAATCGTTAAGCACGGCTTCTTTGCGGTGTAATTTATCTTCTGTAGTAGCAGCAATATCATTTTCAATAGCTGCCAATTCAATACTAATATCAGGCAACACAAAGAAGTTAGGATCTTCTCCACTACGAGTAATGGCTTGAATACCTTTATCTGTCAATTCAACGCTATTGTTCTTTTCATCAATGTAGAAGAACAATTCAGCATCGGCTTTTGGCATTTCTCTTTGCTGATCGGCCAAGTAATAATTTTCTGTCTTCTGCATTTTCACTCTAATACCTGATTCGCTCAAATACTTAATGGTAGCAGAGTTTTTAGGTAAACCACGATGTGCCCGATACAATGCCAAACCACCATCTTTGGGATCATCATTGCCTTCGGCAATTTTTTTCTTGGCTTCGTTCAAAAATCCGGTTACGGCTTTTTTCTGTGCTTCAACTAGTTTTTCTACTCTTGGTTTCAGTTCAAAAAATTGTTGAATATTATCGCTGTGGCCAATAGGGCCCGAAATAATTAATGGCGTTCTAGCATCATCAATCAATACACTATCCACCTCATCTACCATGGCATAATGGTGTTTACGCTGCACCATTTCTTCGGGTGAATGCACCATATTATCTCTCAAATAATCGAAGCCAAATTCGTTGTTGGTGCCGTAAGTAATATCTGCTAAATAGGCGTTTCTACGGGCAGGAGTGTTGGGTTCATGTTTGTCAATACAATCAACTGTAATGCCCAACCATTCAAAGATGGTACCGTTCCATTCACTATCTCTTCGAGCCAAATAATCGTTTACGGTTACAATATGTACACCTTCGCCGGCTAAAGCATTGAGGTATGCAGGTAAAGTAGAAACCAAGGTTTTACCTTCACCCGTAGCCATTTCCGAAATTTTACCCTGATGTAAAACAGCGCCACCAATCAGCTGTACATCGTAGTGAACCATGTTCCAGGTTACTTTTCCGCCGGCTGCCGTCCAAGAATTACTGAAGATGGCTTTATCAGCATCAATACGGATATAGTCTTTTCTTACACTTAGGTTGCGGTCTAATTCAGTTGCGGTAGCAACAATTTCGGCATTGGTAGAAAAGCGGCGAGCCGTTTCTTTTACTACAGCAAAAGCTTCAGGCATAATTTGCTCTAGTGCTTCTTCAATTTTTTTATCTCGGTCTTTTTTCAGCTTATCTATTTGCTGATAAATCACATCTCTACCTGTAATATCATTTTCCGATAATGCTTCTGCCTCTTGCTGTTTGGCTGCTATTTCGGCATCAATGCCGGCAATATGAGCCTTAATACGTTGTTTAAATTCGTTGGTTTTGCCCCTTAGTTCGTCATGACTTAAACTTTGGTATTGCTGAAAAAACTGGTTCACTTTTGCCACAATTGGCATAATCAACTTTACGTCTTTCTCACTTTTTTTGCCGCCGAATAATTTACTTATAAAACCTATCATATCAGTGTAATTGGGTATTGTCGTTTCCTTGATTAATAAAGACTTTTGCCTGTCAAATAAAGTGCTATAAATCGATTATAGCCATTTTGACAGGGGCTCAAAGGTAATTATTCCGCTCTAATCCATTTTTTGTTTTGATGAACTGTTTTTTGGGGCTGATTTTTTACCATTTTCTTAACCAACTTTGAGCGGATGAATGCTATTAATAAAAAAATGATGATGAGATACTTACAGCTATCCTTTGCCATAGTTACCATTGCTTGTTTCAGCAGTTGTGCTAGTAGTGAGATTGGTGATATTAAAGACGTCAATCCCGAAACCGTGTACAGTAGTTACGAAGTTTATTTTGAAGAAGGGTATGATAGTGTAAGCTTTCAAGCTCAGTTTAGATTTGCCGGAAATAAGGGAACTACTTTGGTGCTGACTAGCCCGTCAGCAGTAAGTTTAGATGGGGAACAACTGCCGGTTGATAGCGCTGAAAATTTAGGTGCATATTATAGGTTGAATAAGGCTGTAAACGGCTTTGCCGGAAATCATCAGATTGTATTTACCGGTTTCAACAATAAAAAATATCAAAATGGCTTTGTTTTTGAACCCTTTGCTTGGGGAAATAATGCCAATACCTTGTCTAGAAATGGAGATTCGTTGCTGATTGATGGATTGGCGAATGCAACTGAGGTTGATGTGGCAATTAGTGATACAGCATCAGCCACTAATGATTTGGACAAAAAGTATATCATCTACAATGGTAAAATTGTAATTGCTGGTGCTGATTTATCAGAATTAGCCAATGGTCCTGTAACAGTTACTATAAATCGTACTGTCAATAAAAAATTAGCTCAAGCTACATCAGAAGGTGGTGAATTAGAAATACACTATGCGTTGAAAAAACGAACCTTGCAATTGGTAGATTAGTGTTTGCCGTTGCGGTTTTGCCACCATTGTTGTACATAAACAGAAACTGTTACTGATAATAGGGCAACAATGATTCCTGCTGCAACATCAACCGGAAAATGTTGTGCTAAATACACTCTGGAATAGCCCACCAATAAAGCATACATGCTGCCTACCAATAACCACCAACCTTTAGGAATGAAAAAGCATAACATCAGAAAAAAAGTAAAACCTGTTGCGGTATGCCCCGACGGGAAACTTGCAGTGCTGTGTCTAGTTATTCCTTCTACCAGATGAATTTGTGCGGTATCTGCAATCGCTTTTATAGGCCTCAATGCATCGGGTACAATCAAGTATTTACAAACTTGCGTAAATAGGGTAGTGAGCAAAAATGCTGAGAATAAAAATGGCAGTAATTTTTGATGTTTGAAGTATATAAAACAGCCCAACCAAATCACCCAAATCAACCCGTCACCGGCGTGGGTGTAGTACGTAAAAAAAGTATCGGTTAGTGTTCCCCCGTTACCATTCAGCAATAAAAAAAAAGCATCTTTCCCTATATAAAAATTACACGCAAGCAGTATTGTGGCATACGCCAAACTCAAGGCTGCTGCTTGTTTATAGATAGTATTGAATTGTAGTTGGGTCATTGTTTAATCATTAATAGCGTAGTGGGCAATTCAAACATATCGTGGCGACGATCTATTTCTTTCAATGGCAGTGTTTTCAGGCTATCTAGGTATTCTGCCCTTGAAATAACGATACAATTCGGCGACTCATTAATCCACTTTCGCAAAGTATCTAATTGATAGGTTTTTTTAATGTTTTTATCGAGCTGAAATCGATAGGCCGAATTGAAGATTTGATACGAAAACACATCGGGATATTGTTTCACCTTTTCGATGGTTTTATTCACCGGATTTTGATGGTATAGGATGGGATACACAATCTGCAATCCCGTCACATTAAACAAGCTGTAAACTGCCAATATGCCAAATATTGTTTGATGTGTTGGCCAATTTCGTTTCAAAAAAATGACAATCAATAAAGCTATTGGAACAATCAATAAAAGTAGAGCCACCCAAGCTACGGTTGCAGTTTCTATTTCTTGGCTGATGGCAAAATATCCGGCAATAGGTATTGCAATTAATAAGAAGAGTAAAATATAAAAAGGGTAGTTTTTCAGTTTGTTATTACCATTTACCATCAAATGAATGTATTGGCCCAAAATAATAGCAGCAAACGGATAACATGGCATGGGATAATTAGGCAACTTAGTACTCGCCAAACTAAAAAACACCCCAAAACATAAGACAACTATTCCGCTAAATTTAACCAAATCGTTACTGAACAAGGCTTTACGCTGTTTTACCATTTCACCCATGAATGCAGTAAATGGTAACAAGCCAACCACCATGAATATGATGGTAAGTAGGAAGAAACCACCGTGCCCTTCTTGGGGGTCGGAAAAACGGTTGAGGTTATGATCTATGAAGAAACCTTGTGTCCAAGCCCCATCCGTAGCTTGGTGAACTGCCCAATACCAAGGAATTGCAATGGTCAACATCGGCGCAGCGGCAACCAATATTTTCCAGGTAAAAATGCTTTTCCATTGTTTTTTCCAAATCACCCATAACAATAAACACAAACCGGGCAATGCAATAGCAACAGGCCCTTTAGCTAAAATGGCCAAACCAAATGCAGTTGCTGCGATTAATAAGTAGCCGAATTTGTTTTCTTGTAGATAGGTAAATGCTGAAAAAGTAGCTAGTGCAATAAAGAAAATCAAATAGGGGTCGGGAACAGATAAGCGAAATTCAAACAAGAATTGAGCGGATACCACCAATGCCAAAGCAGCGAAAAAAGCAGTTGGTGCATTGGTATGTCGTTTGGTGAATCTAAAAGTGATGATCACTGTTAATATTCCCATAAGGGCAGAGAAAAAACGAGCAGCGAATGGGTTAATGCCAAATATTTTGTATGACAGCATCATAAAAAAATAATGTAGCGGTGGTTTGTCGGTTCTTAATTCACCATTGAAAGTCGGTACAATCCAATTACCACTTTCCAGCATTTCTCTGGCACATTGAGCATTTTTTACTTCATCTAAGATATATGTGGGAGCTCCGCCAAGACGGCCAAATACCAATACAACAAGTAGTACAAGCAGCCAATTAAAATGACTGTTTTTGAAACGGTAGGCAGTAACAATAGGTTTCATGCGGGGCAAAACTACTGAAAACAGGAGATAGCAGCGAGTGGCAATGCTTGTCGGCAACGTTATCGTTAAAATAGCGGTTGTTTAGTGGCATTTATGCAGGTAAACGCTACCAACTACAAACCCTTTCCCCTATTTTTGCGCCACAAATCAAAAAAACTAAAAAGCGGTTGTTATGGCAGTATTAGTGAATAAAGATTCGAAAATAATAGTGCAAGGTTTTACCGGCACCGAAGGTACTTTTCATGCTACGCAGATGATTGAATATGGTACTAATGTAGTTGGAGGTGTTACCCCAAACAAAGGTGGTACCATGCATTTAGATCGTCCGGTATTTAATACCGTGGCTGATGCCGTAAAAAATACGGGTGCCGATGTGAGTATCATTTTTGTTCCGCCTGCATTTGCTGCAGATGCCATTATGGAAGCAGCCGATGCCGGAATTGCTTTGGTAGTGTGTATTACAGAAGGAATTCCAGTACAAGATATGGTGAAAGTGAAAAACTATTTGCAGGGTAAAACCACCCGTTTAGTGGGTCCTAATTGCCCGGGTGTTATCACTGCCGAAGAAGCTAAAGTGGGTATTATGCCTGGCTTTATTTTCAAGAAAGGTACCATTGGTATTGTTTCTAAATCTGGTACATTAACGTACGAAGCTGCTGACCAAGCCGTAAAAGCGGGTCTAGGTATTACTACAGCTATTGGCATTGGTGGAGATCCAATTATTGGAACTCCTACTTTAGATGCGGTAAAATTGTTGATGGAAGATCCTGCAACGGAAGGTATCATTATGATTGGTGAAATTGGCGGTAGCATGGAAGCAGAAGCTGCCCGTTGGATAAAAGAAAATGGTACAAAACCTGTGGTAGGATTTATTGCCGGACAAACTGCCCCTCCGGGTCGTCGTATGGGTCATGCCGGAGCAATTGTTGGTGGAGCTGATGATACCGCTGCTGCTAAAATGAAGATTATGGCCGAGTGTGGTATTCATGTAGTGGCAAGCCCTGCAGATATTGGCAAAACGATGGCTGCGGTTTTAAAAAAGTAATTACAATTTATTAGATATAACTAAAAGACCAGAAGTAATTCTGGTCTTTTTTATGCCATATGGACAAAGTATCGAAATAACTTTTACAGCTGCCGAAGATGGATAGATTAAATTTAGGCAATAAAAAAGCCACATTTTTCAATGTAGCTTTTGTGTGTAGAGCGTACGGGAATCGAACCCGTGATTCCTCCGTGAAAGGGAGGTGTCTTAACCCCTTGACCAACGCTCCGTTTGTTTTTGGGAGTGCAAATATAGAAGCCTAGGCTTGTAAAGCCAAATTTTTTTGTTGTAGCCACAAAAAAGAAGCTTTTTCAGTACATTTTCTAATTCATCTTAGCTACAAGAAACGTTGTTAAGAAGTTTGATGGGTAACATTTCGGTTTCTTTCCGGCTACGCAACGGTTAATTCATAGCAAAAGTTTACCTTCGCGGTGCTTATTAAAAAAATGTAAAATTCTTAATCATGAGTACTGTAAAAGTTGCTATTAATGGATTTGGTCGTATTGGCCGTTTGGTATTCCGTCAGATATATAATATGGAAGGGATTGATGTAGTAGCCATCAACGATTTAACCTCTCCTAAAACCCTAGCTCATTTGCTAAAATATGATAGTGCACAAGGTCGTTTTGATGCAGAAGTTATTGCTACCGAAGATTCAATTGTTGTGAATGGTGAGTCAGTAAAAATTTATGCTCAAAAAGATCCGGCTCAAATTCCTTGGGGTAGCCATGGTGTAGATGTTGTCATCGAAAGCACCGGTTTCTTTACCGATAAAGCTAAAGCCGAAGCTCACCTTACAGCCGGTGCTAAAAGAGTAGTTATTTCTGCGCCAGCTACAGGAGATTTAAAGACAGTGGTATATAATGTGAATCATGCCATTCTTGATGGTAGCGAAACTATCATTTCATGTGCTTCTTGTACTACTAACTGCTTAGCTCCAATGGCTAAAGTATTGAATGATAAATACGGTATTGTAACCGGTATCATGACAACTATTCATGCTTATACCAACGATCAAAATACTTTAGATGCACCGCATCCAAAAGGCGACTTAAGAAGAGCAAGGGCTGCAGCACAAAATATTGTACCTAACAGTACAGGTGCAGCAAAAGCAATTGGTCTAGTATTGCCTGAACTAAAAGGGAAATTAGATGGTAGTGCACAACGAGTGCCAACTATTACCGGCTCCTTAACAGAGTTAACAACCATTCTTAGTACAAAAGTAACTACAGAAGAAATCAATGCTGCGATGAAAGCCGCTAGCAACGAAAGCTTTGGTTATACCGAAGATGAGTTGGTAAGTACAGATATCATTGGCATTCACTTCGGTTCATTATTCGATGCTACACAAACCAAAGTAATGACCGTTGGCGATACGCAAATGGTTAAAACCGTAAGTTGGTACGATAATGAAATGAGCTATGTAAGCCAGTTGGTTCGTACTGTAAAATATTTTGCTGGTTTGATTAGCTAATATTTTTTAGTGTAACCAGCAGCTGATTTTTTTTCAGCAATTGTTGCGTCGCATAACGAAGTTTTCATTCGCCATCGAGACTGCAAACGTCTCGACACTTGTACGGTAACAAGATCTTCAACATTCAGAAACCACAAAGGGCACAAAGTACGGCACACAAAGGTCACTAAGTTTTTCTTCGTGTACTTGGTGCAAATGCTAGTCGTTCTTTGTGGTTTTTCATTTAAAATATTCATTTATGTCTAAGTTCCTTCAACACAATTTCGCAGGTCAAAAAGCTTTGATTAGAGTAGATTTCAATGTGCCAATTGATAAACAAACTTTTGCTATTGGCGATGATAATCGAATGAGAGCGGCCATTCCAACCATCAATAAAATTTTGAATGATGGCGGCAGCGTAATTCTAATGAGCCATTTGGGTAGACCTAAAGAGGGGCCCGAAGAGAAATCTTCACTTAAACACTTGGTACAACACCTCAGCAAATTACTAGGTGGTAAAACCGTTTTTTTTGCCAACGATTGTATTGGCGAACAAGCTGCACTAACCGCATCTATGTTAAAACCCGGCGAAGTATTGTTATTAGAAAATTTGCGGTTTTATAAAGAAGAAGAAAAAGGTGATGAAGCATTTGCCGCCGAACTAGCTGCATTAGGCGATGTTTGGGTGAATGATGCTTTTGGTACAGCTCACCGTGCCCATGCTTCTACTGCTGTTATTGCAAAATATTTTAAACCCGAAAATCGTTTTTTTGGTTTGGTAATGGAAGGCGAAGTAAAAGCTGCAGAACAAGTGCTGCATAAAGCAGAAAAACCATTTACTGCTATCATCGGCGGAGCCAAAGTATCTGATAAAATTCTCATCATCGAAAACTTATTAGAAAGAGCTACTGATATCATAATAGGAGGTGGCATGGCCTATACTTTTATGAAAGCAAGGGGCGGACAAATTGGAAGCTCTTTATGCGAAGATGATAGAATCAGCACTGCATTAGAAATTTTAGAAAAAGCCAAAGCAAAAAATGTAAGTATTCATTTGCCGGAAGATTCTGTTATCGCCAACAAATTTGCTGCTGATGCTGAAACAAAAACTTGTCCGAGTGATGCCATACCGGACGGTTGGATGGGCTTAGATATTGGACCAAAAGCCGCAGGAATTTTCAGCGAAGTGATTCGCAATTCAAAAACCATACTTTGGAATGGCCCGATGGGAGTTTTTGAAATGGAAAAATTTCAAGCAGGAACGAAAGCTATTGCAGTAGCAGTAGCAGAAAGTACTCAAAATGGTGCATTTACTTTAGTTGGCGGTGGAGATAGTGTGGCAGCAGTTAACCAGTTTGGATTTAATGAGAAAGTGAGTTATGTGTCTACAGGCGGAGGCGCCATGTTAGAATATTTCGAAGGAAAAGTATTGCCGGGCATTGCCGCGGTAACTGAATAATTGATTGGAGCTAATAATGGTATGGAGCCGCCGTATAAAGCGGCTTTATACCATTTACTCAAGGGCAAAGTCTCTAGTTTTTGTAACTTGCCACTAATATGACACCCCCTATTCGTAAGCATTTGTTGTGGGATTTTGATATCAACACTTTTGATTTTATCAAAGGAGCAGCTATTGTAATTGAAAGAGTGGTACAACGTGGAGACATGTCTGACTGGAAAGCTATCATTCAGTTGTATGGAAAAAATGCCATACTTGAATTGGTTAGAGCAAACAAACAAATAGCGCAAAAAGATAAAGCTTTTACAGAAATCTTTGTTCACTCTCCATTAGTAAGCTAATGTTTACGCATCCAAATATCATTCTGCCTCAAACCTTGCATTTGTTGCATCAGTTGATGAGAGATGAGCATTGTAAACAATTTTTTTTAGTTGGGGGAACTGCACTTGCACTTAAAATTGGGCACAGACTTTCTATTGATCTTGATTTATTTACTGCTGATAATTTTGATGTTGCTGAATTACAATATCACTTAGAAAATACTTATAGTTTTGAAACAGATTACTTATCAAAAAACACTATCAAAGGTGTTGTGAATGGAATTAAAGTGGATTTCATTGCACATCAATATATATTAGTAGAAAAGTTAGAACTGAATGACCCAATTCGTATGGCTTCCATTCAAGATATTGCTGCCATGAAACTGAGTGCCATCACACAAAATGGAACCCGGTATAAAGATTTTATTGACCTTTATTTTTTGTTAGAAAAGATGTCTTTTTCTCAAATGCTTCAAGCGTTTGAATTAAAGTATCCAAAATCAAATGCAATAATGGCCATTAAGGGATTAACTTATTTTGATGATATCAATTTTGAAGTTGATAGGCCAGTTTTGATTCAACCTATACATTTTGAGGTTGTTAAAGACAGACTTGAAAAAGCCATTCTGCAACCGTATAAAATATTTTAAAACGCTACTTTAAATTCGAACTTATGGCTATCAGAGTTTTCATCACCGGCGGAACATTCGATAAGGAGTACAATGAATTAGATGGAACCCTCTTTTTCAAAGACACCCACCTACCCGAAATGCTTAAACTCGGTCGGAGTAAAGTGGAAGTTGATATTCGTACATTGATGATGATAGATAGTTTAGAAATGACGAATGAGGATCGGCTGCTAATTCTTCACCAATGCCAAAATGCAGAAGAAGACAAAATTATTATCACTCATGGTACAGATACTATGACAGACACAGCTGCATTATTGGCCGATCAAATAAAAAACAAAACGATTGTCATTACAGGAGCCATGATACCTTACAAGTTTGGCAGTAGCGACGGATTATTTAATCTTGGCGGTGCTATTGCTTTTGTACAAACATTACCTCATGGTGTTTATATTGCTATGAATGGTCAGTATTTTAAAGCCGGCACCGTTCGTAAAAATCGCAAAACCGGTTCTTTTGAATCCATTTAAACACTAGCTGCTTCAACATTTATTTTACGGCAGCATCTTGTCCAATAAAAACTTCAATGGAGTTGTGTAATATTCCAAACAATCTTGCTACAAATAATTATCTTACATCAAATTTCAAATTATCATGAACACAAAAAACATTACCCTCATTGCAGTATTGGCCGCTATTTTATTATTAGGCGGTTGCGGTTGCAGCGGTTATAATGGATTAATTCAACAAGACGAAGAAGTAAATAAAGCATGGGCTAACGTTCAAAGTGATTACCAGCGCCGTTCAGATTTGATTCCAAATTTAGTGAACACTGTAAAAGGAGAGGCCAATTTTGAGCAAACAACTTTGCAAAATGTTATACAGGCAAGGGCAAGTGCTACGCAAATGAAAATAGACCCTAAAGATTTAACACCTGAAAAATTACAGCAGTTTCAAGCTGCTCAAAGTCAGTTGTCTCAAGCTTTAGGTCGTTTATTAGTAGTTACAGAAAACTACCCCAACCTAAGAGCTAATGATGCATTCCGTAATTTGCAAACGCAATTAGAAGGAACAGAAAATCGTATTAAAGTAGCCCGGAACGACTTTAACGAAGCTGTTCGGAATTACAATATTAAAGTACGTTCTTTTCCTATGAACCTTTTTGCCGGAATGTTTAACTTTAAAGCAAAAGAAGGTTTTAAGGCAGAGGCTGGTTCAGACAAAGCACCCGAAGTAAAATTCTAATTGTAACAACTTGGGCTTATTCAATTTTTTCAATAAAGCAGAAGATTTTTTCTCTGCACCTGAGAAGGAATACATCCTCGAAGCCATTCGTAATGCTGAACAACGAACGAGTGGTGAAGTAAGGGTATTCATTGAAAGTAAATGTCGTTTTGTAAATCCTATTGATAGGGCGGTAGAAATTTTCTACTCCCTACAGATGGAAAAAACAGCATTACGCAATGGTGTTTTGGTCTATGTAGCAACCAAAGATCGTCAGTTGGCTATTTGGGGCGATGAAGGTATTCACCAAAAAGTTGGATCTGAATTTTGGAATGCCGAAGTCAAAAAAATGCTGACCCAATTTTCTGCAAGGCATTATTCTGATGGTATCGCTCAAATTGTATCCGACATTGGCGAAGCTTTAACTACCCATTTTCCATACGATTCCCGAACCGATAAAAATGAACTGCCCGATAACATTGTATTCGGACGATAACTATATAATACTCCCTGCATAAATCGCAGGGAGTTTAGTTTAACATGAAGCAACTATTACTCTACATATTATTATTAAGCACTGTAATCAACGGCTTTGCCCAGGATATTCCTAAACGTCCCGAGCCGCCTAAGTTGGTAAATGATTATACCGGCACTTTGACGCAAGACCAAAAAGATGCGTTAGAACGTAAATTGGTAGCTTATGATGATAGTACGAGTAATCAAATAGTTGTTGCCATTGTAGCAACCACTAACGATTATGCACCTGTAGATTATGCTACAAAATTGGGTAGAGATTGGGGCGTTGGAAACAAAAAAACCAATAATGGTGTCGTTTTACTGATTGTAAAAGATGATCGAAAAATTTATATTTCCCCAGGTTATGGGTTAGAAGGAGCATTACCCGATATTACTTGTAAGTCGATTATTGATAATGAGATAACTCCCAATTTTAAAGAGAAAGATTTTTATAGGGGTATTGACCGTGGTACCGATGCCATTATCAAAGCAGCTGCCGGTGAATATAAAGCTCCGGCTAATTATAGAAAAAAACGCAAGGGTGGTGGTGGCGGTGCCATTTTAGGTGTTGTTATTATCCTCTTTATTATTTTAATGGCTGCCGGAAATAGCGGCAGAGGAGGTGGTGGAATGATGAGCCGCAGGGGTTATGGCGGTGTAGCCGGACCGATTTGGTGGGGTGGGGGTGGAAGTTCAGGCGGCTGGGGCGGCGGTGGAAGCTCCGGTGGTGGCGGATTTGGTGGTTTTGGCGGTGGTAGTTTTGGCGGTGGCGGTGCCGGTGGCGGCTGGTAATTTATTTACCTTTCAACCTACTATAAGTTTGTCTTTCATATAAATCCATCTTTCTACTTTCTTTCCAATCTAAACATGGGCAATTAATTCCCGTTTCTAACACAAAAACTGAATCTAACTGGGTGTAATACAATCTAATGCCAGTATATTTTTTATCAATTTTATACTCATAAGCAAAATCAGGTTTACCCTTCTCGGCTAATAACTTTGATAAGTATGGCGATTTGTAAAACTTGCTAACGTATTTAAAGCGGTTTTGTCCAAACTTGTTCTTGTTACTACTAAGCAAATAATAGTTGTTTTCTGCTTTGCTTTGCGTAAAACCAAGCATAAAAGCATTGCAACTCACGACAAAGAAAAATAAGCAAACCAAACTGGTAAAGCGGAAAAGTTGTTTCATCAGAAACGATAGATTTGATAGTTAATATTGATATCGCAGTTAGGCAAAAGCAATTGCAATGCAAAAGCTTTTTCTGCTATTTCAGAAGTTGTGGCATTATCATCTCTTACTAATAACAGTTTAAGTTGTTGTAAAGCTGGAAGTCCCAAGCAATCTTCGGGTGAAATAGATGTACCACCTAAATGTAACAGCTCTAATGTGGTTAGCCGATTTAAAACAGGGATGCTTTTCTTAGTGATTTGATCACAGCCTTTTAATCTCAATTCTTTAATGCTATTGAGTTGAATGAGATGTTCAATGCCCTCATCAGTAATTAACGAATTGTCGAGGTCTAATTGTCCAATATTTTTTATTCTAGCTATAATAAATCCAAACTGCTCATCTGTTAAATCACTATCTCTATAGCGCAAATGATGGGCTGTATCCGACATTTTAGGCAAATCTCCTTTTTTAATGCCATAATTACTTTCCCAAAAAAATGCTTCTCTTTTTTCTTTTTTCATGTGTTAACAGATAGGTACAAACCTACAATTCTTGTGTTTTTTGATTGAAGTTCTTTTGTTTCAAGAATTAGTGCAACTTAATTCATGCTGAATGCTAAAAAAATGCAAAATAGTTGCATCAAATAAAGATTACTACCATTATGTAAGCATCATTTGATACAAGTTTCCTCGTCTTTAGAGCTACCGGATTAGAATATGAGCCTTCTTTGATTGGTAAAGTTGACCAAAATAAATAGTCAAAATAACCGTTATAAGGTGGGTTAATCAACTTTTGCTGATTAATCGTTTTAATCCATTATCCAGATAAACCATGTTAAAAGCCTGTATATCAAGACTTTTGAGCTTTATGTTACTCCTTTTCATCGGAGTGAAAGCTACATATAGTCAAGCTCCGGTAGCAGACTTTTCTGCCAATATTGTAACAGGATGTTCTCCCATAATCGTCAATTTCACCGATTTATCTACCAATAATCCGACTGCTTGGAACTGGGATTTAGGCAATGGAAGCGTTTCTATGCTGAAAAATCCATCGGCTACTTACCTTAATTCCGGTGTCTATACCGTAAAATTAACAGCTACCAATGCTAGTGGCTCCAATTCCGTTACTAAAACAGGATATATTACCGTTTATGCCTTACCTACTGTAAACTTTGGTACGGCAGATACGGTGGGTTGTTTGCCATTAACCACTCGTTTTAAAGATTCATCTGTTGCCAATAGTGGTTCTATTACCAAATGGGAATGGAATTTTGGTGATGGAGGAACATCTTTACAACAACACCCAACGCATAGTTATAATAATCCGGGTAGTTACGGGGTGTTTTTAAAAGTGACCAATAGTTTGGGTTGCTCAGCCACAAAAATAAGACCCCAATACATCAAAACCGGAAGTCCGGTTACTGCTTCGTTTACACCAAATATCCCTGTTTTTTGTGCTGTTCCGGTTAGCATTGCATTTACAAATACATCTAGCGGCTTAGGTAATCTGTCTTACTTGTGGCGTTTTGGCGACGGAACTACAAGCACCGCTGCACAATCCCAACATTCATATGCTGCAAACGGATCGTATAATGTTACACTTGTTGTAAGAAATGATGGTGGGTGCAGCGATAGTATTACTGCACCTATAAATATTCAAGGAAGCTCGGCTTCATTTACTGCTCCAACAGCAGCATGTGTTGGAGTGCCTATTTTGGTTACTGCTACATCTACTCCTACACCAAACAGTATTACATGGTTTATGGGTGATGGCGCTAGCTATATTGGTAGTGCCGCTAATCATACTTACACCATTCCGGGCACTTATACCATTAAGATGTTGAACAATTTTGGTAGTTGTGTGGATTCTGTAGAAAAAAATATTGTCATAAGTCAATCGGCTGTGCCTGCATTTTCTTCTCCCAAAACTGCTTTTTGTAATTTTCCTGCAACAGTTACTTTTACCGATAATAGCGTAGGAGCTGTTAGCTGGTTATGGAATTTTGGTGATGGCAGCACATCTACTTTACAAAACCCTACGCATACTTATACTGCAGCTGGTAGTTATAATGTAGCATTAAATGTTACGAATGCAAGTG
Source organism: Methylophilus rhizosphaerae (assembly GCA_943370285.1). GTDB lineage: Bacteria > Bacteroidota > Bacteroidia > Chitinophagales > Chitinophagaceae > CALRQJ02. The sequence goes on along the minus strand of CALRQJ020000021.1, from coordinate 2,530 downwards.
GATGTGTGGCTACAATTTTCAAATCCAATTATATCACTATAAGGCCTACAGATATTAACTTATTTAATATTCCTGCAAGGGGGTGTGCACCATTTACGTATACACCAGATTTTAGCATCAATCCAAGTGAACCGATTGCATCTTATTTCTGGGATTTTGGTGATGGCTTTACCTCTAATTCTGCAACACCAACGCATACTTACACAGCTATTGGTTCTTATACTTTAAAAATAAGAATTACGACTATTAGTGGTTGTGTTGATACGTTAAGTATTATAAATGCAGTACATGTAGGTAGAAGTGTAAATGTTGATTTTACAGCAACTCCTACCAGTGTATGTGCTAAATCAAAAGTATTTTTCACCCCTATTTTACAAGATACTGTAACTAGTTATCAATGGGATTTTGGTGATGGCGGTTCATCTGGATTGGCTGCTCCCAATCATATGTACACTATGGCCGGAAATTTTGCCGTTAGCCTAACTGTCATGTATAATGGATGTTCTACAAAAGTTACAAAGCCTGCATTTATTCAAGTCAATCCGCCGGTAGCTAAGTTTACTTCAAGCTCCACTTGTGAACAACGTAATCGTTTTGAGTTTGATAATACCACTTTAGGTGCAACAGGGTTCCGTTGGTTTTTTGGTGATGGCGATAGCTCAACTGCTGTAAATCCAACACATACATACGCTACATCCGGCAATTATGCAGTTAAATTAATTGCTACCAATGGTACTTGTAGCGATACATTATTTCAAACGGCACAAGCCATTGTAGGGTCATCAGATTTTACAACACAACGAGATACGATTTGTAGGTCAGAAAGAATTGTATTTTATCCGGTTTTACCTAATCCATCTGCGATAGCAAATTTTTATTGGGATTTTGGTAATGGCGATACTTATTCTGCCGTTGCACCCATCATTGGTTGGGATTATTTTCAAACCGGTACGTATTCACCAACATTGATTACAACAGATGTAAACGGATGTAAAGACACAGTGTATAAAGCAAACAGAATTAGAGTAAATGGTCCCAAAGTTAGTTTTGTAGGAACGAATCTTTCTGGATGTACACCGGTACATGCTCAATTTATTGATACCACATCTACCGATGGCATTCACTCCATTATAAATTGGCAATGGAATTTTGGCGACGGCACCGTGGTGAATTATCCTGCAGGTGCAGTTACCAGAACGCATTCTTATTTCATGGCAGGATTATTTGATGTGAAGTTAAAAGTAACCGATCAATCCGGTTGTTCTGATAGTGCTTTGCAAGTGGCCTACATCAACACCGAAAGAGGCATAGGTAATTTCTCTTCTGTTGATTCTATGACTTGTCAAGGAAAAATTGTTCGATTCAACAATAATACTCAGGGTGCTATTGTAAATAATTGGCATTGGGATTTTGGTGATGGAACAACATCAACAGTAGAAAATCCTACACACTTATACGCCGATACCGGTGTGTACAATATTACTTTGATTGCAACAGCATCATCAGGCTGTAGAGATTCTATTACTAAAATGGGATATATCACCATAAAAAATCCTAAAGCTGCAATTGTTGCAAGCGATACGTTGAGTACTTGCCCGCCAATGCAAGTAAATTTTACAGATGGTAGTTATTATGCTAAAGAATGGAATTGGACGTTTGGAGATGGCAATTATTCTGTGTTACAAAATCCTATATCATCCTATTTTATACCAGGTACTTACCAGGCAACTCTGGTGGTTACAAGTCATGGTGGTTGTAAAGATACAGCCATACAAAATATACATATTTCTGGTCCTTACGGCTCTTTGACTTATCAACCATTAAACGGTTGCGTACCATTAACTACATCTTATAAAGCTGTGTCAACAGGCGCTACATCGTTTATATGGGATTTTGCAGATGGCAGTTCATTAAGCACTACAGATACTATTGTAACACATACTTATTTTAATAGAGGCGATTTTAAACCGGTGCTTTTATTGAAAGATGCATCGGGTTGTATTGTTCCCATCTCTGGTACAGATACCATACATGTAGAGGCTGCAACAGCGCAGTTTACGACTAATGATATTTTACATTGCGATAGTGGCATGGTACAATTTATTAATCAGTCTTCACACAATGGTGTAACACCGGCAGCTTATCAATGGAGTTTTGGTGATGGCAATTTCTCTACCATAACAGACCCACAACATTATTATAACAATACCGGAAATTATAGCGTACAATTAAAAGTAACTACTACTTTAGGTTGCACCGATTCTACGCTCATGCCTGCATTGATAAAAGTGGCACAATCTCCTACTCCAACCATTATTGGTGATAGTAGTGCATGTATTTTTAGTCCGGTACAATTTGCCGCTAATTTGGGGCAGGATACCTCAACCATTACTTCTTGGCAATGGCAATTGGGCAACGGACAACAATCTCAACAAGCCACGCCACCAAGTATTATATTTAATGCTGATGGCAATTACATGGCTAGTGTACAAGTAACCAATGCTTCCGGATGTACATCAACAGTCAATAA
>CALRQJ020000020.1:0-37412 GCA_943370285.1 Methylophilus rhizosphaerae | reverse complement strand
CAAGTTTACCGGTAACATTAACCAATGTTAAAGCATACCAGCAAAACAGTGGTATCAGTGTAGAATGGAATACCCAAAGCGAAAGCGGAATGCAACAGTACGAAGTTGAGAAATCTGCCAACGGCACCAACTTCGTAAAAGTAAATACTACAGCAGCTAAGTCGGGCACAACGAACAGCTACAACTTCTTCGATGCTACGCCATTTAGTGGAGCAAACTACTACCGCATTAAAGCCATCAGCTTAAATGGCGATGTGAAGTATAGCAGTATTGTTGTGGTGCGATTGAATACAAAAGGAACAAAGGTCACTTTATATCCAAATCCGGTAAAAGGAGAAAACATAAACCTAGAATTAACCGGTTTAGCGAAAGGCAATTACAATGTAAGCTTGTTCAACCAGCTTGGTCAACAAGTACTGAACAGAACCATCACTCACAACGGCACCAATGCAACCCAAACGATAAACATTGGCAGTATAGCCTCCGGTGTGTATGAATTGCGACTGAGCAATGGTGAAACAGTTGTTACCCAGAAATTGATTAAAGAATAACACAACCCACTTCCCTTGCAGGTGCTTGCACCTGCAAGGGAATAAACAAAGTTTTTTACCCCCCAAACGAATTGCCGATGTTAAAACCATATAGAATTGTTGTAATGGTATGGTGTCTAATTTTCGTAGCATTTAGTACTACCACCCATGCCCAAAGCGATGTTCAAAGCATAGATGATGTTGTAGACCAGCAGGATCAAACAACACATTACTACAGTACACCTACCGTTCCATCGGGCGGAGGCTCAGACGATGTAGATGCCAATCCACCTGAACTGGGTGGCGGCGACCCCGGTGCCCCAATAGATGGTGGATTAAGTGTGTTACTTGCTGCCGGTGCAGCGTATGGAGTGAAAAGGATGAGGAAGCATGGTACAACTCCAAAAAATGTGAGTTTTTGGGCTCAGCAGAAGCAAAAAAAGCATTAAAATAATATTTTATGTATAAAAATCGGTTAAACATTCTTTTTCTAAACATTCTTTTTTTTATTTGCTATAGTACCAATGCTAATGCCCAAAGCGACGAAGTAGAATACGAAGAAGCGCCAAGCAGCATCAGCGAAGACAATGACGATAGACTAAGACGCCAACAAGAAGAAGAAGATAGGAACCGTAGTCATTATTATTCTGCACCAAGTACAGGTAGTGCAGCGAATGATGATGGTGCCAATCCTCCCGACCCCGAAGGTGACCCCGGCGCACCAATCGATGGTGGCTTAAGTGTACTCTTGGCAGCCGGCGCAGCGTACGGAGTGAAAAGGTTGCGGAAGAAAAAGGATGATGTCCCACAGTCCACTGATGATAATCAATAAGCAATGTCATCCCAACGCAGGAGGGATGACTTCAAAGCGTTTTGAATCATTGCGTCGCATTTGGCTTTATGGTTCAAAACTGGATAGTCTATAGTGAATAGTCAGTCTTGAATTTACCAAATACTTGCAGCTATTCAATACAAATACCTTCTACCAAAACTTTCATTATTCTACCGGTAACGTTTGCGTAAAATTACTTTATTGGTCGTTCAATAATTGGTAATCTTGTTATTGTTCCAAACTGTTTTTTATTCAGTATTTACGGGCATTTCAGGCTGCAAAAGCCTGAGTGCCAGTATCTCGTAAAAAGATAATTATCAGTTAGTGAAGAATAAAAAAACGATTTCGCATTACCAATGCACTTGCAACATGAAAAAGATAACTCCATCGGCTAGAATTCATTTGTTTACGTCGTCTTGTTTGCGTTCAAATGCATCCTTAAAGCAGCCCTTTCAATACCTGCTTTTTTTTAGTTTATCTATTTTATTTGGTCTTCATACTAATGCACAACTAATAAAAGTGTATGATTTTGCAGCACCTACTACTTATAATGCTGTTTCAAAAGGCTATGAAAAACCCAATGTTGGTACCTATTTCAGAGCTACAGGTGGTGGTACAATAACTTTTGGCGGAACATCCTGCTTTGGCTATAATATTTCTGCACCTACAGGGAGTAGTTTATTCATTTTTCAAGCAACAGATAATGTTAATTCCATTGTTATCAAAGGAACTGGAACGGGTAGTAATAGAACGCTTACAAATATTGCAACTGCAACTACTATTACAGGAACCTATAATATAGTTGCAGCAACAAACACAGGAACAATAGGCAGCGGAACTTGTGGTACTATCACTTGTACACCTAATACAGTTATCCCAGCAGGAACATTTATGCGGTTTACTTTTTCCGGTAACATGAATATTACATCTTTGGATATTGATGTTGTACCCACCGGCACACCGCCAACAATTACAACCAATACTGTAACGCCTGCTCAAAACAATGCAGTTGTAAATGGTACTGTTACACCGGGTACCATGCCATTGTTGGCAAGCGGAATTATTTGGAGTACTAACAATACACCACTAGATACTAATTTAGTTACAAGAACTAGAAATGTGCCATCGGCTACTGCTGCTTTTAATAATATTGCTAGCGGTCTTACCCCGGGTCAAACTTATTACACAAGGGCTTACGTAATTGATTTGGCAAAGAATGTGTACTACGGGCAAACCCTTCAGTTTACTACGAATGCTGCAACAGCGCCAACATTAAATACCATAACACCTTACAATATTTTGCCATTCAAAGCTACGAGTGGTGGGACAGCAATTGATAGCGGTGGTTTAGCTATAACAGATAAAGGCATTTGTTGGGCTACAACGCCTAACCCAACAACCGCATCGGCTAAAATAAGTAACGGGGCTAATGGCAATAACTTTACCAATATATTGAGAGTACTGCAACCGGCAACTACTTATTATGTAAGGGCTTATGCTATTAATAATGTGGGTACTGGTTATGGTAATGAAATACAATTTACAACTGCGGCGCCGGCTCCAATATTGATTGCAAATCCATTAACATTAAGTTTTGGAAACATCGCATACAATTCAGCAGCATCTATTTTAAATTATAAACTCAGCGGCTATCATTTGAATCCTGCAACAGGTAGTATTTTAATTAATGCTCCGGCAGGTTATACAATGGCAACAAGTATCAATGGTACTTTTTCTAATCCATTAAACATAGTTTATAATGGCGGCAGTTTTGTAAATACTACGATTTACGTGAAGATGTCAACGGCTACCTACGGTTCTATGGATGGTGCGATAACGCATAGTGGTGGAGGAACTGCTGCTGCAGCAACAGATACAGTAAATGTGAGTGGTGCTATCATTCCAGACCCGAACGTTAGTACAAATGTAGGCACTGATTTCTGGACAGGATTTGGATATCAAGAACGAATGGATAGAAATGCAGGCGATGCCAATGAAACAAAATTATCGTTATATATTTCTGTGCCGGTTGGTAGTCCTGCTGCAGTAGTAAATGTTGAATTACCTGGCATACCAGGTGCTGCTACTTTTCCTAGACAAAATATTACTGTTGCTCCAGGCACTGTGGTTGAAGTTACCGGTTTTCCTACAGGTGACCCTGGAGATGAAATGAACCCAAGCGGTTTACCTGATACTAGACTTTATTATACAGGTGTAAGCAAAAGAGGTATTCACATCTACAGTACAAATGGAGTTCCCGTTTCAGTTTGGATGCATACTTATGCACAAAATAATTCAGCCGCAGGCGCTATGCTTTTCCCAACTAATACTTGGAATAATGCGTACACTGTTCAAGCTTTTGGGGGGCAAACTAATTCTGTACAACCCATTGGAGGGTTTTCTAATAACTCCAATCCTAATTCTTTCTTTTTTGTAGTAGCAAATGAAGACAATACACCCTTCTGGTTCACACCAAGTCAGGACATTTTGGATTCTTCTGCGGCTACCATCTTTTCGGATGGCCATGCTGCAGGTAATGTTAAGTATGCAAAGAATGTAGAGCATGGTCCAATCTATCTTAATAAAGGTCAAGTTTTTAACGCAATGGGTTTTATTCAAGGATCTGGAAATGCTGCAAATGGTTTGGATTTGACCGGTAGTAAAGTGAGAACCGATTGTGATAAAAAAATAGCTGTTTTTGGCGGTAATGGCAGATGTTTGGTTAATGCAAATACCTGTTCTGCCACTTCTGGTTCAGATCACATGATTCAGCAAATGTTTCCAAGTGTGGCATGGGGTACAAAATATATCACCGTTCCTACCAAAACAATGGAGTTTAATGTTTTCCGAATTCATGTTAGTGATCCTACTACGCAAGTATGGGTTAATAATCCGGCTCGTACAACACCGCTTACCGGTTTAATCAATAACCAGTATTATCAAATTGAAGGCCCTCGGCCTAATTTAATAGAAAGCGATAAACCCATTAATGTTACACAATTTATTGTTGCTGGTCAGTGTAATACTTCAAAAGGTTTTGCTGGTGATGGCGACCCAGAGATGATTATTTTAAGTCCGGTGCAACAAGCTATTAATAATGTAACTGTATATTCTGCTGGCATAAAAAAATCTAGCCCAACCGCAAATGGTCACTACATCAATGTCATCATTCGTAAAGGTGGCATCGCTAGTTTCAGATTAAATGGCTTAAATAGTTGCGATACCGGCCGTAGTCAAGTTGGTGCTAATGCAACTACATGTTACGATCCCGGCGGAACGATTTCTATTCAAAATGCTTTTCAGAAACATCCTAGTGATACGAATTACTATTATGCTAAGTTTAGAGTAGCGCCAAATGCTGCACATCGTTTGTATTCTGATTCAGTATTTGTAGCTATTGCATATGGTATGGGAAGTGGCGAAAGTTATGGTTACAACGCCGGTACAAATATCAAAGATTTAACTAAGCCATTGTTTATTGATAATCCTTATCTAATAAATAATACGGCAAATAATTCTTGTACTAATAATCCAATTACACTTAAAGCAGTATTGCCTTATGCACCTGCAACGGTTACTAGTATTAAATGGAATATGAGTTTAGTACCCGGAATATCGCCTCAGGCAGATGTAACCATCAATAACCCAACATCAGATAGTACTTTTATTACAGATGGAGTTACGTATTATGTATATAAAAATCCTACTACATATACTTTTAGTTCGGCTGGTAGTTATAATATCACGGGTATAGTGGCAGGTACTTTTGCTTCTCAGTGTGGTAGTCAAACACCTTTTAGCTTTAATATTAATATTTCAGATCCGGGTTATGCTGATTTCAATATTCAATATGATCCTTGTGTTAGCGATACTGTTAAACTATTTGACCAATCAGGTGGCAATGGATTTAATATTGTAAAATGGCGTTGGGACTTTGGAGATAACACCACCGATACCATCAATCAAAATCCAACTAAAGTATATGCCAGTAACGGTGTTTATAATATCAAATTAAGAGCCATCAATAGTATTGGCTGTTATGCAGATACTACAAAAGTATTAGATATGACAGCGGTGTTAACGGCTAAGTATGGCGTAAGAGATACCATTTGTGCCGGTGCTATTGCAACCTTTACAGATTCATCTTCTAATGCAGGCTTAGGAGGTAGCATCGTTAAATGGACATGGAATTTTGGTGATGCAACACCTGTAGTAGTTGCCAATACTTCGGTTTTTCAAAATCATACTTTTGCCAATGCAGGTGTTTATATGGTTACATTAGTAGTAGAAACTTCTGGCGGATGTACAGCTACTTTTTCAAAACAAGTTACAGTAAGACCAAACCCTACAGCTAACTTCACACCGCCGGCTGGTGTTTGTTTGCCCGGTAGTACAAGCTTTATTAATACAACTACTATCAGTGATACAACTATTAATACCATTACTTATGTTTGGAATTTTGGCGACGGTAGCCCAACGGTTACAACCTTTAGTCCCACACATATATTCCCAAATACAACACCACCAACAGGCGGGTATAATGTCTTGTTAACAGCTACTTCTAAATATGGATGTGTAGGAACAAAAACTACTCCACTAACAGAAGTATTTACGAAACCGGTTGCTACATTCACTGCTCTTCCAAAATTATGTTTGGGAGATACTGCTCGTTTTAACGATAATAGCAGTGGAACAGGACAAACAATTACCAAGTGGTTTTGGAAATTTGGTGATAATACAACTGATACGGTTCAAAATCCCAATCATGTGTATACTGCTATTGGTACATACCAAGTTACATTGGCTGTTCAGTCAAACAAAGGTTGTGTAAGTGATACCTCTGCAGCTTGGAGTATTAAGGTTAATCCTTTGCCTGTTGCAGGATTTATATTGCCTAGCTCTTGTCTATCAAGTGGCAGTATTACTTTTATAGATACCAGTTTTATTACACCCAATGATGGTACCCAACTGCCATTTACATTCCAATGGAATTTTGGCAATCCTTCATCCGGCGGAGCCAATGTATCTACTGCCCAAAATGGTCAGCATAGTTATACGGCTGCGGGGTCTTATCCTGTATCGCTTATCGTAACATCAGCACAAGGTTGTGTGGATACCACTATTCAACCATTTGTTATTACTGGAACAAGACCGGTTGCTAATTTCTCGGTATTGGGTAGTGTATTATGTGCAAACGATAGTGTAAAAATTTCAAATACAAGTACCATTGCTATTGGTGCTATTTCAAAGGTTGAAATTATTTGGGATGATATCGCTAATCCTAGTGTGGTGGTAACTGATAACAATCCGATGATTGGCAGAGTATATAGCCATAAATATCCGACATTTCAAACGCCACTTACAAAATCGTATATTGTTCGTTTCCGTTCATTCTCTGGTAGCACATGTGTACATGATACCGTGAAGACGATTATTGTGAATGCATCTCCGCTAACCACCTTTGGAACAGAACCGGGAATTTGCATAAATGCACCAATTAGAAATTTAACTGCTGGTAGTGAAACGAGTGGTATGGCGGGCAATTTCGTCTATTCAGGCATTGGTATTACTCCTCCGGCCGCTTTTAATCCTATAACCGCAGGTGCAGGAACGCATCCTATCAAATATGTATATATAAATACAGCTGGTTGCCGAGATTCTAGCAATGGTAATATTACCGTATGGCCTGCAGCTCAAGCCAAGTTTGGTATCAGCTCACCATCATGTGTTGGCAATACTGTGGTGTTTACGGATAGTTCTACTGCAGGTGCAGGAACAATTACAGAATGGAGATGGACGATGGGTGATGGTTCTCCTATTATTATCCGAAATAACAATACACCTTTTACTTATACCTATCCAACAACTGGAAATTATACGGTTACCTTACAAATTGTAACATCAAATGGCTGTAATAATGTTGCAGGAACAGGCTCAAAAACAATTACTATCCATCCTAAGCCTGTTGTTGATTTCAACATGCCGCTTTCTATTTGTTTGCCAAACGGTAGTGGTTTGTTCAGCGATGCATCTACCATTAGTGATGGTACAGCTGCTAGTTTCAATTATGTGTGGACTTTTGGTGATGGCGGTACATCAGCTGTTAAAAATCCTACACATACTTATACTGCTGCAGGTTCATATACTGTTAAACTAAAGGTAATTAGTGGTGCAGGTTGTGTTGATTCAACCAGTAAAATATTCAGTAATATTTTTCCTCAACCTAAAGCAGCATTTACAGTTAATCCTATTACAAAACAGATTTGTTTAGGAGATAATATGAATTTTGTAGATGCTAGTAACGGAATGGGCTGGCCTGTAAACGAATGGCATTGGAGATTTGGTGATAATGGGTCTAGCTTACAACAAAATCCTGCATATACTTATGCCAATAGTGGCAGTTACACTGTTAGCTTGTATGTATTTAATACGAAAGGATGTATAAGTGATACAGCAACTACTCCGGTAATTGTAGATGATTATCCAATTGTTGATGGCGGTAACGAAGTGTATGTTTTACAGGGTAATTCAATTACTTTAATGCCCAATATTACAGGGGCTAGTAATAATGCTTCTTATTTGTGGACACCGTCCTTATACCTCAATAGTACAACTGTTCGTAATCCAACTGCCAATCCAATCGATGATATTGATTACCTCTTACAAGTAACAAACGGTGCTGGTTGTAGTGGCACAGATACTATTAAAGTAAGACTATTTAAACAGCCTGTTATTCCAAATGCATTTAGTCCTAATGGAGATGGTATTAATGACAGGTGGAATATTGCATATCTCAATACCTATAGTCAGGCAAGGGTAGATGTATATAATCGAAGCGGACAGCCTGTATTTACTTCACAAGGGGGCTATAGTACTCCGTGGGATGGCACTTATAAGGGGTCGCCATTGCCGGTAGGCACTTACTATTATATCATTCATTTAGGTGTCATTAGTACACCAATTGCAGGCAGTGTAACAATACTCAAATAATAATCACCAGTTATATTATACAAAGAGCTGACTAAACCGTCGGCTCTTTTGTTGTTTAGTCAAAACATCATTCTCAAATTCAGGAGCATTTTAAGTGCTTGATTCTAAATTATTTTACTATTTAAAGTACATTATTAGTAAACTATATGAAGATTTGTAATGGTTTTCAACCACCTTATTTAAACTAATATGTTCAATAAACGAGTTTGAACAATTAGTATAGAAGATTGAATTATTATGAAAGTGAGGCGGTTAATAATTCCAAAAAATACATTTTAAATAAGGATGGAGGTATTGATAGCATTTTTATTTTCTGAAAGCGAAAGCCATACATACACAATTATTAGGATGTACTAATATTGAAAATGTATTTGAAGTTATGTGTAAAAATGCTAGTCATTAAAATAAAAAAACCACCTCGAATATGCAGAAGTGGTTTTGTTAATTACTGAACAGTTCTAACCTATTTTTTTATTATGGTAGTAGTAATCTTATCTGTTGCTGTTCTCAAAACAACTGTATAAAAGCCGCTTGATAAGTATCCCATTGTAACGGGTATACTATATGAACCTGCAGCTTTGAAACCTCCGAAAATATTGGCTACAAAATGTCCGGTAGCATCAAATAGTTGTAAAGCAATCTCAGTATCTGAAGGTAAATGCATTTTAAGTGTTGTTATGTCTGTAACCGGATTAGGAAAGGCAGTAACAGCCATAAAGTTGGCTTTACTACAATTAACCAATACTTGTTTGCTATAAGTTGTTTTGCCATCAATGTCTTGTTGAACTAATCGATACAAAAAAGCAGTACAGGTATTGAATACTTCTTTATCAACAAACTGATATTGTTGCAGACTATTACTTGTTACTGCCCCGGCAACAAAACCAAGTTTTGTCCAGTTGTTACTGCCCGGTACACTTCTTTCAATCAACCAGCCTTTGTTGTTTTGTTCTGTTGCTGTAGTCCATTGCAAGACAACATGATGTTGCTGTTGTATAACGATAAACTTACTTAATGAAATGGGTAAGGGTGCTGCAGTTTCATAAGCACCAACATCAGGTGCCGATCCATTAAATGGCAAACCAACATCTGTTCCTGCATTGATTAATCTGCTACTAGCAGATGGTCGCATAAAGTTAAAGGTAAGTATAGGTAAGCTACCATCGACATTACGAGGATTACGCAAACCAGTAGAGTCTAAAGTAATAAAATCGGCACTGGTAACAGAAGGGCTTGTAAGTTGCCAGCTATTATTGGTTCTTACGCAAACGGAACGAAATGCATCACTACTTAAACCACCAAACGACACACTGTTTTTCACAATCATCACTTTTCCTGGATCGGGGTCATTATTATTCATGCCAAAATTGGGCTTATTAGCATAACCCGTACAGTTGTAAAGGGTCATAGAACCGTTATTGTTGTTTTGATCAAACCCCTTAACTCTATTATAAGCAGCAATACAATTGGTCAGTAAAACATCGTGAAGTGTATTATTGCCACCTACTTTAAAACCATTACCATTACCAACACTTGCAACGCCGGATTTTAAATAACCATTCATAAAACACCAGCAACTATCATAAGTGGTATATGGGTTTCCGGTGAAGCCGGTACTCAACAAGCCATCCCAACCATCATCAGAATTTTGCCATGCCCTGCATCCTTTAAATTTATTACCAGTACCAACATTCAACTTCGCTGCAAAACCATCGGCGTTGCCATCTGCTGCGTCTTTGTTAAAATAAGAATCGCAGTTAAGAATAAAATTATTGGCAGCGCCATTATCTAACTGTAATCCAGAATCTGCATTTTCGTAGAATGCACAAAACTCAATAATATTATTAGAGCCATCCATATGCATACCATTATCACCAGCTTTATAAACATCAAATCCTTTAAAGTGCCAATAACTGCCACCGATATCTAAACCTCTATTACTAGAATTAACAGCCATAGCCGAAAAATCAATCACGGGTCTAGGATCTCCGGGGTAAGCATATAATTTTAATCGACTTGCACTAGTACCACTTTTCGAAATATTTATTCGAGTAGCATAACTATGGGTACCGCCACGTAAATAAATAATATCTCCGGCAGATGCAGAAGAAACCGCTTTTGTGATGGTTTTAAAAGGAAGGGTAATCGTTCCAGGGTTAGTATCAAGGCCAAGTGGCGATACAAAATATTCGGCGGCAAAAGCTTGAAATAAAGAAGCGGTGCAGATAAATAAAGCGTAAATTTTTTTCATATAGTAGTTTCAAACAATGCCCTAAATTACCCGATTGTATGGCTTTTGGCTAAAGAGATTATGCAAACGATTGCATATATCGATTGAATGAAGTGTACTATTTAATGTGGGTTACGCCATTATGCCTTTTGATGATGCCGTATTGTAGTATCAAATAATTATTAGCCCATTTATTATATTAAGTAGAATCTCTGATAATAAATTCCGGAGTCAGTATTCGTTGTTCAAATTGAGTAACGGGTCTTTTACTTTCTATCAATTGTAACATTAATTCGGTAGCAGCTTTCCCCATTTCATAAGCCGGTTGTCTTACCACGGTAAGTGCTGGATTGGTTAACTCAGCCACATCAGAATTTGAAAAGCCAATCAAACCCAAGTCTTGAGGCACTTTCAAGCCTCTTCTCTTAAAGGTCGTTAAACAGCCCATCGTTAATTTATCGCTGAGTGTAATAATCGCATCTGGTTTTTCTTTCATCACCAATAACTGATTGATGATATCTTCTACCTCCGAAAATATCATACCACCATAAAAACAGTATTTGATATACTTGTCATCTACTTTTAAGCCATTGGCTGATAAAGCTTCTCTGTAACCTGCCATTCGTTCTGAAGTAATGGAAAGAAATTCTGAGTTACCAATTGCTGCTATTTTTTTATAACCATGTTGAATGAGGTATTCGGTTGCTTCATATGCCCCTTTAAAATTATCTACAACTACAGAATGGGTTTTAATATCTGAAGTAATGCGATCAAAAAATACTATTGGTAAACCACGGTCATGCAATTCCTTGATATGTGAGAAGTCTGAGGTTTCGGTAGAAACAGAAATCAATAAACCATCAATAGCCCTCGAGGAAAGATTTTGCAAATCCATGACTTCCCTATCGTAAGATTCATTGGTTTGTGAAATGATGACATTATAACCTCTGTCGTATGCAACAGACTCGATACCATTAATAACTTGACTAAAAAAACTATTGGCAATTTCACAAACGATTACACCGATTGATCTTGTTTTTCGTTCTTTTAAACTCAAGGCAATTGGGTTAGGACGGTAGTTGAGTTTTTCGGCACATTCTAAAACCATTTGCTTGGTTTCAGGACTGATTTCATAACTATCCCTTAAAGCCCTCGATACAGTTGAAGTAGAAACACCCAAAGCCTTAGCAATGTCTTTTATAGTAACCGATTCAAATTTCATAATAGCAAGGTTAATGTGATGGCCTAAAACTAACTGAAAATTAGGCACTCTCGATATATTTTAAATCAAATAAGTATCGATTCTTTTAATAAATTTATGTGGGCATAAGAAGTTGAAAATTAGCGCTGTTTCGGTAACGTTTGCGTAAATAAAAACATTCTTATCTCACTACTTGCCCTTTAAGTTTATGTACTTTGAGCTGAATAATAGACTGATTAAAAGATTGGGTCTCTTAAATGCTTGTTATATGAAAAAAATTTCAATACTGCTATTACTAAGCAGTTTCATTTCCGTTGCTGTTTTTTCACAAACAGCAGAGATTAAAGGAATAGTTACTGACTCTGCCAATGCTCCACTTGCAGGTGTCAGTGTCGTTGTGAGTGGCACGTCTAGAGGTACACAAACAAATTCAAAAGGTGAGTTTACACTAAGAGTAGTAGATAATAAAAAGGTCACTTTAATTTTTAGTTATACTGGTTACAAATCTAAAAATGTAAAAGCAGACCCGACATCGTCGATAACTGTTTCATTAGAAAAAGATGTTAATCAAATTGACGATGTAGTTGTTGTCGGTTATCAAACCGTAAGACGAAAAGATGTAATGGCATCTGTAGCTTCAGTAGATGCCAAGCAATTAAGAGATATACCCATTAACTCGGCCGCCGAAATGTTGAATGGTCGCTTAGCCGGTGTTACTGCAACAACTGCCGAAGGTTCTCCCGATGCAGAAGTAAGAATTAGGGTACGTGGTGGTATGTCTATTACACAAGATAACTCGCCATTATATATTGTAGATGGGGTGCAGGTAGAAAATGCATTGAATGTTGTTGCACCTCAAGATATACAGACTATCGATGTCTTGAAAGATGCCGCAGCAACTTCTATTTACGGTGCTAGAGGTGCTAATGGTGTAATTATCATTACTACTAAAAGCGGTAAGCCGGGCAAAATGAAAATGCATTACAACGGATTTGTAGGTGTAAAAACTTTGGCTAAACGATTGCCAGTACTTTCACCTTATGAATTCTTGGTATACAACTATGAACGTTCTTTAGCAAGCACTGCCGACAGTATCAATTTTAGAAATGATTTTGGCACATGGGATACATTGGTAAATTATAAAAATGTTGAAAGCGTAGATTGGCAAGGAGAAATGATGGGAAGAACGGGTATTGCCTCTACTCATAATGCCGGCTTTAGTGGAGGTTCGAAAAAAGCTACCTATAATTTTAATTACACACACAATAATGATAAAGCTATTGTATTGAATTCAGAGTACAAGCGGCACTTATTAAATTTTAAAGGTGATTATAAAATTACCGATAAAATTAAAGTTGGAGCAGGGTTTAGATACACCAACCAAGAAGTATTGGGTGCAGGTGTTTCTGATGATAAAGGCAGTGCTTACAACCGTTTGAGAAGTGCTGTGAAATACAGGCCATTCTTGTCTACCGGACAAGATATTGATGATAATGACCCATTGGCAGAAGATAATGTGGGTAACGGATTGTCATTAGTAAACCCCATTTTATTGGCCCGGGCAGAGTACAGAACAAAACGTACCAATGCTTTGAACATAAATGCCAATATTACTTACAATATCAATAAAAGACTCTCTTTTAGATCTGTTTTTGGTTACGATTCAAATGATCAAATTGACAAGCAGTTCAGCGATTCATTAACGCCTTACTCTCGAATTCAGGGTGCTGCAAAACCAATTATTAGTTTAGATTCTACTACACGAAAAGTAATTACAAATTCTAATGTGCTTACTTATAGCTTGAAGAATTATAAGAAGAAGCATGATTTGACTGTAATCTTAGGAGAAGAAACCTATCAATTAGAAACCCACACACATGGTAGAACAATTGAAAATTATCCGCAAAACACCTATCCTAATAAGGCATTCAACGAAACCAATTTGGGAACTGTAAAAGGATTGCCTCGTTTGTTTAAATCTAAATACACTAGCTTATCTTTTTTCTCTAGGGTAAATTATGGTTACAAAGGCAAGTACATGGCTGAAATAAATGTGAGAGCTGATGGCTCTTCTAAATTTGCAGCAGACGAAAGATGGGGCTATTTCCCTTCTGGTTCCTTAGCATGGGTTATATCTAAAGAAGATTTCTTAAAAAACAGTACAAATATCAATAATCTAAAACTAAGAATTGGTTATGGTACAGTAGGTAACAATCGTATCGGTGATTATTTGTATCAAACTACTTTCCGTAACGATCAATTGTTTTATTCACTCAATGGAAACATAGTTCCAGCTTTTACTTCAACCGCCTTAGTTAATGAAAATTTAAGGTGGGAGTCTCTAGTTAATCAAAACTTTGGACTCGATATTGGATTATTAAGAGGAAGATTAGACATTAGTTTTGACTATTATTTGAATCAGTCAAAAGATTTGTTACTTGATGTGCCTATTGCCTCTACCTATGGTTATGTTACCCAATTGCAAAATATTGGTGAAACGTCCAACAAAGGATGGGAGTTGCAAATCAATGCTACAGTAATGCGTAAGCCGAAAAATAATTTCACTTGGACAGCTAATTTCAACATCTCACATAATAAAAATACCGTTGAAGCTTTGGGTAGAGGTATGAACGCATTTTTTCCGGCACCTAGTTGGGGTGTATCTGGCCAGCCAACAGATTATATTGTACGCATAGGTGACCCTGTTGGTTCTATGTGGGGTTTAGTGAATGACGGATTTTATAAAGTATCTGATTTTGATTATAATGCTACTACCAATACATATACTTTAAAGGCTGGTGTAGTAAACAACACAAGTATTATTGGTGCACCGCAGCCAGGTTCTATTAAATTCAAAGACTTGAATGGCGATGGTGTAGTAGATGTAAATAATGACAGAAAAATTATTGGCGATCCAACTCCTGACTTTACAGGTGGTTTAAACCAACAGTTTACCTATAAGCAATGGGATGCTAGCATCTTTGTAAACTTTGTAATTGGTGGTGATATATATAATGCCAATAATATCGAATTCATCAATGGCTATACCCCCAACGCAAATATGTTAGGAATGGTTGAAAACAGATGGAGAACCATTGATGCCAATGGTCAAAGAGTAACCGATCCTACAGCATTGGCAGCTTTAAATGCAAACGCCACATTATGGCGACCGATTACAGGTGCAGGTGCTTTCTTCCCGCATTCTTGGGCAATTGAGGATGGTTCATTCCTTAGACTGAATAACATTACTATAGGTTATACATTACCAGTAAAAGCATTGGCAAAACTAAAATTAGACCGTTTGCGTTTTTATGCTACTGCCAACAATTTGGCTGTAATTACCGGTTACAGCGGGTTTGATCCTGAAGTAAGTGTAAGACGTAGCCCATTAACACCTAATCTTGATTATTCAGCATATCCCAAAAGTCGTACTTATATTTTTGGTGTAAACGTTTCTTTCTAACGATAATATTTCTGCAATATGAAAATGAAGTATAATAAATTAATCAGCATTAAAATGTTACTTGCCTTAACAAGTGTATTTGTATTAGGCAGTTGTAAAAAATACCTCGATCAACAGCCTATCACTTCTACTGGTCCAGACCTTGTTTTTAAAGATGTAACTACTACCTATCAAGCGTTAGCCGGGGTGTACAGTCGTTTAACCGGAGACCAAGGTTATGGCATTCGAATGAGTCTTTATTATCCGGTAGATAATGATGAAATGCAAGGGCCAAGTGGTGCAGGTGATAATGATAGAAGAGATATGGCTCGTTTTACATTAACACCAAGTAATGCGCAATTAGAAAGACCATTTAATCAATTGTTTCAGGGAATTGAATTTGCTAATATTTGCATCGATAAGATTCCCAAAATGGATATGTACAACAGTGGTTCTGAACAAGAGAAAAAGCAACTGCGTCGTATGCATGGAGAAGCCTTAACATTAAGGGCTCAGTATTATTTTGAAGCTATTCGTAACTGGGGAGATTTACCTGCTCACTTTCAACCGGGTTATGCTCAAGCAACAGCTGATCCTTTCCCAATGAGAGCGAATGCAGACACTTTGTACAATCGTTTGTTAGAAGATTTGAGAGTAGCTGCTGATTTAGTGCCTTGGAGAGACGAACTTGCTGCTATTGGCGACCCGGTAGATGAACGAATCACCAAAGGAACTGTGAAAGGACTAAGAGCAAGAATTGCTTTGTTTAGAGGTGGTTTCAAACTGCGTCAAACAGGCGGTATGCAACGTGCCGCAGACTTTCAACAATATTATCAAATTGCCAAACAGGAGTGTAACGATATCATCACATCCGGTAAACATGGTCTCAATCCTAGTTATAAGGCATTATGGAAAGATCAAGTTTGTGCTAGAGCAATTGCTGATCCTCAAGGGGAGTTAATGTTTCAAGCAACAGGCATTGGCGGCGGCTCAGTAGCAGATACCAAATTGGGTTATTATAATGGCCCTAGAGTGAACAATTTGGGCAATAGCAGTATCAATCCATTACCAACTTATTTTTATTTATTTGATTCAACCGATTTGCGTAGAGATGTGACTATTGCAATATATAATGTTGCCGCAAATGGTACAACCAAAATTGGCTTAGCAAGCACTGCTATGAATGATGGAAAATATAGAAGAGATTGGATGACTAATCCTGTAGTTGCACCAACAAGCAACGCACAGTACTTTCAGTTAAAATGGCAAATTTTGCGCTACGCAGATGTGCTCTTAATGTACGCCGAAGCAGAAAACGAATTAAATGGTGCAACCGCTAGTGCATACAATGCCATCAATATAGTAAGAAGAAGAGGTTTTGGTAAGTCCCTAACTGCAGTAGATCCAACAGTTGATTTGCCTGCAGGCTTAAGTAAAGATGCATTCTTTAAAGCGTTGGTACGAGAAAGAGCATTAGAGTTAGGAGGAGAAGGAATTAGAAAATATGATTTAATGCGTTGGAATTTAATGAACACAGCTTTTACAGAAACAAAGAATAATCTAACCAATATGGCCAACGGTAATAGCCTCATTCAGCCAACATACATGGCAGGTTTTCCTGCATACGCTACCAATGGTACATTACCGCAATTCATGTATTATAAAAATAATAATGCATCTGATGATAATACCATGAGTGGTTTATGGATGAACTCATTCTATGCCATTGGTCCAACATCATCTGCTATAACTGGTTTTACAAGAGTAAACTGGATGACAGCAGCAGTAGCTACAACATCGAGAGATAGATTGGCTACAGGATTTGTAACTGGTAAATCAGAATTATTCCCTTTACCACAGCCATCAAGAGATGCAAATTTTAACTTGGTTCAAAACCCGGGTTACTAATGATATCCCCCATTGAATTTTAATAAAAGGCTGCTTAACGGCAGCCTTTTTAAATCGCATTATCATGAAGAATAATATTTTTTTACTCTTGACTTTTGTCACCTGCATATTGCAAGAAAGCTGTGCTCGAAAAGTAATAGCAGCAGCTATTCCTGATGATACGATAGCTATTGCATTTCCAGGAGCTGAGGGCTACGGAAAATATACAACAGGAGGAAGAGGTGGTAAAGTATTTGTGGTTACAAATCTTAATGATGATGGAGAGGGAAGTCTTAGAAAAGGATTAAAGTTGAAAGAGCCGGCCATTATTGTGTTTGCTGTTGCAGGAACAATTCATTTAGAATCGCCATTAAATATTCCAGAGAATACCACTATTGCAGGGCAATCAGCACCGGGTGATGGTATTTGTTTGGCAGATCATCCCGTTTCAATTAAAGGAGATAACGTAATAGTACGTTTTATGCGTTTTAGACTAGGAGATAAAAATCAAAACAAAGGAATGGTAAATGGCAGTGGCCATGATGATGCCTTTGGGGGAAGCAGAAGAAAACATATCATCATCGATCATTGTAGTATGAGTTGGAGTACTGATGAAGCATTTAGTGTGTATGCAGGCGATAGCACCACTTTACAATGGAATTTAATTGCAGAGCCCTTAAACTATTCTTATCATTTTGAAACTGGGGATACTGATTTTGAAAGGCACGGTTATGGTGGAATTATTGGCGGTAGGCACACTTCTATGCACCATAACCTCTATGCTCATTGTTTAAGTCGTACCCCAAGATTCGAAGGCAATAGAAATATTTTACCCGATATGGAGTTTGTAGATTTTAGAAATAATGTCATTTACAATTGGGGCGGTAATAATATTTATGGAGCAGAAGGTGGTAGATATAATTTAGTGAATAATTATTATAAGTTCGGGCCAAACACTTCAGAAAAAGTCAAATTCCAAATTTTTAATCCTTATAAAAAAGACCCAGATATTCCTTTTGGTCAGTTCTATGTAAATGGAAATTATGTAGATGGCAATTTTGATGTTACCAAAAATAATTGGAGTGGTGTTAAATGGAATAATGGAACTGATAAAGAAATTAAGCAATCTAAATTAGTACAACCAATACCATCAGTAGAAATTGTAACACAATCTACTTGGGATGCATATGATGCAGTTTTGGCTAAAGTTGGCGCAAGTTTTAAAAGAGATACGCTGGATAAAAGAATTATCAATGATGTGCTTAATCGTACTGGTAAAATTATTGATGTACAAGGTGGCTATCCTCATGGCACTCCTTATGAAAAAACGATAGATGCTTGGCCAAATTTACAGGTTGGCATTGCTCAAAAAGATGCCGATGGAGATGGAATACCTGATACTTGGGAAGCAGCAAAAGGGCTTAATCCTAACGACAAAACCGATGCCGCAAAAAAATCACTACATGCTTTTTACACCAATATTGAAATGTATGTAAACAGTTTAGTCCAATGATAACGATTGCGTAGATTGCTAGATAATAGTTGTATTTATTTCAGAATTTGTGTCATTGATTGTTGCGTATGAAAAAATATGTACTGCTTATTTCTAGTCTTTTTTGCATGGTCAATTTGTTTGCCCAATTAATTGCATTTCCCGGTGCCGAAGGCTATGGTAGATTTGCAACAGGCGGAAGGGGAACAGCTACAACACCTACTACAGTTTATGAAGTAACCAACCTTACAGATGTCAACTCGATTGGAAGTTTTCGCTATGCACTTTCTAATGGTGCAGCTAGTACCCCACGTACTGTTGTGTTTAGAGTATCGGGAACGATTCGGTTAACGGCTCCTCTGCAAATAAGATCAAATACAACGATAGCTGGTCAAACAGCACCAGGTGATGGTATTTGTATTGCAGATCATCCAGTTAGTATTAGTGGTGATAATATTGTTGTACGATTTATACGTTTTAGGCTTGGTGATCGATTTCAAAATTTAGGCATGGTGAATGGAAGCGGTGATGGTGATGCATTATCTGGAACTGGTAGAAAAAATATCATTATTGATCACTGCACCATGAGTTGGAGTGCAGACGAAGCATGTAGCATTTATAGAGGTGATAGCACAACATTACAGTGGAATATCATTTCTGAACCACTGAATTATTCTTATCATTTTGAGTCTGGTGATACCGACTTTCAGCAACATGCTTATGGGGGTATTTGGGGTGGCAGAAGAGCATCCTTACACCACAATCTGATTGCTCACATTAAAGGAAGAGCACCAAGGTTTGATGGCAGCAGGAATTTGCCCAATTCCTCTAGTCCGGTAATTGGTAGCGAAAATGCCGACTTCAGAAATAATGTCATTTATAATTGGAGTGACTATAACGTAAATGGTGGAGAAGGGGGGAACTATAATATTGTAAACAACTATTATAAGTACGGGCCTAATACACCGAGCAGTTCTACATCTGGCATTAACAGAAGATTTATGGTAATTAATCCTGGTAAACAAACATCACCGGCGTTACCCTATGGTAAATACTTTGTGTTGGGTAATGTGGTAGATGGTTCAACTGCCATTACTAATAACAATTGGTTGGGTGCAGCCATGAGTGGTGGTGGTTTGGCAGATACCAATCAATCTAAAATGACAACACCTTTTGCATTTGATGCTATCACTACACATGCTACTTCGGTAGCGTACGATTTAGTACTACATGCTGCTGGTGCTTCATTGCCAAAGAGAGATACATTAGACCAACGTATTGCTAATGATGTTCGAAATAGAACCGGTAGAATTATTGATGTACAAGGTGGGTTTCCTCACGGTACCGCATTTGCTCAAACAGTAAATGCTTGGCCTACACTAAATAGTACAACAGCACCTGTAGATGCAGATAAAGATGGTATGCCCGATGAGTGGGAAACACGAAGAGGGTTAAATCCGAATAACGCTAATGACCGTCAGGGAATAAGTACCAATGGGTTTACCCACCTAGAAAATTATTTAAATGGAGATACGATTGTTGCTTATGGAATAAACAATACATGCATCAATGCCAATAAATTTTTTTTAACAAATGCTGGCAATTGGCAGTATTTAAAAGATACTAATTATGCAAAATTTATTTCTACCGATACGATGAATATTGTTGTTGGTATATTAGATAATACTGTGTTAGGAGAAATTAATGGGAGTTACTTGGTAACAACTACCAATCGAGTAGATGGAATGGGTAAAGCATGTCTCAACCGAAACATAACCATCAGTGCTACTTCATCACTATCATCGCCATTATTGGTTCGCTTCTATTTATCTGCAGCGGAATACAATGCGTTAAAATTAGCCGATAACACTATAGCTGCACTAAGTGATTTGAGAATCGTTAGAACAGCTACAACAACTTGTTCGGCTCAGCTACCCACTTCCGGAACCGGTGAAATCATTATCCCAACCAATACTGCTGTGTTTGGTACTTATCAAAATGGCTACTACTTAGAATTTACCACCAGTGCTTTGGGTAGTTTTTTTGTAACGAGTAAAACAAATCTAACTACAAGTATTGCAAATATTCAATTTGCAAAAGAGTTGACGATTGCACCCAATCCTGCAACACATACTTTGTTTATAAAAAGTTTATTTAATGAAAAAGTAAATGCAAGCATTTTTGATTTTACTGGTAAGAATGTTATCAATAATCTCAATCTGATAAGAGGTATGAATAAGATTGACATTTCAATTTTACCTAAGGGGGTATATTTCATTAGATTCAAATTGGCTAAACAAAGCTTTGTCCGCAAAATAACCAAGGGATAGGTTATCGGAAACGATTGCGTAAATAAAGTAACAACGATATCTCATTGCTGAAATTCTAAAAGATAATTTTATACTATAAATAAGCCATTATGAAAAAAATATTTACACTACTTTTCTGTACAATCATTTCTGCCAATTTAATGGCGCAGTTCCCAACTATCTACGCAACGTTAAGTTCTGGCAACTGGAATTCAACTGCAGTATGGGAAACTTTTACCGGTAATGCTACCAATACACCCGGTACTTTAGGTACAGGTACTGCGGCAACTACAACCCCAAGTGGTACACATTATGTATATATCAGAAGTGGTCATACCGTTTCTATGAATGCCGCAAACAGAAGTTGCATAGGTTTAACTGTAGATGCTACTGGTAAATTATGGGCTAATGAAACGGCTGCAAGAAGATTACAAATTGCAAACGGAGGTACTGGATTTACTTTCCCCCAAAGTTGGCCAGTTGTCAATAATGGAACAATTGGTGGTGCTGGCGATGGTCTATTTTATGAGCCTGGAACCAATGCGGCCACAATCACTCAATCTGGTAGCGGTTCTTGTAACATCGGTAGAATTAGAATGCCTGGTGGTCTTGGAAACAGAGTGTTAGGTTTTACGGTTGATCAAGATATGACGTTGAGTCAAACAGCTAACTATGCCTTATCAGCTGTTTATAGTGGTACAAATGTACTTGATGTGTACACATTTACGATTAACGCTGGTAAAACAATAACGATTTCTGCTGCCGATGGATATTTTCATTCTAACAATGCTACCGGTACTGGTGGTAGTTATACCTACAACATTAATGGTACATTAGATGTAAGTGCCAATACCCAAACCATGAATAATATCAGTAGTAATTTGGGTCCATTGCAAAATGTTGAATCTAGTATCACATTAAATGTAAATGGTATTTTTAAAGTAGGCTCTGCTTTGGCAACAACTAGTAACTCTGGTGGTCTTGGTACGTTAAACTTAAATATTGGAGCAAGTGGTTTAGTAGATGCAACCAATACAACAACACTTAATATTATATTGCCTTACTATTTTAAAGTAACGGGTAATGGTACGTATAGAAGAACAGTAAACAATACAGATGTGCTTTTCCCAATTGGTGTGAGTACAAGCTATAATCCTGCTATCATTAATAATGCTGGTACTGCAGATGTAATGAATGTCACAGTAAAAAATACAATTGACAATACAGTCGCTGATGCAACAAAAATTGTTACCAAACAATGGACAATTGGAGAAGTAGTTGCTGGTGGTAGTGATGCTACTGTTAAATTAGGTTGGGTGGTTGCAGATCAAGCCTCAGGCTTTAATCCTGCTTCTGCAACAGTAATTGCTCGTTGGAACGGCAGTGCATGGGTTACAACGCCTGCAACTGTAACCGGTTCTGGAACAGTAAGCGATCCATATATTGCAACTGCAAGTGGTTTCTCTGCATTTGGCAATTTCATCGTTGCTAATACTTCAGCATTACCGGTTGTATTCTCAGGTGCAAAAGCATTCCAAAAAAATACAGGTATTCAGGTAGAATGGAGTGTTGCTTCAGAAATCAATACTGAAAACTATATTGTCGAAAAATCTATCAATGGAAACAACTTCACTGCAAGTGCAACCATTGCTTCAAAAGGCAACAGCACAATAACTGTTAATTATAGTTGGTTTGATGCAGCCCCTAACCAAGGCGTTAATTTCTACAGAATTAAAAGTGTAGATAAAGATGGTGCGATTAAATATACAGCTGTACTTAAAGTAAATATTGGTAAGAGCCGTGCTGATATGGTGATTGCTCCAAATCCGGTTAAAGGAAAAGATTTCAGTTTGCAATTAGCTGGGTTAGAAAAAGGCACTTATTCGGTACAACTGTTTAATCAATTAGGTCAGCAAATTTTAAATAAATCAATTGTAACTGATGGTGGTACAATTAGTCAAACAATTGCCTTAAATCCGAGCATTACAAGCGGCGTTTATACTTTGCGTTTGATTGGAAATAATGCGCAATTGAGTAAGAAATTAGTAGTAGAATAATTCCATTTTAGTACATTAGTTAAAGGGGGGCCTTCGGGTTCCCTTTTTTGTTGATTATCAACGAAATCGTTTGCGTAGATTATTTTTTTCTATATTATTTATTTCGCCAACTTGAGCATTAATATTACCGGTTGCTTAATCAATTTTGCCATGAAAAATCCTTTCACTATTAAGTTATTGTCTTTCGTTTTTGCGTTTGTATTTCTTGCTTTTTTTTCTGCTCAAGCATATGATGTAACTGTTGCACAAGATGGCAGCGGTAATTTCACTACCATTCAAGCAGCTATTAATGCAGCACCTACTAATAGTGCTACTCCATATTCGATATTCATTAAAAATGGTAAATACAGAGAGAAAATTACGATTGCATCTAATAAAATCAACTTGCAATTAATTGGCGAAAGCGTGGCAAATGTTTTTGTGTATTACGATGATCCAGCTACTATTCTCGGAACACAAAACTCCGCTAGCTTTACCATTAATGCTACAGATTTTACTGCCGTAGATATCACATTTGCCAACACGTTTAATTATGATTCTGCCAATGCTGCTGGTCAAACCGGTTTACAAGCAGTTGCAGTATTGGTTAATGCAGATAGAGCAGTATTTAAGAATTGTCGCTTTTTAGGCAATCAGGATACATTATACATTAAGGGCTCTGGCACTCCACGTCATTATTTCAAGAATTGCTATATTGACGGAATCATAGATTTTATCTTCGGTAGTTCAGTAGCTATATTTGATTCAACCATAGTATATGCTAAGGCAAGAACATCGTCAGGTAGTTCTTATATTACCGCAGCTAATACACCACCGGGTCAAACTTATGGTTACATTTTTAGAGATTGTTTGTTTCCTGCGAATGTAGGAAACACCACTTATTATTTTGGAAGACCTTGGCAAAATTCAACCGGAAGTAGCCCTTTGGCAGAAAATAAAACGGTAATATTAAACAGTAGATTGAGCGATAAAATAAGAGCAGAAGGTTGGGTAACTTGGGATGCGGGAACCAACACAAGCCTAATTAATTATGGTGAATACAATAGTCGTTTTTACAATGGAAATATTGTGGATGTTAGTCAACGAGTACCTTGGTCTTTTCAATTAAATGCCATGCAAGCAGCTAACTATACCACCGCAAATATTTTTGGTAGTTGGAATCCATGTGTAGTTATAGCGGGAATTTGTAATAGTGAGGCGTCACCAATTGCAGTATCTAATTTTAGTGCTACAAAAGGTAATCCTAATTCAACTTTTAGATGGAATATTAGTTGGCCAATGGATCAGATTAAATATGAATTATTCCGATCTACCACAACAAGAAATGGCGTTTATACTAAACTATCAGAAATCATTGCTACTAATGACAGCGCCATTAATTTTTCCGCTACAGATGCAAATCCGCCATCGGGTAGTATTTATTATTACTACATACAGGCATCAAAATCAGGGTATGCCAGTCACATAACAGATACGTTGCAAATCTCCAGTGCTCCAACTATCAATACAGCAGCTAATTTGGCTACTTTCTTCCAAACTATTGGAAATCCATCTCCTACTCAAACCTATACTTTGTCGGGCTTAGATTTACAAGGTGATATTACTATCACACCGCCGACCAATTTTCAAATATCCAATAATGGCGGCACCAATTGGTACACAAATAGTTCACCACTTACATTAACCGCTACTAGTGGAATAGTTGGAAATACAACTATTACAGTAAGATTAAATGCCACTACAGCAAATAATTACAACGGAAATATTGTACATACAAGCACCAATGCAACTACGGTAAATAGAGCAGTAAGTGGCGTTGCTGTTAATGCACCAGCTATCAGCTCTGCTGTAATTCAACAATGGCCCTTAATCGCCAATAATAGTGATGATGTCACTGTAAGATCATCCAGTGTAGCTGCTAGTACACCAACTTTTAATAAACTGTTTCTTTCAAATGGTACAACAGTTACATCTCCTTTAACTGTTACAGCATATTCAACACAATTTGGGCAGGCATTTGGTGCAACATCCAATGGTGATGGCAGTTGGGGCACAGGGGTGGGCGGCCCCGGCGGAAATCTTAATCGTACTTTTTATCAACAGTTTACAATTACTGCTTCTGGTAATACAGTAAGAATAGATTCTATATTATTGACAGCTGCTTTTTATAATACTGCATCCAATACCAGAATAGGAATTGTGTATTCTAAATCAGGGTTTACAACGGCAGACACCACCACCAACAACCTGTCTGGCACAGACTTTAATGGTGCTGCCGTAGTTGGTTCATTTGCTTCTCCTTTAGCAATTGCAAACCAAACGGGTGGGCCAACCAATACTTACAAAATTGCCATAGGTGGTAATGGCGGAGATACATTATTGGCCGGCGAAACCTTAACTATTCGTTTGTACTATAGTTGTGGTAGTAGTAGCGCAGGCAGATATGCGATGTTAAAAAACTTTATCGTAAAAGGAGAGGCGTTAACTACACTCCCGTTACAGTTGCTTTCATTTAATGCTTCATACACAGGTTCAGTTGTTAATTTACTTTGGAAAACAGCCAATGAAGTAAACAGCGGTATGTTTAGTATTGAGCGAAGTGGTGATGGTTTACAATTCAACGTACTAAGTGAAATTAATGCAAAGAATACAGCAACCGCTAATTACCAATACGCTGATAAGTATCCTTTACATGGAGTTGGATATTATCGTTTAAAGATGGTAGATAAAGATGGTAGTTATAAGTACTCGGCGGTCATTACAATTACTACAAAAGCGTCAGCATCCTTAATGGTTTATCCTAATCCTGTAAATCAAGTTTTGGTGTTGACACATGCAAAGGCTGCTAAACATGCAACGATAACAGTTTTTTCAACCGATGGTAAACAACAATTTAGTACAAAGGTGCAAGAGGGGGCTATTCAAACAGCAATTAATGCAGAAAAACTTGCGTCAGGCATTTATGTAATTGTTTTCTTTGATGGGGTTAAAAAAACAACTATTCCATTCATTAAAAAGTAAGCATGACAATTAAAAAGAATCGATATAACTGGTATATTGTTCTACTGTTGATGGCATTTACATATCCGGTAGAAAAAAAGAAAATAAAAATCTTTTTAGCCGGTGATTCTACGATTGCAGTCAAAGACAAAAAAGTGTACCCCGAAACAGGATGGGGAATGCCATTTGTTTATTTTTGGGATTCAACAGTGACGGTTATCAATAGAGCTAAGAACGGACGAAGTACGAAAACATTTTTAAGCGAAGGGTTATGGAAATCTATTTATGATGAAGCCGGCGAAGGCGATTATGTCTTCATTCAGTTTGGTCATAACGATGAATCAATAGAGAAAAAAGAACGTTATGCCACTCCCGATACTTTCAAAATGAACTTGAGTAAATTCATTAATGAAACTAGGGCGAAGAAGGCAATACCCATTTTATTAACTCCTGTTTCTCGTAGAAAATTTGATAAGCTAGGTAAAGCTATTCCAACGCATGAAGTGTATTCAGCCTTAGTAAAAGAAGTGGCACAACAGCAACAGGTTTTGTTTATAGATTTAGATGAACAAAGTAGGGCATTGTATCAAAAGTTTGGCGAAGAAAATTCTAAACTTTTGTTTCTACAATTGCAACCCGGTGAACATCCTAATCATCCCGATGGTAAAAATGATAATACCCATTTTAATGAATTTGGGGCAAGATTAATTGCGCAATTGGTATTACAATCTTTAAAGACTTTAAACATTGAAATAACCGAACGAATTGTAGTGCCGCCCATAAAAAAGTAAAAATGAAAGTAGTTTTTTGGTTGATATTTTTTTTTCCATTAGTTGTTACTGCTCAACAAACCATTACCGTTGCACAAGATGGGAGTGGCAATTATAGCACCGTACAAGCAGCACTAGATGCTGTCCCCGAAGGAACATCCAACACTACCATAATCAAGATTAAAAAAGGAACTTACAAAGAAGTGATTGTAGTAGATGCTAGAAAAAGTAATATTAATTTGATAGGTGAAGCTGCTGCAACAACGATACTTACTTATGACAATCATGCCGGCACAACTTTGCTCAATGGCGATACTTTGAATACCTGGACTTGTGCATCATTCTTTGTATATGGAAATGATTTTCATGCAGAAAATATCACCTTCGAAAACAATGCCGGTTTTACGGCAGGTCAGGCAGTTGCGTTGCGAATTGAAGGTAACAGAGCTTCATTTAAAAACTGCCGAATGATTGGTAATCAAGATGTGCTTTTTTTAAGCGGCAGTGGCGTTAAACATTATTTTGCTAATTGTTATATAGAAGGAACAACAGATTTTATTTTTGGAGCTGCAACGGCGGTGTTTAAAAATTGCCATATACACAGTAAAAAAAACAGTCATATTACTGCCGCTTCTACTAACAGCATTATTCCGTATGGTTTTGTTTTTTTTGATTGTAAATTAACGTCGGATTCAAGCATCAATAAAGTTTCGTTAGGCCGACCTTGGTCACCCACTGCAAGTGTTACCTATATCAATTGTTGGATGGATAAACATATTATTCCCGAAGGTTGGAATAACTGGAAAAATCCAGCAAATGAAACAACAGCAAGGTATGCTGAGTATAATAGTAAAGGTCCGGGTAGTAATGTAACTACAAGAGTAAAATGGGCAAAACAATTAACTATGGAAGAGGCAAGCAAATACACTGTTGCCAATATTTTGGGTACTTGGAATCCGCAGTAATTCAACAATTTAAAAAATTTAATTGAAGCAATATTTATTAAATATCATTTTTGTTTTTTGTAGTCTGTATTTATCTGCACAAACTAATTTATCTAAAGTTTGGGTAGCAGACAATGGCGATGGTACGTATAAAAATCCTATCCTACATGCAGATTATAGTGACCCTGATGCGATAAGAGTCGGGGAAGATTTTTACTTGATTGCATCAAGCTTTAATCATGTGCCGGGACTTCCCATTTTGCATTCTAAAGATTTAGTGAATTGGTCCTTAATTGCTTATGCATTGCAACAGCAATCACCGCTTGAGCATTTTAGCAAAGTTCAACATGGCGGTGGTGTTTGGGCGCCAAGTATTCGCTATCACAAAGGAGAGTTTTATATTTACTATCCTGACCCTGATTTTGGGATTTATCTCACCAAGGCAAAAAATATTCGTGGGCCTTGGACTACTCCAATTTTAGTAGAAGCAGGAAAGGGTTTGATTGATCCTTGTCCTTTGTGGGATGACAAAGGGAAAAATTATCTTGTTCATGCTTATGCCGGAAGCCGTGCAGGTATCAAATCAATCATTGTTATAAAAGAATTAAGCACTGATGGTATCAAAGTAACCAACAGCGGAGTGATGGTTTATGATGGGCATGATAACGACCCTACCATTGAAGGTCCAAAGTTATATAAACGAAATAGTTACTATTATATTTTTGCTCCGGCCGGTGGTGTAGCAACAGGATGGCAAACAATTTTGAGAAGTAAAAATATCTACGGTCCTTATGAACGCAAAGTAGTGTTAGATCAAGGTACAACAACGATTAATGGCCCACATCAAGGGGCATGGATAAATACACCAACAGGCCAAGATTGGTTTTTACATTTTCAAGACAAAGAAGCATATGGTAGAGTAGTTCATTTGCAACCTATGAAATGGGTAAATGATTGGCCTGTAATTGGCGAAGACAGAGATGGCGATGGAAAAGGGCAACCCGTTCCGGTGTACAAAAAGCCAACTGTAAAAAATCAATACGCTATTGCAACTATTGCCGATTCAGATGAATTCAATACAACCCATCTGGGCTTGCAGTGGCAGTGGCAAGCAAATCCCAAACCCTTTTGGTGCTTTCCTTCAGAGGGTAAACTTCGTTTGTTCTCTTATCAGTTGCCAGAAGATGTAAAAAACTTTTGGGATGTACCCAACCTACTGATGCAAAAATTTCCGGCTGAAACATTTCAAGTGACTACCAAAATATTTTTTCAGCCAAGATTAGTAGAAGAAAAAGCTGGGCTTATTGTTCATGGTGCAGATTATGCTTATGTTTCGGTTGTTAAAAAATCAGATGGAAATTATATCAGCTTTAGTATTTGTAAACAAGCCGATAAAGGCAAACCCGAATTAATTACTGAAGGCGAAAAAATTACAAGTGCAGAAGTCTACTGTAGAGTTAAAGTGAGTAAAGGAGGCGTATGTGAGTTTAGTTATAGTGTAGATGGATTGACTTATAAACCAATTGGCGAAAGCCTATTGGCTAAACCCGGAAGATGGGTAGGTGCTAAAGTAGGACTCTTTTGTATCAGAACAATTAAAACAAATGATTCAGGTTTTGCAGATGTAGACTGGTTTCGATTCGAAAAAGAATAATATCTAAAATCTATTCAATAATGGAACGTAGAAAATTCTTAGGATATACTGCTGCAACTGGTGCTGCTTTTATGCTTCAACCCTTTCAGTCTTTTGCATTATCGTCTGGTAAAATAATCAGAATTGCACTAGTAGGCACCGGTCATAGAGGTTCAGGTTTTTGGGGTGTTAACTTGGCTAATTCGTTTAAAGAAGTGATAGAATTTGTAGGGCTTTGCGATATTAATCCCGGCAGAGTGGCTTATGCCAAGCAAGCTATGAAGGTGAGCTGCCCTACGTTTACCGATTTAAAAAAAATGCTTGGTGAAACAAAGCCCGATTATTTGATTGTGACTACAGTTGATGCAGCACACGACCAACAAATAATTATGGCGTTGGAAATGGGCTGTGATGTTATCACCGAAAAACCAATGACAACAGACGAAGTAAAATGCAAAAATATTCTGGATGCAGAAATAAGAACCGGCAGAAAAGTAATTGTGGCATTTAATTATCGGCATAGTGTTCACGCCATGCACATAAAAGAATTATTAGCCAAACAGCGAGTAGGAAAAATTACTTCGGTTGATTTTAATTGGTACCTTAATGTATACCATGGGGCAGATTATTTTCGCAGGTGGCATGGTTTTGTAGCCAAAGGTGGATCGTTATGGATACATAAAGCTACCCATCATTTCGATTTATTGAATTGGTGGCTTAATTCAGAACCGGTAGAAGTGAGTGCTTACGGAGCTTTGGATCATTATGGAAAAAACAATTCGTTTAGAGGCACCACCTGCAGAAGTTGTGAGCATAAAACCAATTGCAAATTTTATTGGGACATAACCAAAGATGAAAGGCTTACCAATTTGTATGTTAAAAATGAACAATACGATGGTTATTTTAGAGACGGATGTGTATGGCGAAACGAGATAGATATTTGGGATAAGATGTCAGCACAAATTTTATATGCCAATGGGGTAACCGTTAATTATTCGCTAACTACTTATTCGCCATACGAAGGTTGGCAGATTGCTTTTAACGGCACTACAGGCAGAATGGAAAGTTGGGAAGATATTCCGTACTTACAAAAAACGGCCGATGATCAAGCAAATAGACATGCTCTAGAAATGAGCCATGCAGATGATGCAGTGCCTGGAGAGTTTAGAGAAATTATGGTAATGGACAATTTCGAAACGAATTATGAAATTTATACCACACCAAAAATTAAAGGTGGGCATGGTGGTGGAGATATAAGAATGCAAAGAAGAATTTTTGTAGATACAAATGATAATCCGTATCATGTAATGGCTGGTACAAGAGATGGTGCAATGTCTATTTTGATTGGCATTGCGGCTCGAAAAAGCATAGCATTGAAAAGACCTGTAAAAATTAGTGAATTAACCGACCTGATGCCAATGGCAAAGAGGCATTAAATATAACATTATGAAGAAAATACTCATTGTAATTACCTTTCTGTTGACTGTTGTAGTAGTTAACGCTCAACGCAAAGCAGATAAAGCTGTAACAAAAAAAGTAGAACAGTTTAGAAAGGCTATGATAGATGCGGATGCGGCTATGCTTACACAATTGACCGACGATAATTTGAGTTATGGGCATAGTAGCGGTGCAATAGATGACAAAAAAATGTTTGTAGAAAAAATCACTAGCGGTCAATCAGATTTTGTAACCCTCAATCTTAGCCAGCAAACTATAACCGTTACCAAGCATACTGCCATAGTGCGTCATGTACTAAAAGCAACAACTAATGATAACGGGAAACCCGGTGAAGTAACCCTTAAGGTATTGCTAGTTTGGCACAAAGCAAATGGTGAATGGAAATTGCTTGCCCGACAGGCTGTAAAAACCTCTTAAATATAACCTACAATACCCGTCAATACAGGAAAATTTATGCAACCGTTTTCGGTAACGATTGCGTAAATAAAAACCCACAGAACGTTGATAAACAGCCAATATGGGAGTAGCATTGTAAGGCGAAAACCTGTGTATAGTGGGGTTAAAAATTGCCAATGAAAAAGTTATTATTCTTATTGTTTGCATTTCCTGTTTTGCTTCTAGCTCAACACAAGAAATTGCCTATTTTTTACTCACCTAAATTTAAGAAAGACACTTTGTCTATTGTAAAATTAGGTGCAGTACCTGATGGACATTCGTTGAACACAATAGCTATAAATACTGCCATTGCAAATTTGTCTAAGAAAGGCGGCGGTGTTGTACTTGTTCCTACCGGCTTGTGGCTTACAGGGCCAATCGTATTAAAGAACAATATCAATTTACACTTGGCTACAGGCGCTACTTTGCTGTTTACAAAAGATTTTAATCAATACCCATTGATTGAAGCAAATTGGGAAGGTTTGCCGCAAATGCGTAATCAATCACCGATATCTGCCACGAATGCTATCAATATTGCTATAACAGGTGAAGGCATTATCGATGGCAATGGTGATGCTTGGCGTATGGTTAAAAAAGATAAATTGAACGAGTCGCAGTGGAAAAAATTGGTGAGCAGTGGCGGTGTATTAAGTGCAGATAAAAAAACATGGTATCCTTCTGAGCAATCATTGAAAGGAGCAGGGTTAAATAATCCCGGCGTTATAGCTCCTGATAAAGATGCGGCTTTCTACAATAGTATTAAAGATTTCTTACGGCCTAATATGGTATTATTGACGAGTTGTAAAAATATATTATTAGAAGGCGTAACTTTTCAAAACTCTGCTGCTTGGTGTTTACATCCTTTAATGAGTGAGAATATCACTGTAAGAAATATTACTGTCAAAAATCCTTGGTATGCCCAAAATGGCGATGGCATTGATGTAGAAAGTTGCAAAAATGTATTGATTGAAAACTCCATATTTGATGTTGGTGATGATGCGTTGTGTATGAAAAGTGGTCGTGATGCAGCAGGTAGAAAAAGAGCTATGCCCACTGAGAATGTTATTATTCGTGGTTGTACTGTGTATGCATCGCATGGTGGTTTTGTAATTGGTAGTGAAATGAGCGGTGGAGCTAGAAATATTCATGTGAGCAATTGTACGTTCATCGGCACTGATATTGGACTTAGATTTAAAACTACCCGTGGTAGAGGTGGGGTAGTAGAAGATATTTACATTAAAGATATCTATATGAAAGATATTCCCGGTGAAGCCATTTTATTCGATATGTATTATGCGGCTAAAGATCCTATTCCTTTAGCAGGAGAAAAAAGGGAATTGCCTAAAGTTGAATTTAAACCTGTAGACGAAACAACTCCGGTTTTTAAAAACTTTTACATCAGCAATGTATATTGCAATGGTGCTGAGAAAGGAATTTTTGTACGTGGTATTCCCGAAATGCATGTAAAAAACATTGTACTGGAAAATATGGTACTACAGGCCAACAAGGGAATTGATGTTCAAGAAGCAAGTAATATCAGTTTTAAAAATATTACCATACTCAGCGAAGCAACCAATCCGGTAATTGATATCGTTCACAGCGATAATTTGGTATTTGATCAAATCAAATATAAATCAGGAGCAGCATTGCTTTTTAGAGTAAGCGGCGAAAGAAGCAAGGCCATAGCAGTAAAAAAAACCAATATTACAAATACAACTCAAGCTGTAATGTATGAATTAGGTGCAACTACAGAATCATTAACCATTTTACCAGCTAAAGATTAAATGAATTTGCATTTATGAAAAGAATACTCTTCATATTTTTCATTATAGCAACAACACAATTGCAAGCCCAACAAAGGCTCAGTGAAAGGATGGCCAACACGGTAATGCAAACTTGGAAGGATTCCTTTGCATTAGACGGCAAGCCGGCTAAATGGACATATGACATGGGAGTAATCTTAAAAGGCTTTGAAGGCATTTGGCTGAATACGGGAGATGTACAATATTTCCAATACATCCAACGGCAGATGGATTACTTTGTTAAAGATGATGGAACCATCAAAACCTATAAACCCGACGAATATAATATCGACCACATTAACAACGGTAAACTGTTGTTATTGCTCTACAGGGTTACTTTAAAAGAGAAATATTTAAAAGCCGCCAAATTGTTGAGACAACAATTGGAGACTCATCCTCGAACCAAAGAAGGTGGCTTTTGGCATAAAAAAATTTATCCCAATCAGATGTGGTTAGATGGTTTATACATGGGTCAACCCTTTTATGCAGAGTATGCTATGTTAGCCCAAGAGGATGCCGCATTCGATGATATTGCCAACCAATTTATTTGGATGGAACAACATACTAGAGATAGCAAAACCGGTCTGCTCTACCATGCTTGGGACGAAAGTAGGGAAATGAAATGGTCTAATCCTACAACCGGTTGTTCGCCTTTGTTTTGGGCAAGAGCAATGGGTTGGTATGCCACCGCATTGGTAGATGCGTTAGATTATTTTCCGGCTAATCATCCAAAGCGAAAAGATTTGACAGCTATTTTAAATCGTTTAGTTACAGCTATAGAAAAGCAACAAGATAAAAAAACGGGGCTTTGGTATGACATCTTGCACTATGATGGCCCCGGAAAAGAAAAAAATTATTTTGAAGCATCAGCTAGCAGTCAATTTGTATATGCCGTTGCCAAAGGTGTAAGATTAGGCTATCTACCTGTTGCTAAAGTCGCAATTGCTAAAAAAGGATATGCCGGTATTCAACAACAGTTTATTAAAATTGAAAATGGTCAAACCAATTTACACGGCACTGTAAAAGTTTCGGGATTGGGTGGCAAACCTTATAGAGATGGCAGCTTTGACTATTATATGAGTGAGCCGGTAATTGTAAATGATCCAAAAGGTATGGGTGCTTTTTTATTAGCCAGTAATGAAATGGAAATATTGCCCACACAAGGGCTTGGCAAGGGTAGAACTATCGTAATGGATAATTACTTTAACCGAGAAACCAAAGTTGATGCCTTTGGTAAAAAGGTGGTCTTTCATTACAAATGGGATGAAAAAGATAATGGCGGATTTTCTTTTGTTAGCCACTTGTTTCAAAAGCATGGCGCAACAACAACTTTGTTAGATGATGCTCCTACAACCGCTAATCTTAAAAGCGCTAGTGTTTATTTTTTAATCGATCCAGATTGGCCAAAAGAAAACAAAACACCTAATTACATTGAACCTAAACATGTTACTGCTTTGTACAATTATGTAAAAAATGGCGGTGTTTTAGTAATGATGGCAAATGATAGTAATAATGTAGAATTCAAGCATTATAATGAATTGGCTGCCAAGTTTGGTATTCAATGGAATGAAAATATGCGTCACGATGTTATTGATAACCAGTTTGAACAAGGTGCTTTGCCTATTACTGCCAAGCATCCAATTTTCAAAACAGCAAAAACGGTTTTCATCAAACAACTGTGTACGCAAAACATTAAAAAACCGGCAACAA
Organism: Methylophilus rhizosphaerae; assembly: GCA_943370285.1. GTDB lineage: Bacteria > Bacteroidota > Bacteroidia > Chitinophagales > Chitinophagaceae > CALRQJ02. The sequence continues at coordinate 2,690 of CALRQJ020000020.1, read as the reverse complement.
GTGTGTACAGTGAAAATGGCGAAGTAATCATGTCAGTTTCAAAAGTTGGTAAAGGAACGGTATATGCTATTGGTGACCCTTGGTTTTATAATGAATATATTGATGGTAGAAAATTGCCAGCAAAGTATGAGAATTATAAAGCGGCAGAAGATTTGGTAAAGTGGCTCTTACAACAAGCAAGAATCAAATAATGTATAAACGTATTGCACAATTAATGGTATGTATTTGCATGGGCTTGTTGCTCCTGCAAATACCAGTTCATGGCAATACTGTATCACCAAAGAAAATAATTGTAGCAAAAGATGGTAGTGGAGATTTTTTAACCATTCAAACTGCATTAAATAGTTTGTCAGATTCATCGGCACGACTTAGCCTTATATTTATTAAGAAAGGTATATATAATGAAAAGCTATTTTTAGAAAAATCAAATGTGGTTTTAGAAGGAGAGGACAGGGCTAACACAATTATTACTCAAGCAATTGCTAGAGATGCTTGGCGCTGTGAGCACCCTGATGATTGGGGCGTAGCAACGATGAATGTAAGTGCAAAAGACATTACTTTAAAACAGTTGACTATTGTCAACAGTTTTGGGTTTGATTATTTCGAACAAACCATTTGGTGTGCCACAGATACTTCAGCCAATAAAAATAAAAAGTTGCGGAAAGATGGTCATCAAATGGCATTAAGAACTATGAATGGTGCAACAAGATTAAAAGCTATCAACTGTCATTTTAAAGCATTTGGTGGTGATACTGTTAGCCCTTGGGATGTTGAGAATGGGTTGTGGTATTTTAACAATTGTACAATAGAAGGTGGTGTAGATTTTTATTGTCCCCGTGGTTGGGCTTGGGCAGAGAATTGTGAGTTCATTGCCCATACGGGACCGGCGGCCATTTGGCATGATGGTTCAAAGTTTAAAGATTCCAAAACCGTATTAGTGAATTGTACATTCAAAGGGTATGATGGGTTTATGTTGGGTCGTTATCATAGAGATGCACAATTTTTTTTAATCAATTGTGTTTTCGCTGCAAATATGAAAGATGCTCCTATTTATTTGGTAAAAACCAATAATGTTATTCAATGGGGAGACCGTATATATTATTACAATTGTAAAAGAGAAGGTGGAAAAGATTTTACTTGGTACAACAATAATCTCCCATCAACTATACAAGCAAAAGAAATAAATGTTCAATGGGCTTTCAATAATATATGGAATCCCGAAAAGGAGAATGATGATGCAACTGACTAAACAAAATATAGCCAATATAAAACCTGTTTCGGGACTAACTATTCCTGCCCAATCGCTATTCGAATTACCTGAAAAAGTATTACAATTTGGTACAGGTGTTTTATTAAGAGGATTACCCGATTATTTTATTGATAAAGCTAATCGCCAAGGCATTTTTAATGGTCGTGTTGTTGTAGTTAAATCTACCAATCATGGTGGCACAGATGCTTTTACGGAACAAGATGGATTATACACTTTATGTGTTAAAGGCATTGTTGATGATCGTCAAATTGATGAAAACATTATCAATACATCTATCAGTAGGGTTTTGTCTGCAAAAGAAAATTGGAAAGCTATTCTTGCTTGTGCTCATCAACCTGAAATGCAAATTGTTATTTCTAATACAACAGAGGTTGGTATTACTTATGTAGAAGAAACGATTGGCGATACCGCTCCTATTTCTTTTCCTGGAAAATTATTAGCTTTTTTACTAGAGCGGTATACATTTTTTAATGGTAGTGAAGAAAGTGGGATGGTCATTGTTCCAACGGAATTAATCACCGATAATGGAACAAAATTGAAACAAATTATTATTGACCTTTCTCAATTCAATCAACTAACAGAAGGCTTCATGCATTGGCTTACTACAGCCAATCAATTTTGTAATTCGTTGGTAGATAGAATTGTTCCTGGCAAACTACCTGCCAAAGAAGAAAAATATTTACAAACACAATTAGGATACACCGATGACTTAATGATTATGGCCGAACCTTTTAGATTGTGGGCCATTGAATCTGACAATCATCGAGTGCAACAAATTTTATCATTTTCTCAAGTAGATGAAGGCGTTGTTATTGCTCCTAGCATTGAAAAATTCAAAGAACTCAAACTTCGATTACTCAATGGTACGCACACTTTTAGTTGTGGGTTAGCTAATTTGGCAGGTTTTGGTACGGTAAAAATGGCAATGACAAATAAGTATATGTCGCAATTTGTAGCTCAATTAGCATTATCCGAAATTGCTCCGACTGTTTGTAATGAAGATATTACTTATGATGAGGCAACAACATTCGCAAATAGTGTATTTGACCGTTTTCGTAATCCATATATCGAACATCAATGGAAAAGTATTGCTGTTCAGTTTTCTTTAAAAATGAAAATGCGTAATGTGCCATTAATTGTTCGGCATTACCAGTATCATCATCATGTACCTGAATTGATGGCTTTGGGCTTTGCTGCCTTTTTACTGTTTATGAAAACAACTAAAAACAACGATGGCGAATATGAAGGAAGATATAATGGTACTTTATATACTATTCAAGACGAAAATGCTGCATGGTTTGCCGAACAGTGGCAGGCTAACACTGAGCATACAATTGCTAAAGTAGTTACTGCTGATATTGATTTTTGGGGAGCTGACTTGTCAATTTTACCCGGCTTTGTACATGCAGTAACCAATAAT
>CALRQJ020000019.1:0-77552 GCA_943370285.1 Methylophilus rhizosphaerae | reverse complement strand
CAAGTTTACCGGTAACATTAACCAATGTTAAAGCATACCAGCAAAACAGTGGTATCAGTGTAGAATGGAATACCCAAAGCGAAAGCGGAATGCAACAGTACGAAGTTGAGAAATCTGCCAACGGCACCAACTTCGTAAAAGTAAATACTTCAGCAGCTAAGTCGGGCACAACGAACAGCTACAACTTCTTCGATGTTACGCCATTTAGTGGAGCAAACTACTACCGCATCAAAGCGATTAGCTTAAATGGCGATGTGAAGTACAGCAGTATTGTTGTAGTAAGATTAAATACAAAAGGAACAAAAGTTACCCTATATCCAAACCCTGTTAAAGGCGATCAAATCAACCTTGAGTTATCCGGTTTAGCCAAAGGTAATTATACGGTAAGTCTGTTCAACCAATTGGGTCAGCAAGTGATGAATAGAAGTATTCAGCACAATGGTACCAATGCAACACAAACGATTAACATTGGTACTATACCAAGCGGTGTGTATGAGTTGCGATTAGCCAATGATACAACAGCTGTAACTCAAAAGTTGATTAAAGAATAATTTAATTGATGTTACGAATAATCTTAAAGGGTTATTCGTAACATTTTTTAATCCTCCAAAAAAACAAACGATGCTAAAGCCATATAAAATTTATTGTATTGTTATGCTTTGTATAGCAGGTATGAGTAATATGCTAGATGCAGCAGCTCAAAGTGATGCTTCTTATAGCAATATCATTGAAGATGCAGATGATGGACAACGTCAGCAAGAAGAGGTAGATCAAACTACTAATATCTATGGCGCACCAAATATTCCTGTTGGAAGCTCAGGTGACAATGATGCCAATCCACCCGAATTAGGTGGTGGTGACCCTGGAGCACCGATAGATGGTGGCTTAAGTGTGTTACTTGCAGCAGGAGCAGCGTATGGGGTGAAAAGGATGAGGAAGGGAAAGGACGATAGACAACAGTCCAAAAACCATAGCTAGTTGTTATTAAGAGCCCCGATAGCTATCGGGGGCGAGGAGTCTAAACATAACTTGAAAATTGAAACAATCATCTGATTAACAAAAACAAAAACAGCAATCATGCTATCTGTTATTTTCAACAAGAAAACTTTTCTCATTGCATTGGCATTGTGTACGATTCATATTTCTTATGGACAATCAGATGAAGTAGAGTATCAAGATGAACCAAGCACTATCAGTGAGGATACTGATGATCGTATCAGACGACAACAAGAAGAGGCAGATAGAAACAACAATAATTATAACAGTGTCTCGGCTTCAGGTGGTGCAGCCAATGAAGACGGCGCCAATCCCCCCGACCCCGAAGGTGATCCCGGTGCACCGATTGATGGTGGTTTGAGTGTACTCCTTGCTGCCGGAGCGGCGTATGGGGTGAAGCGGATGGCAAAGAAGAAGGTCGACAATCCACAGTCCACGGACGATAGTAAGTAGTGTGTCATCCCGACGAAGGAGGGATCTCATAAAAGTAGATAGTCAATAAAAATACATCATACCCCGGACAGCATCGTCTGGGGTTTTTACTTTGCGTTCTTCGTGAAAAAACTTCGTGTTCTTTATGGTAAAAAAAGTCAATGATGAATAAATGAATTTACATCAATACAAATGATTGATTTACCCCTTTTTTATGACGGTAACAATTCAATGTGTTAAAGCTGTGTAGCGTAGTTTTATGTAAACGAACTTGCATGAAAATGATACTTAATCCTATACTTTTATTTGCTTTAATTTCTTGCGGGAAAAAAGAACAAACTGTTCCAACTCCTCTGCCTACACCCACACCCACTACGTATCAATTAATATGGTCTGATGAGTTTAATGTGAATGGAGCACAAGACTCTACCAAATGGGAATATGAGAACGGTTTTGTACGCAATGAAGAAGCACAATGGTATCAAAAAGAAAATGCTATTTGCGATGGCGGATCTTTGGTCATTACCGGCAAAAAAGAACGTAGACCCAATCCCAACTATATCCCCGGAAGTACAGATTGGAGAACCCAACGTCAGTTTATAGATTATACTTCTTCCTCTTTAAAAATGAAAAGAGAACATGCTTACAGATATGGAAAAATGGAAGTAAGAGCAAGAATTGAAACACAAACAGGATTGTGGCCTGCCATATGGACTTTAGGTGTTTCCGGCGAATGGCCATCGAATGGTGAAGTAGATGTAATGGAATATTATGGCGATAAAATCTTAGCTAATTTTGCGTATGCCAGTGCTACTCGTTGGCAAGCCATTTGGAAAGGTGCTTCAAAACCAATCAGTGCATTGGGCGGACCAGCTTTTGCTACTCAGTTTCATATTTGGACATTTGAGTGGGACCAAAATCAAATGACCATTTTATTGGATGGTGTAGTAATGAATTCGGTAGATCTTAGTACTACAGTCAATAAAAGTGATGGTAATAATCCATTTCGTCAACCGCATTACATGTTATTAAATCTTGCGTTAGGTGGAAATAGTGGCGGTAGTTTAGCCAACACGGTATTTCCATCAAAATATGAGGTGGATTACGTTAGAATTTATCAGAAGAAATAATTGTGCTAGGTTGATGTAAAACAAATTGCTCGTTATTAATTTGTAACTATGAAAAGGAAGTATCGTAGCATTTATATTTTTTTGTCATGCTTATTCATGCAACAAGTTGCAGTTGCCCAAACATCTTTGCCTGCTATGTTTGCAGATAATATGGTGCTACAGCAACAACAGCAAGTAGCCATTTGGGGTAAGGATAAACCCAACACAACAATTACTGTAAAAGGGAGCTGGGGCAATACGGCAAAAGTAACAGCCGATGATAAAGGTCAATGGAAATTAAAATTACAAACACCTTCAGCAGGTGGGCCTTACACTTTACAAATTAAAGGCTCAACAAAAGTAACCATCAACAACGTGTTGATTGGAGAAGTTTGGCTTTGCTCCGGTCAATCAAATATGGAAATGCCCGTAAAGGGTTACAACAATCAACCGGTAATTGGCAGTAATGAGGCCATCTTAAATTCTGCTAATGATAATATTCGTTTTTTAAATACGCCACGTTCTGTAAGTATTACGCCTTTATATGATGTAAAGGGGGAATGGAAATCGGCTAATCCTGCCAACACAGGAAATTTTAGTGCTACGGCCTATTTTTTTGCTCGAAAAATTCAAGCTTCATTACAAGTGCCTGTTGGTATTATTCAAACAGCTTGGGGTGCTTCATCCGTTGAAAGTTGGATGGATAAAGAAACCTTATCAGCTTTTGCCAATAAACAAATTCCAGTAAAAGCCCCCGATTCTATTCCTAACCAAACACCTACCATTATGTACAACTCTATGTTGCATCCATATGTAGGTTATACCATCAAAGGTATTACATGGTATCAGGGAGAATCAAACAGAGAAAATGCCCATGAATACCAGGCTTTGTTTACCGCTATGATTCAATCTTGGCGAAAGCAATGGCAGCAAGACGATTTCCCTTTTTATTTTGTACAAATCGCACCTATAGAATCAGGAAAAGTTAATCCGGCTTTCTTAAGAGAAGCACAACTCAAAACGATGCAAACTGTTCCTAATACCGGTATGGCAGTCACATTGGATATTGGAGAAAAAACAGTCATACATCCTGCACAAAAAGAATTAGTAGGCAATAGATTGGCATATTGGGCATTGGCAAAAGATTATAATGTTAAAGGTATTGGATATGCTAGCCCTGTTTATAAGCAAATGCAAAAAACGCCAAATGGTAGAATTTCATTGACCTTCGGAAACTGTGAACAAGGTTTAACAAGTTTCAACAAACCATTGACAGACTTTGAAATAGCTGGAGAAGACAAAATATTTTACCCCGCTCAAGCCATGATTCATAAAGATAAAAATGGTGTTGTGATCGTTTGGAACGATTCCGTTAAAAATCCTATCAGTGTTCGCTATGCCTTTAAAAATTGGGCAGAAGGTTGTCTCTTTAACACACAAGGTTTGCCGGCTTCTTCTTTTAGAACAGATGATTGGTAACATACAATAACCGCTATTGGTGTTTTCTCTACTTGGTATGGTCAGAGTTAAATCTTGCTGTTCGTCAATCTACTTTTTGAATGGATTGCCACCCATTTTTGAAAGTCAGCATAATTCTTGTTTAAATACTTACGCTTAGCTTTATTCTACATTGCAGGTTATTGCAAAGAAAGGATAATTGCTTGCAGGTATTGCAGTGTTAGGATTAGTTTACAACGTGTAGATTGCGTCTTTACTCATGATTAAGTAATAATTGCCACCATGAAATGCTATAAATTATTGGTTACGCTTTGTTTGATTAGCGTCAGCTATGCAGTAAAGGCAACAAATTACTATATCAATTCCGCCGAAGGCGATGATTTGAATAAAGGCACTACCCGTAACCAAGCATTCAAATCAACAAAGCCATTTTCAACTATTGCATTACAACCCGGCGACTCCATTTTATTTGCTAAAGGTCAACGATTTGTCGGCATGTTGTCCATTGTTAATGTGAGTGGAACTAGTACGCAACCAATTGTCATCGGTAGTTATGCGTATAAAAAAAATAAAAAAAAGCCAGTATTAGATGCCGGAGATGCATTAAATGCACTTTTAATACAAAATGCTGCTTTCATCAAAGTAAGTGGAATTGAATTTACTGCTGTACAACCTTATCAATACAATTCGGCAACAACAGCTGCTGAACTACGCTGTGGCATTTTGATCACTATGACCAAAGATGAAGTGTATGAAAATATACAAGTGAGTGATGTTATTGTGCATGATGTATATTACAATAAACCCGGTTTTACACGTTCTGCTGCCGAAACAAAATCTGCCAATGGCACACAGAGTTATGGATGGGGTATTCGAGTAATTAACAATACGAAGCTTGGGAAATTAAGATTAGTAAAGATTATTAAAGCCGAAGTGTACAATGTAAGTCATACCGGAGTAAAAGCTACCGCTACCACAAATGGTATTCAGCAGTTAGAAATAGCGGAATGCAAAGTGTATCAAACGGGTGGTCCGGGTATGCAGTTTTCTGGTGTTACCGATGGGCATATTCACCACAACCAAATTCATCATTCCGGTTCAACTGCAGATAGTAGAAACTGGGGTAGGGGTAGTGGTTTATGGACATGGGGGTGTAGCAATATTTTGATTGAACACAATCGCTTTGAACATGCCAATGGTCCTGGAGATTCAGCTGGTATACATATTGATTTTAATTGTAATGATGTAATTGTTCAGTACAATTTGAGTGCAAATAATGCAGGTGGTTTTTGCGAAATTTTAGGCAACAATTACAATTGTGCTTATCGTTATAATATCAGCATTAACGATGGTCATAGGGTTAAAGGCGAGAACGGAGCATTTCAAGAAGGAAAAATATTTTGGTTGAGTGGCTATCAAGGTAACGAGAAGAAAAATGCAGGCCCTTACAACAGTTACTTCTATAACAATACGGTTTATGTTGCTAAAGGTATTATACCTAAAGTAGCCGTAAGCAGTAGTACTAAAGGCGTATTTATTGCGAATAATATTTTTTATTTTGAAACTGCCGGTAAAATGGTAGCAGGTGATCAGAAAAAAGTAGAAGTGGATGGAGCAGGTATTCCAAATGTGGTATTTAAAAATAATTTGTATTTAAGTAAAGATAATTGGCCATCAGATTCTCCCTTGCAAGATACAGCAGCCATCATTGGTGACCCTAGTTTTAAGAAAAAGGCCGGATTGGCAATGAAAGATTATACCCCAACCAACAAATCATTAATTCAAGATAAAGGCATTTCGATTCAGCCAATTCCAAACGATAGTATTGGTATAAGAATTGGATTAACAGTAGAGAAAGATATTTTAGGTAAACGCATTAAAGGCTTGCCTGATATGGGAGCCATTGAGTTGAATTAGTTTGTTTAAGTAATATTTCGATTATCAAAATGAATAAAGTTAATTTTAAAATAGGAGCTGTTGTTTTTACAAGCATTTTGCTTTTTATAACTACTATTTCATTTGTTGATACAAATGAAATTAAACAAACAGCAAAAGGCGATCGACCAAATGTCATCATCATTTTAACGGATGACCAAGGCTATGGCGATGTTGGATTTAATGGATGTAAAGATATTCCTACTCCCAATATTGATCGTATTGCAAAGAAAGGTGTTGTTTTTACTCAAGCTTATGTAACCTATGCCGTTTGTGCACCAAGTAGGGCTGGGTTAATCACCGGTAGATACCAAGACAGGTTTGGTTACAGTCGTAACCCATTATATCGACCATTTGATCCTGAAATTGGTTTGTCTTTAAATGAACAAATGTTACCCGAATTGCTACAACAATCAGGTTATAGAACAATGGGCATTGGTAAATGGCATTTGGGGGTACATCAACAATTTCGTCCATGGAATCGTGGCTTCAACGAGTTCTTTGGATTTTTAGGTGGTGGGCATAGATATTTTCCTAATGAATATGATATTAGTCATCCCGATAGTGCAAAAAATGAAGCACAAAGCTATCGTACCAAACTAATTAGAAATGAAACTGTAGTTGAAGCAAATGAATATTTAACTGATGAATTATCAAACGAAGCGGTTTCCTTCATCGAAAGAAATAAACAACAACCGTTCTTTTTGTACCTCGCCTATAACGCACCACATTCTCCATTGCAAGCACCGGAAAAGTATTTAAAGCGTTTCGAACACATAAAAGACACCAAACGAAAAACTTATGCTGCTATGGTTAGCGCTGTTGATGATGGAGTTGGAGCGGTATTAAATAAATTGGAGGAGTTGAAACTAGATGAAAATACGATTGTGGTATTTCTGTCTGATAATGGAGGTCCTGAAAGTGACAATGGTAGTGATAATGGTGTGTTGAGAGCCGGAAAAAGTTCTTTGTTCGAAGGTGGTATACGAGTGCCATTTGCTATGCAGTGGCCAAAGAAAATTAAAGCCAATTCACAATTTAATCAACCCATTATTTCGCTAGATATTTTCGCAACAGTTGCAGCCAATGTAAGTGGTGCTGCAAAACCAAAGAACCCATTAGATGGTGTTAATTTAATTCCTTACTTAAGTGGTATAAATAAAGAAGCACCGCATGAATATTTATTCTGGCGACAATTCGATCAAAAAAATTATGCGGTAGTAGAAGCTTCCGGCTACAAGCAAGTCATCTTAAAAGATTCCATTCATCACTTGTTCAATTTGAAAGCAGATATCAGTGAGCAAACCAATATGATAGAGCAAAATAAATCAATAGTTGAGCGATTAGAAAAGCAACGGAAAGATTGGTTGTTGTTGACCATACCACCGGCGTTTTTAGGATTAAGTCAAGAAGAATTATATAATAAACAAAAAAAGCAATAAATAAATTTTCATCACCAATAGTATTTGCTTGATAAATACTGAGAGTGATTAATGTTATGGTTGTATTATAAAAGCTATAAATAGAACATGAGCTATAGAGTTTTAAATTTTCAACATCGAACCGTTCAATATGCCATCAGCTTAGCTGTTGGTGCCTTGTTGTTGGCAGTCATTTTATTGTTTAATGCTGGATTTAAAGAAGCTACAAGCAAATCCAAGCCAAATGTTATTGTGATCTTGTTAGATGATGCCGGCTATGCTGATTTTGGTTTTATGGGTTCAAAAGATTTACAAACACCAAATATTGATCAATTAGCTAATAGGGCCGTTGTGTTTAAAGATGCTCATGTGTCAGCTTCTGTATGCAGTCCATCGAGAGCCGGGTTACTCACCGGAAAATACCAACAGCGTTTTGGTTATGAATGTAACGAAGGAGAAGGCTACACCGGCATGGATACCACTCAGTTGCTTATCCCACAATTGCTGTTAGACCAAGGCTATGCAACAGCTGCTTTTGGTAAATGGCATCTAGGCTTTGCGGCTAATCAACATCCATTGAAAAAAGGATTTCAATATTATTATGGATTCTTAAGTGGCGGTAGAAGTTATTTTTATCAGCCCAATAAAGACGATAAAGCAGGTTCAAAAAATGCTTTGCAAGAAAATGGACAACCCGTATCATTCGATGGTTACTTAACCGATGTGTTAGGCGATAAAGCTGTTGATTACATTAAGCAAAACAATCGTAATCCTTTTTTCATGTATTGGGCTCCTAACGCCGTGCATACACCAATGGAAGCAGCTGAAGCTGATATGAAGTTGTTTGCCAATCATCCCAGGCAAAAACTAGCAGCCATGACTTTTGCTTTAGATAGGGCAGTAGGTAAAATGGTAGCCGAACTTAAAAGACAAAACATTTTTGATAATACCATTATCATTTTTTTGAGTGATAATGGGGGAGCACATAATAACCAATCCAGCAATTTGCCATTAAAAGGTTTCAAGGGTAATAAATATGAAGGCGGTCACAGAATTCCTTTTTTTATCAGTTGGCCAAAAGTAGTCAAGCAGAAAAAAGCGTTTAACGGACTTACCTCTTCGCTTGATATTTTACCTACAGTGTTAGATGCAACAGGCGCAGGTGCTAAACACAAGCAACACCAAACCGACGGTGTTAGTTTAATTCCATATATTAATGGAAAAAAGAATGGGTCGCCACACCAACAATTGGTTTGGCGGAAAGACGCTGCCATTGCTATTCGATACAAACAATATAAACTCATTCATGTAAAACAGTTAGAAGATCGATTGTATGATTTGGAAAAAGACCCTGGAGAGACAGTTGATTTGAAAGCCCAACAACCGGCGATGTACCAATCGTTAGCACGAAAATTCATAGTCTGGAATAGCGACAAAATGCAGCCGCTTTGGACAGAAGGTGCAGTTTGGGATACCATTACATTAATGATACATGATGATTTAATGAATAACAGAAAAGTACGTGTTAGAAATCCGGAAGAACTGCAAATCCTCAAAAAGAAAAAGTAAATCTAATCCCATAAAATTCAACCCATGGGCCTAAGCCAAAACAATCGGAATACTGAAAACAGTGATCGCTGGTTTAATATCAAACTTGCGTTGGTGTATGGTATGCTGATTTTACTATTTATCTCCTTAGTCTTACTATTATAATCGAAATCAAAAAAAAGATACCTGAATACAGAATTTGACTAAATTGGTTCTTGGAAATAACAGTTTAATCTAGCGCCGCTTGTCGATTTTTCGTTTTATATATGCTTGCCTACTATTTTTACTAGGGCTCACTTTTGTATCTACCGCTCAAAAGTCAAATGCTTTTGTAAGTATTACTGAACCATTGGTTAACAATGAAGTAACCTCTATCATACAAGATAAAAAAGGGTTTATTTGGATAGGAACAAGAGGCGGATTGCACAGGTTTGATGGTTATGAAATGAAATTATTGAAGTATGACTATGGTAACAATACAAACCTTCTAAGTCAATCTATTGAAGTACTTCATAATGGGAAAAAAAACAATGTTTGGATTGGCACAAAATCCGGGGGGTTAAGTGAATATAACCTTGAATCCGGAATCATTAGAAATTACCCGCAAAACAATCAAAACATTGGTGAATTTAATGCAGATTACATACTCTCTATTTTAGATACCGATTCCGAAAAATTGTTTGTAGGAACTTGGAAAGGATTTCAATATCTAGATAAAACAACTGGCAAGTTCAACATATTAAATACTACTTTAAAAACATTCGATATTCAATCTGATGATGCCGGAGGATATTGGCTGGCAACAGATAAAGGCTTAAGGCATTTAACTTCGGCATTGCAAAACGATTACAGCATAAACTTTGGCAATGAGGGCATCAATATCACCTCAATTGTAAAAGATAAATCTGCCAACTGTTTGTGGTTGGGCACTTGGGATAATGGATTGTACCGTTATGATTTAAGTACAAAAAGTTTTAAAAATTACAGACTCGATAAGCAGAATCCTAAATCTCTAACTTCTAATAATACGTATCGTATTTTTCTCGATTCAAAAAACCAACTTTGGGTGGGTACATGGGGAGGTGGTTTGCATACTTTTAATACAAGCAGAGATGCATTTCAAAAAGTGGATTTGAATATTCCCGGGCTCTATACCAACGACAATCAAATTATATTATCAATTCAAGAAGATCCATCAGGTTTATTGTGGATTGGAACGGATGGTACCGGTATTTTTAAGTTTGACTTGAATCAAAAGAAATTCCACAATATCGGTTACGACATTAAAACAAATGCTTTAGTTACAAGTAGCCATATTTATTCGGTTTATGTAGATCCTTTCAATAAACTATGGTTAGGTACAAAAAGTGGTAACATTCAATATTCTAGTGATTGGATAAACTATGAAAATGTAAATTCTAATCTAATCGACAAATCCACCCCATCAAAACATCCATGGGAAACAAGAGCCTTTTTACAAGTTGATAACTACTTGTGGATAGGAACCATTAAAGGGATGTTTCGAATTAAAAATATGGGTAAAAATGCCGGAGTGATAGAAAGCTTTTATGAAAACACCAAACTTGGTAATTATTTTAAAAACAAAAAAATTCATACCATCGTTAAAGCATCAGATGGTAAAATTTGGATTGGTACACAAGAGCATGGTGTTGTTTGTATTACCAATTTAAATGAGCAGCAACCTGCTTTTAAATTGTATGCTCCTGCTGCAAATGTTAAAGGTGCACTTCAAAATGAAAGAGCCATAAGTATTATAGAAGATTCCAAAAAAAGAATTTGGGTAGGCACTTATAAAGGACTGCATTTGTTTAACCCGGCAAAAGATGATTTTGAAGTATTCACTCAAAATAATCAGTCTCAGCATTCCATCAGCAATAATACTATACATAGTTTGGCTGAAGATAAGAATGGCAATATTTGGGCAGCTAGCCAGTCTGGATTAAATATGATCTATGATTATAAAGACGGAAAAATATTTGTTACCACATTTACGTCAAAAAATGGATTACCAAGCGACTATGTAAATGCAGTAATTGCCGACAACAATGGATACATTTGGGCAAGTACCAATAAGGGTATTATTCGATTGAATCCGCAAACAAAAAGATTTACTGTTTTTGATAAAAGAGAAGGTATTCAATCCAATGTTTTTGTAGAAGATGCTCAGTACAAAGACAAAAAAGGGAATTGCTTTTTCGGTGGAGCAGAAGGACTAACCTATTTTCATCCGGATAGTATTATTATTAATCGATTCACTCCTCCCATTTATTTTACAAACTTAAGCATCAATAATAAACCTTACGAGTTTGGACGTTCAGAAGATGATAGTACCATCTTAATTAAGCCATTTTACGAAACCAAAGAAATCACACTCAATCATTTAGAGAATATATTTTCTATTGAATTCGCTGCACTTGACTTTCATTCCCCCGACAAAAATGAGTACATGTACATTTTAGAAGGGTTTAATAAAGATTGGGTATATGCAGGTAAAAACAGATTAGTAGCTTTTACTAATTTAAAATATGGTACTTATACCTTAAAAGTAAAAGCTACCAATAGCGATAAAATTTGGAATGATACACCACTAGAATTAAAAATAAATATTCTGCCTCCACCTTGGAAAACATGGTGGGCTTATACGCTTTACATTGTTGCTTTTATTTTCTTGTTGTGGTTAACTCGCCATATCGGTTTAAGGCAAGTGGCATTGCAAAACCAATTGATGTTTACCAACATGGCGAGAAAGCAAGAAAATGAATTATCTGATTTTAAAAGTCGGTTGTTTACTAATTTATCTCATGAGTTTAGAACTCCGCTAACGCTGATTTTAGGTCCGTTAGATGATTTACTGCAACGTAAAAATTTAGAGACATCTGTCGTTAAAAGTTTAAGATTGATTCAGAAGCAATCGAAGCGTATGTTGCGAATGGTAAATCAGCTGCTCGATTTTCAAAAAGCAGAAGTTGGTAGTTTAAAGTTGACGCCTCAGCAGGGCGAAATTGTCTCTTTTTGCAGCGAGATTTACGCATTGTTCACCGACGAAGCTACTCGGCGAGGTATCACCTATCATTTTTTGTCAAAAGAGAAATATATTTCTTTCACATTCGATCAAAACAAGCTGGAGATAATTGTCTTCAACATTTTGGCAAATGCTTTTAAATTCACCCCCAATAATGGTGCTATTACATTGAGTGTGACAAAAGATGAACATCAAAATTGCATTATTACAGTAGAAGATACTGGGATGGGCATACCTACAGGCGAATTAGAGCTTATCTTTGACCGATTTTACAGGGGAAAAGATACCAATGCTACCAATATTTCGGGAACCGGAATTGGTCTGTCGTTTGTAAAAGAATTAACCCTGTTACATGGGGGTACCATAAATGCTTTTAGTGACGGCAAAAGTGGTAGTATATTTACAGTAAGTTTACCGCCGATTGTAAAATCAGAAACCGGTTTAGTCATACAAGGAAATGCTTTAGCGCCATTAAACCTAACGATTGAAAATTTTAACTCAGACACTATGATGGAAGAAAATGAGTCTGTAAATCAAGAACAAGAGCAGCCAATTATTCTGTTAGTTGAGGATGAATCTGATATGCTGCAGTATGTCTATGAAACGTTATCGCCATCTTATAAAGTAGTTACCGCTACTAATGGTAGAGAAGGGGTTGAGAAAGCATTTGAAACAATCCCAGACCTTATTGTGAGTGATGTGATGATGCCGGAAATGGATGGCATTGAACTATGCCGAAAACTTAAATCTGATAAGGATACATCACATATTCCCATCATTTTATTGACGGCATTATCCGATATGAACCATCATGTAGAAGGCATTCGTGAAGGAGCAGATGTGTACTTGCCAAAGCCTTTCAATTCTCAACTCTTACTAGTACATATTCATAATTTAATCAACTCAAGAAATACTTTAAAGGAGCTGTACGCCAAAAAGATTTTTTTAGGATCCAGCAACTTCGAAATAGAAACCTACGAAGAAGAATTTTTATACAAATTGATGAAAGTGGTAGAAGAAAATATCTCCAATTTCAATTTCAATAATGACGAGTTAGCTAGCCATATGTTTATGAGTAAATCTACTTTTTACCGTAAGCTAAAAGCCATTACAGGCATGTCCGGAAATGAGTTTATTCGAACAGCCCGATTAAATTATGCTGCTAAAATGTTAGAGAGCGGCAAGTACTCAGTTACAGAAGCTGCTTTTGAATCTGGGTTTAACGATATCAAATACTTTAGAAAAAGGTTTCAAGAGCGATTTAAGGTTACACCTTCCGAATACAAAAAGTAAACTCTCCGGAATGTAGGTTCTTCGTTTTACATTGCCTTATTTGTCCCCTAATTTTGGAATGTACAGGATTGGCATATGTAATAATTTAGCCAATCTCTATTATTGTGCCAAAATGAGCAGTTGCTCTTTTGAACAAGACAAGCGAGGTTAACCACGATTGAATTAAGTGCCAAATTCCAATTTATGCGTTTTATTGCAATACCCCTTCGAGCAAAATTTGTATTATCAATATTGGTGCAAGCTTTACTTTTTTCCAATGTTCAAAGCCAAACTAATAATCCCGATTGGGAAAACCCCGCTTTGTTTGAACTAAACAAAGAAAAGCCGCATGCTACTTTTCATTTATACCAAGACAAAAACAAAGCTGTTACAGATGATCCCAATCAATCAACTTGGTACAAATCGTTAAATGGAACCTGGAAATTTTTATATACCGATAACCATGTGAATCGTCCTACCAACTTTTTTGAAGAAAGTATATCCGATAAAAATTGGAGCAACTTAACTGTTCCTTCTAATTGGGAGTTGAAAGGATTTGGATTACCGATTTATACCAATATCATTTATCCGTTTCCTAAAAATCCACCATTCGTTGGCGATAAAGTTCCGGTAGGCACTTACAGAAAAGATTTTACCGTTCCTGAAAATTGGAATGGCAAACAAATCATCTTGCAATTTGGCTCTATCACCGGTTGTGCATTTATTTATGTGAATGGCCAAAAAGTGGGTATCAATAAAGCGTCTAAAACTGCAGCCGAATTTAATATTACTCCTTATCTAAAATCGGGTAAAAATTTATTGGCTGTTCAAGTATTTAGATGGCATGATGGCAGTTATTTAGAAGACCAAGATTTTTGGCGTTTAAGTGGCATCGAAAGAGATGTTGCTATTTATGCACTACCGTCATTAAGCATTTGGGACTTTTTTGCCAAGGCCGATTTAGATGCCAAATACACCAATGGTATTTTTAATGTAGATGTACAATTGCGTAAGTTTTCTAACAACAATTTTAAGCAAGCCAAATTAGGCATTGAATTACTAGATGCAGATGGGAAAACAGTTTTCACGCAAACAAAAGATCTGAAAATTGATGCTACTAATATGCAATCGGTTGGGTTCAATACCAAAGTAAATAGTCCCAAAAAATGGACAGCCGAAACTCCAAACTTGTATAAATGCATCATCACTTTACAATTGCCAAATGGCGAAAGTATTAGCACTTCGGCAGTAAACATTGGGTTTAGAAAAGTTGAAATAAAAAATGCACAGCTTTTAGTAAATGGTAAAAAAATAATGGTGCATGGTGTTAATAGACATGAGCATGATGAAACTTTAGGTCATGTGCCTACCAAAGAATTAATGTTGAAAGATATTCAGTTAATGAAGCAATACAACATTAACGCTGTTAGAACGGCACATTATCCTAATGATCCCTATTGGTTAAAATTGTGTGATGAATATGGATTATATGTGGTAGATGAAGGTAATGTTGAAATTCATGGAATGGGTGTACTGCCCGGCCAAATTGATACGGTTAATCATCCGGCATACGAGCCAATTTGGGCACCTTCTATTTTAGATAGAATTGAAAGAATGGTGGAGAGAGATAAAAATCACCCATCTGTTATTATTTGGAGTATGGGTAATGAAAGTGGCAATGGTAAAGTGTTTTACGATGGATATAGTTGGATAAAACAAAGAGATATGTCTCGACCGGTATTATTTGAACAAGCTTTGGAGTCATGGAATACAGATATTGTTTCTCCTATGTATCCAAAAATTGCATATATGAAAAAGTATGCTGCCGATTCTACTAAAAAGCGTCCTTTTATCATGTGTGAATATGCACATGCTATGGGCAATAGCAGTGGAAATTTTCAAGAATATTTCGACATTTTCGAAACTAGCCCACATATGCAAGGTGGATTTATTTGGGATTGGGTAGATCAAGGTATTAAGACCAAAGATGAGAATGGTAAAACCTATTGGGGCTACGGTGGCGATTTTGGTGCAGGTCATTTACAAAATGATGAAAACTTCTGTGCCAATGGATTGGTAGCAGCCGATAGATCGCCACATCCAGGTTTTTTTGAAGTGAAGAAAGTGTACCAGAATATTATTTTCAAAGATGTAGATTGGAAAAAAGGTAGCATCAAAGTAGAAAACAGATTTGCATTTTCAGATGTAGCAGCTTACCAATTTAAATGGGTACTCATGCAAAATGGTATATCGGTTAAATCAGATACTTTTTCAGTAAATCTACAACCGGCTTCAGCTGCTACTGTTAATTTAAATCTACCCGCTCTAGATGCAAATAGTGAGGTAATGTTAAATGTATTTGCGTACAACAGAACAGCAACAGCACTCATCCCTGCTAATCATGAAGTTGCCCGTGAGCAATTTGGTGGTAACAGCACCAAGTTTTTTGAAAACCCCACAGCTCCGTCAGGAGCATTGAAAGTTGTAAATAAAGGAAACAATATTGAGTTTGAATCAGGCAATGTTAAAGGTAGTTTCAATACTAAAATGGCAAAGTTTGTTGATTATCAAGTAAACAAACATTCAGTATTGAATACATTCCCTGAACCTTATTTTTGGAGAGCTCCAACCGATAATGATTTTGGTAACCAAATGCCTAATAAATTAGGTTTTTGGAGATCTGCACATCACATGTTGAGATTAGATACCGTATTGGTGCAGCAAAATAATGGTCAACTGATTTTTGATTGTAACTACACATTACTAGGTGTAGGTGCAACTTATACTACTCGTTACGAAATACTGTCTAACGCTGCAATAAAAGTTACGAGCAGTATAGACTTAAAAAATAAGCCTTTACCTGAAATGCCACGTTTTGGAATGCGTATGAATGTTCCAAAAACATATCAAAACATTGATTTTTATGGTAGAGGACCATGGGAGAATTATAGCGATAGAAAAACTGCAGCCTTTGTAGGTCTGTATCAACAAAAAGCCAATGAACAATTTGTTGCTAATTATATTCGTCCGCAAGAAAATGGGTATAAAACAGACATTAGATGGGTGAAGTTTTATGATGAAAAAAATCATGGTATTAAAGTAACAGGTATGCAGCCTTTCTGCTTCAGTGCTTTACCATACATTGCAGAAGATTTAGATCCGGGCATTACCAAAAAACAAAGACATCCATCAGATTTAAATGAAAAGAATTTCTTGTCTGTTCATATCGATTTAAATCAACGTGGTGTAGGTGGTGATGATAGTTGGGGTGCTTTGCCACATGCTCCATTCTTGTTAAAGAAAAATAACTATACCTATAGCTACATCATAGAACCTATTCAAAACAAATAATTATGCAAAAACTTGCAATAAGCTTTTCTCTTGTTTTTCTGTTAATAGTACAAACAAAAAGCTTTGCTCAAACTAGCAAAGCTAGAAAGCCCAATATTGTTTTAATATATACCGATGACTTAGGTTTCGGCGACATCAGTGTTAACGGAACAAGTGCCGTTAAGACACCCAATATTGATCAATTGGCAAAAAGTGGTGTAAATTTTACCAATGCTCATGCTACTTCGGCTACTTGTACACCTTCAAGATTTTCATTATTAACCGGAAAGTATGCTTGGCGAAAAGCAGGCACAGGTATTGCTCCAGGCGATGCTTCTTTAATTATTCCAACCAATATAACAACATTGCCTGGCATGTTGCAAAAAGCAGGTTATCATACTGCAGTAATTGGTAAATGGCATTTAGGTTTAGGCGATGAAAAAGGTGCTGATTGGAATGGTAAAATAAAACCAGGTCCATTAGAAATTGGTTTCAACTATTCTTATCTAATTCCGGCTACCGGCGACCGAGTTCCTTGTGTGTTTGTAGAAAATCACGAAGTAGTAAACTTAGATAAAAATGATCCGATAAAAGTAAGTTATAAAGGTCCAATTGATTCAGCTGCTCCAACAGGAAAGAAAAATCCGGAACTATTAAAAATGCTTACCACACATGGTCATGATATGACGATTGTAAACGGCGTTAGCAGAATTGGTTATATGAGTGGTGGAACATCAGCACTTTGGAAAGATGAAGATTTTGCAGATATCTTAGTAAATAAAGCTAAAACGTATATCGCTCAACAAAAAGGAAAACCTTTCTTCTTGTACTATTCAACACATGATATTCATGTGCCACGTTTGCCACATTCTCGTTTTATTGGCAAGAGCGGCATGGGACCAAGAGGCGATGCTTTAATGCAACTAGATTGGCAAGTTGGTGAATTAGTAGCCACTTTGAAAAAGCAAAAATTACTTGAAAATACCATCATTATTTTTACTAGTGATAATGGAATGGTATTAGACGATGGTTACAAGGATGATGCAGTAGAAAAACTAGGTAATCATAAACCAGGTGGTATACACAGAGGTGGTAAATACAGTGCATTTGAAGGTGGTACAAAAGTGCCTATGATTATTAGTTGGAAAGGAACTATAAAGCCTAATAAAGTAAGTACTGCAAGAAATAGTCAGATTGATTTCTATGCAAGTTTGGCTGCATTAACAGGTACAAGTATTGAAAATGGTCAAGCTCCAGATAGTAAAAATGCATTAGCAGTTTTCTTAAATCAGAGCAACCAATCAAGAGAGCATATTGTTGAACAATCTATCAATTCAACCTTATCATTGGTCATTGGAAATTGGAAATACATTGAGCCTTCTAAAGGACCAAAAATTAATAAAGATACCAATACAGAAATGGGCTATTTGCCTAAGCCACAACTATACGATTTGTCTAAAGATCCAGGCGAAAACAATAATTTGGCTGATGCAAATCCAGAGAAAGTAACTGAAATGAAAGAAAAATTAGAGCAAATAAAAAAACAATAATTGCTCAATAGTTTACACTTGATACATAAGAAGATAGTGCTATGAATAAAAACACCTCAACATTTATTTTTCCATTTTTTTGTTTACTGATAGTACTATTGAACGAAAGCTGTAATTCGATTGATGCAGATAAAATAGCACAACAAAAAAAAGATTCTGCCCATTCTTGTATGCAAGTGCCCAACAGATTTGGCAATGCAATGGATACAGCAGGAATTGCTTACAACAATGATACTTCACATAAAGGAATGGTTTTAATTCCTGGTGGTACGTTTGAAATGGGTGGCGATAATGATCAAGCTTCAGAAGATGAATTACCCAAACACAAAATAACTGTTGCTCCTTTTTATATGGATGCAACAGAAGTTACCAATGCTCAGTTTCAACAGTTTGTGGAAGCTACAGGTTATGTAACCACTGCAGAAAAAAAACCTGATTGGGTGGAACTTAAAAAAACACTTCCGCCAGGCACACCAAAACCTGCTGATAGTTTATTACAAGCCGCATCATTGGTATTCAAGTTTTCAAGTGGTCCGGTAGATTTAAATGATTACAGCCAATGGTGGAGTTGGATTTCTGGAGCTAATTGGAAACATCCCGAAGGACCAAAAAGTAACTTAAAAGGAAAGGAAAATTTTCCGGTAGTGCATGTCAGTTGGTTCGATGCCATGGCTTATTGTAAGTGGGCCGGCAAACGGTTACCAACAGAAGCAGAATGGGAGTTTGCAGCAAGAGGCGGACTTACTAATAACGTTTATCCTTGGGGCAATGAACATATCAGTAAAGGCAAAGCAAAAGCAAATAGTTGGGAAGGTAATTTTCCTTATTACAATAGCAATAAAGATGGATTTTTAAAATCGGCACCTGTAAAACATTTTGCTGCCAACCAGTATGGTTTGTACGATATGGCCGGTAATGTTTGGGAATGGTGCAGCGATTGGTATAATGATCAATATTATAAAGAACTGAAAGATAAAACAACTGCAAATCCATCAGGACCAACCAAAAGTTACGATCCTCAAGAGCCTTACACACCCAAAAGAGTGTTACGTGGTGGAAGTTTTTTATGTAACGATAGTTATTGTAGTGGTTACAGGGTTGCAAGACGTATGAAAAGCAGTCCTGATACAGGTTTAGAACATACTGGCTTTCGTTGTGTAAGAGATAAAAAATAGCAATTGAATGTTTGTTGATTCACTCCTAAAGCAACACTGCTATTTTAAATTATAAATCAATCGTATGATAAAATATTCTTTTGCTTTAGTGGCGGTGTTGTTTTTTCAAACTATTTCCTATAGTCAAAGAAATGCTTCTAAACCCAACATCATCATCATCTTTGCCGATGATTTAGGCTGGGCCGATTTATCTTGCTACGGTAGTACTTTTTATGAAACGCCTCGGTTAGATCAATTCGCAGCAGAGGGAATAAAATTCACCAACAATTATGCTACTAGTCCGGTGTGTAGCCCAACAAGGTCAAGCTTAATGACCGGGAAATCTCCCATCAAAACCGGTGTAACCGATTGGATTGCAGGAAGGCAAGCAAATGGCAAAGCACAGCCCTACGAAAAAATGATTGCTCAGCCCACTGCCTATCAATTAGCATTAGAAGAAAATACCATTAGTGAATATGCGGTAGCCAATGGATATAAAACCATGTTTTCGGGAAAATGGCATTTGGGGGAAGAAGAAAAATTTTGGCCCGAGCAACATGGCTTTCAAATCAACAAAGGAGGATGGAGCAAAGGAAGTCCGTCAGGAAGAAAGAACGATAGCACCGGTGGCTTTTTTACACCATATGCCAATCCAACTTTAAGCGATGGTCCCAAAGGTGAATATTTAACAGATAGATTGACCAACGAATGTTTGTCGTTTATGGAGCAACATAAACAGCAACCTTTTTTCATGGTGTATTCCTTGTATGCGGTACATAATCCTTTGCAAGCACCTGCTGAATTAGTAAAAAAATATCAAGCCAAGCAACAGCAACTACATATTGCACCTAAAGAAAGATTTGCTAAAGACGAAGAGTGGATGAAATATGAAAATGGTTGGAGAAGAAGATTGGTGCAAGACCATCCTGTATATGCCGCCATGATTGAAAATATGGATTGGAATATTGGTAGATTATTAGATAAACTCAAGGCATTAGATATCGACGATAATACTTTAGTCATTTTTACATCAGACAATGGTGGTTTAAGCACAGCAGAAGGTAGCCCTACAGTAAACGGACATTTAAGAGCCGGCAAAGGTTGGTTATACGAAGGTGGTATTCGAGTTCCATTAATCATGTATTGGAAAGGAAAATTCACCAACGGCATTACTTCCGATATTCCTGTTACAACAAGTGATATTTTCCCAACAGTTGCACAAGCCATCAATCCCAATTATTCAAAAGATAAAGCAGTTGAGGGTACTAATATTTTTCAGTTGTTAAGCAAGCCCAAACAAAGCAATAACAGAACACTATTTTGGTACTATCCACATTACAGTAATCAAGGAGGCAAACCCGGTGCTGCAATACGAACAGGCAATTACAAACTCATTTGTTATTTTGAAGATTCAACTACAGAATTATTCGACCTTGTGAAAGATCCAAGTGAAAAAGTCAATATTGCAGCCCAAAAAAAATCAATGCAAAAAAAGTTACAACTCAAACTGCTGGCTTGGTTGAAACAAAATCATGCTAAACTTCCTGTTGCTAATAAAGCCTATAATCCTGCGGCAACTGCGGCAAAAAATGAGTAGCAATATTGTTCATGATTTCTTTTTTATTCTCATTTCATGCTAAATATTGTAGGTTGTATTGTTGATGAATATCTACCTTACAGAGATTGCGAAAAATTGTCAAACGGCATCGAATTATTCCATTCACTACATTGAACTATCTGTACCTTATTTTTGAAGTGTTTGAACATACCAGGTACTCGTTTTTGCAACTACATTCGTAGTATTCTAATTACGCTAAAACTTAAACGATGCTTTTGCTACAAAGAAAACTCTTTCAGTGCCTGGGCTTGCTGGTATTACCACTGCTTCTTAGCCTACAGGTCTCCGCTCAATCTAAAATCGTAAAAGGTACAGTACTTAATGCCGCCGACGGCAAACCGTTGCCTGGAATATCGGTAGTAGAAAAAGGAACCAACAAAGGAACGCAAACCGGTTCTGATGGTACTTTCACTATGGCTGTTTCTAAGTCTAATGCCACGTTAACTTTTAGTAGTGTCGGTTTTCAATCAAGCACTGTGGTGTGGGATGGCAAATCAAACCTTGAAGTTAAATTAGAACAATTGGTTTCTGCTATGCAAGATGTTGTGGTAGTAGGTTATGGTACACAAAAGAAAATCAACCAAACAGGTTCTACCCAAACTGTAAAGTTTGACGATGCAGTTAACGCACCTGTAACCAATGCCGGTCAGTTGATGTATGGTAAGTTTTCAGGTGTACAAATTACACAGGGTAGTGGTTTGCCGGGTGCAGATGCTTCTAGTGTTATCATTAGAGGTGTTGGTACTTTTGGTTCTTCTGTTCCTTTAGTAGTAATTGATAATATTCAATATGTAGGCTTAGATGCCTTTAATAATTTGTCTCCTTCAGACATTGAATCTGTGTCTATTTTAAAAGATGCATCTGCAGGTGCCATTTATGGTGCTAGAGGTGCGAATGGCGTAATTATTGTGACCACCAAAAAAGGAAAAGCCGGATCAGGAAGTGTGATTTACAATACTTACCTTGGTTTTCAAGAAGCTACTGTGGTACCGCAATATTTAGATGCTGTACAGTATGCTACCTTGAAAAATGAGAGGGATATCAATGCAAATGGACCAACTACTGCCATTAGATATTCTCCTGCCGAAATTCAAGCTATACAAGATGGTTCTGCTCCTGACCAATATGCCAACACCAATTGGGCAAAAGAGATTTTAAGAACTGCTCCAATCAGTAATCATTACTTGGCATTTTCCGGTGGTAACGACAAAACCACCTATCGTGTTTCTTTGGGTTACCTAAACCAAGAAGCTATTGTAAAAGGCAAGTTTAAATCTGAGCGTTTTACATTCAGTACCAATTTAAACTCAAAGTTAAAAAGTTGGTTAACTGTTTCAAATGTACTCAACACCTATTGGAGCAAGTTTAAAGGACCTGCTGGCGGTGCCGGAGCTATTACAGGAGAAACCGGTATCATCAATCAATTCCAGCGTTCTGCTCCAACTGTACCTGCCTATTATCCAAACGGTGATTGGGGTATAGTAGATGGATCTTACCAAAAAGTAAATGCTAGTTTGCCGATTACAAATCCATTGCGTAGAGGGGTTTTAGGCGATCATCAAACAGATGAGGTGAACATTGCAGAACGTTTTAGTGTAAAAGCTGACATCAATAAAAATCTTTCTTTCGAATCAGCAGGTAGTATCAATTTTTACACCAATAGTGTAACTAATTTTACCCCAAGAAACGATACAAGAGACTGGGCAGGAAATATCATTGCTCAAAACGTTAATAACGCTTTATCAAATTCTACCAACTTTAATTACAGGTTGTTGAACGAAAACCTATTGCGTTGGGGTAAGAAGTTTAAAGGCAGACACGACGTATCTGCTCTATTAGGTCATTCAATCATTTTCAATCGTAGCGACGGATTTAGTGGGTCTTTAGAAAATTTCCCTACCGACGGTTTACAAGAGTTTGATGCAGGCGGTGTATTAAATCCAAATGTGTCTGGTGGTGCAAATGAAGAAGCGATTCAGTCTTTCTTCGGAAGAGTAAACTATATTTTAGATGGCAAATATTTGTTCGAAGCTAATTTCAGAAGAGATGGTTCTTCAAGATTTGCTGCATCTAACCGTTATGCTAATTTCCCATCTGCTTCTGCCGGTTGGAGAATCAGTGAAGAAAAATTCATGCAGAAGTATAAGTGGTTAAACGATCTTAAGTTGAGAGCTAGTTGGGGTGTTACCGGTAACGATAATATTGGTAACTATTTATATGCTCAAAACTATAATGTAAGTGTTGATTATTTCTTAGGCAATCAAATTGTTAGTGCAGTAGCATTAACCCGTTTGGCTAACCAAAGAATCAGATGGGAAGAAATTGAGCAGTATGATATTGGATTGGATGCAGGTTTCTTCCGCAATCGCTTACAATTAACAGTTGATTATTTTAACCGTGCTAGTAGAGATTTGTTATATAGCAACTTTCCTATCCCAAGTACTATTGGTGTAACCAATCTTACTGCCTTAAACGCAGCAAGTATGTTGAACAGAGGTACAGAAATCAACTTAAGCTGGAGAAACAATACAAAGAAATTCAACTACACTTTAGGTGCAAGCTTGAGTTTGTTTGCTGACAATGAAGTAACCGGCTTAGGCGACAGAGGTCGTGAAACAATCAGCGGTGAAACTATCATCAGAATAGGTGCACCATTCAATGCTATTTATGGTTATAAAGTGTTGGGTATTTTCCAAACAGCTGCTGAAGTTGCTGCAGCTCCGGTTCAGTTTGGTAGTGTAAGAACTGCACCCGGTGATTTCCGTTACGAAGATTTATCTGGTCCTGCCGGAAAACCTGATGGTATCATCGACCAATTCGATAGAACTGTTATTGGAAACCCATTCCCTAAAATGGTATATAGCTTTAACGGTAGCATCAACTTTAAAGGTTTTGATTTAGCTGTTATGTTCGAAGGGGTAAGCCGTGTAGACAGATTATTGAATGACAATGGTCAGTTACCTTTTGAAGGTGATAGAAACAACTCATTAACTTACTGGATTAACAGATGGACTCCAACTAACCCATCTTCTACTTTACCAAGAGTGGGTGGTCAAAACAATGCACAAAATTCTGACTTTTATGTTGAAGATGTGTCTTACTTACGTTTAAGAAACGCTGAGTTGGGTTATACGCTTCCTGAAAATCTATTAAGAAAAGCCGGGTTAAACAAAGTAAGAGTTTATGTAAGTGGACAAAACATGTTGACATTTACTAAGTTTGAGAACTTTGATCCTGAAAGACAAAGAGGTGGTAATACCGATCAAAACGTACCGCTTTATAAAGTATTAACCTTTGGTTTAAACCTTAAATTTTAATTGCCATGCGAAAAATATTAATTGTAATCACAGTAATTACGCTTTCAAGTTGCTCAAAAAGTTTCTTAGAAAGAAATTCTCTCACCGCTTTAGCAGAGGGAAGCTTTTGGAAGTCAGAAAATGATGTTGTACTAGGTATCAATGGTATCTATGATGTTATGCAAGATCGTAACTTGTATAGTGGTACCTTAAACATTCAAGCAGGATTAACCATGTTTGATTGCTTTGGCGATAACTCCTTCAATGGCTACAAGTGGGAGGGACCGGGGAATTATATGGAAGCCAATGCTGATGCTTCTATGGGTATGTTCAATAATATTTGGGTAGCTAGTTACAGGGGTATTGCAAGGGCAAATACCGCTATTGAAAACATAGATAATTTACCGTTGTCTGTTTTATCTGCTCAAAAGAAAGCTGCTTACGCTGCTCAGGCAAGATTTTTAAGAGCATTGTTCTACATGAATATTGCTATGTACTATCAAGATGCACCATTGATTACCAAAGTGCAAACTTTATCTGAAGCTTATGTAGGTGTAAATCCTTATTCAGAAATTGCTGCTCAAATCAATGCAGATTTAAAATATGCTGCAGATAACCTTCCTGTCTCTTATCCATCAGCACAATATGGATATGCTACGAAAGGTGCTGCTTTAGGTTTGCAAGCCCGGTTTTCTTTGTATAACAAAGATTACCAAGGCGTATTAGATGCTACAACTGCGATGTTGCCTTTGGGTTACACCCTTAATGCAGATTATGGTCAGTTATTTACAGAAGCAGGTGAAAGTTCAAGAGAAGTTGTTTTTGCTGTTCGATTCAACCAAGATGTATCTGCTAATAACGAACTTTTCTCTGCTACTTTCTTACAAGCACCAAAAATTGATGCTCAACCTATGAAAAATTTGGTGAATGAGTATAACTGCACAGACGGCAGACCTATTACCACTTCACCCTTGTACAATCCCGGTACACCCACCAATAATGCGCCACAAAAACTAAACAGAGACCCAAGATTAGGTGCTTCTATCTATTTCAGAGGTGATGCTTTCTTAACTACGCCAAATACCGTAACATTTAATAGTAATACGGCAACCTCTTATGGTCAACGTAAATATATCAGAAGAGGTAACTCTGCAAGTGGCATTGCGCCATTTAATCCTGGTGGACAAGATTTCTACATCGTTAGATACGCTGACGTTTTATTGATGAGAGCAGAAGCAATGATTGAATTGAACCAATTGTCAACTGCTTATCCGCTTATCAACCAAGTAAGAGCTAGGGTAGGGATGCCTTCAATAGAAACTGTAGAAGGCACCAACTTATCTCAGCTTGCGTTAAGAAATATCCTTAGAAAAGAAAGACGTGTAGAATTGGCTTTTGAAGGATTGCGTTTCATGGACTTGAAAAGATGGGGCACTGTGCAAGAAGCTTTTCAACGAGCCGCTGCTGATGCTGTTCCGGGTTATGTTCCAACATATCGTGGATTGAAATCTGAAACCTTTGCTATTCCTTTAAATGATTTGAATGCCAATAATAAATTAGTTCAAAATCCTTGGTGGAATTAATATTTTGTAATGGTGCTGTTTCAAGAGTACCAAACAATAAAGATTGTCCATTTCGAATATAAAAAATGTGAATAGCTGATCATCTATTGTGATGGACCACTATTCACATTTTTCTTACTATACTGTATTATCTACTACAATTTTTCTGTATGAAAAAAATGCTACTATTCTTTTGCACTATTGTTTGTTGTGCTACAACACAGGCACAATTAACCATTTACCAAAATCTTGACCAATCGGGTACAAGTGCAACCTGTGTAGTAAGTACTATTTACAAGGGTTCAGCCATTCCTGGCGGTTTGAATAATAGCATCAAATCCATCTCATTGCAACAGGGCTATATGGCTACATTGGCAGCTAATGAAGATGGCACAGGCGAAAGCTTTAATTATATAGCTGTAGTGAGTGATGTTACCGTTAATCTTGCTTACGCTTTACAAGATAGAATTTCTTTTATCAGAGTCTTGCCCTATAATAATCCTAATAAAAGAGGAGTTTGTAATACAACAGATTCTATACCACGAATATTGAATGGCTCTTGGTTTTATGATTGGGGAAATAGTGATGTGTCTACATTACCCACCAGAGAATATGTGTTAATGACATGGGGGCAAAATGCTACACTCGATGCTAATTTAAATACTTGGGTGAACAGGGCAGGAGTAACCACTTTATTGTCATTCAACGAGCCTGATAACACATCTCAATCAAATATTACCGTAACCAATGCGATTACGCCTTATAAAAGAGGGTTGAAAGCTGGTTTCAGAACCGGTTCTCCGGCGTGTAAAGAAGAGAACTACGACAATTGGTTGTTAGACTTTACCAATCAATTGAAAGTAGATACAACAAGGGTTGATTTTATTGCAATTCATTGGTATGATTGGGGCAATTGGTCTTCAACCATGAATGCCACACCCAATGCCAATGATGTACTCAACAGATTCAAAGCATACATTAATAATGTTTGGAATTTGTATAAAAAGCCAATTTGGATTACAGAATTTAATGCCAATGTAAATAGAGGTGCAACAGTTCAATCTCAGTTTATGGCTTTGGCTCTACCGTATTTAGATTCAGACCCAAGGGTTGAACGGTATTCATATTTCTTTGAAACTAATTTTCCACCTTTAAGTGGTGGTAACACAGGTACCATCACTGCATTAGGGCAGCAATATGCTAATCATGTTTCTGTTCCATCCTTAACTGCCAATATTGTTGATACCAGAAGTGCTTATTTGCAAATCGTTTCTTGGAATGCTTCTACCTTAACAGGTGGTGGTATCACAACAAGCAACTTTACACCTAATTCCATTTCAAGTGATTTAACAGCAGTGGCCGGTTTTACTAGAGGTTCGGGGTTAACCACATCTGCGGGTGCTAACTTAGCAGGCTATTGGGGTTCTAATAGTTTCTCTACTGCCACTACACCTTCAACAGGTATTTCATCCAATAAATTTTTGACCTTCAAATTACAATCTACCAACAACAAAACGGTGAGCTACAAAACCATTGATAGTTTCAAAATTCGGATTGCCGCTGATGGTCCAATTAAATATCAATTAGATTATCAGTTAAACAACGGAGCTTTTACTTCTATTGCAACGCTTACCGGACCAACAAGAACAGCTGCTAATTTTGAACTAACACCGGTCAATCTCGAGAATATTTCCGGCTTACAAAATGTACCATCAAGTACAGTGGTCACTTTTAGACTAACACCTTATGATGCATCAGGAACAGGTGTGTTTTATATAGGAGACGGTACGCCAAACCAAGGTGCAGATTTCAATATTACCGGATCCTTTGCAACTGCTAGCCCATTGCCGGTAACTTTAGTAAATTTCAAATCTCAACTGTTTGGGGATAAAGTAAAGTTGAATTGGGAAACCAAAGCAGAACTAAATTTCAGCCATTTTATATTGGAAAGAGCAACTAATCCTAACGACTTTAAAACTATTGCAACCATCCGGTCAAAAGGCATTGCAGCAGGTAGTCAATACCAATTTGATGATTTTCCGGCTACAACAGAACCGGTTTATTACTACAGGTTGAAATTGGTAGATAATGACGGTCAATTTAAGTACAGCAATATGCTGATAGAACGATTTAACGGTAAACAATTGTTTGCAGTTTATCCAACTTTGGTTTCTGGCAATACCGTTAATGTGATGTTCGAAAAAACATCCGGCAAAGCCGAAATAAAAGTAATCGGCATGGATGGTAAAATATTACATGCTCAAAAATTACAAACTGTTTCGGGTATCGAAACCGTTGATGTATCGCAGCTAAAAGCTGGTATGTATGTGTTGGTGTTACATGACGCCAACGGTACGAAACAAGCCAAATTCATGAAGCAGTAATGACGATTAGCAGAAATGAAAAACAGTAATTCTATTATGACATATATACTGAAAATAATAGTGCTTGCTGTTTTGTGTTGTGCATTGGAAGTACATGAAAAAGGCTGCTTTGCTCAAACGAAGAAGCCAAATATCATATTCATTTTAGCCGATGATTTAGGCTATGGCGATTTAGGTTGCTACGGCTCTACCAAAATCAATACACCCAACATTGATGCTCTAGCAAAAAGCGGTATTCAGTTTACCGATTTTTATGCAGGCAGTACGGTTTGTGCTCCATCAAGGGCAACATTAATGACCGGGAAACATACCGGGCATACCACCATTAGAGGAAACGGTGAAGTGCCTCTAGACAAGATAGATAGTATTTTACCACAATATTTAAAAGCAGTTGGCTATACCAACGGCATGGTGGGTAAATGGGGCTTAGGTCAAGCCACCACCACAGGTGCACCAGAAAAAAAAGGTTGGGATTTTTTCTCCGGGTTATTGCACCATGTTGAAGGGCATTACCAACATCCCGATTCTGCTTGGCAAATGATTAACGGTAGTAGCACTAAAATAAAAATTCCTAATCAGCAATACTCCAATGCTTGGTTTACGGCAGAAGCAAAACGATTTATTGGTACACAAAAAAAGCATCCATTTTTCTTATATGTTGCTTTTACTTTACCACATGCCGAATTAGTAGTACCAGATAAATACATGAAACCCTATTTGAATGCAGATGGTAGTAGTAAGTTTGAACCGGAAGTAGCACATCAACCGGGCCAGCATTATGGACCGCAAACTTATCCCAAGGCTGCTTATGCTGCTATGGTTACTCAAATGGATGATTATGTTGGTCAGCTTGTACAATATTTGAAAGAAAAAAAGTTAGCTGATAATACCATCATCATTTTTGCAAGTGATAATGGTACTCATAAAGAGGGTGGAAGAAACCAAGCTGATGTAAATTTTTTCAAGAGTAGTGGTGTATTGAAAGGAACAAAAAGAGATTTATACGAAGGTGGTATTAGAGTGCCATTTATTGTCAACTGGAAACGCAGTGCAAACAAAGGAAAGCAATTGAATCATGCAGGTGCTTTTTGGGATATATTACCAACAATCTGCGAAGCAGCAGGTGTAGTAACACCATTTACTACAGATGGTATTTCCATATTGCCATCGTTAATGGGTAAACCCCAACAACAGCAAACCCATTTGTATTGGGAGTTTTATGAAAATGGTTACAAGCAAGCAGTCAGAATAGACAATTGGAAAGCCATTCGATTTTACAAAGGAACTAATCCTGTAAGAACAGAATTGTATAACCTAGCAACCGATGTAAGTGAAACCAATAATGTTGCTGCTGCAAACGCTGAAACCGTTGCCATGCTAGAAGCTATCATGGACAAAGAACACATTACATCTTCCAATCCCAAATTTCAAATTAAATAATAGGAAAGAATAGAATCCTTAACATTACTATTGTACATTTCTGCGAGTTCAGATTGTATTTTAAAGTAATTTAAAAATCATCAATTATGCTCAATCGTAAATCCTGTTTTATAATTACCTATATGCTGCTTTGCTGTAATTGGATGAATGCCCAATCTTTGCCACTGGGTAAACCTTGGCAAGACACCGATGGCAACACCATCAATGCACATGGTGGCGGCATTTTATACCACAACAAACTTTACTATTGGTTTGGAGAAGTGAAAGGTTCCGGCAAAGCAGGTCTTGCTTATGACGGTGTAAGTTGCTATTCTTCTACTGATTTAGTGCATTGGAAGAACGAAGGCGTTGTATTAAAAGTGATTAATGATACATTGAATATGTTGCAGCCCGGGTGTATCATTGAAAGACCAAAAGTGATTTACAATCGCCAAACCCGAAAATTTGTGATGTGGTTTCATCATGAATTAAAAGGGATGGGTTATAAAGCAGCACTTACAGGAGTAGCTACTGCAGATAGACCTCAAGGTCCGTACACCTATATCAAAAGTGTAAGACCCAATAAACAACAATGGCCGGTCAATTTTCCTGTTGAAGCTCAAACACCGATTGATACGCCAGTGGTAAAAGGAAAGGATACCGCTTGGTTGTCTAAAGTTAAAGCTGGTATCTACGTTAGAAGAGATTTTAATGTTGGACAAATGGCAAGAGACATGACATTATATGTGGACGATGACGGTACAGCTTATCATGTAGCATCATCCGAAGAAAATCAAACCTTGCATGTATCAAAGCTAACAGTAGATTATACAGATTTCACCGGTGAATATTATCGCATACTTCCCGGGCAGGCTAATGAAGCACCGGCTATCTTCAAATACAAGAAAAAGTATTACTTATTTGCATCGGGCACTACGGGCTGGCAACCTAATCCCGGAAGATCATTTGTTGCTAAAAAAATTACAGGCCCATGGACACCTTTGGGTAATCCGGTAAGAGGTACAACAGAAGAACAAGCTACCACATTTAAATCGCAGAGTACATATATTTTACCGATTGGTAAAAAGCAAAAACAATTTATCTATATGGGAGATCGTTGGATAGGAGATAACCTCATCACTTCAACCTATATCTGGGTGCCCATCATTTTTGAAGATAAAAAACCGGCAATCTACTGGAAAGAAAATTGGGAATCGCCATGGCGTTAAGACCATTTAAGAATAGGGCATCGTAAAACTTGACCTAAGCATCCCCCTTTTTGTACTTTATTTTCACTTGACTACATTTTTTTGACACTTATTTTTACGATGATATAGATTACTTTACGATTGCAAAACTAATACATGGAAAATAATCTCATTGCCACGCTCAAGTCTGCGTTTGAAAAACAATTTGGTAACAGTACCGCTCCGCTTATTGTCCGTTCTCCGGGCAGAGTAAATATTATTGGTGAACACACCGATTATAACAACGGTTTTGTGTTACCGGCAGCCATCGATAAAGCAGCATATATTGCTGTATCATTGAGAGAAGATGAAGAAATTCATCTAGCCGCATTAGACCTCAACGAAACTTTCTCAACCACTGTTTCTAGTTTGAAACCGGTAGGTGACGTAAGTTGGCCCAACTATATTTTGGGTTCGGCTGCACAGTTTGTAAAACGTGGTGTTGCGTTAAAAGGATTTAATGCTGTACTTACAAGTGATGTGCCAATGGGTGCCGGATTGTCTTCTTCTGCAGCGGTAGAATGTGCTACTGTATTTGCTTTGAACGAATTATTGCACACCAATATCGACCGTGTATCTATGGTAGGTATGGCTCAAAAAGCAGAACATGAATTTGCAGGTGTAATGTGCGGCATCATGGATCAGTTTGCTTCTATGATGGGTAAAGAAAGCCAAGTCATTAAACTCGACTGTCGTTCACTAGACTATGAATATGTTCCCTTCAAATTAGATGGGTATAAAATTGTTTTACTCAATACCAATGTAAAACATTCGTTGGCTTCATCAGAGTACAATACTCGTCGTAAAGAATGTATGCAAGCTGTTGAGTGGATTCAAGCCCATCATCCCGAAGTACAATCTTTAAGAGATGCTACAGTTGCCATGCTCGATGAGCATGTATTGCCTAAAGATGCTGTTGTGTACAACCGTAGTCGTTTTGTGGTGGATGAAATCAATCGATTGGTTACAGCTTGTCAAGATTTGCAAGCAGGTGAAATTAAAGCCATGGGACAAAAAATGTTTGCGACGCATGATGGCTTGAGTAAACTCTATGCAGTAAGTTGTAAAGAGCTAGATTACTTGGTAGATTTTGTACGTAATCGTCCCGAAGTAATTGGTGCAAGAATGATGGGCGGCGGCTTTGGTGGTTGTACCATCAACTTAGTACAAGAATCAGCAATTGATGATTTAATAGCAGCCGTAAAGCCTGCCTACGAAGCAGCAATGGGTTTACAATTAGATTACTACATCGCCTCCATTCAAAACGGAACTGAAATTATTTAAATATGTTTGACAGCAAAGAACATCCGCATACCAGATTAAATATTCTTACCGGAGAGCAAGTACTCGTTTCTCCTCATCGCATGAAAAGACCTTGGCAAGGAAAAGTAGAAGCCATTGCTACCGCACAATTGCCGGCTTATGACCCAACCTGTTACTTATGTCCGGGTAATAAACGTTCAGATGGAACGGTGAATCCTGCTTACATCGGGCCTTATGTGTTTACCAACGATTTTTCTGCTTTATTATCCGATACACCTTCAGGTGAATTAAATGAAGATAATTTATTGATCAGCAAAAGTGAAAGTGGTATTTGCAGAGTAATCTGTTTTTCGCCGGACCATAGTTTGACACTGCCTTTAATGCAAGTAGCAGATATTGTAAAAGTCATTGATTTGTGGAAAGCAGAATTTGTAGCATTGGCTGCACATTCAAACATTCGCTACATTCAAATTTTTGAAAACAAAGGCGATATTATGGGATGCAGCAATCCGCATCCGCATGGCCAAATTTGGGCTTCATCTTCTATCCCCGTTGAGCTACAAAAAGAAACCTTTCAACAACAACAATTTTTTACCAAGCATGGTAAAAGTTTGTTGAGTGCTTATCTTGATATAGAGTTGAAAAAAAGAGAACGTATTGTAGTAGAGAACGAACATTTTGTAGCATTGGTGCCCTATTGGGCAGTTTGGCCTTACGAAACCATGATCATCTCTAAACGCCACGTTCAACAAGTAACACAGTTTACAGCCGAAGAAGATGTGGCATTAGCAGCTATATTAAAAAGACTCACCACTCGTTACGATAATTTATTCAAAACATCTTTCCCTTACTCAGCAGGTATGCACCAAATGCCGGTGAATGAAGGACATCAGGAAGGATGGCATTGGCATATGCATTTCTATCCACCATTATTAAGAAGTGCCACCGTTAAAAAGTTTATGGTTGGCTACGAAATGTTGGCAACGCCTCAAAGAGATATTACTGCTGAAACCGCTGCTGCAACCTTGCAAAGCTTATCAGAAGTACATTACAAAAACGATAATACAACCCCAAGTGAAGCATAAAATACTAGTAACCGGTGGCTTAGGATTTATTGGATCGCATACGGCTGTTGCTTTAATGGAAGCAGGTTACGATGTAGTGATTATTGATAACCTCAGTAACTCAGCTTTGTTCATATTAGATCGCATTGAACAAATTACCGGCAGCAAGCCATCGTTCTATCAAATAGATATGAACGATAAAGACCAACTGAATGCAGTATTAGCTAAAGAAAGTAACATTAATGGGGTAATACATTTTGCAGCATCAAAAGCTGTTGGCGAATCAATGGAACTGCCGTTGAAATATTTCCGTAACAATTTATGTCCGTTAATTAATTTGTTAGAAGGTATGGAGGAATACCATATTCCTTCCATCATTTTCTCCTCTTCTGCAACGGTCTATGGCGAGCCTGATGATTTGCCGGTTACAGAACAATCTACCATCAAGCCTGCATTATCTGCCTATGGCAGTACCAAGCAAATGGGAGAAGACATCTTACAAAAAGTAGCTGCTACCGGAAAAATAAAAGCCATTTCATTACGCTATTTCAATCCTGTTGGGGCACATGCATCTGCTTTGTTGGGTGAATTGCCATTAGGTAAACCCAATAACCTAATGCCGGTAATTACACAAACTGTTGCAGGGAAAATTCCACAGCTACAAGTGTTTGGCAAAGATTATAATACCGTGGATGGCACTTGTGTACGAGATTATATTCATGTGGTCGATTTAGCAACTGCCCATGTAAAAAGCTGCGAAAGATTACTCCACAATCAACAAGAACAACAACACGAAATTTTCAATATCGGCACCGGCAATGGTATTTCTGTAATGCAAATGATAACTGCATTTGAGGAATACAATGGCGTAAAAGTTAATTACACCATAAGTGGAAGAAGAGGTGGCGATGCCGAAAGTATTTATGCCAATGCCACATTAGCCAACGAAAAATTGAATTGGCATGCCAAATTAGGATTGAAAGAAATGGTGACCACGGCTTGGCAATGGCAAGCGCAACTCAGTAAATAGTGAAGCATTTATCCCTTAAAAAAGAAATTTATTTCAACCAAAAACTAACGATTTTTAGCAACCTAAACCAAAACTTGCAATATGAACTACCTGCAAACTGCCGACATTGTCGTGTTCCTCGTTTATTTCTTGATTGTATCTTTTTACGGTTACTGGATTTACAGACAAAAGAAAAAAGCCGAAGCTGATACCAAAGACTTTTTTCTAGCCCAAGGTCAATTAACCTGGTGGGCAATTGGTGCGTCATTAATTGGTTCTAACATTTCGGCAGAACAATTTATTGGCATGAGTGGTAATGGTTTTCGTTTGGGTTTAGCCATTGCATCTTACGAGTGGTTAGCCGCCATTTCGTTAATTATTGTAGCAGTGTTTTTCATGCCCATTTATTTGAAGAATAAAATCTTCACCATGCCACAGTTTTTGAGTACTCGATACAACGAAACTGTAGCATTAATCATGGCCATTTTTTGGTTGTTCTTGTACGTTACCGTAAACCTTACTTCCATTTTATACTTAGGTACTATAGCCATTAATAACTTAATTGGTGGGGCTTATTTCCATGCTATTATGATTGGCTTGGCCTTGTTTGCCCTAGTCATTACCATTGGCGGTATGAAGGTAATTGGCTACACCAGTGTAATACAAGTATTGGTATTATTAATGGGTGGTTTAGTTACATCTTATGTTGCCCTAACATTGGTGAGTCAGCATTTTGGTTTTGGTAAAGATGCCTTAGCCGGTTTCAATTTATTGTTAGAAAAAGTGCCCGGGCATTTTGATATGATATTCGATAAACCCACGGCTGCATCTACGCAAAAACAAGTAGACAATTATGTAAGCTTACCGGGTTTAGCTATGTTAGCTGCAGGTCAGTGGATTGCCAACTTAAACTATTGGGGTTGTAACCAATACATTACACAAAGAGCACTGGGTGCCGATTTGCCAACCGCAAGAACCGGTATTTTATTCTCTGCATTATTAAAATTAATGATGCCTGTAATGGTGGTATTACCGGGTATTGCTGCTTATTTGTTACACGAAAACGGTCAGTTGCAAGAGCAAATGTTAACCAATGGAGAGTTTAGAGAAGACAATGCTTATGCTGCTATTCTAGGCTTTTTACCTACAGGGTTAAAAGGCTTAACATTAGCTGCATTAACCGCTGCTATTGTGGCGTCGTTAGCAGGTAAAGCCAATAGCATTTCTACCATTTATACCTTAGATATTTATAAGAAGTATTTCAATAAAGAGGCTACGGAGAAAAAACAAGTTTGGATGGGACGAGTGGTAATTGTAGTGTCTATCGTCTTCGCCATACTCATCAACTGGAACGATTTATTAGGCATTGGCGACCGTGGTGGATTTGAGTTCATACAAAAATACACCGGCTATGTATCACCGGTAATCTTTGCTGTTTTCTTATTAGGATTTTTCTGGAAGCGTACTACTTCAAGAGCAGCATTTGTAGGTATTGTTACCGGTACCGTTTTAGCCATTGTGTTTGATAAAATGTTACCGCTTAACGGACAGTACGATACTTGGTTATACACCGCATACCCCGATCACAAAGGCGTATACACTATACCTTTCTTAATTCAAATGGGATGGGTATTCTTCTTCACTTGCTTAATCATGATTATCACAAGTTTGTTAGATAAAAATGTGGCATCTAAGAGCAATACCATGGAAATTGATACGTCCATGTTTAAAGTAGAGCCCCGCAACCTGATTTTGATTGTGATTATTTTAATGTTGGTATTGGCCTTGTATATCAAGTTCTGGTAAAGAGTAGAGAAAAGTGAATAGTGAATAGTGAATGTCATCCCGCCCCAAAACATTGTGGGTGGAGATAAATGCTGAACACTGAATAATCAATACAAAACGTATAAATCCGCAGGCATCTTTGTCTGGGGATTTTGCTTTTAGCATTTGCGGTAAAAAAGTAACACAACGTTCATTAAGGTACATGAAGTACATTAAGTTATTTAAGAAGTTCACTGCTTAAGAAAACGCTGAAACATTTGAACATGTAAACTTACCCTCCCGTTGTGCACTTTGTTCTCTTAGTCGCTTTGTGTGAAACCCATTTTGTGGTAAAAAAATATAGCCCATAGTCAATGGTGCCCCGACGTGTCGGGGGTGAAGGATTACTAAGCACTTCTGCCTTCTATATTCTCCATTCTCTCACCGCCGTCGTCTGTCGTCCGTGGACTTCCTAATTCCCAACTCCCCAACTCCTTCTCCCTTCTTCCCCTCAACCCCAGAAATTTGTCGGCTTAACAATTCTTAGTAGATTTGATACCATGAAGACTTTAACACTACAAATACCTGATCATGTAGATGAAAGAGAGGCACAAACCTTCTTGGCTGCTAAATTGTACGAGAAGGGTACTTTATCACTCGGACAAGCCGCTGAACTATCCGGTTATTCTAAAAGAACGTTTATGGAATTGCTGGCTAATTATGGTGTTTCAATATTCCATTATTCTTCCTCCGAATTAGATAAAGACATTCTGAATGCACAACACTATCATCTCTGATACCAGTTGTTTAATTCTTTTAGACAAGATTGATGCGCTAGATATTTTACAGCATCTCTTTAGCAAGTCCATAGTCGATGGTCGATGGTCAATAGTCAATAGTGAATGTCATCCCGACAAAGGAGGGATCTGTTGAGGAGTCAACAGTCCATAGTCGATGGTCCATGGTCAATAGTGAATGTCATCCCGACGAAGGAGGGATCTGCTGAGGAGTCAACTGTCGATGGTCCCCCGACACGTCGGGGGTCAATGGTGCCCCGACGTGTCGGGGGTGAAGGATTATTAAGCACTTCTGCCTTCTATATTCTCCATTCTCTCACCGCCGTCGTCCGTGGTCTGTGGACTTCCTAATTCCTAATGCCCAATTCCTAATCCCCAATTCCCAACTCCTATCCGTTCTCCCTTCTCTCTTATTTATACTCCCTTTCCATTGATAAAAAAAGGAATGGTGTAGATTGAATTTGCTATGATTATTGAGGTTTTACTTTCACTATCTTATTATCTTTTAAAATAACAAGTGCTGTGTTGTTTTGCTTTTTAAATGCGATGAGCCTTTCATAGACTTTATCAAGTCCGGAAATAATTTTATTGTATAGTTCATTTTGCTTTTCAGTTGTTGTCATAATAGTTTTTTAAAAGGTTAAATTTTTCCTCATCTGTAATCGCTAATCCATTACTAATTAATTTTTTTGCAAGGAGAAGCGGTTTGCCAAATGAATTATCAAAAATTAATGCACCGTCTACAATCGGAAGATAAATATCAAACAAATTTTTTATCCCTTTCAAATATCTTCGTTCAATAACACTTTCTTCAATGTTGTGGCCACCTTCCGAAACTCTTATTTTAACCCGTTCTTTTGCCAATGCAGTGTTTTGTAACCAAAAGAAAAGCAACGTTACAGTAAAACCTTTTTGCTTGGCATACTCAATTTTTTGTTTATAGCTCCTTGTTGACAAAGTGGTTTCAAATGCAAAATTTTCATTGTTGTTCAACAGTTCATTAATCCTGTTGAGCATGATTCTTCCCGCTTCTATAGCAACTTTTTCTGGTCTGAATGGTGACAGTCCTTTTGCAATTTCGTCGGCATTTACAAATTCTTTACAGTCTATAATCTCAGGCAAAATAGTAAATGAAGCCATTGTTTTGCCAGCTCCATTACAGCCGGCGATGATGTACAAATGCTTATCCGCCATAACTGCAAATCTAGTATATAAGTTGGTTACAATTGTAGGGGCTTGTTTAGTAATACAGTCTATGGTCCACAGTCCATTGTCAATAGTGTCTGTCATCCCGACGAAGGAGGGATCTGCTGAGGAGTCAACAGTCAACAGTCGATAGTCCATGACCGTCGTCCGTGGACCTTCTAACCCCCATTCCCCAATTCCTTCTGTCTTCTCTCTTCTGTATTCTTTATTCTACCTCCTCCCTTCTACTTCAACGGTTCAAACCTTGCCTGAAAAAATCTCAGATACTTCGGCTCATACACCATATGCAATCCTTTTATTTTTGTACTACGGTCCAACACTCGGGCTGTAGATTCTGCAATTACATCCATATGAGCTTGAGTGTATACCCGACGTGGAATGGTAAAGCGAACCAATTCTAATTTCGGATAATAGTTCTCACCATTCTTTTTTCTGCCCGCCGATACCACACCTCTTTCCATCGTTCTTACGCCGGAGTCGAGATAAATCTCAGCAGCCAAAGTCTGTGCAGGAAACTGATTTTGTGGCAAATGAGGCAGAAAGGCTTTCGCATCTACAAATATGCCATGACCACCAATTGGCTTTACAATCGGAATACCATACTTCAGCATTTGTTCGCCTAGGTAAATAACCTGACCTACTCGGGCTTTGATATGATCATCATTCACACTTTCTGTTATACCAATGGCCATCGCTTCCATATCTCTGCCGGCAAGGCCGCCATAGGTATGCAAACCCTCATAAACAACCACCATATTTCTGGCTTCTTCAAATACATCCCAATCATTGATCGCTAAGAATCCACCAATATTTACCAAAGCATCTTTCTTGGCGCTCATGGTAGCACCATCGGTATACGAACATATTTCTTTTACAATGCTGCGAATAGATTGCTTAGCATAACCTTTTTCTCGTTGCTGAATGAAATAAGCATTCTCCGCCACCCTTGTCATATCATGTATAATCTTTATGCCATGTTGATGCGTCAATTTGCGTAAGGCTTTAAGATTGGCTATGCTAATGGGCTGTCCACCTGCCATGTTTACACTAGTGGCCATACTCACATAAGGTATTCGGCTTGCGCCATATTGTTTAATCAGTGCTTCCAATTTATTCAAATCTACATTGCCTTTGAACGGATACTCCGACTGCGGATCATGAGCTTCATCAATAATAATATCTTTAAACGTACCACCGGCCAGTTCTTGGTGCAAACGGGTTGTGGTGAAATACATATTACCCGGAATGATATCGCCTTTTTTGATGAGAATTTTCGACAATATATTTTCAGCTCCACGACCCTGATGGGTAGGCACTAAATATTTGTATCCATACACCTCTTTAACCACCGATTCGAGGTGGTAAAAATTTCTGCTGCCTGCATAAGCTTCGTCGCCCAGCATCATACCGGCCCATTGGCGGTCACTCATGGCAGATGTACCACTATCGGTCAATAAGTCAATATATACATCTTCTGACTTGAGTAAAAATGTATTGAAACCTGCGGCTGTCAAAGCTTTCTTACGTTGAGCCGGTGTGGTCATTTTGAGCAGCTCTACCATTTTAATTTTATACGGCTCCGCCCAACTGTGTTTGGTTACTGACATAGCAATCGTTTTTTTCTAATGCAAAGTTGATGGTAGAGCCATAAATGGAAAATGATAACGGTCAGCTAGGGGAGCATTGTACGGTGCCCCGACGAGTCGGGGGTGTCTGTCATCCCGACGAAGGAGGGATCTTTTGAGGAGTCAACAGTCCATAGTCGATGGTCCATGGTCAGTAGTCAATAGTGAATGTCATCCCGACGAAGGAGGGATCTGCGGAGGAGTCAACAGTCCACAGTCGATAGTCGATTGTGAATAGTCAATAGTGAGTAGTGCCCCGACGAGTCGGGGGTCAATAAGAAATGCAATGAAAATCCTCGACGAAGTCGGGGGTTTTTGCTTTGTGTTCT
This sequence comes from Methylophilus rhizosphaerae, assembly GCA_943370285.1. Lineage (GTDB taxonomy): Bacteria > Bacteroidota > Bacteroidia > Chitinophagales > Chitinophagaceae > CALRQJ02. Next base: position 37,721 of record CALRQJ020000019.1, on the reverse strand, counting down.
TCTTGAAAAAACTTAGAGGTCTTTGTGGTAAAAAAACATAGTCCATAGTCCGCAGTCCACAGTCGATAGTCCATGACCGTCGTCTGTCGTCCGTGGACTTCCTAATTCCTAATCCCAAATTCCTTCTGTCTTCTCTCTTCTCTATTCTGTATTCTCTATTCTGTATTCTCTCTTCTCCCTTAGTGGCAAATGGTATTCAAGTGGTGGGGAATGATTTTTTTATGGTGGTAAGTCATTTCTTGGTGGTGGTAAGTCATTTCTGAGTGGTAGAGAATGATTTCTTGGTGGTGGTAAGTCATTTCTTGGTGGTGGGGAATGATTTTTTGGTGGTGGTAAGCCATTTCTGAATGGTGGTGAATGATTTTTTTATGGTGGTAGGCCATTGCTGTAAGGCTTAAGTTGTATAGTTTAAGGTAAGACCCACCCCATATGTGGACCAGCAACTTCCCAATCCCTAATCCCCAATCCCCAATTCCTTTCTTATCATTAACCTTCATTCTAACTCCAGCTATGGACTATGGACCATCGACCATGGACTTCCTCACCCCCAATCCCCAATTCCTTTCTAATCATTAACCTTCATTCTAACTCCAGCTATGGACTATGGACCATCGACCATGGACTTTCCCAACCCCCAATTCCCAATTCCTTTCTAATCAATAACCTTCAATCCAACTCCAGCTATGGACTATGGACCATCGACCATGGACCATCGACTTCCTCACCCCCAATTCCTAATCCCTAATTCCTAATTCCCCAAACTCCCCCCTCCCTTATCCACTCACTGTCAACATCAAAACACTTAATATAGAATTAATCTTTATCTTACACTTTTAAGCCTTAGTTTCGTTGTCGCTTTTGATTTATCAACCAAATATTATTTTATGAGTGTATTCTACGCTAAACATTCGGCCAATTCCAAAAACAAATACCGCCTCTCCTTAGTATGGGGCATCTTAATGGTACTGCTACTTCCTGTTTTGAGTTGGGGGCAAAATGCTAATGGAAATTATCGCACTAGAGTTGCTAGCGGAAATTGGAGTACTGCATCGTCATGGCAAATTCGTAGTGGTGGTACATGGGCAACTGCTACTACTGTACCTGGTTCATCAGACGTTGTTTCTATTCAAAGTGGTCACACAATTTCTGTTGATGTTGATTCTGAGGTTGGGGATGTACACATACAAACATCTGCGGTTATTGCATGCGGCACAAGAGTTCTATCTGTTTATGGAAAAATTAGAGCATATACAGGTATTGCTGTAGTTGGATCTGGGGATGCTTCATATACAAGTTCTACTTCACCCACAGTCGGTATGATTACTTGTGGTAGTGGAGGTAGGCTGAAATTTGTTGGAAATACTAGAAATCTTACTAATTCAGGTGAATGGGGAACTACTGGACTTACAACAAGTGCAGTTATTGAATTCGCTTTGACTGATGGACAAATAGGCACTCTAGGTACTGGTTTCAAAGCGCTGAGTATGATTTTTACGTCAGGTACAATAAGTACTGCTTTTAGAATTGCCCCAGATGGCGTATCGACCGGAACTGGTACATTGGTGATGAATGGTGGTACATTGATTTCAAGTCAAACTGGCACTGGTTCTGGTTGTGTTATATCACGAACAAATGGAACAGCATGTGCTAGTTTTACTATGAATTCGGGTTCTACGTTAAGGTTAACGGGTGCTTCGCCTACAATTGATGCTGCAAGTATTACCTTAAACGGTACAATTGAATACACCGGCACAAATCAAACTTTTTTAACTACCGGGGGCGGTACAAGTGCAGCTGCAGCATCCGCATTTCAAACATTAAACAATGTTACCCTGGGTACAAGTGGTACAAAAACTACAGTCGCATCTTCCGCTGTTACTATTAATGGTAAATTATCAATGCAAGGGTCGGCTGCTTTAGCATTAGGTACATCAGGTACACTAGCTTATGGTGCTTCTTCAACTTTAGAATATGCTTCTTCAACAGCCAACCAAACCACTACTTCTGTAGAATGGCTTGCATCTGGTGCTGCACCTAATGTTACCATCAACAATACTTTTGGTGGTACAGGTGTTACCCTACATGCGGCAAGAACGGTTGCCGGTGTTTTAACTGTCACTTCGGGCACTTTTAATACAGGCGGTTTTGATTTAACACTCGATGCATCTACCGGTTCTGCGGTTATAGATGCTGCCGGTGTATTAAATATTAGTGGTGGTACAACAGATTTTAATGGTCGTTCTGTAACTTTTAAATCAACAGCTTCGGGCACAGGTTATTTAGCTAATGTGGCAGGTACATTAAATGATGCTACCAATGTTACTGTAGAACGTTTCATTAGTGCTGCAAGCAATCAAGCTTACCGTTTATTAACACCCGGTGTCACTACTTCAACTAGCATACGAGCCAACTGGCAAGAAAATACCAATAATACGGCAACAGATTATGTTAGTAATAGTAATCCCAATCCCGGTTATGGCACCCATATTACCGGTTCTGCCGATGGCAGCAACGGTTTTGATGCTACTACAAATGGCAATTTAGCCGGTGCAAAATCTTTATACACTTATACCCCCGGCAATCCCGGTTCTTGGACGGCTGTAGCCAATACCAATTCAAATACGTTAAGTGCAACAACAGGCTATTTACTGTATGTAAGAGGCAGTAGGAATGTTAACCTAACACAAACAAATGCACAAAATATTACCAATGGCACCCATGGCAATACCACATTAAGGGCCACGGGTACATTACAAACGGGTACTATTAATATTCCAACTTCTATAGCCGATAACTTTGTATTGGTAGCCAACCCTTATGCAGCCCCACTACGTTGGGATGCTACTACCGGTGCTTATAGCCTAGCGAATAACAGTACTAATTTTGAGAACTATGTTACCATTTGGGATCCCAATCAGGCTGGCAGAGGCGGATATGTTACAGTTACTGCTGCCGGTGTTGTAGCACCAAGTGCAGCCTTAACCCAAAATTTACAAACCGGACAAGCTTTTTTTGTAAAAGTTAAAACAGGTGTTGTAGGTACTCCCGATTTTATAGTGCAAGAAAGCCATAAGGCTACGTCTAACAGTTTAGATGCCTTCCGTGTAGGAGCACAACAAGAATTATTAAGAGCCGGATTATTCTTTACCCATACCGATAATTCACGTCGCCAAGCCGATGGTGTAGTAACGGTGTATGACAATAATTACAGTGCAGCTTTTGATGGTAACGATGCTATGCAAATAGCCAACTGGGATGAAGATGTGGCTATTGTAAGCAACAACAAAGAATTGAGTATTGAGAGTCGTCCTTTAGCCGATAATGGCGATACGATTTTCTTCAATATGGCTCGTTTAAGAGAAATGAACTACGAGTGGGAATTTGTTGCTGAAAACTTCAATGCACCCGGCTTAACCGCTTATGTGCAAGATGCGTTTACCAATACAGAAACGGCTATTAGCTTAAGCGGTACCACAGTTGTTCCGTTTACGGTAACCTCAAACGCAGCTAGTAAAGCAGCCAATCGTTTTAGGGTAGTGTATAGAACAAGTGGTGTTTTACCGGTAACCTTAACCAACGTAAAAGCCTTCCAACAAAACAATGGTATTACCGTTGCTTGGAACACCCAAAGCGAAAGCGGAATGCAGCAGTACGAGGTAGAAAAATCTGCTAACGGCACAAGCTTTAGCAAAGTAAATACTACCCCTGCTAAAGCCGGTACTAGCAATAGCTACAACTACTTTGATGCTACACCCATTAACGGTGCCAATTACTATCGCATTAAAGCCATTAGCTTAAATGGTGATGTTAAATACAGCACTATTGTTGTGGTACGTTTGGGCGATAAAGGAACCACGTTAAGTGTATATCCTAATCCTGTAAAAGGCAATACCATCAGCATTGCATTAAACGGATTAAATAAAGGCAATTATACTTTGAGTGTGTTTAACCAGTTGGGTCAGCAAGTATTGAATAGGGTAGTAGCACACAATGGCGGTAATGCTACTCAAACTATTGATTTAGGTAAACTATCAGCCGGTTTGTATGAATTGCGATTGAGCAATGGCGAAACGGTGTTAACCGAGAAACTGATTAAAGAATAATTCAACCCCAAAAAAATCAAAGTATGAAAACGATACTAAAAACCATATTACTACTGCTCCTATTCAGTGTACCTGTATTAGCCTTGGCACAAGGTGCTCCACCCGATGATCCGCAAGATGCCCCGATAGACGGTGGTCTAAGCGTACTCCTTGCTGCCGGTGCAGCGTATGGGGTGAAAAGGATGCGGAAGGCGAAGCAAGACGACAGCAAATAGTCTGTCATCCCGACGAAGGAGGGAGCTAAAACCATCCATTAGAAAGATTCCTCGCCCCCAATCGGGGCTCGGAATGACAAACATGGAATGTCATCCCGACGAAGGAGGGATCTCATAAAAGTAAATAGTCAATAAAATAAATACATTAAGCCCTGACATGTGTCGGGGCTTTTGCTTTGTGCCCTTTGCGAAACACATTGTGCCCTTTGTGGTAAAAAACTCAGTCGACGGTCAATAGTTACTGTCATCCCGACGAAGGAGGGATCTCATAAAAGTAAATAGTCAATAAAATAAATACATCAAACCCCGACTTTGTCGGGGTTTTTCTTTGTGTTGTTCGTGAAAAAACTTCGAGGTCTTTGTGTTAAATAACTTTGTCCTTTTGCAACTTTGCGTGAAAAAAGCCTTCGAGCCTTACTGGCAAATAGCCCGTAGTGAATCATTGCGTCGTTAGTGTCGTTGTGGTTAAGCCCCTATCCCCTAAAGGGGGACTTTGTGGCAGATCAGGCGACGGTCGATAGTCCATAGTCATCCATGCAACACCCAATTCCAAATTCCCAATTCCGTTATCAAGCCTTTGCAGCAAAAACAGTATGCTGTCTTATCCCTTCTATCTTCTGTCTTCTATCTTCTACTTCCTCCACCCAGTCTCCCACTTATTAAATTTTTATAAAAACCTCAAAAACTTAATTTTTTTTATTGGTGGTATCAAAAGAAAGTATAATTTGGAAGTCCAATATTAATCCATCCTATCAATTCCGGTCAGGCTTTATCAAACAACTCATTCATTAAACCAACTGCTATGCGGAAATTTACGCTTGTAAGTGTCTTCACATTATGTGTTACGCTGTTTTTTTGCTCTTCTAAAGTAGAGGCTCAGTTAAGTGCTGGTACCTATCCAGTAGGACCAGGTCAAACTTATACAACTATTGGTTCAGTTATTACTGCACTTGGGGCAGGGGTAAGTGGCCCAGTAATTTTTGAATTGCAATCAGATTATACAAGTGGTGGAGAAACTTTTCCGCTTACATTTACGGCTATCAGTGGTACAAGTGTTGCTAATACAGTAACTATCAGACCAGTGACTGGCGCAACGGGGTTGTCCATCTCAGGTAGTAATACAACAGCCATCGTTCAATTTGATGGTGGTAACTATATAACCATTGATGGAAGGGCAGGTGGTGTTGGAGCATCGCAGTTAAGTATAACCAATACTAGTACAGCAACCGGCGGTGCTGCTATCAGATTACAAAACGAGTCTTCCAATAATATTGTTAGGTATATTACCGCCAGATCTAGTTTCTCATCATCTACTACCGGGGTAATTCATTTTGCTACCACAAGCGGTGCAAATGGTAACGACAATAATACCATCGACAATTGTAATATCAATGGAGGTGCTGCAGCAACGGCTTCTCCAACATCGGGTGTTGCTCAAAACGGTATCTATTCTGTAGGAACCACAACATCTACAGCTCACAATAATAGTGGCAATACTATTTCTAACTGTAATATCTATGACTTTTATGTAACCGGTGCTACAACTACAATGACGGGAATATTGGTAGGGACTGGTAATACAGATTGGACGATTAGTGGCAACAGTATTTACCAAACCAATACTAGAACCGCCACAACCGGTGCTTCAACTATTAATGCGATTACCGTTTCGAGTGGCAATAACCATAGCATAACCGGTAATTTTATTGGTGGTAATACTAGCAGTGCCGGCGGTACGGCTTGGACTCAAACTTTAGCATTGGCTAGCAGGTTTGTGGGTATTAACTTAGCTGTAGGTACAACAACTGCCACAAGTGTTCAAAACAATACCATTGCTAACTTTAATTGGAGTACAACAAGTGGGGCAACCACTGCTCCTGGTATTTGGTGTGGTATTTATTCTTCTGGTGGTTGGGTAAACATTGGTACAACAACCGGTAATACAGTAGGTGCAACAACTGGTACAGGTTCTATCAGTGTTACAAGTTCAACTAACGGGGGAATATTAATGGGTATCTCTCTTGCCACAACTGCAAGGGCAAGTATTGAAAATAACAAAGTTGGCTCCATCACATTGTCAGGTTCTACCACATCTATTGGCACAATTGTTAGAGCAATTGATATTACTTCTGTAACTACAGATGCATTTAATATAAAAAGTAATGTTATTGGTAGTACAACAACAGCCAACAGTATCAATATACCTACGTTAGTTACAACGGCAGCTCAAGAGATAACCGGTATAAGACAAGGTTCTGCAAACGCTAATGTAACTATAGAAGGCAACACCATTGCAAATTTAAACATTGCTTCTTCTACAACTAGTACAAGTTGTTTTATTAGAGGTATTGCAGCTACTGCCGGTGCAAATAATGTAATTAATAATACCATTAGAGATTTTACCAGTGCTTCTGCCAGTGTAGGTACAACCACTTCTGCCGGTTTACAGGGTATTCAAATGAGTTCTAGCCTTGCAGGTGGTAATCAAACCGTTTCAGGTAATACAATACATTCATTAGTGAATTCAGCCGCTTCCGCAGGTGTAACTGTCACAGGTATTGTTGCAACATGGTCTGCAACAGGAACTTTAACCTGCAATGGTAATTTTATTCATAGTATTGGTACCAATTCTTCGGGTACTGGTTCATTTGTCAGAGGTATTTATATTGGTAATGGTATAGCCACTTATTCCAATAATATGATCAGGCTTGGCCTAAAATCTGACGGTACATCTTATACTGTAGGTCATAATATTTATGGAATAGATGAGTTTTTAGGAACCAATACTATAGTACACAACACGGTATATATTGGTGGTACAGGTGTTACTTCTACTAATAATACTATTGCATTTTTTGCACAGCAAACGGTTAATACACGTACTTTCAGGAACAATATTTTTGTAAACGACCGTCAAAACGGTTCCGGTTCAGCATTAAACATTGCAGCACAATATGCTGGTACTTTTCCTAATGCATCGGGTTTAACGCTTGACAACAATATTTACTTTGCCCGAACAACAGCCAATACCATTAGACAAAGTACCACCAACTATACTTTACAAACTTGGCGTGCCGCTTCTAATGCCGATTTACAAAGCGGTGCAGCGGCAGATACAACAGATATTAATTTTGTAAATGCCCGTGGTGCAGCTGTAGATGTGAATTTGCATGTGCAAGGAACTACAGTAGCTGAAGCCGCCGGCGTTGTAATAAGTGGTGTAACCACCGATTTTGACGGCCAAACCCGAAGTGGTTTAACCCCGGTTGATATTGGTGCAGATGCCGGAAGCTTTACCGCCAAAGACATTTATACGCCATTGATTACAATCGGATCACCATTATTAAATAGCGCTAGTGTTACCAATAGAACCTTAAGTGGTGTAACTATTGTAGACATTGGAACAGCCGTTCCGGCCTCGGGTAGCACGGCTCCAAAAATTTGGTTTCGCCGTTCAGCGCCATCTACATCTGCTTGGGCATCCAAAGAAGGGGTTTTAAATACAGGGGATGGCAATAGCGGCACTTGGAGTTTTGAAATAGATTACAGTTTATTATCTATCACTCCAGTTGCTGGGGAAACTTATCAGTATTACATTGTAGCACAAGACCAAGTTGGTACACCAAATGTATGGTACAGTCCGTTTGCGGGTGCAAGCCATGTAGATGTAGCTACCCAAACTACAGCACCTACAACCCCTAATTCTTATGCAGTAGTTACTGGCTTGGCAACAAGCTTCTCAATACCTACCGATTATCCTACACTTACCGGAGTAGGCGGTTTATTCGAAGCGATAAATGCAGCGTCACTCACAGGTAACACCACAGTGACTATCACCGGTGATATTACTGAAACCGGTGCAGTGGCATTAATTAATGCCGGTATGGGTGGCTTTACATTGACTATACAGCCAGATGCCAGTGCAAGAGTACTAAGTGGTGGCGCTACAACAGCATTGTTTGACATAAATGGGGCAAATGGTGTATTTTTTGATGGAGGGGCATCTAGAAATTTAACCCTGCGAAACTCAATTGGCGCAACCCCAAGTGCTACAGCCGCAGCCACAGTACAGTTTAGAGGAGGAGTAACAAGTGGTGGTATAAATAATTGTTATATTGAAGGAAATGCTTCAACAAGTACTATAGGAACAGTATTAATTGGAACCGGCACCAATAGTGGGTTGGTATTTAGAAATAATGATATAAGAGCAGCTGCAAACACCAATACCAATGCACCTGCCAATGCCATTTATTCTAATAACTCCTCAAACTCGTCTATTACGATTGGTGGTGATGGTGCCAGTATTAATGGAAATTCCATTTATGATTTTACAGGTACCGCAATTAACTTAACGGGTGTGGGTAATGGATGTGTTATTGGTCATGCTACTGTGTCTAATTCTGGCAATACCATATATCAAACCTTGGCAAGGGCCGGTTATACAAGTATCAACATTGGTGCTGGAAGCAATCATGTTATTAGTAATAATAAAATGTACAGCACTGCTGCTGCAACACATACAGGAAATATTTTTGGTATTGTAATTGCAGGCTCTGGAAATGGATTAACGGTTAACTCGAATAGCTTCGGAGGTGCAGATGCAACTAGAGGAGGAACAGCTACAACATCTTCCGGATATATAGGTGCAATCAATATTGCAGCGGGTAGTGGAACAGGTGTAGAAATTCAAGGCAATAATATTGGCAATCTAATTACTACTTCAACTACTACAGGATATGGAATACAAGTGTCGTCTGGTACAGCTAATATTGGCACAACTTCGGCTAATACCATTGGTGGTGCTGCAAGTAATGATATCAATGTCAAAAATGGCTTCGTAGGTATTTATTATGGTGGCGCCAATACGGTGACTATTGAAAATAACACGATAAGAAATCTTAGTCACACGGATCCTGATTGGGAAAGGGTTTTAGGTATAGGGGTTAGTTCAATATCAAGCTCAGTACCAACCGGTACAACTGCTGTTGCTGCAACGGCTACTATTAAAAACAACCTAGTCAATAATATTTATACGGCTACCACAAGTTCTTCAGGAACGAACTTTGGGTTTGTCGCTATGGGTATTTTGTTAAATGTTTCGACTACCGGAAACAATGTGGAAGGCAATACCATCACTAATATTGGTCTTAATAGCGCATCAACTGTTACTAATGAAGTTACAGCGTTAGCGATTGGCAACATTGCAGGCGGTACTATTCATAAAAATAAGATAACGAATGTTACCACTACGGGTACTGGTACAACAACTAGTGCTACAAAGTTGTGGGGTATAAGAATTTTTGCAGGTACTGCTACTTATGCCAACAATCAGGTAACTATCTCACAGAGCACAGCAACACAGCCGGTAATTAGAGGTATTGAATTAGCTTCAACAAGTGCTAATAATATTTGGTATAATACAGTATATATTGGCGGTACGGCTGCAGCTGCAAATAGTTCCCATGCATTTTTCAGAACCACTACCGGTGCAGCGGTAGTCCAAAACAATTTGCTTTATAATGAAAGAAGCGGAGGCAGTAGTACCAATTTTGCTATTGGTTATGGCTCTGCAGGTGCGTTTGGTACTATCAATAACAACGTATATATAACAGCAAGTGCTTCAACTGTAGGTCAGGCGGCAGGTTCATCCAATACATTAGCTGCTTGGAAAACATCTACAGGTAGTGAAACAGTTACCAATGCCTATTTAAGTGGCGTAGCGCCTAATACTTTGTTTACAGATGTAGCGAACGGAGATTTAAGTATTGTGAGCAATGCTTCACTGTTCAGAGGCTTAGTAGCTGGTCGTGGTGTAGTTGTAGCTACAACTACCGACTATGGTGGTACTTCAAGAAGTGGTTCCGCTCCAAGTGTTGGTTCATTTGAATATGCAACTATACCTGGTCTTTTCGTTGGGTATACCAATAGTACTTACGCTACAACTACCAACTGGAATGATGTTACAGCAGCCACGGGTGCTACAAATGTTACCGTTCCAGCTTATGCAGCAAATATGCCGGTATTGGGCGCAGATGGAGCAGCCAATAACCTTACGTTAGGCACAGCCGCAACACTTACCATCGGTTCAAACACTCTTACTATCAATGGTGCGGTAAGCGGTACGGGTACTATTTCTGGTTCTTCAACTTCTAACCTAACGATTGGCGGTACAGCGGGTACATTAAACTTTACCTCTGGTGCAAGAACCTTGAAAGACTTCACTCTAGGTGCAGCTGCTACGGCTACTTTAGGCACAGCCTTAGATATTGTAGCAGGTACTACATTTGGTACACTAACGGTTGGTGCAGGTGCTACCTTAACCACCGGGGGTAATTTAACCATTAAGAGTGATGCCAATGGTACTGCAAGGGTTGCCAATAGTGCCGGTAGTGTTTCTGGCAATGTTACCGTTGAACGTTACCTTCCTGCTAAAAGAGCATGGCGATTGTTAACTGCACCGTTAGGTGGTAGTAATACTAGTTTCAATAGCAGTTGGCAGAATGGTGGTAGTGTGGTAGCCAATACAGGTGTAGAGATTTGGCATCCGAGTGGTGGCACTGGTGTAACAACTGCCGGTAATGCTGCTAACTTAAAAACTTTTGATGTAGATAATAATGCTTGGGTTGCAGTAACAAACACCCAAACCACAAACTTGTTTACCAATGCAGGCAGTGCAGCAAACAATGCGTTTTTAATTTTCCCAACCGGCCCTTATAATGGAACAGGTGCCGGTAACGACCAATCAACGCCTGCAGCTATCACCACGTTAAAAGCTACGGGTAGTTTACAAATCGGCACACAAACCTTTAGTATCCCTGATGCTGCTTTTAGCAACAGTGAGAAGATACAGTTGATAGGTAATCCATATGCTAGTCCGGTTAATTTTAACTTGTTAACGAGAACCAATGTAACCAAACGTTTCTGGGCATGGGATCCACAGTTATCAGGTGTAGGTGGTTATGTATTGGTATCAGATTTAGATGACGATAATACATATACGGTAACACCGGGAGGTAGCACCCAAACCCAACATATTCAAAGCGGTCAGGCCTTCTTTGTAGAAGTGAATAATACGGGAGCATCATTAGTATTTAATGAAGATGATAAATCAACAAGCAATATCAATACGGTGTTTAGAACCGGCACAGGAACTGAGCGTTTGAGTATTGATATGATTAACCCGAATGATGGTTTAGTGATTGATGGTATTTTAGCCGAGTACAACAACAACTTCAGCAATGGCATAGCTGCAGAAGATGGACAAAAACTCTTCCGTAGCAACGAGAACTTCTACTTAACCAGAAACACCAAACCATTAATGCTCGAAGGCAGAAAGTTGATTGACAATAATGATACTTTGTTCTTAACCTTGAGTGGTATGCAACAACAAGCGTATCGCTTTGCCATCAACGGCAGCAACTTTGCCAATGATGCCAATTTAAGTGCATACTTAAAAGATAAGTTCTTAAGTACTGAAACAGCTATTAGTTTAAGTGGTGCTACAGAGTACAACTTCACTGTAACAGCAGACAACAACAGCAAAGCCGCCGATCGCTTCATGGTAGTGTTCAGAAGCAATGCTAGTCTTCCTGTAACGTTAACCAATGTAAAAGCTTACCAGCAGAACAGCGGTATTGCTGTAGAGTGGAACACCCAAAGCGAAAGCGGTATGCAACAATACGAAGTAGAGAAATCTGCCAACGGCACCAACTTCGTAAAAGTAAATACCACAGCCGCTAAATCAGGCACAACGAACAGCTACAATTGGTTTGATGCTACGCCATTCAGTGGAGCAAACTACTACCGCATTAAAGCCATTAGCTTAAATGGTGAGGTGAAGTATAGCAGCATTGTTGTAGTAAGATTGAATACAAAAGGAACAAAAATTACCTTGTATCCAAACCCTGTAAAAGGCAGTACAATTCAATTGCAGTTGAGCAATTTGGAGAAAGGCAATTACAGTGTAACATTATTCAATCAGCTTGGTCAACAAGTGATGAGCAAAACCATCAACCACAATGGTGGTAGCAGCAACCAAACGATAGAGATAGGAACCATAGCCGGTGGCGTGTATGAATTGCGGTTAAGTAACGGACAAACAGTAATCACTCAAAAATTGATTAAAGAATAACAACAGTCGCCCTTGCAGGCATCACAACCTGCAAGGGTTTTACTAACCCACCCATCATCAACCACTACTAAAAAAAATAGACACATGAACATATTCAATCAAGCAACGAAAGTCGGCACTATGTTACTGTTAGGCTTTGTGTTACATACCACAGTTGCCACTGCTCAAAGTGATGAAGTAGAATACCAAGATGCACAGAGCGGCATGGGCGAAGACAATGACGATAGATTAAGAAGACAGCAAGAGGAGGAAGATAGAAACAACAGTAATTATAACAATGCCCAAGCCTCAAGTGGTGCAGCCAATGAAGACGGCGCCAATCCCCCTGACCCCGAAGGTGATCCCGGTTTACCTATCGACGGCGGTCTTAGCGTACTCCTTGCTGCCGGTGCAGCGTATGGGGTGAAGCGGATGAGGAACCCCCATCCCCTAAAGGGGGGCAAGAAGGGAAAGACGCCGAATGCATAGTACTTCCTTAGTGCCGTCAATATCATTGTGTTTGAGTACAGACAATTACTAAAAATACAATCCCCGAATGGTGAAAGCTGTTCGGGTTTTTTTAAAAAAAAGTACACGGAGGATGGTGAGTAGTGTGTCATCCCGACGAAGGAGGGAGCTAAAACCATCCATTAGAAAGATTCCTCGCCCCCAATCGGGGCTCGGAATGACAAACATAGGCTGTCATCCCGACGAAGGAGGGAGCTAACAGTGAAGCCCCTATCCCCCGGAGGGGGACTTTCTGCCTTAGAGACTTTGTGGCAAGCAGTGTACGGTCAGTAATGAGTAGTGAATGGTGAATGGTGTCTGTCATCCCGACGAAGGAGGGATATCACTATTCTTTAGAAAGATTCCTCGTTGCCCCCGACAAGTCGGGGCGGAATGACAAAGATAGGCTGTCATCCCGACGAAGGAGGGATCTAACAGTGAAGCCCCTATCCCCTAAAGGGAGAAAGAAGTGAATGGGTTATAAATAAATATATCAAACCCCGACTTTGTCGGGGATTTTGCTTTGTGTTATTCGTGAAAAAATTTCGAGGTCTTTGCGTGAAAAAAACTTTGAGCCGCTTCGGGCCTTTGTGGCTAAAAGCTCCGGTCAAATGAAGCGTAGTGAATCATTGCGTCGTAAGTGTCGTTGTGGTTCTAAACTCAGACGATAGTCGCTAGTCCATAGCTTTAAAGTTTTTTCAGTACAAGACAACCTCAAATTTATAAACTGCTCAACACTATCCCTTCTTCTTTCTTTTCAACTCATCCAATAACTCCTGCTCTGTTTTAAGCGGCGGTTCTACTGTTATTTTCTTCATATAAATGGTAACCGATTTTTGTAAACTCGGGTTGGCTATTAAGGTAGCGGTTACCACCACAGAATCTCTTTGATAGGTAGAATCTATAATCAAGCTATTGCCATCCCATTTGCCGTAATTACTGCTAAACTTGATTTGCTTGGTATCTAGCGGCATAAAACTACCATTGCTCAATTTTCCGTCTACATTGATATAATTGTGAGTGCCTTTTTTCAAGCTATCGGTATACAAATTAAAATACAACTGCTGCACAGGTTGAGCAGAAGCTTTGTTGGCACTCCAGCAAAGTATTGAAACGAGTAAAATATATTTCATCAATTGATACCTATTAAATACTATGCCAAAGTACAACAAACGGGTAACAATAACTTAACCTCATCGATGTACGAATTGGTTGACTTTTGTATGTCAATCCAAACATTTGAGCAAATCCAATCTTAGCGCAGCAGATTTTGGACCCGATTTTCATTGGGGCGTAGCTATTGCTGCTGCTCAAAATGAAGGGGCTTGGCAGAAAGGAGGCAGAGGTCCATCTATCTGGGACAATTTTGCTCGTCGCTCAGGTAAAATTAAGGGTGGGGCCACACCATATACGGCTTGCGATTTTTACCATCGGTATAAAGATGATCTATTGCTTGTAAAAGCTTTAGGCTTTAATGTCTTTCGGTTTTCTATTGCCTGGAGCAGAATTTTGCCTGATGGTAACGGTAGAATTAATAAAGAGGGCATTGCTTTTTATCACCAAGTGATAGATGAATGTTTGATGCTCGGTTTAACGCCTTTTATCACTTTATACCATTGGGATTTACCGCAGGAACTGCAGAAACAAGGCGGCTGGACTAGCAGAATGATGTTAAAATGGTTCAGCAGGTTTGTAACCATTTGTGCCGAAGCCTACGGCCATAAAGTAAAACATTGGATTATTCTTAACGAACCAATGGGCTTCACTTCTTTAGGATATATGCTGGGGAAGCATGCCCCCGGCAAGACAGGATTAAACCATTTTTTACCTGCCATTCACCATGCGGCTTTAGCACAGGCAGAAGGTGGCCGAATCATTCGGGACATTGTTTCCAAAGCACAAATTGGCACTACATTTTCTTGTAGCGAAGTACTACCGTACCGGGATGACCGACCCGAAGATATTGCGGCTGCTAAACGCATGGATATTTTACTCAACCGTTTATTTGTTGAGCCAACTTTAGGCAGGGGCTATCCGCAAGAAGATGGCTTTAAGCTGATGGATCAATTGCATCTCCACAACAAAGCCTGGAAGTACACCGATAAACTGCAATTCAATTTTGATTTTATTGGACTGCAGAATTATTTTCCTGTGGTGATACGGCACAATCCTTTGATTCCTTACATCCAAGCTTCCGAAGTAAAAGCAGCCACTCGTAAAGTTCCTCATACTTCCATGGGATGGGAAATCAATGCCGATAGTTTCTATCGCATCATCAAACGATTTTGGCTATATGGCGGTGTAAAAGCCATCTACATAACAGAAAATGGCGCTGCTTTTAAAGACGAATGGAAGAATGGCGTGATTGATGACCAAGACCGAATTTCGTATTTTAAACAATACCTAGCTGCGCTGTATAAAGCCAAACAGGAGGGTATAAACCTTAAAGGTTATATGGCTTGGACCTTAATGGATAATTTTGAATGGAGCGAGGGGTATAAGCAAAAGTTTGGATTGGTACATGTAAATGTTGAATCTCAGTTAAGAACCATCAAAGCATCGGGTTATTGGTGGAGAAATTTTTTAACTAGCTGATATACATTATAATACACAGTATTACTGCAATTAAAAAAGCACAAAGGGTTTGATACTTTTCCCACAATTCCATTCTTTTTTTTCGTTTCATAGTGGCAGCAATCAAGTTGGTATTGTTTGAATGATGTACTGCAAGTGACTGAAGTGGCGCAAATAAGTGCTGTACCAGGCTGTATGGAATATGTGTTAATGCTGCTATGATGTTTTCAATAAATTCAGTCCGTTGACTTTCAGTTGCATTCGCTTTTAAGGTATTGATATACAAGTTATTGAGAATTGTTTCTGTTTGATGAATCAATTTGTCATAATCCACTCGATATGGGTCAAGTGCAGCAACCAGTTGCTTTAATTGTACTGATTCAGCAATGATTACTGTCACTGTTGGAACCGGTGTTTCTTTCAATAGTGTAAAATAGCGGGCATAATGGTAATCTTGTCGCTTTTGCGGATTGCTTAATACTTCATAAGCTGCTTTAATTATACTGAAAACCAATCCTTTAGCAGCGTCACCTTGATTAAGATCGGGGTGATAGGTTTTTGCCAACTGTCGGTATGCAGCTTTTATCTCTGCTTCGGTAGCAGTAGGATGAACACCTAAAACAACATACAAGTCTCTTGAGTCGGTTGACATGATAGAAGTCGAAAATAAATGGGACTAACAACATCACCAAAAAGAAAGAAAACCTATCATTTTATTTTAAAGCTGTTTAATGATATAAATAATTAAAAATCAGTGATTTAATGATTAATTATTATCTATTTTTCAACTTTAAATAAATACTATTCACTACTTATACACAGCAATAAATTTCAATCGGTATTTTTAAGGCAATTGCTTTATGTTCGCAGTTGCTAAAATTGGAAATGACGTGAGATTAAAATCATTAGAAATCAAAGGCTTTAAGAGTTTTGCTGACAAAACCATTGTGAATTTTGACGAAGGAATTACCGGTATTATTGGACCAAACGGTTGTGGTAAAAGCAATATCATCGACTCTATCCGTTGGGTGATTGGTGAACAAAAGATTTCGGCCCTAAGAAGTGAAAACTTAGAGGCCTTGGTATTTAACGGAAGCAAAACCAGAAGTGCCAGTGGTTTGGCAGAAGTGAGTTTGACTTTTGAAAATACCCGTAATCTATTACCTACAGAATTTAGCACAGTAACCGTAACCCGTCGTTTTTATAAAAATGGCGAAAGCGAATATCGGTTGAATGATGTAAGCTGCCGCTTGAAAGATATCCATAACTTATTTCTCGATACCGGTGTGTCTAACGATAGCTATGCTATCATAGAATTAGGCATGGTGGATGACATCATCAAAGACAAAGACAACAGCCGCCGCCGCATGTTAGAACAAGCTGCCGGCATCACCATCTATAAAACCCGTAAAAAAGAAGCCAAGAATAAATTAGATGCTACCGAGCAAGATTTGAATCGTATTGAAGACTTGTTGTTTGAAATCAACAACCAGCTTAAAACCCTTGAGAATCAAGCCAAAAAAGCAGAGAAATATTACGAGATCAAAAAAGACTATCGAGAGATTTCGATTGAGTTGGCAAAAGCAGCTTTAGAAGGGTTCAACATTACTTATCGTTCCTTACATGAACAACAAGATGCCGAAACTGATAAAAGGGTTCAGCTAGAAGCAGAAATTGCAACTGCTGAGGCAACAGTTGAACAAGAAAAAGTGGGATTCATTGAAAAGGAAAAAGCATTGCAATCGATGCAACATGCTTTCAATGAATTGTTACAAAACTTGCGTACCAAAGAGAATGAGAAAAATCTCGCTACCCAAAAACTCCATTACCTCACTGAGAAAGAAACCAACCTCAAAGACTTTTTAGAAAAAGCTTCGGGTCAATTAAAAAATATTGAAGATTCAATTCAGTACACCCAATTGCAAGTAGGCGAAGAAGAAAAAGCATTAGCCGACTTACATACCGATGCTGATGTATCTAAAATGGATTTGGAAGATAAGCGTCGAATTTTTGATGAGAAAAGATCAGGTGTTGATGCATTAAGAGGGCAATACCAACATATTCAACGCAGTCAGTTTGATGCGGAGAAAAAAGTAGCAGTTGCGGATACTTCTATTCAAAACTTACAAAGAGCCCATGCTCAACTAACAGAAGAAAAGCAAAACCGTCAGTTACAATTACAGCAAGTAGAAACCGAACTGGTTGATAAAGAACAACAGTTAGCAGATAAGCGAATTGATTTACAACAGTTACAAGACCATCACGACAGAACCAAGGAACAAATTTTAGAAGCTCAAGCCCAGGTTGAAGTATTGCGAAATAAATTGGCAGAAGAAAATAGAAAACTAGACGCCAAACGCAACGAACATGATTTATTGAAGAGCTTGATTGATTCGATGGAAGGTTATCCGGATAGTGTAAAGTTTTTACACAATAACAGCAATTGGAACCATACAGCACCTATTCTTTCGGATATTATTTATGTAAAAGAAGCCTATAGAACAGCGGTTGAAAATGTGTTGGAGCCTTACCTGAACTATTATGTAGTCAACGATTTACAAGAAGGTTTACAGGCCGTCCATTTGTTAGATGCCCATCAAAAAGGGAAGGCTAATTTCTTTATGTTAGATAGGGTGAACAATTTTGTTGCACCTGACAGTCACCAACCAGCCGGAACCATTGCAGCTTTGGGTGTGATAGAAGTGGATGACAAATACAAAAATTTAGCGGCGTATTTATTGGGCAATGTGTATATCGCCGAAACGGAAGATGCCATCACCAATAGCAATGGGGCAGTAGTGATTGAAAAGCATGGAAAATATGTAAAAGGCAAATACACTTTAACAGGTGGAAGTGTTGGTTTATTTGAAGGAAAGAAAATTGGCCGTGCCAAGAATTTAGAAAAGCTGATTGAAGAAATTCATGCTCAAGAAGCGATTGTAAATGCGTTGAAAGCTGATATTCAGTTGAAGCACAATGAAGTGATTAGTTACAACGAACAATTGAAAGAGCAGGTGATTAAGCAGACCGAAAATGAAATCAACCAACTCACCAATCAAGTATTTGCGGCTAAGAATAGAATTGAAAACCTTCAGGCCACACAGCAAAATGCCCAGCAGCGGTTAGAAGATTTAGAACAACGTTTACAAGACGAACAAGATTCGATTGCCGAAACCCGTGAAGCATTGGTGCAGTTGAATGAGCAACTTTTGGCCACTACCGAAGAAATGAAAATGGTAGAGCAGGATTATCAAATGGCTGAACAAGAATACAGTTTTGCCAACGCCAAATACAATGAAACCAATTTGCAATTAACCCGTCAACA
The DNA here is from genome assembly GCA_943370285.1 of Methylophilus rhizosphaerae. Lineage (GTDB taxonomy): Bacteria > Bacteroidota > Bacteroidia > Chitinophagales > Chitinophagaceae > CALRQJ02. The sequence goes on along the minus strand of CALRQJ020000019.1, from coordinate 18,887 downwards.
AAGTAAGATTGCTACGTTGAAACAAGAGTTGGAGTTCAAGCAAAATCAACTTAACGATTTACATCAACAAATCACCAATAATACTACTCAATTAGAAGAAGCGGCGTCGCATATTGAAGCTAGTAAAAAGGCATTGACCGAAGCAGAGGAATTATTGTTGGAATTGATGTACAGCAAGGAAGCAGAAGAAAAGCAATTAAACGAGGCCGATCAAACATATTATAACCTGCGTAACGAAATGCAGGAAAAAGAAAGTGCGCTGAGACATAAGGTGAAGAGCAAAGAAATGATTGATCATTTATTGGCTGAGATTAAAGATAAACTCAACGAATTAAAACTGCAATTAGCAGGAATGAAAGAACGATTGAGTTTGGAGTTCAAAGTGGAGTTAGATGAAATTATTGATCAACCAAGAACAACCGATACACCACTCGAAGACTTGCAAGCCAGCAGTGATAGAATGAAGAAGCGTTTGGAAAATATTGGCGAAGTCAATCCAACTGCCATCGAAGCATTTCAAGAAATGAAAAAGCGTTACGAGTTTATTCTAGAGCAAAAGAATGATTTGGTAACGGCAAAGGAAAGTCTACTGCTTACCATTCAAGAAGTAGAAGCGACAGCCAATCAGCAATTCTTAGATACATTCAATAAAGTGAGAGAGAACTTCCAAAAAGTATTTAAAGCGTTATTTACAGAAGAGGATACCGCTGATATGATTTTAGAAAATCCGGAAAATTTAGCTGAAACAGGTATCGACATTATTGCCAAGCCCAAAGGTAAACGACCATCATCTATTACCCAATTGAGTGGTGGAGAAAAGACATTAACCGCAACCGCCTTACTGTTTTCTATCTACCTCATTAAACCTGCACCATTCTGTATTTTAGATGAGGTGGATGCACCGTTGGATGATGCCAATGTAGGTAAGTTTACCAATATGATTAAGCAGTTTAGCGATAATAGTCAGTTCATCATTGTCACCCACAATAAACAAACAATGGGTGCTGTTGATGTCATTTATGGTGTAACCATGCAAGAACCCGGCGTAAGTAAATTAGTACCGGTTGACTTTAGAAGTTTGAATTAAAACATACGGTTAGTAGTACAAAAAATCCCCGGTTTTACTGGGGATTTTTGTTTGTACTTATTGTTTTACAAAACTGGTAATGGATTGGCTACCATCATGGAACTGCAATTGTAAGCGGTATGACCCATTTGGTAATTTTGTAATTGGTATGGTAATTTTATTTTGATTTAACCCTATTCTACGAAAAACGTTATTTCCGGATGCGTTGATGATATTGATAAAATTGATCATTCTATTGCCGCTATTTATATTGAGTTCATTTTTAGCAGGATTAGGATAAACAATCAGATTTGATAGGAGCTGCCATTTTATTTTTACAATGGTAGAATAAGTTATTTTTCCATCTTTATCCCTTTGTTTGATGCGATAATAGTTAATGCCTTGAATAGGATTTCTATCAATAAATAAGTAATCATTTATAGATGAATTCTTTGACGGCATTGTTCCAATTGTTTTAAAATTGCTGCCATCTGTGCTTTTTTCTATGTCAAATGATAGTGTATTTATTTCGTTAGCAGTTTGCCATTCAATATCAATAGATTGATCTTGTACAGTAGCATTTAGGTTTAACCAACGGAGCGGTAAAGGATTATAACCCGGCACACCAGCTCCAAAGCCAGAAAATCCGGTACTAAATTCGGCCGTTACTCTATAAGTTAATCCATTGCCGCTTCCAATACTATCTGCTAAAATATTATTCTGAACGATTATACCGGATGGTACATTTAAGGGATTAATGGAAGAAACTGCATTAGGCGTTTTTACCAGTTGAATAGCACTCCAAGGTAATCCCTTTTCTGTCATCCAAGCCCTAGCTTCTTCCGGACTAAAGTAAACTGTGATTCTATAATTACCACTTGGGTTATTATTGGTTGGTATAATGCGCCAGGTTTTTGCCAATAAACTGTTGGCAAGATTATTATTCCAAAATGGTTGAATGGTATCTCCTTGTCTGTCAATTTGTACTTTAACACAGCCATAGTTATGGCTACTCAGATTTTCTACTTTTGCTAATAATACTGTTGGTGATGATTTGAAATACACGGTTTCAAAGGGGCCAAGTTTTTCAATTGCTGAATCTAAAGTGCCTTTTGCAGCTTCAATATAATAATTCTGCTTAAATGAAATCAATGGGCTATAAGTTGCAATGTTTACCGAAGAGTTGAAAGGGGTACCACAATTAAAATCATCATTTCCGGTTCTATACATGGTTTGATTTTGTCCCGATCCAGGAATAGTACTATATCCTTCTAGTGTAACGGCTCCTTTGGTGGCATCTGGACAATGGTTATTGTTTACATACATATTAATGAAAAGATTTTCATCTCTTCTCCAGGTAAAACTAATGGGGTAGTTACTCGTATCGGTTCCGGGTGTATAATTGCTTAAATCTTGGCTAGTTGTACCCAATATAAAAGGCCAATCAGTTCCATAAAACCCACTGGTATAGACGCCGTATCGTGCAGTATGGAACGGGTTGTACTGTATTGTTAGGGGCATGTCTGGTTTGAAGTGAAAATGCTGAAATGGGTACATTAGGTTTTAACCCTGCTTGTAATAAATAAGTGCTGTCCCACCTATATTCTACTTGGGTAAGTTTTGTACCGTGTGCAAAAGGAGTGGGAGTTGAATTATTGATTTCACTACTGCCAGCTGTTAAAGTAACTAATTTAATACTTTCATTAAAATCTGGCTCTGCATCATTATCAATGATTATAACAGTATCTATACTTGCAGTGGCTCTGATAATTGCAGCTTTTGTATTGGTTAGCATCCTTAATTGAAGGGCAAACTGTCTTCCGGGATTAATAAGGGCATCATTATATATTCTCACCGTTAGTTCTCTGGTATAATCAGTACCGGCATCAAATAAAATTTCGTTGGTTTGATTGCCATTCACAAACAAATCAAAGTCTTTTCCTTTTTTGGCTGTAAATCCGGGTAGTGTATCAACTGCAATTCGTAAGTCATTACTAAACGGTATAGACATGCCAACATACATTTTGTAGTCTGTATATTTTTCGCAACCATTATCAATGGTTGTTTTTTCAGGCAATTGCAAATTGTTGCTTGTAAAATAAATATTAGGAATTTTAGGTAAATTGGTGGTATATAAACCTCTACCATGTGTGGCAGCTACCAAGTGTAAATTATTTGAATTATAATATGTGTTATACTCATATTTGTTTTCCATGCCTAAGCGTAAAGCATCCACTCTTACATTAGCTAGCGAGGCATTATTGGGTTGCCAATCAACCGTGTCACTGTCTAAATTGTCAGTACTCCAAACGCCTATTTCTGTTGCAATTAATGCTCTTTTTGGATCATCAGGATGAAACAAGCACCACCTTACCGGCATATCGGGTAAATTTCCCTCCACACATTTCCAGGAAATACCATTGTCTTTGGTTTCCCAAATGCTTTTTACCCCATAGTTGCTAAATGTTACCAATAAATGATCGGGATTGCTATAATCTTGCGCTATACAACTTACCCATCCATTAGGCACTGAATCCTGCATGAGTACTTCAGAAGTAGTTTGTACCGTTCCTCCAACATCCATCAGCTTTATTACCCTCCCTTTATTAGTCCCAACAAACAAATTGTCTTTATTGTCGGCCGGTGCATTATTGATATGGGTGCAGTATCCACTATCCATAGCACTAAGTCTAAGTCTAGTCCAGTTAGGTCCTTTAGTAGCAACATCATCGTACCGCATGATAGAATCAACACTCCAGGCGCCAAATAATTTTCTAGAATACCTTTCGAAAATAGTTGGGTTTATAAATAACCCTCTTTCATCTCCATTGGATGCTTTAAAATTATGACCTGTAAAACTGGCACCACCATCTGTTGAAACACGATAATTGTTATATATATATGCCCCAATTTGCAAGTTAAAGTCTGTATGGTCAATATGACAATAGGCACCATCGCCTCCTGTTGCTTTAGTTGGATATTGTCCGGTACCAGCAGTAAACCGCCAAGTGCCATTGTCTTGAGTTCCACCTAATAAATAATGTTCGGTATCATATGTGTTTGCTGCATGATAAAATTGTGTAACTCTATATCCATCATTTCTATCTTGATACGCAGGGATTAGATTAGACAGATTAGTGGTAATGTAAACGCCACCATCATTAGCAATTAATGCGGTGTCACTACTGCCAGGAAAAAAAACAATATCATGTTGGTCTGCATGGCAGTTTGTTTGAAATCCACCACCCGTCCACCAACTACTTTGCACCCAAGTATAATTACCTTGGTTGAGAACGTATTTACTATGACTAATACCTCCAACAATCAAATATTGAGCATTACCTAATGGTACTGCACCGGTTAGGTCGTATTCAGCTTGATCTCTGGCAAAATTTACACCTGCATTTCCGCCATCATCAATGGTAGGAACGCCTAATGGATCCGCATAAAATACATTCTGAAATTGGTAGACAAGTTTTATAGAATGACAAGCTCCGTTGTTTTTATTGGCAGCCAATACATAAAAACCTGATTCGTTTCGCTTTGCTTTAGGCACAATTTCTATTCTGCTTGAATTGGCTATAGGCTGTATTGAATTGGGTAATTCTAACCAAGTTGTACTATATTGATGGGTTGTATTATTATAATTTTTATAAAAAAGCGTCGGTTCCGCAATCGTATCCCTTCGTTGTAGTGCGGTTATCAAATCACCACTTCCATCTATTTCAACATCGTAAGCAAGGGTTGCATTGGGCTGAATATTTAATTCACTAACCCACATATTTGTAGCGGTGTCATACTTCGCTAATCCGTACCTGCTAGTTGCGGCATATAAAATACCAGTACTATCAATTAGTATTTTTTGTACCTGACCCAATTCATGATTGTTAATTGCCGGATGCGGCACCCAAGTATTACCACCGTTAACACTTTTATATAATCCTAAGCCTCTAAAATTTCCTCCAAAATTTGACGTTCTTTCACCGGTAGCGAAGTACATGATATTACTATTAAATGGATCGTATATAATACTTGTTATACTTAGATTATCCATTAAATCATCTACTTTATGCCAATTGGGAGTACTATTAAAAATATTTTCACAATACCAAAGCCCGCCACTTACACTCCCGGCCCATATTTTTCTTTTAGTTGGGTCGTTTTTGTCCCAAACTACCGAACGGGTTCTGCCTCCGACTTGCCAAGGACCTCTCTCGGTCCAATTAATGCCTTGTATGGCTGTATCTGTTCTTAATTGAGCTGCATTTCGCTGTTTTGTCTTAAAGGTTTCAAATGCACTTATCAGCTTATAGGGCTCGGGCAATCCTGTTTTCGGATTTCTAACTTTTAGCAACTCAAGTGCATCTCTTTGCTCAATCTTCTGTTGTTCTGAAAGTTGTGTATTAGATTGCTTTGTATTTTGTGTTATGGGTTTACTAGAAGTACAAGCAGTTATGACTATACTAGTGGTAAGAATGGCAAAATAAAGTTTCATTGATGCCTTTTTTAACACAAACTACTATTTTTTTGTATCTGTTACAAATCTGCTATATTGTTTTTTTACTAAGTTTTCTATTTATAATTGTTCGGAATAAAATTCCTAACCATAGCAATCATTTTTCCCCGAAATTTGCCACTCTTTACTGAAGCGTAAAATACAAATCGAATTATGATAGATATTAAAGTTCCTGCTGTTGGTGAGTCTATTTCAGAAGTTACCTTATTGAAATGGACGAAAAGAGATGGCAGTTATGTGGAAAGAGATGAAGTAATTGCTGAATTAGAGAGCGAAAAAGCCACTTTTGAAGTAAATGCAGAAAAAGCCGGTGTTTTAAAAACCTTGGCCAATGAAGGCGATACTATTTTGATTGGCAGTGTGTTGGCTCAAATTGATGAAACTGCTGCCAAACCAGAAGGCGAAGCACCAAAAGAAGTAGCTGCAGCGGTGGCTCCGACAAACACAGCACCTGTTACTTCAGTTTCAAACGACATTAAAGCAACTCCTGTTGCCTCTGCTATTATCGCCGATAAAAAAGTAGATGTAAAAGCCATTGAGCCTAGCGGTGCCGGTGGAAAAATTATGAAGCAGGATGTGTTGGAAGCATTGGCCAATCCGGGTAAAAAATCATTTGCCGGTGTTGAACTCAATACCCGCAATGTTCGCAGAGAAAGAATGAGTAACCTGCGTAAAACCATCAGCCGCAGGCTGGTAGAAGCAAAAAACACCACCGCCATGCTGACCACTTTCAATGAAGTGGATATGGGGCCAATCATGGATATTAGAGCAAAGCATAAAGACAAATTCAAAGAAGCACATGGCGTTAACTTGGGCTTTATGAGCTTTTTTGCCAAAGCCTGTGCCATTGCATTAAGCGAATGGCCAACGGTAAATGCCTATATTGATGGCGACGAGTTGGTGTTTCATGATTATGCTGATATTAGTATTGCAGTAAGTACGCCAAGAGGTTTAACTGTTCCTGTAATGCGTAATGTTGAAAGTATGAGTATGGCAGAAGTGGAGAAAAAAGTGGTGGAATTAGCTGGTAAAGCCAGGGATAGTAAATTAACTGCCGAAGAATTAACCGGCGGCACATTTACCATCACTAATGGTGGTGTGTTTGGCAGTTTAATGAGTACACCCATCATCAATATTCCTCAGAGTGCTATTTTAGGGATGCACAAGATTCAGGAAAGACCTATGGCTATCAATGGTAAGGTAGAAATCAGACCAATGATGTATTTAGCACTCAGCTATGACCACCGTATCATCGATGGTAAAGAAAGTGTAAGCTTTTTGGTTCGGGTGAAAGAATTACTTGAAAATCCTGCTTTGTTGTTAATGGGTAAGGATCCTGTAAAAACATTATTAGAACTATAGCAGTTAGCAATAACACACTCAAAGCCTGTTGCAATATTGTAACAGGCTTTTTAAATACTTTAAGTTGATGCCCATGATAGCACAAGGAGCAGGAAGATTTTGGTCTTATTTAAACACAGCCGAAACCCTCATCAAATCCTACGATGGAAGTACTCCGCTTGTGCATCACTTAAAGCAATATTTTACACAACACAAAAAGCATGGCAGTAAAGACAGAAAAAATATTAGTCATTTGTGTTATTCCTATTTCAGGTTAGGAAAGGCTTTGCCGGAAATTAGTATTCCGGAAAAAATAAAAGCGGCTCTTTTTCTATGTCAGCAAACAGCTGGTCAATGGCACTCTGTATTTGATGACCGTTGGATAAATAATTGGAATGAACCATTATCAGATAGAATACATTTTTTACAACAGCAATATCCTGATTTTAATAGTAAACAAATATTTAATTGGATAGATGATTTAAGTGATGGAGTAGATGCTATTGCCTTCTGTGAGTCGCATTTGATACAGCCAGATTTATTTATTCGAGTAAGACCGGGAAAGCAACAAAAAGTAGTACAACAATTGCATAAAGTAGGAATTGCTTTTCGTACTATTAGTGACCAATGTTTTGCATTTGAACAAACTACCAAACTCGATGATGTCTTAAGAATAGATGAAGATGTCGTAGTGCAAGATGTATCGTCTCAACGAGTGGGGCAATATCTTACCACCATTAAAAATCAATTAGCCCAAAATACCTCAAGTAAGCCGTTGAATGTGTGGGATAGTTGTGCTGCCAGTGGCGGAAAATCTATTCTGGCAAAAGATACACTCCCTGCTTTTAACTTAACAGTGACAGATATAAGAGCATCGATTTTACAAAACTTAAAGCAACGATTTGCGAAGGCAAGTATACAGCAATACAAAATAGCGGCAGCTGATTTGACCGGTACCAATGAACTCCCCAATGATACCTTTCAACTCATTATTTGCGATGCACCTTGCAGCGGAAGCGGAACTTGGGGTCGTACACCTGAACAATTGTACTATTTTACCTATGAAAAAATAGACTACTACGCATCCTTACAACAGCGAATTGTAACCAATGCTGCAACTCGTTTGGCAAAAGGAGGTTATTTCTTATACATCACCTGTTCGGTTTTTAAAGCAGAGAATGAAAACATGGTAGCATTCATTACGCAGTCATTAAAACTGGAACACTTGCAATCGGGATTAATTTCCGGCTATGCCGAAAAAGGAGATACTATGTTTGCCGCTCTATTTATTGCTTAACTACTTTTACGGTTCGTTTTTGTGACGCACTGATGTATTGCACAAAGTAAGCACCACGTTGTAATGCAGCCGCTTTTTCAAAACTCAAAGTAGATGTTTGTCCGCTTACCAATGTAGTTTGAATCGTTTCTACCAATCTGCCTTTAGCATCAGTCAATCTAATGTGTACCACACCACTTTCAGGTGCTTTGATGAACACTTTCAGTTGCGTATTAAAGGGAACCGGTAGTACTCGTAACCAATCTTTTTCAAATAAATTTCCTTTTTGTAATTCAATACTTCTTGTCTTTGAATTATCAATATACTTCACATAATAAATGCCCGATAACAAGCTACCTAAATTGGTAAAACTGTGATTGTACACTTCCTCCATTTCGGAGTTAAAAATTTTCGTGGCAATAACAGTACCAGTAGCATCGGTAAGTTGTAGCGTAGCATTGCCATCGATTTGACCAATAAATCGAACATCAATTTGTGTGGTGAAAGGATTAGGAGAGGCCCACATCCAATCGGTTCCATATAAGGCAATGTTTTGTTCTTTTTTTAATGACCGATAGGCAGTTTTCATATTAGGAATGCCAAAGCCATATCTATCTGTGGGGTTGTTATAACGATCTGCACTTTTATACAATGCATCTAAAACTTTCATATTCTTTACGGTAGGAAATGCCTGCCATAAGCAAGCTACTAAACCCGCCATATTAGGATTTGAAAATGATGTTCCATTACCCGAACCAATGCTGTTGCCCGGATTGGCAATAATGGTTCCTTGACCCACAGAAACCACATTGGGCTTCACTTTGCCCATATAGCCATAGCTGCTAAAGCTTGCAATAGCCCCACCATTATTTACAGCACCCACTGCACAAACACTATCTGCATCGCTCGGAAAAACCAAGTACCGCCAAGCACCATTGCCTTCATTTCCGGCACTGTTCATCACAATCATGCCTTTTTTTACGGCAAGTGATGCACCTCGGGTAACTGTTGCTTTATTCTTATAAAAATCAGCGTAGCTATAATTGAATTGTGGGTCATCAAAATCATAGTAGCCTAGTGAAGAAGAAATCATATCAGCCCCACAACTATCAGCAAATTCTGCTCCCACTACCCAATTGTATTCTTCAATAGGATATTCTGAAAAAGCATTCTCTGTTCTTAACAACCAATAATTTGCTTTAGGTGCTGTACCAACCATTTGCCCGGGTTTATTGGCCGCCATCGTACTCAAACATTGCATACCATGTTGGTTGTCTTCATTCACACTATTATCAAAATTGACAAAATCTTTTTCGCCTAAAATTTGTCCGTTGATTCTCACACTATCTAAAGCACTGTGATTTTTAAATTGCAAAAAACCGGCATCTAATACCGCAACCATCATTCCCTGACCACTAAAACCTTTATTGTGTAAAAACTCTCCTTCATGAATATGAACTTGGTTATAGTTGTTGCCGTAATTGAAAATATCGGCTTGGTTTCTTTGTTGCAGCGGCGGAGATGGCGGCAAAACAGTCACTGTTTCTTTGAATTTATTGGTTGGCATTGAGCCTGCAGTTCTAAAACCAATACCACGGGTAGATTGTACAAAAGGAAAAGACTGGATTTTTGTAATAGCAGCTTGATCGGTTGTTTGTATTAATACTTGATTCAACCATTTTGATACACTAAGAATAGTAACATTGCCTGCTAGTCTCACACTATCTAAGTAACGCTTAGTGATGGGTAAGTCAGTACTGTCAATGGTAAGCTGTTGTGTTGTTCTTCTTTGTATGGCTTTTGCAGATAGAAAAGCACTTGGATTAGCAATGCTAAATGTGTTGGACTGTTTATTAGTAAATTGAACAATTATTTTGGAGTATTGGGCAAAACAATCCTGACTCATTACCAAAACAACAAATAATAAAACCAATAGCTTTTTCATGCAGCAAATGCTTTAGTTCCAAAACTACATAAAAAGGGCTTTGTTCAGATATATCTGTTTAAGCTTTGATGATAGAGCAACGATTAAAATCCGTTCAATAGGTCTTCTACTTGGGCTTTTGTTTTTAGTTGGGGCGATAGACTCAAGGTATGTCCGCTGGTGATAACAGCGTCTTTAACATCAGCATAAAAATTATTCGCAATCTTAGAAAGACTGATGAGGTGTACTTGACTACCTACGGGAATATTGGTTGTAAAGAATGATTTAGTAGCTGCATCTGAATTTAATCTTACCACAGTTCGCTGGTTTTTAAATACCATATACACGGCCGTATTTACATTGGTATGTGTAATGGGCAATAGTACATTTACTTTAGTTCTGGGTTGAGTAGTATCGGTAAATGCATCGCAATTAATCCAATTAAATCGAGTTGATAAAAGCTGATACGCCATATTGGTTGTTCCTTGAATACCAAAGGGCACAACACCAACACTATTTAAGGTGGTGTCTTGCGACAATGCCCATGTAAAATTTGTTACCGGACCGGTAGGTGTAGTAATGGTATTTTGTTCACCATAAAAAACCTTCATATATGTTCTTGGAGTACTCTCTTTAAATTTTAGTCTGAAATAAGCCCCCGGTGCTAAGTTTACGGGTTGTCCATTTTGAGAAACTTTCACTTGAAAAGCACCGCCTGATTCTAATAAGCGATTGCCGCTTGTAGTTGGTTTAGCAAAGCGAATCATATCTCCTTTGCTTTTTAGGTAATGAATTTCTAGTTTTAATTTTCCGGTTAACGGTGCACCATTGTTGCCTACACATGCATAAGCGGCAAACTTTACTTCCAAACTATCGCCAAATAAAATTTCTCTACCGCTTGTTGCATCAAAAGAATCTAGCAATGCCGGTTTGCTAAAATCACCTATCAACAAATTAGCAGGTGCATTATCTGTTACTACAGCTTGCCAAACGGTATCTACACCAGCTAAAGTTGGGTTAGGTATAAATACATCAGAGTTTTCTTTAGCACAAGAAAAAGCGATTAAAGCAATGCTACAATATATTAAAAATGTTTTTTTCATTTGTGTACTAATGTGCTTTTGTTGTTAGATACTATTTGCCCGGATAATGCTGCCCAAAACTTGCTAATCTATATCGAATACCTATAGATACTCCTGCAGCATTAAAGCGTTGATTAAAGGCGCTTCTCGTTTTGGTCATGTTAGACAAATTGTACCTGAAATAAGGTTCAAAAAAGAGTTCGGTGTCTGTACCAATCTTTTTATTTAAACTGATACCGGCATATAACCCTAATCCAATATTTTGCTTAAAGCCAATGGCAGATTTGCTGTTAAATGCTACAGGAATATAATTGGTGTCTAAAGTTTCGCCTTGCTGCCAAGAATATGTATTGAGAATGAGCCCGGCATTTACACTTGCTCTAAATTTTTCACCGCCCCATTCGTATCCCAAAATAATCGGGATGTCTATGCTACGATAACGATTGTAAGTTGTTTTAACCCTTGTGCCTACTTGTTCAATCATCGAAGTATCTCTTACGGTTATGGTATCACCTGGATTTCTAATGATTGTCCTAATCGTAACTACTGTTACAATTCTTCTTTCGTTTTCATTGCGATAATCAAAACGTTCATTCACTTGAGAGTACTGCAATCCTGCCTTTATTAAAAAGTGTTCTCCTAATGTTTTGCTCAATCTAATGCCCGCAGTGTAAGAACCCCTCATCGTCTCCAAACTGTCTTTGCGTTTCAAATAAGAAAGGTTGCCATAACTCGTTGGCGTAGTAGTCTTTTGAACATAGTCCGGTGAACCATACACTTCAATAAACAATTCATTTTTTCTTGGACCTCTTGCAGTAGGACAATCATCAACTTTACCAAACAGCCCTTTAAACTTGGTCAATAATTGATTGATGTTATTGGCTTGAAATTCTTTTTTTGCTAACGCTGATGAAGCATAGTTGAAACTTGGATTCAAGGTAAAATAATCATCCACATTAGTAAAGTCAGTTGCTTGTTTATCTTGATTTGCAGCAGCCAATTGTTTTTTGGCTTTGCCGAAAATACCTTGCTGTTTTTTGTATGAAGCTTTGCTTAAAAATACTTGCTGATTATTCTTGTTGAATGCTGATTGGTTGTTTTTAACAAGAGCTGATGTGGTTGAACTTTGAGCTAATTTGGAATCGCTGCCTGTGGCTAACTTATCGTCCGCTTTGTTAGTTGCTTTGGTTAGCGAATTATCTGAATTTTCAGGTTGATTGGTTTTGTTTGAAAAATTTGTTGAAGGTTTAGTTTGTTGTTGCGCTGACGCTGTATTTGCTTTTTCGTTGGCACTTTCCTTAGTAAGCTTTGTTTTTTCAGTTGCGTTATTTGTTTTAGACAATGGTGTTGCGTTATCATCAGACTGGGCATACCACAGTCCACCAAAAATGAGTACAGCTGCAAGCATGTAAAAGAACAATCTTGTACTGTATAAGTAAAAGAAACCTTTAGGTTTTTTAGTCGGCTCCTGCATAATACGTTCCCACATATTATCAGGAACAGGGGAGGAGTGGTCCCGCAGCTTATCTTTTACAAAATCGTCAAATAATTTATCTGTCATATTACACAGCAATTTTTTGCAATTGTAGTATTTGGTTTTGAAGCATTTTTCGGGCTTTTACCAATTGGCTTCTGCTAGTTCCAGGCTGAATACCTAGCATAGTAGCAATTTCCTCATGACTAAAACCTTCAATTACATTTAAGTTAAACACAATTCTATAGCCTTCCGGTAAACGATTAATCAATTTCATTAAGTCCTCTTCACCCAAATGATGATAGGCATAGGGTTCTATGCCGTGGCTATCATCCCGCTGATCTTTTATTTCGGAGAAGTGGAGTTTCTTTTTCTGCAGGTGTTTTAGGGCTGCGTTTACCACAATCCGTCTAATCCAACCTTCAAAGGAGCCTTCAAACTTAAACTGACCGATGTATTTAAACACCCGGATAAATGCATCTTGCAGCATATCTTCCGCTTCCATGGAATCATTGGCGTAGCGTAGGCATACGGTCATCATCTTGCCGGCATATTGCTCAAAAAGCATACGCTGGCAATTCATATCTGCTCTAATGCATCCTCTAATTAGTTCGTATTCAGTCAAATGTTACCTGTTTTGCAGATGACGTAATGTAGATACCCGGTTGAGGAAATGTGTTGCCTGAATAAAAGTCTTTTTCAAAAGACCATATTCTTAACTAAAAGTAATGAAAATAAAATAGGGTTAAGTAAGAAAGAGAATGAAGGCAAAGTGCTACTTCTTCTTAAAGTCGCCTCTTTTCCAAGCCTGAATAAAATCGGCCCAAGCTAATGGGTTTAACAAACCAATAGGTGGAGTTTGGCCTTTGTAGTAGTAGGATTGTGCTTGTTTGCGTAACGCATAATTAACAGCTTCTTTACCATCTTGTGGTAAACTGCTAGCCAATATGCGGCGTTGTGCTTCGTTGGTATTTTGACGGGCAATTTCGTACTGATCGGCTGGAATATTGGTATTCACAAAATCTCTGGCAAATTGAGCTTTGGTTGGTCTTGGTTTTAATACGGTAGCCGGTAAAAAAGCGGTATCTGTAACCAATAACTGAATTAAACTGTATTGGTTGCTTTCTACTTTAAATGGAATTTGTACGGTTTGAGATTTATAGCCCACGCTAGTAAATTCTACTACATCTCCTTTCAGCACCACTATACTAAACACCCCTTGGTCATTAGATATTGTTCCACGACCGGTTCCTTTCACCACAATACTTACAGATGGCAATCCTTTCAAGCTATCAGCCGTCATGACAACGCCATACAATTGAACTACCGAGTCTTTTATATGCTCAAACTGAGCTTTAACGCCGCTGCTAATGAACAAAAGTAAAAGATAGAGTAGTATTTTTTTCATGCCTATATTGACGTTGAAAATGTAAATGTTGTTCGGTTGTAATGTTTGGTGTTGTATTCGAATCGGTACAAATGTAACACAGCCATTCAAATATTTATTCCTGTTCTCACAACCAATTGGTGTACAACTTCAAACAAAGTAAGGCACTGGATGTTTAACTTTGCGACGCTATTTCTTTTTTAACAAAAACTTTTGTGATGACCGAAGCGGATATTTTACAAGCCCTTAGCAATGTGCAAGAACCAGATTTAGGCAAGGATTTAGTGACTTTAAACATGGTAAAAGATATTGCTATTGATGGCGATCATGTGTCTTTTACTATTGTACTAACTACGCCGGCTTGTCCAATGAAAGATATGATGCGGACTGCAAGTGAAAATGCTGTCAAGCTATTGGTGAATAAGCAAGCAAAAGTTCAAGTAAATTTTACTGCTAATACATCATCTAACCGAAAAGTGGGAGATCAAGTATTGAGCGGAGTTAAGAATATAATTGCCGTAGTGAGTGGTAAAGGTGGGGTAGGCAAAAGTACCGTTTCTGCTAATCTAGCATTGGCTTTAGCCGAAGGTGGTGCAAGTGTTGGCTTAATGGATGCGGATATTTACGGACCAAGTGTACCGATGATGTTTGGCGTTAGAGGCGAAAGACCATTAATGAAAGAAGTAGATGGGAAAGGAATGATTGTTCCGCTACAAAAATTTGGTATTAAATTGATGAGTATTGGTTTATTGGTTGATGAAAAAAGTGCTGTGGTTTGGCGTGGGCCAATGGCAAGCAGTGCTATTCGCCAATTTGTAACCGATGTAGATTGGGGCGAATTAGACTATTTAGTGATTGATATGCCACCCGGCACCGGAGATATTCACTTAACGCTGATGCAATTGGTTCCTGTAACCGGTGCCATTATTGTAACCACACCACAAAATGTGGCTTTAGCCGATGCTAAAAAAGCCATCGCCATGTTTGGTCAGGCACAGGTAAATGTACCGGTGATAGGTTTGGTAGAAAACATGAGCTATTTCACACCGGCAGAATTGCCCAATAACAAGTATTATTTGTTTGGAAAAGAAGGCGGTAAGCATTTAGCAAGTGAATATGATTTACCATTCTTAGGTCAAATTCCGTTAGTACAATCCATTAGAGAAGGAGGAGATGAAGGTATTCCTGCTATGCAGGGAAGTGAGGATGTAACTAAACAAGCATTTAGAGATTTCACCGCTATGGCAGTAAGAAATATTGCCATTCGTAATGCTAATATGCCGAAAACACAAATAATTGAAATGCAGCCATAGTTAGTTCATTTAATGTGAAAGGGTTGATGTTCTTTTGTAAAAAATGATGCAATAACAAACCCATCTACATGTATAATATTCCCTATTTCAAAGCCAATACCGATCAAGAGGTATTGGCTTTTATGAAAGCTCATCCGTTTATTACACTTTGCGGTATAGATGCGAATCAACAACCCGTTGCAACACATGTTCCGGTCTTGTTTGCAGAAAGAGATGGAAAACTCTTTTTGCAAGCACATATCATGCGTAAGCAAAATCATACCGAAGCTTTTTTGCAAAACAGTGCTGTATTAGCCATTTTTCAAGGAGCCCACACTTATATTAGTGCCACATTGTATCAACCTATTAATGTGGCTAGTACATGGAATTATCAAGCTGTTCATGCTGCAGGAACCATTCATTTTTTGGATGATGCTGGATTACACGATGTCTTGGTTAGGTTAACGGAACATTTTGAAAACAATCCAGATTCTCCTGCCTTGGTACAAAACATGGATGAAGCTTATGTATCGGGATTGATGAAGGCCATTATTGCATTTGAAATTGAGGTTACTGATATACAGCATGTGTTTAAACTCAGTCAGAATAAAGATGAACAAACAAAGGCTAAGATTATTTTTAGTTTAGAGGCTAAAGATGATGAAAGTAAAGCTGTAGCAATGGCAATGAACAGTCATACAACAAAATAATTACAATGAAAATCATTTTGCCATTTATTGTAATGCTTGTGTTCCTCGATTCTTGCACAGTTTTTCAACGCTCTTCTCATCCAATTAACAAGGCAGTGGTTAACAATCAATTTGATAAACAAGGACACAGGGGTTGCAGAGGACTGATGCCGGAAAATACCATTCCTGCTATGGTTAAGGCTTTGGAACTAGGCGTAACAACATTAGAAATGGATGTTGTGATAACTAAAGATGGAGAAGTGATTTTATCACATGAGCCATTTTTTAATCATGAAATAACTACCAAACCCGATGGCGCTTTTGTTACGGAGACAGAGGAGAAAAGTCTCAATATTTTTTCCATGAATTATTCTGAAGTAAAGACCTATGATGTAGGTTTAAAGCCCCATCCTCGGTTTACACAGCAAGAAAAAATTAGCGCCATAAAGCCATTATTAAAAGCAGTGATTGATAGTTGTGATAGTGAAGCAATTAAACTGAAAAGGGCATTGCCCTTTTATAATATTGAAACTAAAACAACTGTTGGCGGCGATGAAAAATTTCATCCTGGTCCGGCAGCTTTTGTAAATAAATTAATGGCCGTTATCATTGAAAAACATGTTGAAGAAAGAGTAATCATTCAATCGTTCGATATTAGAACGTTGCAGTATTTATACAAGCATTACCCTGCTATTAAAACTGCTTTATTGGTGGAAGAGCCATTTACCAAGTCTTTGTCACTTCGATTAAAAGAATTGGGCTTTATTCCAGCTATTTACAGTCCGCATTATGCTTTGGTTACGCCATTGCTCGTCAAGCAGTGTAAAGACATAGGCATGCAATTAATTCCATGGACAGTTAATGATAAAGCTACCATCACCAAATTGAAAAATATGGGAGTTGATGGCATCATTACGGATTATCCCAACTTATTTTAACCAAAATAAAAACCCCGCTCAACCAAAAGCGGGGTTTTCTATATCAACCATTTCGGCATAGCCGAAAACCAACTGCGTATTAATACACTTTAACCATAAACACACAATCTTCTACCTTCTTAATTTGTTGTGTTCTTTCTAACCCACGGATAGCAGAACGACTAGGTAACTTAAGTGATGCGAAATCTTTTTCGGATTTCTTAAAATCTTCAAATAACTGAACAATGAATTTGCTTTTTACAGCGAAAACTACACCTTCGGCTCGGGCTTGTTTGGTACTTAAAATACCAATTACTTCCCCGTTTTTATTAACAACTGGGCCGCCACTATTACCAGGGTTTGCCGTTACAGCAATTTGACAGCTAATCGTATCACCTTCAAAACCTGTTTTAGCACTGAGATAGCCTTCGTTATATACAATTTCGTTTCTAGGATAACCAAGTGTAAAAATCTGATCGCCTAAATCAACATTGGTTTTTTTGAAGCTATAAGGAATACGGCCGCTGAACTTAAAGTCAGCATCATTAATTTTTAAAATAGCCAAATCTCTTTGCTCATCCATTAAAGAAACGGTAGCTTTAAATTCTTGTCCTTGATTGTTTACCACCAAAACCGTAGAGGCATTTTTTACAACGTGGGCATTGGTTACCAAAAATCCGCTTTCATCAATTAAAAAACTACTACCACCACTTTTGATAATGGCATTTTCTGGTGCTTTTGATTTGGCAACCTGATCAATTTTCTTGTCTTGAGATTGTTGCGTACGTTTTACCTGATTGATTTCCCATTTCAATTGTTGTAATTGAGAAGGGTTAACAGCAGGAGAGAAGTAAGCTACTAACCCGCTAATGACCAATGCAATTACGCCGCCGGTAGAAGCTGCGATGGCTGTGATTTTTTTGTATTTGTTCCACATTTGAATTACACGGCCCTTGGTGCTTAATTCACCACCTTCATGTAAATCGCCTTGGCTAGCTAATTTGGTATGTATTTGGTGCAATTGATGCTTGAAGTTTCTATTGCCGGCAAAAGCATCCATTTGGTGTAAAAACATGCTATGCTCCACCACCATTTGGTCTATTTCAGGCGTTTTTTTTCTGAGGTCCTCGAAGTAGTTTTTCTCCTGGGTACTCATATTGCCGTCAAGGTAACGTTCAATCGCTTCTAATAAAAGTATATCATCCATCACATTTACTCTCCTATATTATATTGTGCAAAAAATAATTTTTTCAATCGCATCAAGCATTTATACTTCTGTGTTTTTGCGTTGTCAGCGTTGGTGTACCCAAACTCATCAGCAATAGCCTGCATTCCTTTTTTTTGTAAGTAGTAAGCTTCGAGTATACTTTTACAAGGCTCTCCCAAACTACCCATTGCCCTTTCCATTATGGCAAAGTCGGCATTTCGTTTTTCGTGAATTTCGATATCGTCTTCCACTTGTACAGTCTCTTCCAAGCTGTCCACTTGGTTCGTAAATCGATTGAGCTGCTGTAATCTCTTGAGCCACAACCGCCTGCATACGGAGTATACATAGGTTTTTATTTGACAGGTTAAGACAAATGATTCGTTTCTGGCATTTTCATACAGCACAATCATTGCTTCCTGAAAAATATCTCTGGCATCATCATAGGTACCATTATTATTCAAAATAAAGGATTGAACCATGTTAAAGTTGTCTTTATAAATGGTTTCAGATGCCTTTACGTCGTTATTGGCCAGTCCTTTCAGTAATATCTGTTCGTTCGAATCGGCTTTCACTGTTCACATTTTAATACTTAACGAGGTGGATAAGTAACCCAAAGTAACCGTAAAAACTTTTTTTAAAAAAAATATGGATTAGCAGGTTACCTTTCTTTTACTGCGGTATAAATATCAAATTCACAAAAAAAACTCAAAAACATG
>CALRQJ020000018.1:0-85255 GCA_943370285.1 Methylophilus rhizosphaerae | reverse complement strand
TTATTATTCGTTTTGGCTATCGCTGCTACTTTCGCAGCTTGCAACAGTGGTTCTGAAACTCCTGCTGCTACTGATACTACTAAAGTTGATACAACAGCTCCTGCTGCTGCTGATACAACTGCTCCAGCTGCTGATACAACTGCTGCTGCTGGTGATACAACTGCCGCAAAATAATTTAATTCGGAAAGTGCGTATAGGAACCCTTAGCTTGGGGGTAGTGTGTAACAACTTTTCATATGGCAAGCAATCGTTAGAGGCCGTTCCGTTTCCACGGAAGGGCTTTTTTCATGCCCATGATTAAACAATCGACTTTTTCTTATACAATTGTTTAAGGAATTTAGTCAATCTTAAAATATATTTTAAAGATTTAAGTATTTCGTTTGGTTATTTGAAACGAAATTTTATATTTGCTTAAGCATGACAACAATAGTAACATACACCCGATTTTATTTTAGCTATTATTTTTTTACCGAAATATAGCCGGGGTGCTGTTGTCTGAAACCATTTCAAAAAACAATCAACATACAATCCTGGCTTAAAAGCCGGGATTTTTTATTTTATGGCTACAATATCAATTCAAGGTTACGAGGGAAGTTTTCATCAAGCTACTGCTTTACAATTTTTTGGTGCCGATACAGAAGTAATTCCATGTGCCACATTTAGGGAAGTGGTTAAAATTGCAGCAGATAAAAAACGCAGCGATGGTGGTGTGATGGCTATCGAAAACTCAATAGCCGGAAGCATTATTCCCAACTACAGTTTGCTGTTTAAATCTAAACTTAAGATTGTTGGCGAAGTGTATTTGCAAATCAACCAACAACTGATGGTGTATCCCGAAATAAGTATCCATGAAATCAAAGAAGTACATAGCCATCCCATGGCATTATTACAGTGTATGGATTTTTTAGAACAGTATCCACATTGGAAATTAGTAGAATCGGAGGATACTGCCTTAAGTGCAAAAATTATTGCACAAAAAAAAAGTAAGCATGCTGCAGCTATTGCAAGTGCATTGGCTGCTGATTTATACCAATTAGATATTGTTGCAGCTGATATTCATACTTTAAAAAATAATTTCACTCGTTTTTTAATCTTGCAAAGAGAGAGTATAAAAGTTGATACCACTACTGCTGATAAAGCATCGGTATATTTTCAAACCGATCATTCAAGAGGAAGTTTGGCAAAAGTGCTTTCCATTATTGCAGATGGCGGAATTAACCTCAGTAAATTACAAAGTATGCCCATACCGGGTAGTAAGTTTAATTATGGATTTTATGCAGATATGGAGTTTGAAGTGCAACAACAATTCGACGCTGTGATGAAAGCGATATCAACTATTACAAACAGTATCAAAATATTTGGTATTTATAAAAGAGGACAGTAAATCTATTCAAATGATAGCAACGGCAAAAAGATTAGACGGCATTGGCGAATATTATTTTTCTCAAAAATTGAGAGAAATTGATCTATTGAACAAACAAGGTAAACAAATCATTAACCTTGGTATTGGCAGTCCTGATTTACCGCCACACCCCACAGTTATCGCCACTTTACAAGAAGAAAGTGCAAAGGCAGATGTACATGCTTATCAAAGTTATAAAGGCAGCCCTGTGTTACGCAAAGCTATTGCAGATTGGTATATGAACTGGTATGGTGTAACAATCCATCCCGATACGGAAATTTTACCACTCATCGGAAGCAAAGAAGGTATCATGCATATTTGTATGACCTATTTGAATGAAGGTGATGTAGCGTTAATTCCTAACCCGGGCTATCCCACTTATGCTAGTGCAGTCAAGCTTTCAGGAGGAACAGTTAAAGAATATTTGTTAGAAGAAATAAATGATTGGGCGCCGGATTTTGAACAACTAGAAAATATTATCCAATCTTACGAAACGGGAAAAGTAAAATTATTATTTCTTAATTATCCCAATATGCCAACTGGGCAATTGCCTTCTGTTACTGTGTTTCAACAAACAGTTGCTTTTGCTAAAAAACATAATCTGTTGGTGGTGCATGACAACCCTTATAGTTTTATTTTGAATGAGAGCCCGATGAGTTTGCTCAGTGTAGAAGGGGCAATTGATGTAGTGATTGAATTGAACTCGCTGAGTAAAGCAAGTAATATGGCCGGATGGAGAGTTGGTATGATGGTGGCCGCAAAAGAGCGAATTGATGAAGTGCTTAAGTTTAAAAGTAATATGGATAGTGGTATGTTTTTGCCTGTGCAGTTAGCAGCGGCAAAAGCATTGAGTTTAGATAAGACATGGTATGATGAAGTGAATAAAGTGTATGCCCAAAGAAGGGATAAAGCATTTGAACTATTACACTTATTAAATTGTAGTTTCTCTGAAAAACAAGCCGGTATGTTTGTATTTGCAAAAATCCCTTATGGTTTTGATAGTGGATACGCCTTAAGTGATAAAGTATTATACGATGCTAATGTGTTTATTACCCCTGGTGGTATTTTTGGTTCAGCAGGAGATCAATATGTAAGGGTAAGTTTATGTAGTACCGAAACAAAATTTGAAACGGCCATCAACAGTATAAAGCAAATGCAATGATAGTGACAATAATTGGAATTGGGTTAATTGGCGGGTCGATGGCCTTAGCATTAAAGGAAAAAGGCTTGGCTGAACATATTATAGGCGTTGATAATAATCAACATCACCAACAACAAGCACTTGCATTAAAAATTGTTGATGAAGTATTACCATTAGAAATTGCAGTTCAACAATCAGAATTGGTGGTCATCGCTATTCCTGTTGATGCAGCCATCAATCTATTACCATCCTTATTACATCTTGTGGACAAACAGGTAGTCATAGATATGGGCTCAACAAAAGCAGGTTTGGTACAAGCAGTAGAAGGACATGTAAAACGAAGCAGATTTGTAGCCACACATCCTATGTGGGGTACAGAGTATAGCGGTCCATCTGCAGCAGTAAAAGGAGCATTTACCAACAAAGCAGTTATCATTTGTGGTAAAGAACAATCAGATGTGGATGCTGTAGAACGAGTTGAGCAAGTTTATCGAACCATAGGTATGCACATTTTATATATGGAGCCGGTTGCTCATGATTTACATGCAGCTTATGTCAGTCATATCTCTCACATCACTTCTTTTGCATTGGCTAATACTGTTCTAGAAAAAGAAAGAGAAGAAGATGCCATTTTTGAATTAGCAAGTGCCGGTTTTGAAAGTACCGTACGTTTGGCAAAAAGCAATCCTGCTATGTGGGTACCTATCTTTAAAGAAAATAGAGAAAATGTATTAGATGTACTCAATGAACATATAACACAATTACGTAAATTTAAAAGCTGTCTCGAAAAGGAAAATTATACCTATTTGCAAGAGCTTATTGAACAAGCAAATGGTATCAGAAGAATTTTAAAATAGAACCCCAAAATTATAAACTTATTTTATATGCAAGCAACACAACCAACCATGAAAGAAACAGTACAGGAAAAATGGGCAAAGCGTCCACTTATTATTAGTGGTCCATGCAGCGCTGAAACAGAGGAGCAAGTGTTAGAGACCGCAACTAGATTAGCAGCCACAGGCAAAGTGGATGTACTTAGAGCCGGTATTTGGAAACCAAGAACAAGGCCAGGAAGTTTTGAAGGTGTAGGTACAAAAGGATTACCTTGGTTACAACAAGCAAAGAAAATAACCGGCTTGCCTTTAACAGTTGAAGTGGCAACAGGAAAGCAGGTAGAAGATGCATTACATTTTGGTGTTGATATTTTATGGATTGGTGCAAGAACTACTGTGAATCCTTTTAGTGTGCAAGAAGTAGCAGATGCTTTGCGAGGTTCTGATGTACCCGTTTTAATAAAAAATCCTATCAATCCCGACTTAGAATTGTGGATTGGTGCTGTTGAAAGAGTGGCTAAAGCCGGAGTTAAACAAATTGGTTTAATTCATCGTGGGTTTAGTTCTTATGGCAATACAGAATATCGCAATGCACCCATGTGGCATTTGGTGATTGAGATGAAGCGTCGTCATCCTGAAATGAAAATCATCTGCGATCCAAGCCATATTTGCGGTAACAGACACATGCTGCAAAGTGTAGCACAAAAAAGTATTGATTTAGATTTTGATGGTGTGATGATTGAAAGTCATATTGACCCAGATAAAGCATGGAGCGATGCCAAACAACAAATTACACCTGAGGCATTAGGTGATATGATTGATGCATTAGTATGGAGAGCAGAAACAACCAACGAACAAGAGTTTCAAAATGCCTTGGCTAAATTGAGAGAACAAATCAACCAGGTAGATGATGAATTAATGCAATTGTTAGGACAGCGAATGAAAATCGCACAGAAAATTGGTGAGTATAAAAAGAACAACAACATCACTATTTTACAAACCAATCGTTGGAATGAGATTTTAGAAAAAGCATTTAAAAAAGGCGATAATGTTGGGTTAAGCCAAGAATTTATTTCTAAATATTTTGATGCTGTACATATGGAAAGTATCAACCACCAAAACAAAATAATGAACGCTTAATATGAAAGCAGTTACTTGCAACTTTGGTTCGGCGCAAACCAAATTATATTTCGATGCATCCATTGCCGCATTAGACCAATTGGTGCAGAAAGACAATACGTTCATTATAACCGATGAACATGTATTCAAAGCGCATAGAATCAAATTGAAAGGTTGGAAAGTAATTGTATTGCCCGCCGGAGAACAGTTTAAAGTGCAAGCCACAGTTGATGCAGTCGTTGAACAATTGATTAAAGCAGGAGCAGATAGAAATAGTTTTTTAGTTGGAATGGGCGGAGGCGTTATAACTGATATGACCGGATACATTGCTGGCATTTACATGAGAGGTATAGCATTTGGATTCATTCCTACTTCTATTTTAGCTATGGTTGATGCTGCCATTGGCGGTAAGAATGGTGTTGATGTTGGGTTATACAAAAACATGGTAGGGTTAATTAGACAACCAAAATTTATTCTATACGATTATTCGTTGCTCAAATCACTGCCAACGGATGAATGGGTGAATGGTTTTGCTGAAATCATTAAGCATGCTTGTATAAAAGATGCTGCATTATTCAAAGTACTGGAAGCACATAAGCTGCGACAATTTCAGAAAGATACCCATTTGTTGGCTACTTTAATTAAGCGAAATGCTTTGATAAAAGCCAAGGTAGTAATGGTAGATGAAGTGGAACAAGGCGACAGGAAATTACTCAACTTTGGACATACCTTTGGTCATGGCATTGAGAATAGTTATCAATTGCCTCATGGTCATGCAATTGCCATTGGAATGGTTATGGCTTGTACTATTGCTCAACCAATAACCGGTTTTCGTGATACTGAAAAAGTGATTTCGTTACTTGAACAATATCAATTGCCCACACATGCAGCTTATGATAAAGACACGGTGTTACAATTAATGAAAAGTGATAAGAAGAAAACTGCTGCATCCATAAATTATATTTTGTTACAGAAGATTGGAAAAGCGATTATTCACCCCATATCATTCGAAGCATTAGCAGCCATTATTTAATTCAATAGTTAGGATATGATTGTATCGGTTAAACCAGGATTATTAAACGGAAATGTTGTTGCACCAGCTTCTAAAAGTAGTATGCAAAGGGCTTGTGCGGCTGCTTTGGTGAGAAAGGGTGAAAGTCTTATTCTTAATCCCGGCATTAGTAATGACGATAAAGCAGCTTTGGATATTATCCAAAAATTAGGTGCTGAGGTAAGCTTAACAAGTGATGGATTGCTCATTAAAAGTAATGGCGTTCAACCAACAAATGATAAGATTAATTGTGGCGAAAGCGGTTTAAGTATCCGCATGTTTACACCAATTGCTGCATTGCATGATTCGTCAATTACAATAAACGGAACGGGAAGTTTGTTAACCCGACCGATGGATTTTTTTGATGATATTTTACCGCAGTTGGGCATTCGGATTCAAACGAATCAAGGCAAATTACCCATACAAATTAAGGGGCCATTACAACCTACTACCATTACTGTTGATGGCTCATTAAGTTCACAATTTTTAACCGGTTTACTCATGGCTTATGCTGCTGCCAATGCATCAGAAGTAAGTATTCATGTGACCAATTTGAAGAGTAAGCCTTATGTAGATTTGACTTTAGCAGTAATGGAAGCTTTTGGTTTGAAAATACCTACCCATACTCATTATGAATCTTTTTATTTTAATATTTTACCTCAGCCCGATACTTCAAATCGTATAACTTATACGGTAGAAGGCGATTGGAGCGGCGCTGCATTTTTATTGGTGGCTGGCGCTGTTGCAGGAAATATTTCTGTTAACGGATTAGGTGTTTTTTCAACTCAAGCTGATAAAGCCATACTGCAAGCATTAATGGATTGCGGTTGTAGCTTATCCGTTCAACCTGAACAAATTGATATTGCATTGCCTGTTACCGGTTCTGCTGCTTTAAAGCCATTTCAGTTTGATGCAACAGATTGTCCGGATTTGTTTCCACCTTTAGTGGCATTGGCTGCAAACTGTCAAGGTACATCTGTGATTGAAGGTGTCGGAAGATTGACCCATAAAGAAAGCAACCGAGCTTTAACTTTACAAGAAGAGTTTGGAAAATTAGGGATAGAAATTGTATTGCAAGATGATTTAATGTTAGTAAAAGGTGGCACCGGACTTAGAGCTGCATCTGTGCATTCAAGACATGATCATCGTATTGCCATGGCTTGTGCTGTTGCCGCTTTAAATGCAATTGATGTGGTGACTATAGATGGTGCAGATGCCATTAATAAATCCTATCCCAATTTTTTTGAACATTTGCAACAATTAGGTGCAAGCATCGATTATTCAAATTAATCAATAACTATGAATTCATTTGGTAGAATTTTCCGCTTACATATTTTTGGCGAATCACATGGTGAATGTGTTGGTTTTACTATTGATGGTTGTCCGGCAGGATTGACTTTACATCCCGATGATTTTGTAATTGATATGGAACGCAGAAAAGGAGGGATGCAGAAAGGAACAACACCAAGAAAAGAAGATGATATTCCAATTTTTAAAAGTGGTTTGTTTAATGGAAAAACAACCGGTGCTCCATTAACTATCATTTTTGAGAATAATAATACTCGCAGCAGCGATTACGACAAACAGCGAACTATTCCTCGGCCCGGTCATGCAGATTTTGTGGCTAATAGAAAATTCGGTGGGTATGAAGATTATAGAGGCGGCGGGCATTTCAGCGGTAGATTAACAGCTTGCTTAGTAGGAGCAGGAGTAATTGCAAAAAAGTTATTAGGTCAAATTGCAGTAAAAGCAACTATTACGGCTATTGCAGGCGAAACAGATATTGAGCAAGGATTACAAAAAGCGATTGATGCAAAAGACTCGGTTGGCGGTATAGTTGAATGCCGTGTTACCGGATTGCCATTAGGATTGGGTGAGCCTTTTTTTGATTCGGTTGAATCTTTAATCAGCCATGCCGTATTCTCCATACCGGCAGTTAAAGGAATTGAGTTTGGTGCAGGATTTGCGGCCGCCAACATGTTTGGAATTGAACACAACGATGCCATTATAAACAATGATGGCATTACTGCAACCAATAATGCAGGAGGTGTTGTTGGTGGTATTACCAATAACAATGAATTGGTGTTTAGAATTGCGATTAAGCCAACATCTTCTACACCTAAAGAACAACAGACATTAAATTGGGAAACAGGCGAAACCGAATCTTTTTCTGTAAAAGGTCGTCACGATTTGTGTATTGCATTAAGAGTGCCACCCGTATTAGAAGCCGTAACCTCATTTGTATTGGTTGATTTGATGTTTTTCGAAGGAAAAATAAAAAGGGTTATTGCATAAAAATTAATCTATGTCTGACAATACTATCATCTATCATATTACCTCAACAACACTTTGGGAATTAGCAAAAGAAACAGGCTACTATGAAGCGCCATCTTTAGCCGATGAAGGTTTTATTCATTGTTCGCAAAGGCATCAAATAGCAGGTGTGCTGGAACGATATTATCAAGGTGTAAGTGATTTGATTTTGCTGGTAATCAATACTAATCTGTTGCAACAGGAGTGGAAGTACGAATTAGCACCATCTGTTAATGAGGAGTTTCCGCATATTTTTGGTCCAATTAATCTAGATGCAGTGGTAGCGATTGAAACGGTTTAACCGAATAAATCTTCTTCGGCAGTTGCATTCTTTTTTGCTTCAGGATTGATTTCTTTCCAGGTATGATCTGCTAACAATCTAACAGATGCAATAAAACTTTTGAATGGTCCCGAACCACCCCACTCTGTAGGTGCAACTAATGACAATACATGTGTACTATCTTTCTTTTCATATAAGTGATAAATCTGTCCTATTTGTGGTTTAAAGCTGATTTGAGCTTCATAAATCATTAAACTCAACTCTTTTCTTTTTCTCAACTCTTGTGCTTGCTTTGCCAATAATTCAATCTGTTGTTTGATTTGATCTAGCTGCATATTGGTTTGCTCATCCATAGCAGCTAAAGCTTTGTGTTTGATAACACCGGCTTTTGTTGGTCTGATAGCAACACCACCAACAGATGATGCATAAGGCAACACACTCATTTGTTTGTGGTACACTTCAACATTGGTAAAAGGCTTCCCAGCTTTATCGATACTTTTTTGCGTAATTTTCAAATAACCATTTGGCATAATTTCATGGACTACTTCCAATATCAACTTTTCTACTTTATAAAAAAGCGTACTAATGGTTGATGCATTTGTGATTTCTGCTTTTATAGAATCTGCCAAATCTTGATTGGTAAATGGTCGTAATTCACCATCGGGTTTTACGTCGTACTGCGTATAAAATGCTTCGTTTTCTATGCTTACCCAATTGTTGCTGAAACTCAGTTCATGACCATTCTTTATACTTTCAATCTTACAAATCCCACTTTTAGGCGCAATGCCGGATTGAAAATCACATTTTTCAGGAAACAATTGCCAAGAAGCTAGAAAATTATATGCTTGTACCATACGCACAGCCAAAAGGCCCTCTTTTAATTTTTTGTTACAGGTTATTCTATTACCTATTACAAATAACAAAGCCGAAGGTTGCAAAAGCAACCGATTTATCAAAAACTTGCATGCACACCGGTATAATTATGCGGTGTAATGGCTTTCAATTCTTTTTTGAGGGCTACGCTAATTTTTAATCCGGCAATAAATTCATGTATCACTTTTTTATCTATTTTTTGATTACCTCTCGTCAAATCTTTCAATGCCTCATATGGATTGGGATAGTTTTCTCTACGCAAAATGGTTTGAATGGCTTCTGCTACCACTGCCCAATTATTGTCTAAATCTTCTTTCAATTTAGCTTCATTCAATACCAATTTGTCTAATCCTTTTTCTAGTGATTTAATAGCAATAAGCATATGACCAATCGGTACACCAAGATTACGCAACACCGTAGAATCGGTTAAATCTCTTTGTAAACGACTGATGGGTAATTTGGCCGAAAGGTGCTCTAGTAAAGCATTTGCAATGCCTAAGTTGCCTTCGGCATTTTCAAAATCTATCGGATTTACTTTATGCGGCATAGCCGACGAACCCACTTCGCCTTTTTTAGTTTTTTGTTTGAAATAATCGGTGCTGATATAGGTCCAAATATCTCTACACAAATCAATCAGAATGGTATTGATGCGTTTAAGACAATCGAAGTGTGCTGCCAAATTATCGTAATGTTCAATTTGTGTGGTAAACTGCATACGTTGTAATCCCAACCTATTTTCTACAAATTCGTTGCCTAATTGAATCCAATTCTTTTTTGGATAGGCAATATGATGAGCATTAAAATTACCCGTAGCACCACCAAACTTGGCAGCATAAGGTATATAGCTAAAAAGTTGTACTTGATTGTCTAATCGTTCTACAAATACCATGATTTCTTTGCCTAAAGTTGTAGGCGATGCAGGCTGTCCATGTGTTCTAGCCAACATGGCAATGCCTTTCCATTGGCTGGCTACATCATGTAAATGAGCTTCCATATTAATGATAGCAGGCAATAATTCATGCTCCATACAATGTTTCCAACTCAAAGGAATGGCTGTATTATTAATGTCTTGAGACGTTAATCCAAAATGAATCCACTCTTTCAATTCAGCAGCGCCGCATTTTTCTAATTGTTCTTTTAAAAAATATTCTACCGCTTTAACATCATGGTTAGTAACTGCTTCAATTTGTTTGATTTGTTGAGCATCATCCAAACTAAACTCGGTAGCCACTTTTTTAAGGTGCAATCTTGCTTTTGCCGGCAACTTAAACATGCGTTTGTCTGCCAAAAACAACAAGTATTCTACTTCAACAAACACACGGTATTTGATGAGTCCAAACTCAGAAAAATACTCATCTAATAGTTGTACTTGCTTTCTATAACGACCGTCAATAGGAGAGATGGCTGTAAGTTGGGTTAATTCCATGATTGATGTGTTGAAACGAGTTTTATGATGTTTAGCAGGTTTTGGCCATTTAATTATCGTTTCTTTGCGGGGCAAAATTAGATGAATTGAAGCAGAGAATAAAAGTTGGTGCTGTAAGTTATTTGAATACAAAACCTTTGTTGTACGGTATTCATCGTTCCGGAATTATGGATGATATTGTTTTAACAGTAGATTATCCGGCTAAAGTAGCTGCACAATTATTGAATGGGGAGATTGATTTGGGTTTAGTACCTGTTGCTATCATTCCTAGAATGGAACAACATTTTATTGTTGGTGATTATTGTATTGGCACAGAAGGAGAAGTGGCATCTGTTGGGCTTTTTAGTGATGTTCCGTTGGAAGAAATTACAACCGTTTTGCTCGATTACCAAAGCAGAACTTCGGTTAATTTGGCTAAAATCTTATTGAAACAGCATTGGAAACTAACCCCCGAAATTGTCGAAGCTAAAGAAGGATATCAGCAGGAAATAAAAGGAACAACTGCAGGTGTTGTTATTGGCGACAGGGCTTTTGAACAACGACATATCTCAAAATATTACTACGATTTAGGCTTAGCTTGGAAAGAATTTACCGGTTTGCCCTTTGTTTTTGCCGCATGGATTGCCAATAAGCCTTTACCTGATGCGTTTATAGAAACATTTAATGATGCCAATGCATTTGGTTTAGAACATATTGGACAAGTGGCGGCAGAAAATCCTTACCATAAATATGATTTGGCATATTACTACCAACACAATATCAGCTATCAGCTAACATCAGAAAAAAGAAAAGGGCTGGATTTATTTTTAGCTTATTTATCCGCTTCGTTGTAACGATTGAGTAGCGGAGCTAATGTTCGAATGATCTGTATTTGAGTATCCAAATGTCCGTCTTGGGCTTCTATATTGATGTACGGAATTCCTTTTTTACCGCAATAAACCGACAACGAACCATCATCAACACAATTACGGTTGTTCTGCAGTACCACATTGATATTTTTCTTTTTTAGAAAGGAGAAAACAGTGAGTTCGGTAGTGAGTACAAAATCGTCAACATCCATCTTAGAATTGATGTAAAGCTTCGAAGCATTCTTCGCTTCCTTACCACCTTTTTTAAAACTGAGGATAGAAAAATTGTTGTTGGTATTATTATGTAACGCTACCACCAACTTTGCCTGATGTACCGGTTGTAAAACAATATTGGCAAAATCGGCAATGATAGAATCTGCTGTGGCGTTGAAGTAGGAGAGTTTGTTTAGATTGTCTTTTCTTCCGGCTGAAGTAAAAATTCTATTGGGGTCAAAAAGATAATTTTTGCCTTTAAAGCTGAAACGAATATTTCGATCTCCACTGTGTTGCAATCGAATTAATTTTCCGCCCACTATTTGCAAGTGTGCTGTTGCCGCTCCAACAGATGTGCTTTCATCTTCATGCAAATTGAGGAATAGAATTTTTGGGTTTTGTGAAAGAAAAGAATCAGTAATCATTTTCACCGGTGCATCGCCAACCAAACAAGTGGCAATTTGTGTTTGAGCCTTCGGCTGAAAGCTCAACAACATAAGGGTAATGATGATACTACTGATTCTTTTCAAACTATCGATTTGATATTATACACTTACATTAAAATCTCTCAACGCATCGTTCAAACTGGTTTTGAGATCGGTACTTGGTTTGCGCTGCCCAATAATTAATGCACAGCCAACACCAAATTCGCCAGCAGGAAATTTCTTGGTGTAACTACCAGGAATTACCACACTACGAGCCGGAACTCTACCTTTCATTTCGATAGGTTCGCTTCCGCTTACATCAATGATTTTGGTAGATTGAGTAAGCACTACGTTAGCACCGAGTACTGCTTCTTTTTCAACAATCACACCTTCAACCACAATACAACGACTGCCAATAAAACATCCATCTTCTACAATTACCGGCGAAGCTTGTAGTGGCTCTAATACACCGCCAATTCCGACGCCTCCACTCAAGTGAACATTCTTTCCAATTTGAGCACAGCTGCCAACGGTTGCCCAAGTATCTACCATAGTGCCTTCATCTACATAAGCACCAATATTTACGTAGCTAGGCATCATTACTACACCTTTAGCTAAATAAGCACCATAGCGGGCTACAGCATGTGGTACGGCCCTTACACCCAACTCGGCATAATTGCTTTTTAATTTCATTTTATCATAAAACTCAAAAGGAGGTAAAGTAAAAGTTTCCATTTGCTGAATACCGAAGTACATTAAAATGGCTTGCTTTACCCATTCGTTTACCACCCAACCATTTTCAGTGGGTGCAGCAGTTCTTAATCTGCCTTTATCTACTTCTTCAATTACTGCTCTTACAGCATCGCTGTAAGTATTGTCTTTTAGTAACGCTCTGTCACTCCATACTTGTTGAATCAGTTGCTCTAATTGCATTGCTCAATTTTTTGCAAACATAAGCAAAGCCACAAAAGTCAAGCAATTTCCAGTTTACACCATTTTCTTTATTTGCCTATCAATGGTGATATCCCTCGTACCTCGGGATGACATTGACCCCCGACTCGTCGGGGCACCATTCACCATTCACCATTCACTTTCATTACTCCCCCTTATGGGATAGGGGTTCACCGTGATCCGAAGTCCAAATGACAAGTGGTTGCCGCCATAAACAGATAATATTTTACCTTGCGGTCCTATGAGGGCTATCCATGACCGATTACGGTTGTTAATTTTATGTGTGGTAGATTGGTTTTATCCGATGTTCAAAAAACTGATGCCGTTGCAAACGTTTCGATATGCAGCCTGCGGCGGATTTAACACGGCATTGGATATTGTTCTATTCTTCATCAGCTATAATTTCATTCTTAATAAATCTATCGTTCATATTGGATTGATAGGGGCAATTAGTCCGCACATAGCTGCATTTATCATAGCATTTGTTGTTACTTTTCCAACAGGGTTTTATTTAAGTCGATATGTGGTTTGGCAAGAAACAAACACTAAAAAAAGGATACAGTTGTTTCGCTACTTGTTAGTAGTGTTGGCCTGTATCCTTTTAAACTATATCTTTTTAAAACTCTTTGTTGAGCATTGGGGTTGGTACCCTACGCCTTCAAAAATAGTTACAGCTGTTTTTGTTATTGCGTTTAGTTATATCGCACAGCGTAATTTTTCTTTTAAGGCAAGACAGTAATCGATTGCTATTCGCAAATTTTGAGTTTTGTAGGTGCTTTAAAGCCGATAACAATTTCGGCTACTTTACCTTCTTTAACATCTACTCTTATGCTTCCCCATTTTGTTTTATAAACATGAGCAAAATTGTTGGCATCTTCATCAGCCGGCATAGCCGCAGGTTTTTCGCCAAACCATTTTTCTACATCCGATAAATCAGCACCAATCAGGTCTATGGATTTTCCTTTCCAAATAATCTTTCCGGCAAAATCATCTCTTAAATTAATGATGTCTAATGTAGTATAGAAAAATACATCATGGTTGAGGTAAAAAATTCCACCACCGCAATTAAAAGCATCGCCATCTTTGGAAGTGCCTGTAAAGCAAGGTAATTTGGATTTAATTTGTTGTTGGGTAGCGGTAGGTTTTAATCCGTTGAGTGTGCCTTTATCAAGGTTTAAAACAAGGCTATCACAAGTTTTTGTTTTACTTGTTGCCTGACTAAATCCAATGGTGGTTGCCAATAAAAACGGTAATGCTATCAGTAATTGTTTCATCTTATATTAATTTTACGCTAAGTAAGTTAAAGAAAGACGGTTAATACATACCCACTTGTACTGATTTTTGCCAGTTTAATTGAACTTGCTTTCTTACAGATTCCTTGGGTTTTTCCATCCTTTTTCTAATCTTTCTATTGTGCCATTAATACGTTCTAATCTCGTTTCCGGCCTTTTGGCCGTAACAATCCATTCAACATATTCTTTTTTATTGGTGAATGAAAGTGTTTCAAAAAATGTTGCAGCTAATTTACTTTTAGCCATCGCTTTTTTCAAATCATCGGGTAAGAGAATGGTTTTGTTTGTAGGATTTACCCAGTTAAAAATTTCTCTCGGTTTAGCATTTACTGCTTTCTTTTTGTCATCTACCGTTTTGAGCCTGAATCCAAAAACAGACCATGTACTATTAAAAGAAATCAAACTGAGCCATTGCAATTCGGCATGCTGTAACAAAGTTTCCCAACCTTTATCTCTGGTTAAATCGGTCTGCATACCTGATGACACTTTTGGGTAATACACCCAACACAATTTTTCTGTGGTAACCCATTTCAATACTTTAGTAATATCTTTTTCTAGGGCAGCTTTATTGGCTACAAACCAATGTATTTGATGGTAAGATTTTAATTTGGTACCGATATTAACCTGTGGTGGCAATTCACCAAGTGTTTGGCTGAATGTTGCAGGGGCATTCAAAGTGAGTAACGAATAGCCGGGTTTGATACGTAGTTTTTGTACAAGCGAAGTAGGCATAGCATCGTATTAATGTCAATCTGGGTTCAATGGTAATTATTTTTTACTAAATAAGCTAGAAGTTCGCTGTTCAATTTTGGCACAGAACCTTTGAAAAAGAATGGTATTTGTCAGATTTAAACCGCCTATACTGACAATTTTTCACCCATTTTGGCAGTGGCATAACTATTGAACATTGCTTTAGCGTAAAAAACAAAATATCATGGGAAAAATTATCGGAATAGACTTGGGAACTACCAATAGTTGCGTTTCAGTAATGGAAGGTAACGAACCGGTAGTAATAGCCAATGATGAAGGACGTAGAACAACGCCTTCTGTTGTTGGATTTTTGAAGAATGGAGAACGTAAAGTTGGTGATCCTGCCAAGCGTCAGGCTATTACCAATCCGCACAACACTATCAGTAGTGTAAAGCGTTTCATGGGCCGTAGGTTCGATGAAGTAACTGAAGAAATCAGCCATTGGAGCTATAAAGTAGCCAAAGGTGACAATAATACCGTTCGTGTTGATATAGATGGCAGATTATATACGCCACAAGAAATTTCTGCGATGGTATTGCAGAAAATGAAAAAAACTGCCGAAGACTATTTAGGTACTGAAGTAACCGATGCGGTAATTACCGTTCCTGCCTATTTTAACGATGCTCAACGTCAGGCCACTAAAGAAGCAGGTGAAATTGCAGGTTTAAATGTTCGTCGTATTGTAAACGAACCAACAGCAGCAGCATTAGCTTATGGTTTAGATAAAAAACATGCCGATCAAAAGATTGCAGTATTTGATCTTGGTGGTGGTACTTTCGATATCTCTATCCTTGAATTGGGAGATGGCGTATTTGAAGTAAAATCTACCAACGGTGATACACACTTAGGTGGTGATGATTTTGATAAAGTAATCATGGATTGGTTGGCTGATGAATTTAAAAACCAAGAAGCGATTGACTTACGTAAAGATCCTATGGCTTTACAGCGCTTAAAAGAGGCTGCTGAAAAAGCAAAAGTAGAATTAAGTTCTTCTGCCGAAACTGAAATTAACCTTCCCTATATCACTGCAGTTGATGGTGTACCTAAACACTTGGTGTTGAAGTTGAGCCGTGCCAAATTTGAAGCATTAGCCGATAATTTATTTGCTCGTTGCTTAAAGCCTTGCGAAGCAGCATTGAAAGATGCCGGTTACAACATTAGCCAAATTGATGAAGTGATTTTAGTAGGTGGTTCTACTCGTATTCCTAAAGTACAAGAAATTGTAGAACAGTTCTTTGGTAAAAAGCCAAACAAAGGGGTAAATCCTGATGAAGTAGTTGCCATTGGTGCTGCTATTCAGGGTGCTGTTTTAAGTGGCGATATTAAAGATGTATTGTTGTTAGATGTTACGCCGCTTGGCTTAGGTATCGAAACTATGGGTGGTGTAATGACAACGATGATTTCTAGCAATACCACCATTCCAACTAAGAAAACAGAAATTTATTCAACGGCTAGCGATAACCAACCTGGTGTACAAATTCATGTATTACAGGGCGAAAGACCAATGGCCAATCAGAACAAGAGTTTAGGTGTGTTTAACTTAGATGGTATTCCGCCGGCTCCACGAGGTGTGCCTCAAATTGAAGTAACTTTCGATATTGATGCCAATGGTATGTTGCATGTAAGTGCCAAAGACAAAGGCACCGGTAAAGAACAGAAAATTAGAATTGAAGCAGGTAGTGGTTTGAGCAAAGAAGAAGTAGAGAAAATGAAAGCTGAGGCCAAAGCCCATGAAGCAGAGGACAAAGCAGCCCGTGAAAAAGTGGAGAAATTAAACCAGGCAGATAGTTTGATTTTCCAAACTGAAAAGCAATTGAAAGAGTTTGGTGAGAAAATTCCGGCAGATAAAAAAGCAACTATTGAAGCGGCGTTGACTAAGTTGAAGGAAGCACACAAATCTCAGGATATTACTGCGGTTGATGCAGCTTTAGCAGAAATGAATACCGCTTGGACAGCAGCTAGTGAAGAAATTTACAAAGCACAAGCTGAACAACAAGGTGGTGCAGCACAGCCCGGCCCGGATGCACAAGCCAATAACAATCAACAAGCCAGCAATAACGAAACAGTTACGGATGCTGAGTTTGAAGAAGTGAAGTAAGGTTTTGAAGGAAGATAAATAGTAGGAGCCCTTGCAGTAATGCAGGGGCTTTTTAATTAAAATACCGTTTATTGGGTATATGCTTTTTTTGATAAAAGCTATTATTTAGCAGTATGCATAAATATATTATCCTACTTGCATTTATAACTATAAATAGTCTAGCCAATGCACAACAACGAGACTACATCGTTACTTTGAGTGGAGATACCGTGTATGGTAAAATTGCAGATTCACCTAAAAAAGCCGGCGCAAAGCATATTCGGGGTAAACAGTATTTGTACGATTATATTATCATAGATTTCACACCAGATTCTCAAATGGTGTACCCTCCCAGTAAAATAAAAGCCTATGGCAAATTTTGGAAAAAAAAGGACGGTACGCCACTCAACTACATTATGAATAGCGATTCGGTGAGTTTTGAATGGAGACCCTGGTTTCATTCAACACGTAAAACCTATAAAGAGCCCAAATTTGTACGCAGTTTAATCAAAGGGGGATATTATAATTTTTATCATTTTGTAGATTGGTGTAGCGATGGAGGCGACCATTATTTTATTTTAGAAGAAAAAGCAACGAAAAACAGAACATCATTTTATTCTACTCGTAAATTACGCAAACTGCTCAGTGATTGGCCCGACGCCAACAAAAAAATAAAGCGTTACCGTAATTGGTTTAAAGGGAAACAATATTTAGTGATTGATTACAATCGGTTTAAAGCAAAGAAATAGGCATAATACTCAATCTTCAAAGACAAAATAAAACCCAACCAAAATCATAATAATCGCTACCATAGTTAGTCCATAGAGTATGACATCGTATAAAATAGGTATGGCATGCGTTAATGTCATCACACAACTAAAAAAGCCTAAGAAAGCTCCAATACCCAACCATATAAATCCTGTAAATTGGCGTTTTGCACCACGTTGTTTCTTAAACTCCTTTAAGTAATTTTCAATACTGATGGCATCCATGCCTTTAGATTGCAATGTTGATTCTACCGTTTGGGGGCTCAACTTGGCATTTATCCATTCCCGAATAGTGGTGTTGTTTACTGTATTTTCAAATGACATACAGGGTAAGTTTTAATTGTTAGTGCAATCGTTGAAATGTAAAACCAGAACTAATATACTCGCTTTTGTTGAAAATTGCGCTACCTAGAAACCTTTTTGATACGATATCTTGATTATTTTGAGCCTGCAAACCAATTCATTATGAGATATTTCTTGTTTTTTCTTTTAATCAATAGTACTGCTGTCTGCTTTAGTCAAGATTCTACAATTCAAAAGCAAGACATTCAAAGTGCAGCCAAACTCTTTGATTTATCCTTTACTCAAATAGAGATTGACACCATGTTTACTGATGTTAAAGACAATATCAGTTTATACAAAAACATGCATCAACAACAATTAGACAATAGCGTTCCGTTGAGTCTTTGGCAAAGTCCAATGCTGCCGGGTATGCGGTTTGCAGCCAAACAAGAGCCCATCAATTGGAATATTCCGACCAACATTTCATTACCAGCTAATAAAAATGATTTAGCCTTTTATTCCTTAGAACAATTGGCTGCGCTGATAAAATCAAAAAAAATCAGTTCGGTTGCATTAACACAATTTTTTATTGAACGATTGAAAAAATATGGCGATTCGCTACAATGTGTGATCAGCATTACAGAAGCTATCGCTATGCAACAAGCCAAACAAGCCGATGATGAATTAGCTAAAGGAAAATACCGTGGTTTATTGCATGGCATTCCTTACGGATTAAAAGATTTATTTGCCGTAAAAGGAACTAAAACAACTTGGGGTGCTGCGCCTTATAAAGATCAAGTAGTAGCAGAAGATGCTTATGTGTACAGCAAATTAAAAGATGCCGGAGCCGTACTTATAGTGAAATTTACTTTAGGTGCTTTGGCAATGGGTGATTATTGGTTTGGTGGCAGAACAAAAAATCCTTGGAATTTAAGATATGGTTCATCAGGTTCTTCTGCCGGTTCGGCTTCAGGAACAGTAGCAGGTTTAGTTCCTTTTGCAATTGGAACTGAAACTTGGGGTAGTATTGTTTCTCCTTCATCTACTTGTGGTGCTACCGGTCTAAGACCAACATTTGGCAGTATAAGTAGGAGTGGTGCGATGGCATTGAGTTATAGTCTAGATAAAGTAGGGCCGATATGCCGTTCCGCCGCAGATGCTGCAATTGTCTTCAATTATATTCATGGTACAGATGGTAAAGATTTATGTGCTGTAGACAAACCATTCAACTATAAACCCAATCAAAATATCAAGCAACTCAAAGTAGGTTACGCTAAAAATTATTTTGATCGCATTGCAGATACTTCAAGAAGTGAATGGAAAGTATTGTCAGCATTCAAACAAATGGGAGTTCAGCTTGAGCCTGTCATTTTTCCGGATAGTGGCGCATACAGTTTTAATATGATGGATGTGATTATTAGTGCAGAATGTGCAGCACAGTTTGATGCCTTAACTCGGTTTAATATCGATGATGAATTAACCATGCAAGGTAAAAACGACTGGCCCAATCAGTTTAGAACGGCAAGATTAATACCAGCGGTAGAATACATCAATGCTCAACGTCATCGATATTTGCTCATGCAAAAAGTAAATGCGTTAATTAGTCAGTATGATGTGATTATTTGTCCTACACGAGGTAGCGGTAATCAAACGGCTATTACCAATTTAACCGGTCATCCGGTGGTATGTGTGCCAACAGGTTTTGATAAAAGAACGAATCTGCCCACCAGCATTACCTTCATTGGAAAATTGTATGATGAAGCTAGTATTTTACGCTTGGCTAAAGCTTATCAAGATGCCACACCTTGGGAGGAAATGCATCCGCCAATGTTTAAATAGATTTTTTTTGCCAATGCAATTTTTTGCCAAAGCCAAGTGTATTATCGGTATATTTTATTTGGTTTAATTCAATAATCCAAATATGTCCATTCATAGCAGCTGCAAATGGATATTTTCGGTAATACATTGTTTTTGCATGCGATAAAAATGGATTTTCATGCGGCAACAATTTACCCTCAAATTGAATACCTCTAACCATTGTTTTGATTAATGCATCGGGTAAAATTGTACCGCCAACTGCAGCATGAAATAGACCATATTCAATATGT
The DNA here is from genome assembly GCA_943370285.1 of Methylophilus rhizosphaerae. Lineage (GTDB taxonomy): Bacteria > Bacteroidota > Bacteroidia > Chitinophagales > Chitinophagaceae > CALRQJ02. Next base: position 65,104 of record CALRQJ020000018.1, on the reverse strand, counting down.
TGGGTAGCTGTTTCGGATTTAAAAACCAGCAATGCATTTGATGAATCAAATGTGTAAAAACAACTGGCACAGTACGGCTTATTTTCCGGTGATACTACTGCCATTGTCAACACGGTTTGTGCTTCTATAAAATCTAGTATTTTAATAGGGATTACATTTTCGTTTGACATGGTTGTAGAATTATTCACCTGCATATTCTACACCACTAGTTGGTGTTTCCTGCAAAGTAATTTTATGTAGTAACGGAATTTCTTTTTTCAATTTATTCCACAGCCAAACAGCGAATAATTCACAAGTGGGATTTTCTAAACCCTCAACTGTATTCAAACAATGATGATCAACTACATCAATCACTGCAGCTGCTTTTTGTTTAATGGCTGCAAAATCCATCACCCATCCTTGTACATTAATTGGTCCATTTATCCAAATCCTTAAATGATAAGTATGCCCATGCATTACAGCACATTTATGGCCGTCAGGAACTTTAGTAAGATAGTGGGCGGCATCAAAACTAAAATCTTTATATAGCAGCATGAAATGATTAATATTATCACATAAAAGTCAATCAGCAAACGTTCATAAACAATGATATTCATCATTGTAAGTGACTTATTAATCAGGTAACGACTCGACTTTTATTTTTTCGGTGTAGAACTAATGCTACAAACTGGCGTATGAATAGCATTATATTTGCCTACCCTAAAACAGCCATATGGAGAAGCGACTCTATTACAACGATTATTTACAATTAGATGCTGTACTCAACAGCCAACATCCTAAAAGTTTTGAAAGTGGACAACAGCCGGCACACGACGAAATGTTATTTATCATTATTCACCAAGCATATGAATTATGGTTTAAACAAATTTTGTTTGAACTAGATTATACGATGGGAGTTTTTGGTAAAGATGAAATCAATGATAATTCAGAAGATTTGAATTTGGTAAGACATCGATTAAATCGTGTAACTCGTATTCTTTCTCTGCTCAATCAACAGGTGAACATTTTAGATACCATGACACCGTTAGATTTTTTAGAGTTTCGCAATTTGCTTACACCTTCATCAGGTTTCCAAAGTGTGCAATTTAGGTTGATTGAAGCTCGGTTAGGCTTAGCGATGGATAATAGACATCACGCCGCTTATTATAAAAGAACGAATGAAGGCGGTTTTACTCAAACACATTATGATGCTATTAATAATGCAGAAGAACAACAAAATTTGTTGCAAGTAGTAAACAGATGGCTAGAAAGAATGCCTTTTTTTAAGGCTGATTTTTGGGCTGGTTATGCTGCTGATGCTTCGGTTAATATGCACCCTTTTTGGGTTGAATATAGAAAACGTTACAACGAAAGTTTAACCGAAAGAGAGCAGAATAAAATAAACGATTTTGATTATGTATTTTTTGAGCAAAATCCTGCCGATCATGGCGAAGAAGTGTTGCAACTATTAAGGGCTAATTTTTCTCCGGCCGCAATGCGATCAGCTTTGTTTATTATGTTGTATAGAGATTTTCCGATGTTTCAGACGTCGTATCAAATATTAGATAGTTTGATAGAAATAGACCACCTATTAAGTAATTGGCGCCACAAGCATTTGATTATGGTACGTAGAATGATTGGCTTAAGAGTTGGTACAGGTAATACCAGTGGCTCGGGATATTTAGAGGGAGCTTTAAATCGCCATTATGTGTATAGAGATTTATCAGGTCTATCTACTTATTTAATTGAACGAAAAAAGTTGCCGGCACTACCCGTAGAATTGATTAAGCAATTGAGTTTTAGTATGCAATAAGTTGTTGTTGGTTGATGAAAAAAAGTTATTATCTTCTGGTCGAAAATTTCGAATTACTTATTCAGTGAGATTTATTCTTTTGATCAAAAAGTTTTGTTTGTAATTATAAAAATCTGATGGGCTAAAATCTACGCCTCCGGCTATGGTTACCCATGATTTTGATAAGGGTAAATCTCTACCGGTGGCTCTAATTAATCCCCAACTTGCTTCAGAGCAAACCACATTTTTTTTGCCCCAGGCTCCATACATGGTATTTTCCCAATCTATCATATCACTGTTATAACCTTGTGTTTTTCTGAGTTCAATATTTTGAGTAGCCATTTCTTTGGCTTTGTCCCATAGTTTTTCAGTTTCTGCTTCATTAAGTGGTACAGCCATATAACTGTTTTGCAAAGAAGCTACAGATGCAGCTCGGCCGGTATATCTTTTTTTCATTTCATTTTCATCGATAATTACCGGTCCTTCGTTTGGCATATTGTCCATGTACAAACGTTTACCATTTTCTTCTTTTAAAAAAGTAATGGTATGAGAAATCTTAGACTCATTTACATTTCCTGTACCTAATAATTCGCCAACCCCATCTGCAAGCACAACACCTACGCCTTGTATTTTATCAGAGAGGTTAGTGTACCTAGGTTCAAATAACAATACATCTCCTGGTTTTAAGTCTTTTAATGAAGTATTGAATTTTTCATTGTTTGGATAGGGGACCTTGCTTTCTAATCTGGCCAATAATTTTTTAGCTTGCTCATTGTCTGTTTTTAACCTATCTCCAATTAATTTTTTTTGAAGCGCCATAAAGGCGGAGTCTAGTTTAGCAAGATCATTTTTTTTAAGTTCGAATTTGGCATATTTTAAAGCAGCACTATCTTTTAAAAATTTATATGACTTCATTAGCCGATTATAACGGTCAACTTTTAATGCTTCTTGCACTCTTTGTTGTTCGCCGGCAATGCCCATCGTTAAATACATTGGACTCACTTTTACCTCTTTAACTTGCGGATAACTTTTGTTATTGTTGAATAATGCATTCACCATACTTTGTGCAACCATGCCAGTTACCATTGCATTCATATCATAGTTAGAAGAATAACTTCCACCATAACGATTAATTTTTTGGCCGCTTATATTTTCTAATTGTCCGATAGCTGATTTGGAAGAACCGGTTCTGTTCCAATCAACATTTGATTGACACCAAATAGTTGTATTTGATATTGCTAGTATTAGGATTGTTGTGATGTAAATATTACGTGTCATGATGACTGGTTTAGTTATTCAAGATAATCTCCCATTCATTGATTTTGGTTTTGGCAAATGTTGCTTCAGTAGTATCCAGCTTAAACAGTAAGTATTTTTTCATGTTGTAAATGGCAGCATGCAATCGATTTGTTTCTGCTTGTAATACGGCAATATTCATGTAAACAGAAGGATAAGAAGTAGGATGCAATTGTATTATGGCATTATTCAACGCAATTGATTTTTCGTATTGGTATAATTTGGTTGCTGCATCAGCTTGGATTATAAGGCGTCGTTGTAATTCAGTGGTAACGGGTTTCTCCGTTGAATTATGATAGTCTGCTATCCAAACATCAAACTGGTTTATTTGAAACTGAATATCATTTGTAAGCTGTTGAATTTTTACAAATTGATTTTTGATGGCGTTGAGCATATACTGTCTGTCACTGCTCATGCTAATCATAATATTTCCAATCTTCAATCTGCTAACTTCTAGTGAACCTCCGCTCTGAATACTATTGGTTGCGTTGTAAATTTTTAATTTATGATTGGTAAGCGATGCAAAATGTATTTCGACATTTTTATTTTCAGCACATATAAAACGAAATGCAGTGTCAGTTAATTCAATTTGTAGCGGTGTCCCTAAATTGAGTGCAGTATAGCCTATATCTACATGAATTTGTATGGCAGATTGTTGTTGAATAAATGTTTGGTACAATTTATAATTTGCCTGTTTAAATTCAATGCGAAGCATCGAATCTTTATAATTAGCTACTTGTTTAAGACTATCGTTGCCCAAAACAATATTAATATTGATAAAGTAAAGCCATATACCAATGAAGCAACCTATTCTACGTAGCATGGTATTGGGTTGAAAGTTAGTAATAAATAATGCCTTCCCATTCATACAATTTATCTAATGCCACACGTTGTTTTTCTACATCAATTTCTAGCATTAGATAAGATTTCATATACATAATAGCATAGTCAAAATAGTTGATGTGAGCATATAGTAATGCTAAGTTGGCATAGGCTGTTGGATAGGCCATTTCATCCATTGAAATAGCCCTTAAATACAATCTGATAGCTTCAAAATAATCATCCTGTTCGCTTACGCTATCTGCTCTTTCAAATAGTTTTTGCTGTACATCTGTTGGGGTTGCTATTCTGTTTGTGTTTCTAAACGATTTGACTTTAGTCCTAAATGACAATAGTATGGAATCTCTCAGTCGATTAATCACCGGATATTGCAAGGCATAAATATTATCCGCCAATTGCTGTGCTGCATCAAAATTGGCAAAGCCAAAATTTGCCACACCTGGCAGAAAAATAAAAGTACCGGCATTTTGTTTGCCAAAGAATATCATGGTGCTATCATCTATCGCAGCATACAGCCAAATGATATTGTCTTTTTTCTTCGATTTTAAATCAACTTCAATTCTATCATCAAATACAGTAAAGTTTTTGATGTCTTTAGCATTGATAGTACTTGCTGTTTTTATATCGTAAACTTGTACTACTTGCTCTAGCGATTTTGTTAGACCTTGTTTAATAGCTTCAATACGCTGGGTACGATAGGTTAGTTTGGGATAATACATTATATTATCTGCATAGGTGTATGGAAACCCGGATTGCGTTATTCCTGTTAGGCTTAATAAAATGCCCAAAAAACCTAACTGTAATTTCCTACACAAGTAGATATGAAGTTTAGTGTGCATACAAATCAGTTTTTAATACTGAAATACAGCAATGAAGAAGTGTTTTGACCTCTAGTTTGTTCCTGCTTCTAGATAATTCAAAATTTCTCTTTCTAAAGCACCTTTAGAAGAACAATTGGCTCTTGTACTTGATTCTAGCACATATTCTGTACTTAATAAGCTTTTGTATTTGTACTTATTGATGGTACAACCAAAGAATACATTCACACTAATTTTGGTAGAATTGTCGGCTAATTTTTTAATGAGCACATTAAAATTACCGGTGTGATTATTGATTTCTGTTTTGCCAGTAAAAGTTGAAGTGCCGGTACCACATGACATATACCGATAAGCATCGCCAATGGAAACACTATACTCAGTAGAAATTAGCCCCGAGCTTTTATCCAAATTTTTTATGGGAGTATTGTGGGTGGCGAACCATTCTATTGCCGATTGCCAAACAGCATCAAATGATTTACTAATAATTCGTTCTTTTTCAATGATTATTGGAGCTTGTTGTACTACGGGTTTTTTGGGTGCTGCGCAGCCTAGTATGATAACTAACAAAATGAGCAAGCCGGATAGATAAGACAGGGTTTTCATAACTTAAAATTTAAATGATGCAATTATGATAATACGTCAATGAACTGATGAAAAAGTAGGCAGCAGCGACCGGTGTAGAAAGAATATAAACAGCGTTAACTGCCTGATGCTCAATAAGAGACAATAAAATTACTTCAACCTATTTTGTCATTTTATGACAGTCGTCATGTTTAATTACGCTTTGAAAAATCCCTTTACAAGTTGGAGAAAATGCGATTTTGGATTGGCTGTTTTTCTATTTTTTTATCGTTAGGTAGAGGCCTTTAAATTCCATTAAATCTGCTTTTTGCGAACATTTTAATACTCAATCTGTTATCTTTATTGGTCACAAACCAAAGTAAATTCTGTGGTTAGCATCCAAAAACCTTATATATTCGTATAACCAATAAAATACTACACTTATGAAGTTCGTTAAATCATTTTTACTGATAGGGTTACTATCTGTTGTGCTTACTTCTTGTTCAAAAGACGAGGAAGTGCCTTTTTCTAAATCTGGAATCGCTTTAACAGGTGCACAAGAAGTACCTGCTGTTGTTACCACTGGGGCAGGTTCGCTTGATGTGGTGTACAGCCGTGCTGCAAGAACACTTTATTACAAAGTAACTTGGGGCGGATTAACTGGTAATGCAACCGGTATGCACATTCATGGTATTGCAGGTGCAGGAGCCAATGCCGGTGTTTTTCAAGCCTTTAGCGGTTTTACCGCAGCGCCATCCGGTACATTCTCCGGTTCTTTGTACATTGATGGTATTGCTATTAAAGAAGAAGATTTATTAAACGGCCGCTACTACGTAAATATTCACACAGCCACTAACCCGGGCGGTGAGGTTAGAGGTCAAATTACTTTTAACTAAAAGCGCTTACAACAATAAAAAACGGCTGTTCTCAACAAGAATAGCCGTTTTTTTGTGCTTTAAGTTAGAATTGTTTTAGTTAGCCGTTGCGTTCTGTTTTCTAACATATTTGGTCAAAATCACAATAACCTGACCTTCTATTTTGCCTTCAATTTGCTCGGTATTGTCTTCAACTAGTCGAATGTTTTTTACAACGGTTCCCATCTTTGCATTAAGTGAAGACCCTTTTACATCTAATGATTTAGTAAGTACCACCACATCGCCTGTTTGTAAAATATGGCCGTTAGCATCTTTATGTAATGTAACCGTGGCATCATTTTCATGATCGCCGGTGGCTTTTGCCCATGCTAAATGTTCATCATCAAGATACAGCATCTCTAAATTATCAGCCGCCCAAGTTTCGTTTCGAAAGCGGTTAAGCATTCGCCATGCTGTTACCTTAATGCCCAGGACCTCACTCCACATAGCTTCGGGTAAACAAGCTGCCCAATGAAGGCTATTCGGCTCTTCCTTCTTTTCAATCTGAGCTTTGCATGTGGCACAGGCCATCATGCAATTCGATTCATTTCTTTGGTCTTGCGGCAGCACTTCTAATAGCTGTACATTATGGGTTGATTGACAAAGCTCACATGTATTGCCACTTCTTTGAGTTAATATTTCTTCAAGTTTCATGTTGGGTGATTATAGGGGATAATCATTTATTTTGCTACCGCAATCTTTACTTTTTTGTTTTTTATTTTTTCTTCTTTGATGAGTTGTAAAGTATGGCTCACTTTAGATTTTTTTACCGCAACAAAAGAGAAGAAATCTTTGACTTCAATCAATCCAATATCATCTTTTTTCAAATCTCCTTTATTCGCTAAAAATCCAACAATATCAATTTTATTGACTTTATCTTTTTTGCCTGCTGCAATAAACAAGGTTGACCATTTTGGTTTTTCAGGAATGGTAATGGTTTCGGGCAATTCAATTTGTTCAACATCGGTGTTGATGTATTCAGGCAATTTTTCTTCAGGCGATAGAATGATAATAGCGGTACCACTTGCATCCATTCTAGCTGTTCGGCCATTACGGTGTGTAAATATGGCCTCATTGCCTGGCAAATGATAATGAATGATGTAACGGATATGAGCAATGTCTAAACCACGGGCTGCTAAGTCAGTTGTGACCAATACATTAGCCGTTCCGTTTCTAAATTTGCACAATGCAGCATCTCTTTCTTGTTGCTCCATAGCCCCATGATAAAATACATTGATAATATCTTTTTCTTTCAGCAAATTACTGGTTCTTTCTACCGCTTCTCTATGATTACAAAATACAATCGTTGAACGATTGCCTAATAGGCAAATGAGTTGAAATAAAGTATCCAGCTTGTCTTTTCCATCGCTTAATAATGTTTTGATGGTTAAGCCGGTTTCTTCGTCCCCATCATTCAAAAAATTTAGACGTTCTGTATTTTCCATTCCAATGAATGCAGGAATTTCTACCGCTTCGGTTGCAGAAGTAAGTATGCGTTGTTGAATGCCCGGCAATGAACCAATGATGAACGACATTTCTTCTTGAAAACCTAATTCTAACGATTTATCAAATTCATCTAATACCAAAGTTTCAATTGATGCTGTAGTGATACTGCCTCTGCGGATATGGTCTGCCAATCTGCCCGGTGTACCAATTAATAGGGCAGGAGCTTGGGTTAAATTGTTTTCTTCCACCTCTCTTTTGTGGCCGCCGTAACAACAAGTTACTTTTAAATTAGTGCCTAAACTTTTAAATACCGATTCAATTTGTAACGCTAATTCTCTTGAGGGCACAATAATCAAAGCTTGAGAAGTTGCTTTTGTTGCATCTAACTTTTGTACAAGTGGCAACAGAAATGCCAAGGTTTTTCCGGAGCCGGTTGCCGAAAGCAATAATATGTTGTTATGCTCTTTTATTGCTGCTAGTGCAGCTTCTTGCATAGCGTTAAGCGACTTTATTTTAAGACGAGATAAGATATCCGGAATATCTATGTTTGTTATGGACATAACTGCAAAAGTAAGCTTTTTAACGCAGCAGCTTTTGTAATACCTGCAAATTGCCGTCTATCATATGCGTATAGCTTAAGCCCAAGAGGCTACAAATGAGCGGATAAATATGTACATTTTCAAATGAGGCAATGTTTTTTCTACGCTTCAATTGAGGCCCCCAAGCATAAAAACTGGCATGCATATCTTTTTCTATAGGGTCGAAGCCATGTGCACCCGGACTGTGTTTTTCATCGGCAAAACTCAATACTTGTTGAAATTTTGGCACAATAAAAATATCGCCAATACGATTGAAATAATCATCCGAAGATTTAAAATGCCAATGAGTCGGCGTTTCATTTTTCAAATACACGTCAAAGTTTGTTGCTTTATTTTTTAATGCTTGATAGGTAGGATAGATGCTAGCACTGTCTTTTGCGTATAAATGAAAACTGGTATTGCCGCCTCGAACGATAAACAGCGAAGTGTCAATCATACTGGGGATGGCAATTCTTGTTAGTGTATCAACCGCTGTCATGCCATGATCAGATACAAAAATGTAATTAACGGGTAAACCTAAAGCATCTACTTGTTTAGTTAGTTTACCAATGGCATCATCAATAAAGGTTACTGCTGCTGCAGTTTCTGGTGCATCGGGTCCATAATGATGTCCTGCATCGTCAGTATTGCTCATATAAAAAGTAATGAGGTGTGGACGATTTTTTTCGGGCAATTGTAACCAATCTGTAACTTGTTTAATTCTGTTATCGATTGAAGTTTTGGTATTATACTTATACCAATAAGTTGGTGCTGTTTGTTGAATAGCCGCTTCTGAACCTACATAAAAGTAAGATGCGGTTACCATTTGTTGTTGTTCTGCCAATACCCATATAGGAGTGCCGCCATACCAACTACCATCCTCCACTGCTTTTCTATTGCCAACTGTATATGTCTCTTTTCTTTGTCTGTCATAAAAAGTGTTGTATACTATGCCATGATGCGATGGATACAAACCGGTTGCAATACTATAATGGTTAGGAAAAGTTACACTTGGAAATGATGGAATCATGCTTTTAGCTTTGATTCCTTTTTTTCTTAATTTAAGTAAGTTTTTGGCTTGATATTTTGTAGCATAATCATGCCTGAAACCATCTGCAGAAATCAAAATAACATAAGGTTTATTGATTTGTGCAGCACTATTTTCTCTTTCTGCTACAATTTGTTGCGTTGTATCTTGGGCTGAAAGTTGTAAAGAAAAAATGGTTAAGAAAATGGCAAGACTAAGTCTCATGGCAGATGTATTTACAGGTGCCAAAGGTATCATTATTGCCTAGCACAGCCAATTCGCTATTGTTAAGCTTTAGGTTTAATAGTTTGTAAATCTGTTTCTTTGCATTTGTAATTTGATTGGTATGAAAACGGCAAGTATTCAAGACATAAAACAAGAACTGCACAATCTTTCGAGCAAAGAAATAGTAGAGTTATGTCTTAGATTGGCGAGATTCAAAAAAGAGAACAAAGAATTGTTGACCTATTTGTTATTTGAAACTCATGATGTTAATGGATTTATTGCAGGCGCAAAAGATTTGATTGAAGAGCAGTTTGAAACGATTAACTTGAGGCAAGTATATTTTGCTAAAAAAACGCTTAGAAAAGTACTTAGAACCATTGCTAAGTTTAGTAAGTATAGTGGTCTCGCTATTGTTGAAATTGAGTTATTAATAACTTTCTGTACGAAAATGAAAACGCTACAGTTGCATAAACCAGCCTATCCGGTGTTACAGAATATTTACTTAGCACAGTTGAAAAAAATTGATAAAGCCATCGCCACGTTACACGAAGATTTGCAATACGACTTTAATAAACAGCGTCAATTGCTCGATGTGTGATTCAAATTATTTTCTTGCTTTTTTGTAAATCAGTGTTTGTTGGCACGATTGTCCATCGCATTTGTATCTTGAAGCTACATCACTAGCGGTATTTTTGGTGCTTTCAATTATGCCTTCCCAAGTTGGATTGTTTTCATTCATATTAAGCATCGTTCTCATTAATGTAGTTTTAAATGCGTAAGTAAAGAAGCCACCATAAAGATTGTGAGAACCGGCTTTTTCTCCTTTTTTTGTAGCACCAATTAAGTAACTGTTCTTGGTATCTAGAAATAATTTAGAAGCTGCAAGTCGATTCCACCTAGGTACTACAATTGACATGGAAACAGGAGGCTCAACAATATCAACCCTATTCATAGCTACATAGTCATTACAACAATCACCTAGTATAATATTTAGTCTATTCCCTTTTGCCCTAAGCTTGTTGTACACGGTTTCTAAATTCATGGTAGAAGCTCTCAACATTGCTTTACTCGTAGCATCGCCATGCCATAAAGCCATTTGCGAAAATGGATGTTGTTCATCATTTCTATAACTAAATCCATGGCCTGAATAAGCAAAGATGATGATGTCGTTGGGTTTGGCTTTAATGCGGTTAATGGCATTATTAACCCCTTGTACACTAAATGTTTTGTCTTTGATTTCTATTTGTTTATAAGGAATAGCTAATAGCCCCGATAATGAAGAAAAGTATCTGTTGATATTAATGGCATCAGTTTCGCAATTTTTTGCAATAGAGGTGTCCTTTACATCTATAACTGTGATGCAATACAGTGTGGGTAAATGCTGCTTTCTGGCTTTGGTTAAAGTGGAAACTGAAAAATATTGAGCACTGCCAATTTCCCATAGTGCAAAGTAGGATTCTATTTTTTTGCGGCTAATTTTATTCGCATTGAAGAGTTTGTAAGATTGAACGATAGATGGTGTTACAATGCTATCGGGTTGAGTAGAATCTTCACCTGCATCCCACAAAAAGGAAGGCGGCATGTCTAAAAAAGTACTATTTAATTTGTAACTATAGGTAGATGCTATGTCGCCTACAGCAGGTATAAAATCATTAGAAAGAACATCGTAGACATGCCATAGATCAAATGCAATAATGGGGATGTTAGTTTTGCCGTTAATGTTCCTAAAGATTTCAATTTTTTTATACTGATAAGTTTCTCTATTAATAGGATGCGATAAGAATGAAACACTTTCCGGAATAATTTCTGCATCTGTAATAATGGTTTGTTTCGTTTTTTTATCCTTCCATTTTATTCTAGCAAATCCGGTCTTTTCAGAATCTTGCACAATCAATGCGGTACACTCTAAGTATTCTTTTTTGCTAGTATCGTCGTATGGAATTTTCAATCGGTATTCCATTATAGATTGTTGACCCCATGAAAAATCAATCCATACCAACAGAAAAAATAAAGTGCTTACTAACTGTTTCATGCGTTAATATTCCTGATAAATGTAAAGATTAAGTCTTGAGTTTGCAATAAGTTTGCGCAAAGCATGCTATAATTGTTATAGTTTGAATATTTTAACAGCTTATAGAAAGCCCATAATACCAAGTCATGTTAAGTAGAATTTTAACCATACTATTTATAGGGTGTACAGTGTTGGCTTCTGCTCAAAAGCATAAAACAGATAGTATTAACAGGCTATTGGTAACTGCTGATGCTGATACATCAAAAGTTACACTGCTTTGGAATTTATCTAGTGCATACAATACGTTTAATCCAGATAGTGCATTAATTGCTGGAAGACAGGCACTCACACTAGCGAAAGATTTAAAATTTGTAGCAGGTGAATCTCGGGCATTAGGAGTTATGGCTAATGCTTTCATAAGCATGGGTAATTATCCAAGGGCATTAGAGCATTACATTTTAAAATTGAAGATAGATGAACGGCTAGACAATCCCAGAAATTTGGCTAGTGTTTACATCAATATTGGTGTGGTCAATTCTTACCAAGAAGCATTTGATGAAGCTTTACTGTATTATTTGAAAGCAGATTCTATTGTTCGATTACATAGCATTAAAGATTTAGACTTTTATATTGCCCTTAATATTGGTGATGCCTATAACAGAATCAATAGCATCGATTCTGCTTTTAGATACTTTCAAAAAGCATTGAATACTGCAGCTATTTCTAATGATGCAGGTTTAATGGGTGCCGCCATGGTTGGCCTCGGTCATTGTTATTTTAAAGAGAAACAATTTTTAGCAGCTGCAGCAGAATACCATAAAGCCCTTCCTTTAATAAAAGCGGCTAATGACGTGGCGCTAATTTGCGAAGCCAAACTAGGTTTGGCAAAACTTCATGCTGCATCGGCAAACCCTGATTCTAGTGCTTTTTATGCAAGAACTGCATATTTGTCTGCTAAGGAAAATGGTTTTTTAAATTGGCAATTAGATGCTAGTATTTTTCTTACTAACTACTATAAAAATCTCCAAAATACAGACAGTGCATTGTATTACATGGAAACACAATACGCATTGAAAGATTCAGTAGAAAGCAAAGAGCGAATTAAAGAATTGCAAATTATGTCTAGCAATGAGCAATTGCGTCAAATTGAAATGGAAGAAACCAAGCAAAAGCAAGCAGAAGAAAGACGTCAACAACTACAATTACTATTTATTGCCATTTTTATTCCCGGTATTTTCTTGATTACGCTCTTGTTGAGTAAAATAAAGATACATGTCAGGATAATTAAAATTATGGGCATACTTTCTTTACTTATTTTCTTTGAATACCTAACGCTGTTACTGCATCCTGCAGTTGCAGAGTTTACGCATCATACACCCGTGTACGAATTACTCATTTTTGTAACGATAGCCGCTATTTTAATTCCTGCTCATCATAGAATAGAACATTGGCTGATAGCAAAGCTTACATATTCTGCTCAACGCAATCATTGGTGGCAAAGACGTAAGGTGGTACATATGAAAACAAAATCACCTTCTACAGTTATTGCATCAACAACTACAGAAGGTGACAATGAAAATTCAACTACAAATACGTAATTAGTTAGTTGGTGTTTTAACCGGCTTTGTAGCAGCGTTAGAATCAGGTTTACTAGCTGTAGTATCGGTTGTGGCAGGTGCAGTTGTATCTGCAGCTGCCGGTGCAGCAGTATCAGTTGTTGCTTTGGCTTCTTCGCCATTGTTGCAGGCTACTACAGCAAAAGATACGCTTAATGCCAACAAGGCACTTACAAAAATGGTTTTTGTTTTTTTCATGTGTTTTGGTTTGAGTCGTAATATTACAAATTCATTTTGAATTCTGCAAGTTGTTTTAGTTCTATGATTTACTTTCCATACTAAGTCAATTTATAATTGAATTAATCGATGTATTGCCAGAAATAGTAATACTTTAAAGATTACGTTGAATTTGTACAAGGCTTAATTGCTGATATCATTTGTTTGTTTCAATTTTTACGCCTTACTTTAAACTATAAATTATACTGCCATGAGTTTAGGTCAACAATTATGGTCCGAGTTGCAACACGAAGCTGCCAATACCAGAAAGTTATTAGCTGCTGTTCCGTTTGATAAAGCTGATTTTAAACCGCATGAAAAATCGATGAGCCTTAAACAATTGGCAGCTCATGTTGCCGAAATAACCGGTTGGTGGAAAGAATGTTTAGTACAGGATGAACTTGATTTTGCTAAAGATAGTGGAGAAAGAAAGCAATATCAATCTACTCAAGATATATTAGATTGGTATGATGTATTGGTGGCAAATGCTAAAACCATTATTGAAAATGCTACTGATGAAGATTTTGCTAAACCTTGGACCATGCGGCACGGCGATCAAATTTTCTTTACTATGCCCAAAGCTGCTATAGTTCGTACTTGGTGTTTAAATCATTTGTATCATCATAGAGGTCAACTCACCGTTTACTTAAGATTATTAGATGTACCCGTTCCGGGAATGTATGGTCCAACTGCCGATAATCCGGGCATGTAATCTTTATGTTTTAAATCAACTATTATGAATCAAGAAATTATAGATCTCTACGACGATTATACACATCTGCCACTAAGCCGTGGTGAGTTTATGAAAAGGCTTATCATATTAACAGGCGGTGTAACTGCTGCTTTAACTGTTTTACCATTAATAGAGGTGAACGGAGCCGCCGCTGCTATTACAGATGATAGTGATTTATTTACGGAGATGATAAGCTTTGATGGGTTGCCCGGTAAAATGAGTGCCTATATTGCACGACCAAAAGAAGACAAGAAATATCCTGCTATTATCATCATTCATGAAAATAGAGGTTTAAATGCACATATTAAAGATGTGGCGAGAAGGGCAGCAAAAGAAGGGTTTTTAGCTATTGCTCCGGATGCTTTATCAGCCATAGGTGCTTCTACTGAAGTAGAAGATGATGCGAGGAAAAAATTTCAAGAATTAAAAGCTGATGATAACCAGCAGAATTTCATTAATGCATATCAATATGTAATTGCTCGGCCTGATTGTAACGGCAAAGCAGGTTGTGTAGGTTTTTGTTGGGGTGGTGCTATGTCAAATACATTAGCAGTAAAATTAGCCGGATTGAAAGCAGCCGTTGCTTTTTACGGTCGTCAGCCTGCGGCTGATGATGTTAGTGCTATTAAAGCAGCTGTTCAACTGCATTATGCCGGATTAGATGAAAGGGTAAATGCAGGTATGGCAGCTTATGAAGAAGCACTTAAGAAAAATAATATTTCGTATGAGCTCTATTTATACGAAGGAGTTAACCATGCGTTTCACAACGATACAGCACCAACTAGGTACAATGAAGCTGCTGCAAAATTAGCATGGCAACGCACTATTACTTTCTTTAAAAAGTATATCGTATAAAACGGTAGCTGAAAGTTGTGGTAATGATTAGTTCTTAATCAGATTTACATTAGCAGCATTTGCACCTTTAGGCCCCATTTGAATTTCAAATGTTACTTTGTCATGCTCCTTAATATTTTCGCTAAGGGCATTGATGTGTACAAACACACTTTCTTGTGTTTCTAAGTCTTTAATAAAACCATAACCTTTAGAGTCATTAAAATGGGTTACAACCCCTTTTCTAATTAAATCTTCTGGGTTTGCTTCTACATACTTGGGTACACCAATTTCAATATCTTCTAACTTGATATCTATCTTTTTTCGGGGATCTGGTGGAACGGAAGATAAATTGCCGTTTTCATCAAGGTAAGCAATCATGCTGTCAAGACTACCATCTTTAGCATTGTCTTTGCGTTCTTGTTTGCGTTCGGCTTTTTCTTTTTTGCTTTGTTGTTTTTTCTTTTCTCTTTCTTTTTTATTCCATGTTTCGGCCATAGTACTCATTCGGTTTGGTGATGTAATGAAAGCGATAATAAATCAGCAGCAATGGTAAAAACCGATTGCTGCTGATTAAATATTACCATCTTCTATTATCAGACTTTTCTGTTCTTTCTTTTGCAACTGAAACAGACATAGCTCTGCCTTCTATTTCTTTGTTGTTTAATCCTTTCATTGCAGCATTGGCTTCATCGTCAGAACCCATTTCAACAAATCCAAAACCACGGCTTCTTCCAGATTCTCTGTCAGAGATGATCTTAGCCGAAGAAACAGCACCAAATGCTTCAAATAATTTCTTTAAATCGCTTTCTGCAGTGTGAAAACTGAGATTGGAAACATACATGTTCATAACACAATAATTTTTAAGTAAATAAATAAATCTGTGAAAAAGGACGGCAGCAATGAGTAAAGAGAAGATTAACTATTACCTAAAAAAGTGTAAGAATTGATACTGATCAGCACTAAATGATGGAAGAACTTAAATTCACAGCGTAAAAGTACTTCATTTTTAGGTAGGCAACGATTTTTCTTTTAATAAAAAAAGCCGATACGTTGATTTGACTACTATAATATAGTCATTCAACATACCGACTTACTCACAATAAGACTCAACTTACATGAACGATTACAACAAAAGAATAAGTAATAAAATGATGATTACGATGGCTGCCACTGACAAATAAATGCCACCGTTTTCCGCTTTCATGTCTTTTCTAATTTGCTTAACTTCTTTTCTCAGGTTATTCTTTTCTTGTTTAGATAAAGATGATCTATCCATCTTGTAGATTTCTTGTAGCCTTTGCATCATCTGACCACCTTTGTTGTTCTCTGTGGTGGGCTCGTTAGCAATCACTGCATTGGAATAACTGGCATTGGCTGTTACTGTACCTGATAATATTAATACCAGCATACAAAATGTTAGCATTCTTCTCATAGTGTTTCTATTTTTTTGGTGTGATGTTTAATAGGTTAAAGTTCAGTGTATGGTAGAATGTACCTATTACAGAATTATAAGAATGATTTATAAAATTCCAATTATTGGCCTTAAGAAGCCATGAATGCTCAATACTTCAACATCAAATAGTTGTATTCCACCGACTTTCTTTAGTGAAATGCCGATAAAAAAATGATTCCTGCCAAAAATCATGTTTTGTAATTTGAATCAACCTATCTTAGGCTTTATAAATTAATGCATAAAAAGTATTGAACATCAAGTACTTAAAAGTTACTATTCTGTTCAACAAGGTGTAATAATTTCATTGTCATTTAATAGTTTAATCTTTTAAAAATTGATGCTTCTTTGTTTTAAACCTTAAGAGTGTCTATAAATACCAAATAACCGAACTAACGTTTCAGCATTTAACAGGTGAGCATATGCAACATTCATTGAAGTTTGTGAACAAGAATAAGTCTTTATTTTCGGTAGTACTTAAACAAAGAGTTGATGCATATTTTAAAGAGAACAATATCTCTAAACATGCGAATGGTGCGATGATTTTCAAAACAGTTTTCTTTCTCGTATTATTTGTTACACTTTATTTTACAATTTTATTCGAAGCCTTTCCTACAGTTTATCAAATTCCCTTAGCTATGTTACTGGGGATGACAATGGCTTTTATTGGTTTTAATATTTGTCATGATGCTTTGCATGGCGCTTATTCTGCTAATAAAAAAGTAAACAAGTCATTAGGCTTTTTATTCAACGTTATTGGAGCAAATGCTTATATGTGGAATATAACACACAATATTGTTCATCATAGTTATACCAATGTTGTTCATCACGATGAAGATATTGAGATTGCTCCGGGTTTGGTTAGGGTTTCAGAAACAGACAAGTTGAATTACATTCATCGTTATCAACACATTTATGCTTTTTTCTTATACACCCTAACAACCTTAGCTTGGTTTTTTAAAAAAGATTATAAAAAATTTTTTCAAAAAAATATTGGGGAAAGCCATGTAAACAAGCATCCAAAAATTGAATACTTCAATTTGTTTTTTTACAAGTTTATTTATTATGGTTTATTTATCATTGTTCCATTAATGGTTATGCAAGCTACTTGGCAGCAATTCTTGATTGGCTTTTTAGTTATGAATTTTGCCGAAGGCGTTGTGTTAGGATTGGTATTTCAATTAGCACATGTAGTTGAGGATACAATTATTACTTTACCAAACGAAGCCAACAATATTGAAGAAGCTTGGGCAGTACATCAAATTAGAACCACGGCTAACTTTGCTACAAAAAGCAAGTTGGCTTTCTTTTTATGTGGCGGGTTAAATTTTCAAGTAGAGCATCATTTGTTTCCTAAAATTTGTCATATTCATTATGGTGAAGTTTCAAAAATTGTTGAAGCAACAGCAAAAGATTTTGATTTGCCGTATCATAATAACAGTACTTTCTTTTCGGCTTTGCAATCGCACTATCAGCTACTTAAAAAGATGGGTAGGCCTGCAAATGAAGCCGTTGCAATGGCATCATAATCTTGATATTATACCTGTATGTAATAATAAATTAGCTGTTACCAATGCTTTCAGCTATATTTGCCATTCTTAATGTTATAGCATTCTCTTTTTGTGTAGTTCTATTTCTCCCCAAACAGTGTGAAGTTTTAACCTAAGGCAGATGATGTATCTGAACTTAATCAGATAGCCTTGTCACATTTTATCATTAAAAATTTTATTAGTGTCATTTAACGATTTACAGCTTATTGAGCCTGTACTACAGGCCTTGAGCAAAGAGGGTTATACTAACCCAACACCTATTCAGCAACAAGCTATTCCGGCTGTTTTGCAAAAAAGAGATGTATTGGGTTGTGCCCAAACAGGTACAGGAAAAACAGCAGCATTTACCATTCCTATTTTACAGTTGATGCATGAGCAACAACAACAATCTCCCAAAAAATACCGTCGTATTCAAACTTTAATTCTTACGCCAACCAGAGAATTAGCCATTCAGATTGGTGAAAGTATAGAAGCCTACGGCAAGTTCTTAAACCTTAAACACAGAGTGATTTTTGGTGGCGTATCTCAACATGCACAAGTGCAAGCCATTCAAAATGGTGTTGATATAATTGTTGCTACCCCGGGTAGATTAATGGACTTAATGCAACAAAAAATTATCTCATTAAACGATATTCAATTTTTTGTTTTAGATGAAGCCGATCGTATGTTAGATATGGGTTTTGTGCATGATGTTAAACGCATCATAGCTAAACTTCCGACAAAGCGACAAACATTGTTTTTCTCTGCTACAATGCCTAACGAAATTAAAGCACTAGCAGATGTTTTACTAACGAATCCTGTTAAAGTAGAAGTTACACCTGTATCATCTACTGTCGAAATTATTCAACAAGCAGTATATTTTGTGGAGAAGCACAATAAGCAATCTTTATTGATTGAGTTATTGAAAGATCGACAAATTGAAACATTGTTAGTGTTTACCCAAATGAAACATGCGGCAGATAAATTATCTCGCAGTTTGTTACAGGCAGGTATTACAGCTGAAGCGATTCACGGTAATAAATCGCAAAATGCTCGTCAAAATGCATTAGCTAATTTTAAGAGTAGAAAAACTAGAGTATTGGTAGCTACGGATATTGCGGCTCGTGGTATTGATATTGATGAATTAACCCATGTATTAAATTATGAATTGCCCAATGTGCCTGAAACTTATGTTCACCGTATTGGCAGAACAGGTAGGGCAGGAGCAAGTGGTATTGCTATCTCCTTTTGCGATAGAACAGAAAAAAGTTTATTGACTGATATTCAAAAATTAATCAAGAAAACAATTCCTGTTGCTAAAGGCCATGCTTTTGAAGACCATTCTTTAATTAGTTTACCACCTGTTCAGGCAAAGCCACAACAGAGAGGTTATTTCAGAAATGATAATAACCGACCTAGAAGATTTAATCATCCAACTTCTAACAGAGGTAAGTAAATACAATTCGCTTTGAAAGTCCGTCTAAACGAAAGTTTGGCGGGCTTTTTTATTTGGTTATTTTTGGCTTCAATTATTACACATGAAATCACTATTCACTTTTATCGCATTTATACTTTTTTCATTAACTGTTCAAGCTCAACAAAGCGATTCGGTAAATATTCGTGTTGTTGATGCTTCAAAACCTGTACAAACTGTTGAAGCAGCTTGTGGTCAATGCAAATTAGGTTTGGCTGGTAAGGGTTGTAATTTAGCAGTACGCATCAACGGTAAAGCTTACTTTGTTGATGGAACTAAGATTGATGATCATGGTGATGCCCATGATGATGACGGATTCTGTAATACCATTCGTCAAGCTAAAGTGCAAGGAGCGATCGTTGATAATCGATTTAAAATCACTTATTTTAAGCTACTCGATACCAAAAAGAAAAATTAATTCCTCGTTACTTACCTTTTATTTTCACAGTATGGCTTTGCTTTCCATTGCTAATTTGTATAGAGAAGATAATGGGATTGTAACTGTACAACATTTTAATTTACACCAACAAGTAAAAGAAAAGATTGCGATTGCCGGTGAAACGGGTTCTGGTAAAACAAGTGTATTAAAAATGATTGCGGGTTTAATGCAACCTTCAAGTGGTCAAATTTTATTGCAGGGGCAAAAGGTTTTGGGGCCCGATGAAAAACTATTGCCCGGACATCCTCAAATTGCTTATTTGAGTCAGTATTTTGAACTGCGGAATAATTACAAAGTAATTGAATGGTTGGAGATGGCAAACCAACTATCGGTAAGCGATGCTGCTACTATTTATCGCATTTGTGAAATAGATCATTTACTGCAGCGAAAGACAGACCAACTTTCCGGTGGTGAAAAGCAACGCATTGCTTTAGCAAGATTACTAACCACATCGCCTCAACTATTATTGCTCGATGAGCCATTTTCTAATTTAGATGCACTGCATAAAAAAACCATTAAAACGGTAATTAAAAATATAGGGGATCAATTGCAAATTACTTGCATCATGGTATCGCATGATGCTGCCGATATGCTGGCCTGGGCAGATACCATCATCATTATGAAGGAAGGTGAAATAATACAACAAGGCTCACCCAAACAAGTGTATCATCAACCCAACAATGAATATTGTGCTGCATTGTTTGGTGATTATAATTTACTTGAAAATGAGACCGCTGCTGCTTTTGGTTTGAGTATGGACAATGCCAATAAATACTGTATCCGTCCGCATCAAATTTTAATTTCGTCCAAGAATGACAACGCTGTACAGGCTACGGTAGAACAAGTAGATTTTTGTGGTGCTTATTGCAAGCTAATTGTTGCTACTGCTTTTCAGCCTTTATTGGTAACTACTATAGCATGTAATTATCAAAAGGATGATATTGTTTACTTACAATTGCCTCAACAAACCTATTGGGCTTGCTAATTTAAAAATCCGCACTCGTAGCAACTATTAATTGAGCATCAAAAATTAGTTCAAAGTTTCGTTTTATTTTTTCTTTGATTTCTTCATAATCTAATTTGTAGCCTAATTCTTTTTCCATTGAAGTTACTTGTTTGTTTTGTATACCGCACGGAACGATATAATCAAAATAACCTAAATCTGTATTTACATTAAATGCAAAGCCATGCATGGTAATCCATCGGCTACATTTGATACCCATCGCACAAATTTTCCTTTCCTTACCTATAATATCCGGATCTAGCCAAACACCTGTTTCGCCTTTGCTCCGATCACCTTTTAATCCATATTCAGCCATCGTTAGGATGATAACTTCTTCCAGACTTCTTAAGTACCAGCCTAAGTCTGTTTTAAAATGGTCTAGGTCTAAGATGGGATAACCAACAATTTGCTGTGGACCATGAAAAGTTATATCGCCGCCACGATTAATATGAAAGTATTCGATACCTCTAGCTATACGTTCTGTTTCAGTTATTAATACATTGGCAACATCTCCACTTTTACCTAATGTGTAAACAGGGGTATGTTCTACCAATAATAAATGATGGGTTGTGTGCAGCGTAGTATCTACTGTGCCTTCGGGTAATGCCCTTAATGCAGTTTTAATATCAACGTTTTGTTTGAGCAACTGTTCTTGATAATCCCACACTTTTTTGTATGATTGTACACCAAGGTCTTTGTATTGAACTATTTGTGACAAAGGAATGTAAAGGTTAAATGAATAATGTAATTACTGTTAAAGAATCGTTTTAAAGAAAAGTTAGTAACCGGTTCTACCATCTCTAACAACTATTTTCTTCTTTTTATTCTTCTTTTCAAAAGCTTCTACTTCTTTGGGTTTAGTAGTTTCTTTTTTCTTGTTTACTGTTGTATCTGAAACAACAGGTTGTGTGCCACCTATTGCCATATTGGGCTCTACTATTTTTCCTAGAAAATAATTTTCTGTCTTCATCAATGCACCGCCTTGATAGTATTTCCAAATGCCATGTTTTGTTGATGAGCCTTCTAACTTAATCACTTTCATTTCTACTTTGTAGGGGTCGATTGGGTCGGGCACTTCAATGGTATCGTATGGATTAGAAGGGTTGGTCGCTTTCCAACTTTCTTCTCTACTCAATCCATTGATGGTATAATATTGGCTAATGCCATCTTTATTACCCCATCTATAACTTTCAACGCCAATTAAATCTCCCATCAAAGTATATAATCGCCATAAACCTTCTTTTTTATCGTCTTTGTATAATCCTTCTTCTTCGTAGCCAGGCTCTCCACGCAATGATTCATATCTGATGAACCATTTACCTTGTTTCCTGTCTTTTTGATCAATACAATTAAGGGTATCACCGCGGCCATTGAGCCGATAACTTTTGCATTGTGCTTGCAGAGAAAGAGAAAAAAATACAAACGGTACCAATATCCATCGCATAACCCGTAAATTAGTTTTTCGAAATTACACTTTTCGCTAAACAACAAGACTGCTCATGAAACAATTAACGTTTACTTTTTTAGTTTTTGTGGCTTTTTCAGCCATTGCTCAAGTTAAGCCAACAACGGCTGCCGATCGTATTAAAGGTTTGCAACAAAGAAAAGCTTTGCAACAACAATCATTGGTCAACAATATTCCGTTTAGAAATATTGGTCCAAGTGTGATGAGTGGAAGGGTGGATGATATTGAAGTGAATCCCAACGATCCAACAGAATTTTATGTGGCTTATGCTACAGGTGGATTGTGGCATAGTACCAACAACGGACAAAGTTTTACTTCAATTTTTGATAGTGAAGATGTGATTGGCATTGGAGATATTGCTGTTAATTGGACAACCCGAACAATTTGGGTGGGTAGCGGCGAAGTAAACAGCAGTCGTTCTTCTTATGCCGGATTAGGCGTTTATAAGAGTACCGATAACGGTAAAAGTTGGACGTTTTTGGGCTTGCCCGAAAGCCATCACGTTGGAAAAATTCAGTTGCATCCAACCAATAATAATATCGCATGGGTGGCTGTTTTAGGACATTTGTATTCGCCAAACAAAGAAAGAGGTGTATACAAAACAACCGACGGCGGTAAAACCTGGAAACAAACTTTATTTATTGATGATAACACAGGTGTGGTTGATATGGATATCAATCCATCCAATCCGTTAGAAATGTATGCTGCTGCATGGTATCGTACCCGCCGTGCTTGGAATTTTGAAGAAAGCGGTAAAACAAGTGGCATTTATAAAAGCACAGATGGTGGCGAAAGTTGGCAATTGGTGTCAACGACAAGTGCTGGTTTTGTAACAGGCGAAGGTGCAGGTAGAATTGGTTTAGCAGTGTATCCTCAAAATCCAAATATTGTCTATGCAGTGATTGATAACCAAACTAAAAATCCGGATGATAAAAAAGAAGCCAAAAAAGATTCTAACAGTTATGAAATAAAGGAATTAAAAGACCTTACAAAGGAACAATTTATGGCGCTTGATAATAAGCGGTTGGATTCATTTATCATCAAGAATAGATTACCTAGAAAGTATAATGCTCTTGCCGTTAAAGCATTGGTAAACGAAGATAAATTAAAGCCATCCGCTCTGTTTGATTATTTTAACATCGATGATGGTTTTGCAGATAGAGGAATTTATGGCTGTGAAGTATATCGCAGCGATGATGCCGGAAAAACTTGGGTAAAACAGAAAGGTAAAATTCCTGCTAATTTCTATTCTACTTATGGCTACTATTTTGGAAAAATTTATGTGAGTCCGGTGAACGATAAAAAATTAGTCATCACAGGTTTCGATATTTTGTTGAGTACAGATGGTGGAAGCAAATGGACAAGTATGGGTAAAGATCATGTTCATGCCGACCATCATGCCGCATGGATTAATCCTAAAAAAGACAGCCATATTTTTAGTGGAAACGATGGTGGTTTAAACATTACTTATGATAATGGTGAACATTGGTTTAAAGCTAATACACCGCCTGTAGGACAGTTTTATGCTATTGCGGTAGATATGGCAAAGCCTTACAATGTGTATGGTGGGTTGCAAGATAACGGTACATGGTATGGAAGTAGTACCACCAAAGAAAATTACGATTGGTACGATAGTGGCCATAATCCTTACACATCAATTGGCGGTGGTGATGGTATGCAAGTACAAGTTGATTGGAGAGATAATAAAACGGTATATTCCGGTTCACAGTTTGGTGTGTATAGTCGTCAAACCTTAGGTGCAAGGGAAAGAAAAAGTATTAGACCGGTTCATGATTTAGGAGAATTAGCTTATCGTTTTAATTGGCAAACACCAATCTTATTGAGTCGGCATAATCAAGATGTGTTGTACTACGGCAGCAACAAATTTCATCGTTCATTAAATAAGGCAGATACCTTGATTACATTGAGTAATGATTTAACAACTAATCCGCCGCAAGGCGATGTGCCTTTTGGAACTTTATCTACCATTCATGAAAGTCCGTTGAAATTCGGGTTGTTATATGCCGGTACAGATGATGGCAATATTCAAGTGAGTAAAGATGGTGGCTATACATGGACGAATATTAGTCAACAGTTACCAAAAGCTACAAAAGGATTATATGTAAGTAGAGTTATTGCTTCTGCATTTAAAGAGGGTAGGGTTTACGCTTCGCTGAATGGTTATCGTAATGATAATTTTACGCCTTGGTTATTTGTAAGTGAAGACTTTGGAAGCACTTGGAAACAAATCGGAAAAGATTTGCCTGCTGAACCCATCAACGTAATAAGAGAAGATGTACAAAACGACAGTATTTTGTATGTTGGAACAGATGGTGGTTTATATGTAAGTATTGATGCTGGTAATACCTCAATGGCTTGGAATAATGGTTTGCCAAAAAGTATTCCGGTGCATGATATCGCCATTCATAGCAGAGAAAATGAAATTGTATTAGGCACTCATGGTCGCAGTTTATTTATTGCCAAATTAGATAATGTTCAAAAGCTATTAAAAGATGCGGCCTACAGAAAAAAGCAAATAGAAAATACACAAAGCGGCAGTACACCAACTGTGCCGGAGAGAGAATAAGTTTTTATCATCATTCAGCGAACCGATATTTAGGTTCGCTGAATGATTTATATGTGTTGGTTAACCCCAAATCTTCCAACCAAATAGTCCTAATGTGATGGCTACATGAACGATCAACCATATTTTTTGCCAAGTTGGTCTTTTTGCCCATGTGATGGCAGGATTAAATGGATCAAATATTAACGCAATACCCATGTTGGCAGCCGCAGTGCCAATATCTTGTGAAATGAAGATGAAATAAGCACTGAGTACTACAAATGCACCGTACATCCATCTGTTAATGGCTATTGAAGTAGTAGCTGTTTTGTTGTTTGTTTCAGCTGTCATTTTAATCGTTTTGTCTATTGGTAGCTGAATAAGCTTAAAGATTACATCAGCCTAAGCAAAAAATTATCGATTAAGTTTGCTGCTTGATTGGATTCAAATAACGAAGATGAAGTTAGCCTTACGGCAGATATTGTGGGTGTGTTGCACTTGTTGGCTTTCCGCAGGTTACAGTCAGTGTACAACTGCAATCACCAACTTTCCATACCTAGAAGATTTTGAGCAAAACAATGGCAATTGGGTTGTTGGTGGAAATGCTGCAGATTGGGCTTGGGGAACTCCGACTAAACCAGTCATCAATAGGGCAGGCAGTGGTACAAAATGTTGGATCACAGGAGGATTAACTGCTTCGTTTTATAGCAACGCTCAAAATTCTTGGTTACAAAGTCCATGTTTTGATTTATCTACTTTATCAAATCCTCAAATTTCTTTTAAAGTATTTTGGGAAACCGAAAGACGTTACGACGGCGCTTCTTTACAATATTCTATCAACAATGGGAGTACTTGGCAAGCATTAGGCGGCATTAATAGTAATAATGATTGTAATGGGATAAACTGGTTTAATACCACTTCTATTACCACATTAAACTATGCCGGTTGGAGTGGAAATATTCAACCCACAAGTCCTTGTGCAGGTGGTGCTGGCAGTGGCAGTGGAACATGGCTTGTCGCTAAACACAATCTTGCATTTTTAGCCGGACAAACCGGTGTGCTGTTCCGCTTTACATTTGCGGCAGGTACACAATGTAATGCTTATGATGGTTTTGCTATTGATAGTATCAGCATAAGCGATACACCACCCAATGCAACATCATTTACTTATAACTGTGCCGGAAATAAGACTGTCAATTTTTCAAGTATTACATCTCCATGTGTCATGTCTTACAATTGGGATTTTGGCGATGTGGCTTCGGGTACTGCTAACTTTTCTTCAGCACAAAATCCTGCACATATTTTTTCTACTCCTGGTACTTATAATGTAACGCTACAAGTGGCTTATGCCGGTAATTTGTTGGTGTCAACCAATCAAACAATTACAGTATTAGCAGTTGATGCAACGGTGATAATTCCAATACTTTGTAATGGAACTTCAACCGGTGCAATTGCCGCATCTGCTGCTGGTGGTACTGGAAATTATAGTTTTGTGTGGAATACCAATCCACCGCAAACCACTTCAACTATTAATGGATTACAAGCAGGCACTTATGCTGTAAATGTAAGTGCAATCAATGCTTGTTCAACTACCGATTCGGTAGTGTTAGTTCAACCACCAGCTATTAATTACACCAGTACCATTACTAATGTGTTGTGTGTAGTTAAAGGTGCTATTGCCATTACTGCTACTGGCGGAACAGCACCTTATCAATACCTATGGAATAACGGTGCTACTACAGCACAAATCAATAATTTGAATGCAGGATTTTATAATTTGAAAATTACTGATGCCAATAATTGTAGCATAATATCTTCTTCGATTCGAGTGGATAGTATGAGTAATGTGCTTCAACCGAATCTAGGAAGAGATACTTCTTTTTGTTCGGGGAATCTTTTATTATCACCGGGAGTGTTTGGTGCTTATCGTTGGCAAGACAACACAACTTCTACCAATTATTTGGTGTCGCAAACCGGTAAGTATTGGGTAAGGGTATTCGATACAAATGGCTGTACTGCTATCGATACCATAGCTGTTACTATAGATTGTTCCGGCATTTTCTTTCCATCGGCTTTTACGCCAAATAGAGATTTTAAAAATGATGGTTTTGGTCCGTTGGGCAATCTAGCGGCAGTTAATAACTATCAATTAAGAGTGTACAACCGTTGGGGGCAAGTTGTGTTTTTTTCAACTAATCCATATGCAGAATGGGATGGAAAAATAAATGGCAGGGATGCTGATATAGGTACATTTATTTGGACGGCAAGTTTTGCTATCAATAATCAGCCCATTGAAAATAGAAAAGGCACAGTAACGCTAATTCGCTAATTAAGCCTCAGCTTTTTTTGTATTGTCCATACTGCCAAATAAATATCTACCCAAAAAGAAACAAGCCAACAAAATTATAACGCTTAAATAACCCAACCAGTTGTAATGCTGAATTTTTTGACCTTCTCCTTTAATCACAACTAGCCCTGCAATAAATGAAGCTGCGCTGGTCCCCAATTGTTGTACGCTACTATTAAAACTCATGAAGCTTCCTCTTTGCTGCGAGGGAATAACATTACTCACCATTGCTTGTGCACTAATCCCTCTACCTGTTGACACCACAAACCAAATTCCAAACAATACCAATACAATCCAAAAAGGAATAGCAGGTACATGCGTGACTCCAATTACCAATGGCAAACACATCAAACTACAAATGCCAAAAATGGTGAGTTTCCCATAACGGTCTGAAAGTCTGCCCAAGATATTGGCGGAGAAAAAAGAAGCCAATCCGCCAACCAAATAAATCATAGGCGTTTGCACTTTTGAATAGCCGTTATTAAATTCTAAATATGGATTGATGAAAGGAATAACTAGAAAATGACCCAGCATCATCAAACCGGAAAAAAGCAATGCTAGTCTTAGTTTGGCATTAGTGGCAACGTTAATAAGTGCATCAAATTTTGAGGTACGTTCTGCTCGGTTGAACGTATGTTGGTTCATCCTGGGGATGTAACGCATCAAAAAAGGAATCAGCATAACACCTAAAATACCAACCAATAAAAATGGAGCATGCCAACTGATTAAATTGGCCAAATACAACGCAAACGGAACACCTAATGTACTAGCAATAGCAAAGGCACTCATTACAGCACCCATGGCTTTTCCTCTTTCTTCGTAAGGAAAAATATCTGCTATGATAGAAAGCACTTGGGCACCAATCAATCCACCAAATAAACCGGCAAAAACCCTAGCCCCTAATAATAACCAATAGCTTGGTGCAATACCACAAGCAATAGTTCCTATTAAAAATCCAATGTATCCAAATAACAATACTTTCTTACGGTCAAATCCATCTACAAAAAATGCTGCTGCAAAGCCGGATGCCGCAGCACTCAAGGTATAAGCACCTACCAAATAACTAAATTGTTGTGGATTTATGTTGAAGTATGGCATCAGGTAATTACCCAATGGCATCATAATCATAAAATCGAGGATATGCGTAAAGTTAAGCGCAGCTAAAAGTATTAATACGATAGACGTTTTTTGCGGCATAAGAGGTATTTAATCTGCCTTTGGCAGCTATTAAATGACAAACAAGTTGCAGTAACTGCAACTTTAATCAGTTAGAATAAGGCTAAATGGAATTAGAAAAGTGTATTTAATTGAGCTTTTTTACTTTACCCGAACCCATTATCTTAGATTGAACCGATGCGTTGCCTTTATAAGCAACATCTCCACTACCTGCAATGTTTATTTTAAGGTCGGTTTCCGCAAAAATATTGGCATTTCCGCTGCCTGCTATGTTTACATCACCAATTTCGGCTTGTAATTCAAATCCGTTATAGTTTCCACTGCCAGCTATATTGATATCAGCTTTTTTAGTTTCTCCGGCAATATCAATATTGCCACTACCGGTGATATTTACCTTAACTAAAGGCGTATGAACATTAACAGATACATTACCACTTCCTGTTAAATCAAAATTCATTTTTGAATCATTGCTAAATTTATCTTCCACCGATACATTACCACTTCCGGTTACGGTTAGTGCGTCTAATTGTTGGGTTGATACTTTTATTTTGATCCCTTTGGTGCTTTTGAAAGAAGTATTGCTTTTAGGTTTAATAATCAACCAATCGTTTTCTACAACAGTTACAATTAAGGGTATGATATTATCGTCAGAGGTAATATCCACTGCAGTTGCACCATTGGTAACAATAACTTCCATACTGCCAACTACTTTGATTTTGCTGAAATCGGCAACATTACGAGATACTGTAGTGATGTCTCCACTACCATTTACTCTTCTACTGCCATTAATATGGCAAGCCGATAGTAATACAATCGCAATGAGTGCTGAAAATATTGTTTTAAGGTTCATAGCTTTGGTTTGATTGTGCAAAAATTACAAAAAAATGCCGAGCATACAAGCCGTTCCTCATATTTATTTCATGCAGCAGTGTTTTTAGCCCACCTCATTTTCTATTACCTTCGCAGCCATGACAGAGAAAATAATCATCCTCGATTTTGGTAGTCAATATACCCAACTGATTGCCAGGGCTGTAAGGGAAGCCAATGTATACTGCGAAATCACTCCCTACCACAAGTCAATTCAATACGATAGTACCCTAAAAGGCATTATTTTGAGTGGATCGCCATTTTCTGTCAATGACGAAAATGCCCCGGTGGTAGATATTGCTGCGATGATCAAAGATTTGCCTGTATTAGGTGTTTGTTATGGCGCTCAATTAACAGCGAAACTGTTTGGTGGCCGAGTAGATAAGTCTGATAAGAGAGAATATGGCCGTGCAATTTTACAGGCTCAACAAGAGGATGTGTTGTTAGATGGTGTGCTTATGCCTTCTCAGGTTTGGATGAGCCATAGCGATTCTATTAAAGCTTTGCCCGAAGGATTTGAAGTATTGGCTGTTACAGATAGTATTCCGGTTGCAGCATTTCGCAAATCGGCTGGAGATTCAAAGCCATTATATGGTTTGCAATTTCATCCCGAAGTATATCATTCTGCCGAAGGCAAAAAAATCATCAAAAACTTTCTTACCCATATTTGCGGCTGTTCACAAAATTGGACGCCGGCTTCCTTTGTACAAGAAACCGTTGATGCATTAAAACAGCAAATCGGCGATGGTCATGTTATCATGGCTTTAAGTGGTGGGGTAGATAGTACAGTGGCTGCAACATTAATCAGCAAAGCCATTGGTAAAAGATTGCATGGCATCTTTGTAGATAATGGAGTACTGCGTAAAGGCGAATTTGAACAAGTATTAGAAACCTACAAGCAGCTCGATTTGAATGTGAAAGGAGTAGATGCCAAAAACTTGTTTTATACTGCATTGGAAGGAAAATCAGATCCCGAAACCAAACGTAAAATTATTGGCGGACTGTTTATTGATGTGTTTCAAGACGAGGCCGCTAAACTAAGCGACATACAATTTCTGGGGCAGGGTACCATTTATCCGGATGTGATTGAAAGTGTTAGTGTGCATGGACCTTCAGTAACCATCAAATCTCACCATAATGTTGGCGGTTTACCCGATACTATGCATTTAGGTTTGGTTGAACCGCTGCGTTATTTGTTTAAAGATGAAGTGAGAAAAGTGGGATTAGAACTTGGTATTCCAGCCGATATGATTAACCGCCATCCTTTCCCCGGTCCGGGTTTGGCCATTCGTATTTTAGGTGATATTACTCCGGAAAAGGTTGATTTATTACAACGAGCAGATGACATTTATATTAACGGATTAAAAACTGCAGGCTTATATGATAAGGTTTGGCAAGCAGGTACCATATTGTTACCCGTTAAAAGTGTTGGTGTAATGGGTGATGAAAGAACCTATGAATTTACGGTTGCATTGAGGGCCGTGACTAGCGTAGACGGCATGACGGCAGATTGGGCTCATTTACCCTATGAGTTTTTGGCTCAAGTGTCTAATGATATCATCAATAATGTAAAAGGGATTAACAGAGTTGTCTATGATATCAGCAGTAAACCACCTGCTACCATTGAGTGGGAATAGGCTTTTTGAAAATAAATGTAATTTCAGCACGGAATTTGTATTTTAATGCTGCTAAAGCCATTTTGATGTTGTTGAAGAATTTTTTTTTACCGCTAATTGTCTTCCTGAGTTGTTTTACAACAGGGTTTGGGCAAGTAGATCATACTGCCGCAGATTCTACTGTAAAGCAGTATAAAATTGTGGTATTTACGCCGCTTTATTTAGATAGTGCTTTTAATGGCGCTAATTACAAGTTGGGTACAGCATTTATTCCAAAATATATTTTACCGGGATTAGAGTTTTACAATGGTGTAATATTAGCCGTTGATTCTTTGAAAAAAGAAGGTGTTAGTGCTGAAGTGATTGTAGTAGACACCAAACAACCGCAACAACAATTGAACAACTTGTTGCGTGGCGATAGTTTGGCCAATGCTCAATTGTTAATTGCTTCTTTTACTTCTGCTACTGAAGTAAAGCAGTTGGCTGATTTTGCCTTGCTTCATCAAATTCCACTTATTTCAGCTACTTATCCTAGAACAAGCGGAGTAGTAAATAATCCCTATTTCTACCTCGTTAATTCATCGCTTAAAACACATTTAGATGGCATTTACAAGCACCTGCAACAACATTATGCTTGGGCTAATCTTGTTATGTTTAGCAGAAAAAGTGCCGGCGGCAATTATGTGAAAGCCACATTTGGCGCTAATAATAAAGCTACCCCTGCAGTTCCATTGAAGTACAAAACCGTTGATGTTCAAGATTATTTTACAGCAGAAGATATTGCTGTACAATTAGACAGTACCAAAACCAACGTAATTATTGCAGGTGATATTGATGAAGCATTTGGCCTTAAATTAGTGCAAACATTGAGTAGTGTAAAAAAAGGTAGAATTGTTGTTATTGGTATGCCAACTTGGGATAGAATGACAGAACTCAATAAAGAAAGTTGTAAAGGCATTGAAATTGTTTATTCCACTCCCTATAATTTCACAGAAAACAAATCGCTAAGTCTTTATACACAGCACCAATACAAAGGCCGTCATTATTCTCGTCCTAGCGATATGGCTTTCAAAGGTTATGAAGCAGTATATCATTTCACCAAATTATTGGTGCAGTACGATAGTGCCTTTGCAGGCAACATCAATACCAATGCCTACAAACTTTTTGGTGAATACCAGTTTACTCCTTTCTACAATGCGACTGAAAAAAATACCGTTGATTACTATGAGAATCGAAAATTGTATTTTATCAAAAAATTAGATGGGGTAATTAAAGCGGTGAATTAAACCTCTCTTTGAACAAGAAGGCGATTTGCATTGTTTTCATCCCATGTCACACAAAGGCAATAAACAATCATTACCCAGTAAAATTTGCAGCACTTGCGGTAAACCTTTTACCTGGCGGAAAAAATGGGAAAAGGTTTGGGCAGAAGTAAAATATTGCAGCGACCGTTGCCGAAAGGGTAAATGAATGTTTCGCTTTAATAGGAAATTATTATTTGTAATTTGATGCTTGTAAACTGCTTAAATGAGTTCTATTGATGTGCAATCATCGGTTAGTCTATCTGCTCAAAACGAATTATTACAATTCACAGACATTGGTTTGTACTGTAAGCAAGGTGATTTTTACATAGATCCATGGAAGCCGGTTGACAAAGCAATCATCACCCATGCCCATAGCGATCATGCTAAATGGGGTTCTAAATATTATCTCTGTCATCATTTTACCAAACCATTATTGCAATTGCGTTTGGGCAATAACAATTATCAAAGCATTGGTTGGAATGAACCGGTTTATATCAATGGTGTGCAAATTAGTTTGCATCCATCCGGTCATATTATCGGCGCTTCGCAGATTCGATTATCATACAAAGGAGAAGTTTGGGTAGTAAGTGGTGATTATAAAACCGAGGATGATGGTATTAGCACTGCATTTGAACCCATCACTTGTCATCATTTCATTACTGAATCTACTTTTGGTTTACCTATCTACAACTGGCAGCCGCAGCAAAAAATTTATGCTGATATTGGCAATTGGATTACACAAAATCAAGCTAATCAAAAAGCAAGTGTATTAATTGCCTATAGTTTAGGTAAAGCACAACGGGTTTTGCAAGCTGCTGCTGCGGTAACCGATACTATTTTTGTACATGGTGCCATTTGGAACACACATGAAACATTGTTGGCTGCCGGATTTCAATTTCCTAAAGTAAAAAAAATAACAGCCGATACACCAAAAGAACTGTTGAAAACGGCCGTTGTTATTGCACCGCCAAGCGCTGAAGATTCTCCTTGGATGAAAAGATTTACTCCTTACAGTATTGGCATTTGTAGCGGTTGGATGCAGGTAAGAGGAAATAGTCGCCGACAAAATGCAGATGCAGGATTTGTATTAAGTGACCATGCCGATTGGAATGGTTTGCTCTCAGCCGTTAAAGCAACAGGTGCTCAACGAGTATTTGTAACACATGGTTTTCAAGCAGCTTTTAGTAGATACCTCAACGAAATGGGAATCGAGTCACATGAAGTAAGCACTGCTTATGGCGAAGAAAATGATATTGATGTACCTGTAAATGATTTGGAGAGATGAAACATTTTGCAGCACTCGTTTACCAATTAGGCACCTCCACTAAAACCAATGATAAGTTATTGGCTTTGCAAGATTATTTTGCTGTTGCTACCGATGCCGATAAAGTTTGGGTCATTGCTATTTTTAGTGGCAGAAGACCAAAGCGAATTGTAAATACAGCTTTGCTGCAACAATTGTGTTTATCGCTAACACAAATCCCCGAATGGCTGTTTCTAGAATCCTATCACACTGTTGGTGATTTAGCTGAAACTATAACATTATTATTGCCTCCGCCAAAGCATTCAGCTGAAGTCGAAAATCTTACCCTCAGTTATTATGTAGAACAATTTGTTGCCTTGGATAAAGCAGATGAAGCCATCAGAAAAAAATTTATCATTGATAGTTGGCAACAGTTAGATTCGAATGAAAGATTTGTATTTAATAAATTGATTACCGGTGGCTTTAGAATTGGGGTTTCTCAAAAAATGATGGTGAATGCGTTGGCTAAAATAACGGGTTTGTCACCATCAATTATCGCACATCGTATTAGTGGTAATTGGAATCCTTCGACCACCAACTTTACTGATTTATTAAGTGCTGAAGCAGCTGCTTTGGATAGCAGTAAACCTTATCCTTTTTATTTGGCATATGCTTTAGATGCAGCGCCGGAAACATTAGGTATTCCGCATGAATGGCAGTCTGAATGGAAATGGGATGGTATTAGGGGTCAGATAATAAAACGTAAAGCTGATTTATATGTTTGGAGCAGGGGTGAAGAGTTGATGACAGATAAATTTCCGGAATATGATGGATGGAAAGATGCTGTGCCTAATGGTACAGTGTTAGATGGGGAAATTATTCCTGCTGTAGTAACAAATGGCCATTTACAACCATTACCTTTTGCTTTGTTGCAAACAAGAATTGGTAGAAAAACAATTACCAAGAAACAATTGCAAGAAGTGCCGGTTGCTTTTTTTGCATATGATCTGTTAGAATATAAGGGTGAAGATATTAGGCATTTGCCTTTATTGGAAAGAAGACAATTATTAAAGGAAATTGTAACTAAAGTACAAACTGCAACAGCTACAACATGTGGACTTTTTTTATCTGATGAAATACTGTTTGATGATTGGCAACAATTAATCGATATCCGAACTACATCAAGAACAAATGGGGCAGAAGGTTTGATGCTGAAACGTAAAAACTCGCATTACCAAACCGGAAGAAAAATTGGCGATTGGTGGAAGTGGAAAATAGATCTGCTCACCATTGATGCAGTAATGATCTATGCTCAAAAAGGTCATGGCAGAAGAAGTAATTTGTACACTGATTATACTTTCGCTGTAAAAGATGGTGACCGATTAGTAAGCTTCACCAAAGCATACAGCGGCTTAACGGATAAAGAATTTATAGCGGTAGATGCTTTTGTAAAACGCAATGCAGTAGAAAAATTTGGTCCGGTGAGAACTGTAAAGCCTGAACTGGTTTTTGAGATTGCTTTCGAAGGAATCGCTGCAAGTAATAGGCATAAATCGGGTGTGGCACTGCGTTTTCCTAGAATCAGTCGGTGGCGACAAGACAAGAAAGTTTCGGAGATTAATACACTCGATGATTTAAAACAATTGCTTAAAGTGTATGGAAATACATAATTGTGTTTGGCAAATACCAATCGCAACAACCTTCACGTATTTTTGTTAGATGGCTATGCTGCAAGAAACGCCGGGATACATTATTGTTGCTCAATGGCTAGCCAATAAAGGCTATCAACCATTTGCGTTTCAAGAAGAAACCTGGCAACACATCATTCATCATAAAAGCGGATTAGTTAATGCTCCAACCGGCTGCGGTAAAACATTTTCTGTTTTTTTAGGCAGTGTTATACAGTTCATTAATCAATATCCCGAAACCTATACTACTGAAAGAAAAATCGGATTACAGTTATTGTGGGTAACACCTTTAAGAGCATTGGCAAAAGACATTGCCAGAGCTATGGAAGAAGTCATTCTTGAATTGAATTTACCGTGGAAAGTGGGCATTAGAAATGGCGATACAGATGCTGGTGAAAGGCAAAAGCAAAAACGCAATATGCCGGAAGTGTTAATCATAACACCCGAAAGTTTACACTTATTATTGGCTACAAAAAATAATTCAATATTATTTCAATCGCTTAACATTTTAGCGGTTGATGAGTGGCACGAATTGTTGGGCGGTAAACGAGGGGTACAAGTAGAATTAGCGGTAAGTCGAATTTTTCATACTGTAAAAGCTGCGCAACGACAACTTAGTATTTGGGGCATTAGTGCTACCATCGGTAATTTAGATGAAGCCAAGCAAGTGTTGTTATATCCGGCAGCGCCGAACAATAATAAAACAAATTGGGGCGAAATAGTTGTCGCCAATCTAGACAAGCAAATTAGGATTGAATCTATCATCCCCGATGAAATTGAAAAATATCCTTGGGCCGGTCATTTAGGTATTAAGCTTGCTGACAAAGTAGTCCCCATCATTGAGCAAAGTAGAACCACACTCATCTTCATTAATACTCGTGGTATGAGTGAAATGTGGTATCAAACTTTGCTAACGGTAGCACCACAATTAGCTGGCGCAATTGCTTTGCACCATGGTAGTATTGAACAGGCATTGCGATTGTGGGTAGAAGATGCATTACACACCGAAACATTGAAAGCTGTTGTTTGTACGGCAAGTTTAGATTTAGGAGTTGATTTTAGACCGGTTGATACAGTAATTCAAGTTGGTTCGCCAAAAGGGGTAGCCCGATTTTTACAAAGGGCCGGTCGTAGTGGACATCAACCGGGAGAATTAAGTAAAATATATTTCTTGCCAACCCATTCATTAGAGTTGGTAGAAGCCGTTGCTTTAAAACAAGCTATTGCTGAAGGAAATATTGAAAGTAAAATACCCATGTTATTGTGTTTTGATGTATTGGTGCAATACCTCTGTACATTAGCTTGTGGTGAGGGATTCCTTCCGGCTACAATTTTTGAGGAAGTAAAAGCTACTTTTTGTTTTGCAGATATTACAGCCGAAGAATGGGCTGAGTTATTACAACAAATTACAAAAGGTGGAGTTGCCTTACAACAATATGATGAGTATAAAAAAGTAGATATCATTAACGGACTTTATATCATTACAAGTCGTCGTATTGCTATGCGTCACCGCATGCATATTGGTACTATCGTTAGCGATGCTATGTTGAAAGTAAAATTACTTAATGGTAAATACATTGGCGTTATTGAAGAATATTTCATCAGTAAATTAGATCCGGGCACTGTATTTACACTAGCCGGTAGAAATCTAGAGTTAGTAGGTATCAAAGAGATGACGGTAATGGTGCGTCTATCTTCGGCAAAAAAATCAATTGTGCCAAGTTGGATGGGCGGCAGAATGTCTTTGAGTTCTAACTTAGGTGAAATGCTCAGACAAACATTTGAACAAGT
This sequence comes from Methylophilus rhizosphaerae, assembly GCA_943370285.1. Taxonomy (GTDB): domain Bacteria; phylum Bacteroidota; class Bacteroidia; order Chitinophagales; family Chitinophagaceae; genus CALRQJ02. Next base: position 28,263 of record CALRQJ020000018.1, on the reverse strand, counting down.
ATTTAGCCAATATGTAAACGAAGTAGAGATAGCAGCATTACAACCACTGTTCCAATTACAACAAACGTTATCTCATATTCCTAAACGAAATGAGTTATTGGCTGAGTTGATAGATACAAAAGATGGATTTCATTTGTTTGTGTTTCCTTTTGAAGGCAGGTTAGTACACGAAGCCATGGCTGCATTGTTAGCCTATAGAATTAGTAAAACGGTACCCATAACTTTTTCTATTGCCATGAACGATTATGGTTTTGAATTATTGAGTGATCAGCCCATTCCTGTTGATGCAACTAATTTATACACCTTTTTATCTGCGGATAATCTGTTAGCAGATATTCAAAAAAGTGTTAATTCGGTAGAGATGGCTAAACGTAAATTCAGGGATATTGCTGTTATTGGCGGATTAATTTTTCAAGGCTTTCCGGGTGAACAAAAGAAGGCTAGGCACCTGCAATCCTCTGCTTCTTTGCTGTTTAAAGTATTTAGTGAATATGATGTGAATAATATTTTAATGCGGCAGGCTTATGCTGAAGTATTTGACCAACAAATGGAAGAAGCACGGCTGAGAAAGGCTTTGCGGCGTATTGCTGAAAGTAAAATTGTTATTACAAAGCCACAAAAACTCACTCCTTTTTGCTTTCCCATTAAAGTTGATAGTATTAGAGAAAACCTAAGTAGCGAAAAATTAGAAGACAGAATAAAACGAATGCAATTGCAATTGGAAAAATAATTAAATTGTGTCTCGTAACTACTATCAGCCTAATGAAAAAGAGAAGAATTCTGTTACTAATATTTACTGTTTTTCTGTTGCTACAATTATTTCAACCCGAAAGAAATATTTCTGATGATGTGTCTAAAACCGATATCGCTAACTTATATGATATTCCGGATTCTGTGAATGTATTATTAGCCAATGCTTGTTACGATTGCCATAGCAATAACACCGAGTATCCTTGGTTTACCAATATTCAACCCATTGGTTGGATGTTGCAATCAAAAATTAATGAAGGTAAATCGCATCTTAATTTTTCAACTTTTGGCGACTATCCAGATTCTATTGCTGTAAAAATTTTGGAAGAATTGAAAGAAGAAGTAACGCATAAAACCATGCCGATAGATATGTACCGTTGGATCAATAAAGAAAGCAATTTGACCGATGGAGATAGGAAAATGATTACGCAATGGGCGGAAAATCTTCAACAATTCATACTCCAAAAAAATAGTCCGGTAGCAGATACTTCAAAAGTTGGAAGTGCTTACTACAGTAATTAAATCTGTATTACATTCGCCGCCCAAATTATTGTAGTGCAAGCTCCATTATCGTTTTCATGTAGAGGTCAGCAGTTGTGGCTGTCTCCCGAAAAAGTAATTTTTTGGGAAGCTCAACAAGCATTAATTATTTCTGATTTGCATTTGGGCAAAACCGGTCATTTTAGAAAATCGGGTATTGCTGTTCCGCAGCATATGTACAAAGAAGATTTACAGCGTTTGTTGCAATGTGTACAATATTTTCAGCCTAAACAATTGATTGTTGTGGGTGATTTATTTCATAGTGTGGCCAACAAAGAATTGGATTTGTTTTTGCGTTGGCGGGAAAGTTTTTCCGGCATTGAAGTATTGCTCATCAAAGGCAATCATGATATGCTGCATGCAGACTGGTACAAATCTGCTGCGATAGAAACCAAATCACAACAAGTCTTCCTATCGCCATTTTTATTTGTACATGATATCAACGATGAGCAAGACAATGAGATAGAAAAAGAACACTTTTCCATTAGCGGTCATATTCATCCCGGTATTATCATGAAAGGTCTAGGCAAACAAAGTTTGCGGTTGCCTTGTTTTTATTTTAGTGATACTTACGCTGTATTACCTGCTTTTGGTGCATTCACCGGTTTACATATTATTGAGCATCAAAAGTCAGATACTGTTTTTGCCATCATCAATCAAACTATTGTACAAGTACAGTGATAAAAATTGCTTACGATACCATCTATGCTCATCCGTTGCCCGAAGGTCATCGGTTCCCTATGTTGAAGTATGAATTGATTCCTGAGCAATTGTTGCATGAAGGAAGTATTACTAGCGTTAATTTATTTCAACCCAATGTATGTCCGCATGATGTTGTGCTTTTAACTCATGATGCAGCCTATCTCGATAAATTACTACAGCAGACTTTGTCGCCGCAAGAACAACGGCACATTGGTTTTCCGCAATCGCCAATGTTAACCCAACGAGAGTTGACGATTACGCAAGGCACTATTGATTGTTGTTATTATGCCAAACAATTTGGAGTAGCATTAAATGTAGCGGGAGGCACACATCATGCTTTTGCAGATAGGGGAGAGGGGTTTTGTTTATTGAATGATTTTGCTGTTGCGGCCAACTATTTATTACAACAACCACTAGCTTCAAAAATTTTGATTGTTGATTTAGATGTACACCAAGGTAATGGTACCGCAAAGTTGTTTGAAAACAACCCAAATGTGTTTACTTGGAGTATGCATGGAGCTCATAATTATCCATTTCATAAAGAGCAAAGCGATCTTGATACAGCGCTTAAAGATGGCACAGATACCGAAACTTATCTTTCTTTACTGTATGACATTTTACCTCAGTTAATTGCAGATGTAAAACCTGATTTTGCTTTTTATTTATCCGGGGTTGATATTTTAGAGACTGATAAATTTGGCAAACTCAAAGTATCAATGGAGGGCTGTCGCCTAAGAGATGCATTTGTGTTTGAACAAATGCATAGCCATCAAATACCTGTTGTAGTATCGATGGGTGGTGGTTATTCTCCCGATATTAAAATCATCACCGAAGCCCATTGCAATACGTTTAGAATGGCAGTAGAAAGATTCAGCTGATTAGTTTAAACGAAATACAGGATACCTGAGGTGTGCCGGTTCATAATAAGGTGAATTTTTATATACAAAATCTAATTGAGCAGATCCCGATGCCGCAAATTTTGAATCAGCTTTTTTCTTCTCTTCTAACTGTTGTCTTAGTGTCGGATTCTGCTTGAGGTATTCGGCTGCCAAATCTTCCCAACGATAATCGCTATAACCTTCTTTCTGTTGTAAAATGGCATCAAAAAAATTCCAATTGAAATAACTGTCATCGGCTTGTGGTTCTAAAGTCTCTACTAAAAATCGATCGGCTGATTGACCGGTATAAATGATGTAATCTCCTTGTAAAAATTGAATAGTTTGTTGTTGCTTGCTGATGTCTACTTCGCTATGCCGATAATGTTTTTCGTATGCCCTACTTGCCGTTTTATAGTTTTCAATTCTATATGCTTCAACGTTGATGCTACTGTCTTTGGATAGCCTTGTCATTTTTACTTTATTCAGCTTCAATAAATCAATCACTTCATGCCATCCTTGTGGAATGATATAAGCTTTTGGCTTTGTTACTATTTTGTTGCCATTGAAATAATTGTAGAATTTAACTGACTTGGTATAAGGTTTTGCTCTATTGTAATAAAGTCTGTCTTTTCCACTTACTTCGCTGGGTTTATATCCAGCTTCATATCCTAAAAAACTAATTTGATCTGATCTGCTCGAATCAACTTTCCAACTTAATGGAAAGGCTTGCTGTTGTTGAGTCGCAGCTATGCTCAGTCTTCTTGCTTTTTTAATGGTTGTAGCCGATTGATTAGCCGTTTCAATTATAGTTTGCATCAATGCATAAGTGCTTTTCACTCGGTCTGCAAATGGTTTAAGCATATGTGTTTCAGGTACAAAAGACATCGTTTGAAATAATGCAGCGTATCCGCTACTATAGCGTGGCGGATCGTAAAATGCAACCCATCCTTTGTCAGGATTGGCATCGTCAAAATTTACATAAGGACACATGGGCCATTTTTTCTCCGTCATTTTTTGATAGATAGCAGGTTCAAAAACATCGTGTAAATATTGACCAATTGCTCCACCTAATTTACTGTGTTGTGTAGTAAGTAAAGTCATCGTATGCTGATAATCGGCACCATCGCTTACATGATTATCCATAAAAATATCCGGATTGCACCACTGAAAAATACTTGCAAATGTTTGAGCATTTCTGCTATCATTTTTAATAAAATCTCTATTTAAATCTAAATTCTGAGCATTTCCTCTAAAACCATAAGCTATCGGCCCGTTTTGATTAGCCCTGCTGAAACTACCCCGATTTAAACTTCCGCCAATATTGTAAATGGCTATAGCTGCTATTACCACACTATCAGGCACTATAATATTTTTAGTTGCCAAATCTCTCATCAATAGCATGGTAGCATCAATACCATCAGGTTCGCCGGGGTGAATACCATTATTTACCAACAATACCACTTTATTTTGTTGATGCCATTTTGAAGGATCAAAACTTCCATCTTTAGAAAACATTACTACATGCAGCGGATATCCGGCATCTGTATTGCCAAATGTCTTTAAATGTATTGTTTTGAATGCCTTGTCTAATTGTTGATAATAAGCGATACAATCTTTGTATGTTGTTGTTTCTGTGCCTTTTGATAGCTCAAAATCTGTAACTTGCTGTGCTATAGCATTGAAAAAAAAAGCAGTTAAGACAGCAGTAATAATCAGTTTTCTCATTATTTTGTTGTTAATATTCCCCGAAAATAATGGAAAGTAAACATAGAATTTTATTGGCCGAAGATGAACCCAAACTCGGGCAGGTGATTCAAGAAGAATTGACCCACCATGGTTATTTAGTTGATGTTGCTTTTGATGGTGCAGTTGCTGAAAAATTATTTCAACAACATACGTATGCTTTGGCACTGCTCGACGTGAATTTGCCTTATAAAAATGGCCTTGCTTTATGCAAATTATTTAGAGCTGAGAATAAAAATATACCTATCATCATGTTAACTGCATTAGGAGAAATTCAAGATAAAATGGATGCATTTAATTTTGGTGCAGATGATTATATCGTAAAACCATTTCACTTCAACGAACTCTTAGCTAGAATTAAAGTGTTTTTGAAAAGGGCTGAATCAATTGTAGAGGGAATTGATAAATTAACGATTGGCGAGCTTGACATTAATTTATTGGAAAAAACTGTACACAGAGCAGGTGATAATATCAACCTTACGGCAAAGGAATTTGCCTTGTTAGTTCTGCTAGCGAAAGCAAATGGTAAAGTAGTAGCTAAAAATGAAATTCTAGAAAAAGTTTGGGGCCTCAGTTTTGATACCGGAACCAATACCATTGAAGTATATATCAGCTTTTTGAGAAATAAAATTGATAAGCCTTACAATTTTAAAATGATACACACAAAACCTGGGTTCGGCTACTATATCAAAGATAGATCTTGATTATGAGTCTAAAAGTTAGATTTGCCGTCTTGTTTACACTGTTTGTTGCAGTAATTCTATCTATTTCGCTAGCTATTATCTATGTACTGTACTTTAATTACCGCAAAGAAGATTTTTTTAGAAGGGTGAAGCGGGAAGGGTTAAACTACTATGAGTTAGTTACTAAAGCAAAAAATTCGGAGAAAGCTGTATTACGGATGATTGATTTACAATCAACCAATGTGTTGTATAATGAAGAGATTTTCATTCTCGATTCAACAAAAAAAGTAAGACATAAAAATTCAGATGCAGCACAATTTAGATTTGACTCTTCCATTTTAAATTTGGCTCGGCAAAATTCGAATGAGTATCGGTTTGTCTTTGAAGACAGAGAGTGCGTAGTATTGTTTGTTCCGGAATCTAATATGTACATTGTTTCTTCGGCTTACGATAAGTATGGTATAGGTAAAGTACAAAACCTCCGCTTTATATTATTAAGTGTATTAGGGGGTGGATTGGTACTTACCGGTTTAATGTCTTTCTTCTATGTAAAACAAATGATGAAACCATTAACCGAGTTGGCTTTTCAAATGCAATTAATTACCGACCGAAATTTAGAAAGAAGGGTATTGGTAAAACCCAATAGCGATGAGTTTGGATTGATTGCTCGAAACTTTAACGAAATGCTTGATCGATTAGAAAAAGCGTTCGACATGCAAAAAAGTTTTGTACATCATGCCTCCCACGAGTTGAGAACCCCCTTGGCAACTATGTTATCGCAAACTGAGGCGGCATTAAGCAAACAGCAAACCGCCGAAGATTACCAACGCATTTTAGTGTCTTTAAAAGAAGACCAACAAGATTTGATAGATTTAACCAACTCTTTGTTGCTATTATCTCAATACGAAAAAATCAGCCTTACAAACAATTGGCCAAAAGTTAGAATAGATGAAGTGTTGTATGAAACGATAGAGACGGTTAATAAAATATATCCTGATATTACCATTGCTTTTGAATTTGAAACCATTCCTGAGCAGGATAGCCATTTGATGATTGCTGCTAATGAATCGTTATTAACCTCAGCTATTAGAAATTTGGTAAAAAATGCTTGTCAATATACAAATGATAATAAAGTTTGTATTCGATTGAATGCTACGGCAAAAGCAATCATTTTGGTTATAGAAAATAAAGGCCAACAACTGTCTGATGATGAGCAGGAGCGATTATTTCTTCCATTTTTTAGAGGGGAGAATGCCAGGAATAAAAAAGGGTTTGGCCTTGGGCTTTCAATCGTATTGAGAATTATAAACCTTCACAAAGGAAATGTGCAGTACGAAACTGCTTTGCATGACATCAATAGGTTCACATTAACCTTCAAAAAAGCATAAAAAACAAAACCCGCCTTGTTTAGGCAGGTTTATGTTGGTATAATGTGCTTGTAAAATTTAATTAAGCAGCAACAATAGCACGCTTGGCTAATTTGCTTTTCAAATTGGCAGCTTTATTCTTGTGAATAACACCACGCTTTGCCAATTTATCAATCATTGATGATACGTCAGGAAGTTGAGTAGCATAAGCATCTTTTTCTTTCAATGCTTTCAAATCACGGATAGCATTACGGGTAGTTTTACCGTAATAGCGGTTTCTGTCTCTGCGTTTTGATGCTTGACGAACATCTTTTTTGGTAGCTTTATGATTTGCCATGTTTCTTTTTTTCGGACGGCAAAGGTAGGTGTATAAATGAAATAAGCAAAATCTTAGCCATAATTATTTAAAAAACAGGCTATCAAACTCCCTTTTTCTCTCAATATAGCCCCTTTTGACCAAAATTATTCTAAATGCCAGACTACAAGTTGCTATAAATTGTTTTTAAAGCCTTTTAAATTTTCGGTTGAAAGTTCTACAAATCAAATAATTCAGGTTCAATAATTTATACGACAACGATTTTGTAGAAAATATGCACAAAAACAGGGTAAGTTGCAAGGTATTAACTTTTCATACTGCGTTTTTTTCTCCGATATTTGCCATCATTTTAAAGCAATAAAACTGCCGCATGAAGGATTTTTCGTACATTACCAATTCTCACCCATCGTTTATAGAGCAACTATATAAGGATTTCGTTCAAAATCCCGCCGCTGTCGACCCCGACTTACGGAAGTTTTTTGAAGGATTCGATTTTGCTGTTGCTCATGTTGACAAAGCCGGAACATTAGTTGCACCAACTGTAAATACTACTGTCGGCACTAGTGGCAATATCGATTGGATGAGAGAAATTAAGGTGTATCGCATGATTTTGGGCTACCGAAATAAAGGTCATTTGATTGCTAAAACCAATCCCATTCGAGAAAGGAAAGACCGTGGTGCCAACCTCGACTTGTCTTTTTTCGGCTTGTCAGAAGCTGATTTAGATCAAGTATTCAATGCCGGTAATTTAGTGGGCTTAGGTCCAGCTACGTTGAGAAATATTAAAGCTCATCTTAATACTGTTTATGCCAACCATATTGGTATCGAATTCAAATACATCAGCGAACAAGATAAAATTGATTGGTTGACTAACGAAATGGAAAAAGGGTTAGCCAGTCCATTGCCGATTGAAAAGAAACGCAGAATTCTTGAAAAGTTAAACCAAGGTGTCATTTTCGAGAAGTTTTTACATACCAAATACATAGGTCAAAAAAGATTTTCTCTAGAAGGTGGAGAGTCAACTATTGCGGCATTAGATGCCATCATTAATGTGGCAGCAGAAAATGATGTGCAAGAAGTTGTGATTGGCATGGCACATCGTGGAAGACTCAATGTGTTGGCTAATATTATGGGCAAAACCTATGAGCAAATCTTTAGTGAGTTTGAAGGTACTGCCAAGTTAGACCAAACAATGGGCAGTGGAGATGTAAAATATCATATGGGATATGGTAGTGATGTGTCAACACTTTCGGGTAAAAATATCCACCTTAAATTAATGCCCAATCCTTCACACTTAGAAGCGGTTGACCCTGTAGTTACGGGTTTTGCAAGAGCTAAAGCAGATGTGTTGTATGGTAGTGATTTTGATAAAATATTGCCAATCCTTATTCATGGTGATGCTTCGGTTGCCGGACAAGGTGTGGTGTATGAATTATTACAAATGAGCAATCTGCGTGGTTATTATACTGGTGGTACTATTCACTTTGTAATCAATAACCAGATTGGTTTTACTACCGATTTTGATGATGCTCGAAGTGCTAATTATTGTACTTCGGTTGCAGCTATGGTACAAGCACCGGTGCTGCATGTGAATGGCGATGACCCTGAAGCTGTGATTAAGTGTTCTGAAATTGCAGCTCGATATAGAGAACAATTCAACAGCGATATCTTTATTGATATGGTGTGTTATCGTAAACATGGCCATAACGAAGGCGATGATCCAAAATACACCCAACCAAAGTTGTATGCATTGATTGATAAACATGCAAACCCAAGAGAAGTGTATGTAAAACAGTTGATGGAAAAAGGGGATACAGAAATTCAGGAATTGGCCAAAGAAATGGAACGTAAGTTTTGGGCCGATTTGCAAGAACGATTAGATGAAGTTAAGCAACAACCATTACCCTATAAATACCAACAACCCGAGTTGGTATGGAAGAGTTTGCGACATGCAACAGCTACAGATTTTGAAGCTTCTCCGGTTACAGCAGTAAGCGAAGAAAAAGCCAAGCAATTATTTGATGGATTGATGGCTTTGCCGGACGGTTATACGCCGTTGAAAAAAGTAGAAAAGTTGTTGCAAGACAAAAAGAAATTATTTGAAACGGAAAATAAAATTGATTGGGCTACCGGAGAATTGATGGCATACGGCAGCATTCTTACCGAAGGTAAAATTGTTAGAATGAGCGGACAAGATGTACAACGTGGTACGTTCAGCCATCGACATGCGATTGTAAGAGATGAGAATAATAAAGGCCACAATCGTTTAAATCATTTTCAAGAAGGACAGGAGAAGTTTAGAGTTTATAATTCATTATTGAGTGAGTATGCTGTTTTGGGCTTCGAATATGGTTACGCTTTAGCTAACCCCAATGCATTAGTGTTGTGGGAAGCTCAGTTTGGAGATTTTTGTAACGGAGCTCAAACCATGATTGATCAGTTTATTGCTGCCGGTGAGCAAAAATGGAATAGAATGAACGGTATGGTGATGTTATTGCCACATGGTTACGAAGGACAAGGCCCCGAACACAGCAGTGCCAGAATGGAACGTTTTTTACAAATGTGTGCTGAGTTAAATATGGTGATTACCAATGTTACAACGGCGGCTAATTTATTCCATGTGTTACGCAGACAATTGGCTTGGCCTTTCCGTAAACCATTGATTAATTTTTCGCCAAAAGCCAATTTAAGACACCCGGGTAGTTATAGTTTTTTAAGCGAATTCTGTAACGGTAGTTTTAAAGAAGTGATTGACGATGCAGGTGTATTAGATGCTGCTGCTGTTAAAAAAGTATTGTTCTGTTCCGGTAAATTGTATTTTGAATTGGCCGAAAGAAAACAAAAAGAAAACAGAACTGACATTGCCATAATTAGGTTAGAACAAATTTATCCGCTACCTGAAAAGCAGTTGCAGGAATTGTACAATAAATACAACAAAGCCATTTGGTTTTGGGTACAAGAAGAACCGCTAAATATGGGTGCAGCATCTTTCTTGCAAATGAATTTAAAGAGTATTAACTATGGAGTAATAAGCCGCCATGCTAGTGCCGCTACCGCTACCGGCTATGCTAAAGTACATGCGGTAGAACAAGCTGAAATTATTGAAACGGCATTTACTATTTAATAGTAAGATTATTGAAAAAATAACGGGCTGTTTCGCAAGAAACAGCCCGTTGTAATATAGCGACAAATGGTAATCTTAACTACCTCTTGTACCGCCTGTTTTAATAGGTTTTTTGGTAACCCCAACCGGTTTTGCACCGGGCTTTACAATAAATTTAGAAGCACCACCGCTTGTTTTTTGGCCATTGCCGCCAAACTTGTTTTTGTTTTTATCATTTACCGGTAATCCCATACTTTTTGATTTTTGTGTAATCAAATATAATGAAATCTGTCTGTTGATTCAGATAAATTATTCGGCTTACAAATCTATCCCCATCACATAATCATCCATCACATAACCTTCGCCAATATCAAATGCCTGTTCGTATAAAATGCTAAAGCCTAGGTACTCGTAAAAATGCTTGGCTTTGTTGTGTCGGTTTACTTGCAATTTCAATTGCTTGCCTCCGGCAGCTGTTACATATTGTATAACCGCTTTTAGTAATGCTTTGCCTGCTCCGGTTTTTTGAGCTGTTGGCAACACATATAGCTTATGTAATTTATAAACGCCGGTTGTTTCAGTAACGGAACATCCGGCAAAGCCGATATTACTATCGTCTTTTGCTGCAATAAAAAATTGATGTCCTGTTTGCATTTGTTCGGCTAATGTGTTGTGGTTGTACATCAATTCAAGCATATAGTGTAGTTGCTTAGGCGACAAAATATCGGCATAAGCAATAGGCCAGGTTTCATATGCCATTTGTCTGATGGTTTCAATATCTGTTAAGGTAGCACTACATATTTGTAAGCTCTTGTTCATGATGCTGTTGTGATAAGTTTCGATGTAAACGAATAGATGTTAAAGACAATCTTATAGCGATGATATACGAGCCAATAGCACCAAGTACTAACAAGCCGCCGGATATAAATTGAGTAACCGTTTTGTTTTCTGCCAAAAAAAGAAAGGCATCAAATAAACCATGAAATAATGTAGCCATGAGCAAACCTTTCCATAATAATTTCGATTTGTTAACCATATCAAATTTGGCAATACCAATATAATAGCCCATCAATACCCCAAAACAACCATGTGCAGGCACACTTAAAAACATTCTTAATATCCCGGTACCAACACCATGCTGCAACACATAACCAACATTTTCTATCGTTGCAAATCCCATACTTACAAAAACACTGTATACAATGCCATCAAAGGGTTCGTCAAATGCTTGTTTGGGGAAAGCATATTTTTTAAGCATAAAATATTTACAACCTTCTTCGGTCAGAGCTACCACAACAAATGCTTGCAGAAGTATATGTGCTATAACCGGTAAATTGCCTGTTGCCCAATTGTCTACTAATTTACTCCCTATTAATTCAATGATTACAGCAGGAATGGCAGAAAGTACACCCAAAAAAAAACAGCCTAATAAATGTTTGATGGGTTCTTTATTGTATCTGTCTTTTAGATAGATGAACAAACAAATGGCAATGCCTGGTGCTATGGCTAATAAAAACAAAGTCATGGCATGAAGTTAGGACGAAGCAACATCAAATAAAATAGCGATAGCAAAAAAATTACCATTCAGCTCTAGCACTTGGGTTAGTATCTAGCGCCACAAATGATCCGGCTAAGTATTTGTAATAAGCGGTTATGGCAATCATGCCGGCATTATCGGTACAATATTCAAATGCCGGGATATAAGTTTTCCAACCTTGTTGTTGCCCTAAGGATTGCAAACGATTACGTAAGCCACTGTTAGCACTTACGCCACCTGCCAGACAAATATTTTTGATGCCCGTTTGTTGTACGGCTTTCTTCAACTTTTTGAGTAAAATATTGATGATGGTATGTTGAATAGATGCACATAAATCATTGAGATGGGCTTCAATAAAACCGGGTTCTTGTTTTTGTAAGAAATATAAAATAGAAGTTTTCAATCCACTAAATGAAAAATTCAACTCCGGAATTTGCGGCTCAGCAAAAGTAAAAGCCAATGGATTTCCGGCTTTGGCATATTGATCTATTAAAGGACCACCGGGGTAGGGCAGACCCAATAATTTAGCCGATTTGTCAAATGCTTCTCCGGCGGCATCATCAATGGTTTCGCCAATCACAGTTAAATCCAAAGGCGATTTTGCCAATACAATTTGTGTATGTCCACCACTAACGGTCAAACATAAAAAAGGAAATTCGGGTTTGTGGTCGCCCAATAAATTGGCCAAAACATGAGCCTGCATGTGATGCACAGCAATCAACGGTTTGTTGAGTGCTAGGGCTAAAGATTTAGCGAATTGAGCACCTACTAACAGACTTCCAATTAAACCGGGAGCTTGGGTAAATGCAATAGCATCAATGTTGTGAATGGTGAGTGGTGCCCCGACTTGTCGGGGGTGTTTTGCTGCAGCCTCTTTAATAGCTGCAGCAACCACCGGTACAATATTTTGCATATGTGCACGGCTAGCTAATTCAGGCACAACGCCGCCATATTGTTCATGAACCGTTTGATTGGCAATGTAGTTGGATAAAATCTTTCCATCTACACAAATCGATGCAGAGGTTTCGTCGCAAGAAGATTCAATGGCAAGTATGGTTACACCGTTCAAAAGTTCAAGTGTTTAAAAGTTGCCGCAAATGTAGTGCACACCAACAATTGAACGATGAAACTAGTAAACTTTGGAACAGTTATTTCGTTCTGATTGCCACAACAGGATCCATTTTTGCTGCAATAGAGGCCGGAATGATGCCAGATAAAATACCTAAAATCACACAAATACTAAATGCTAGTGTAATAATGCCGGATGAGATGAAAATAGGAAATGGCATTACTGCACTGATGGCTTTAGTGAGTAAGAAAACCAAGAGTAATCCAATCAATCCGCCAATCACACATAAGAAGGCACTCTCCAATAAAAACTCGGTGAGTATTGTTCTGTTTTTAGCACCGATAGCTTTTTTCAAACCTATCTGACTCGTTCTTTCTCTCACCGTAACAAACATAATATTGGCTACACCAAATGCACCAACGATTAAACTTAATCCGGCAATAGCCCAACCGCCAATATTTACCGAAGCAAAAAATCCACCGATCGCATTGCTGAAGGCATTTACATCATTCAATGCAAAATTATCTTCTTCTGTAGGTTTGATGCGGCGAAGCGATCGCATAATTCCTTTTAATTCATCTAACAAAGCTTCGGTCGGGGTATTGTCTTTGCCTTTTACCATGATGAAGCGAGTCAAATTTCTATCACTCACATCTACCAACTTAGCAAAATAGTTATAAGTAACAATGGTACAACCATCGTACTGAAAACCACCAAATGATACACCGTATTTCTTTAATACACCAATCACCAATACTTTCCTGCCGTTGTATTTTATCTCTTTGCCAACCGCTCTTTCGGGTTTGCCAAACAAGTTAGTGGCATTTTCGTTTCCTAAAATTACAACCGGCATGCCTCGGTTAAATTCCGCACTAGCAATATATCGGCCATGTTCTACTTCAATAGTTTGAACCGAATTAAATTCATCACTCACAGCATAAACCTGTGTACTCAATTGTTTGTCGTTGTAGTCTAAGTTGCCGGCAAAACCAATGAACATACAAGCATTGGCTGTGAAAAAAGATTTTTCTTTTATGACTTGCATTTCGGCATAAGTAGGTTGTGGTCTTTTTTCATATTTCCACCAAGGTCGGGTACCATCTTCACTTTCGCCAAATGCAAATTTTGCAATATAGACCGTGTTAGAACCAAGACTGTTGACATCGTTTTGCACTTTTTGCTGAAGGCTATCAACAGTAGCTAACACACCAATTATGCAAAAGATACCAATGGTAATTCCAAAGAGGGATAAAAAAGTACGTAGCTTATTAACCCGCAATTCTTGCAAGGCCATTTTAAAGCTGTTCCATACAATGTTGATGGTAGTGAACATAGCCCAAACCTACAGCAAAAAGGCAAGTTGGCAAAACAATGGTGATGAACGGTTCTTATTTAAAACCTATGGTTATTTCGTTGAATAGTTCTTGTTTTTTATGTAAAAATGATTGTACAGCGTAAAAAAAATGCCTTGTTAGGTTGATATTCGCCAACAAATTTTTGTTGAATATTGTATTATTCATTGATGAAGACGGTAAGATTTACAACGCTATGAAATCGTTCCCGTTAAAAAACATTTTTAAAATGAAAATGGCAACGATTGATGCACTATTTTTGCACCGATTTTTAACTACAAATTAGCTGTATGACCTGGAAACAAATGTTCACTTCCTCGGTAGGTAAGAAGTTAGTGATGGGTTTAACCGGAATATTTCTCGTATTATTTTTAATTGTGCATGTGGGTTTGAATGCTTGCATATGGGCAATGGATAACGGCGATATGTTTAATAGAGCAGCTCATTTTATGGGTGCCAATGTTGTTCCAAGAATTTTAGAAATAGGGTTGTTTGCCGGATTTATTCTGCACATCATTCAAGGCTATTTGTTAGAACTACAAAACCGCAAAGCCCGTGGCACTAAATATGCCGTGGAATATGGCAATAGCGGTAGCAAATGGTATAGCCGAAGTATGGCTTTATTAGGAACGTTGCTTTTGTTATTCCTTATCATGCATATTGCACATTTTTGGGTGCCAAGTCGTATTACCGGTTTAGAAGAAGTGATGATTGACGGTAAGCCTTACCATGATTTATTCAACGAAATGAAAATGGTGTTCCATCCAGACACCAATAGTATTGCACTGATTGTTGTTGCCTTATATGTGTTAGGATGTGCTTCTTTAGCATTTCACTTAGCACATGGTTTTCAGAGTGCTTTTAAAACGATTGGTGTACACAACAAACGTTACAATGCTATGATAAGCACTATTGGATATGGATTTTCGATCATCGTTCCTTTGGTGTTTGCTTTAATGCCCCTTAGCTTTTATTTTGGGTGGGTGTAGCCACATTCCCTAAAGAGGAGAAAATATATAGTGCCCCGACGTGTCGGGGGGGGGTAGTGAAGAGACAGTACAAGTGAGTGACACAACGATGTTAAATAGTAGTACCAAAGTTGGTATCCAAATAATAAATTCTTTGTTCATCAATCTTAATTGAATAAGATGTTAGACGCAAAAATTCCTGCCGGGCCTTTAGAGAAAAAATGGACTGATTATAAAGGTCATTGTAAGCTTGTTAACCCTGCCAATAAACGCAAACTAGAAGTGATTGTAGTGGGTACCGGTTTGGCCGGTGCTAGTGCTGCTGCAAGTTTGGGTGAAATGGGTTACAAAGTAAAAGCGTTTTGTTTTCAAGATTCTCCACGTCGTGCACACTCTATTGCTGCACAGGGCGGCATTAATGCGGCGAAGAATTACCAGAATGATGGCGACAGTGTTTTCCGTTTATTCTACGATACCATCAAAGGTGGAGACTATAGGGCAAGAGAAGCAAACGTTCACCGTTTGGCTGAAGTGAGCACCAATATTATAGACCAGTGTGTAGCACAAGGCGTACCCTTTGCCCGTGAATATGGTGGATTACTAAGTAACCGCTCTTTTGGTGGAACACAGGTACAAAGAACTTTTTATGCTGCAGGTCAAACAGGTCAGCAGTTATTGATAGGAGCTTACCAAGCTTTAGAAAGACAAGTGGCTTTAGGCAATGTAAAAATGTACAGCCGCCACGAAATGTTAGAAGTGGTAATGGTTGATGGTAAGGCTAGAGGTATCATTGCCCGTGATTTAGTGAACGGTACATTAGAGCGTCATTTTGGTCATGCGGTGTTGTTATGCACAGGTGGTTATGGTAATGTATTCTATTTGTCAACCAATGCTATGGGGAGCAATGTTACTGCTGCTTGGAAAGCACATAAACAAGGTGCAGCATTTGCTAATCCTTGCTTTACACAAATTCACCCTACCTGTATTCCGGTTAGTGGCGACCATCAAAGTAAATTGACTTTGATGTCAGAATCTTTGCGTAACGACGGTCGTATTTGGGTGCCTAAAAAACAAAACGATACCCGAAAAGCAACAGAGATTGCTGAAGACGAAAGAGATTATTATTTAGAAAGAAGATATCCTGCATTTGGTAACCTTGTGCCAAGAGATGTGGCGTCAAGAGCTGCCAAAGAAAGATGCGATGCCGGTTATGGTGTTGGAACTAGTAAACAAGCGGTATATCTTGATTATGCCGATGCCATTCAACGTTATGGCAAAGGAGAAGTAAGTAAAAGAAATTTAGGCAATGTAAGTGCTGAAGAAATTACTCGTTTGGGTAAAGAAGTGGTGAAGGAGAAATATGGTAATCTGTTTGATATGTATGAAAAGATTACCGGCGAAAATCCTTACGATGTGCCAATGAGAATTTATCCTGCTGTTCACTATACGATGGGAGGTTTATGGGTAGATTATGAACTCATGACTACCGTTCAAGGATTATATGCATTAGGAGAAGCTAACTTCAGCGATCACGGTGCTAATCGCCTTGGTGCAAGTGCTTTGATGCAAGGTTTGGCAGATGGTTACTTTGTTATTCCGTATACATTGGGTAATTATTTGGCAGATGAAATTTATAATAAACCCATTTCAACTGATCATGAAGCTTTTGTAGCTGCCGAAAAAGCAGCAAACGAAAGAATACAAAAATTAATGAGCATCAAAGGCACTCAATCGGTGGAGAGCTTCCACAAACGTTTGGGTAAAATCATTTGGGATAAATGTGGTATGGCTCGTAATGCGGAAGGATTGAAACAAGCGATTGCCGAAGTACAAGCATTGAAAAAAGAGTTTTGGAGTGATGTAAGAATTCCTGGTACGATAGATGGATTTAATCCTGAATTAGATAAAGCAGGTCGTGTGGCTGATTTTATAGAATTAGGTGAATTGATGTGTGTGGATGCTTTAGATAGAGAAGAAAGTTGTGGTGGTCACTTTAGAGAAGAATACCAAACACCCGAAGGTGAAGCGTTGAGAGATGACGAAAAATTCATGTACGTTTCTGCTTGGGAATATGCAGGTGAAAGCAATTGGAACTTGCAGAAAGAACCTTTACAATACGAAGTGATTAAACCAAGTCAAAGAAACTATAAGTAGCCCAAGCCCCTAAAGGGAATAAAGGTTATGGTATATAAAATTTATAAACGAAAAAATCCCATTATAAGGGAACAAGCATATGGAACATTATAACATGAATCTGAATCTGAAAGTCTGGAGGCAGTCTAATGCTAAGTCTAAAGGTGAATTCAAAATGTACCGTGTAGAAAACATTTCTTCTGAAATGAGTTTCTTAGAAATGTTTGATGTATTGAACGAACAGTTAATTAAAGATGGCGACGATCCGGTTGCTTTCGACCATGATTGTCGTGAAGGTATTTGCGGCATGTGTTCTATGTACATCAACGGTAAGCCACATGGTCCTTGGCAAGCAAATACTACTTGTCAGTTGCACATGAGAGCTTTCAAAGATGGTGATACCATTGTAGTTGAGCCATGGAGAGCCAATGCATTTCCTGTGATTAAAGATTTGGTAGTTGATCGTTCTTCTTTTGACCGTATCATTCAGGCCGGTGGTTATATCAGTGTAAATACCGGTAATGCAGTTGATGGAAATGCAATTCCTATCAACAAAGACAAAGCAGATGCATCTTTTGCAGCAGCTATGTGTATAGGTTGTGGTGCTTGTGTAGCCGCTTGTAAAAACAGCAGTGCCATGTTATTTCTTTCTGCTAAAGTTTCTCATTTGGCATTATTACCACAGGGCGAACCTGAACGTAGAAGCCGTGTTGTAAATATGATTGCACAAATGGATAAAGAAGGCTTTGGTGCTTGTACCAATACAGGTGCTTGTGAAGCAACTTGTCCTAAAGAAATCTCCATCAGCAATATTGCTCGATTAAACCAAGAATATTTAGCCGCTACTTTAATGGCTGATAAATAATTACATCATTCGAATATCATAGAACTGCTTCGAGTATCGGAGCAGTTTTTTTATTGCTGTAACTTTAAGCAAAATTTCAAGATGTCTTATACCATTCCTGCTCAAACTAAAATTGGTCACATTCACTTAAAAGTTACTGACCTAGATAGGGCTATGGCATTTTATTGTGAGCTATTAGGATTTACTTTAACGCAACGCTACGGTACTCAAGCTGCTTTTATTTCAGCCGGCAGCTATCATCATCATATTGGTTTAAATACATGGTTTAGTAAAGACGCTAAACCGGCTCCTGCAAATGCCCCAGGATTATTTCATACGGCAATTTTATATCCTGAAAGAAAAGATTTAGCTACTATTTTGCAACGTTTAATAGCTGCTACATATCCGATTGCAGGGGCAAGTGACCATGGTGTATCTGAGGCGATTTATCTAGATGATCCGGATGGTAACGGTGTTGAATTATACTGGGATAAACCTAGAGATCAATGGCCATTTGATACAGATGGTAATTTACAAATGGTAACTGAGCGATTAGATGTAGCAGATTTATTGAACGAATTGAATAAAGACTAATGGCAAACGATTGGTTTCAGTTTAAGCAATTTACTGTTCAGCAGGGGAGTTGTGCGATGAAAGTAACCACAGATGCTTGTTTGTTTGGAGCATGGGCGGCAAATAGCATCAGGCTTCATCAGCACAACAGCATTTTAGATATTGGTGCCGGAACCGGTTTACTTAGTTTGATGTTAGCGCAGCAGTCTTCTGCCACTATCTCTGCTGTAGAAATTGATGCTAAAGCGGCTATTCAAACAGCAGAAAATTTTAATGCTAGTCCATGGACTGAAAGATTGAAAGTGCAACAATTGCCAATTCAAGATTTTAACGCTAACACATTGTTTGATATCATTATTTCAAATCCTCCATTTTTTGATAATGATTTAAAAAGCCAACAAACAGAACGCAATCTTGCGTTACATAGTACAGCATTAGGTTTTGAAGATTTAATTCAAAGTATAGACCAACACCTTAGCCCAAATGGGAGAGTATTTGTTTTACTGCCTTATCATAGAGCTGATGTATTTGAAAAACTTGCTACAGCAAAAGGATTGATTGTTAATCGAGCAACTACTGTACAACAAACACCTACGCATCATTATTTTAGACAGATGCTGGAATTGTCGAGAACAGTTCAAGATAGGATTGAAGATAATGTTATTATCAAAAGTGGACATCAATACACTCAAACATGTATTGATTTATTAAAGGACTACTACCTCTTTTTATAGCCAAATTATGTTGTAAAAAAACAGTTGCGTATCGAATAAAATGACAGTTAGCAACATTTTGACTAATAAAAATCATTTTTAGTTAATTCGTACATTCGGTTCTTTGTAAAACAATTGAGTACTATGATACATCCATTTAAATATGTAACTGCCGAAGAAGCATTAGCACAAGTTCAAAGTCATCAACGGGTATTTATACATGGAAGTGCATGTACACCTTTGTATTTAATGCGTAAGCTGGCAGAACAATCTCATCGACTCAAAGGCGTTGAACTCGTTTTCATCACTGTATTGGGTGATATTGAAGTATATAAGCCAGAATACATCGACTCCTTCCATATTAATTGCATGTTCGTTTCAGCACCTATTCGACAAGCAGTAAATGAAGGTAGAGCAGATTTTATTCCTGTTTTTCTAAGTGATATTCCAGATTTATTCAATAAGAATATATTAGCGGTAGATGTGGCAATTGTACAAGTATCTCCACCCGACCAACATGGTTATTGTTCATTAGGTTTATCGGTTGATATTGCTCGGTCAGCGGTAAACAATGCCAAAACAATTATTGCACAGGTTAATCCTAAAATGCCAAGAACACATGGAGATGGATTGATTCATACCGACAGATTTACCCATATGGTTTGGCACGATGAAGATTTGCCCGAAGTAGATTATGGAGCAAAAGTTGGTGCCGCTGAATTAACAATCGGCAAACACATTGCCGAAATGATTGACGATGGCAGTACCCTGCAAATGGGTATTGGTACAATTCCGGATGCTGTTTTAAAATCATTACATAATCATAAAAATCTTGGTGTGCATACCGAGATGTGTAGCGATGGTATTATTGATTTGTTTGAAAAAGACATTGTAAATAACAGTAAGAAAAGAATTCACCCTAATAAAATGGTGACATCATTTGCTACAGGAACAAGGAGGTTATACGATTATGTAAACGATAATCCGGCTGTTGTTTTTCTCGATATTGATTATGTAAACGATCCGCATGTTATCCGCAGAAACAATAAAGTAATTGCTATCAATAGTGCTATTGAAGTTGATTTAACAGGTCAGGTTTGTGCAGATAGTATTGGTGCTACACAGTTTAGCGGTATCGGCGGACAAATGGATTTTATGCGTGGTGCTGCATTAAGCGAAGGTGGAAAACCCATCATTGCTTTAACAAGCCGAACCAACAAAGGTGTGCCTCGTTTGGTTCCGTTTTTAAAACAAGGTGCCGGAGTAGTAACCACTCGTGGTCATATTCACTATGTAGTTACAGAATATGGAGTAGCTTACTTGTATGGTAAAAATTTACGTCAGCGGGCAAAATCATTAATTGATATTGCACACCCCGACGATAGAGAAATGCTGACCAAAGCTTGTTTTGATCGATTTAAAATTTTCTTTTAAACAGTATCCACATAATCTTTTAAATAATCAAAGGCAGGTGTTAAAGCACCTGCTTTTGTAATAGTAGCTCGTTGTATAATGTCGCTACCGCCTTGTAACAAATCTTCAAGTACATATTTTATGAGTTGTTCACCAAAATAACTACTGGCATCTCTAGGTAATTCGTTGGGTAAATTACCAACAGCCATCATATCAATACTATGAGCTTGGTAAGGTGAAGTCTTTTCAAGTGTATATCTATCAACTCCGTAAATAGGATTTTCAATAGTTTGATCACCAAGGTTAATGGGTACAGAACCATTTTCATCATCCGTAATATCTGCAATAGTTTGTATGGTAAAGCTATCGTTGATGTCAGATTTTTCAAATAGTCTGGGTACAGTTTCATCCCAATACACACCATTCATTAATATGTCGGTGCAATGGGTATATGGTAAAAAACGACTTCTATATGCAGTTGGATTATCATGAAAATGATCTCTTTTGTAAGTCTTTAGTTCTTTGTGGGTGTACAAATCTGCTCCTTTTAATTGTACATAAACAGGGTAGGAGAATTTGCGTTCTACATATTCATCGGGTTCAACTTCTGTAATTCCCATTAGGTTCATGACTTCAATAATGCCATGTGCTACACGGCCGCTTCCAGTTACGGCAATTTTAATAGCCGGAATTTTTAATCCGAAATAATGCCGAATCAGCGATCTGTAATCTTTACATTGGTACACCCTAGGCAATGTAAATAATTGATTGCGATTGCCATAAGCCATCATGCCGTTGTGGGCACCAACAACGCCGGCAAAAAAGCCAAAACCAATAATGCGTTGTCCGTCTTCATGTTCCAAACATTCGTAATCTATTAGGGTAATATTATTGGCTATAATAGATTGTAATAGTTTTTTGTTATGTGGTTGTTTTTTCTTGGTATGCGAAAAAAAGAGATAGGTTTTATTGGGTACCAGCATATCGATGGGTACTTCTTTAATGCCGAGTAAAATATCGCAATGGTTAATATTGTCCGCTACGGTAATTCCTGCTTGCTGGTATTCGGCATTGCTGAAACAGCGATTGGGTGAAGCTTGTACGGTAATCTGTACTTGCGAAAACTGTTGTTTCAGCCACTTGCATTGTGTTGGAGTAAGTGCTACTCGATTGTCTGCCGGAATTTTTCCCTCTCTGATAAGTCCTATAGTAAGCATTACACTAAGTTTGTATTGCAATTTACACCCTAATCTGCGGTTGAAACTTAAACAAAATGATGAATTATTTTGAATTATACGATTTGCCTATGGCTTTTCAGCTAGATCATGCATTGGTTAAGCAACGATTTTTAGCATTGAGCCGAAAATACCATCCCGATTTTTTTGCCCAAGCCGATGCAACAGAACAGGCAGATGTGTTAGAAATGTCTTCCTTGGTTAATAAAGCGTACAAAGTTTTTCAGCAGCCCGATGAGACGATGAAGTATGTGTTACAATTAAAAGAGCTTTTAGCGGAAGAAGAAAAGTATCAATTGCCGCCAGATTTTTTAATGGAGATGATGGAATTGAATGAGCAACTCATGGACGCTCAGTTAGAAGCAGATAAGGTTGTAATAGAGGCTATGAAACAACAAATTAATGCTGTTCAAGATCAAATTTATGCACCGGTTAAAACAATAATTGAAGGCTTTGATGCGGTTAATACAACCGAAGAAGCATTGTTGCAGGTAAAAGAATATTATTTTAAGAAAAAATACCTGAGTCGTATTTTGGAAGGTTTGCGTTGATGCCCTTATATTTGCAGCCCCTTAGGGAAGTTCTTTAGGCCCATGTGGCGGAATTGGTAGACGCAGCAGACTCAAAATCTGCCATTCGCAAGGATGTGAAGGTTCGATTCCTTTCGTGGGCACTTGACTAGAATAAAGGTGATTCTTAACCGAGTCACCTTTTTCTTTTTCCTCCAAAACCCTTGTCAGTAAAGGGATTGCTTCGAATAGCTCGTTTACTTTTGGAGTTCGAACCATGCAATTTTTCTTACCATACAGAATTCTTTTTCCATGTTTCGTGTAGTCACGAACTAAGTGGGGTACTCACTCATTCGGGTTAAATATTGCTGAATTGTCAATTCCTTTTATCAATAACCATAAACAAAATGATAATTCTCCTATAAAAATTGGGATAGCTAGGTATGCGAATATGGGATTTGCAAATCCCTTTGATAATAACATGGTGAAACTGTTTATCAGGTATCCTATACCTGAAATCATGTAAAGTATTCCAAGCGGTTTTGGAACCATTTTAGATTTGAAAATAACATAGCCAACTAACAAGCAATAAAACCCAAAGAATACTAATCCTATAGCATATCCTACGCCCTGTATATTGAGAGATAATTGCGAAAGTGTAGCCAGTTGATTGGGTTGAAATGATGTTAAGTAAGTATTGTTACCCAGTATTAGTAAAGATGAAGTTTGATGTAAAAGATTTACGGCAATAATTGCAGTTTGAATAATGACAAATATTAAAGCCAATTGAAGTAAAAATTTATTGACTTGTTTGAATAAAAAATAAATAATTAAAACAACGGGCAAGCCGCAAACGAAATTGATAAGGTCTGCCACAAACCCCCATCGAAATAACATTTCTGATGATTGAATATTATTTGCTGTTGCCAAAGCGTCTCCTGAAACCTTGAATGCTTGCCTTACAAATACTTCTGCAAACAAACCTGTTGCAATAACTATTAAATATAACAGACCTGCGATTCGAGCTATATTTTTCTTAGACATCATTTTTGAAGTAGTGAGCTATAATTGCTAATATCAATTTGAACTGTAGCTTTTAAATTGAATTCAAATTAAAGCATTAAAATTTTATGTGGGCTATCATTTTTCCTTCCATGGTTCGTGGCGAAACAAACCATGGGGAACGGAAGCAAAAAGTGATTCATTATGTTTAACTTTAATTCCGAGGCTCCAAAGCATAACTTTATGGGCTAAACATATAGAAGCGAACAGGATAAAAAAAATTAAACATGGAATTTGTGGATAAAGATGAATTATTTTTTAAGGAGTTTTTTCTACTGAAAGAAAAGAGACAATTTAAAAAAGCTTTGATTCTATTAAGTCAGCTTGAAAAAATATATGAAAAGAGTAGTCTTGTTTACGGTCTTTATGGAGCAATTAATTATGAATTAAAAAACTACAAAGAGAGTTCTAAATATTTTAAAAAAGTTATTGCAATTAATCCTAAATCCGAAACTGCTTCATTAGGTTTATTTCATTCTTTTATTAATTTAAGTAAACCAACTTTAGCTTTAAAGGAATTGGTTAGGTATTCCGAGCTTAAGAAGCCTGAATTATATTTAGTCACAATAAAAGAGTTAATGGAAAACATCGAGGATTTCGAATTAGTCTCGAATAGAAAAATGATTCAAAATCTTTTTAATAAATGGTGTGGATATAATATGAAGAAGCCGATGTTTCTTTCCCTTGCTTTGTAGCGAAACAAACCAAGAATGCCTACATGCAACAAATTGTACAACCGCTTACAGGCTGCGGGATTGAAGTGAAAACCTGGCTATAAGCCGGTTGTAACGTAAAGCCCGAACTGTTGTTGCTTGAAATACAAATGCTGAAAGCCCCCAAATAATTGGATTGCTGTATCAACAAAAAAAGACAGCCTTACGGGGCTGCCTTTTCAACACAATAAATGTTATATTTAGTTCTGTGTAGCAGTGTAAATAACGCTTACAGTATAGGTTCCGGCATCGTAGTTGAAGCCCGGAGTAGCTCTATAGGTTACGTTGAAGTTGTTTACACCACGGCTTTGGTTGGTCAACAAGTTTTGATCACTTGCTGTTAACCCTGTAAATGCCGGTTGGTTACTTTCTTTAACAGCCAATACACCACTGACTGGCATAGTTGTAGCCGAAGCACTGCTAAAGTTTGCTGCACCTGCTTTTACTGTTACGTTGTACGCTTTGTTTGAACGTACACGGATGGTAGCGGCATTAGCTGCAACTACACCATCATTGTAATGATCGGCTGTGCTAAATGCCATGCTTACACCAGATCCACCGGCAGTAAAGCTGATTTCGATAGCATTTGATAAGTTAAGTGATACGTTGTGGCTTGCACTGTTTGAAGCCTGAGCGTTGGCGGCTACATTAATAGCCAAGATGCCGCATGCGGCAAGGAGAATCCTTTTCATAGAAATTGGTTTTTAAATCGGTTTTTCAAAAAATGAACATCATAGAAACGGTAGCTCGGAGCTTTTATTTTGTAGGAATATTGTTTTTTGGGCTTAAAATAACCTTAAAGGGATATTGTTTTGTCTTTTTGCGACTGATGACTTACTTTATTGAACAAAAAAGTGAATTGCAGAGAAAAGAGATCCTTTATTGATTTTGGCGTTGAAGCCATGGATTAAAACATGATTCTAAACCCCACTTGTGGTAAGACCATATTGGTTTGAGATTCTTTTTCGTAAAATGTTACTTGACCAAAGCCATCAATGGTAGGGTCGGTATAGTATGTAGTTTTTTGACCGATGGTGTACGTTGTTTTAAGGGTGAGATAAGTCTCTCTTCTTTTATCTAAGGCAATATCTAAGCCTGCAGCACCGCCATAAGTTAAAGCCCAACGGCCTTTGGTGCTTTCTTGTTGAATTCTTTCCCAGCCGTTACTCCAATTATACCCTTCAAAAGCAGCAGTGCCATAAAAATGATTGCCTCCAAATACGCCTTCTATAAATGGATTGACCGCTAATCTTTTGGGGTTTTGTAGTTTTAAAAGTAGGAGGGTGCTGATGTTATTGCTTCCGGCAACAACTCTGTAACTATTGTAAAAGCCCCAAACACTGCCACTTGCAGGTTGGGTGCTTCTTTGTAATGAATTATAACCTACTTCAAAGCCAACTTGTAGAGGTATTTCTTTCACTATAGGTAAGGTAACACCAATTCTTCCGCCATAACCCACATTATCATGCACGGTTTTAAACTCTCCTGATGGAAACATGAGGTTAAAGTTGATGTACATGCCACCTTTTTGAGCATGTGCTACTACTGTTAATAGTGTAAAGCAAGCTATGTATAACTTTTTCATGCCCATTTATTTCGTTATAAAATTATTACAGTGTTCGTAAAACAAAGTACTAAAATATAAGAACGGCAAAAACTATTAGTTCTTTTTTAGCTTGTCTTTGAACACTTTTTCAAACTTTTCTAATTTGGGTTGAATGACATACCGACAATAGCCTTGGTTCTGATTGTCATTGTAATAATTCTGGTGGTAATTCTCAGCCGGGTAAAAGTTTTTGAATGGCTCAACGGTTGTTACAATGGGTTTGTCCCAAGCACCGGATTGATTCAACGCAGCTTTGTAGGTTTCTGCTTTTTGTTTTTCAACCTCATTTTTATAGAAAATAGCACTTCTGTATTGTGGTCCAACATCGTTGCCTTGTTGATTTGGGGTAGTAGGGTCATGGGTTTTCCAAAACACTTCTAACAGCTCATCGTATGTAATAACAGTTGAATCATACACAATTTGGCAAAGTTCTACATGTCCGGTGTTTTTATCGCAAACTTGCTCATACGTTGGGTTTTCTACATGGCCGCCACCATAACCACTTATTACTTTTTGTACACCATTTAAACGTTGAAATACTGCTTCTACACACCAAAAACAGCCGGCCCCAAAAAGTGCAGTATCTGAATGAACATTGGTTGATGTTGACATAGTTGATTGTTTTGTTTTTGATTTTCCACTTGTTTGAGCACAAGATGTTAAGGCTATGGCTAACGATAAAGTGGAGAAGATATATTTAATCATGGTTTACAATATTTGTGTAACATACGGAGATTGTTGATTTGAAAGTGTTACAAATATGATAACAACGCTTTCCTATATTTGGTTGATGCAAAATACAAGACGCAAGTTATTACTGCTACTTACAAATGTATTGTTAATGGTAGCTTGTAACAATTCTAACCAATCATCTCCAATGAATACAACAACTGTACATGCCATTCGGTTGAAGCCCGGGCAGGATATAAAAAAATCACTACAAGATTTTGTTGCTGCCAATAATATTCAGGCCGGATGGATAGTTTCAGCTGTGGGCAGTCTTACGGATTATCATATTCGTTTTGCCAATGTAGATACTGGTGCCAAAGGAAATGGGCATTTTGAAATACTTAGCGTTAGCGGAACCTTATCCGTTAATGGTTCTCATTTGCATATAGGAATTTCGGATAGCACAGGCAAATGCCTAGGTGGGCATTTATTGGAGGGGTGTAAAGTGTATACTACTGCCGAAATCGTCATTGGAGAGAGTAAGCAATTACGCTTTACCCGTGAAAAAGATGGTACTACGCCTTGGGAAGAATTGCAGATTACAAAGGAATAGTGATTGTAGTTTTTGACTATGGCGATGAGCGGATAAAATCCGACTTTTGCAACCATTACCAGCAGAAAACGTTAATTAGGCATGAAGTTATTTCCAGAATCGGCAGATGTACAGTTGGAGTTTGATAAAGTGAAGCAGTTGCTGTCGGCTCATTGTAAAACCACATTAGCTCAAGATAAAGCTGCTACGCTTCGTATTCACACTAAAAAAGAATACATCGCCACCGAGTTACAGCAGTCGCATGAATTTAAAATGCTGCTCGAACAACAGTTATACTTTCCTATAGATTTTACCCATAACATTTCTAAAGACATCAAATTATTGTCTATTCCCGGCGCTATTTTAGGAGCCGAACAATTCATTAGCATCAAAAAATTAGCAGATAATCTGCAACAAATTTTTAGGTGGTTTGAAGGTGATCGAAGACAATTTTTCCCTGCTCTTGTTAAAATTATTGAAGATACTTACTACGAGAAAACCATCATCGAATTGATAGATGGCGTGTTGGATGAATATGGTAATGTAAGAGATAATGCCAGTGATGATTTGCAGCGGATTAGAATGAGTTTATTTAGAAAACGCAATGAACTACGCCGTGCTTTCGAAAAAGTCATCAACAAATTAGCAAAGGCCGGTTATACCGCCGATATTGATGAAAGCTTTAGTAACGGTCGTAGGGTAGTGGCCGTTTTTGCCGAACATAAACGTCAAGTAAAAGGAATTTTGCATGGCGAAAGTGATAGTAGAAAAACTGCTTTTATTGAACCCGAAGAAACCATTCCCATCAACAACGAAGTATTTAGTCTTGAAAATGAAGAGGCTAGAGAAGTGCAGCGTATCTTAAAACAATTAACCGCACACTTGTCTGTTTATGCTTCACTGTTAGCAGGTTATCTGAAGATTATTGGTGAATTTGATTTTATTAGAGCCAAAGCAAAGTTGGCGGTAGATATGGGTGGCAATTTGCCCAACCTTCACGATAAAGCATTGGTAGACTTGAGAGAAGCAAGGCATCCATTGTTGTATCTCTATAATAAATCTGCCGGCAAAGTAACTATACCACTAACGCTGCAATTGCAAGATAATAGTCGGATTTTAGTCATCAGCGGACCGAATGCCGGCGGCAAAACTGTTACGTTAAAAACCATCGGATTATTGCAAATTATGCTGCA
>CALRQJ020000017.1:0-85944 GCA_943370285.1 Methylophilus rhizosphaerae | reverse complement strand
CAATAAATCAATTGTTGTACATCCGTTGCCGACAGTAACCACAAATGCCGACACAACAATTTGTAGGGGCAATATCATAAGCTTAGAAGCTACAGGTGCCGCAACTTACAGCTGGACAACCGGCGGCGGTAGTATTAGTTGTGCTCATTGTGCTACTGTTCTAGTTAATCCTCAAGTTGATACAAGATATAGTGTAAAAGGAACATCTGTTTTTGGATGTGTTAACACAGATACTGTTTTAGTCAAAGTAATGCAACCTTATACATTTGCTGCATCTAAAGATGAGTCTATTTGCATTGGCGATAGCAAGCAACTAAAAGTATCAGGTAATGCACCGGCATATTTATGGTCGCCTGCTGCTACATTGAGTACTGCAACAGGTATAAAAACGATTGCCAAGCCAACCGTTACCACAACCTATTCCGTAATTGGATATGACTCATTGGGTTGCTTTAACGATACCCAATACGTAAAGGTTAAAGTCAATAATTATCCTACTATCAACCTAATTAATAGTTTGGTAACACCGGCTGGAAGCAACATCAAGCTCAATCCTATCGTCTCATCAGATGTGGTATCGTATAGTTGGGCTCCGGCCAATGGTTTAAGTTGTGTTACTTGCCCCAACCCAGAGTTAACGGCATTGACCAACAAAACCTATCAATTAAAGGTAACCAATGATGGTGGATGTGTAACAACAGATACCATACAAGTATTGGTTAATTGCGAAGGAGCATCGGCTTTTGTACCTAACACTTTTTCTCCTAACGGAGATGGTTCAAATGATGTATTCTATCCAAGAGGAAGAGGTTTGTTCAAAATTCAATCCTTTAGGGTGTTTAGTCGTTGGGGCGATTTGATTTTTGATAAAAAAGATTTAGTTGCTAATGATCCTAATGCAGGATGGGATGGTCGTATCAATGGAAAAACAGCCTCAGCAGGGGTATACACCTACACTTTAGATATGGTGTGTACCAATGGTCAAGTATTGAAATATTTTGGAAACATTACACTTATTCAATAAATCTAAATTTTAAGCGTTATTAAAGCAGTCCAATATCCGTGTCATGAAAGCAAGAACTAGCAAATATCTTTTTGCAGCCCTGATGGTGCTGAGCAGCGTTGTTGCTGTGGCACAGGATATTCACTTCTCTCAATTTTTTCAAGCGCCGTTATTGCGTAATCCTTCTTTAGCCGGTTTATTTGATGGCGATATTAGAGCACAAGGTGTATATCGTAGTCAGTGGGGTAGTGTTACTTCACCCTATCAAACAGGTTCCTTCGATTTAGAATACAAAAAACCAGTTGGCCGTGCCGACGATTTTTTAACCATGGGAATGCAGATTATGTACGACCGTGCCGGTACAACCAACTTTACTACCACTAATGTATTACCTGCATTAAATTATCATAAAGCATTAAGTGCCGATAAAAATAAATACCTATCCATGGGTTTTATGGCGGGCATGGTGCAACGTAGAATTGACAGAACCAAAATGACCACTAATAGCCATTTTGATGGCAATGGGTACAATCCATCTTTGCCCGATGGTGAAACATTCATCAATTCAAGTTATAATTATTTTGATGGAAGTGTGGGTATGAGCTTTAATTCCGGTATCGGTGAATTGTCTCAAGACAATTACTTCATCGGTGTTGCGTATCATCACTTCAACCGTCCAAGAAATTCATTTTATAAAGTACCTGATATAGAATTAAATGCCAAGTGGGTAGTGTCGGCTGGTGTTAAGTTTACCGTGAGTGAAACATCGTTTTTAACCATTCAAGCAGATCATACCAAGCAAGGAAGTTTTACGGAAACGATTGGTGGTGCATTGTATTCTTATAAAATTGGAGATGATTTAGAAAATCCAAATTACACTTTGCATATGGGAGCTTTTATGCGTTGGAAAGATGCATTAATTCCTACGGTTAAGTTAGACTACCATCCATTCTCTATTGCACTCAGTTACGATGTAAATGTGTCGCAATTAAAAACAGCTAGTCAGGGTAGAGGTGGTATGGAATTATCGATTAGTTATGCTGGATTTTTTGACAGAGATAATAGCAGCAGAAATGCTGTGCTTTGTCCAAGATTTTAATACAATTGTTTTCAAACTAGGTTTATTATGGGTTAATGAATAGGAGTTCATTTTTTGGGCTCCTATCATTGTTTTTAGATGTGGCTAATTTACCCTCTAGTACTTATACTTCAAATTACAGTACTGTATACCTTTATGTCGAAAAAATAACTATATGAAATATTGTTTGTTGATGCTTGTATTAATGATGAGTAGTGTAACATTATCTGCTCAAAATAAAAATACTTTACAAGATTCACTCATTAAGAAATCACTTGCTTTTTATCAGTTTTATGAACGGAATGAAAAAGTGTTTTATAGTTTTCAATTATATTCATCAGTAAATAAAAATCAATCTGGTCCTCCTTATAAAATTGATTGGCAACAAGTAAATAAGTATTTTACATTTTTGCGTACAAAAGCAGCTGCTCATGTAGGTGAAAATTTTATAGCAAACGAAAAAAGTTTCTTTCTAGCTTGTGATAGTAATTTTAAAGCTTATCCCGATGAAGAAATGCCATTTGGATTTGATTACGATAGAATTGTTGGTGGACAGGAAGAACCCAAATATGTAATTGCATTTAATTTCGCCAAAGGCGGCAAATGGTCGGTTGATATTAAAAACGATACGGCCAAAGTTACATACAAGCTCAACTATCAGTTTGATAAAAATGCAGCACCACAGCTCATTATTTCTACTACAGAATTGATAAAAGAAAAAGGCAGATGGAAAGTTGCCAAGCCAATGGGGATGATTTTTGAAGCCCAAGTAGAATAGATTGACGAAACCAATATCGCCATAAGCATTACTTTTGCAGCTTAATTTACTTTATGCCATTCGGATTTAGCTACGATAAAAACAAAGTAATTCAAGCTTTACGCTACCATTTCATTTCAAGAAAAGAAATCAAAATTTTGATTGTTTTGGTGAATGTATTTGCAGTGCTATCGGCTGTATTATTTTTTTTTAGAAAAGTTAGTCCGTTAGCATTTTTAGTCAGTTCTTTTTTATGGGTGGCATTAATGATTGCATTTTGGTTCATTTTGCCACATGTAATTTACCGACAAACACAAGCTTTTAAGGACAGTTTTATTTTATCTATACACGAACCCGTTTTGAGATTAGAAAATGAACGGGGCTATACAGAATGGGAGTGGAAAAGCTTTGAAAGTTATTTTGAGACTCCCGGATTTTTCCATCTTTATTTTAATACCAAAACCTTCTTCCTCATACCTAAAGAAGGTATGAGTGATGAATTTCTTCAAGATCTAAGGGATAGTCTCCGTACAAAAGTTGGCAAGAATTAGCATTCTTCTTGTTGTTACAAAACCAATTTTGTTCTGTCTTCGTACATGTCTTTGCCATTACCTAATACACCGGTACAAGATTTTTTATTTCAAATAACGAAGACATGGACAAAGAATTTTACCGGCTAAATGCCATGAAAAAGTATTTGGTGTTAAGCAGAAAAAGTGAAAATAAGTTGCAGGATATTGTAATGCTTGCCTCTTACATTACTAACACTCCTGTTGCATTTATTACTTTAATGGATAAAGAAATACAATGGATCACGGTTAAACATGGCTATGACGTAGAACAAATGCCACGAGCAACATCTTTCTGTACACATACCATAGAACAAGACGATGTTTTTATTGTGCCCGATACTTATGCTGATGAAAGGTTTAAACAAAACCCTGTTGTATTAGCAAATCCGAGTGCAAGGTTTTATGCCGGTGCACCACTTATGAACTATGAAGGCTATAATGTTGGAACACTTTGTGTGTTAGATGTTAAGCCAAATCAATTAGACGACAATCAACGCAATTGTTTGAAGGCATTATCCAATCAAGTGGCCAATATTTTAGAACTCAATTTAGGCGTTGATATGCTTACGAAAAGTGTACATGAAATTGAGCAAAAGAAAAAAGCCATTGAGCATCAAAATATCCATTTGAAGAAGATTGCACAGATTCAATCGCATGAATTTCGTTCTCCCGTTTGTTCTATTCTGTCGTTGATGAATTTAATCAAATACGAAGGCTATAAACCATCAAAAGAATATTTGTTGATGATGGAAGATGCCGTTAAAAATTTAGATGCGAAAATTTGCTCAGTGGTAGAATTGGCAAGCAGTGTCAATTACGATACGAGACCAAATTGATTATTTTTTCCAGTATTTTATTTAAATGAAAGTAGGGTTATCGTCTAAAATTACGGCGATAACCCTGACCTCTTTGTCTATTTGCAGGATTATAGGTTGGTGCAGGGCCAAAAGCCTCAGGAACTTCAGCTTTTTCTACAGGCTTGCCTAATAAGGTTTCAATGGCAGCAAATTTTTGTTGTTCTTTCTCGGTAATAAAAGTATAAGCAGTGCCATCACTTTCTGCACGGGCAGTTCTGCCAATTCGATGCACATAGTCTTCTGCATCATGCGGCACATCGTAATTGATGACCAAATCAATATGGTCAATATCAATTCCTCTAGACAGAATATCTGTAGCTACTAAAATTTTAATATGACGGGCAGCAAATTTTCGCAACACTTCTTCTCGGGTGGCTTGTTCTAAATCGGAATGTATTTCCTCTACCGATAGGTTAGCCCTTCTTAATTCTTGTGTTAAAGTTTTTACTTGTTGTTTTTTAGAACAAAAAACAACAACTGAAGTAAATGGTCCGGTTTTAAGAATATGCTTAATCAAGGGATTTTTCTGTGGTTCATACACCATATAAGCTTTTTGAACAATTTTCTCCGGCGGCTTAGAAATCGCAATATTTATTTCTTCGGGATTATTTAAAATCTGTTTTGCCAATGTTCTAATCTTAGGTGGCATAGTGGCCGAAAACAACAACGTTTGTCTATTCTTGGGCAAGAAAGAAATGATACGCATAATATCATCATGAAAGCCCATATCTAACATGCGGTCTGCTTCATCTAACACCAAATACCGTAATTGTTGCAGCTTTACGTATCCCATGTTTAAGTGGGCAATCAATTTACCGGGAGTGCAAATCATAATATCTACACCCTTTGATAAAGCCGTTTTTTCTTGAATAAAAGAGCCGCCATCACCACCGCCATAAACAGCGATAGAACTTACCGAAGTAAAATATGATAAGCCCTCTAAGTTATTGGCAATTTGTACCGCAAGTTCTCTAGTTGGTACAATTACTAAAGCATTGATGTAATGATCATCGTGTGGTTCGGTTAACAGCTTATGTAATAAAGGCAACAAAAAAGCAGCGGTTTTACCGGTACCGGTTTGTGCAGATGCAATAACATCTTTTCCTGCTAAAATGATGGGTATAACTTGTTCTTGAACAGGGGTAGCATCTTCGTAGCCGTTAGCTGCTATACCTTCTGCAAGGCTCTCATGAAAATTAAAGGCAGTGAATTTCAAAGTGATAGGTTCTTTTAGTGCAAGGCTAAATTAAGGAAAGCTTGCATTTGATAGCGAAGTGAAGTATATAAAAATGAAAAGAGGGAATGCTATTCCCTCTTTTACACATAAGTTGTAGGTAGATTACCACCTGCTGTTTGAGAAAGAACGCTTTGGTCTTTCTTCGCGAGGTTTAGCAACAGTAACGTTGATATTCCTTCCATCAGCACTTGCACCATTCAATTCTTGAATAGCTTTTTGTGCTTCAGCGTCGTTTGGCATTTCTACAAAACCAAAACCACGACTGCGACCGGTTTCCCTGTCAGTAATTACTTTAGCAGAAGATACTTCTCCGTATTCTGCAAAAAAACCTCTTAAGTCTTCATCTTGAACGTTGAAGCTTAAGTTTGAAACATAAATGTTCATACTTTGATGAATTAAAAAAATTAAAAAATCATCTGAGAAAAAAGCAATGATAACGAAGACTAACTTTTAGCAGAAAATGCGTAGCAGAAAAAATCGTTCACTTAACTAATGCTGTAGAGCTCAAATATTTGGCAAATATACCGCTCTTAATTGGGCTTTGCTAATTTATTTTTAATTCTTAAGGGTTACAGTACCTATAATTTGAACTTCACTCGAACCAAATACCCAACAACTTGTTAATTTGCATACTAAACATTCACTTATGGGCATCTGGAGACAAATGGCAGAATATCTTTTCATTAAGAAAAAAGATCCTAACGCACCTAATACGCAGTGGATGAAATACATGCATGGCATGAACCGCATTTCACTCATCATGTTTTTGCTGGCTCTCATCGTATTAATAACAAGGCTAGTCATCTTGCCTTTGTTTAAGTGATTGAAGACTTAGCTGTACCACTAAATTTATTTTGTCATTCGCTGCAAGAGCTGGCTATTTTATATCCACATTATGTGTATAATAATGCTTTGATATTTTCAATAGCAATGAATTAAATTTGAAATAGCAGTTTTTATTAAACACCTTTTTTTACACACTAAAACACCAGCTTTTGACAGAAACAATTATCAACCTAGAATCCATTAATCCTATTGAATTCTTTGGGGTAAATAATGGAAAGTTAGACCTGTTAAAAAAGAAGTTTCCACTACTTAAAATTCTCAGTAGGGGAACACAGTTAAAGTTAAGTGGCTCACCCGAACAGATTGATACAGCTAAAGAAAAGATTGATTTGATTGTTCAGTATTTAGAACGCAATGGTCATCTCAGTGAAAATTATTTTGAGCAAATTTTAGGTGGCGATGATGCGGAAGTAATTGATCATTTTGTGGATCGTAATCCTAACGATATTTTGGTGTTTGGTCCAAACGGAAAAACCGTTAGGGCAAGAACTGCTAATCAAAAACGGATGGTTCAAGCGGCCGATAAAAACGATATCGTTTTTGCCATTGGTCCGGCAGGTACAGGTAAAACCTACACTGCTGTTGCATTAGCTGTAAGAGCACTGAAAAATAAAGTGGTCAAAAAAATCATTCTTACTAGACCTGCTGTTGAAGCCGGAGAAAGTTTGGGTTTTTTGCCTGGTGATTTAAAAGAGAAGATTGATCCATATTTACGTCCATTATACGATGCACTAGATGATATGATTCCTGCAGATAAGTTGGGCTATTATATGAGTACTCGTACCATTGAAATAGCACCTTTGGCGTATATGCGGGGACGTACCTTAGATAATGCATTTATTATTTTAGATGAAGCTCAAAATACCAATGACCTACAGTTGAAAATGTTTTTAACTCGTATTGGAGCTAATGCTAAGGCCATCATCACCGGAGACCCAACACAAATTGATTTGCCTAAAAATATGCAAAGTGGTTTACATAAGGGCATCAGAATTTTAAAAAATATTGATGGTATTGCACACATTGAGTTAGATGAAGAAGATGTGGTACGTCACCGTTTAGTAAAAGCCATCATTAGGGCTTATGAAAAAGACAAAGAGAAGGAGCAGCAGCCTTATCAAAAATAACGCTCTATGTTAAAACCTCCTTTATCCGCTAATCCTCCGTTTTTGAAGACGGAGGATTTTTTTATGGTCTTTTGATTGAACCGTTTTATAGTATCTTTACCCGGCGGGTAAAACCAATTAATTATGATGAAAAAAGTATGTGTTGTTTTTGCTGTTCTTGTGTTAACTGCCTGTGGTAATAATGCAGATGAATATAAAAAGCCAACTTCTGCTATTGATGCTTTTAGAGAGTTTGTTGGCCAATCTTTAAAAGGACATTTTAATACTGCTCAAAAGTATATGTTACCCGATGAAGAAAACCAACAGTGGCTTGACCAAGTAAACAAAGATTATAACCAACGCAGTGCTCAAGAGAAAGCAGGATTAAGTACAGCCTCAATTAATATTGCAGAAGTTGCTGCAGTCAACGATACCGTAACGGTCATCAGTTTTAGTAATTCCTATTTCAACAAACCACAAAAGGTAAAAGTGATTAAACGCAATGATGAATGGTGGGTTGATTTTAAATATACCTTCAGCGGAAACCTGTGATGATGACTTGGAAACATATCATGCTGGTTGCCTTGGGTGGAGCCATCGGTTCTCTGCTACGTTTTGTAATGTCGGTTTTCATCAACAGTAAAACAAATACCATTAGTTCGATACCTTGGGGTACTTGGGGGGTAAATATGGTTGGTGGATTTGTTATTGGACTTGTTTTTGGCTACGCAGCAAAAAATGATGGTTTTCATGAATATTGGCGTCTCTTTTTAGCTACAGGAATTTGTGGCGGATTTACAACGTTCTCCGCATTTACTAACGAAAGTTATCTCTTGTTAAGAGCTGCTAATTACAGTTCTTTTTTCATTTATATTATTATTAGTATTGTTGCAGGCCTTTTGGCTACGGCAACAGGTTATATCATCACCAAATAATTATACAATTATGTTAACGGTAAATCATCCATGGCACGGCGTACCTGCCGGCGACCAAGCACCAAGAATAGTAAACGCTATTATTGAGATTCCCGAAGGGTCTAGAGCTAAGTATGAAATAGATAAACCTACCGGTTTACTTAAGTTGGATAGAATTATCCATTCTTCGTTTCATTATCCATCTAACTATGGCTTTATTCCGCAAACCTATGGTGATGATAAGGATCCATTAGATATTTTGGTTATTTCAAGTATGAGTTTGCAACCTTTGTGTTTAGTTCAAGCTAAAGTAATTGGTGTGATGCAAATGGTAGATGGTGGCGATGCAGATGATAAAATTATTGCCGTTGCTGCTAACGATCCTTCAATCAACTATATCAACAATATTGAAGAGCTGCCTAAGCACTTTTTTGAAGAGCTCCGTCACTTTTTTGAAGAGTATAAACGCTTAGAAAACAAAGAAGTAGTGGTTGAAGAGTTTCAAGATAAAGCAACAGCTTTAGCTATTGTAGAACAAGCAATGGCTTTTTATAAAGAATCTTTTCATAAGAATTCGCCTAAGGCATTAAACTTGTAAATTATTAAAACATGTCTGCACAAACAATTATCCTGCTGATTTTGGTTGGCATTGCTGCCGGAATGTTAAGCGGCATGGTTGGTGTTGGTGGGGGTATTATTATAGTGCCGGCATTGGTATTGCTATTGGGCTTTACACAAAAGTCAGCACAAGGAACAAGTTTGGGTATGTTAATGTTGCCGGTAGGCATTTTAGGTGTGCTGCAATACTACAAGCAAGGCCATGTTGATATTAAAGTAGTGTTGATTATAGGATTGGGTTTTATACTAGGAAGTTTGTTTGGCAGCAAAATTGCCCTCGGTTTAAGCGACGACAAAGTAAAAAAAGTATTTGCAGTGGTATTGATATTGATTGCATTGAAGATGATTTTTTTCGATAAACCTAAAGCGCCGCTATCTAATACAGTAGTTACTAAGCAATAAATCGAAAAACGCTTAAATAGAAACAGCCTTGCATCATTTGATGCAAGGCTGTTTTGTTGTTGGTTTGTCTTACTATTTCTCTTCGTCAACACCCTGCTTACTGTATGTTTCCATCAGTTTTTTCTGGGTTTCATATGCTACCGGAGCATAATTTGAAAATGCCATCGTAAACCTTGCCCTACCTTGTGTTAAACTTCTTAAAGAGGAAGAGTATTGGTGCATTTGAGCTAGCGGCACTTTAGCTGTAATTTTTTGAAAATGATTTTCAGAAGACATTCCTTCCACTACTGCCATACGAGTTTGTAAATCTCCCATCACAGCGCCTACCATCTCGTCGGGGCACAATACTTCAACTTCATACAATGGTTCTAGCAATTGAGGGTCGGCAGTTGTAAAAGCTTGCCTAAAAGCTTGCAGTCCGGCAATTTTAAACGAAATATCATTGCTATCTACTGGATGCATTTTACCATCATAAACTGAAACCCTAACATCCCTTACATAACTACCTGTTAGTGGTCCATTGTGCATTTTTTCCATTACACCTTTTAATATAGAAGGTAAAAAGCGATTGTCAATTGCACCACCTACAATACAATTTAAAAACACCAATTTACCACCCCATTCAAGGTCTATCACTTCTCTACCTCTAACATTCAATCCGGCTGGGTCAGGTATGCCTTCATACCAAGGTTCTACCCTTAAAAATACTTCTCCAAATTGACCTGAACCACCACTTTGTTTTTTATGTTTATAGCTAGATTCTGCCATCTTGCGAATAGTCTCTCTATATGGAATTTTAGGCTTGTCAAAGGTTACCTCTAACTTATGAATATGTGTAATTTTCCATTGAATAATTTGCAAGTGCAATTCGCCCAAACAATGCAATAAAGTTTGTTTTAACTCTGGTGATACTTCTACTTGAATAGTAGCATCTTCTTCTTGTAAAGTGTGTAATGCTTGAGATAATTTTTCTTCTTCTCCTTTATTCACTGCACTAATAGCTACAGTAACATTGGCTTTTGGAAAAATAATCGGTTCTAATTCTATATTGGCTCCCTTTTCATGTAATGTATTATTTACATGGGTAGAACGTAGTTTAATGGTAGCACCAATATCACCTGCTGCTAAGTGTTGCACCGGTATGCGGTTATGGCCTTCGAGTAATAACAGTTGGTTTAATTTTTCTGTTGCACCTGTATTTTCATTTACTAATTCCATTCCAGATTTTACTGTTCCGCTAAAAACTTTAAATAAGCTTAACTCTCCAATATGCGGCTCAATAATGGTTTTGAAAATAAATATACAAGCGGGGCCATCCGGCTTACATGGTAAAACTTTACCTGACTTTGTTATTTGTGGTTGCATTTCATGTGCTAACGGACAAACTGTATCTATATAGCTCATAATTCGTCCTACACCCATATTCAATTTAGCTGAAGCACAGAATAGTGGAAAGATATCATGTTTTATCATGCTGATATGTAAGCCCTCTTTCATTTCCTCTTCAGTCAATTCTCCCTGATCAAAATATTTTTCCATCAAGGTTTCATCATTCGAAGCAATGGTTTCTACTAAAGTTTTATGCCATTCTTCTGCCTTAGCTTTTTCATTTTCGGGAATTGGGTTTTTGGTGGGTGTTCCTACGCCTACAGGGTAGGTATACATCACCATATGCAGTACATCAATGATGCTATTAAAGTTAGGACCGATTTGTAAAGGATATTGGACTGCGACTACATTAGGACCAAAATGCGTTTTAGCTTCGTGTAATGTGCGGTCAAAATCTGCTTCTTCTTTATCTAATTGATTGACAACAAAAAGCGTTGGGGTTTTGAATGTATCAGTATATTCCCAAATAATATCGGTGCCCACTTCAACACCTACTGCAGCATTTAATACCATCACTCCAGTATCTGCTACTCGTAAAGCACTAATCACTTCTCCGGCAAAATCATCATAACCGGGTGTGTCTATCATATTAATTTTGTATCCCTTCCATTCTGTGTGTAGTAGCGATGCAAATACAGAACTTCCTCTTTCCATTTCTAATTCGTGGTAGTCACTTATTGTATTTTTTTCTTCAATGCTACCACGACGTTTTATAAGGCCTGCTTCAAAGACCATGCTTTCGGCTAATGTGGTTTTACCACAGCCGGCATGTCCCAGCAGGGTTATGTTTTTTACATGATTACTATCAAATTCAGTTGGCATAACAATTAATTTGTAGTGAAATAATGGCTGAAAACAAACAGCCATACTCATTACAGCATGGCTATTTGATTGAGCGTTTAGGATTGAATAAATTGATGAAAGTCAGTTTCTAGTTTATCTAAATCTGCAAGTAGAAAATCTAGCTTGTCTTTAATGTGATGATGAGGAATGCGATGCCCAAAGTTTGGATGTCGTTCTGCTTCTATTACATGATGTCTGATTTCATGTTTCAAGTCGTGAATATTGATGAGTTGGATGTGAAATTGGTTATGAAAATGCTCAATGCCAATTAACGTTTCTTGCTTTGTTTTTCCCGGAGCAAAATAGTAGAGCTCTGTTTTTAACTGGTTGAGTTTTTCTCTGTAAGTGGCCAACTGTTCGTACCATTGATTGCACTCCTCAATGAGTGCTTTTTGTTGTGCTTCGGTAACCATGATATTTCGTTTTTGGTTGTGAGATAATGACAGGGCAGCAACAAGGCTGCGGCTGATGTGATGATAAAGGTCATCTACTCTTTTGGCTTTTGAAATGACGATTATCATAGTTTTTCGTTTATAAAACTGATTGATAACAGTCAATTGTTACCTCCAATTTCACTTTTATCAGGCTCGATTTACCGGATTATTTACTAACTTTATCAGTCCTTAAATTGCTGATATGACAACCTCAGATAATTCTGTAAGTATGCTGGGTTGGATAGCCCGTATTGGTGGAATTCTATTTGCCTTATTCATCAGCATATTTGCCTTAGATGTGTTTAGTGAACACCTGAGTTTCTGGAAAACCCTTCCTGCATTATTCATTCACTTAATACCTAGTTTTTTTGTTCTCTCGGTAATAATGATAGCTTGGAGAAAGCCTCTTGTTGGTGCTATAATTTTTATGCTCTTAGCAATAGCTTATTTGTTTTTTGCTCAGGGTAGATTTCATTGGTCGGTATATGCTATTATATCTGGCCCATTAGCAATTATTAGTGTTTTTTTTGGGTGTGATTGGTGGAAAGCTAGAAGTATCAAGTAACCATGCTTACCAACTGTAGGTATGATAAAATGAACCCAATAAAAAAGCCGTTGATGTTTGTATCAACGGCTTTAATTATGTACAGTAGTTTGCTTATACTTTTAAAAACTGATCATGTATATAATCAACCACATTAACCAAATTGTTGGTTTCGTTATACACCGCTAATTGCCTGTCTGCACCGGTGCCACCTTCAAGCATTTTGGTAATATAATTAATAGCATGACGACTGCCTAATTGGTCAACTACATCGTCAACAAAATCTAATAATTCATAAATCAATAAACGGGTGTTTACTTCACTTTCTTTGCCAAAGTCAATGAGTGTGCCATCAATACCATAGCGGCCGGCACGCCATTTATTTTCGTTCAGCAGTGCCCGTTGATACAAAATAAAATTAAGATTTTCATTTCTCAACTTGTAAAGCTTAGCACAAATGGCCTGAAACAATGCCGCAATGGCAATCGTTTCATTGATGGTCATTGGAACATCGCAAATACGAAATTCTACCGTATTGAAAAATGGATGCACCCTTAAATCCCACCAAATTTTCTTGGCGTTATCTATACAATTAGTTTTGATGAGTAGATTAACATAATTGTCATATGCTTCTATGCTTTCAAAAAAATCGGGAATGCCGGTACGAGGAAACTTATCAAATACTTTTGTTCTAAACGATTTGTAACCTGTTTTTCTACCTTCCCAAAATGGTGAGTTCGTACTTAGTGCATACACATGGGGTAAAAAATATCGGGCACTATTGGCTAAGTGAATAGCCATTTTTCGGTCTTCCATACCTACATGTACATGCAAGCCAAAAATTAAATTACTACGGGCTGCTTCTTGCAGTTCTTCTACAATTTGCCGGTACCTAACATGGTCTGTAATTAACTGACTATCCCAATGACTAAAAGGGTGAGTGCCACTGGCGCCAATCCATAAACCTAAATCTCCTGCAACTTGTGCAATTGTTCCTCGCAGTGTGGCAACATCTTTAAAAGCTTCTTCAATATCGGCACAAATATCCGTGCCAACTTCTACTACAGCTTGATGCATCTCTGCCTTAACTTTATCTTTAAGTAGTTTTTGACCCTCTTGTACAATCTTTTGCTCATGGCTTTTTAGTTCCCTTGTTTGCGGGTCTATCACCATGTATTCCTCTTCTACACCTAGTGTAAAATGTCGGTAATTGATGTTTGCCATATTTACCCCTCCACCCCCAATGGGGGATTTTTATGAATGATGAATACGATTATTTATACTATTTATTAAACTAGCGGTTGCTTGTTGGCGCCATGTTTTACGTATTTGCCCCAAGTTAAATTGTCTTTACCCGGTTCAAAACTTTGTGCTTTTTCGATAGCATAATTAGCGGCAGTCTCTACTACCCAAGCAAAGTTTTCTTCGCCAACACTTTTTACTTCAGCATC
Source organism: Methylophilus rhizosphaerae (assembly GCA_943370285.1). Lineage (GTDB taxonomy): Bacteria > Bacteroidota > Bacteroidia > Chitinophagales > Chitinophagaceae > CALRQJ02. The sequence goes on along the minus strand of CALRQJ020000017.1, from coordinate 71,893 downwards.
GGGGGCCGGGTTACAGAAATCGATGGCATATGGTATGCCATTCCGCAATGCCAGTTCAACCGTATTGAAATCATAGCCTAAATAATGATTGATGCGAAGCACAATTTCTTCCATTTGTTTCAATCTTTCTGCACTTGGTGCAAAGTCAGCTACATAACGCAAATGATGCGGATTGCGTGGTTCGTAAGGCATAATGCGTACATGCTTTCCACCAATGCAATAGCAACGATAGTACTCATCAAATACAATTTCTTCTTGCAGTAACATTACTAATTCTCCGGTTTCGCTATGTTTATCAAAGAAATCGTCGATGCTTTCTAAACGGTAAACATTTTTCCATCCGCCGCCGGCGAAAGGTTTCATATATGCCGGAAATCCAACGTAGTTGAAAATGCCCTCCCAATCTAACGGATAGGTTAAATTGCTAAAAGATTGATCAGTGGTGTCTGCCGGTAAATCTCTCGATGGCAGAATGACGGTTTTAGGTACAGGAACCCCAATTTTAGTAGCCAGACAATTGTTGAAGAATTTTTCATCTGCACTCCACCAAAATGGGTTGTTGATGACTGCTGTGCCACAAAGTGCAGCATTTTTTAGGTATGCTCTGTAAAACGGAACATCCTGACTAATACGGTCTATAATCACCGCATATTCAGTTGGTTCACCCTGCATTACTTTGTCAATACTTACAGCTTCGGCAGTAATGCCATCAATATTTTTACTGTTTACTCTGTCGATGAAAGCCATCGGAAAGCTTCTTTCCTGGCCAAATAATACCCCTATTTTCTTCATAGCAGTCAATTTTATTGTTTGGTTACATGAAAGTTCAAATTAGGCATTACTGATTAAAAAACAACATCTGTTTTTATTTTTTTGTAGCCTAAATTTTGCTTGTTTCACCTATTTTTGAAAATATGGCGTCAGATGTAACTACACCTAAGCCTGCTACAATGGCTATTGAGGTACAGCAATCAATTATATATTCTGAATATTTAGAACGAGATGTAACAGTAGATACTTATCTGCCATTGAATGGGTTACACCCTGCGGAAATAAGCTTATTGCTTATAAACGATGGGCAAGATTTACCTAAAATGCCGTTTGATGAAATACTAAGCAACTTATTGAATGCCGGTAAAATTGAGCCATTGCTTTGTGTTGGAATTCATTGTGGCGAAGAACGCAAAAGAGAATACGGTACCGCTTATTCGGCAGATTTTAAGCAACGTGGCGATAAAGCCGGATTGTATACCAAGTTTATTTTTGAAGAATTATTGCCTTTTATTCGTAAGCAGTACAATGCTCCTGTGTTTAAAGACAAATCTTTTGCCGGCTTTTCTTTAGGCGGATTAAGTGCTTTAGATATTGTGTGGAATCATGCCGCAGAGTTTAACAAAATTGGCTTATTCAGCGGTTCTTTGTGGTGGCGCCGTAAGGGCTATGATGATGGTTATGATGATGAAATGGATAGATTAATGCATTTACAAGTTCGAAAAGGCGTTTTTCATCCTTGGTTAAAATTCTTTTTACAATGTGGGGCTTTAGATGAAAAAGCCGATCGAAATAACAATGGTATTATTGATGCCATTGATGATACACTCGATTTAATAATTGAACTCAAGGCTAAAGGATATACCGACCAACATATTCGCTATTACGAAATGGCAGATGGAAAACACGATGTGCCAACTTGGGCCTTGGCTTTTCCTGCATTTTTAGAATGGGGTTGGGGTAAATTAAATTCATAAGGGGTAAAGCATTTTAACTCGCCTTTTCCATTTTATTTTTTAACACTACTTGTTCCGTATTTCGATAGACTGTATTTGCAGTAATTCCGCTGTTTGTCTCAACTTTATGTTCGAGAAATTGTATCATAATAAGTCATCACTACATTAATAGGTACTATGCTAGGGCATCGCTTTATATCCTTCGATCCAAAAGAAAATAGCAAAAGCAAATTTGAACAATTGCTTGATGTGTTTACACAACTACTTACCTATACCAATGGCGATTTTGCCGAAGCCATGCAGTGGATGAACGAATTGGATAAACAATATAAACTCACTGATGACAATTATGGCATGGGAGATTTTATTGAAGACTTGAAAGACAAAGGGTATATCAATGAAAACCCTGTGAATGGTGATATAAAGATTACAGGCAAAGCCGAGCAAACCATTCGTAAGAAAAGTTTAGAAGAGATTTTTGGCAAACTCAAAAAATCAAAACAAGGCAATCACCAGACATTTAAGCCCGGCGGTGGTGATGAGATTAGTCCGGATACAAGACCGTTTCAGTTTGGCGATATGTTAGAGCAGATTGATTTTACAGAAAGCATTCGCAATGCACAAATCAATCATGGTATAGAAAGTTTTAGGATGGGTGAAGATGATTTGCAAATCAGAGAAACCGATTTTAAAACCCAAACATCAACCGTATTGATGATTGATATTTCTCACTCGATGATTTTGTATGGTGAAGATCGAATTACACCTGCCAAAAAAGTGGCTATGGCTTTGAGTGAATTAATTACCACAAAATACCCCAAAGACACATTAGATATTGTTGTGTTTGGCAACGATGCCTGGCCCATCGAAATTAAAGATTTACCTTATTTGCAAGTTGGGCCATACCATACTAATACTGTTGCCGGATTAGAGTTGGCGATGGATTTATTGCGGCGCAGAAAAAATCCCAATAAGCAAATTTTTATGATTACTGATGGTAAACCTACTTGCTTAAAAATTGGTGGACGATATTATAAAAACAGTTTTGGATTAGATAGAAAAGTGGTGAACCGTTGTATAAATCTAGCCGCTCAGTGCAAGAAGTTGAAGATACCGATTACTACGTTTATGATTGCTAGTGACCCGTATTTACAAAGCTTTGTGCAAGAATTTACAGAGATGAATAATGGCAAAGCATTCTTTGCCAGTTTGGATAAATTAGGTGCTTTTATTTTTAAAGATTTTGAAAGTGGGAAAAGAAAAACGGTGTATTAAGTATTGCTGGTAAGTCGAAAAGTTTTTTTCAAGCCCAACTATTAAGTCATTTGACGCAAACTGTAAAAGAGTTGGATTTGTAATCAATATTAATGCTGTTTTGATAAAAAACGGAATTTGAAGATAAAGTTTATGAGATAATTTTTTTAAACATAAAATAGGATAGACTTATTGTCTTTCCAACTTTACGGAAATGAACACGAGTAAGATTATAACATTAGGTCAGTTAAAGAAAAGTGGTTACAAACCTTTATCAGTAAAAGATGAAGTAAGAAAAAACCTCATTCAAAAAATACAAGCCAAAGAAAATCCCTTTCCCGGAATTATGGGTTATGAGGATACGGTAATTCCGGATACGGAAAGGGCATTGCTCAGCCGTCATAATATGTTGTTCTTAGGTTTAAGAGGACAAGCAAAAACGAGAATGGCGAGGCAAATGGTCGACTTGTTGGATGAGTATATTCCTATTGTTGCGGGAAGTGAAGTCAATGACGATCCGTTACGACCCTTGAGTAAATTTGCGAAAGATCAAATTATTGAACATGGCGATGATACTCCCATTCAATGGGTCCACCGCAGCGAACGTTATGGCGAAAAATTGGCTACCCCCGATGTGAGTGTGGCAGATTTGATTGGTGATATTGACCCTATTAAAGCGGCTAATATGCGGTTGAGTTTTGCCGATGAAAAAGTGATTCATTATGGCATTATTCCAAGGAGCAACCGTTGCATTTTTGTGATTAATGAAATACCTGATCTTCAAGCTAGAATTCAAGTGGCATTATTTAACATATTAGAAGAAGGCGATATTCAAATTCGTGGGTTTAAGTTGCGAATGCCGCTAGACATTTTATTCGTATTCACCGCAAATCCGGAAGATTATACCAATCGTGGTAGCATTGTCACACCTTTGAAAGATAGAATTCAAAGTCAGATTTTAACCCATTATCCCAAAACAATTGAAACGGCTTTAGCAATTACTGAACAAGAGGCTGATGTGTTACCTGAACAAGCAGCAAGAGTTGAGGTAAGTGATTTTATTAAACGGCTGATTGAGCAAGTCGCTTTTGAAGCTAGAAATAATGAATATGTTGATAAGAAAAGCGGTGTTAGTGCAAGGCTTACAATCGCAGCGTATGAAAATGCCGTAAGCACAGCAGAACGTAGGGCAATCATTAATGATGAGGCTACAACACAAGTTTGGGTAAGTGATTTGGTAGGCATTATTCCCGCCATTACCGGAAAGATTGAATTGGTGTACGAAGGCGAACAGGAAGGGCCATATCAAGTAGCTGTTAACTTAGTAGATAAAGCTATTCGTAATTTATTTGTACAGTATTTCCCTAATCCTGATGCACTAAAAAAACGTCGTACAACAGGCAAAGCTTCGCAACAACAAGAAATAGAAAATCCGTATAAGGCCATCACTCGTTGGTTTGATAGTGGTAATCAAATTGATATTTTAGTAGATGCTACAGATCAAATTAAATTGAATGCATTATATGCAGTTGGCGGTTTACATGCTTTGGTAAAAAAACAATTTCCACATGCCAATGAAAAAGAGTCGGGTTTGCTGATGGAGTTTGTGTTACATGGCTTAGCTGCTTACTCTTTAATCAGTAAAAAAACAATAGAAGGAAAAATTGAATTCAAAGATTTGATGGGCAGTATGATGAACTTAGGCAGTATGAATGCTTCAGAAGAAGAGGATGACTTTAACGAAGATGATTATCGATAATTCGCTATAAGAAAAAGCCCCTGAATGGATTTTCTTCAGGGGCTTTTTAATGTCTATATAAATGGTTAGAATTTATACCCTAAGCTAACAGATGCAAATGGCACAAAATAGCCACTACCAAATAATGGTGTAAAATTGGCTCTCCAAGTAAAGCCTTGTTTAGTAGGTTGATTACGATAACCTAATTGCAAATAGCCGGTGCTTGCGCCACCGTCAAACCAATCGAAACTACTGTTATAGTTGAGAAAACTAGCTCCGGCACCTACTTCAAAATATTTGCCTTCACTACCAATCAGGTAATTCAAGCCCACAGGAAATGTGGTGAAAGACTCTCCACCACTTGCTAGAATACCTGCACCTGCTCTAAAGCCAAGTCCTTTTTCGGTTTTGCCAAAACGGCCATCATAGTTAATAGAATAAAAAATACCGGGACCGCCAATTTCTACATAAATCTGTGATGCATTGCCACCACTTGCAGGAGTTTCTTTTTGGGCTGATGCTACAAGGCTTAAACAAATCAGTGTAAAACTTAAAATGTACTTCATGATCTTATTGTTGGGTTATAGTTATGCGATAATGACAAAAGAAACAATGAATTCGTTGCTTAGATGATATTGACTTCTCTTTCCAAAGTAATGCCAAATTTTGATTGCACTTGTTGGATAATTGTTGTAGAAAGGTCAAAAATTTCTTGTCCACTAGCTTTGCCGAAGTTTACTAAAACCAATGCTTGTAAAGCATGACAACCGGCATCTCCTTGTCTGTAGCCCTTAAAGTCACATTGTTCTATCAGCCATCCGGCTGCAATTTTAATACTATTTGAATCTTGATGATTGGGATAATGCGGAATGGAAGGGTAATCGTTTTGCAATTGTTTTAAATGATTAACATCGATGCTTGGGTTTTTAAAAAAACTACCTGCATTACCAATCAATTTTGGATCTGGTAGTTTGGAGGATCGGATATTAATTACAGCCTGAGCAATAGCTTTAATGGACAGTGTTGTAACACCCATTCTTTCCAACTCTTGAGTTATAGCACCGTAACTCGTTTTGAAAACTGGTATTTTATCAAGTTTAAAAGTAACTGAAGTAATGACGAATTGATTTTTGAACTGTCGTTTGAAAACACTTTCTCTATAATCAAAAACACAATCTGCTAGACTAAATGTTACTAGTTTTCTATCGGCAATATGCCATGCTTCTAAACTGTCAAATACATCTTTAATTTCTACTCCATATGCACCAATATTTTGCATAGGACTTGCCCCAACATTACCAGGAATTAAACTCAAATTTTCTACACCTGCATAATTTTGGTTGATACAGTATTGCACAAATTGATGCCAGTTTTCACCTGCTGCTACTTTTACATAAATATGTTTGTCATCTTCTCCCACCACTTCAATGCCTAACATGTTATTCTTTAATACTATGCCATTGTAGTTTGCAGTGAATAACAAATTACTTCCGCCACCTAAAATTAACGGGGGCAATTGCTGTTGCTGAGCATAAGCTACAAGCGTTGCTAATTCATCTAACGTTTGAAAAGTTGCAAACGCTTTAGTATTAACATCAATACCAAATGTGTGATATTGTTGTAGTGATATGTTTTGTTGAATAGTCAAACCAATTGAAATTAAAACAATTAGAAAGGTAAACCTATACCAAACTGAAAAGCAAAGTTATTACGTCGAATTAACTCTCTTCCGGTATTTGGATCCTTATTGCTGAACTCTTTGTTTTTCCAAGTGAAATCTTTGATGCTCATCCATCCGCCATTTGTTGCCCTAGCCGGGTCTTTTACTTTATAAGCAAAATCAAATCGAATTAAGAAGTAGGAAAAATCCATTCTTAAACCAGTACCAACACCTATGGCAATATCATCGAAAAAGCGTTTGAATAAAAATTCACTGCCGGGGTTATTGGCTTGTTGTCTTACATTCCAAATATTACCAATGTCTGTAAATAATGCCCCGTCAAATTTAAAACTACTAAGGGTGGTAAGTCTGAATCGATATTCAATATTTGCTTCTAGCTGCATATCGCCAAAACGATCTTTATAGCTGGTTGCGGTATCACTAACAATAGAATTACCTAAACCTAATTGTCTTAAGCCCCATGCTCTCATGCTGTTTGGTCCACCTGCAACAAATTGTTTAAAAAACGGCAAGGTAGAGCCGAGTTTATCATCATCGCTATAGTTAATACCAATGCCACCAAATGTTCTAATGGCCACTTGATTGCGTGGTAACTGAATGATTTTTTTAAATTCTACTTCAGCTTTTACATATTGATAAATCTTATCTCTTAAGCCTTTAAATCGTCCAAAAATGCTACCGGCTTCTTCTACAGAAAAACGCACAAAGTTGGTATGCTTGGGGTATTTACTGCTTTTAAATGTTTTGCTAAATCCAAAACTTTGGCTTACTACATAACCCGTATTAAATGCATTGCGTAAGAAAGGTTTCTTGATGAATTCTTCAATCAATCTGGGTAAAGTATCTAAAGAATACAGTTCCACATTAAGTGGACGGTAAAACCAGTTTTGATTACCTTTTCTCCATTCATACCCCCACGATGCTACTAATGACCGCAGCCGAAAAAAATCTCTTCTATCGGTATATGATGCATTGATGCTAAAATTAGTTTTTGTAGCATCTAATCTTTTTATCCGTTTTAATTTAAATGGCGTAACAAATTTTGGAAAACTATAGGTATGCGAAAAACTCGATTCAATAGTTTGTAGTAGGGAATTGGATTTGTCTAAACTCAATTCCACACCATTTCTAAAAGTAGTGCTTGATTGAATGGCTTCTTTCCACACGTTTTTATCTCTAAAATTCAACACTGCACTAACGCCCAGCAAATTTCCTGCTGTTACAATATTCCCTGTATTACGACTCCCTTCTAAATCTGAAGTGAAAGAATATTTTTTCTCGGGCATTAAAAAAAAGTGATAATCTACATAAGCAGAATCGCCTTGCATGTGTTCGGTTAATCGAACATCTATTTGTCTAAAAGAACCTAATTGGGTTAAGCTATTGATTGTTTTATAATAGGCTTCTTCGTTATATATACTATCTCGTCGTAAAAAACTATGCTCTACAAATGGCGCTAAATGAAACATGCCATTATTAGATTTAATGGTATAATGCCTTTGTGTAAATACTTGCTCAAAATTGGCGGTTAGTAAACTATCCGGATTATCGTAGGTTCTTGTTTCGGGGTAGAAAATAGTATTACCGGTATAATATTTTCGAAGCTTTAAAGTATCATTAATGGTACGTTGTTTAATAATTACATTAATGGTTGGATTATTTTTTCGTCTTTCTGTTACCTCATTAATTTTATTGGCTTGTTCAAATGGGTCAAGTGTTAATTCTAGTAATGCAGGATCGGTAGTATCTACTTCGGCATATAAAATTTCTCGGGTAATTTTATAATATCCTTTCTTTCTAAACAACGCTACCAATCTGTCTAATTCAATCGAAATTAATTGCTTAGAATAAGGCATATTTTTTTTGATACTTGCTTCACCAAAATGCTCCATTGCAATTTGTTGCAAGGCTATAGCACTTGGTCCGTTATTGATGGTATCAATTAGGTTGATAGAAAATGAATCTATCCTCAAATTCTTGCCCATATCAATAGCAATCGTAACCCTTAAAGGTATCTGGTTTTTCTTTTTGTATTTGGCTTTGCGAATGGTATCTACTTGGTGCTGTAAACTGGCATTGTAATAACCTTGAGAATTAAGGTAGGAGTTCATCAGCAGTTTTGATCTTTCAATAGCAGCAGTATCATAGTTGTAGGGTACAATGTAATTTTTGTGATACCCAAATTTTTTCAATTTGAAACTAAACTCCGAAATAGATTTTACCCTAATACTATCATCCCAATAACCATTAAGTGTGTTTTCCAGTACTTTCTTATCATCTTTGCGTAAATCTGTTTTCAGCAATAATTTATTTTCTAAAACAAATGGTTTGTTTGTTGGTGCATTTTTGATGACTTCACAGGAACTGAGAAAGCCCACAAAAGCCAATAACACAGCAAAACGACAAATCAACAGGTTGGTAAAACGCATAAGTTTATGGTAAGTAAAAACGAAATCAAATATATCCAAACTTTATACCAGAAAAAATTTAGGGACAAAGAAGGGCTTTTTATTGCCGAAGGCCCAAAGCTAGCCGCAGAATTGCTAGATAGTGAATTTGAACTGGTAAATATTTATGCAACTGAGGAGTGGCAACCGCCTTTTCAGCCCGATATAGCTGTAAAACAGATTACCAAAGCTGAATTAGAACGCATCAGTCAGCTTCAAACGCCTAACCAAGTTGTGGTAGTTGCCAAGCAAATGGCTAGAGATGAGGAGCCGGTAGCTGCCGAAAGTTTAACACTTGTACTTGACGGAATTCAAGACCCCGGCAATTTTGGAACCATTATTCGTACCGCAGATTGGTTTGGCATCAAACAAATAGTCTGCAGTATTGATACCGCAGACTTGTACAATATTAAAGTGGTACAATCTACCATGGGTAGTATTTGTAGAGTAAAAGTGTGGTACAAAAACCTCGAGTTTTTTTTAGATGAAAATAAACTACCCGTATATGGTGCATTGCTAGAAGGGGATAGTCTATTTCAACAAAAACCGGTTAGAAATGGTATTTTAATGATTGGTAACGAATCTAAAGGTATAAGGCCACACCTCAAATTATTCGTAACGCAACCCGTAACCATTCCAAGAATTGGCGATGCTGAATCGTTGAATGCAGCAGTTGCTACGGGAATAATATTATCGCAATTAACGAGGTGATTGGCAGTAACTACACATTAAATCTAAAGTGCATGATATCGCCATCTTCTACCAAATAATCTTTGCCCTGTACACCTAATTTACCGGCATCTCTACAGGCGGATTCAGAACCATAGTGAATGTAGTCAACGTATTTAATCACTTCTGCTCTAATAAATCCTTTTTCAAAATCGGTGTGTATAACACCTGCTGCTTGTGGCGCTAACATACCTTTAGTAATGGTCCAAGCCCTTACTTCTTGTACACCTGCGGTGAAGTAAGTAATCAGGTTGAGTAGCTTGTAAGTAGATTTAATTAAACGAGCCACGCCACTTTCACTCAGGCCCATGTCTTCTAAAAACATCTGACGGTCTTCAAAGCTTTCCATTACCGCAATATCGCTTTCAATAGCAGCACTCACCAATAAAATTTCTGCATTTTCATGCTTAACCGCTTCTGCTACTGCAGCAGTATGATGGTTACCCGAAACCACACTTTTCTCATCTACATTACACACATAAATCACCGGCTTCATGGTAAGCAAAAACAAATCGTACAAATATTTTTCTTTGTCTTCTTTCGATACTTCAAAGCCTCGGGCATTTTTACCCTGCTCCATGTAAGTCTTCAATTGTAGTGTTAATTCTAAAGCACGGCTAGCATCTTTATCGCCGTTTTTGGCTTGCTTTTCAATACGAGCAATTTTTTTCTCAATACTATCCAAATCTTTCAATTGCAATTCGGTGTCAATAATTTCTTTATCGCTAACCGGATTAATTTTTCCATCAACATGAATCACATTATCATCATCAAAACAACGCAATACGTGGATGATAGCATCGGTATTTCTAATATTACCCAAAAACTGGTTGCCCAATCCTTCGCCTTTGCTGGCACCTTTCACCAAACCGGCAATGTCTACAATTTCAACGGTGGTAGGCACAACTCGTTGCGGCACTACAATTTTTTCGAGGGCAATCAATCTTTCGTCGGGTACGGTTATCACACCCACATTGGGTTCGATGGTACAAAACGGAAAATTAGCTGCTTGTGCTTTGGCACTGCTCAGCGCATTGAATAAAGTTGATTTTCCTACATTGGGTAGTCCTACGATGCCTGCTTGTAAAGCCATGAGTTGAAAATATTAAGTTTCAAAGTACAGCTTATCAGCTTTGAATCTTACGAAGCTATTTGCTGTATTTGGGCTGCAAAAGTAGTATTACGCAGCCAATAGCCGAAGATGAATTTTATGCTGGTGCCGATGTGGTATAAAATTGATATTTTCGGTCATCAACCCTTATAATCTACTGCTATGGCACTCAACTATGTATGGCTGTTTTTTTTCGTAATCGCTTTTATTGTGGCTTGTTTCAAGCTGGTCATGGGAGATACCGAAATTTTCTCTAAGCTGGTATCCGGCATGTTCGATAGTGCCAAAACGGGGTTCGATATTTCTATTGGATTAGTAGGTATGATGACTTTGTGGTTGGGTATTATGAAAATTGGAGAAAAAGCAGGCATGATTGGCATTTTTGCCCGAGGTGTTCGGCCCTTCTTTAAAACGCTGTTTCCTTCTATTCCTAATGGGCATGCTGCTAACGGCAGCATTATGATGAATTTTTCAGCCAATATGTTAGGTTTAGATAATGCCGCAACACCATTGGGTTTGCAAGCCATGAAGGATTTGCATGACATTAATCCGGAAAAAGATACGGCTAGCAATGCACAGATTATGTTTTTGGTGTTGAATACGGCCGGACTTACCATTATTCCAACTTCGGTGATAGCTATTCGACAGAGTATGGCCATTAAAGAAGGATTGGTTGGATTTAATCCCGCAGATATTTTCTTGCCTACCTTAATTGGAACTTTTATTTCTTTTTTATCGGGGATGATTGCTGTAGCGCTTTACCAACGCATTAATTTATTCCGATTGCCGGTATTGATTTTCTTGGGCATTTTTGGTGCACTAATGGGTGGTTTGTATATGTGGCTGCGGACTTATCCGCCGGATGAAATGGCTAAAATGATAGGCTTGGTAGGCAGTTTAACGATATTTTCCATCATCATTTCTTTTTTGGTATTAGGGTTTATTCGGAAAATTAATGTGTACGAAACCTTTATAGAAGGGGCAAAAGAAGGCTTTGGCGTAGCCATCACCATAATACCTTACCTCATTGCCATTTTGGTGGCTATCAGTGCATTTAGAGTAACCGGCTGTATGGATTATTTAATTAATGGTATTGGAGCTTTAGTTGCAGCTATAGGCATGAATACAGATTTTGTACCGGCTTTGCCTGTTGCTTTTATGAAGACTTTAAGTGGAGGTGGAGCCAGGGGATTAATGGTTGATGTGATGACTACTTACGGTGTCAATAGCTTTCAGGGTAAGTTAGCTTCCATCATGCAGGGCTCAACGGAAACCACTTTTTATGTATTGGCTGTTTATTTTGGTAGTGTAAACATCAAAAAGACAAGGTATGCCCTTGCCTGTGGTTTAATTGCTGATTTTGTTGGTATGATAGCAGCGATTGTAATTGCGTATATGTTCTTTAGGTGATTATCCCACCATTCTATTTACAAATACAACGGTTAAGAAAATAACCGCCCAAACGTAAATCACATAATTGAGGTTGTTGTTGATTAACATGTAACGTCTTTTGTACTCTTTGGTAGTCATTTCCATGTCGTACCGATTGTAGAAGCGAAAGAAGCTGATGATGATATCAGCCGGATCGAAGCCTTTGTTTCTCCCAACTAGGAAAATTTTAAACAATACCAGCAAAGCACCAAAGATGCTGATAAGCATAAAATTGTCGATAATTAAGTCAAATAAGGTTCCCATAATAACTGAAATCTTTACATGTTTAGAAAATTGAGTGTTCTAATACCCAAAAGATGAAAATTTGATTAAAAAAGTTGCTTCTCTATTAAAAGAGGCCGTAAAATGGGATGAATAGAGGAAAATTAGGGATTAAGGGGTTGTTAATAGTCAATAGTAAGTCTGAAAAGTGAATGGTCAATAGTGAATGGTGAGTTGGCAATATTTAGCAAATTGCCAATTACAAAAAATCAACATCACCATTCACTTTCCATAATTGCTTTTCGTTTAGATTGATATTCTTCTTCCGTGATCAATTTTTCTTTTTGCAGCCGTTCCAACTGTCTCAGCTTGTTTTCAATATCATTTGTAGCTTCAGCTTTTTCATCGTTGGTAAAAGTAATTTCACTGCCAATAACTGCGTCATCATCATTTTTAAAATAGTTGTACAGCATAGATCCTGCAATCACCAAACAAACAAGTAGCCACACACTCAAAAAAACCATACCAACACCCGATTCACTTTCTCCGGCAATTAAAGTCATAAAAAATATTCCAAAACCCATCATCAGTACAATAACAATCAACCCCGCAATCAGCGAAGGTTTGGATGGTTTTATATAAGCTTTCCCTTTCATGTCATATTTTTTAAAGTAAAAAATTAACTGCAAACGAGTTGCTAATCCTAAATGCTTTTGTTGATTCAATTCCGGCTTCAGCAAAACTGAATGACAGCTCAGTAGCAAAGGGCATACGTTTACAATCATCTCTTCTTGTTCTTTCAATTAACAGTGTTCCATGTTGCATGGTAAAACGAAAATCATTTTTTGTTGTACAACCATTACTAACAACGGTTATAACCAACATTTGACTATCAACAACTAATCTAAGTCCTAAGAGTTGTTCTCCTACTTTGGTATTTGTTTGGGATTGTTTTAAAGTATCGTTTGTATAGGATGTTACTTGAGTAGTTGGATTATTACAGCCAACGAATACTAATACTAAAAAAAGTAGACGGTTCATAATGATAAGTTTTAATTTGAACTATAGGCCTAGTGGTGTGGCATCATTGTTTTGAAGACATTTTTTGTAAATTATTCAGCCATTTTGAACATGTTAAATTAAATCCTTAATCGCATGCAAATCATGACAAAACTCATTATTTCAGCTTAGCATTGTCAATACCTTCATGTGCAGAAAAAGAGCGACATATGAAAACTCAACTTTTTCTCTACAGCTTCCTAGCATTGTTTGGTTCGCTTTCTGCCCAAACTTATGTTATCCAATACGACGTATCTACAGATGCGATAGAGTACTTAAAAGTGAAACGTCCGGGAGATACTGTTCGTACTTCTTATGTAGACATGTCGAGGGGTAAAGATGTGCAGCTTCGTTTGGTGAATTTAGCCAACAGTTATCGCCGTACGGTACGGTTGGTGAACGAACCACGACAGCAAGAATCATTGGTCTTGCCATTTTTTGGATCGTTGGGTGGTGGTGGAGATTTCTTTAAAGGAATGAAGCAGTATGATACCACTGCTGCATCTCCCAATCAGCTCTTCAACTTATTGATGAATGCAGGCACCAATAAAAGCCCCAATAAAAGCGGAGGGCTTGAAGATGATGCACAAGAAAAACTATTGCGAGCCAAATTGGCTTTACAAAAAGTAGGGCTTTACTACTCGGGATTCAATAAAGCTTACGAGTCTTGGCAGCAGGGGATATTATTTGAGGAAAATTGCAATTTGTTGTGGAAAGAATTGACAGGCTTACGCTATTCCCTTCAACTACCCGCAACTGAAATCAAAAAACAAACGATATCAAAAACCCGTGCAGTAGTGCCCGATGTGGCAGATAATCCCGCTGCTTTTGTGATGCAACAGCAACGAGATATTCAATCCTTAAAAGCAATCGTAGAACAACAATACAACTTGTTGTTTCAGGCTTATGGCGATTACCGTACTTATAATATGCCGTTTACTGCTGCTGATACATTAGTTAAACAAGCAGGTAAACAAGCGGAGCAAGTAAAACAAGTAGCTGTTGCTACTGAAAATACTAATCTAATGCCGCGGATTGCTGAATTGTACCGACAAATTATTAACGATCGTTATATACAGCAAGTGCCACTAATACTCAATTCCGGAACTACAAGTGTAGAATTAATACTTACACCACAAACTGATACACTTACAGCTCGAATGCTTGATATGCAAGTGACAGATACACCAATTTTACGACGAATTCCGGTGTATAAAAAAGAGCCAATGCGGTTTAGAAATACATTCGGTGTAAGCTTTACCCGTTTTGCAGATTATCGGTGGAAATACTTTGTAAATAGTACCGGAAAAATTGACCGTGAAACTAACGATGAATATGTGCCTGTTTTTGTAACGTACATTCATTTTTATGCTCCAAAAGACCGTGGATTTCGTTGGGGCGGAAGTTTTGGTGCAGGCTTACCCATGAGTGGCGATAATCGTCAAGTGCATCTCATGTTGGGGCTGAGTACATTTTTTGGTAAGAACGATCCTGTTGCAATAACAGCCGGTGTTTGCGGAGCTCAGGTAGAAAAACTCACCGGTTACAGTTTGGGCGATGTGGTGCCGTTTACTGAATTGCAGGATAGTAATTTCCGTTCAGTAAATCGAATTGGGTATTTCCTGTCGCTAACGTTTAATCCTTCAGCACTTTTATCTAATAATTAATATTATGAAACTGTCCTTTCTTACTCCCATTGTATTGCTGTTTATTGTTGTAATCGGCTCTTGTCATCAAACACCGCAAACTAGCATAAATGATACATTATCAATTGCGGCTAAAGTAAAGGGATGTGCGGCATCAGCAGCTACAAAATCAGTAGAAACGATATTTGATGATATCACTCCTGCTAACAGCAATCCTTTTACCATTAGTGGTGATACGTTGATGTATCGGCGAACTATGAAGCATTTGTGTTGTCGTAAAGTAACAGTAGAGGGGACATTGCAAGGCAATACTATTGTTGTAGAAGAAAAATGGTTTGGTATGGGTTGTAAGTGTGAATGTAAATCTACCGTGGAGGCAGTCGTTACAAATTTAAAGCAAGGTCAATACATTGTATTGGTAATGGAAGGTGGCACCGACCCATTGACAGATAAACCACAATCTGCCCGTGATACGATTTGGAAAGGGAGTATAGAAATAAAGTGAAGTTGAGTACTTTAATATATCCTGACACGAAAAGCTATCATTAGACTAATCAAAAGTTATAAAACGAGGATGTAGAAAAGACATATTCAAAATAAAAAAGTATTAAAATAAAAAAACCTCGAAGTTGCTCACTTCGAGGTTTTGTGCCCTTTGCAAGCAATAGTTCGAAAGAAATAATTCAAGATTTGATGGATATTTTAGAGTTGGACTGTAAAATTGAACAACTGAAAACATAAAATTTTATACTTTCATAAAATGGATTAAGTGAAAATATAAGTATCTATATTTGCACTTGCTGCCAAAATTAGAACCTATGAACATAAGTACTTTTAAGTCAGGTAAATTGGTACAAAGGCTTGAATACAAAAGTTTTGAGCCTACCCTTATTAATACACAATGGCATTTAGATAATGATGCTGTCACTTTATTGTTGAGCCTGGCCGATCAAAAATTGGGAGAATTGAATGCATTTAGTCAACTGATACCAGATGTAGATTTTTTTATAAAAATGCATGTCTTAAAAGAAGGTACAAAAAGTAGCCGGATCGAAGGCACTCAAACCAATATTGATGAAGCCGTTCAAAAAGAGGAATACATTAACCCTGAAAAAAAAGATGACTGGCTAGAAGTACAAAACTATGTACAAGCCATGAATACAGCAATTGAAGATTTGAAGACATTACCATTAAGCAACCGACTTTTGAAGAAAACACATAAAACACTACTGAAAGGCGTAAGAGGAAAACATAAGCAACCTGGTGAATTTCGTGTTAGTCAAAACTGGATTGGAGGAAGCAGTTTGGCAGACGCAAAATTTATACCTCCCCATCAAGATGGAGTTTTGGAATACATGTCAGATTTAGAACAATTCATTCATAATACTAATAGCAATCTGCCACATTTACTTAAGATAGCCATTTTACATTATCAGTTTGAAACAACACATCCATTTTTAGATGGCAATGGCAGAATAGGCAGACTTTTAATTACCCTTTACTTGGTTGATTCAGGCTTGTTGGTAAAACCAACACTTTACCTATCAGATTTTTTTGAGAAAAACAAAGAACATTATTACGATAACTTAACCTTAGTAAGAACAAAAAATGACTTGGTACAATGGCTTAAGTTTTTCTTAGAAGGCATTCGTGTAACTGCCGAAAATTCTATTCAAACCTTTAAAGAAATAATTGCTTTGAGGGCTTCCACAGAAACTAAGATTATATCGTTAGGAAAAAAACAACTGCTGGCAAAAAATGTGTTACAGTATTTATATAGTCAACCCATTACTGATATGCAAAGCATAGCCGATGCTATTAATGCAAGTGTGCCTACCATTTCAAGGTTACTGAATGACTTTGTACAACTTGGAATATTAGTAGAATTAACGGGATTCAAACGCAACAGAGTGTTTGCTTTTGAGCAATATTTAAAACTATTCAGATAAACAGAAAATATAGGAGACTGCAATCGAATAATTGTCCTGTGTAATTTAAATAAAAAAACCGCTGTCTTCTTTCAAAACAGCGGTTTGTTATTTTAGAAAATAACAAGTGCCCTTTGATAGTCTAAGTTCGAATGAATTAGCCCAAGACTTGATGGATATTTTGGAGTTAGACTGGAAAATCAAAAATTTACCTAATTGATCTATGTCAAATAAGACCAGCTAATAGGACGTTCTTTTTTATAAACTATATTAGTTATGTCTATCTTCTCTAAACAGATTCTGTTTTTGCCAGCGTTTCAACAATTTATCACTGCCTCTAAAACCGGTAGCCGTGTAATGCCTTCGGGTAAAAAAATTAGAAGTGGTACTATTGAGCAATACCGCTGTGCTTATTTATTGTTGGCAGCCTATGAGCAAGGGTTAACAGCACCTTTACGGCTAACTCTTTTACACAGAAGCACCTTAAAAGAAATACAAAAAGAAAAACTGTATTGGAAACGAATTTTTAAAGCTTTTATGCAGTTTTTGTACAAAGACAAAAAGTGTTTGGATCAATACACCGCTTCTGTATGTAAAATCATTAAAACATTTTTCAATTATTTGCTGAAAGAAAAATGCTTACCCGTGGGTTTGTTTCATCAACAATTTAGGGTGCCCACAGCAGCTATTATGCCCGTTGTGATTAGCCCAGCTCAACTGCATTTTTTAATTACCAATAAGGTATTTGAGCAGTCATTAAGCAAGGCCCTACAACGTACCAAAGATATTTTTGTATTTGGTTGCACTGTCGGGCTTCGCCAACAAGATTTAATGCGTTTAAAGAAAGATAATGTACAGTTTAATACTGAGGGAGTGAGTTTATCCTTACATACTCAAAAAACAAGCACCATTGTAACTATACCGTTACCTGAATATGCTATTGCCATTTATACTAAATATAAACGCAAAGCAGGCATTTATGTATTGCCTAGACTATCCTCGGTGAACCTAAATAAGCAGGTTAAGCAACTGATACAAAAAGCTGGTTGGAATCATGTTTTACCCAAAATAAGGCATAGACAAGGTGAACCTTTTGAGCTTAAAAATGCAAAAGGACAGTCTTTTTGTTTTTACGAGCATATTACGGCACATACTATGCGAAGAACAGCTATTACTACCCTACTGTTACTGGGTGTGGATGAAACTGCAGTGAGGCGAATATCGGGCCATGCACCGGGTAGTAAGGAGTTTTATAAGTATGTAGGTTTAGTGCAAGAGTATTTAAACAGTGCTGTAAAAAATGCCCATATTAAGCTATTACAACTTAATCAGGGCGAAGGCTAAAAAATGATAAAAACACTGTTTAAAAAGCTACAAATTAGGCATATTAGTCTATTTTTATAACATCGTCTGTTCTTTGAATGCTTGGCCTAGCTTATAGTTGCGACGATTTGGTTATTACCCGTTCGGGTTGACAATGGCGGGGATAAGTTCAAAAGCCGCCGTCATTGCGAACAACGTGAAGCAATCTTTAAAATACAACGGCAAAGAAGAGCAAAGACAAGAGCTCTCTGATGGAAGTGGATTAGAGTGGATAGATTATGGTGCGAGGATGTATGATGGGCAAATTGGAAGATGGCATGTGTTAGATCCTCTGTGTGAAAAATATCAAAGTATAACGCCATACTCATATGCATTTAATGCCCCAATAATCTTTGTTGATCCAGATGGAAGAGAAAATACAATTTATTTATACGCTGTCGATAATTCCATAAGTATTGCTGAATTGCGTAAAATCAGAAATGCTGCTAATCGAAATTTTAAAAAGAATGATTTAGAGACTCGAGTGCATATTTTAAAAGGGAAATTGGATAAAGCCAAATATAAAAGCCTTGCTACGACTGATGGGGTAGCTGTTGTTGGTAAGAAAGATAATGTGATAAAGGCAGTTAAAAGCTTTAATTCAGAGTTTGCCGCCAAATTGCAAAACTCAACATTTGGAACATTTACAAATCCTGAATCAACACAAGACCCAAGTTATAAAAAAGATGGGGGAAATAACATAACAGCAATTGAGACAAATGTTGTAAGAGAAACTACTTCAAAAGACTATAAAAGTTCAATGGAAGAAACAATGGCATTTATCATTAATCACGCTGCTGGGCATATGGCAGATATGAAAGATGACGGGCCTCGTATAACAACAGATGCAAATGGTAAATATGTTTATGAAAATATTATGGCAAGCGGTCAAACGCTTTATAACGGTATTCAATTCAATGGCAAAAAACTTGATGATTACATAAATTCATCTGCAAATACTGTTACTCATGGATCATTATACCCATATAAGAAAACTTCAAGCGAAATACATCAAGCATTTATAAAAAGATTTGGCACTTCAGTTTCAACACCTAATTTAACAACTCAAGAGTAAGCCCACCTAACATGAAAAAGCCCCTTTTTATATTATTATTACTGTCTTGTCAAAATAATTTGAAGTATGCTATGGATGATTATGCACATAAGACTTTTTTAAATGACAGTATAAAACTGCAATTGCCTACTAGCTGGACTAAATCTGATACTGTTGAATATTATAATCCTGCTATCTATTTTAATGCCAAGATTTTCACCCCTGACACATCAAGTTTTATATTGATTAGGGTTGATGATTATAGTGTTTATCCTAGTTGGGATAAAAATTTTGAAGAAACACGGAAAGTTGTTAAAGCTAAATTAGCATCATTTTCTAAAAATCCAGATGCTCAAATTTATGAGGAACTAAAATTAATTAATGGATATTCTGCAAGTATAATGAGTACGTCTTATTATGACGAACTTAAAAATAATAATGTATTTTTAGCAAATATATTTTTTATTTTCCCTGCTAAGAAATATGTTGATATCGAACTAAAAATTACTGAACACGAAGAACATGTAGCTAAAGAGAAAGCGTTATTTATTCTGGAATCCTTAACGATTAAGTAGCAAATAGAGGTAAATTATAATTAGAGCAATTGAACAGGTGTTAGTTTAGTCTTGCTGGGGTCTCCATGAATTGCCTTAGCAGCACAGCTATGGGACCCCGGCATTAAACTTTCAACTACCATTAATTAAACCGGTTATCACCAACGATGGCAACAGCGGCTTTGAGCAAGTAGGTAATAATGAAGAATTTTTAACACATATTATAACGAACCGTGCCATTACCACCAATGGATTTTTATATATTTACACCAGCAATGAAACACCCAATATTGCAGCGCCTGCCTGCCGGTAGGCAGGTTCTTTGATAACCTTCAAGTGACTCACACCCGTGGTCCACTAGTAGAAGAAACACATTACTATCCGTTCGGATTGACGATGAATGGGATTAGCAGTAAAGCAGCGGGCAAGCCTAAGCAATCTTTAAAATACAACGGCAAAGAAGAACAACGGGAAGAGTTCTCTGATGGTAGTGGATTGGAATGGTTGGATTATGGAGCGAGGATGTATGATAACCAGATTGGAAGGTGGCATACACAAGATCCGAAGGCTGATAAATGGAATTCGTACTCTCCATACACGTACGCCTTAAATAATCCGATTATTTACATTGACCCTGATGGCGAAGATGTAATAGTTGCATTTACCGGAGGTTTTGAAGGAGGTGGAAAAACGATTGATCCCAATTCAAAAGATGCAGCTTCTACAGGGAGGGTGGTTCGAGAGGCACAAAAATTTGCTCAGGAAAATGGTATTGATTTAGATACGAGAGTTATTGCATCTGGTGCGACATCAGGAAGTTCTGTAAGTAATGCCTTAAGCTTTATTAAGGATAATTACACAGCAGGAGAAAAGCTTATAATTTATGGTTATAGCTATGGAGGCGACTTTGCAGTAGAGTTAGCGAAAGCTCTTAAAGATGAAGGTATAACTGTTGATTTGTTGGTAACTGTTGATGCTTCAGATGGATTTTTACAAAATAGCACAGTAGATAATGTAATCCCGGATAATGTTAAGGATGCAGTAAACATTTATCAAACTAACGACTCTGGAAAATCATCGGGTGGACAAAACTCTGAAAGTTCTGATGGTAAAAAGTCAAATGCGGGAACATCAAACTCACCTGGTTCTAATGGAAATGCTAAACGAGCTAAAGACTCGAAGAAAACTAATGTTCGTAATTACCGTGCAGTTGATGATAATATTACCCATGGTAATATACCTGAAAAAGCACAGCCACATGTAAATAAAATGATAGAACAGGTAATGAACGGAAAACCTATTGAAGAAATCCCAGCCAAAAAGAAGAATTAACCTATGAAACAACACATCATATCAATATCAATAATTGTTTTGGCAATAGGTTTTATATCTTGTAATAGTAGCAACAACATCACTAAAGACATTTTAGTCAAGGGTGTAGTCTTGGATAGCCTCACAGGTAACCCCATTTCTAATGCCCGTGTTACTTTACTTGGTTGGCGAAGGGTGGGAGAAGAAGAAACATATGACAAAGTTGATACTACAACAAATAGTGAAGGTCGCTTTGAAGCAAAGTTTGAAGAAGCGTTTAAAGTTGATATAGGTAGTGTAGCTCGAAACTACCATCCTGCTGTAACAGAAATAAAGGATTTAAGTAAGACTTCCGATATAGATCTTAGGTTGAGTCGGAATACAGCCACTGGAATATTAAAAGATTTAGGTCAAATAGCTGTCTTTACAAGGGATTATAATATGAATCCATCTATCACCAGAACATACCACGCAATTAATCTTTTGAATGGTACAAATACTCAATCATCGGATAGCATTGATTTGGGTATTGAAAAATATTCTGGAACAGGTTATCCAAAAACTTTAATCGCACCTGAAAAAGGTGGTATAGTTCCCATTTTTAATAAAGCAAAGGATGCTATCATTAAAGCACCCGAAGTAGGTTATGTGAATAGATATGAGTTGAGTGGTAAGGAAAAAGGTTTTTTTGTTAGATGTAGAGATGGAAAAACTTATGCTCGGTTAATGATTTTTAGCCCTGAATATGATCGCTCCTCACCTTATAAAAATGGCTCAGTCAAGGATTACGGAATTATGTTTAATGTTGAAGTGCAAACAGAGGGAAGAGAGTTTAACGGTGCTAATGATATGCGACTCGATCATTACATCTTAGGAAATCTCTGATAACAAAGCCACTCACTCGAGTGGCTTTTGTTTTATTGAGCGTAAGCTTTTTTTGCTTTATGATCATCTCTAAGGAAAGCATTCATGAGAGCGAATAAATGAGCTTTATCTTCAGCAGGTAAGTTTTGTATATCAGTGATCCGCTTTACAATATTTTTTTCCAGTAGTTGGTTGCTATTGCCAGACAGGTAATCTAACGACACTTCCAGGGCATCCGCAATTTTTGCAGCCACTTCAATAGAAGGTTTTACTTCATCACGTTCATATCTGCCAACCGTTACAGAGATCGTACCTATGGCCTTAGCCAGTTCATCCTGGCTTATCTTTTTTTGTTTACGAACCTCACTCAATCTTTTACCGAAAGTCATATCATATAAGCTTTAAACAGAGCAGATAAATAGATGCCTTTGTCCTGCTGGGGTCTCTACGCACAGCCTTAGTGGCAGAGCTATGGGACCCCGGCATTTAACTTACAACTATCATTATTTAAACCCGTTATTACCAACGATGGCAACAACAGCGGCTTTGAGCAAGTAGGAAATAATGAACAATTTTTAACACATATTATCACCAACCGTGCCATAACGACCAATGGATTTTTATATATTTACACCAGCAATGAAACACCCAATATTGCAGCGTTCTTTGATAACCTTCAGGTGACTCACACTCGTGGCCCACTAGTAGAAGAAACGCATTACTATCCGTTCGGGTTGTCAATGGCGGGGATATCTTCAAGGGCTGGAGGGTCATTAGATAATGATATAAAGTTTAATGGTAAAGAATTAAATGAGGACTTAGACCTTGACTGGTTTGAGTATGGCTTTAGAAATAATTTTGACCCGCAGTTAGGACGCTTCCATTCTGTTGACCCTCTTGCCTCTGATTATCCTTATTACACTCCTTTTCAGTTTGCAGGAAACCAACCTACAATTGCTGTAGATGTTGATGGATTAGAACCTGCATTTATCAATGATATAATGCAATGGGCAGCCAAGAAAGTTACAACTGACCCTAACAGCAATACATCTAAAACAATAGGAGCTGTTGTTGGTGTTGGAAAATCTATAGAAAAAACCATTGCAGGAGTTGGTAATACAATAGCACATCCAATTGAGACAGGAAAAGCTTTGCTTAATATGAATACACCAGAAGGAATAGCCAATATGGCTATTGGTGTAGCAGGTAAAGTAAATACGTTGCAAAATGGTACTGGTTTTGAAAAAGCGACAGTAATTAGTGAAGCAGTTACCGATGTTGCTACAGTGGTGGTAGGAACAAAAGGATTAGGTGCAGGAGTGAAAGGTGCTGGAGCAGTAGAAATTACAAATGCTACAAAGACAGCAGGACAGTTAGGCAGAGAAGGTATGGCAGCAGCAGGCATTGAACAAAATACAACCCGAATACCATCCCTAACAGGTACAGCAAAATATAGAGTGCCCGATGGGCTGACAAATACTACTTTATCTGAAGTTAAGAATGTATCGAAACAATCTCTAACAAATCAAATAAGAGATTACTTGCAATATTCGCAACAGCAGGGATTAAACTTCGAATTACACGTAAGACCTTCGACACAGTTAACCAAACCGTTGCAACAACAAGTTACACTAGGAAATATTACGTTAAAACTTTTACCAGTTCTATAAAATTGATTAGCTATGAAAGCAAGTGATTTAATAAAACAACTTGAACGAAATTCGGAATATAATGAAAAGCAGTTGCAGAATAAAGAAAACATGCAAAAGAAACTGGCTGAAATAAAACTTATTGAAACTCCTTTTATTAATGATTTGCATGCAGAAGGGTTTCCTGAAATAGAAAGTGCCAGTGACTTATTGAAGTTGAAAAAGGTTAATGTCAAACTCGCAGCATTGTTATTAAAATGGATACCTAAAATTGACAATACGTATAATTCTCAAGAAATGCTGATAAGAGGTTTAGCTATTGCTGAAAAACCTTTTGATGGAGCTTTATTAATCCATCTTTTTGATGATGCGAATAGTTCGTTCAGTTTAAAATGGGCTATTGGCAATACTATTGCCAGTGCACAAGTTGAAAATATCACAAATTGGTTAGATAAAAAACTCACTTCTGATAATCTGGGCAAAGAATGTGAAATGCTAATTTATGCAGCGATTAAATATTTTTCTTATGAAAAAGCAAGCGCTTTTTTAAGGAAGTTATTTAAAATGTTCCCATTGCAAGTTTCAGATGCATTTACCTATATAGGTAGGCAGGAAGATTTGAATTTTTTGAAAAATAATAATAAAGGATATCAAGTAGAGATAAAGGATAAAATTGATAGTGTCATAAAAAAACTGAGTATAAAAATTTAGCCAAAGTGCCTCTCAAGAACTTTTGTATTTTAAGACCATCTCAACCACTACCTAAAAATGCAAAAATCAAAACGGTAAATTAATGCAACTACTTAACAAGGAAGAATAGCTTGTTGGCCTTGTCTTGCTGGGGTCTCCATGAATTGCCTTAGCAGCGCAGCTATGGGACCCCGTCATTAATCTTACAACTAGCATTATTTAAACCGGTTATTACCAACGATGGCAACAATAGCGGTTTTGAGCAAGTAGGTAATAATGAAGAATTTATAACACATATTATAACAAACCGTGGCATTGCCAACAATGGATTTTTATATATTTACAGCAGCAATGAAACACCAAACATTGCAGCGCCTGCCTGCCGGTAGGCAGGTTCTTTGATAACCTTCAGGTAACCCATACCCGTGGCCCACTAGTAGAAGAAACCCATTACTATCCGTTCGGGTTGACGATGGCGGGGATAAGTTCAAAAGCTGCTGTCATTCCGAACGCAGTGAGGAATCTGCTCAAATACAATGGCAAGGAAGAACAAAGACAAGAGTTTAGCGATGGTTCTGGATTGGAATGGTTGGATTATGGGGCGAGGATGTATGATGGGCAGATTGGTAGGTGGATGGTTTTAGATCCTTTGGCTGATAAGTACTTTTCAATTTCTCCATTTGTATATGTTCTTAATAATCCAGTTATTCATATTGACCCTGATGGTAAAGAAGTTGTTGTTACAAGAACTCCTCAACAATATGCTACAGGAGATGGCAAGACACTTCAACTACCCTTCAACCCGAATACAATACATGATTTAGGAGTAACTGGAATATATAAGGGATCTCAAGGAATAACTTACTCAAAGAATAGTAGTGGTAAATACGATGTTAAGTTAACCGTTAATGAATTTATCAATCCGCAATTACAGGCTGGATGGAGTCTTGATAGAAAGAATCCAGGTTTAGCAAAAGAAGTGTCTGCTCATGAAAAGGCTCATGGTGATCAAATTGAAGAAGCCTTTAAGTCGTCGATTACAGTTAATAGCGGATTTGGGAAGACTACTAATAATGGAAAGACTAAAGCAATAACCTTTACAGGAAAAATTGATGATGTTTTAAATCAGGCTGATAAACAGTATGATAAAGTCAAGGCAGAAAATCCAGATGCAGTCAAAGGCATAACAAAAGCCCAATATATTCAGTCTATATATAACAATGCTTTCGCAGAGGTAAATAAAAAGATGCCGAAAGATGCTGAAACCGATGCTAATAATAGGGCAGTAAAAGAACTAGGAGGTAAGGATAAAATGCCATATACACACGGTAAGTTACAAATAGCAATAAACTGATGACAATGAGATACAAAATAAATGTTATGTTATTCGCCATTATAGTTGCATTAAGCTGTATGCCTAAATCTAAAGAAGAAAAAAAGTTTGCAGGTGATTCTGTTAATGAAGAACATACAATTGTTATTGATACGAATTTGATAAATAATATAGACAAATCTCCTTTAGATTTTTTTGTAGATAAACATGCAGATTCTATAAATAACGCTGTCTCAGTAGGTCAACTTCCTTCATTTCTTAAAGAGATTCAGTTTGATTATCAAAATGCAGGAATTCTTTCTTCTTTCCACAGTCCATTGCCTTTACGAAAACTTATAATCAATAAAGTAACAAATTGTGCTTCTTTAAGATTAATATTTGAAGAAAAATCAGGAATTTATAAAAACAAGCCGCAAAAACAACATGATATTGAAGTAGAGTTTATCAATTTGTCGGTTTATGATTTAGCTCGTAAGCGGTTCAAAGAGCTAAACTGCAATTAATAGCTCAAACCCCTTCGCTAACTTTTTTTAGTCCTGCTGGGGCAATGTCATTGAATTAAGGATTTAATAAGCCGGTTTAAAATTAGTAAAGGTTTTATACTTGCTTGGTGTTCCTATGTTTTTTGTTGAAGCAAAGTCAAAAAGAGATGCCTTAGAAAGTAAAGCAAATAAAACAAAGGATGAAAAAAAGAGTTGGAAAAATTAGAAACCTTAATGAAACACGAGAAGAAGAAAATGGAAAATACAGGGGAGAATCATAGTTAAAGGGCAAAAGGAAGCAACTAATTATGCATACTTTCACATTTATAATGGAATTTAAAGGGGGTACTTATATAAATCAAATAAGTGCTATTGATTTACGACATGCAATGATTGCTTGGGCAAATAAATTAGATACTACTCAAATCAAATATTTGGGTGAAAGATCTCAAATAGAGTTAGTTAATATTATCCAGAACGAATTGCCGATTCGTATATCTGGTCTATCTAATGTGTGGTGTTTTTCTGTACTATTAAAAGTTGGATTTATAATAGGCAATATCGTTTTAACAGATGCAGTAACTGACGTCGCATCAAAATAGTTAGTTTCAAAAAAAATAATGAGATAAGAGGTTTCTCCTTGTCTTGCAGGGGTCTCCATGCATTGCCTTAGCAGCTCAGCTATGGGGTCCCGGCATTAAACTTCCAACTACCAATAATTAAACCGGTTATTACTAACGATGGCAACAACAGTGGCTTTGAGCAAGTAGGCGATAATGAAGAATTTTTAACACATACTATAACCACCCGTGCAATAACCACCAACGGATTTTTATATATTTACACCAGCAATGAAACACCAAACATTGAAGCGCCTGCCTGCCGGTAGGCAGGTTCTTTGATAACCTTCAGGTAATCCATACCCGAGGTCCACTAGTAGAAGAAACGCATTACTATCCGTTCGGATTGACAATGGCAGGGATTTCTTCAAGGGCTGTAAGTGCAGGTGGTAATGATGCAAGTTGTGGATGTGGAAATAAAAGAGGCTTCAACGGAAATGAAATACAAAACAAAGAGTTCAGAGATGCAAGTGGTTTAGAAGTTTACGATTTCAATGCAAGAACTTATGACCAGCAAATAGGAAGATTTATACAAACTGACCCTGAAACAGAAGTGAATCAGGAGAATTTTTCTCCTTATCATTTTGGATTTAATAATCCTATTTTACATGACGACCCTGATGGAAGAAATCCATGGGTTATACGAGGGGGAAGATCTCTACTTTGGGTAGTTAAATGGGTTCAAAGACAGGGCACTCCATCTGCTGCTTCAAGGATGCCAATAGCTTTAAGAGATGCTACTGTTGCCCGTTCACTAGTACCACTTACGCTTAAAAGCCAATCTAATGAAGAAACTGCAAAAGATAAATTAAAGGGTGAAATTAAATCATTAGAAAAATCTGTAAAGTCGTTGGAAAAGAACGTAAAGGAGCATGAACAAAAACTTGATGATTATAAGAAAGATCCAGATAAGTACGACAATAATGGAGAATTAAAGAATGTTAGTCAAGAATTGCGTAAACAAAAAATTGATGGCCGGATTAAGTCTTTAGAAAAACAAATAAATAAAAATAAGGGCGAATTGGAGAAGGCTAATCAACAGCTACAACAATTTTTAAAAAAATTAGAAAATCTAAATCCTTAAATAATAACTTAAATTAATGTCAAGTATTACAATTAATGAAATTGAAATCCTCTTTAAGCTAATAATTGATAAGTTAGAAAAGGACCATTTACAATATTTTAATTTTAGCACGGATGAGTATTGGCTAATTTCAGCCGATAAGTGGAATGATTTTAAGAACCCACCCGAAATTGTAGTAGGGTCACTAAAAGATGATATAAATTATTTGAAAAAATCTATTGTAGAAAAAGAAGTTTTTACATATAGTGATTTAGATAGATTAGCTACCGTTTTAAGGGCAATAAGTGAACAACAAGCTCCGAGTTGATAATAATTTTATTGTTATGTTATTTACAATTGTTGTTCTTCACCTCCAACTATAGCGAGTTTAAGCAGGTTAAATATAAAAGCCATCGGTTATCAAATTAGCAGATGGCTTTTTAGCTTATGCCTTGTTTAGATAAGTTATCCTAAAAGTACCTGAGCCAGTTTTTGCTTCATCTCCTGCTGAAAAAGAAAATCATAAATGAGTTTGGAAACAACTTAGTCCTGCTGGAGTTTCCCTAACAAGCCAGGTCAGTAAGCCAATGGACCCGGCATTAAATTTACAATAACCATTAATTTAAATCGGTTATTACCAACGATGGCAATAACAGCGGCTTTGAGCAAGTAGGAAATAATGAAAAATTTTTAACACATACTATTACCAACCGTGCCATAACCACTAACGGATTTTTATATATTTACACCAGCAATGAAACACCCAACATTGCTGCGTTCTTTGATAACCTTCAAGTAACACACACTCGTGGTCCGCTAGTGGAAGAGACACATTATTATCCGTTCGGATTGACAATGGCGGGGATAAGTAGTAAGGCAGCGGGGAATCTTGAAAATAAAATCAAATTTCAGGGCCAGGAATTTAATGATGCATTCGATGTTGATTTTTATGAATTTAAGTATCGTCAGCACGATCCTCAAATAGGCCGATTTACGCAGATAGATCCACTTGCTGATAAGTACGTCTATAATTCTACATACGCTTTTTCAGAAAATAGAGTAATCAACGCAATCGAATTAGAAGGACTTGAAGCTGTAATAATTACCAATACCTACGATAAAGACAATAAACTAACAGGCACTTCAACAATAAATAATGAAGCAGATAATTATGGACCATTAGGCAATGGAACATATACTGTAAATAGAAAAGCAGATGGAACATTTTCAGAGGAGTATAAGCCAGGCGAAGGCAATTCAGTTAATGGATTTTATCAGGACGGAATATCTCAATCACGTTGGATTGAAGGCGATAAACAAGGCGGATATTTAACAAGGCTGGAAGGAAGGTTGGTTGAGAAAATGGTTGAAGATGGATTGGTAGCTATGGGTTTTGATATTGGTCAAGTTCAAAAGGATGTTACAGTTTTAGAAACTGATAATAAAGATTTCAAAGGCAGGTTTGCAGGTTTTGCAAACAGTGATGCGGCAAATAAATATACGGCAAGTTGGGATGATAGAAGTTTTTCTGATCCTCATCAAAGCACAGCTGCAAAAGGTTCTGGAGGCTTAAGTTCATCTGGTATTGAGCTTAAATATTATAACGGTGCAAAATCTGCTACTGATAATATACCTGGTCATATAGATATGTCAAAAACTGGTTTAAGACATATTTCTGATTATATAGAAGGTCTCTTTGGCAGTGGAAATCCTGGACTTTCAAATGCAAAAGAATACAAGAAATACCAAGAAAAAAGAAGATAATTATGAGCAACCTTAAAAACAATTTAAGCTTTTCGCTTATTTGCTTGGGAATATTTTTGGCGGTTAACTTTTTTTTCTTTTTTCTAATAAATTATGTTTCTATAGGTTTTAAAAAAAGCATAAGTGAGTATTTTTTATTACCTCTCATTTATTGTGTTATGGTTTTTATTCTATCTTCTTTCTTAAATAAAAGAGTATTATGGGGGGGGCCTCTTATTTACGCAATTGTACTCTTATGTATAACCTTTGATAAGAACATGTACGCTCTGGATATAGCCATTGAGTTAAGTACATCATTATCTGGGTTATTTAATGTTATTCAACATTTTCTTCAGAAAAATGAAATGAATAATTTACTAACAGATTATATCGTTCATATTATTGGGTTGTCTATTTATCAAATTCTAATTTTATCACTTGGGGATATGCTTTCATTGAAATATTTTAAGAGCAATTTAAAAGCCTTATCAAATAAACTTTGATTCTACTTTAGGAAATTAAAACTAACAAAGCTCCCTCTCGGTGCTTTTCTATTTTACTTAGTTGAGAGATTTTGTCTTGCTGGGGCAACGTCATTAAGTTAAGGATTTAATAAGGTGGTTTAAAATTTGTAAAGGTTTTATAATTTCTTCGCACTCCTCACGAACCAATTGTTAATTCTTATTTTCTATTCCTGATTGGGTCTCCATAAATGCCATAGCAGCACAGCTATGAGACCCCAGCATTAAACTTCCAACTACTATTAATTAAACCGTTTATCACCAACGATGGCAACAACAGCGGCTTTGAGCAAGTAGGAAATAATGAAGAATTTTTAACACATACTATAACCAACCGTGCCATAACCACTACCGGATTTTTATATATTTACACCAGCAATGAAACACCAAACATTGCAGCGCCTGCCTGCCGGTAGGCAGGTTCTTTGATAACCTTCAGGTGACCCATACCCGTGGCCCACTAGTGGAAGAGTCTCATTACTATCCGTTCGGATTGACAATGAGCGGAATAAGTAGCAAGGCTGCTACAACATCCCCAAGCAACAAACTCAAATACAATGGTAAGGAAGAACAAAGGGAAGAGTTCAGCGATGGTAGTGGATTAGAATGGTTGGATTATGTAGCGAGGATGTATGATAACCAGACAGGGAGATGGATGGCAATAGACCCACTTGCAGATAAAATGAGAAGGTGGTCGCCATATAATTATGCTTTTGATAACCCACTAAGATTTGGTTGACCCAGATGGTATGAGAGCTATTGATTGGCTCAAGTATAGAGATATGTATGGAGATTTACATGTGGATTGGGTTGATAAAGTTGTTGACCAAAAAAGTGCTTTAGATTGGGCGACTTCACAAGGTCAAAACCAAAATGGTAAACAAAAAAATACCGACGTTGAGTATATAGGCAAAACTGGAATTATTCAAAATGGGTATAAAAATGATACTGATAAAAGAACAGCTTACCAATTAAATGATAATGGAACATCTACAAGGTTAGAAGATGGTAAATCAACTAATACTGCTGCACACTCAACTGAACCAGAAAGTTCTCCGCAACAGTCTTTTTCAACAGATAATGATTTATCTAAAGGGATAGAGGCCACAAAAACAATCTTAGATGCTGTTGATAATACAGCACTAAAGAGCATGGAATTAGGAGGGAAATTCGGAAAGGCTAAAGTAGTAGAGAATTTTGCAAAAAAGGCGAGTTCAACTTTAGCAGGTGCAGGTGCTCTGTTAACAGTTGTTGATGCTGCTGCAAATGGCGTACAAATGAAACATGGAGTTGATGCAGCATTACTTTATGTATCTGTGGCTTTGCCAGTAACTGCTCCATTCATATTTGTTGCAAATTTGGTTTGTATGGGTTTAAATAATGGAAAAGGGATTTCTGAAACTATCCAAGAAACAGCTGCAAAAAGTGGAGTTCCAACACAATATACCAAACCAGCGTTTTAACTTTAATTCATATTAAAATGATTTTTTTCGATAATATCTTTGCAAGTTCTTATAAACATTACTTAAAGCAAAAACGAATTGACCCCTATTTCCATGCTAAGTTGGTCATAGTTATCTATCAAAGTCTCGCATTATTGCTTTTTGTTTTGATTATTAACGAGTATTTTAAGGCATCTTTTTTTACTTTTTTATCTAGAAATAAATTAGTAACAATTATTATATATATATTTATTATTATCCTGAACTATAGATATTATACAAAAGAAAGAATGGATCTATATATTAATAGCTTTAATTCTAAAAGTGTTGGCAAAAGAAGACTTTGGGCTCTGATTACAGGTTTAATCCCAATTCTACTTTTAGTGTCATTTTTTCTGATTTTACGATTAAATCATCCGGTGTAGGATAAAATAAATTTGTATCTAGTCGCTATAAGCCCCATAGGGGCTTTTAGTCGTTCTGAGGGTCTCATTAACGATTCAATTGCGTAATCCTAGCGACACTAGCAATAAGCTTGCAACCATCATTATTTAAACCCGTTATTACCAATCACGGCAACAACAGCGGCTTTGAGCAAGTAGGTAATAACGAAGAATTTTTAACACATATTATAACCAACCGTGTCATAACGACCAATGGATTTTTATATATTTACACCAGCAATGAAACACCCAATATTGCAGCGTTCTTTGATAACTTTCAAGTGACTCATACCCGTGGCCCATTAGTAGAAGAAACACATTACTATCCGTTCGGATTGACGATGGCGGGGATAAGTTCAAAAGCAACCGTCATTCCGAACGCAGTGAGGAATATGCTCAAATACAACGGCAAAGAAGAACAAAAAGAAGAGTTCTCTGATGGTAGTGGATTAAAGTGGTTGGATTATGGTGCAAGGATGTATGATGGACAGATAGGAAGATGGCATGTTGTTGACCCGTTAGCAAGCAAATACCCACAATGGTCGCCATACTCTGCGATGGCTAATAACCCAATAATGTTCTTTGATGCTGATGGTAGAGAACCCGTGCCGTCATATAAAAAACTAAATCCATGGTTTACATTAAAAGCCACACAATGGTATTCTACTTTAGGGGCTTACGATAGTAAGACATTTAATTCAGCAGCTTCGTATAGTACACAGCATTTAAGGTCAGATGCTTTCCAAACTGTTTATCAAAGAAATGCTTATTATGGATGGGCTCAAAGTCAAGCAGATGCAAAAGGTTATCGTTCTAAGTGGTTCGGTGCAGCTCAATTGGTAACAGGATTAAACGCAGTTGGTGCTACTGAAACACCTAATTTATGGGTAATAAAAGACAACACAGAGGCTTTTTTGAAAGGTGGAAACAAGTTTTTGTTTTCTCATAATATGAAAAATGCTAAAGATTTATTGGCTGACGGGAAACTTTCAGGAGGTTTTACAGATGCCAATGGGGCAAAGCAATCTTTTGAAGGCTTGACAGGAATGGCTTTAGATAATAAAATGGTGGAATTTGAGCAATCTAAAGTTCAAGAATATATCAACAGCTATAAAGGAGATGACCTTAATTCAATTATTGACAATATCAATGAACTTTTTACTGGAAATGTTGCAAAAACTCTTGGACCAAAAGCCGTAAACGATGTTATGAAAGAATGCTTTAATGGAGGAAAGTCTTTTAATTTTAAGAATTATGCGGACAGGGTAAAATTAGGGCAAGAACTAATTAAAAAGGCACACAATGAGTAAGATTATTAATTTTATTATATTATATGTAAGCCTATTTATTATTGAAACAATAGGTTGTTTTTTTGTGGTTTTGTTCAATAATATTTTTGATTCTTTAGATTTCGAAGGTAGTTTTGATTCAGTTATTTTATGGAATTTTTGGAGAGTATTATTTTATGGTTTACCATTTATAATCTTGTATTTTCTATTGTTTAAGTACGTTGAAACTATCAAATTATATAAGCCTGTTTTATTTTCTCTTTTTAATTTATTGATTTATGTTGGCTTATCGGTTTTGTCTACGGTAATTTGGGGCAAAAATGTTCCGCTACCACCAGAAGGAATAATGTTTTGGGTAACTTGTTTAGCGATATTTTTAAGCCCCTTAATTTTGGGTCAAATACACTACTTCAAAAAGCTAATGGAAAATTTATAAAACCTATATCTCTTATCAATTGGATATTGTTTGATGAGCAATTTAAACCCGTTATCACCAACGACGTCAACAACAGCGGCTTTGAGCAAGTAGGTAATAATGAAGAATTTTTACACTGGGTGTTTTGGAAAATCGTTATGAGTTTAACGGTAACGAGAAGCAGGAAAGAGAGTTTAGTGACGGTAGTGGATTAGAAACATACGACTTTAACGCAAGGATGTATGATGCACAAACGGGCAGGTTCTTTCAGATTGACCCATTGTGTGAATACATGCCTCCCGCCAAGAAAATATTATGGACATGAAGACGAAACAAGAAGGTTATGTTAATAATAGAAAAGTAGCCGCTTCAACATCAGCATCAGGTGTTGCAACGGGTACATTAAATATCGTAAAGAAGTTAATAACAGGAAATTCTCCTTCAACTAGCAAGAGTAATGGAAGTTCAAAGGGAACTCAATCTTATATTGAACCACCAGTGACACTGCCATCTCCATCTAAATTTGTTCCTGTAGGAAGACAAGGAGGAACTTTGTTTTTACAGCCAAATGGTAGTTACCGGTAAATGATTTATAAGAATATGAAAGCGAGCAGAAATTATTTTACTTACATAACACTGATAGTAGTGCTATTAATGGTTTGGCAAAAATATGGAGTTTCTATTTTGGTTAGATGGATTCCTTTTATCATCATCTTCCTTTCTCCATTGTTAGCTATTTCTTTATGGAAAAAAAACAATACTGAGAAAGTAACAATACCAAGTCGGTCCTTTTTCTTGATAAACAAGAAATTGCTAATACTTGTAGCATTTTTTTTCATTTCTTCAAGTGTTTTATTAGTTATGAGTGAGTTTAAATTATTAGGCTTTGCATTTTTAGGTGCGTTGGGAATGGGTTTTCTTGGTGTATTAATCAATAGAATCGACACTAATTAATTTTTTTATTTATCTTAATAGGCTAGTTCATGCATTGACTTAGCAGCGCAGCTATGAGACGTCGGCATTAAACTACCATTAATTAAACCTCTTATTAACAACGATGGCAACAACAGCGGCATTGAGCAAGTAGGAAATAACGAAGAATTTTTAACACATATTATAACGAACCGTGCCATAACCACCAACGGATTTTTATATATTTACACCAGCAATGAAACACCCAATATTGCAGCGCCTGCCTGCCGGTAGGCAGGTTCTTTGATAACCTTCAAGTGACTCACACCCGTGGCCCACTCGTAGAAGAAACCCATTATTATCCGTTCGGATTGACAATGGCGGGGATAAGTTCTAAGGCAGCCGGAAGCTTAGAGAATAAGAAAAAGTATAACGGAATTGAGTGGGAAAATGATTTAGATTTAGCCGTTTACGATGCGTTCTTTAGGGAATTAGACCCACAAACTGGAAGATGGTGGCAAATAGACCCAAAGATTGAAAATATGGAAGCATGGTCACCATATGCTTCTAATTTTGATAATCCAGTATCTTTTAGTGACCCCTTGGGCGATGAGCCAGAGATGGGAGGCTCTGATGACCCACCAAGTACTTCAACAAGAATATGGGGAGCAGTAAAAGTTGTTGGCGGACTTGCTGAAATGGTTGTAGGTGCTGTCGGTGGTGCTGCAACTTCTTGGACTGGTATAGGTGCAGTTGTTGGAGGGGCAGCAGTAGTACATGGCGCTGATAATTTTGCCGCAGGTTTAACGCAACTTTTTTCAGGTAATTCCACACAAACTTTTACTGAGCAGGGGATTAGTAAGGGGTTACAAGCTACAGGGGTCTCTCAACAAACAGCTAATACTGTTGCTGGTTATGCAGATTTTGGTATTGGTATAGCATTAACTGCTGGTGCTGGTGCGGCTGCTAATGGTTCAAAAGCAGAAACAATTACCTTGTATCGAGGAGTTAATGAATCCCATGCAGGGTTTGGAAATGCAACTAAGGGTACAGCAGTTCCTAAAGGAGGTAATGCAACAGCAGCTCAACATAATGCTGGTAACACAGCTAGTAAATATTCATCATGGACTACAAACAAAGATGTAGCCATAAACTATGCTAAACGTCCTTCTGGTAATGGTGTTGTAATGTCAAAAACAGTAAAATCTTCCTCAGTTGTTAAAAGCCCAAGTGCTAAAAACGTAGTTTTAAAACAGTCCGGTAAAAAAGTAAATGAATCTGAAGTTTTACTAAAAGGCAAGGTTAAGAATGCTAAAGTAGAATATCACTAAACTTTATAAAGATAGCATGGAGTCTTTCCCAGAGTTAAAAAAGAATCAAGTGGCTCTTATCAGGGCTGATAAAAAAAATGGACATGTGTTGGACGAGCAACTTGTCTTAGCGGTTGATAAATATCAAAAGGTTTATACAGTCTTTGAATCACTGAATGAAGCGAAGAATTTTGCGGAAATTTTTTTAACAACTAATCAAGATATTGAATTAGTTATTTATTCAAGTAATGAAGAAGTCTTGTTTTATTCAAACGAATAAGGCAAAAGTTAAATTATCACAACAAAGCCACCGTTGCAGACGGCTTTGTTATTGAGCCAGTTTTTGCTTCATTTCTTTGTTATACTGTGGTCTCCATCTCACCTTTTGTCTTGCCGGGGGTCTCCATGCAGTGCCTTAGCAGCGCCGCTGTGGGACCCCGGCATTAATCTTACAACTAGCATTATTTAAACCGTTTATTACCAACGATGGCAACAATAGCGGTTTTGAGCAAGTAGGTAATAACTGGTTTAAATTGCTCATCAAATAATATCTAATTGATAAAGGCTTTGGGCTTGGTATCTACATTTCTGCGGTTTTGGTCGCTTAAAAAGCCTGTAATGGCAGCAGGGTGTACGCTTGTTTGTGCCAGTTGGGTGGCCGTAAATTTGGGCCCGTGAGTATGGTAGTGTAAGCTACATCAGTTGTTACGATTGTAAAAGTATCCAACGTTTTACCGCTATCTTATCGGTCCATGTATTGTAAATACCCGCCATCAGAAAAAATGGATTATTACCGTCTATCGTAATGAAATACGGGTATTTATCGACAGTTTTTAGCACTTCTCCTCTTTTACCGATTTTCGTAACATGTCGGTATTCGAAAAAACCACTCGTTAAAATCAAACACCTTCCATCGGCAGCTGATTTTTTCCAAATATTGCTCGATAAAAGTTTATCATTTCTTGCATTCAGTGTCGACAATTTGATTCTTTCCGATTTTAGTTGTGTTCTGTTCTGAACGTAAAACGGAGCTAACCCCCATTCGGCATTAGTCACATTCCAATCAACGACTGTGTTTTCCCGAATATCAGGCTTTATGATGGGCCAATTACCGAATTCAAACCCACTAACTACGGGTAAAAAAGCTTCATTAATCTCCTTTTCGATCTTCAGTAGTTCGAGGTATTTTTTTTCCGAAATCATCAGGCTGTTGAAAAAACACATTACTGGTTTTCTTTTGTGATTTCTATTTTTTCTTCTGTTAAAGCGTTTTACACCGACGATTTCTCGAAAAGTTACCAATATTTTTCGAGAATCACCGAAACGTAAATGATGCCTAAAACAATGAAAGTATCAAGTATTTTAAAAAATAGGAAAAACAATTTTGGAACGTTCCTGAACGGTAAAGAACGTTCGGGAACTTTCGGGAACGTTCGTGAACATTGCTGAACATTCACGAACGGAAATGAACTTTTTCGAAAATGATTAAATCATTGAATTAAGCAAAAAAAAGGAGAAACTAAGAAGCAGATCTTTGACTAGCTAATACTGAATTTTCAAGCTCAAGTCTCTTTACCTTTTGCTGACACGTTGCGTTTTCTACTTTAGTACGACTAACTTCTGCGTTTAACTGGTTATACATACCAATCAATGCTTCATAGTCAGCACTCTTTTTTTCTAACCTAATTTTATAGGTATAGGCAATCACTCCTATAATAAGGATACCTCCTACAGCAGTAATGATTAATTTTTTTTCTTGTTTTTGATTGTGAACAGCGTTTAATACTGTCATGAAATTTGTGTTAGTCATGTTTTCTTATTTTATGGTGATTAGATTTTGCTTTTGAAATTATAGAGTAGCCTAAGAATTTAGATTCTACACCACAGGTTGTGTAATTATGTTCAAGCGCTGATGAAAGCTGAATGCCAAATGCATCTAACATCGCTATAGTAACTTCATTGCCGTGAGTTTTGATTAGACGTTCAATTTGACGTTGTGTTTCACGTTGTTTCGTATTGTGATCGAGTAATATATTTTCATCCTCAGCATGCCGCATATGATGTTGTTTTCGTCTACAGTTATGATTTTTTCCGTACTCATCGATCCATGGGGTGCAATGTTTCTTACTTAATCGAGCTTGATCCTCAATGGGTTCACCGCAAAACAAACAGGCTCTGCCGGAGAAATAGGTCCTTGCTGGGGACTTGATTTTTTGAATTTTTTGAGTCATGTTGTATTTTTTGAATCAAAATTACGAATTAGTTAGTACTTTTACTGTATGAATAAAATCTCATTAGCCGAAATAAATCAAAATACCGCAAAAGCATTTGAGT
Source organism: Methylophilus rhizosphaerae (assembly GCA_943370285.1). Lineage (GTDB taxonomy): Bacteria > Bacteroidota > Bacteroidia > Chitinophagales > Chitinophagaceae > CALRQJ02. The sequence goes on along the minus strand of CALRQJ020000017.1, from coordinate 33,529 downwards.
TGCAGGGCAGCTTATTGATGTCTAAAAACTTAACTGTGAAACAAACGGGTATAGACTCAAAGACATTTCATTACTGGAAAATGAATGGGCTCTTAGGCACTATTGAAGAAGGCAAATGGGCCAGAATAAGTTTTATTGAATATGTATGGATAAAGACACTGAAGTGCCTAAGAGATTATGGTTGTTCCCTACAACTCATGAAAAACATATTCAAAGCACAGTTTCTTGATGCATATGAAGCAAATCTTTACAAGAAAATAGTACAAGACAATTTGGCCTATTACTATAACCTTAAGAAAATTAGAAAGCTTGATGAGCAAGAAGTTGAACTTATGCAAGTAATTGAAAAGGTAAATAAAGATCCACTGTTGATGAGTGCCTTAAGAACAGAAGTCAGTCATTTCTCTGGTTTGATTCTAACTTGCTTAAATGCAGGTCTAGAAACAGGATTTATTGTTTATCAGGATGAATCGTTTGCAGTTATGGACGGTACGAATAAAAGTTTTGATTTCAATCAACCTTATCTTTTTATTCCCTTATCTCATTTTATTACTGAAATTTTATTAGAAGAGGATAAAGCCGAATTCGTTGAAAATACAGGTGTACTTAATGAAGATGAGATGTGGGTACTAACTCAACTTCGCAAAAAAAATATTCAGAAAATAAGCATCACCATTGACCACAAAAGTGGCAAATATGTAAAGATTGAATGTGAGCAAAATGGGCATGTAGATGGAAGCAAGGCAAAAGAAATCATGAAGCTATTAGGCTTACAAAACTATGAGAGTATTGAGTTGAGTACAAGAACAGGAACCTCCTTATCATTCACAAAAACCCACAAAAGATATTTTAAATGACCCGTTTGAGACGGCTCGGTTATTTATTAGGTTTTTTCCATTTGAGATGGCAAAACCTCAACTGAGTAAAAATGAAACCCAGTTATTATGAACACAAACAACCATTAAACTCCGAAAATGAACGATTAACAACAAACAGCATTTTAAAAAATAACAAAGCCGATATTTTAGAAAATAACAGATTAAGCAATTTGTCAGTAGCTGAACAGCTGCAATTATTCTCTGAAATAATAGTTGATATTTATTTACAAAACCTGCATGAAGATGAAAACCAGCAACATTGAAAAAGCATTACAAGCGTTGAGTGATAAACGTTATGAGAAAAAAGTAATTAAAAGAGGCGGTGATGGTATTGTTTATACCCGGGTTAGTAGTAAAGAGCAAGCTGAAAACAACGGTAGCCTGGAGGTTCAAAAAAAGTATTGTGATGAATATTCGCTGAAGCATAATATTCCGCTTCGAGCCCACTTTGGGGGGAAATATGAAAGTGCTAAGACCGATGGCCGAAAAGAGTTTATGAGAATGTTGGAATATGTTCGTAAGCATAAAAATATCTCCTACATTATCATCTTTAATTTCGACAGATTTTCACGAACAGGTGCTCAAGCATCTTTCTTAAGCGAAGAGTTGGGAAAAGAAGGCATTACGGTAAAATCTGTAACACAAGATATTGATACCTCTACTGCGATAGGAAGACTACAAGAGAATTTCTTCCATATGCTCAATAACTTTGATAACAGGTTAAAAAGCGACAGAACAATCATTAATACTCGAGAAGTAATGCTGAAAGGCTATTGGCCTTATGCAACACCTTTAGGTTATAAGAATCTCAAACCTAAACAAAGAGCATGTTTCCATGAATACATTATTACAGACGTTGGTAAAGAAATCAAGAAAGGATTTTTAATGTTAATAGAACGAAAATATAGCTATACAGAGATTATAGAGCGATTGAGAACTAAAGGTGTAAACATATCTATCAAAAGTTTTAGGCAGGTATTCACCAACCCCTTTTACGCAGGCTATGTAACAGGCAAACTTGTGGAGGGAAAACTCATCAAAGGGAAACATCCTCAACTGATAGACATTAAATTGTTTTTAGAAGCCCAAGACATACTGAATAATCAACCGCTTTTATCAATCCCTAAGGTTTCACGTCATGACGAAATTCCACTAAAAATTTTTGCAAAGGATGAAGAAAGTGGCCAACCTTTCACCGGGTATAAAACAAAAGGAATTTGGTATTATAAGACAAAAAATAGTTTCTCACCCATTAATGTCAACGCAAAAAGGCTCAACAGCGAGTTTAGTGATTTATTGATCCAATTTCAATATATCCCATCATACTCGAGTACTTTAAGGAAGCTGATGTTGGAAAAGCTAAAAAAGAAATTACAAGCCCGTCAAAACAATACTACATTTTTAAAGAAGAAAATAACCGAAAAGAAAAGCCTACTCGAAAAAGTTGATATTAAGTTCCTAAATGACCAAATCAATAGTGACATGTATAATAAATATACAAAACAAATAAATGATGAAATCAAAAAAATGAGCCTTGAAATTGATACAAGTACAATATCGAGTTCGAACTATGAAAAAGCAATTTTAAAATGTTTGTCTCTTGCCCAAAACCTAAGCCAGTTGTGGGTTTCAGCAGCATATGAAGATAAGCATCGATTACAAAAATTGATATTCCCTGAGGGAATCCTGTATGATAAGAAAAAAAGCATGGTTCGAACTCCGAAAGTAAACAGCCTGTTCGAAGCAATTCCTTTACTGACAAGGGTTTTGGAGGAAAAAGAAAAAGGTGACTCGGTTAAGAATCACCTTTATTCTAGTCAAGTGCCCCAGACGGGAATCGAACCCGTACGACCGTTGCGGGTCACAGGATTTTAAGTCCTGCGTGTCTACCAGTTCCACCACCGGGGCAACACTAAAAAAAATCCCATCGGCCAACGGCTAACGGGATATTCTTTGGAGCGGAAGACCGGGCTCGAACCGGCCACCCCGACCTTGGCAAGGTCGTGCTCTACCAAATGAGCTACTTCCGCTTGTACTATTAAGAACTATTGACGGGTTTTTTCGGGTTCATCCTAAAAATCTGCTTTTTTCAAACCTTCACCGTAGGTTTTCCTATTACCGTCATTTAAAGAACTTGTTTGTGATTTGGGAGTGCAAATTTAGTACTCTCAAGTTCTCTACAAAATTTTTATTCAAAAATTTTTATTTGTACTTAGGAGTGTACAAAGTGTTTTCAGGTACTTCTACTGTTGGAGCACCTTTATAACGGCTCTTGTATAGTTGAAAACAACCACCCAAGATAAAAGCCATGATGCAAAAAATTTGCGTATAAAATAAAAACCTAGAAGAGGTTACCCAATTGCGAGTGAAATCTTTATGTTCGTTTGTATTTACTTCTTGTGACATGGTTAGTTTGTTTGCGTTGCAAAAATAGTGGTAAATCTTAAAAATCAATTTTCTTCGCCAATAATTTCAGAAAAGGTTTTTTTATGCCTTAAAAAATAGTCCACCACTATCCATCCATGGTAGACACCTGCTGGTTTTGCAGCCTTATTTTTAGGATACCATTGTCGAGATTGCTTGGTCATCAACCAACCCAAAAAACTGCCATAAGCTTTTAGGATCCCTCTTACCGACGCCATTGACCCACCTAACAAGTTTTTCCCCAAAGCCACGCAGTCTAATGCCAATCGCAATGGAAATACCCTCCATTTTTGTACAGCAGTTAAATTTTTCCAAAGCATAATCAGGTTATTTCTAAAGTTGAGGTAAATCTTTCTTTCGCCTATTGGTAATGTGCCACCCCCAACATGGTAAACAACTGCTGCCGGACAAGCCATCACTTTATACCCGGCTAATTGAAGTCTCCAACAAAGGTCAATTTCTTCTTGATGAGCAAAAAAGTATTCATCTAAACCATTCATTTCATGATAAGCAAAGGCCTTAATGAACAATGCTGCACCCGAAGCCCAAAAAATGGGTTGTGTGGTATTGTACTGCCCAAGGTCTTTTTCACACACTTCAAAAATCCGCCCACGGCTAAAAGGATAACCCAAACTGTCTATCCATCCGCCTGAGGCCCCGGCATATTCAAAACTATCTTTTTGGTGATACGCCAATAATTTGGGCTGACAAGCAGCAATGGAATCATCAGACAAAAACAAATCCACAATCGGCTCAATCCAGTTTGGTGTAACTTCAACATCTGAATTCAACAGTACATAATAATCAGCTTTTACCTGTTTTAGTGCTTCGTTATAGCCTTTGGCAAAGCCGAAATTTTGCGATAACTGAATTACAGTAATGGTTGGATAATTTGCTTGCAGCCACTCCACCGAATCATCGCTTGATGCATTATCCGCCACAATGATGTGTTGATTGGCATAGGTTGCCGATACCACCGACGGAAGAAAATTAGACAAGTGATGCCTGCCGTTGTAATTGAGGATAACTACTGCAACAAGTGGACTGTTATGCATAAGGCAACAAAAATAACAGAAACCTTTTCTATTTTTAGTGCATGATTCAGCAGTGGCTTAATTGGCGTGGCGTTTTAACCCTAATTGCAATAGTAATTGTAAGCGGAACCATAGCGTACAGTAATTACCTCAGTAAAAAAATTGGTGCCGAAGAAAAACAAAAAGTAGAAGCTTGGGTAGAAGCTCAACGCACTATTATGAATGCCACTGATCAAGCAAGTTTGAATTTGGCCTCTAAGATTTCTACCGAAAATGATGATATACCCATTATTGAAACCAACGAAAAAGATAGTATCACCAACAATTACATCAACATCGATTCTATTCAAGTTAAGTCAGATCCTCAATATTTGGCGCAACTATTGACACAGTTTAAGCAATTGCATCAACCTATTGAGTTGGTCATCAGCGATTCGCCCTACATCGCCAATCGGTATTACTACGGTGAAAGTAAGATTCAAAAAGAAGTGCGTTATTACCCCATCATTCAATTGGTGATTGTGGCTTTGTTTATTACGATAGCCATAGTAGCCCAACGCACCAATTATCGTAGTACCCAAAACCAGGTTTGGGCCGGTATGGCCAAAGAAACAGCACATCAGTTAGGTACACCTGTGAGTAGTTTAGAAGGATGGATGGAAATTTTGAAAGATGTAAAAGGAGTGGAGGCAATGTTGCCGGAGATGGAGAAAGATGTACATCGGTTAAAATTAATCACCGATCGTTTTGGTAAAATTGGTAGCATACCACAGTTAGAAGAATGTAATTTACCGCAGCAGGTTACGGCGATGATGGATTATATCCGCAAAAGAGCTAGCGGCAAGGTCAACTTTAATTTAACGATTGATGGCGATGCCGATATGATGGCTTTGGTTTCGCCACCGTTATTTGATTGGGTAATAGAAAATCTATTAAAAAATGCTTTAGATGCAATTGAAGGCAAGGGTGCCATAACGGTATACTTAAAAGATGAAACTGCCCGAATTATCATCGATGTAACCGATACCGGAAAAGGCATTAGTAAGAAAAATATTGCCAATGTGTTTAAGCCGGGTTTTACGACAAAAAAACGAGGATGGGGCCTTGGCTTAACGCTTACCAAACGCATTATTGAGCAGTACCATAAAGGCGAAATATTTGTCAAACATTCGGAGTTAGGCAAGGGCACAACCTTTAGGATAATCTTAAAAAAATAAGCAAAACCACCTTACATTTGCAGCCCGCAATGCGGCGGTGGCGAAATTGGTAGACGCACTACTTTGAGGTGGTAGCGCCGTAAAAAGCATGGCAGTTCGAATCTGCTCCGCCGCACAAAAAGCTTCTCGAATACACTTCGAGGAGCTTTTTTAATGATATGCCATTCAACTTTAATCCATCAGCTGTTACTAAAACCCCAAAAAAGAATTTCAAGCTTGGTATTGTATTTGCCTATAACTAGCGATTGGCTATTTTTACCACATAAATCGCATTTCACTGAAAAAGGCTTTAAAAATATCGGGCAAAATACTATTGGCATTTTTTGGGTTGCTGCTGCTGCTATGGCTGTTATTGCAAACCGAAACCATGCAAAATTGGCTAGCCGCAAAAGCTACAGCCCGATTGTCTAAAGACCTCAATACCGAAGTTTCTATCAAAAATGTAAGTTTCTCATTCTTTAATCGGTTCAATTTTGAAGGCATATTGGTAAGAGATGCTCAAAAAGATACCCTGTTGTATGCCGGTAAATTTAAAGTTAGGGTTACCGATTGGTTCTTTTTTAAAGACCGAATTGAACTGAAGTATATTGGATTAGAAGATGCATACATCCGTCAATACCGCAAAGATTCTGTTTGGAATCACCAGTTTTTGCTTGATTATTTCAGCGGAAAGCCCTCTACCAACAAAAAGCCAACCAGTAAATCCAACAAAAACATCATTCAGTTAGACTTACAAAAACTCGATTTCAAAAATGTGCATTATGTATCCAACGATTTATGGATTGGTGCTAAAATGGATATTAGTGTAGCAAGTTTACAAGTTGATGCCAAGAAAATAGATTTAGACTCCGGCTTATTTCATATCAATAGTCTTGAATTAGACAAGCCGGTATATGCAGCATACGACTTTGATGGCATTAGGCCTAAGCGACCCAAAAAGAAGCGTAAGCAACGATTGCCTGGCGAAATGTATTTTAATGAAGCCGATATTTCGATTAAGGTAGATAGCATCAGCATAAAAAATGGTTCTTTCTTAAATGATGTAGCTACAGAAAGAGCTGTATATACCCATTTTGATGGCCAGCACCTCAACTTTCAAAAAATAAATGGCAGTATTACCAATTTTACTTTCGTTAAAGATACCATTCTTGCCAAAGTTGCTATTGCTACAAAAGAGCGAAGCGGTTTTGAAGTCAAAAAGCTGAAAGCCAATTTTCGGCTAACGCCATACATCATGGAGTTTAAGAATGTAGATATTCAAACGCCTAAAAGTCGAATTAGAGATTATTACGCTATGCAATTCACCGACTTTAATGAAGATATGTTGGTGTACATTGATAAAGTGGTGATGGATATTGATTTTAAAAACAGCCGTATTCACAGTGATGATATTGCCTTTTTTGCGCCGCAACTAAAAGACATGCGGCGGGAAGCTACGCTAAGCGGAAAGGCCAAAGGAACGGTGGCAGATTTTAAAATTACCAACTTACTATTGAGCACAGGAACCAATTCTTTTTTAAATGGCGATATTGCCATGAAGGGTTTGCCTGATATGGAAACTACGGTGATCAATTTCACTAGTCGTAACCTTCAAACCTCTTACACCGATGCTGTTTCTTTTGCACCTATTATAAAAACCATTACAACACCCGATTTAGTAAGCTTGGGTAATATTCAATACAAAGGAAATTTTAAAGGCACCATTCGCAAGTTTGTAACCGATGGTGTTTTTAGCACAGGGCTTGGTGGATTTTCTACCAACTTAGCTTTACAATTGCCGGCAAAAGGCGCTGCTGTTTACAGTGGAAGATTAGTTACCCGCCAATTTAACTTGGGTAACTTTTTAAACGAAGGTGCTTTAGGGCTTGTAAGTTTTGATGGCAAAGTAAAAGGCAGCGGCTTTTCGTTAAATACACTTAAAACCACCATCAATGGTGAGTTTAGTAGACTAGATTTTAATAATTATTCTTACACCAATGTAAAATCTGATGGTACTTTTCAACGACAACAATACGAAGGCAATCTAGAAATTGACGATCCAAATATCAATCTCACATCTTCGCTTCGTATAGACTTGCGTAACGAGCAGCCCAAGTTTAATGTGTTGGGCGATATAGGTAGCAGCAATTTTCGTAAACTCAATTTTAGCAACGATCAATTTCAATTGAGTGGTTTATTTGACCTTGACTTTAGTGGTAAAAACATTGATGAATTCTTGGGCTCAGCCAAAATATTTAATGCGGTTTTATTGCATGATGGTGTTAAGTTGAATTTTGATTCATTAAGTGTTCAATCAAGGTTTGAAAACAATAAAAAAATATTAACTGCACAGAGTAACAATCTGAATGCAGAAGTATCTGGTGAATTTACCTTGTTGGATTTGCCCAATAGTTTTCAAGCATTTTTAAGTAGGTATTATCCATCTTATATCAAAGCACCAAAAACAACACCTAAGAATCAAAATTTTGAATTTATAATCAAAACGGATGATGTATCAGATTACTTAAGGGTAACAGATAAACGCTTATCCGGCTTAAATTATTCCTTAATCACCGGTAGAGTGAGTACGGTTGATACTGTATTTTCTTTTGTTGCTGATGTACCTGATTTTGGCTACGATGGTTATCGATTAAATGCAGCAAAAATTACAGGCGAAGGCGACATGGATAAGCTGCAATTGTCGAGCAATATTGAATTGATTACGATTAGTGACAGCACCACTTTCCCTAATACAACAATTGAAGTAACATCTGCCAATGATGTATCTGATGTTATACTTAAAACCCGAGCTAGTAATACATTAAACGAATTAGACTTTAATGCAAAAGTATATACGTTAGCAGATGGGGTAAGAGTAAATTTCAAACCATCTTCATTTGTCATTAACGATAAGAAATGGGCTTTAGAGAAAGAAGGTGAAATTATTATTTTAAGAAATTTTGTAGATGCTAAAAACGTTCGATTTACGCAAGGCGAACAGGAGATTGTAGTAGAAACTGAAGAAGAAGAAGGCGGCAACACCAGCAACTTAATTGTTCGATTAAAGAATATCATATTAGGCGATTTTATGCCTTTAGTAACCAAAGAACCTCGTATGGAGGGATTGGCTACGGGTCAAGTAATCCTAAGAGATTTCTTTGGCAAGTTTAATGCTGATGCTATTTTAAAAGCGGAACAATTTAGGTTAGACAATGATTCTGTTGGTGTGGTAGATTTAACCGCTGCCTATAGTTCTACTACAGGTAAAGTTGGATTTACTGTTAAATCGCCGAACGAGAATTACAATTTTACTGCAAATGGAAGTTACGATACCAAAGACAGTACAGGTAGTCCTTTAGCTACCAACATGAATTTGGTTAACACCAAAATTAATTTGTTGAATCGTTTCTTGGGGGGCTTATTCGGAGATATTAAAGGATTAGCAACGGGGAATCTGAGCATTAATGGCGACCCTGAAAGTCCGCAGTTACTGGGAAAAATAAAATTAAAACAAGCCGGTTTAAAAGTCAAATACACACAAGTGTATTACACTATCGATTCTGCACAATTTGAGTTTAATGATGGTGTGATTGATTTTGGTCAGTTTGTAATAGAAGATACTTTGGGTAACAGAGGTTTAGTAAGAGGAAAACTGTATCAACGCCGATTCAAAAACATGTCTTTTGATTTTGATGTGAATACAAGTCGATTATTGTTGTTGAATACCGGTTTGCTAGACAATAATCAGTTTTACGGAAAAGTAATTGGTAGAGCAACATTGAGTTTGAAAGGTCCGGAGAATAATTTACGTATGGCGATAAGTGGTGAGCCTGTTGATACTTCTAATATTTCTATTCCAACTTCTGATAGTAGAGAAAGCGGCGATGCCGATTTCATCGTATTCAAACAGTATGGAACAGAAATGGAAAATACCGATGAAAAATCTAATCTGAATTTAATCGTTGACCTCGATTTGAAAGCCAATAAACTGGCACAAATGAATCTTATTTTAGACGAGTTAACAGGCGATGTAGTACGAGCAACAGGTGAAGGCAATCTTCGCATTCATGCAGGTACCAACGAGCCACTAACCATGAGAGGCAGATATGAAATTGGTAAAGGTAGTTATGTATTCAACTTTCAATCTTTTATTAAAAAACCATTTGAATTAAAAGAAGGTGTTGGTAACTATATTGAATGGAATGGAGATCCTTACAACGCCGATATTTACATTGATGCACAATACAAAGTAGAAAATATTAGCTTAAGTAGTTTGGCCGGAGATCAATTTGGTTCTGAAATTAAAAACACTAAGTCTGATGTATATGTGCTGGGCGAAATGAGAGGCAAGTTAAGTCAACCCGACATCAACTTTAAATTCAAATTCCCCGAAGATTTTAAAGGTGGTTCTGATTATACGTTTGCAAAGTTTATTGAACGATTAGAAAATGATAAGTCCGAAGCATTGAAGCAGGCTACATTTTTGATAGTATTCAACTCTTTTGCACCTTATGAAGGAGCATCCAATAATTCTTCCATTGCCAGTATTGGTACCGATATTGGTCTACGTACTATTTCTAGTTTATTGACTGCTCAATTGAATAAAACCTTCAGCGATTTATTCTATAAAATCTTTAAAGACCCAACCTTAAAATTCAATTTTAGCTCGTCTTTTTACAACGCAAGTATCACTGACGGAAACATCAATTTCAATAACGCAACCTCTAATGTTCGTACACAGTTTAATTTAGGTTTTGCAAAAAGTTTATTGAATGATAGAGTGATTTTATCGTTAGGTAGTGATTTTGATTTCAGTGTATCGAGTGCACAAATAAGTGCTGCACAAGCCAATGGTTTTCAGTTTTTACCCAATGTAAGAATTGAATTTTTGCTGAATAAAAACGGCAAAGTTCGTTTGGTTGGTTTTTATAAAGACAACCTTGATTTAACCGTTGCTACCGGTAAACGAAACAGAGCCGGCGGCAGTATTTCTTTTAGAACAGATTTTGGTCCGCCGTACGATGATCGAAAGCCAAAGAAAGCAAAAAAGACGCCTGTTGTAGCAGCAAAGCCGGAAGAAAAAGAACCCGAAGTAGTATTTAAAAAACAAGGCTAATTTACCAAGCCACATTAAAGCCAACAGTAAAATTACTTGTCGGAGCAGGGTTATAAAATCTGTTACCTGCAGCATTAATATCATTGCCCAAACTATATAATTCGTTGAATAGATTATCTGCAAAAATAAATGTGTGTATTCGGCATTGCTTCCACTTAAAATGATGTCCAATTTTTATTTGTAATAAATGATAATCTTCAGCAACAACCGTGTTTGCATCGTTCAATGGAATAGCAGCAGTATAGTTGTAGAAAAGATGCATATAAGTTTGTTGATAGCCGAATTCTATTCCTGCTGCAACAATCTGTTTAGGTACACCGGTTAATGCATTGCCCGAATAATTGTTTGTTCCTTGTATATAATTGGTAAACCGATAGGGTTGATAACTCCAACTACTCCAGTATTTTGTTTTCCATTTTGTTGCCTGTTTTTGTTTATACACTAATCTTGTTTCTATGCCGTTTTGTTGGGTTCCACCGGCATTAATAAAATACTCTGCCCCGTTGCTATCATTTCTTCTTACAATGGCATCTTTCAAGGCAAATCGATATACACCTATATCTAACAGTAGTTGTTTTTCGAATAAATAACCTTTGATTCCGGCTTCCAAATTCCATCCATTTTCTGCTATCAAATTGTTTGAGAAATTACCGGCGGATGGTCTTACTTCGGCTAATGTTGGTGGAGAAAACCCTTGTGCAGCAACCGCATACCATTGTACTTCTTTCCACAATTTTCCTGTCAAGGCAAGTCTAGGTGTAACTGCTTTTTTACCATTGATGGTGGTGAATGGTAGTACCACTGCATCACTCGTTCTTTGATACCGATATTCTTGTTGATTGATACTTGCACCAATCGTTGCTGAAAATTGTTTCCATTGCAATTTGTATTGCGAAAACAAAAACCACTGATTGGCAAATACATCATCTGCAAATAACACATTTCCTGCTGTGCCACTGTTATTGCTAAAGTTGTTGATGATGGAATGATTGTGTAACCATTCAACGCCACTTGTCCATTGCCATTGAACTTGGTTGATGTGTTGCTGAACATTTATTACACTTCTGCCACTTACATTATTTTCTTTTCTTTTTTCGTAGTTGGTGATGAATGGATTTTTGAATGCTGTGTTACTACCACTAATGGTTGTTTGCCAGTTGGTAAGCTTTGATAGTTGCCATTTGTGGGTGATGCCTGTAAAAATGGTTGCATTATAAATGGCTGTTTGTTGCTGCACAGCACTTGGCAAACTACCTGCAGGTTGACGGGCTAATTTCGGATTTAGCATCATTTGATTATAGGTAATACCACCCGGCGTTTGGTAATACAAATTGGTATAAAAACTAAGCACTTCTAATTGCTGTTGTTGCCATTTCCAGGCACTGTTCCATTGAAGAGCATCTCTGCGCCATGCAGATTGCTGTCGGTACCCATCGCCTTGTTGGTGGCTTTGTAACAATTGCATGGTGCTATTGGTCCTTTGTTTTGTCCACGCCGCATCTTGCGACAGCAAACCAAACGATCCTCCATTAATGCCTACTTTAAATGTCTCTTTTTTGATGGTTGAAAAACCAACTTTAGATTGTAACAATAACATTCCTCCGGTTCCGGCACCATACATACTTGCAACAGGGCCTTTTATAACTTCTAATGCACTAATTTGAGATAAGGCAACAAGATTGAGGTAGGTATTGCCACCACCATCCGTTAGTGGTATATCGTTCCAATAAATTTTAATGTTTCGTACCCCAAAAGGTGATCGCAGTAAACTTCCCCGTAACGAAAGCCGATAACTTGCCGGCGACCTTTCTTCCATTCTTACACCGGGTAAAGTATTCATCACCGAAACCAATGAAACAGGGTTGCCACTTTGCAATTGTGTAGTAGATAAAGTATTGACCGCTGCTGCTACGGTTCGCCAATTGGCATCACTGCGAAAAGCAGTAACCGTAATATTTTCTAAAGAATCTATTCTGTTGACACTACTATCTTCTTGTGCCGGGCAAAACCTAACTATCAAGCAAAACAGTAAACAGCAACAAGCTTTCATAGTAACAATTAAAAATCCCGAAGCGTTTAATACTTCGGGATTGGTGATAAGCGATTAGTTGGTTTATTTTTTAGTGAACATCACTTCTTTTACGAGTTTAACGGTTCTACTTACGTCCGGAATAGCCAATGCAGCTAAGTTTGGAGCGTAGTGCATAGGTGCATCAGCACTTGTGATACGGCGGATAGGTGCATCTAAATAATCAAATCCTTCTTTTTGAATGCGATAAGTAATTTCAGAACTTACCGAAGCAAATGGCCACTGTTCTTCCACAATCACCAAACGATTGGTCTTCTTCACACTTTCTAAAATCGTCATCCAATCTAACGGACGAATAGTACGTAAGTCAATCACTTCAGCACTAACACCTTCTTTTTCTAATTCTTCTGCAGCGCCCAATGCCACTTTCATCATTTTGTTGAAAGAAACAATAGTAATATCACGACCTTGTCTTTTAACATCGGCCTTGCCTAATGGAATGTAATATTCTTCTTCTGGTACTTCACATTTTTCTCCATACATCACTTCACTTTCCATAAACATGATAGGGTCTTCTTCAAAACGAATGGCTTGCTTCAACAATCCTTTAGCGTCATAACCATTTGATGGTGATACCACTTTTAAACCGGGAATATTGGCATACATGCTTTCAAAAGCAGTAGAGTGTTGTGCACCCAACTGACCTGCAGAACCATTGGCACCACGAAAAACAATAGGACATCCAACCTGACCACCACTCATGGCCAACATTTTACTAGCCGTGTTTAAAATTTGGTCTAAGGGCAATACAGCAAAATTCCAAGTCATAAACTCAACAATAGGTCTCAAACCATTTTGAGCAGCACCTACCGCTACAGCGGCAAATCCTAACTCAGAAATTGGTGTGTCAATCACTCTTTTAGGTCCAAATTCAGCCAACATGCCTTGGCTTACCTTATAAGCACCATTATATTCGGCTACTTCTTCACCCATTAATAGCACCCTTTCATCACGGCGCATTTCTTCACTCATGGCTTCACGAAGGGCTTCACGAAATGCAATTTGTCGCATAATTGTCTATTGGTATTTGCTGTTACTTGCTTTAAAAGCAGGGCAAAAATATAGGAATAACTGTTTCAAACCCAAATTGGCAGAGAAATAAAGCCTACGGCAGATGTTGATATAGCAAACCCGATTTTCAATACCAAATATCTCATTTTACCAACTTAGGCTTTATGCCTTATTTTGCAGCCACATTCAAGGCCATGTACATCAAAAATTACAGCATTCAACTGGCAAAAGATATACTCATTCGGTTTCCTAAACGAGTGATTGGTTTTTTTGGCTTTTGGCAACAAAAGAGCCGGTTTATTGCTCAAAATGATGGACGGTTTACGGTACATGCAAAGGATATTTATCCCTGTTTAAAAGATAGCGTAGTATACACACCGTTCGATCAACATTATATCTATCATCCGGCTTGGGCGGCAAGAATTTTAGCCAAAACCAAACCGCAACACCATGTTGATTTTTCTTCCATTCTTGGGTTTAGTAGTATTGTATCAGCATTTATTCCGGTTACGTTTTATGATTATCGTCCTGCTGAATTGAAACTAAGTGGTTGGGAAGGCCATTTTGCCGATTTGTGTAATTTAGACATCGCCGACAATAGTTTTGCATCTGTCAGCTGCATGCATACAGTGGAGCATATTGGTTTAGGTAGATATGGCGATACCATTGATCCGAAAGGCGATATTAAAGCCATCAATGAACTAAAACGCATTACCAAACCCGGTGGCGATATTTTATTTGTAACACCGGTGGGCAAGCAAAGAATTGAGTTCAATGCCCATCGTATTTATGGTTATGAATTGGTGATTGATATGTTTTCCGGATGTGAATTGGAGGAGTTTTCTTTAGTGCCCGATGCCGGCGGATTAATTGAACATGCCAATCCACAATTGGTGGCACAGCAAGCTTATGGCTGCGGCTGTTTTTGGTTTAAAAAATCTAATTCATGAGTCTGATTAAAAATATCATAAAAGCTACCCCTATTTATAAGGCCTATATCGCCAAACAAAAAAGAGGTTTTGAACGGTGGAAGGTAGCTGAAGAAAAACGTCAGTTTCCATTGAAAGTGGATTTTTATAAACAGTTCATTCAACCCGGCGATTTGGTGTTTGACATTGGCGCTAACGTTGGTAATAGGGTAGAAGTTTTTTTGGCATTAGGAGCAAAAGTGGTAGCGGTAGAACCTCAGCCCAACTGTGCTGCTATGTTGAAACAAAAATTTGGCAATACCATTCAAATAGAAAATGTAGGCTTAGGCAGTAAGGCCGGTGAATTGGATATGCATATTGCAACAGACTCTACCATATCTACTTTTAGTACAGATTTTATTGCGGCTACCGGTACAGAGCGGTTCAAACAACACCAATGGGTAGATACCATAAAAGTACCCATCACTACATTCGATGCGTTAATTGAAAAGTATGGTATACCTGTATTTGCAAAAATTGATGTAGAAGGTTTTGAGACAGAAGTGTTGAGCGGATTGCACCAAGCTATTCCTGCTTTATCTTTAGAATATTGTGTGCCGGAATTGCAAGCTAATCTACAGCAATGCATACATACTTTATCGCATTTGAGTGAAGCAGCTTCTTTCAACTATGCAGCGGTAGAAGAAATGGCTTTGGTGTTAAATGAGTGGCAAACGCAAACCGCATTTACTGCCACCACTAACAGTAAAGCATTTATAGATACTTTGTTTGGTGATGTTTATTTTAGGAGTAATAAATAGCAATATATGTTTACAGTTGGCAATAGCAATGAGTCAAATAGGGTACAGTGGATTGAAGCAACTTTGAAAAAAATTCCTGCAGGAGCAACAATTCTAGATGCAGGTGCAGGAGAGTGTCAATTCAAAAAATTCTGTGGTCATCTCAATTATGTATCGCAAGATTTTGCCCAATACGATGGTACCGGCAATGAAGGATTGCAAACCGGCACATGGGATAATACCAAGCTGGACATTATTTCTGACATTACCGCAATACCTGTTGAGTCGGGCAGTTTTGATGCGGTGATGTGTACTGAAGTATTAGAACATGTTCCAGATCCTGTTGCCGCATTAAAAGAATTAGACCGAGTATTAAAACCCGGCGGTTACCTATTGATTACCGCACCATTTGCCAGTTTAACGCATTTTGCACCTTACCATTTTGCAACAGGATTGAGCAAATATTTTTACCAACACCATTTAGGATCAATGGGTTACGATTTTGTTGACCTACAGCAAAATGGCAACTATTTTGAATTTGTTGCTCAAGAAGTTAGACGAGTAAAAAGAGTGGCGGGACAATACAGTAAGGGCTATAATTTCTTTGATAAAATATTCACCCATCTACAACTGATTACCTTACAAAAGTTGAGTCGCTGTAATAATAATTCCGAAGAATTGTTGTGTTACGGTATTCATGTATTTGCACAGAAAAAATGATTATTACCCATTTGAAAGGCGGGCTGGGAAACCAGTTGTTTCAATATGCTGCCGGATTAAGCTTGGCAACTCATCATGGTGTAGAATGCAAAGTAGCAATTACAGAATTGTTGAAACCTGATGAAGCAATTGGAACTATCAGACAGTTTGATTTGCAAAACATTATTGCAGCACCACAAATAGCTACAGCAGCAGAAATCAAAACACTTGAGCCTTCCTCTTTTTTTGATGCTTACTGGCAAAAATGCTTACCTCCATTTAAACGAAAGATGTATAAAGAGGTTGATTTTACTTTCGATCCCAATTTTTATAAAGCAAGAAATCATCTTTTACTTAAAGGCTACAGACAATCACCAAAATACTTTTCCAATATCAACCATCAAATCAAAGACGGCTTTGTTTTTAAGCAAGAAGTTATTAAAAATGTAATTGATTTGGGAAATCAAATACAACAAAAAGAATCAGTATCTATCCACATCCGTCGCGGTGATTATAATAATGCAGTTGTTCGGGAATATCATGGAATATTAGATGATGCATATTATCAATCTGCTATCCATCATTTGCAAATAATGTATCCTACAAGTGTTTTTTATATTTTCTCCGATAATCCGGATTGGGTGAGCAGCAATTTGCAATTGCCCAATGATGCAATATTTGTTTCAGGTAGTTTAACATCAACAGCATTCGAAGATTTTTATTTGATTAGTTGTTGTCGGCATAATATCATCGCAAACAGTACTTTCAGTTGGTGGGCAGCCTATCTAAACTCCAATCCAAATAAAACAGTAATTGCGCCTAAGCATTGGTTTAATAAAGCACCATATAATACCAAAGACCTTTACCCCGATGGTTGGATAAAGTTGTAAGTAGTTGTCTCTGAAAAAAAGTGATTTTTTCAGAATGAGCTTGTTCAAACTTTTCGCTTATCTTCCACTTTATTCTATCAACCAAAACGGCTTTTATGTCTATTAAATTCCGATTAACGATTCTTAGCTTTTTGCAATTTTTTGTGTGGGGTGCTTGGCTCATTTCTATTGGTGGCTACTTGGGTGGAGGATTGAATTTTACCGGTGCACAAATTGGTGCGGTGTTTTCTACTTTAGGTATCGCTTCGCTGATCAGTCCTGCCATTATGGGCATTATTGCTGACAAATACCTCAACGCCGAAAGAGTATTAGGCCTTTGTCATTTAATCGGCGCTACCACTTTAGTTTGGGCTTCTACCATAACAGACCCTACCACTTTTTTCTGGGTAATGTTGGCTAATTCTATTTTTTACATGCCAACCATTGCGTTAACCAACACAGTTTCGTACAATGTACTCTCTCAAAAAGGCTTTGACGTTATCAAAGACTTTCCACCCATTCGTTCTTGGGGTACAGTTGGTTTTATTTTAGCCATGTGGATTGTTGATTTAACCGGCTGGAAAGCCACCAACATGCAGTTAATTTTTAGCGCTACATCAGCCGCCTGTTTGGGATTATATGCATTCACCATTCCTGCTTGTCCGCCCAACAAACAAAAGAGTACTTCCCTTGTCACTCAATTGGGCTTAGATGCTTTTGTATTATTTAAGCAAAAGAAGATGGCTATTTTCTTTGTGTTTTCGATGCTCTTAGGAGCAGCTTTGCAAATAACAAACGCCTTCGGCGGATCTTTTTTAGGCAGCTTCAAGCCCACTTATCCAGATTCCTTTATAGTTAAGCATGAAATCCTTACGCTTTCTATCTCTCAGATTTCAGAAACCTTATTCATACTGGCTATTCCTTTCTTTTTAAAAAAATTCGGTATTCGTCAGGTAATGCTCATGAGCATTTTTGCATGGGTACTCCGTTTTGGCTTATTTGCTTATGGTAATCCGGGTAGTGGAATGCCGCTGTTATTGGCTTCGATGATTGTGTACGGAATGGCATTCGATTTTTTCAATATTTCCGGGTCATTATTTGTAGAAAAAGAAGCACCGGTAGCTATTAGAGCAAGCTCTCAAGGGTTATTTATGTTGATGACCAACGGCGTTGGTGCGATGATTGGTGGCTATAGTGCCGGTTTGGTGGTTGATTTTTTTACTGCCGATGGCATTACCAATTGGCAGAATGCTTGGTTAGTATTTGCAGGTTATGCTTTGGTATTGGGAATTATTTTTCCACTTGTATTCAAATACAAACACAATCCCGAACAACTAACAGCTATCACACATTAAACCCTAATTGGGTAAGGTTTAGATGCTTATAAACACCTAAAAAAGGAGCTATTGGCGCAATAAAGGAGAACAATTCACCTTTATTGCGCTAAAAACTTCAACAGTTTTAACACATTTTTTTGACTTGCCATTTTTTCCCTATTTTTATCGCTGATTATTATCAATTATTAACAAAACTTTTCTGCTTTGAAAAAATTTACTTTAACCAGATTGTTGGTTTTGACGCTAGTTGCAGGAATTTTCTCACTTAATGCAAAAGCACAAGCTCCTCATGGCACAGCAGGGCACAAGTGTGGTACAGATGAAGTGATGGAGAGGACTTTCCAACAAGACCCAAAAGCAAAAGCCAGATACGAAGCGTATCAAGCCCAATTGGAAAAAGCCATTCAGGAAGTATTAAACAATCCGAATGCCGCTGCTCAATTCAGAACGCAGGCTATCAGTACTGTACCTGTTGTGGTACACATCCTTTTGCCTGATCCAAACATTGTAACCAATACAATCGTTCAAAACCAAATCGACACATTAAATCGTTTTTATGGTGCTGCACCAACTACAGATAGTAGTCAGCGGGTCTATACACCATTTAGAACTCGATATGGTAGAAGTGATATACGTTTTTGCTTAGCACAACGTACACCCACCAATACACCTTCTAATGGTATAAATAGAGTGGTTTATAACGGGTCGTTTACCACCGGTACTCACCCAAGTACGGTTCAACCTGCATGGGATCCAACCAAATATTTAAACATTTGGGTAGTTGAATTAACCGGAGGCGTTTTGGGCTACTCTTACTTGCCTGGTACTTTTGCTCCTAACGATAACAGAAATGGTTTTGTTAATGATTACCGTGCTTTTGGTAGTGGTGCTGCACATATTCAGGCTCCATACAATGCAGGTAAAACAGCCGTACACGAAATTGGTCACTACTTTAACTTACAACACCCTTGGGGGCCAGGTAACTCAAACCCAAGTTGTAACGGTTCTGACCAAGTAGATGATACACCCCCAACTAATGGTCCATACTTTGGATGTGCTACAACCGGTCCGGTTACCAGTACATCTTGCCCAACAACCGGTGCAGATGGTATCAACTGGCAGAATCACATGGATTATACTGAAGATGCCTGTATGATTATGTTTACGCAGTTACAGTGTGTTAGAATGAATACCGCTTTAACTACATCTCCCGATAGAGTAGGTTTGACCACTTCAAATGGCTGTACACCAACTGTGTCCATACCTAACAATGCTGGTGTTGCTATTTTAAGTCCACTTTCCGGTACAAGTCTTTGCGTTGGTACTATAGCCCCTCAAATCACATTGTTTAATAATGGTAATAACACATTAACCAGCGCTACAATTAGTGTGGTATTAAACGGTGGTGCACCTGTTGTAACAAACTGGACTGGTAGTTTAGGTGCTTTCTCAAGTACACCATTAACATTGGGTTCTTTAACATTGGCTGGTGGTACAAATACCATTACAGTTACTGTTTCTCAACCTAACGGTGTTGCCGATACCGATAATTCAGATAATACAGCTTCTGTAAATAATATTACCGGTGGTACATCTGCTGGTAATTCTGGTCCATTGGTTGAAGGATTTGAAGGAACTACTTTCCCTCCAACCGGTTGGACTTTAATCAATCCTAATGCAGGCACCCGTACTTGGGCTAGAACTACGGCAGCAGCCAAAACAGGTTCTGCTTCTGCTTGGTTAGATTTCTACAATTATACTAACGCTGGTCATATTGATAGATTGCAAACACCTATCATGAATTTGACGCAAACGCAAGTGTTTGTAAACTTTGCTTATGCTTACAGAACTTATGTAAACGAAGCAGATGAATTAGAAGTTAGAATTTCTACCGATTGTGGTACTACTTGGACTTCTCTATGGAAGAAATCAGGTTTAGCTTTGGCATCATCAACCCCAGCAGCCCAAACTGCAGCTTATGTGCCACAGCTTAGTCAATGGAAAGATGAAAGCATCAACATTAGTGCTTATCGTAACCAAGCATTCATCATTGAATTCAAAACAGTAAACCAATACGGTAATAACCTCTATTTAGATGACATCAATATTTTTGGTAGTAATATCGTAAATAACGATGCTCAAGTAAGTGCTATTAATCAACCTTCAGGTTCTTTCTGTAGTTCAACTTCACCGGCACAAGTGGTGGTGAAAAACGTTGGTTTATTACCCTTGACTTCATTTAAAGTAAATACAAGAGTTGATAATGGTGCAGTTGTTACACAAAGCTTTACCGGACAAAATATTGCTTCAGGAGCAAGTGCAACTATCACATTAGCCAATATTACAGGTA
The DNA here is from genome assembly GCA_943370285.1 of Methylophilus rhizosphaerae. Taxonomy (GTDB): domain Bacteria; phylum Bacteroidota; class Bacteroidia; order Chitinophagales; family Chitinophagaceae; genus CALRQJ02. The sequence goes on along the minus strand of CALRQJ020000017.1, from coordinate 12,818 downwards.
TTACTGCTGGTGCTCATACTTACACTGCATACACAACAGAACCAAATGGTGTTGCTGATCAACAGTCATCCAATGATACAGCTCGTGGAACTTTTGTAGCAAATATTCCGGTTGCTTTACCGGTAGTAGAAGGATTTGAAGGAACTACATTCCCACCTGCAGGCTGGGCAATCATCAACCCAAACACCGGTAGTTTAACTTGGACAAGAAGCACTACAGCTGCTAAAACAGGTTCTGCTTCAGCTACAGTTAACCATTATAACTACGCCACAAATGGTCATTTAGACTTTTTAAGAGCTCCTGCTGTTAATTTCAATAATGCATTCGACTCTGCATTTATTACTTTCCAACATGCTTATAAAGTGTACAGTGCAGGTCTTTCTGATACATTAGAAGTTGTAGTATCTACTGATTGTGGTACAACATGGACAAGTGTTTGGAAGCGTGGTGGTTCACAATTAGCAACAACCGGAGGAACCGGTGGTGCTGGTTTTGTGCCAACAGCTGCTATGTGGTCTACCACAGCTACCAGAGTTGATTTGGGTTCTTACTTAAATGCAGGTCCTATTTTCGTTGCATTACGTTCTAAGAATGGATTTGGACAAAATGTATTTGTTGATGATATCAATATTTTCGGCAAAAACATCCCAGACCATGATGCTGCTAACTTAGGTTTCGTTAATCTAGGTGCAGAAGTATGTGACTTGCCATTTGCGCCAAGAATTTCAGTTGCTAATGCCGGTAAATTGGCCATTGGTAGTTTGAAAATCAATTATTCTATTGATAACGGTGCAGTAGTTTCTCAAACTTTTGCTAATGCAAACTTAGCAAGAGGTGCAGCTGCCATCTTCACCCTTAACCCAATCACTACCTTGGCCCCAGGCTTACATACCATCAAGTATTACACTAGCGAACCTAATAACGTAACAGACCAACAACCGGGTAATGATACTTTAAATGCCACATTCACTTTGTTGACAAACAGACCGGTACCATTTGTTGAAGGTTTTGAAGGAACAACCTTCCCGCCAGCAGGATGGAATATTATTCAAACTCCTGTAGATGCGATCACTTGGGCTAGAACAGCACAAGCCGGTAGATTTAGTGTGGCTTCTGCTTACATGAATAACTGGAATTATGCTCAGTTGGGTAGAGTTGATGAAATGCTTTCTCCTGTCATCAAATACAGCGGTGCAGATTCTGTTTTCTTGAAGTTTGATGTAGGTGCGTTGACTTACAGCTATCCTGGAAGTACCGCCATCCCAATGGATACTTTAGAAGTATTCGTTACTAGAGATTGCGGTATCAGCTACCAATCAATCTACAAAAAATGGGGTTATCAGTTACAAACCATGAACGATCCTAACTACAATAACGATTATGAATTTATTCCTAAGAACGATCGTTCTTGGAGAAGAGATTCAATCAATTTAGCCGGTATGTTGGGAACAAGCAATGTAATTAGAGTGAAGTTCCGTAACGTTGAAAACTACGAAAACAACATTTTTGTAGATAACATCAACTTCGAAGCCAAGCAGTTACCTGCTAAATTGAAGTCGAACGGTGTATTGATTACGCCAAATCCATTCCAAACCGCATTTGCTATCCAGCACTACTTAGCACCAACCGACCTTCGTGGTTTTGGTGTGTACAATGCCCTTGGACAGCAAGTGTATAGTAAATCTTACGGCGAAGGTGGTGCCGATAGCTACATTCATGTAGATTTATCTAACCTTGCTGCAGGTATTTACACCGTTAAATTGATGTACACCAACCGTACGATTTCTCAACGCATCGTTAAATTGGGTAAATAGTATTTTTGTATCGATATAGAGAAAGACCTCGCAATTGCGGGGTCTTTTTTTATGCCAACATTTAGGCATGCATGATGTTATTACTGTAATAACTGTCAAACATCATGTCATCAAAAAGCAAATGGGTTAAATTTGCACAAAATTAAACGTATGGTAGCGGATAGATTAGCTGTAGAAAGTTTAGTATCGGCAGAAAAAGACACTGACTTAAAACTTATTGGCGAAAAAATATTGAACGGAACTCGTATCAGCTTTGAGGATGGTGTTATGCTATTTGAAAAAGCACCTTTAGCATTTGTTGGAGCTTTGGCTAATTATATAAGAGAATCAAAGCATGGTAATAAAACCTATTTCAATCGTAATTTCCATATCGAGCCAACTAATGTCTGTGTGTTCTCCTGCAAATTCTGTTCTTATTCCCGATTATATGCTCACAAAGAAGAGGGTTGGGAATTGAGTATGGATGATATGCTGAACATTGTTAAAAAATATGATGGTAAACCGGTTACCGAAGTACATATTGTAGGCGGTGTACATCCAAAAATGAATCTTTACTTTTTTGCAGATTTATTGAAAGCGATTAAAGCCCACCGACCAGATTTACACATCAAGGGATTTACCGCTGTTGAGTTAGAATATATGTTCCGAAAGGCAAAATTGACTACTGAAGAAGGCATGAAGTTGTTACACGAAGCTGGTTTAGATTCTTTACCCGGCGGTGGTGCAGAAATTTTTCATCCCGAAGTACGAGTTCAAATTTGTGAAGATAAAGTTGATGGCAATGGTTGGTTAGCTATTCATAAAGCAGCACATTTACAAGGTATGCACAGTAATGCTACGCTGCTGTATGGTCATGTAGAACAATACTGGCATAGGGTTGACCATATGGAGCAGTTACGTCAATTACAAGATGAAACTAGTGGTTTTAATACATTCATTCCGTTGAAGTTTAGAAACCATGATAATGAAATGAGTCATATTCCGGAGGTATCGGTAATAGAAGACATGCGGATGTATGCGATTAGTAGATTGTATCTCGATAATTTCCCTCACATCAAAGCCTATTGGCCAATGCTGGGTAGAAAAAATGCTCAGCTAACACTTTCTTTTGGTGTAAATGATATTGATGGAACCATTGATGATTCAACCAAAATCTATTCTATGGCAGGTAGTGAAGAGCAAAATCCGGCTATGAGTACCACAGAATTAGTAACATTAATCAAACAAGTTAAAAGAGAGCCGGTAGAACGAGATACGCTGTACAAAGAAATCAGAAATTACAAAGACATCCATGATGAAGAAATGGAAGTAAACCCACTATTAAACTAAATCCTTGTCATTTTTATGTCAGTAAATGCTAATTAAGCACCGTTGGCATAGTTTTTTCAATGTTTATAATGGTTTTCAAAGGGTTTAGGGTTGAATAAAGGGGCACCTGTATCAGGTTCCCCTTTTTTTTAGGATATTGGGCAAAAAAATACACATGAAGTTGTTGCTGAAGCCCTTTCAATGGTTGTATTGTATCTATGCGCTACTAACTTTTATTGTAATCATGTTCATTGCGCTTCCTTTTGTTTTTATGGGAGTGGCGATAGGAAAAATTAAAGGCGGCAATTTTATTTTTAAAGTGTGTAATGCTTGGGCTAGAACATGGTATTTTTTTATCGGCGTACACCACAAAGAAATTTTTGAAGTACCACACGATGCAAGCAGACAGTATATTTTCGTTGCTAATCATGTGTCGTACATGGATATTCCACCTATAGTAACAACCATTCATCAACCTGTAAGAGTACTTGGGAAATATGAAATGGTAAAAGTGCCGGTGTTTGGTTGGATTTATCGTGCCGCTGTAATTTTAGTGGATCGAAGAGATGCTGAACGCCGTTCAAAAAGTGTAAGGGCATTAAAAGCTGCACTTAAACATGGTATCTCTATTTTTCTTTTTCCCGAAGGAACTTTTAATGTTGATGATTCCAAACCATTAAAATCTTTTTTTGATGGTGCATTTCGAGTAGCTATTGAAACACAAACACCCATTAAGCCTTTGTTATTTATTGATACGGCCGAAAGATTGCATCATTCTAGTATTTTCTCTTTAACTCCCGGCAAAAATCGAGTTGTCTTTTTAGAAGAAGTATCCGTTGAACAATATACCATGCAAGACATTCAGCAATTGAAGCAAGTGGTTTACGATATTATGGATGCTGGCTTGAGACGGTATAGAAAATATCCATCAGCTGCTTAATACACTTCTTGTAGCTTTACAAAGCATGAATCATTTTATAACATCTAATTTTAATTTTCATAATGCTTCCGCTGATGGAGGCGAAATTTCTTTTGTTTCTAATCAGCAACAACCGATGTTTATCGAAGTAATCATTCCATTGCTACTTCCTAAAAACTACACGTATGCAGTGCCGGATTATTTAATGTCAGCCATACAAATTGGTATTAGAGTAGAAGTAAGTTTAAAGAATAAAAAATATACCGGCATTGTCAAGTCAATCATTCAACAAAAGCCCGAAGCATTTCAGCCAAAAGATATTTTGAATGTATTAGACAAAGAACCATTACTGCACCAACATCAATTAGATTTTTGGCAGTGGATGGCCAAATATTACATGTGTACAGAAGGAGAAGTAATGCAAGCTGCCGTACCTAGTAATTTTAAACTCAACAGCGAAAGTATTTTAATTTGGAACGAAGAATTTGGAACAGACTATACAACTTTAAGTGATGAAGAATATATAGTTGCCGAAGCATTGGAGTTAAAGAAAGAGTTACGTTTAAGCGAAGTGCAGCAATTGTTAGATGTAACACATGTTTATCCCGTCATCAAAAAATTAATCGAAAAACAAGTTTGCTATGTCTGGGAGGAGTTGAAGCAAAAGTACAAAGCAAAAACAGAGACTTATATTTTGCTGCATCCAACTTATCATAACGAAGACCATTTAGCAACCTTATTAAACGATTGGGGCGATAAAAAAGCACCCAAGCAAATGGAGTTATTGTTGTCTTATTTGCACTTAATTAAAACAACAGGTGAAGTTGTACAAACCGAATTACTAAAAAAAGCAAATGCTACTCTTGCACAATTAAAAGGATTGGTCGATAAAAAAATTCTAGTGCAAGAAAAAAGAGTCGCTGATAGAATTAAATCATTGCCTAAAGATATTCAACTCGGGTTTCAATTATCAGTTGCGCAACAAAATGCTAAAGCTGCTATACAACAAGTATTTGCCGAGAAGCAAGTCTGTTTACTGTACGGCTTAACCGCAAGTGGTAAAACACAAATTTATATTGAGTTAATAGCTGAGTATATACAAAAAGGAAAACAAGTGCTGTATATGTTGCCGGAGATTGCTTTAACGGCACAAATCATTCGCAGATTACAATTGCACTTTGGTGGACATATTGCCATTTATCATTCTAAGTTTAATGCCAACGAAAGGGTGGAGATTTGGAATAAAATAAAATCCGGCGAAACAAAAGCTGTATTAGGAGCAAGGTCTTCTTTGTTCCTTCCCTTTAAAGATTTGGGGTTGATTATTGTTGATGAAGAACATGATGCGTCGTATAAACAACAAGATCCGGCACCAAGGTATCATGCTAGAGATTCCGCTATATTTTATGCCAATCAATTTGGTGCTAAAGTGTTATTGGGTAGTGGTACGCCTTCGATTGAAAGTTATTACAATTGCGAACAAGGCAAGTATGGATTAGTTACTTTGATGGAGCGTTTTGGCAATGCTCAATTGCCCAGTATGCAATTGGTAGATATGAAAACAGTTGCATCAAAAGACAATACCAAAGTAATTGTTTCACCACAATTGAAAGATGCTGTAGAAGTAACGTTGCAACAACAAAAGCAAATTATCTTATTTCAAAATAGAAGAGGATATGCCCCATATTTGTTGTGTGGTACTTGTGGATGGATTCCGCAATGCAAACATTGCGATGTATCACTCACTTATCATAAAGCAAAAAATAAATTAGCCTGTCACTATTGTGGCTCAACGTATCCTGTACTACAAACCTGTGCTGCTTGTGGTAATCATCATTTTGTACAACGCAATTTTGGAACAGAACAAGTAGAAGAGTTGTTGGCGGATGTATTTCCAACGGCTAAAATTGCAAGAATGGATTATGACAGTGTGAAAGGAAAAAATGATCATGACAGTCTAATCAAATTATTTGAGCAAAGACGGATTGATATTTTAGTAGGTACACAAATGGTGGTGAAAGGATTAGATTTTGAGCATGTTAATTTAGTTGGAATTTTAGATGCGGATGGAATTTTAAGCTTTGCCGATTTTAGGGTAAACGAAAGAGCTTTTCAATTGATGGAACAAGTAAGTGGCCGAGCAGGGAGAAAAGATGCCGATGGAAAAGTGTTGGTACAGGTATCCAATATCCAACACCCAGTGTTGCAATTTGTAAAAGAACATGATTATCAAAAACTATATGCATTTGAAATCACTAATAGAAAATTTTTTTTCTATCCTCCATTTAGCAGAATTATTCAACTTGTTTTTAAGCACAAAGACAAACATATTGCTGAAGAAAGTGCCAATTTGATGTTGAAAGGATTGCAACCTTTTTCACTATATATAAAAGGTCCGGCTGAACCTGTAATTAGTAGAGTTAAAAATCAATATTTGTTTGAGCTATTGCTCAAATTGCCTAAAGATGCTGTTACTATTAATCAATGTAAAAGAGCTATTCAACAACAGGCTATTATTTTGCAAACTTCTAAGCGGTACAGATCTGTAACCATAATGATAGATGTAGATCCTGTTTAATTCGTAGCAATAAAAAATCCGAATGCTTTGCATTCGGATTTTTTAAAACAAAATTTAATAATTATTAGTCTTTTAATTTTTCATTGATGTATGCTACTTGCTGATCAATTTGATAGGCATTAATATCAATCTTAGCATCTAATTTTTTCTTTCTTAATTCCATCAATCCCTGATTTACAACATCTTTAAACTGTGGTGCAAATGGTGTAATTTGATTACGGAATGCCACAATTTTATCTACCCCTTTTTTGAAATTTACAATATCTTCTACTTTTCCTAAAAAGGTAAGGTAATTTTTGTATTTGTTTAATTTTTCAAAGGGATTTAGGTCATCAAACTCTTTAGTTACTTTATCAAAATCGTCAGCGCTTCTTGTTAATACTTCTACTAGTTGTATAGCATTGCTTAAGCGGTCTTTTGCATCTTTCTTTAGCTCTGGTAAAAGTTCAATGGCTTTTGCTTCGTCAATGTTTAATAAAGCTTCTAAAGCAGCACCGGCAACGGAATAAGAAGAATCTTTAACAGCAGCAACATAAAAGTCTTTGTTTTCTTTAATTCTAAGACCGGCTAATGCATCAATAGCTGCAGCTCTTGTTGTACGATGAGCATCCGTTTTTGCAATTTTTAAAATTGTAGCGATAGTTGTTGCATCGGCTTTATCTATCTTTAATCCTCTCAATGCTCTTTCTCTTAATTTAAAGTACTTATCATTTAATGCGGCTTTAAATAATGCATTCGCTTCTGGCTTATCACTATTTTTTCCGGCAAAATCTAATGCTTCTTTTCTGTCAACAAAGTTGCCGGCAAAATGATATTGATGAATGTATTCAGCTAAAGTTTTGCTTTCTTTTTTATCTGCTAATAAAATCTTATCGCCATCAACATTAATTAAATCTGGCTTTCCACTAACTGCAAATTGAAAGCTGTCTATTTTATTTTCAACCCAAACCATATGTCTTTTCTTGCTATTTTTTTCATACACATCAATTGCAAATGGCAGTTTGAAAATCTTGTCGCCAGACTGTGTTTGCTTAATCATCACCTTCGCTATTTTAGCACTTTCGTCATAGTTATAGCTAATTTCAAGTTTAGGGTGGCTATTGCCAAAATACCATTGATTAAAAAACCAGTTAAGGTCTTTGCCCGATACTTCTTCAAAGGCCAAACGTAACTGATGTGCTTCTGCTGCTTTAAATTTATTTGCAGTGAGGAAAACATTCAGCCCTTTAAAAAAAGCAGAATCACCTAAATAATTTCTCAGCATATGTAATATTCTTCCGCCCTTGTTGTAACTCACCAAGTCAAACATATCTTCTTTATCAGCATAATAAAAGCGAACTAAATCTCTAGTACTGCTTCTGCTGCCACTACTTAAATAGCTCTGCATATCATTTAAATTTTCTTCTGCAGCGGCATCAGCACCATATTTATATTCATTCCATAAAACCTGACTATAATTGGCAAAACTTTCGTTAACGGTAAGGTTACTCCAACTTTCTGCCGTAACTAAATCGCCAAACCATTGATGAAATAATTCATGTGCAATAGTAGACTCCCAGCCATTGCCATCCATTAACTCTCTGGCATTTTGTTGTGCACTTTCTTGGTGTAATGTAGCAGTGGTGTTTTCCATTGCACCACTTACATAGTCACGGGCTGTCATCTGTGCATATTTAGACCAGGGATAAGGCACACCGGTCAATTGTTCAAAGCACTTAATCATCTCAGGGGTAAGACCGAAAATTTTTCTAGCCACTGCTTCATATTCCTTTTCAACGTAATAACTTACTTCTTTGCCCTTGTATTTGTCTTTAACAACAGCATAATCTCCTATTCCTATAAAGAATAAGTAGGGGGCATGTGGCAAATCCATTTTCCAAGTGTCGGTTCTTGTACCATCTGCATTTTTCTTTTGGCTTGTTAATAAGCCATTCGAAAGGCTCACATATTTAGATGGAACAGTTAAAATAAACTCTTGTGTAGTTTTTTGATTGGGTCTATCAATAGTAGGGCACCATACGCTAGTGGCCTCGGTTTCACCTTGTGTCCAAATCTGAGTTGGTTTGTTTTTATCTTCTCCTTTAGGATTAATAAAATACAAACCTTTAGCATCATTAATGGCAGCACTACCCTTTGTTTTAAATTCATTTGGTTTTGCTGTATATTCAATATGTACAGTGTATCGTTGCCCTTTTTTATACACTCTATCTAAAGTAATATCCAAGAAATTGTCAGCATATTTATAAGCAAGGTCTTTTGTTTTACCGGCATTAAAAAGGCTAACCTTTTTAATGTCCATACCTTTTGCATCTAATCGCAAAGAATCGGTCGGATAAAAATGTGGCTCTAAAGTAAGCCATGCTTTACCATACAAATATGATTTGTCGTAGTCGAAACGAGCATCTAATTTGGTGTGTACAAGACTATTAATTTTTGTTTCTGTGGCTCTATAAGTTTTTCTCCAATTGTCATCTCTTCCTGGAGAGGAAACAAATTGCCCGTAAGATTGCACAAGGCCTGCCGCCATTGTAATAAAAAGCAGGATTTTCTTCATAATGTAATCGATTTTGAGAAATGATTTGGTAAATGTAAACTCAGAATGGCAAATCAAAATCAAAATAATAAGATTGGTATTTAGGGTGGATAGAAATTGGCTTATTGATTGCAATAGATTAATTAGTTTTGTTACAATACATTATCTCTATTCTAATGATAAAACGCAATTTCCTCTTTTTGATGCTCACTTTTATAGTTTTAAGTGTATCAATAGCGCAGCAACAGCATTTTATGTTCATTCAATCTGATAATAGACAGCCATTTAATGTAACGATGGCAAAAACAAATTACAGTTCTTCCGCAAACGGTTATCTTGTCATTCCAAAACTGGCTAATGGAGAATATTCATTTACAATTGGCTTTGCTGGAAATGAAATTAAGGACCAACCCTTCCATTGTGTGATTGATAAGAAAGATATAGGATTTACATTAAAACAGTTTGGCGATAAAGGTTGGGGTTTATTCAACCTTCAAACTTTCGAGATACTTATGGCTAACCAAAAGCCGACAGCAAATACCAAGTTCGATGTAGTAAAACAAACGCCAAAAGCACAACCCGAAATTGCACCGGAGCCACAAAAGCCAATTGAAAAAAAGGATGAACCGGTTGTAAAGCCGAAAGATTCTGTAGCTATTGTAAAGGTTACTGCTCCAGCTAAAGGACCCGAAAAAATTGATACGCCAAAGGTAGTTATCGAACAACAGGAGGTAAAACCTGTCGTTCCAGACCCTATTCCTCAAAAGCCCGAAGTAAATATTCCCACAGCAAATACTGCACCTCAAAAGCAATTAGGAGTGTTTAAATATGGAGAGTCGGGCTTTAATACTGGCTTGCAACTTACCTATATAGAGGTTGATGCAACGTATTCCGACACCATAAGAGTTTTCATTCCTTATCAATCAGCATCAAGTAGTAATCAATCTAGCTCATCTAGCGTTGGTATTTCAGTAGATACAACGGTCAAAGCATTTAATACCAATTGTATCAGTTTAGCTGCAGATGATGATTTTTTCAAATTGAGAAGAAAAATGTCAGCCGAATCAGAAGACGGCCCTATGATTAATGCTGCAAAAAAAGTGTTTAAGGCAAAATGCTTTACTGTTCAGCAAATCAAGAATTTATCAACTCTGTTCTTGAATGATAATGGACGTTATCAATTCTTCGAAGCAGCATATCCTTTTGCTTACGATGTATATAAATTCAATAGCTTAATTGCCGAACTAACAGATATCGCCCTGATAAATAAGTTTACAGAACTAACAAAAAGTAAATAGCGCCTTAAACTATATGCCTAGGTATTTTGTAGAAGTGGCCTACTTAGGCACAAATTATAGCGGGTTTCAAACCCAAGAAAACGCAGATACTATCCAAGATAGGGTACAAGTCGCTTTGCAAACTATATACAGAACCCCATTCGATTTAACCGGATCTTCTCGTACAGATGCCGGCGTTCATGCAAAACAGAATTATTTTCATGTAGATACTGCTGTAAATATAGAATCGTCTAAGCTCTATAACATTAATGCAGTGCTGCCAAATGATATTGTTGTAAATAAAATTATAGAAACAGAACCTGACTTGCATGCAAGGTTCTCTGCTACAGCAAGAACTTATAATTATTCTATTCATACCCAAAAAGATCCATTCTCAAACCAAACATCTTGGTTCTATCCCTATGCTATAGATTTCGATTTATTAACTCAGGCTGCTAGTATGGTTCTGGCAAATCAAAACTTCGAAGCATTTGCAAAAAGAAATAGCCAAGTATATACACATGAATGTACAATCTTAGAAAGTAGATGGATAGATAATGGTCATACGTTTATATACCAAGTTAAAGCAAATCGCTTCTTAAGGGGAATGGTAAGGGCACTAGTAGCAACAATGCTTAAAGTAGCTCGGAAATCTATATCAATCGACGAGTTTGAATTGATGTTGTCAAATTCAAATACAATCCCGGCAGATTTTTCTGCTCCAGCACATGGTCTAACCTTAATAAAGGTTGATTTTCCTAAAATTATCGTCTCAACGTAATTTTTTTTTGCCTTGAAACCCTTTCTCAATAAGCACTTCGGGATTTCGTTTAATTTTTTTCAAAAAAACATTTGGCAGGAATAATTCCACCCTTATCTTTGCACCCCGCTTAACAAAAAAGCAGCTCTTTAACAGGCAAACACAACAAAGAAATCACTAGAATTTTTTGAAAATAAATTTGGAAATATTCTTCTTCTGATTATCTTTGCAGCCCATTAAAAATCAAGGTCTTTCAATAATTTTCTCCGATGAAATTCTGAGAAAATAAAAATGAAAAAATTGAAAATAAATTTGGCTGAATAAACACAGCCACTTACCTTTGCACTCCCAATCAAAAAAAGGGAATCAAAAAGTAAACAAAGTTCTTTGAAAGTTTGAAGCAACAGCACTCTGATTTCAATATCAGAGGTAAGGTTAACGTAACATTATTAATACAGATATGACACGTTAATTTCGAAAGAGATTAAGTCAGATCAAAACTCATTTACAATGGAGAGTTTGATCCTGGCTCAGGATGAACGCTAGCGGCAGGCTTAATACATGCAAGTCGTGGGGCAGCATGAGTAGCAATACTTGATGGCGACCGGCAAACGGGTGCGGAACACGTACACAACCTTCCTTTAAGTGGGGAATAGCCCAGAGAAATTTGGATTAATACCCCGTAACATAACGAAGTGGCATCACTTTGTTATTATAGCTACGGCGCTTGAAGATGGGTGTGCGGCTGATTAGGTAGTTGGCGGGGTAACGGCCCACCAAGCCTGCGATCAGTAACTGGTGTGAGAGCACGACCAGTCACACGGGCACTGAGACACGGGCCCGACTCCTACGGGAGGCAGCAGTAAGGAATATTGGTCAATGGACGCAAGTCTGAACCAGCCATGCCGCGTGAAGGATGAAGGTCCTCTGGATTGTAAACTTCTTTTATTTGGGACGAAAAAAGGCCTTTCTAGGTCACTTGACGGTACCATATGAATAAGCACCGGCTAACTCCGTGCCAGCAGCCGCGGTAATACGGAGGGTGCAAGCGTTATCCGGATTCACTGGGTTTAAAGGGTGCGTAGGTGGGCTTGTAAGTCAGTGGTGAAATCTCTAGGCTTAACCTGGAAACTGCCATTGATACTATAAGCCTTGAATTTTCTGGAGGTAAGCGGAATATGTCATGTAGCGGTGAAATGCTTAGATATGACATAGAACACCAATTGCGAAGGCAGCTTGCTACAGGAATATTGACACTGAGGCACGAAAGCGTGGGGATCAAACAGGATTAGATACCCTGGTAGTCCACGCCCTAAACGATGGATACTCGACATATGCGATACACTGTATGTGTCTGAGCGAAAGCATTAAGTATCCCACCTGGGAAGTACGATCGCAAGATTGAAACTCAAAGGAATTGGCGGGGGTCCGCACAAGCGGTGGAGCATGTGGTTTAATTCGATGATACGCGAGGAACCTTACCTGGGCTAGAATGCTATTTGACCGTGGGTGAAAGCTCATTTTGTAGCAATACACAGATAGTAAGGTGCTGCATGGCTGTCGTCAGCTCGTGCCGTGAGGTGTTGGGTTAAGTCCCGCAACGAGCGCAACCCCTATCATTAGTTGCCA
>CALRQJ020000016.1:0-94885 GCA_943370285.1 Methylophilus rhizosphaerae | reverse complement strand
AAAAAACGGTGATGACTTTATTGTTAGATGTATCCATGATTTTCAAATTCGATATTTTAAAAATTTAAGTAAAAATAAAGTCTATACGATTTGGAACAAAACTTCAACCCTAAACCCTCCTATCTTTGCCGCATGACAAAAGTTACGCTGAAGCGAAAAATTACCCAACGTATTGCCAACGGTCACCCTTGGATTTTTGCCAACGAAGTAGAAAAAATTGAAGGCGAAGTAACACCCGGCGATACCGTACAAGTATTTTTTTACGATGATAAATTTGTAGGACAAGGGTATATCAACCCCAAATCACAAATCTTGGTTCGGCTGCTTACTCGTAAAAAAAATGAGGTCATCAACGAGGCATTTTTTCACCAACGCATTTTACAAGCCTGGAACTATCGTCAAAAAACCGGCTATACCGAAAACTGTCGCCTCATCTTTGGCGAAGCCGATGACATGCCGGCTTTAATCATTGATAAGTTCAACGATTATTTTGTGTTGCAAACTTTGTCGTTGGGCATGGACCATTGGAAACCCGCCATCATCAAGGCTTTGGAGCAAATTTTTTCGCCCAAAGGTATTTATGAACGCAACGATGTACCGGTGAGAGAGTTGGAAGGTTTAGACCAGCACAAAGGCTTTTTATCTGCGGAGTTTGATACCAATATCACCATCAAAGAAAATGGCTTACAATTCTATGTAGATATTGCTAACGGACAAAAAACAGGCTACTTTCTAGACCAACAAGACAACCGCCGGGCCATTCAATATATTGTAAAAGGCGCCGATGTGTTGGGTGCTTTTACCTACACCGGAACCTTTGAAATTCATGCCGCACATTATGGAGCAAAATCAGTTTTGGGTTTAGATATTTCTGAAAATGCCGTTGCCCAAGCCAACCGCAATGCAGCCCTTAACGGTCTCGATCATATCTGCCATTTCGAAGCGGTAAATGCATTTGATGTATTGAAACAATGGGGCAAGGATGGCCGTCAGTACGATGTGGTGATGCTAGACCCGCCTGCTTTTACCAAAAGCAGAGAGAACATACAAAAAGCCATTACCGGTTATAAAGAAATTAACCTGCGTGGCATGAAACTCATTAAAAGCGGTGGATTTTTAGTCACCAGCAGTTGTACCAATTTGGTACAACCCGAATTGTTTTTACAAACCATAGAAATGGCGGCTAAAGATGCCCGTAAAAAATTACGGCAGGTTACTTTTCAAGCACAAGCCAGCGACCATCCCATAGTTTGGGGTATGGAAAATACCAACTACTTAAAGTTTTTAATTGTTGAGGTGACGGATAGATGAGGTGAGAAGGTAGAAGTGAGAGGGAAATAGTGAATGGTGAGTGGTGAATAGTGAATGCTACTTGGCTACCTGAAATTTCCCTGACTCGATGATTTTACCGGATTTATCTCTCAACTGAAAAACATATACGCCACGGTAAAAATCATTTAAAGGCAAACTAGTTTTTGCGGCTAAATTGGTACGTTCAACCACTTTCTTTCCAACAAAATTGTAAATCTGTAAGGTGTAGTTGCGGTCTATGGCTTGGCCAAATTCAAAGTTGATAAGAGTAGATGCAGGGTTAGGATAAAATCGTACTACTTTTTCAGCATCAGACACCACTTTATCTTGTGCAAAAGCAGGTGCAAACACCCCAAGTATTAATATGATAATCAGATTCTTAAGCATTGAATTGGACTTCAACTCGCATTAAAATTAGTGGTTTTTAGCTTTTCACCAACTAATTGCGGTAAAAATATAAAAAATCTCCTGCTACCAACGCACAGGAGATTTTTTTATTGTTGATACATTAATTCAAACCAGCCAATGTGTTATTGATGGCATCAAAGTTGGGCAGGTCGCCGGCACTTTCTAACACTTCGGCATATTGAACTACACCATTGGCGTCAATTACAAATGCAGAACGTTTGCTAACCCCTTTCATCCAACCAATAAAACTTTCATAAATAGCACCATAAGCGGCAGAAACTTCTTTATTAAAATCGCTTAACAAAGCAAAATTTAAGTTTTGTTCGGCCTTAAATTTAGCTAAAGTAAAAGGTGAATCAACTGAAATACCTAATACAGTAGCATTGGCATTATTGTATGCCGCAATATTATCTCTAATACTACATAACTCTGTAGTACAAACACCGGTAAAAGCCATAGGAAAGAATAATAACACTACGTTTTTACCTTTCAAACTGTCTAAACTTACTTCGTTTCTGTCTGTGTCATGCAGGGTAAAACCCGGGGCTGCTTGGCCAATTGCAATAGGCATAAAATTGTTGTTTTAGGTTTCAAAATTACGTTGAACATCTCAATAACAAGCATTAACGTAAATGGTTATTCTTTTTTTGCACCAACGACAGTACTACTATTAAGCAGCCGTTGCGTCGCTCCGTTCAACGGCTGCAATGCTATTGTGCTTACCTTTGCCCCATGTTAGACCAAGTAGAACCAGGTATAGATACCGGCAACGAAGAACTGTACGAACAGCAGGTCATCCGTACCGATAAAGGACAAGAAGCCTATCGCATCGATAAATTTTTGATGAACCGAATAGAAGGCGCCACCCGTAATAAAATTCAACAAGCCATCGAAGCAGGCATGGTAACGGTTGATGGCAAACAAGTTAAATCCAACTTTAAGGTAAAGGCCAATATGGAAATCATCATTTATTCCGATACCTCACCGGAATCTTCTGATGTTGTTCCAGAACCCATGAATTTGAATATTGCTTATGAAGATGATGATATTCTTTTAATCAATAAACCAGCCGGTTTAGTCGTTCACCCTGGCAGTGGTAATTATAGCGGTACCTTATTAAATGGTGTGGCTCATTATCTCATCCAGCAAAATCCTAACATTGACGAAAGCAAATTACCTCGTTATGGTTTGGTGCATCGGATAGATAAAAATACCAGCGGTTTGCTCATCATGGCTAAAACAGCACAAGCCGCTTCGCATTTAGCGAAACAATTTTTTAATCACACCGTACAAAGAAAATATTTGGCACTAGTTTGGGGGAATGTGGAAGAAGATGAAGGCACCATCACTGGGCATGTGGGCCGCCACTTAAGATTTAGAAAATTGTTTACGGTGTATCCCGAAGGAGATCATGGCAAAGACGCCACTACGCATTACAAAGTATTGGAACGGATGAATTATGTAACCTTGGTAGAATGTGTATTAGAAACAGGTCGAACCCACCAAATTCGTGTACACATGAAACATATTGGTCACACTTTATTTAACGATGACACCTATGGTGGCGACCGCATTTTAAAAGGAACAGTGTTCACTAAATACAAGCAATTTGCCGATAACTGTTTTGCTATTTGTCCCCGTCATGCTTTGCATGCCATGACGCTTGGTTTTGTACATCCTCGAACAGAAAAAGAAATGTTTTTTGAAGCACCTGTACCCCCTGATATGCAACAAGTCATTGACAAATGGCGAAAATATGCACAAGGTAAACCGCTAGACTAACTACCAAAAATAACCAATGCCACAATTACAAACTGCCAGACAAAATCTACGGGTTCAGCAATGGATTACGGCATTAAGTGTGGTGCTGTTTGTAGCCAAAATTATTGCATACAATATCACCCATTCGCTATCCATTTTATCCGATGCGTTGGAAAGTATTGTAAACGTCGTGGCAGGTTTTATTGGCTTGTATAGTTTGTTTGTAGCCGCCAAACCAAGAGACGAAGATCATCCTTACGGCCATGGAAAAGCCGAGTTTGTTTCTGCCGCTGTTGAAGGTGGATTAATTGTAGCCGCAGGTATATTAATTCTCTACGAAACCATCCGCACTTTTATTGAGCCGCAAGCTTTGCATGAAATAGATACAGGGTTGATATTGGTTGCCGCAACAGCAGTTATTAATTATGTAGCCGGATTTATCTGCATCAAACAAGGCAAACAAAACAACTCTTTAGCGTTATTGGCAAGTGGTAAACATTTGCAAACAGATACTTACTCCACATTAGCGGTGATTGCTGGTTTAGGGTTGATGTCGTTAACCAATTTTTTATGGTTAGACAAAGTGATTGCCGCAGCCATGAGCATTTTTATCATGTACAATGGTTACAAAATCATACGGGTTTCTTTGGCAGGCATTATGGATGAAGCAGATAAAGCTTTACTCGATAAAATGGTAATTTACCTCAATGCCAATCGCAGTAAAAACTGGATAGATTTACACAACTTAAGAGTAATTAAATATGGAAACTTTTTACATATTGATTGTCACCTTACTGTGCCTTGGTATTTTAATGTACACGAAGCCCATAAAGAAATTGATGCATTAGCCAAATTAATTGCCAAAGAATACGGCAACTCGGTTGAGTTTTTTGTACATAGCGATGGGTGCCTCCCCTTCTCTTGCAATATTTGTAGTGTAGATAATTGTCCACAACGACAACATCCTTTTGCACAATCAGTTGAATGGACGCTGAGTAATTTGCTGTCGAATCAAAAGCACCGTTTAACGAATAACGGGTAACCAAAACTATCCATCCTCAACAAAAAACTGACATACATCAGAAAGTACAAAATTGTTCTGTCATTTCTCTGTCATTACATTTTTCAATTTCGTCGTTTGACATTTCTATGGCAATAGAACCGCTGTTGCATGCAAATTTTGCCGACAGAAATGAAAGCGATACACCAAATTCAAATACTTGTTTTTTTATTGTGCGTTACAGCTAGTGTTGCTGCTCAAAACAAAGACACATTAGTTGGCAAGACAGATGATGTGGTGGTAACTGCCACTCGTACCGAAAGAAAATTGGGTAACGTTGCTGTGCCGGTAACACTTGTGTCTCAAAAAACAATTCAGCAAGCAGGTTCTTTACGACTAAAAGATATTTTACAAGAACAAACCGGTCTTTACCTAACTAGTGGTTTTGGTACAGGAGTACAAGTACAAGGATTAAGTCCTGATTACACGCTGATTTTAATTGATGGCGAACCAATGGTGGGCCGTACTGCCGGTGTACTTGATTTGAATAGAATTGCAGTTGGCAATATCAAAAAAATTGAAATTGTTAAAGGGCCATCTTCTAGTTTATACGGCAGTGAAGCATTAGCCGGCGTAATCAATATCATCACTGATAAGCCAACACAAAATAAGCTCAATGCCGGTGTACGATACGGCACTTATAATACCTCTGATGTAAATGTTGGCGGCACACTACACCTCGGCAAATTAGCCATCAATGGTTTTGCAGGCAGTTACAACAGCGATGGTTTCAGCATCAGACCATTTACTGTTGAAAGAACAGTGGCACCTATTTGGAGGTTTACATCTAACCTAAACCTTGCTTACCCTATTTCTGCCAAAACTAAATTAACCGTAGCGATAAGACATGCCTATGAAGATATTAAGAATGAATTAGCAGTAACCAATAATGGCAATATCACTTATTCAAGAGGAAAAGAAGTAAACAAAGATTGGAACATCAATCCTGTCATCACACATCAGTTTAATGCAAACATCAAATCTACCTTAAGGTTGTACGCCACTCGTTTTGAAGGTTTGCAAACCTTGGCCAATACCGATGGTACTTTGTATAATGATTACTTGAATCACCAATTTGCCCGAGCTGAAAATCAAACAGATTTTACACTTCGAAATAATATTACATTAACTACAGGTGCCGGCATTACAGAAGAAGGTGTGAAAAGCACTCGCTACGACAATAGTAGCACTCGTAGAAATAATACCATTGCTTATGGCTACACCCAAGCAGAATGGTTACCCACAGAAAAAATTTCGATCATTGGCGGATTACGATATGATGATAATCGATTGTTTGCTTCTGCTTTCAGTCCCAAATTAGCGGTGGCCTATCGCCCAACAAAAGCGGTAAAATTAACTGCCAGTTTTGGTAGAGGTTTTAAAGCTCCCGACTTCAGACAATTGTACCTCAACTTTACCAATACAGCCGCCGGCGGATACAGTGTTTACGGCACTTTAGAAGCACAAAAGATTTTAGCTGAATTGAATCGATTAGGACAAATCAGCTCTTTCGAATCTGATTATTATAGATTGAATGATTTGAAGCCGGAGTTTTCAACCGGATTAAACGTTGGTACACAAATCAAGTTCAACTCAAAAATTGAAATGAAGTTGAATTTGTTTAGAAATGATATTGAAAACCTAATTGATTCTCGATTGGTTGCCTACCGCAATAGTGGTGCTCAAATATTCAGTTATTTGAATGTGAGAGATGCTTATACACAAGGCGGTGAACTTGAATTTATCATTCAACCCATTAAAAATATCACCATCAATAGTGGTTATCAATTATTACTAACGGCAGATAAAGAACAACTAGCTGAAATTGAAAATGGCAAAGTGTTTACTAAAGATGCCAATGGCTTCAGCCGTAGAATGCAGCGCAGCGAATATATTGGCTTGCCCAATCGCAGCCGTCACATGGCTAACCTTAAGCTTACCTATGAAAAACCCAACACCAATTGGTTTGCTACTATAAGAACTTTGTATCGCAGCCAATGGGCAGTAAACGATGCCGATGGCAATGGTTTGTACAACACCAACGATGATTTTGCCAAGGGCTTCCTACTGCTTAACATCAGCGCCGGAAAAACATTGAACAAAGGTTGGCGAATACAGGGTGGCATTGATAATCTACTCGATTACGATGACATACTCAACTTGCCCAATATGCCCGGCAGACAAGCATATATCAGTATAAATTACTCCTTTACAAAAAATAAAAAACAACAATAAAAGATGAAAAAGACAATCCTAGTATTGAGTGCGGTAGCCATTTTTGCGGCTTGTAAAAAATCTGATAACAACAGCGGGACTATTAGCTTAGAAGCTAAGACAGTAGTTGATTTAATGGCTGATACTATTTTGGGTATTGCACCGGGTGCACCACCTGCAGGTGGTTTTCCTTATGCCAGTGGCAAATACACTTTTTTCAGTTTAGAACGCAACGAAATTGTACCTTCTAGCGACAGTGCTACCAACAAATGGGATATCGGTTTTAGAGGTACCACCATCATCACCAACAGTGGTAACAGTGGTGGTGCAGCAGGTGGCGGTTTTGTATATGTAGGAACTTTTGAAGATTTGAAAACCATTCCTGCCGATTCAACTTTCCGTACAGATAATGCCCCAAGTGCCTATGCTATCCCAAGCGGTAGCAACAGAGGTTGGTATGTGTACAATGCTCCGGTAAATTTGGTAACACCCATTCCCGGCCGTGTATTAGTTATTCGTACAGCAACAGGTAAATATGCAAAGGTTGAAATCCTTAATTATTATAAAGGTGGTGTAACGCCTGCTACAACAGCTTCTGATGATGTGAAGTTGAGAAACCAGCGCTATTACAAGTTTAGATATATCTATCAGCCTAACGGCACAAAGGCTTTCTAAGTTCGTCTCACATGTGCTTACTCATACAACCACGGGCCATTGAAAAGCCTGTGGTTTTTTTATGCATTAGCACTAGCTATTCACCGGTAGGCAAAACCCCACAGTTTAATGGCATTTCATTAACTTCGCTGCCATTTCAAAAAATCGGTCTTGTGGCAGTATTGCCGTAATGCCTGTGAGGATAAAGGATAATTATGAGCAGCAAATACCAAGAGTTTTCGGGGCTCAACCTCCCCGCCATAGAAAAAGAGATATTGGCCAAATGGGCCGATGAGCAGGCATTTGAACAAAGCGTAACCTTGAGAGCAGGCAAAACGCCTTTTGTGTTTTACGAAGGTCCGCCAAGCGCCAACGGCATGCCGGGTATTCACCATGTCATTTCTCGTACATTGAAAGATTTGGTGTGCCGCTATAAAACCATGCAAGGTTTTCAGGTAAAACGCAAGGGCGGATGGGATACCCATGGCTTACCCGTTGAATTGGGTGTAGAAAAAGAATTGGGCATTACTAAAGAAGATATTGGCAAAAAAATTTCGGTAGCAGATTATAACCAAAAATGTAGAGAAGCGGTTTTACGCTATAAAAAAGAGTGGGATGATATTACCACCAAAATGGGCTATTGGGTTGATTTGAAAGAACCGTATATCACCTTCGAAAACAATTACATCGAAAGTTTATGGTGGTTGTTGAAGAAATTATACGACCGTGGATTACTATATGAAAGCGTAAGTATTCAACCCTACTCCCCTGCTGCCGGTACAGGTTTAAGTTCACACGAATTAAACCAACCGGGTACCTATAAAGATGTGAAGGATACAAGTGCTGTGGCGATGTTTAAAGCAAAAGACCATAGTCGATGGTCCATGGTCGATGGTGAGGTCTATTTTCTAGCTTGGACAACTACGCCATGGACGCTACCATCCAACCTTGGTTTAACCGTTGGACCCAATATTGATTATGTATTAGTAAAAACGTTCAACCCTTACACCCATCTTCCGGTGAATGTAATTTTGGCCAAAGCCTTGTTGGGCAAGTATTTTAAGCCGGAAGGCGAAAATGGCGATTTTGATATTTATTCAGCCGAAGTAAAATTATTGCCTTGGAAAATAATAGGTGAATTTAAAGGCAGCGATATCGAAGGATGTGAATACGAACAATTGCTGCCGTATGAAGCCAACTCAATAGAAGTAATCCAATCCATTACACCCGATGCAAAACCATTCAGAATAATCTGTGGCGATTTTGTAACCACCGAAGATGGTACAGGCATTGTTCACACCGCTCCTGCTTTTGGTGCAGATGACTATAAAGTGGGTAAGAAATACAATATTGGTATTTTAACCATGGTTGATAAAGAAGGAAAGTTTGTAGATGGATTGGGCGAATTCAGCAACCGTTATGTAAAGAATTATAAAGATGAAAAAGATTATGTAGATGTAAATGTTGACCTCTGCGTAAAGTTGAAAAAAGAAAACCGTGCCTTTAAAGTAGAAAAATACGAACATAGTTATCCGCATTGCTGGAGAACCGATAAACCCATTTTGTATTATCCGTTAGATGCCTGGTTCATTAAAACCACTGCCCTAAAAGATAGAATGGTGGGGTTGAATAAAACCATCAATTGGAAACCTAAATCGACCGGCGAAGGCCGTTTTGGTAATTGGTTAGAAAATATGGTGGATTGGAATTTGAGTCGCAGCCGCTATTGGGGTACACCATTACCTGTTTGGAAAACGGAAGACGGAGAAGAACAAATATGTATTGGCTCGGTTGCCGAATTGATGGAAAAAGCGCAGGAAGCCAAAAAAATATTGGGTGGCGATATCAATGCACAACTTTCTACCGCTAATCTGGATTTACACAAGCCTTTTGTAGATAATATTACATTGGTTTCCCCATCGGGTAAACCAATGCATCGGGTATCAGATTTAATTGATGTTTGGTTCGATAGTGGTGCTATGCCTTATGCCCAATGGCATTTTCCATTTGAAAACAAAGAAATTTTTGCTCAAAACTATCCGGCAGATTTTATCGCCGAAGGTGTTGACCAAACCCGTGGTTGGTTTTATACCCTCCATGCTATTGGTTCTTTGATTAAAGAAGATATTGAGGCGGAATTAGCCGCTGCAGGATTAAACATACCTACAACAGGTGGCCTTGCATATAAAACCGTCGTTTCAAATGGATTGGTGCTCGATAAAAACGGCAACAAAATGAGTAAGCGATTGGGTAATGTGGTGAATCCATTTGAAACTATCGAAAAATTTGGTGCCGATGCTACTCGTTGGTACCTCATTACTAATGCATCTCCTTGGGATAACCTAAAATTTGATATTGCAGGTATTCAGGAAGTGCAGCGTAAATTCTTCGGTACATTGTACAATACCTACCAGTTTTTTGTTTTGTATGCCAATGTAGATGGCTTTGCCTTTAAAGAAGCCTACATCCCGTTAACAGAGCGACCTGAAATTGACCGATGGATTTTGTCTTCACTCAATACATTGGTTAAAAAGGTTACTGCTGCCATGGACGATTATGAGCCTACGCAGGCTGGTCGTTTAGTAGAAGAATTTGTAGATGAGCATTTGAGTAACTGGTATGTAAGATTATGCCGCCGTAGATTTTGGAAAGGTGAATATGAGGCGGATAAAATTTCAGCCTATCAAACATTATATGAGTGTTTAGAAACTGTTACCCGTCTTATTGCACCTATTTCACCATTTTTTGCCGATGCCGTATTCCGCCAACTGAATGCTGTTTCGCAGCGATTTGATGTGAGCTCTATCCATCATGCCAACTATCCAACGCCAAACGAAACTGCTATTGATGCTTTGCTAGAAGAAAGAATGCAGTTGGCACAAGATACCTGTTCGTTGGTGCTCTCTATCCGCAAAAAAGTGAACATTAAAGTTCGTCAGCCCTTACAAAAAGTGATGGTGCCTGTGCTGAATCCGGAGATGAAACAGCAATTAGCCTTAGTTGAAGACCTCATTAAAGCCGAAGTAAACGTTAAAGAGTTCGAATACATCACCGATACAGAGGGAGTAATCAAAAAGAAAATCAAGCCAAATTTTATTGCCTTAGGCAAGAAATTGGGTGCAAAGATGAAAACTGTTGGTGCTGCAATCTCGGCTTTTAGTCAGCATGATATCAGCACCCTTGAAAAAGAAGGGCAGATAACTATCACCGTTGACGACGAAGCTATCACCTTGTTAATCAACGAAGTAGATATTTCGGCAGAGGATATTCCGGGTTGGAGTGTGGCCAGCAAAGGCAGTTTGACTGTTGCGCTAGACATCACCATTACTGAAAAATTGCGGATGGAAGGGGAAGCTAGAGAGTTTGTGAACCGAATTCAGAACATCAGAAAAGACAGTGGCTTTGAGCTTACTGATCGCATTTCGGTAAAACTTGTTGATAACGAAAAGCTGACCCCATCTATCATTGAATATAAAAACTATATTTGCGGCGAAATTTTAGCGGACGATTTAACGATTGTGCCTGCCATAGAAAATGGTACTGCAATTGATGTTAATGAAATGTCGCTAACAGTGAGTGTAATTAAAAAAGGATAACGTATGGCTACCAAAAAACCGGTAAAAGCGGCAAAACCAGCTGCAAAAGCTTCAAAATCAACAACAAAGGCTGCTCCAGCACCTGCAAAAAAAACAGCAGTTGCAGCTAAGCCCGCAGCTAAAAAAGCAGCTCCGGCAGCCAAAAAAGCGGCCGCAGCCCCTGCAAAAAAGGCAGCTGCTGCTAAAATAGCTCCCAAAAAGGTGGCCGCAGCTAAACCTGCACCAAAACCTGTTGCAAAGGCCGAAGTTAAAAAGCCCGCAGCTGAGCCAAAAGCAACTGCTAAACCGGCAAAACCGGCAGCTAAAGCAAAAACTGCTGTAAAAAAAGCACCGCCAAAGCCATCTATTCCTGCTCCGGTTCAACGCATTGAGTTGAGAAGACCCATCGTTGCGCCAAAAACAAGGCCTCAACCGGTTAAAAAAGCTGAGCCGTCTAAACCAGTTAAGGTAGTGATTCCAAAAATTGCTACCGACAAAAAAGTAGCATACGAACCAGAATTTACTAAAAGTGTGCTAGATGCAGCACCAATTGAACATCAAGGTCCTACTATGAGATATAGCGATGCAGAATTGAATGAATTTAGAGATTTAATACAAAAGAAATTAGATGCCGCTAAAAAAGAACTAGCCTATTTACAAGGTTTAATTACCCGTAAAGATGAAATGGGCGGCGACGAAAGTGATAACCGCTACATGACCATGGAAGATGGCGGCATGAGCATGGAAAGAGAACAATTGAGCCAAATGGCAAGTCGCCAAATTAGCTTCATTGATCACCTTGAAAAAGCTTTGATGCGTATCGAGAACAAAACCTACGGTATTTGCCGTGTAACAGGTAAGCTCATTGATAAGGCCCGTCTTCGTGCAGTTCCACATGCTACATTAAGCATGGAAGCAAAATTGGGTATTGTTAAATAAACTCAGAATTTTACCAATAGAAAAGGTCGCAGTTTACTGTGACCTTTTTTTTAGAGCCATTTTTGTTTGCTTAAACCTCATTAGCCAATATCATCTTTTTCAAGATGACTATTTGCCCCAAATGATAATGGGTATGCTCAATCATTCCTTGTAGATTGCGATAATAATTACCGTATTTTTCATCCGTAAATATTTCTACCAAAATACTATCAGGAAGTTGGGCTATTAACTCACTCAAAGTTTCAGCTTCGCTGAAAACAGTATTGACAAAAGCATCCCAATCAGCTTCGGAAGCAATGATGGGATGATTAAAACTTAATTTATCAGCTGCTAATAATGGGCCTCCTTGCAAAACATGTAAAATAGCATGAACATAATAATGACAATGATACACTAAAGCAGTAATGGAATTAAATGAAGGCAGTTTAGTATTGGCTTGTTGCCAAGTTAATCCCGCTAAAGCATCTTTTAAACTTGATGTTGTCCAATTGCCACCTGTATATAATGTTTTTAGATGATGAGCAATTTGAGTGGTGATGGTCATATAATGACAAAAATTATTTTAATTGAATATCAAACAGCGATAGCATTCCATTTTATTTTACCAAATCCTAACCCGAGCACTATCTGCAACAAACATTTTATTGCCCGGTTTTACATTGAAAGCGGTGTAAAAATCATCTACACTCACAAATGGCCCATTAACCCTGAACTTAGCTGGAGAGTGTACATCAGTTAATACTTGTGTACGCAATTGTTCTTGTCTGCTATGACCCAACCACCCCAATGCATAGCCCATAAAATAGCGTTGCGTTGGTGTGAAGCCACTTATTTTTTCGCCTTTCTTAAATTGCTCAGTTTGTTTAAACGCATCTAAGCCTAATAGTACACCACCTAAATCGGCAATATTTTCGCCTAATGTAGCCTTACCGTTAATCTTGAAAGTATCTATTACTACATAGTTGCTAAACTGTTTGATCATTACATCTGCCCGCTGGTTAAACTTGATTTCATCATCTTTAGTCCACCAGCTTGTTAAATTTCCTTTTTCATCGTATTGACGACCTTGGTCATCGAAACCATGTGTAATTTCATGACCAATAGTGGAAGCACCTCCATAACCATAAACAATGGCATCATCTAATTCTTCATCTCTATAACCAGGAACGGTGAAAATACCCGCTGGCAAAACAATCTCATTATTAGAAGGATTATAATAGGCATTATAGGTTTGTGGATACATATTCCACTCATCT
The DNA here is from genome assembly GCA_943370285.1 of Methylophilus rhizosphaerae. Classification (GTDB taxonomy): domain Bacteria; phylum Bacteroidota; class Bacteroidia; order Chitinophagales; family Chitinophagaceae; genus CALRQJ02. Next base: position 81,707 of record CALRQJ020000016.1, on the reverse strand, counting down.
CTATCCACTGGTTTTCCTAACTTATTAATATGATAGTTACTCCACCAAATGTTTGCTCTCATTACATTTTCAATATAACTATCGCTTTTAATGTCGAGTGTTGAGAAGTCTTTCCATTTATCAGGATAGCCCACTTTTTGCTTCATCGCAGCTAACTTGATGAGGGCTTTTTGTTTGGTGCTATCCCCCATCCATGATAAATTTTCTATACGCTTTTTCAAAGCAGCTTTCACTGCTTCTACCATAGTTTCATATCGTTTTTTTGCTTTTTCGTTGAAGTATTCTTTAGCAAACAACTTGCCCAACAATTCACCCATTACATTTTCTTCAGCACTTAAAACCCTTTTCCAGCGTGGTTTTCTTTCCTTAGCGCCGCTAAATAATTTGTTGTATTCAAAGCTTGCTAGGCCATAGGCATCCGGTAACTGACCTGCAAAACTACTCAACAATTCGTACCGTAATTTCAATTTCCAAATAGCAAGTGGTGTAGCTTTAATGACTTTATCTAATGTTTGAAAATATTCCGGCTGCCCAACAATATAGCTGTCTTGCACAGGAATACCACTTGCAGCAAAATACGTAGAGAAATCGAAGGCCGGCGCTAACTTAAAAGTGGCAGCAGCAGTCATTTTGTTATAATTGGCATTGGGGTTACGCAAGTCTTCCATACTGCGGTGAGATTTTGCCAATTGGGTTTCTGTTTGTAAGAATTTTTCTGCAGCATCCATTGCTTCCGCTCCTTTTATGCCACTCATCATTAGCATTTGAGTGACATTTTTTTTGTATGCATTACGCAGATTGATGGAGGTAGAATCAGCTTTAAAGTAATATTCTTTTTCGGGTAGATTAATGCCAGCCTGCCATAGGTAGATGGCCATGGCTTCGCTATTTTTTTCATCTTGACCAATAAATAACCCGGCTAATAATCCGCCGGATGTAACTTTGTCAATCTCTCCCATTACAGTAAACAAAGATTTGGTATCTGCAATAGCATTAATCTTATCAAAGTAAGGTTGCAAAGCAGTTAATCCTGCCTTTTCAATGGCAGCAGTGTCCATGGCAGTTTTCCAAAAATCACCAATTTTTTGCTCGGCGGTACCAGCTTCTGCCTTAGTAGCAGCCGCTTTTTCGTTAATCAATTTTAATCGATTCAAATTTTCATTGACTACTACATTGCCAATACTCCAGCTACTTTCATCATCAGGAATTTTATTCGCTTTAATCCATCCGCCGTTGGCGAAATCAAAAAAATCATCAGCCGGATTAACAGATGTATCCATATTTACAGCCAACACATCTTTTTTAGATTCGGTGGTAGAACAACTAGCGATTAACAATCCTACTAGCAAAGCAGCGCAAATATTTTTCAGCATATATCAAATTTGAGTGTACAAATTAAGCAAGGTTTATATACTACCAAATAAAAGATTACAAATGGTAGTTAGTCAAAGCCTTCTTAAAAATGCTGATTTTCATCAGTTATCGCTCAAAACTTGCAGTAGTTTGGAGCTCAGGCCTTATTTTTGTCCACAATTTAAGTAGACTAATGGCTTTAATGACAATGGTATAATGAATTTAATAGAAATATTTTAGCTATAAAAGCACTGAATAAAAACAACATGTCCAACACAACACATTCATTAGCAAACATTCAAAACCAACTCCATGGTTTATCTATGATTGATGCTTTGTATTGGTGGTGCAAGGAATTTCCAGGCAAACTGGTATTTTCTACCAGCTTTAGTATGGAAGACCAGATTATACTTTTTGACATTGCAACAAATGATATTCCTATTTCAATTTTTACTTTAGATACCGGCAGACTATTTCCTGAAACCTATAGCGTTTGGAGTAATACCGTAGCCAAATATGGTGTTGCAATTGATACGTTTTATCCGGATGCAGCAGCACTTCAAGCATTTGTTACCACTAACGGACCGAATGCTTTTTATACATCGGTTGAAAACAGAAAAACTTGTTGTGCTATTAGAAAAGTAGAACCACTGAAAAAAGCATTAGCCGGAAAAGCAGTTTGGATAACAGGTTTAAGAGCTGAACATTCTACCAACCGTCAAACAATGCCTCAGGTAGAGTGGGATGAAGCAAACGGAGTATTTAAATTTCATCCTTTATTGCATTGGACAACGGCTGAAGTAAAAAACTATATTCAAGAACAAAATATTCTATACAGTCCATTACACGATAAAGGATTTGTAAGTATTGGCTGTGCACCATGTACCAGAGCCATTCAGCCCGGAGAAGATTTTAGAGCAGGCAGATGGTGGTGGGAAGATGCTTCCAAAAAAGAATGTGGCTTACATATAAAATAATTCGTTTGTTAAAAGAAAAGATATGGGTAATTACCAATTAGATTATTTAGACCAACTAGAATCGGAGGCGATACACATCATGCGGGAAGTAGCGGGACAATTTGAAAAACCTGCCTTGCTATTTTCAGGTGGTAAAGATTCTATCACTTTGGTTCACTTAGCCTTAAAAGCATTTAGGCCGGGTAAATTTCCTTTTCCATTACTTCATATTGACACAGGGCATAATTTTCAGGAAGCCCTAGATTATAGAGATGCACTAGTTGAACATTTAGGAGAGAAACTAATTGTTAGACATGTGGCAGATACGATCAAAAATCGACAATTAACAGAGCCTAAAGGAAAATTCGCAAGCCGTAACGCATTGCAAACTTTTACACTATTAGATACGATTGAAGAATTTGAATTTGATGCTTGTATTGGCGGGGCAAGAAGAGATGAAGAAAAGGCAAGAGCCAAAGAAAGAATATTTTCGGTAAGAGATGAGTTTGGGCAATGGAACCCAAAACTACAAAGACCTGAGTTGTGGAATACTTATAATGGCAAGATTAACAAAGGAGAAAATGTAAGGGTATTTCCGATTAGTAATTGGACTGAGTTAGATGTTTGGAATTATATCCGCAGAGAAAAAATTGATTTACCATCTATCTATTTTGCTCATGACAGAGAAGTGATTGAACACGAAGGCCAATTGGTAGCACTGTCTGAATTTGTTGCACTAGAAGCATCAGATAAAATTTCTACCCGAAAAGTAAGGTATCGTACGGTTGGAGATATGACTTGCACGGCCGCTGTAGAATCTTCTGCTACCAACATTGATGATATCATCAACGAAATCATAGCTACAAAAACAAGTGAGAGAGGAGAAACAAGAATTGATGATAAAGTAAGTGAAGCCGCCATGGAAGACAGAAAGAAAAATGGTTATTTCTGATTTACAAAAAAACACAACAATGGATTTATTAAAATTTATTACAGCAGGAAGTGTGGATGATGGAAAAAGTACACTAATTGGTCGTTTATTATATGATAGTAAAAGTATTATGATTGACCAATTAGAAGCTATTGAAAAACAAACTAAAAATAGAGAAGATGGCGAAATTGATTTAGCCTTATTAACCGATGGATTAAGAGCGGAAAGAGAGCAAGGCATAACTATTGATGTAGCGTATAAATATTTCAGTACACCCAAACGTAAGTTTATCATTGCTGATGCACCGGGTCATATTCAGTACACCAGAAATATGGTAACAGGAGCATCCAACGCAGACTTAGCCATTATTTTAATTGATGCCAGAAACGGAGTGGTTGAACAAACAAGACGTCATTCTATTATCGCTTCGTTACTAGCTATTCCTCGAATTGTGGTAGCAATAAATAAAATGGACTTAGTACATTATTCAGAGGATACGTATAATAATATTGTAATTGATTATGCAGAAGTAGCCAAAAAATTAGGGCTACAACAAGTAACATATATTCCAATCAGTGCATTAGATGGTGATAATATTGTAGATCCATCAACACATATGCCTTGGTTTGAAGGAACACCTTTACTACAGTTTTTAGAAACTGTTCCATTAGATAATACCATCAACCATACCGATGCCCGTTTTCCGGTGCAGTATGTTATTCGGCCACAAACCGATGATTTACATGATTACCGTGGCTATGCAGGAAAAATCATTAGCGGTGTTTACCGAACCGGAGATGCAGTTACTATTTTACCATCCTGCATTACAACTACTATTGCAAAACTTGAAGTAGGTGACAAAGAAGTGATGGAAGCATTTGCACCACAGAGTATTGTAATGCATCTAGCTGATGATGTGGATGTAAGCCGTGGCGATACTATTGTTATATCAAATAATATTCCAGAGCTATCACAAGAATTTGATGTGTTACTCTGTTGGATGGATAACAAACCTTTAAAACCAGGAAATAAATATTTGCTACAACATAATTCCAAAACAGTGAAAAGTGTTGTAAAATCGATTGATTATAAATTAGATGTTAATAGCCTTTTACAAGAAGCAGCACCCGAAAAAGTAATGCTCAATGAAATTGTAAAAGCGACCATTAAAACGGCAACCCCAATAGCTTACGACAGTTATAAATCATTAAGAGCAAATGGAGGTTTTATTTTAATTGACGAAACAAGTTTAGTAACAGTTGGTGCCTGCATGGCAGAATAAATAACCAAATGCAAACATCGGTACAATCAAATACAAAAGCACTTTTTCCGGTTTTTTTGAAATTGGAGCATATGCATGTACTATTGGTTGGTGGTGATGAATTGGCATATGAGAAACTACAAATATTACTGACATATGCACCCAACATGAATATTACAATTGTTGATGAATCAATAATTGATGATATCCGAAATTTGTCTAACAAGGAACACATTGTAATTCATGAAAGAAAGTTTTTGACCGATGATGTCTTACAAAAAGATATTGTAGTTATAACGCATGAAGATAATTTAACAGCAAGTTATATTAGGTTGATTGCTAAGGTTCAAAACCTTTGGGTACATGTGGCCAATAACCCATCGCTGAGTGATTTTGAGTTAGGCACTTTTGAACAAACAAAACAACCATTCGATGGTGCTTCTAATTCAATTTTAAATTCATTAAACAAATCAGCTGTCAATGAGCAGTTGGTACCTCCAAGAAAAAAATATGTCCATTTCTACAGAAAGACAAAAAATAGCACGGAGGCAGAAAAAGACAATTCCATACTAGATGTAAACTGGAAAAAGATCATTACATATTCGGTTGGCGCTTTTGCCTTAATGCTGATTGGACATTTTATTTTTTCTTATATACCATTAAAAGCTTTAGCAGAAGGAACAATGCAATGGTATGGTGGTTTAGATAAAAATATTCATTGGATGGTTTTAGCCGGCTTTGTAGCCCAGTTGGTAGATGGAGCACTTGGCATGGGCTATGGTGTTACAAGTACAACAATACTCTTATCAACCGGTACTAACCCGGCAGCCATTAGCGGAAGTATTCATACGGCAGAAATTTTTGCCAGCGGTGCATCAGGTTATAGTCATTATAAATTTGGAAACGTAAACAAAAAATTATTCAAAGCTTTACTAATTCCCGGAGTAATCGGTGCCGTATTGGGGGCTATATTATTAGTTCAATTAGGCGAATCGCATATTGCTTATATCAGACCAATTTTAGCAGCGTACACTTTATTTCTTGGCATTAGAATTTTGCTTACTGCGTTTCGTAAACCAACGCAACAAAAGAAATTTAAACGCCACGGTTGGTTGGCCGGTATAGGTGGATTTCTCGATTCCTTTGGCGGCGGCGGTTGGGGGCCAATTGTTACCACTACTTTAATCACCAAAGGAAGAAGCCCGAAATACGTAATTGGTTCTGTAAGTATAACAGAATTTTTTGTAACACTTGCCAGTGCATTTACTTTCTTTATTTCTTTAGGTGTTTCTCATTGGCAAGTTATTGCCGCATTAATTGTAGGTGGATTAGTAGCAGCCCCATTAGCAGCAAAACTTACCGGTAAACTTCCTAAAAAAACATCGTTTATTTTATTAGGTATACTAGTCATATTTTGGAGTATCAAGATACTCGTTAAAATATTATAATTTTTTCTTATGCTGAAATAATTGCTTGTTCAGCCATTTGCTCAACAAAGCAGAACCGGCTCCAACTGCAGCACCGGCAATAACATCTGAGGGGTAATGTTCCCCTTTTTTTAATCGGGCAAAACCAACAGAACCGGCCCACGCATAAGCAGGAACAACAACATACCATTTTTTAAAATCCATACTTAAAGCAGTTGCCGTTGAAAAAGCAGTTGAAGTATGACCCGAAGGAAAGGATTTACTTTTTTCAGTATTATCGTAAGGAAAGATAAGGGTAGGATATTTTTCGTATGGCCGTTGCCGATTGATGGCATATTTTATACCTTGAGTTACAGCAGTATTAACGACTAAAGTTGATACCAAATGCCACCCTTTATCTTTAACTATTTGATCTTTTTTGATATATCCTTTTACTAACACAGCTAATGGTGCAGCCAACGCAACAGGATATACCGTTTCATCTACATGCTTCCAATAAGCTGTGGGGTTAGGGCTATGATTGTTTATTAACCAATTTACTTCACCACTTTGTGCCGAAGCAATATAAAAAGAAAAGCATCCCACAAAAATGGAGATGCTTTTAAACAACATATGTTTTGCTATCATACTTATAAATTAGCTAAAGATTCTTCAATGGTTTTAATACGGGCTTCGGCATCAGCTTGCTTTTTTCTTTCAATAGCAATGACCTCGGGTTTTGCATTCGCTACAAAACGTTCGTTGCCTAATTTCTTCATCACCGAATCTAAAAATCCTTTTTGATAGGCAAGGTCTTTTATCAATTCAGCTTTCAATGCAGCAGTATCAATTTCTTTTTCAGACGCTATAAAGAATTTCTCACTTTCAATAGCTACTACTATGGCATTTGCAACCGTTTCTTGTGTATAAATGATTTGTACTGCATTCACCTGCTTTTTCAACACATCTTCAATAGTGCGGTAGTTTTCTGCAACAGCAGTCTGAATATGTAATGTAATACTGTCTTTAGGTTTAATCTGATTTTTAACCCTTGCTTCTCGAAGTGTAGTAATTACTTGTTTTAATAGTTCTCCTTGTTTTAATAGCGCTGGATTACTAGCAGAAGCAGGTGTGATTAGTTTCACACAAATATCATCTTGTCTTTCTTGTAATTGATGATAAATTTCTTCAGTAATAATTGGCATAATGGGATGCAACAACTGTAATAACTCCTCAAAGAAATACACCGTTTTTTGATACACTGCTGCGCTGATAGGTTGCTCAAACCCAGGCTTCACCCACTCCAAATACCAACTACAAAAATCATCCCAAATGAGTGAGTAAACGGTTTTTAATGCTTCACTTAATCTGAACTGATTCATCAACCCTTCTACTTCTAATTTTACTTCGTTCAATCTGTTCTCAAACCAAATCAATGCAAAGTTTTCCGTTGCAAGTTGTTGGTTATTGGCATCTTGTCTTCCCTCCCACATCTTCACCAATTTCAAGGCATTCCATAATTTATTATTGAAATTTCGGCCTTGCTCTAAAGCACTTTCATCAAATAACAAATCATTACCGGCAGGCGAAGCTATCAAAATACCAAATCGTACTGCATCGGCACCGTATTTATCAATTAAACCAAGCAAGTCGGGACTATTTCCCAATTGCTTACTCATCTTTCTGCCCTGCTTGTCTCTTACCATTCCGGTAAAATACACATCTTTAAATGGCTTTTTTCCTTCATATTCATAACCTGCCATAATCATTCTCGCTACCCAAAAGAAAATAATATCTTGACCGGTTACTAAAGTGGTAGAAGGATAATAATATTTGGCTTCCGGATTGCCTGGGTTACTAATGCCTTTGAATACTTCCATCGGCCAAAGCCAAGAAGAAAACCAAGTGTCTAAAACGTCTTCGTCTTGATGTAATATAGTAGCCGTTTGTTGGTATTTTGCTTCGTATTGTTGATGGGCTTCTGCTTCAGTTGCAGCCACTACATAGTTACCTTGTTCATCGTACCAAGCAGGAATTCTTTGTCCCCACCATAGTTGACGACTAATACACCAATCTTTGATATTAGACAACCAATGTTTATACGTATTCTTTAATTTCTCCGGATGAAATTGAATCGTATCGTTCAAAACATCTTCTAGCACTTGAGGATTCTTATCCAAAAATTGCTTCATATCTACAAACCACTGCAAAGAGAGTTTGCTTTCAATCACAGCACCTGTTCTTTCACTTGTACCAACCTGACCTTTGTAATCTTCTACTTTTACGATTTGTCCCAGTGCTTCAATATCAGCTGCAATTTTTTTACGCAATTCAAATCGATCCATTCCTTCATAACTTAATACTTGTGAAGAAGGGTTTTCTGCTAACAATTCAGCGGTTGTAAATTTTCCGGAAAGGTCTAATGTATCAATTGCTTTGAGGTGATGTTTCAACCCAAGCATATTATCATTCTTATCATGTGCAGGTGTAATTTTTAATGCTCCGGTTCCAAATTCAGCATCTACATATTCATCTGCGATAATGGGTATTTTCCGGTTGATGATTGGCACAATCACTTCTTTGCCCACCCATGCTGTATATCGTTCATCGGCTGGATTTACGCAAATAGCTACATCACCTAAAATAGTCTCCGGCCTTGTTGTAGCTACTGTTATGCCACCTTCACCATTAGCTAATGGATAAGTAACATAGTAAAGTTTGCTATCCACTTCTTTAAAAATTACTTCTTCATCACTCAAAGCAGTTTGACCAACCGGGTCCCAGTTTACCATACGCTTACCACGATAAATTAAACCCTTGTTATATAAATCAATAAAAACCTTAATAACACTTGTATAATAATCATCATCCATAGTGAATGATGTTCGATTCCAATCTAAACTACAACCCAACTTTTTCAACTGCTGTAAAATAATGCCACCATACTTTTCCTTCCATTCCCAAGCATAGCTTAAAAATTCATCTCTACTTAACGATGATTTTGCAATGCCTCTTTCTCGCAACATACCAACCACTTTTGCTTCGGTAGCAATTGAAGCATGATCAGTACCGGGCACCCAACAAGCATTTTTACCCTGCATTCTTGCACGGCGAATTAAAATATCTTGAACAGTGTTATTGAGACAATGCCCCATGTGTAACACACCGGTTACATTGGGCGGCGGAATAACGATGGTATACGGTTCTCTTTCGTCTGGGGTACTATTGAAATAGCCTTTAGCTAACCAATGTTGGTACCACTTATCATCTGCCAGCTGCGGCTCAAAATTCTTACTCAGTTCCATGTTTGCCTTACTCGTTACGATTTACAATACAGTTTAGGGTGGGCAAAACTACAAAAAAGCAAGGGTGGGAAGGAATAAAATATGCCAATCTTGGTTCAAGGATTAACGAATCAATAAGATTAGAGCAGGTTTTAAATTGTCTATTTTACTTTGTCTTTGATTTCTTGCAACTTCAATAGCGCCTCAACAGGTGTTAACCGATTGATATCGATACTATCCAACACTTTACGAATATCATCGAAAGTTTGGGAATGAGCATCAAAAATAGACAACTGCATTTGGGGGGTATTCAGTTGCTTAACCGCTTCCTGCATTTTATTTTTAGCAGCTTTTATTGTTGTGTCTTCGTTACCAACACCACCTTCTCTACTATCTTCTAATTGTTTTAAAATGGCGTTGGCTCTTTCAATTAAAGCCGGCGGCATACCCGCCATTTTAGCCACATGAATACCAAAACTATGGGTACTTCCACCCGGAGCTAATTTGCGTAGAAAAATTATTTTATTGCCCACTTCTTTATTGGTAACATGGTAATTTTTTACTCGGGGTAACCTTACTTCAAGTTCATTCAATTCGTGGTAATGGGTAGCGAATAATGTTTTTGGTGCAGCAGGTGAATGATGTAAAAATTCTACAATACTCCAGGCAATGCTAATACCATCATACGTTGAAGTACCTCTACCAATTTCATCGAGCAGAATTAAACTGCGTGGCGAAATATTATTAATAATAGAGGCTGTTTCATTCATCTCTACCATAAATGTCGATTCACCACCACTTAAGTTATCACTTGCACCAACTCTGGTAAATATTTTGTCCGTCAACGGAATGTTGGCACTATCGGCTGGAACAAAACTTCCGGTATGTGCCATTAAAGTGATAAGAGCCGTTTGCCGCAGAATGGCACTTTTACCACTCATATTCGGACCGGTTAAAATAATGACTTGTTGACTCGATGGATCTAAGTAAATATCATTCGTAATATAGGTTTCACCTGCTGGCAGATTACGTTCAATTACAGGGTGGCGACTTTCCTTCAATACCAAATCTAATCCATCATGTAAGGTGGGTTTTTTATAGTTGAATCGCAACGCATTGTCGGCAAAACAACACAAACAATCAATAATGGCCAGAATATTTCCGTTGGTTTGAATGGGTGCAATAAAATCTGCTAATGCGGTTAACAATTTATCGTATCGATCTAATTCGATGGCTAAGATTTTATCTTCCGCACCGGTAATTTTTTCTTCGTATTCTTTGAGTTCAGGAGTAATATAGCGTTCGGCATTGGCCAATGTTTGTTTGCGAATCCAATCGTTAGGCACTTTAGTTTTATGTATATTGGTTACTTCTAAATAATAACCAAACACATTATTAAAACCAATCTTCAGCGAAGATATTCCTGTACGTTCAGCCTCTCTTTGTTGAATATTAATTAGGTACTCTTTACCGCCACTAGCAATTTGTCGCAGTTCATCTAATGCTGCATCTACACCTACTTTAATTACTCCGCCTTTATTAGCAGCTACTGGTGGTGTATCGGCAATTTCTGCATTAATTTTTTCGAGTATATAATGGCAGGGATTTAATGCATCTGCCAACCGTTTTAAGTAATCGTTAGTGCCAGCTTGACAAGCTTTTTTTACTCCTTCTGTTTGTACCAACCCTTTAGCCAAATGCACCATTTCTCTGGGGTTGATTTTCTTCATCGGCACTTTACTCACCAATCGTTCTACATCGCCACAGGCTTTAATTGCGGCGGACAAAGTATTACGACTATTTGTCTCTTTAATCAACCATTCCACAGCAGTTAATCGTTCGTTGATTTTTCTAATATCTTTTAACGGCAACATCACCCAACGACGCAGCATTCTTGCTCCCATTGGACTTACCGTATTGTCTAATACTTTCAACAAATTATTGCCTTCTTCTCCACCACTACTTACAATCTCTAAATTGCGAATCGTAAAACGATCCATCCACAAAAAATCATCTCTCTCAATCCGTTGAATGGTATTGATGTGTTGCAGATTGGGATGTTCTGTTTCTTTCAAGTAATACAGAATGGCACCGGCAGCCACTATGCCTTGTGGCATATTTTCAATCCCGTATCCTTTCAACGAATGGGTTTGAAAATGCTTCAATAAACTTTCTGTTGCAAATGCCGATTCAAAAATCCAAGCCTCCATGGTGTAGGTATAAAACTTCACCCCAAACACTTCTTTAAAATGTTTTTGCCAACTGCGTTGGTAAATAACTTCGGCAGGTTTAAAACTCTGTAATAGTTTATCTATATATTCTTGATTGCCTTCGGCAACAAAAAATTCGCCGGTAGAGATGTCTAAAAAAGCAACACCTAACACACCATCCGTAAAATGTACGGCAGCTAAAAAATTATTACTGTTTTGATCGAGGAGTTTATCGTTGGTAGCAACACCGGGAGTGACCATTTCGGTAACACCACGTTTAACGATTCCTTTTGCGGTTTTAGGATCTTCGAGTTGATCGCAGATGGCTACTCTGTATCCTGCTTTTACCAATTTGTGTAAATAAGTATCTAAAGCATGATAGGGAAAACCGGCTAACTCATTGCTATTATCAATACCATTATTGCGTTTGGTAAGGGTGATACCCAACACCTTTGCAGTTTTGATGGCATCTTCGCCAAAAGTTTCGTAAAAATCTCCCACTCTAAACAGCAATATAGCATCGGGGTAGCGTTGTTTGATTGCCCGGTGCTGTTGCATTAAAGGAGTATCGCCTGAAGATTTTGCCATTGACGGCAAATATAATAACCGTACAGCTACAGTTAATCGTAGAATACTAACATTTGAAACACACTATTCATTAAACATGATTAACTAGCGTTCCAAATCTTCCAACTTTCCTCTGCTTGAATCCTAAGCATATCATGGCCGTTTTTAATAACAGCACCCCTTTCTTCGCCTTGTTGTAGAAATAATGTTTTGGCTGGATTATAAACTAAATCGAAAAGATAATGTTTGTTGCCGATGTGTTGATAGGGTATTTGAGGAGTGGTTTCAATATCAGGGAATGTGCCTAGTGGCGTGGTATTGATGATAAGTGGTGCATCAGTAATAATCTGTTGATTCAAATCAGTATAGCTGATTGTCTTGTCTTGATTCGCCGAATTTCTACTCACAAACTTGTAATGAATATGTAATTTTCTTAACACATAGGCAACAGCTGATGCTGCACCACCAGTACCTAGAATCAAAGCATTATTATGATGTGCTTGTAAGTTTTCAAGTAAGGATTGTTCAAATCCAATGACATCTGTATTATGACCGTAGAGTTTTTTATTGCGGATAACAATACAATTACAAGCTACCGTTTCTTTCACCGCATCGCTGGCATCGTACAAGTAACGGAGTACTTTTTTTTTGTATGGAATAGTAACGTTTAATCCTTCTAATGGAGGATTGTTTACAACCAAGGATTCTATCTCCTCAATACTACCTAATGGATAGAGTTCGTACCGGCAATCTACAATACCTTCTTGTTCAAACTTAGCAGTAAAATACTGCTTCGAAAAAGAATGGCTGAGCGGAAAGCCAATCAACCCAAACTGCCTCATGCTTTGTCTTTGTTGAGGTATAATTCAAAGGTATCGCCACGTAAACCAATACGCATGGCTTCTAAAGGAATCACTTCGTTTGGAGCAATATTGCCCAAGTTAACATTACAACCGATTAATTCTAAAAAGTATAATTGCTGTGCTTTTTGTGGTGCTTCCCAAATAATTTTTTCAGCCGGAATTTGCGTTAAAATCTCTTGTACTAAACCTTCTCTCACCTCACCACTTCCTCTGTAAATACCAACATTTCCAGCCTCCCTAGCTTCGGCAATCACATAAGAAGAACCGGCTTCTAATTCGGCTCTCATCAATTCAATCCATTTATACGGCGGAATGATATGTGCAGCATCTTTACTTCCCACTTCACTTAAAACAGTGGCATACTTGGTCAACTTTTCGATGTAGCCACATTTCTCAGCATGTGGAATAGTAATAGAACCATCGCTCACCTCTATGAAATTGATGCCATAATCTTGAATCACTTTGATATAATCATCAAACTGGTTACGAATCAAAAATGCTTCAAACAAAGTTCCACCAAAATAAATAGGAATACCGGCATTTTGGTACACGGTAATTTTTTCTCTCAGATTAGGGGTTACGAAAGCAGTACCAAAACCAAGCTTCACTATATCAACATGGGGTTCACATACACTTAAAAAATCTTCTACCTCTCTGATGCTTAACCCTTTATCCATTACCATAGTTATACCATGGTTACGAGGTTTGGCTATACGTTCCGGAATTTGACTGAGATTAAAATTCATAGCTGTTGTTTTATAAGCGTTGCAAAAATAAGGATTACCAATCAACTGTAAATCTGACACTTATCAATACCTTACATCAACCTAACTTAGCAAAATGAAACGACTAATTTGGTGTTACTTTACTTTGTTGGCATGCTCGTTTGCTGTAAATGCTCAAACAGACACCTTGCCACCGTATAAACAGGTTCCGATTATTCCTCCATATACGGTATTGTTAGCCGATAGCACCAAATTTTCTAAAGCAGACTTGTCGACTAAAAAACCGGTATTGGTGATGTATTTTAGTCCGGATTGTGGCCATTGCCAAACCGAAACGGAACAAATCATCAGCCGAATCAACGAATTGAAAAATTTACAGATTGTGATGATCACCAGTCGCCCTTTCGAAGACATGAAAAACTTTGTGCAGCATTACCAATTGCAGCGATTTCCAAATATTAAAGTAGGGTACGATAAGTCTTATTTTTTGGTCAGTTTTTATCAACTCAGCAGTACACCGTTTAGTGCTTTGTATAGCAAAAAAGGCAAATTGATTACCGCTTGGGAAAAAAGTATCGACTTTGATGCATTGCTGAAAGCAATAAAATAGCCGTTTCTTAATCTTCTTGCTGCATCATTAAATAAGCTTTGATAAAACCATCCAACTCACCATCCATAACCGGACCCACATTGCCCACTTCATAATCTGTTCGGTGGTCTTTGATCATTTTGTAGGGATGAAACACATAGCTTCTAATTTGGCTGCCCCACTCAATTTTTTTCTTATTGGCGTTGGCAGCATCTTTAGCAGCTTCTCGGCGACGTAATTCATCTTCGTACAAACGGCTTTTAAGCATTTGCATGGCTTTTTCCCGATTAGCGATTTGGCTTCTTTCGGTTTGACAAACCACCACAATACCTGTCGGAATATGCGTTAAGAAAACTTTGGTTTCTACTTTGTTTACATTTTGACCACCGGCACCACCGCTTCGAGCAGTTTCCATTTTTACATCGGCGTCTTTAATGTCGATTTCGATGGTATCATCAACTAATGGATATACAAAAACCGACGCAAAAGAGGTATGTCTTCGGGCATTGCTATCAAAAGGAGAAATACGAACCAAGCGATGTACACCACTTTCGGCTTTTAAAAAACCATAAGCAAAATCGCCATCAAATTGCAGGGTAGCAGTTTTAATGCCGGCCCCATCACCCTCTTGAAAATCGAGTTCGGTAACTTTCCAACCTTGTTTTTCGCCATACATGCGGTACATACGTAACAGCATTTCGGCCCAATCTTGGCTTTCGGTACCACCTGCACCGGAGTTGATTTGCAGCACAGCGCTCAACTCATCTTCAGGTTGATTTAAAGTGCTCTTGAACTCGGCTTCTTCAATCAGTTGGGTGGCAGTGTCGTAAGCAACTTTTGTTTCCTCTTCGGTGGCATCACCACTTTTCCAGAAATCAAACAATACGGCAAAATCTTCTACTGCCGACTCCACGCCGGTATAGAGTTTTATCCAATACTCATTTACTTTGATTTCTTTCATGGTAGCCGTGGCACGGATATTATCATCCCAAAAGCCCGGCGAAAGCGACAATTGTTTGTCTTGATCTACTTTTTGAATACGATTATCGTAGTCAAAGAAACCTCCTTAGAACGGCGACACGTTCTCTCATTTGTTTAATGTATTCTGCTGTCATAGCGGCAAAGATAATGGGATTACACTCTCATCCAACCCCTAAATCCCCTTGCCGCATAATATGATTCAGCACCGTTGTGGTAAATGAACACCTGATTGTACCTTCTATCACAGAACAATGCACCACCTAAAGAACGAATAGCCTCAGGTGTTTTGATCCAACTTGAAGTCTTTACATCAAACTGTCCCAGTTGCTGTAAGGCTCGGTACTGTTCTTCTGATAAAAGTTCAATGCCCATTTCAGCAGCCATAACTACTGCACTGTGCCTGGGTTTGTTTTCCTTTCGGGATGCAAGTGCTGCAGCATCATAACAAAGACTTCTTCTGCCTGCAGGACTTTCAGCCGAAAAATCCATAAAAATGATGGCACCATCTTTCGTATCAACCGAAACAACATCGGGTTCTCCGCCTGTATTTTCCATTTGCAGTAAAGCCCAAATTTGTTGGTCGTTGGCAATTTCTAATCGCTTTAATACATCAGCCCACTTAATGGTGGCATGACGCTGCATATGTTTTTCGAATCTTTGTTGCAGCAGTGCAATCAATGCCTGTTTTTCAGCTTTGGGTATTTTTTTGTTGGCAGAAGGCATGCTTTGTAATTTTAGTCGATGAATAGTTAAATATAGTCTGATTTATTTTCCGTTGATGAGTTCGATAGCTAATCTTTACTTTGCAACATGACACATACTGAAATTATTCAGGCAACGGTAAGCTATGTTAAGCAGACTTTACAAGGCGCCGAAGGCGGCCATGATTGGTGGCATATTCAGCGGGTATGGAATACCACCAAAACATTAGCAACACAAGAACAAGTAAATGTGTTGGTGTGTGAATTAGCAGCTTTATTGCATGATATTGCCGATTCAAAATTTAACGGTGGTAATGAAGAAATTGGCCCACAAAAAGCCACTGCTTTTTTAGAAAGTTTAGGTGTTGATACAACAGCCATTCATCATGTTGAACAAATCATCCGAAACATTTCTTTTAAAGGAGGAAAAGAAGCTTCCAACCTTCATTCAAAAGAATTAGATGTGGTCCAAGATGCCGATCGATTAGATGCGATAGGCGCTATTGGCATTGCCCGTGCATTTAATTATGGGGGATTTAAAAACCGTGAAATCTACAACCCAACTATTCAGCCGAATTTAAACATGACTAAGGCAGAATACAAAAGCAGTCAAGCACCTACCATCAATCATTTTTATGAAAAATTATTATTGTTGAAAGATTTGATGAATACCAATGCCGGCAAACAAATGGCTGCTCAAAGGCATCAATTTATGGAAGCTTATTTGGAACAGTTTTATGCAGAATGGGAAGGAGAAATTACTACTTCATCAATTTCAAACACAAATCAATAACTTTATCCATCATCTTTATTCCTTACCATGGATGTCAAAATTGAACCAAGTTGGAAAGCCGTGCTGAAAGCAGAATTCAGCAAACCCTATTTTCAACAGGCGGTTACATTTTTGAAGGTAGAAAAGGCACAAGGTAAAATCATCTATCCACCCGGTAGTTTAATTTTTAATGCATTCAATACCACACCATTCGATAGTGTAAAAGTGGTCATTATTGGTCAAGATCCTTATCATGGTGCAGGTCAGGCACATGGCTTAAGTTTCTCTGTGCCCGATGGTGTTCCACCGCCACCTTCTTTGGTAAACATCTACAAAGAATTAAATGCTGATATTGGCATGCCTATACCTACTTCAGGCAATTTAACCAAATGGGCAAAGCAGGGTGTTTTGTTGTTGAATGCATCGCTAACCGTTAGGGCAAACGAAGCTGCTAGTCATGCTAAAGTAGGTTGGATGGAATTTACTGATGCGGTCATTCGTAGATTATCGGATGAGAAAAAAAATGTGGTGTTTTTGTTGTGGGGCCGATTTGCACAAGAAAAACAATCGTTGATTGATGAAACCAAACACCATGTATTAAAAGCAGCACATCCATCGCCATTGAGTGCTTATAATGGTTTTTATGGCTGCAAACATTTTAGTAAAACCAATGACTTATTAATGAAAGCCGGTTTACAACCGATAGATTGGCAACCTTAACTATTGCAAACAAGAACATCTAGACAGAAATTTATTTACTTTGCTAATTATGATGGCTAAACCAACATCTGCTAAGGGTTTCAAATATTATTTCTTATCTGTATTTGCTCGTATATGGGCAGTATGGGGTATTATTAGTTTTATTACTACGTTTTTACTGATTTTTATTCCATCAATGATTTGTTACTTGATACCACAACCAAAAGGACAGGATATTTTCATCCGCATCAGCAGACTTTGGATGAATGTTTGGCTTCGGACGATTGGATGTCCTGTTTCGGTAAAAGGTTGGGAGCATTTTGCTACCAACCAAACCTATATTATTACCTGTAATCACAATACTTTATTAGACGTTCCTTTATCATCTCCTTTTATTCCCGGACCCAATAAAACCATCGCTAAAAAATCTTTTGCTAAGATTCCATTGTTTGGATGGTTTTATAGAAAAGGTTCTATTTTGGTAGATAGAAAGGATGACAACAGTCGTAGACGTAGTTATGATGCCATGAAACAAACTTTAGCCATAGGTATACATATGTGCATATATCCCGAAGGTACCCGCAACAGAACCAAAGACGCCTTAAAACAATTTTACGATGGGGCTTTCAAATTAGCTGTGGATACGCAAACTGCTGTTATGCCTTGTCTGTTATTCAACACCGGAAAAGCTTTGCCCAATAATAGATTTTTCTATCTATTACCCATACCACTGAAGATGCAATTTTTAGCCCCTGTTACTCCAGGTAGCGATAGCAAAGCATTAAAAGAAAAAGTATTTCGTTTGATGTGGGATTATTATGAAAACAATCGTTAACAATTCGATAGGCAACGATTGAATGTAAGACCGTATCTATTTCAAAAATGACGCAATGAAGCATTGGAAGATAATTGCAAGTATCTGTATGTACTCCATCCTATTATCAGCTTGCGCTAAACAACAATCCACTACTGCAAATGCAGATTTAATTGGTAATTGGCAATGGTTGAGTACAGATGGAGGCTTAGCCAATCACATCCACGAAACCCCAACATCAACCGGTAAACAAATCGTATTATCAATTGCCGCTAACAACACTTATACTTTAAATACAAACGGATTGGTTGCCGAACAAGGCAACTTCACCCTTAGTAACCAAACTTGCATTCATAATGCAAAGACAAAAAGGTATATCAACTTTTCAGGAATAATGACTGATGGCATGGTCGAAAGTATTGAAAATGGTACCCTATTATTGTCGGATGAGGCCCATGATGGCTTAACACAATCATTTTACAAACAATAATAAATACCCGTAGTCGGGTATTGACCTGCCGTTTTTAATAATGCAAATTTGTATCACTAAAAACAACCATTATGATTATTGTAGTTAATCACAAAGTAAACAACCCGCAAGATTTTTGGGCAAGTGCTCAACAAAGTTTGCCTAATTTACCCGAAGCCGGCGTAAGCCGTGTGTTACAAGTTATGCCCAACCCCGATATGACCGAAGCAACCTGTGTTTGGGAAGCAGAAAATATTGAAACACTCGACAACTATCTCCGCAGTAAAGTTGGAAATTGGAGTACCGAACAATACCAAGAGGTAAATACTGCCAATGCCATGGGTTTAAGTGTATAATTCAAGTTTTCTGGTAATTAGTTAGAAACTGTTGGCTTGCAGACAATTATACACAATAGCAATACTGTTCACAAAAACTTAACATAAATACCCGCTTTGTAGTATAGGGACTAAGCAAGTTTGGGTGCATATTGCACTCGGATGATAATTTAGCTCCTACCTAACATTACCATCCAATTCTTGGGGGTTTAAAAGCTTGTGGTAACACCATAAGCTTTTTTTATGTGCCTTACTTTGGTGGAATATTGGTAGTATTACCTTTGCCGTTTAAATACAATAATGGAGAAAGATTATATCATCATTGGTCAAGGTATTTGTGGTAGTTTTTTATGTTGGGAACTGATTAAAAAAGGGCAAAAAGTATTGGTGATAGATGAAGAAAGGCCTTTCTCCTCTACCAAAATTGCGAGTGGGGTTATCAATCCCATTACCGGCAGGCAAGCTGCTGTAACTTGGATGGCAGAAGCTATCCTTCCATTCACATGGAATGCTTATCAGGCCTTTGGTACAACAATTGGTCAAACGGTCATCAGCCAAAAAAATATTATTGCCTTTCCGCCTACAGATGAAATGATGAACAACTACCGCAAAAAGGTGGTACTCGCTAATCCTTATCTGCGCTATATCTCAGATACCTCAGCGTTTGATCAATGGTTTAATTTCATCTACCAACCATTAGAAATTAATCCGGTATGGCATATAGATTTGTTACCGCTCTTAGCGGGATGGAGAAATCATTTATTGCAACAAGATAGTTTGATACCCAATTGTTTTGATGCGAAAGCACTTCAGCTGACTACTGATGGTGTAGAATATCAAGGCATTAAAGCAAAAAAAATCATATTCTGCAATGGTACCGACAGCTTCAAACATCCGTATTGGTCGTTACTGCCATTTATTGAAAATAAAGGCGAAGCAATTATTGCATCGGTTGAAGGATTAGCACAAGATCGTATCTACAAATTTGGCAAATCTACTTTTGTGCCTTGGTACGATGGATTATGGTGGATTGGTAGCACTTACGAAAACACTTATGAAACAACCTTACCCACCGAAGCCTTTAAACAACAAACCATCAAACAATTACAACAGGTACTTAAAGTTCCTTTTGAAATAGTACACCATTGGGCAGGTTTAAGACCGGCAGCTGTTGAAAGAAGACCATTTGTAGGCTTACATCCTAAGCATCCTCATGTTGGTATTTTAAATGGCATGGGTACAAAAGGTTGTTCATTAGCGCCTTGGTTTGCAGTCGAATTAGCACATCATTTAGTTGAAGGAAAAGCTATTGACCCAGAAGCTGATGTAAGTCGATTCAAAAAAATCCTTTCTCGTCAGGTCGTATAAGTGGCTGCAAATACTATTTTTGATCGCATTTCAAAACCAACACTAATGTCAAATCAATCAACTCAAGAACAATACGCCATTCCTATTGCTTATCGAAAAATGGAAAACCTACATATTGTTTTTTGGTTGTTTAAAGATATCAGTTGGTGTTTGGTATGGAAACCTTTAGGTATTTTGATGATTATACCAACGCTAATAATTGCCATCATCATCACCATTCGCAATAGAAAATTAATGTCAGAAACCTGTCATAATGCTGCTATTGTATTTTGGATTACAGCAAACTCTTATTGGATGATTAGTGAATTTTTACATTTTGATACCGGAGTGGTGTACGGCGATATCACCTTCAAACATTTATCCATCATACCATTCACCATTGGTATTTTGATATTAGCATATTATTATTTGGTGTGGAAAATAAGGCATAAAGATGCCGTTGAAACCTTATAAACGCCATGTAAAAGCAGCTTATTTTTTGTTTTTTTTGTATCTCGCCATTACATCTACTACTTGCGGGTTTTGTAAAATAGCCGGGTTAAGTTCGATGAATTTTTTAACCAATTTTGGTGCTGCGGCTAATCCTTTCTCCAAATGCAATAAAGCTTCTTTGGGCTTTTTCATGGCAAAATATAATGCGGCAGCATAGTAGAAAAACAAAGGCTTGCCATTAGTTGCTTCGGCTGCAACTAAACATTGTTCAATAGCTTCTTCGTAATACTCGGCTTGGTACAAACAATTGATTAGTGACTCCCAACCCGAAATGCTTTTTGGCCTTGCCCTCACCACATTACCAAAGAAAATGATGGCCTCTTTTGTATTGCCCAAGTGCATTAAACATTCACCCATTGCCAAATTAAATTCAGGCACACTGCGGTGAATACGCATGGCGTTTTCTAATTGTTTGATGGCACTTTCCCATAACTCTTCGTTAATGTAAGTCAATGCCAGCTTGTAATACAGCTTACTATCTTCAGGATGTAAATGCGATGCTTTGCGGTAATTTATTCTTGCTTGAGCATAGTTGCGCAACTTGTGGTAACAGTGCCCTATCGCTTCATAAATAACTTCCTCGGGTCTGCTTAATTCAAGCACTTTTTCTAATGCTTCAATGGCATCTTTATATTTTCTCAATCGCAAATAGGCATCACCCATGTTACGATAAGCATAATCAAACTTTTCGTCAATAGCTATGGCGTATTGATAGGCATCAATTGCTTTTTCGTACAATTTCAATCCTTGATATGCAGCACCAACATTAAACCAGGCTAATTCGTTGTAGGGGAATTCTTCAATGATTTTGAGATGCAGTTTTATGCTTTCTTCATTGCGGCCGGTGAAATCTGTCCAAAAACAAATTTTATACAGTGCTTCTTCATTATTGGGTTCTTCTTCTAAAATCAATTTCAAACAATCAAACACTTTATCAAACTCTTCATAATCATCATATACATCTGTTAATTCAAACAATAATTCTAATCTTTCATCGCCTTCAAACAACTGCAATGCTTCTTCTAAAACGGCAACGGCTTTATCATGCCATTCTAAAGCCAAGTACACATCTGTTTTAAGGATGTACAGATTGATATCGTTATGATCAAAGAGTTCGGCTTTTTCTAAAATATCTAAGGCTTGGTAATATTTTCGGGTAGCAAGCAACAAATCGGCTTTTTTGAGCATCAATGCTGAGGAATAAGGAAATTGTTCTAAACCAATAGTTGCAGCTTCTAAAGCCTTGGTGAGATCATCCTCATCGTCGAAATGGTCAATAATGCGTTCAAATGCCTCTTCTTCGAGGAATGCATGTTGCCTACCGAGCTTAAGATTGTCGTATTGCCTGAGCAATTCTCTCAATTCTTCTCGGTCTTGACGAAATGGATTTTCTTTCATTTGGACTGTTGGTTTATGAAAATTAACAAGTAAAAAATTATTTTTAGCTTTTTTTGAAACTTTTTTTATTTGTTAACGTTATTATAATTCAAAGAAAGTATTGTTAAATAAAGGGAAAACCCTATTTTTACATCAAATGAACATACGTAAACACATAAAATGGCAAAAAATAACTGTAATGCTGGCAGCAGTGCTAGCAGTTCAGGTTGCCTTTGCGTTTACTGGTTCAGTTTCGGGTTCTTCTAATAACAGCGCTAAAAAAGAGAAATTCACCCTAAAGAATTTCAATAAGAACTTCAAAAACATTTCTGTTGTTTCATTGAGTTATGGCTTAACGTTGAAAAACTCTCAAGTTACATCTCAACAGAAAAATAATACAGGTATGCAATTGAATGGTGTGCTTCACTACGAAAAGGGCAATACCACTTATATCTACCCTTACAAGCACAAGGTAACCGTACCTAAGTTTAAGGCACCATCACCTGTTGCTCACTAATTAAATTTTACTTTTTTCTTACAGAATTCTGTAGCCAGATTTTGGCAAATCAAACTTTTGTGCCAATACCGGGCTAAGAGAGATTTTTGTAGCGGTATACTTTACGGTTCCTTTACCGGCTTCATCGGCAGCTTCAAATTCTAAAATAAAACCGGGAACATCTTTAAATTGATATTCAAATTCTCGGTTTGAAGGCATGATAGATGGAGCATAGAAAATATTATAGATTGAGCCGTCTTTTGCCGCTGCCATCATTTTTTTACATTCATACCCTAAAATCACTTTGGTTTCTGCATCGGGTGTAAGTACCAATCCTTCATATTTCTTATGCTGGGCCAACCATTTTTTTTCGTCTAAATAACTCATGTACTTATTGTTGCCAAATGTTCTTAATACAACGGCCGTATCTGACCTTGTATCAAAAATGGTAGTTTGGGTGAAAGAAGTGTTAACCAAGTCAGTTCTACTTTTAGTGCCCTTGATGTACAAAGTTTTTTGGGTATTCTTCATTGATTCTTGTGTTGCAGCATCGCCATCAGAAGCTGACAAACTAAAATCTACCGTACATTCTGCAATGATCCTTTGCTGCGCAAAAGTTGCAGTTGTAGCTAATAATAACAATGGTAATATAATACGTTTCATACCCAATATTTTAAATAATAGCCTTAAAACTATGCCAACTAATTGAAAAATGCCCCACCTATTTGGCGGGGCATGTAGATAAGCGATTTGTTAACATTACTTTTTCTTATTCTGGTCGTTTTTGCTCTTCATTTCCTGAATTTTCTTCTGGCTTTCGAGCATTTCGCCATATTTCTGTTGCCATTTACTTTTCACTTTTGGCTTTTTACGAGTTTCCTCGATTTTAGCTAAAATCTTATCGTGGTTGATAATGTAATTCTGAATTACAAATTGCAAACCTAAAGTGATGATGTTTGATACGGTGTAATACCAAGTTAACGCCGATGGCAATCTGTTAAAGATGAACAACAAGACAAACGGGAATATATAAGGCATGTACTTCAACATAGGATTGTCCTGTGTTGGTGTCATACTCATATTGTAAATAGAAATCAAGAAACTGGTTGCTACTGCTGTTAATGTAAATAAGCTGATATGGTCGCCAAATCCTAAAGGAATAGAGAATGGTAATGTGGCAATTACATCGTACTGCGATAAATCTTTTGCCCACAAAAAGCTTTCTCCTCTTAACGAAATAGCAGAGTTAAAGAAACTATACAAAGCAAAGAAGATAGGAATTTGCAGTAAAGCCGGAATACAACCGCCCAATGGGTTAACACCTGCTTCTCTAAACAATTTCATCTGTTCCATGGCATAACCTTGCTGGTCGTCGCCAAATTTCTTTTTCAACGCATCTAACTCAGGTCTTAGCACTTTCATTTTTGCTCCACTTAAATAACTGGTGTAAGTAAGCGGTGCAGTAATCAATCTGATAAACAAGGTAAGCAAAGCAATTACCCAACCATAGCTGGTAATAAAATTGGCGAAGAAGTCAAACACATTCATGATGATGTATTTGTTGATAGGACGAACAAAGGCATACATATCACGGCCTAAGTTTACAATCTTCTCCATTTCGGGAGCTTGCTTTTTAAGTATTGCAAAATCGTTTGGCCCAAAATACAATTGGAATGGAACAGAAACAGCAGCCGTTACCGGCATTTTTACTTGCAAATTAGCTTCGGCATCGGCCAAAATAGTAGAGCTATCGGTACGTCTTGCCCATTTTACACTACCACTGTTGAAATTGTTTTTTGAAATGATAGTGGTATTAAAAAACTGCTGTACCACTGACATCCACTGTCCTGGCTTTTCAAACGTATGATCGTTTTTGGCAGATATATAATCAAATTCATTGTCTTCTGAAAAACAGATATTACTCATCTGTCTTTCGTACTCTGTAGATTTTTCGTGTTGTGCCGGACTAGCTTTCCATTGCAAGTTTACTTGACCGTTGCTTAATACTTTATCGGCACCGGTGATATTTACATTCCAATCAATTAAATAATTATTTGGCTTAATGATGTATTGGTGCTCAATACTTTGTCCGTTAGCGGCAGCCAAACTAAATTTTATTTGTTGGCTACCATCTGCAGCTTTTACCGGTGTTGATCCTGTAAAAAATAATGCAGCACTAGCACTGGCATTATTGGCAGAAGTATTAATGTTATAACTGATTTTATCATTTTCGGCAAGTACTACAGCTTTACCATCGAATGATTTGTAATTTTTCAATTCTACTTTTTTAACCTGACCACCTTTTGTGGTGAAGGTTACTTTCATTACTTCATTTTCAACGGTAAATAATTGTTCAGTACCAATAGCAGCGGCAGAAAAATCGCCGGCTTGGGCAATCTTGATGGCTGAATCTCTTTTAACCGAATCAATCTTAGCAGCCATCGTGTCTTTGGGTAACACTTTACCGGCATTAACCCGAGCAACAGAATCTTCGATTCTTTTCTTTTCTGCCAAGAAAGCCTGTTGTTCCTGGCTATTATACCAGAAATAGGCAAAAAACAACACCCCCAACAACACAAAACCAATGACCGTATTCTTATCTGTCTTCATAACGCAAAAAATAATTGAGCGGCAAAGGTAACAGAACAGCAGCAGATTTAATGTGGTCTATACTTTAAGTTTTGAAGCAATAAAAGCCGTTAAAAAAGGCCTAAAAGAAGCCCGCTACAGCAGATTATCAACTTTTCCTCGTTTCTTTACCATCACTTCAAAAAGGCGTATTCTCTACTTCAACCAACCATTTTTTACTGAATAAACTAGTATTATGCCTGAAAGTTTGCATACACTTTCTCAACGGGAAAGTTATACCCCAACTGCATTGACCCGTTTTTTATGGTGGTTGAGTACTGCCGAAAAAGAATTATTAGTTGATTGTGTGGTGGATAGAAACCGCTATGCCATTATTGGTACAACCGTATTAGCTACTTGGTTGTTTGCCAGTTTTGCTTGGACTTATTTTTTTGCAACCGTAGTAGATAGTTTATTGTTGGCGATTGGCTTGGGACTGTTTTTGGGGTTTATCATTTTATCTATTGACAGGGCATTGATAAAAGGCATTACAAGTTTCAACAAGCGAAAAGCCGGACCATTATTGTTTAGGGGATTATTGGCATTAACCATTGGTACGTTTATGGCACAGCCTGCCATATTGTACATTTTCGACAAAGAAATAAAATTGCAAACATCTTTAGATAATGAACATAAACGCATTACCAAAAGACAAGAACTAGATTCTTTGTTTGCCGGACAAAAAAATGCTTTAACCGCAGAAAAAAACAGTCTGCAACAACAACTAACTACCAAATACAGTGAAGTGGCTGCGGCCAGAAATAATTTTATTGCCGAAACAGATGGCACAGGCGGAAGCGGTAAAATTGGATTGAAAAATATTGCCTTAGCTAAGAAAGCAGCCTATGACCAATTGGCTGCCGATTACAGTTTGCTTGCTGCGCAACTACAACCCAAATTAAATGCTATCGATAGTAGTTTACAAGCCATTGCCAATAGTATCAAAAAAGAAGAAACGATTTTCGAATCTTACCTTAACAATGGTTTTTTAACCCGAATAGAAGCATTGAATAATTTGGTAAAAAGCAATACAGCATTACAATTTCGATATTATTTGATTGTTGTGATTTTGGTATTGATAGAACTAATGCCGGTGATTGCTAAGACCATGTTGCCATCGGGCACTTACGATGAAAAAGTACAATTAACGGAGCAAATGGAATTGCTGATTGCCAAAAGCAATCAATTGAAAGCACAAGAATTGAAAGAATTGTACAATCAATTAGCCAAGAATCAGGATGAAAGTTTGTTACGACAATTTTTTGATACTGCTTCCACCAGTAGAAAAGAAAAAATGTCGCAGCAATTCAGCCATTGGAAAACAGATACCTCTGAAAGTTTTGATGGCTTTTGGGAAAGGATTAAAAAAGATATGTTGACGAAGCAGGAGAATTAAGGGGTTTAGATATGAAAATGAAATCCAACTTAATAGGTTGCAGCAAATCAATTTTTAAATGATGTCTATTCCGATTTCATTGATTTATCATTACTCTCAAATTCTTTCAAAGTTAATCCATCTTTGTTTTTCCATTCTGTTAACCCATTTGCATTTCGTCCCATCACCATCACAGCAGCTGTCGATGGACTACTAAAAATATAGTCATCTGAAAATTCAAAAAAATCACCTTTATCAACTAGAACACCTTCTTTAATCAGTTTTTGTCGATATGTAACAAATGAGGGTGTCATCGAATTTACAATTGTGGCAGCTGCTTTAGAATTTTTGAAAACAACAAAACCGTCAGATGTAGGTTCGCCTTGCCCGTCAGCACCACGAGCCGCTTTTATAAAAAATGATTCTTGTTTTTGTCTTGGTTTAAATTCTCTTTTTTCATCAAATACTTTGTGTCCGAGGGTATTCACAAGCATTTTGATGTACTCAATAAACTCTTCCATTTCAGCTCTATCAGATTCTGATATTGAAGATTGTGTTGGTATAATTGAATTTTCAATCTGATAGCGATTAGCTGATTTTGCAATTTCGTGAAGTCTATTTTCTAAATATTTAATATGAGCCTTATTTAAATTCTCATCTTTGCTTATGAATACAATTGCTTCATTCCAAAAGTCCTTTTGTGTCAGTTGCTGATTAAGTCTCTTTAAAATAGATTCGGCTTCGCCGATATAAACTTGTTCTTTACCATCATCGTTTTTTCCGAACAACAAGTAAACTCCTGTACTAGTCAAATCTTCACGATCTGTGCACTCTTTAATTTTTATTCTTGGAATTTTATATGCCTTACCAGACCAATTAGAAAGTTCACAGCTCATCCTTCCGTTTGGATCGCCATCTATGAGAAATATTTTTATTGTCTTACCAAATTTCATTTACTGTCATTTATCTTTTCACCATCAATCCCAAGCCCCCTTTTCTATCAATCCATTAAATCATTTCACTCTGTAATAATGGATTTTTTACAGCACTTCGGTTATCGTTGTATTTTTTGGCTGCGGCTATAAAATGTACAAACAGCGGTGCAGGACTTTCGACTGTACTTTTTAATTCGGGGTGATACTGTACGCCAATAAAAAAAGGATGATTAGGCAGTTCAATAATCTCCACCAAACCGGTATCGGGATTGATGCCACTTGCCACCATTCCGGCTTGCTCAAACTGGGCTAAATAATCATTATTAAATTCATATCTATGGCGATGTCTCTCACTGATATGTGTGCTATCATAAATGGTATTTGCTAAAGTACCGGGCTTGATATCGCAAGGGTATGCACCCAAACGCATCGTTCCACCCATCATCTTAATTTTCTTTTGCTCTTCCATCATATTAATAACCGGATTTGGCGTTGCAGCATCCATTTCAGTTGAATGAGCATCTTTTAATCCCAACACATTCCGGGCATATTCAATAACAGCCATTTGCATACCTAAGCAGATACCAAAAAATGGTAATCCATTTTCACGGGCATATTGTACTGCAATAATTTTTCCCTCGATACCACGTAAACCAAAGCCTGGCGCTACTAATAAGCCATCTAACCCATCTAATTTTTCAGCTACATTCTCATGGGTAATAAATTCGCTGTGTACATTTACGACTTGTACTTTACACTCGTTCATAGCGCCGGCATGTACAAAACTTTCTAAGATAGATTTATAAGCATCTTGTAGTTCAATATACTTGCCTATCAACCCAATGGTAACTTTGCTTTTAGGATATTTCAGCTTGTCTAAAAATACTTTCCATTTGGTTAATTCCGGATCATTAAATTGAGTAATAGCGAGTTTTTTCATGCAAATCAAATCCAACTTTTCTCTCATCATCAACAATGGCACTTCATAAATGGTACTAGCATCCATTGCCTCGATAACTGCCTCTTGTTTTACATTACAGAATAATGCAATCTTACGCTTAATATCGTTACTTAATGGTTCTTCTGTTCTACAAACAATTACATCAGGATGAACTCCTGTTTCACTCAACATTTTTACGCTGTGTTGCGTTGGTTTTGTCTTCAATTCTTTAGCTGCTTTCAAGTAAGGAATCAAAGTAAGGTGCACTACCATTACATCTTCTTCGGGCAACTCCCATTGTAATTGACGAACCGCTTCTATAAACGGTAAACTTTCAATATCACCTACCGTTCCACCAATTTCGGTAATCACCACATCATATTTTCCGCCTTTACCAATGAGTAACATGCGGTTTTTAATTTCATCAGTTATATGCGGTACAACTTGTACCGTTTTTCCCAAATAAGCACCTTCTCTTTCTTTATTGATAACGGTTTGATAAATTCTACCCGTAGTAACATTGTTAGCCTGTGTAGTAAAAATATTGAGGAAACGTTCGTAATGGCCGAGGTCTAAATCTGTTTCGGCACCATCTTCGGTAACATAGCACTCCCCGTGTTCGTAGGGATTTAAAGTACCGGGGTCAACGTTAATGTAAGGGTCAAATTTTTGTATGGTTGCTGTCAACCCTCTAGCCTGCAGCAATTTTGCCAAAGAGGCTGCAATAATACCTTTCCCTAAACTGCTCGTTACGCCACCGGTAACAAAAATATATTTAGCCATAAACCAATTGGTGTTTTATATTCATCAAGATTTCAAAGCAAGTAATAGAATGAGCAACAAATACCGATCGTTATCGGCACACAACCATCTCACATCAATCAACAAGAAAAAAACAAGCATACAAAAGAGCATTGCTTTGTTTAATCTTCATCCGCAAAATGACCTTGGAAACATCAAAAGAGAAAAATCTCAGAGGTCGTACAAACGTACTGCAAAAAAGCCACTTCAAAAAATACCTTGAGGCGTTCAACTTTTCAGATACCTTGTTTGTTGATTGTCGGTGTATATCTACACCCTTAAAATCAAACTATGATGAGAAAATTTGTATTATTATCCTCCCTTGCCTTTATTACGGCTGCTTTGCTCAGCTATACTTTTAAAACTGCAACCCCAGCCCCATTAACTGCTCAATGTTACATCAGCTGCTTTAGTAACGATGTAACCGATTTGGCTAGAATGGATGCCGCTAATCCCGAATTTGCTTCGTGGCACCCCGAACCATTGGCTTTTTCCTTAGCCAACGCAACCGGCGAAACTGTAAATTTTAGCACTCCCGATGGACAACAAGGCAGTGGCTACCTGATTAAGGCTAAAAAGAAAAGCAAGAACTACATTTTTGTGATTCAAGAATGGTGGGGATTGAACGATTACATTAAAGCCGAAGCTGAAAAATTAGCGGCTGAATTTGATAATCTTAATGTAATTGCTATTGATATGTATGATGGCAAAGTTGCCAGCACTAGAGATAGCGCCATGAAATATATGCAAGGTGCAACAAGACCTCGTTTAGAAAGTATTGTTAATGGTGCCATTGCTTTTGCCGGTACCGATGCCAAAATTTATACGGTAGGTTGGTGCTTTGGTGGCATGTGGAGTTTACGAGCTTCTTTATTAGCCGGCAAACAGGCTGCAGGTTGTGTAATGTATTATGGTCGTCCGGAAAATAATGTGGAGAAACTAAAAACATTGAATTGTGATGTGATTGGATTTTTTGGCAACCTAGACAAGGGTCCATCACCTGAAATGGTAACACAGTTTGAGGCTGATATGAAAGCCGCCGGTAAAACACTAATGACCAACAGGTATGAGGCGGGACATGGATTTGCTAATCCATCTAATCCTTCACATAATAAAGAAGCTACCGCAGATGCGTACGCTAAAACAGTGGCCTTTTTGAAAGCAAGAATAAAATAATCGAATCATAAAGCATCTTAAATAAAAATCCCCGCCTTTATGAGAGCGGGGATTTTTTATTGTCCAACTATAAATCTCTTTTACGATAGATATAAAAACATAACCACCATAATGCTGCCGTAAAAATACAAGTGTACAGTACATGAATATTGACTTGGGCCAATGCTTCGTTGTAAGCATCTTTATCAAAACGACCAATAAATGATGCCGGTGGAATCAATTTATCAGACACTTCTAATGGCATAAAGTCTGCGATAGCAGGTATACCGGAAAACTTTTTGATGATTGCAACACCGGCAGGCTCTAAAATGATAAATAAAATAGAAAAACACCTAAAGCTATAAATGAACGACGCATTACAAAGCCTGCTAAAAACGCAATACTGAGCTGCGAAAAAGTTTGTAACAAAAACAGTGGAATGTATTTCATTTGTTGATTCCACTGCGACACTTCGGTGGCGGTAGAATAGTTGATACCAAAAATGGCACTTACAATAGCAGCAATAATTGTAGTTACCAATGCTACTATGGCTACATCAAACAATTTACTCCATACAAATTGGTTACGACTCCAACCATCAATAATGTTTTGGCGGTTGGTTTTATAAGTGTATTCATTAGCGACTAACATTATAACCAATATAGCAGGGACAATCAAAAACCAACTAGAAAAATAAGTGGTGGAATGCCATACTTCGGGAAATGCAAACGGATTACCGATGAACATTTTCATCATTTGTGCCGCTTGGTTTTTACCCGTTGTCATTTGTACATATATCCCATGAAACATCATATTTACGCCGGGATAGGTTAAGGCAATAATGCCCACCATCCACCAAAAAGCAGGATATTTTCTAATTTTTAGCCATTCTATTTTAATGAGTGAAAACATAATTATGCAGTTGAGGGTGTAATTAGTTATTGGTTAATTCAAAGAACTTAGTTTCTAAACTCTTTCTTTTTAAAGTAAGCAAATTGAGTACAATGCCATTGTTAAAACAATATTGGTTGATGCTTTCCATATTAGCCGTACCCATGGTGAAAAATAAATGCAGGTTGCCTTTGTCTTCTTTCATATGTGTACAACCCGGAAAGTTTTTCAACACATTTGCAAGACCATTTAAATCAGAAGCACTTAGTTCAACTATATCTTCATTTACCAATACTTCATCTACAGCACCAGCTGTAAGTAGTACTCCTTTTTTAAGAATAGCCACATGGGTACACACTTTTTCTACTTCATCTAACAAATGGCTAGCCATAATAATGGTTTTACCTTCTGCTGCCAAGCGTTTAATCAGTTCTCTAATTTCGGCAATACCAACGGGGTCTAAACCATTGGTGGGTTCATCGAAAACTAATACATCGGGATTACCCAATAATGCAGCACCAATAGCTAAGCGTTGTTTCATACCTAAACTGTAGGTTCTGAATTTGCTTGTTTTACGTTGTGCAAGATTCACAATCTCTAATACTGCATCAATATCTGCTTCATTGCCACGCTTACTAATGGCTTGTGTAATTTTAAGATTATCTAGTGCAGATAAATAGTGGTAAAAATTAGGCGTCTCCAATAAAGAACCAATCTGTTTTCTCGTCTCTGTATCACTAGGTCTGCCAAACCAACTAAAGTTGCCTGATGTTGCTTTAAGCACATCTAAAATAATACCTAACGTAGTTGTTTTACCGCTACCGTTAGGACCTAAAATGCCAAACACACAACCCTTCGGTACATCAAAGCTTACATTATCCAAGGCTTTAATGCTACCATAGTTTTTGCTGAGGGAATGAAGCGATAGTATTTTTTCCACATCAATATATTTAGAAAGGAAAAATAGGTTGTTTACCCCACAAATAGAAAGGAATTTGCAGATGAAAGCGGGAATTACATAGTTAAGTGGTAAAAAACTACACTGATTTTATTGTTGTTATCAGCTTGAACTTAAGGCTTTAAACATTACTTGAAGATTGTTTTCAACCATTTATCCAAATCGGCACCACGTAAATTTTTGGCTACAATTTTACCATCGGGGCCAATTAAGAAATTTGCGGGAATAGATTTGATGCCATAATCTACTGCTACAGGAGCTTTCCATCCTCTTATATCTACCGTTTGCGACCAAGGCAGTTTATCTTGCTTAACAGCATCTTGCCAATCTTTTTTGTCTTCATCAATAGAAATACTCAAAATTTCTAAGCCTTTGGTTTGGTATTTTTTATATGCCTTAAGAAGATTAGGATTTTCGGCACGGCATGGGGCACACCAACTAGCCCAAAAATCAATCAACACATATTTTCCTTTATATTGATCTAAGTTGACGGTTTTACCATTAGCCAACTTCAAACTAAATGGTGGCGGTGTTGCACCTATAGCTGTATTTTTTATGGCGTTGATGATCGATGCAATCGCAATACCAATAGCAGATTGCTGCACATTCGGCTGTAGTTTATCGAACAATAACATGGTTAACGAATCTCCTCTATTGCCCTGAACGATATAATCGTAAATCAATTTTAAAGAGGCAAATGAACCCGGATGTTGCGTTACAAATTCTGTGATGTATTGGTTTTGTGCTGCAATAGTTTGCAAACCCATGAATTGCAGAAATGGGCCACCGGTAGTTGCGGTATCTGTAATATTTGCAGCTAACATATTTTGCTGCACTGCAGATGTGTTTAGACGTATGGCTTGTAATTGTTTTTTGACAGCGGCCCAATCGGTATTGTTTGTTGTGCCGGTAACATTGGCATATGGAAATGCATCTATCGACTCGCTATGGACTTTTATTTTGCCAGGCTCTAAAAAAAATTCTCTGAATACAAATTTATCGCCACGTGTAACGGTGAGTATGGCAAATACAGGTTCTTTAATGGTTCCTTTAAATTGAAAATAATCGCCTTTTACAGAAAGTGTATCTAAAAATCCGGTTTCGTTCACTACTTGAATAGTAGCAAATGCCGAATCTAAATCGGGTATAGTTACAGTAAGTGTGTAGGTACTGTCAGTTGACGCACTAACAGGATTAACAATCCCCACCATAAAAAAAAGCAATGCTAAGCGGCAGCATCGTTTAATACATCCAATCATAGCGGCAAGATAACTGAAATTGCAGGGTCATTTATACCGCTAAATGGGTATTTACAGTTGATGAATGATTGAATAACAAGGTGTTAACAGACAATTACAAAGAAATACTAAACGACTTTGTAGTAGGCGGCAAACATTTTTCATCGTCGCAAACCATATAAGTAACAGTACCGCTTACGTTAGTCTTTGTCTTTACTTTCACTTTAACGGTTTGTACAAATTCAACTTTTTCGCCAAAGTATTTTACGTTTACTTTAAAGTTAGGATCGTATTCGTCCAGCAATTTACCTACTTCTTTGGTAGTTCCATCTAAACTTACCAATGGGTTAGCGGTGAATTTTATTTTGGTAGCTATTGGTCCGCCTTTTGGCGTGGTTTGAGAATAAATATGCCATGGCTTAGGTAATATAGCTGTAATGACTAACTCATAAACCTGAGCAGATTTTTTTCGGGCAGTATACGTCCATTTTACAGGATCTTGCAATTGAGCTTGTGTAAACAAACCAGCTAATACCAATACCAATAAAAGATATAATCGCTTTATCATAATTTTTTAGTTGTTAGACGTTTTCGAATCCCTGTACTTTCTTTGCTTAATTCAATCCCAATAATTCAAATACTTTTCTACCATCGATATTGCCTAAGACATGAGCGGTAGCTCTTTCAGGATGTGGCATCATCCCAAACACATTTCTGCTACTGTTACAAATGCCGGCAATATTACGTTCAGCACCATTAGGATTAGCAGTTGCATTAATCGTACCATTTTCATCGCTGTAGCGAAAAATTACCTGATTATTGGCTTCTAACGTATCTAAAGTTTTAGTATCGGCATAATATCTGCCTTCTCCGTGTGCAATTGGAATTTTTAATGCAGCACCATCACTACCGGTTATAAATACATTTTTACAAATAAACTGTTGATTGGCATTTTGCAACAATACGCCGGGCAACAAACCACTTTCGCATAAGATTTGAAATCCGTTACACACACCCAACACTTTTCCGCCACGGTTGGCAAATTCAATTACACTTTGCATCATTGGGCTAAATCGAGCAATAGCCCCGCAACGCAAATAGTCGCCATATGAGAACCCACCGGGTAGAATAATACAATCATCAGTAGTAAACTGGCTTAAGTCTTTGTCTTTATGCCATAGCATCACTACTTCTTTATTCAGGTCGTTTTGCAGGGCATCTAACATATCCCTATCGCAGTTTGAGCCGGGAAAA
This sequence comes from Methylophilus rhizosphaerae, assembly GCA_943370285.1. Taxonomy (GTDB): domain Bacteria; phylum Bacteroidota; class Bacteroidia; order Chitinophagales; family Chitinophagaceae; genus CALRQJ02. The sequence goes on along the minus strand of CALRQJ020000016.1, from coordinate 46,883 downwards.
ACAACTACTCCAAATTTCATTTTCCGGTAAGTTTATCGGTTATTTTGAAGGCGTAAAGGTAAGTTGCACAACCGTTAATTGATGGCTAATTTTTCACCAATTGCCAATTATTCACCAAAACAGTAAAAAAGAATAGCCAAAAGAAAATATTGGGTATAAAAGTTTTCTTAGGATAAATGAAGCCATTTGCGGCAAATGCAGCAGCAGGAACAGCTAATAACAACAAACTCTCCATACCGGCATTCTTGTTGATAAAAGCAGTTGGCAACATCAATAAAAGCATCACCAATAATACACCCCAATTTTTACGAACCTGTATCAACATTCGGCCATTGTTTTGCTGCCAATAGTACATGCCGGTTAATACAACCGCCACAAACCAACCCACACCGGTCCAAAAAGAAATATCTGTGTTGATGAAGGGATGATTGATTTGCCATTCGGGCAAGTAAACAGCAATCTGGCTAAAATCTCCCATCAAGTATAAAGCCGACATCAAAAAATAAAAAGGCGTACAAATTCCAATGAGCAGTACTAAAATTTCTGCCGGTTTAAACGGACGAACGACCAACACAGCAAACAAAACAACCAAACTGAGGACTGCGGTTGGATGATAGAGTATGATGGAAAAACCGGTGATTAACCCAATATTAAACAATAGGGTTTTGGGATTGGCATGATTATACAGCCGGATGATTTTTGCCATCACCCAAATAATTAAAGAATTGGCAATTAGTGCTGGAGAGAGATAGCCCCACTCTTTAAACAATCCTGTTACTAAGAGATAGGTCATGGCAGCTACAAAACAGGGCTTAACAAACATGCGTTGGTCATTAAACAACTGATTAATCCGTAATGCCTGAAACAATAAAATACCATGATACAAAATGACCATTACAAAACTGGGAATGGCATTGCCGTATTGCATTAACAGCAAACTCACCAATCCATCTTTTTCACTCACCGACAACTGCGGATGATGCACAAAAAGATTACTGTGCAAAGCCAAGCTTAGCAACAATAACCAAAGAATGTTTGCAGGAGATTTTTCTTTAAATACAGCTATCACTATTGGAGGTTTCTAAAGTTCAATTTTTGCAAAGCAAATGTAATTACGATAAGTGCAAGGCGAAATTATTGTTCGAGCCCCAACTTGTTTAGACAACCTTGGTAAAAAGTCGTAGCCCTTGTCTAAATTTTTCATGGTTGGGTTACGATTGAGTTGACCACCGGGTGTAATACTCTGATCGGTCAATAACATAGACCTCCGTTCTTGCTGATTAAAAATGAAATGCAGTTGGTCTCCTGTATTCACCAACTGATAACCAATAAAATTATCGGTTTCATCATCAAACTGGCTTTTGTTCACCACATTATTCCATTCTAATTTACCCGTACTATCAAAAGAAAATACAACTACATTATCGGCATGATATCGAACCATTTGATTGCCCATACCATTATTCCAGCGCCACCAAGGATAGCTATATCCATACGGACTCCACATATAATAATCTGCAGGAGATAAACTGTAAGGATTGCCCCACATGAAATTATTACGGGTATAAGTTCCACCCCTACTTGTTGTATGAAATTCTTCTGCAGCCATAATAAATCCACCATTTTTCTTGGGGATGATGTTGCGAAGGAAAAAATCATTGAAGGCTGTTTTTTCACTTGTTTCGCCTTTGGCCGTTTCTCTAACAGCAGCATCTAATACCGTAACGACAGAAAAAATATCTTTTGCTTGTGCTTTATCCCAAATCACGGTTAAAAGCCCATCAATATTGCCACGTCTTGTTTTGGCGTAGAATGAAGTAATAATAAAACGTCGATTATTATTATCAACTTTCAACCGTACATCATCCAAGTACAAATTATTTAATTTTAACTCATAAGTAGCTACAGATTCAGCAGCTAAAGGCTTTACCATCAAAAACAATTTGCTGATATTGTCATTATCGCCATTTTGAACTGCTTTTAAAAAAGTAACCATACCCTCATTATCTACATAAAACTCCGTTAAGTAATCGTTACGTTGCGGCATAGGAATGCCAACTCTAACTTTTTGCTGTAATTGTAAATCTCGATTAAAAGTGCTAAAAGAAACAATGTGCATTTTATCGTTCTTGCTATTTACTTTAAGCGATACAATTTTTTGCTTGTCATCGCTATTGATAACAGTATAAATACGGTTGTTTGCCCAAAAATTAATTTCAGTAGTATCTAATTGAAGAGGTTCGCCAACATTATTGCCGTCTTGGTCTAATTTAACTGCCATGCAGTACACAATACTTTTACGTTGGTATTGATAAAACATATAAGAGAAATTGCCCAAACTCAAAAAATCGGTATTGATTAATTTCTCGGGCAGGTACTTCATATTTACCCGATTCAACACTTTCATGTTTACATCGTACACCGTAATAGCATGTTTGTCTCTAATATTTTTATAGATGAGATAGTTAGCACCCGTTTTACCAATAATCTCAAAATTGGTTTGCTTAAGATCGTCTTTATCAACCTCGGCATAAGTAATCTTCTGGCCATGGGCTATCAATCCCAAACTAACAAAAACTAAAAAAGAAAGCGTTAACCTTTGAAAAGCATTCATTCGGGACATATTTATACTAACAAATGTAAGGTTTGTAGCGTTTGTGTTGGTGAGTTTGCACAATGTTTACACAAGTTTAGAGTTTAGATAGCATTTTAGGCAAAAGACCAAATAAGATTAGGCAGGTAAGGTATTTTTCCGTTTACATTTGTGAAGTTTTTATTTACTCAACTTCCTTTATCGTGGGCAAGCAAACCAACAAAGTTACCGGTGCCGGTTTATTAATTGCATTAGGAATTATTTACGGAGATATTGGCACATCACCGCTTTACGTTTTTAACGCCATCATTGGCGATAGAATAATTTCAGAAGAACTTATTATTGGTACTTTGTCTTGCATCATTTGGACACTGACATTACAAACCACACTTAAATATGTGCTCTTGGTATTAAGAGCAGATAACCGTGGTGAGGGTGGCACATTTGCCCTTTATGCATTGGTAAGAAGAAGAAAAAAATGGTTAGTGATACCAGCCATGATTGGCGGTGCCGCACTTTTAGCCGATGGTATTATAACACCGCCCATTTCTGTAACATCAGCTATTGAAGGCCTGCAAGAATTACCTGCATTACAAGGCATTGAAAGAAATACCATTGTTGGTATTGTCATCGGTATATTATCGGCATTCTTTTTTATGCAGCAGTTTGGTACAGCAAGTATTGGTAAGTTTTTCGGCCCCATAATGTCTATCTGGTTTACCATGCTTGCCTTGCTTGGCATCATTCATATGAGTGATGATGTCAGTATTTTCAAAGCTTTAAGCCCACATTATGCCATTGAGTTTTTAATACAATATCCGCATGGATTTTGGTTATTGGGTGCAGTATTTTTATGTACTACCGGTGCCGAAGCCTTGTATAGCGATTTAGGGCATTGCGGTAGAGACAACATCAGACTTTCTTGGATTTATGTGAAGATTTGTTTGTTGCTCAACTATTTTGGACAAGGTGCTTCTTTGTTGGCCAACCATACCGGTTTAGAAGTTACGAAAGAAGCAAAAGCCGCTTTGGGCATCAATGCATTTTACGACATCATGCCGCAATGGTTTATTATACCAGGTGTTATCATAGCAACAAGTGCTGCCATTATTGCGAGTCAAGCGATGGTTTCAGGTTCTTTTACTTTAATCAGCGAAGCGTTACGACTTAACCTTTGGCCTAAAATGAAAATTAGGTACCCATCTGAAGAGAAAGGACAATTGTTTATTCCCGGAATCAACTTATTGATGTTTGTGGGTTGCGTAGCAGTGGTATTATACTTTAGAGAATCGTCTAAAATGGAAGCTGCATACGGATTAGCGATTGTAGTAACCATGATTATGACTACTATTCTATTTGCCAACTACATGGTTTTACATCGAGTAAAATCGGCTTGGATTTACCTGTTTTTAGTGGTGTATTTTGTAGTTGAAGTAGCCTTCTTGATTGCATTGTTACAAAAATTCACTCATGGTGGTTATATCACTATGATTGTGGGTGGTATTATGTTCATAGTAATGTATGTCTGGTACCGGAGTCGCAAAATCAAAAACCGTTATGTTGAATTTGTACGGATGGAACATTATGTACCACAAATTCAAGAATTGAGTAATGATAAAACAGTACCAAAGTCTGCTACGCATTTGGTGTATATGACAAGTGCCAATAATCCCAAAGAAATTGAACATAAAATCATCTATTCCATCTTAAATAAAAAACCAAAAAGAGCGGATATTTATTGGTTTGTGCATGTAGATGTGTTGGATGATCCTTACACTTGCGAATATGTAGTTGACCATATCATTCCCAACGATATTATTAGGGTAGAATTTAGACTTGGCTTTAGGGTAGAACAAAAAATTAATTTGATGTTCCGTAAAGTAGTAGCAGAATTGGTGAGCAATAAAGAAGTGAATATTACAAGCCGCTACGAAAGTTTAGAACGTAATAATGTGGTAGGAGATTTTCAGTTTGTGGTAATGGAAAAATACTTGAGTCAAGATAATGAACTGCCATTTTTTGAACGAGTAGTAATGAAACTCTATTTCTGGCTCAAAGAGATTTCACTGAGTGAAGAAAGAGGTTTCGGCCTAGACCCTAGCAATGTAACAGTAGAGAAATTTCCACTCATTGTAGCGCCAGTAACCAATTTAAAATTGAAACGAGTATTTTACGATGGACAAGATGAGGTGTAGAGAGAAGAGAGAAGTTAGAATACAGAATGGAGAATATAGAATGGATTTACCGCAGAGGACACGGAGTTTTTCGCAGAGGACTTTAAGTCCCCTACGACTTGCCAACCGTAGTCATTTACCAATGGCCGAAGGTTGGGGGATTTAGGGGCCTCACTATTGACCATTCACCATTCACCATTCGCTACTCACTTTTTAATATTGACCATTCACCGCTTCCTCCATGCAACACATAACTCCACAAGCACTTAAAGAACAGTTACAGCAACAACCCGATTTGTTTTTGTTAGATGTAAGAGAAGATATTGAGCATGAAGATTTTAATATTGGGGGCACATTAATTCCTCTAGGCGATGTCATAAGTAAAGCTCATCAAATTCCCAAAGACCAACCGGTCATGGTCTATTGCCGCAAAGGCGTACGTAGCCAAATTGCCATTCAGCGATTGCAAGAAAAATTTGGTTTCACCAACCTTATTAATGTAGCCGGCGGCATAGAAGCTTGGAAGAAAATTGAAGCATTATAACACACACTCAAGGATAGCCAAGCATTGGCGCCACTGTATTTCCCCAATAATTTGTAGGTTTGCGGCCTTATGAGTAAGCAACAAGACAATACTTTTCAGGCTATTATTTCCCACGCCAAAGAATATGGCTTTGTATTTCAATCCAGTGAAATTTACGATGGTTTAAGTGCGGTGTACGATTACGGACCTTATGGTGCCGAATTAAAAAAGAACATCAGAGATTATTGGTGGAAAAGCATGACCCAATTGCATGAAAATATAGTGGGCATTGATGCTGCCATTTTTATGCATCCCACTACGTGGAAAGCAAGTGGACATGTAGATAATTTCAGTGATCCAATGATTGACAATAAGGATAGCAAAAAACGCTATCGGGTAGATCATTTGATTGAAACACATGCTGAAAAATTAGCCACTGAAGGTAAAAAAGAAGAAGAGTTTGCCTTACTCAAACAAATGGAGGAATTGTTAGCGGCAGATGATTATGCCGGGTTAAAACAATTGATCCTCGATCAAAAAATTGTTTGTGCCGTAAGTGGTACTGCCAACTGGACCGATATTCGCCAATTTAATTTGATGTTCTCCACCGAGTTTGGTGCCATTGCTTCAGACAATCCTGATGACAACAAAGTGTACCTAAGACCCGAAACAGCACAAGGTATTTTTGTGAATTTTTTGAATGTGCAAAAAACGGCAAGAATGAAAATTCCGTTTGGTATTGCACAAACCGGTAAAGCTTTTAGAAACGAGATTGTTGCCCGTCAGTTCATATTTAGAATGAGAGAATTTGAACAGATGGAAATGCAGTTTTTTGTTCGTCCCGGCACCGAAGGAGAATGGTATAAATATTGGAAAAAAGCAAGATTAGACTGGCATTTAAGTCTTGGTTTACCTGCCGCAAAATACCGTTACCACGATCATGTTAAATTGGCCCACTATGCCAAAGAAGCATGCGATATTGAGTTTGAATTTCCTTTTGGTTTTAAAGAAGTAGAAGGAATTCATAGCCGCAGCGACTTTGATTTAACGCAACATCAACTATACAGCAAAAAGAAACAACAATATTTCGATAACGACATTGATGAAACTACAGGCAAAGCTTATGGCAACTACGTACCATATGTGGTAGAAACCTCTATTGGTTTAGACCGTATGTTTTTGTTGATTTTGGCAAATGCTTACGAAGAAGAAGTGATTCAAAAGGAAGATGGCACAACCGATAGCCGAGTAGTATTGCATATTCCGGCAAAAATTGCACCGGTAAAATTGGCCATATTACCACTGACTAAAAAAGATGGTTTACCGGAATTGGCTAGAGAACTGATGAAGGAATGTATGCCACATTTCAAATGTTTCTTCGAAGAAAAAGATGCCATCGGAAAACGTTACCGCCGCCAAGATGCAATTGGTACACCATTCTGTGTTACGATAGATCATCAAACTTTAGAAGACCAAACCGTTACTATTCGTCACAGAGATAATATGACCCAAGAACGAGTAGCCTTGCATGATGTGAAAGATATTGTATTGGCGAGTATTCAGTAGTGCCCCGACGAGTCGGGAGTGAGTTGTGAGTGGTGAATAGTGAATAAAGTGAATTTGTCATCCCGAGGAACGAGGGATCTATTCAATAATATTGTCATCCCTCTCCTGACATGTCGGGAGAGGGATCTGTTCAATCAAAAGATACACCGAAACACAAACACCATATATTTAACATACAAAGAGGCTGTCTTAAAAAGATAGCCTCTTTGCTTATACCGCTTTTATGAACTCATCTAATTTTCAGATTAAGAAAAAAATACTGTTGTTTGGGCTAATTCTGCTTGTAGGAATTATTGCGATTATTTGGCTGAGTAATGGGGAGTTGTAAATAAGTTTTTTAATACCCTTTTCTATCCTACTATCAATTAATTTCTAACCAAATCACTAACCACTAAATTCCAATCCTCAACCCCTATCTTCTATCTCCTGTCTTCTACCTTCTAAATTCTACCCCTTATACACCACCCTATAAATGACACCGGCATAATCATCGCTTACCAATAAAGCTCCATCGGGGGCAACAATACAATCTACGGGTCGGCCAATGACTTGATCTTTAGGCTGTAAAAAGCCATCCATAAAAGGTTTATAATCCGTTACGGTATTGTTTACAATAGTGGCCATGCCAATTTTATACCCTGCTTTTTTAGTGCGGTTCCAACTGCCATGCTCGGCAATAAACACGGCATTTTTATAGTTTGCCGGAAACATATTACCCGTATAAAACGTAAGCCCCAACGGTGCTACATGCGGACCAACCTTAAGAGCCGGCGCAGTAAAATCAGCAGGATTTTTGCCTTTCCCAAATTCAGGGTCGGGGGTATCGCCTTGGTGAATAAATGGAAAGCCAAAGTGCATGCCTTGTTGTGGGGCACGGTTCAATTCGCAAAAGGGCATATCATCACCCATCATATCACGGCCGTTATCGGTAAACCACATTTCTTTGGTTTCAGGATGCCAAGTAAACCCAACCGTATTGCGAATACCCTTGGCAAAAATCTCTAATCCACTGCCATCGGGGTTCATACGAGTGATGGTAGCAAAAATGGAATCTTTTTCGTTGCACACATTACATGGTGCACCAACGGGAACATATAATTTTCCATCGGGTCCAAAAGCAATGTACTTCCAACCATGATGTGTTTTGGTCGGGAACTTATCGTACACCAATACCGGTGCAGGCGGATTAGCCAAGTTGGCTTCAATATTATCGTAACGCAAAATGCGGTTGATTTCAGCCACATACAAACTACCATCTTTAAACGCAACACCGTTTGGCGTATTCATGTCTTTGGCAATGGTGTACACTTTATCGGCTTTGCCATCTTTATCATTGTCTACCACGGCATATACATTGTCTTCGCTGCGGTTGCCCACAAACAAAGTTCCGTTGGTACCATAACACATGCTTCTGGCATTAGGCACTTCGGCAAACACCGATACCGAAAAACCCGGCGGTAGTTTAATTTTATCAAGTTGGTATTTAGTCGCCAATTCATCGGCACTTGCCGTACTATCCGTAACGGGATTATTATTATTGGCACAAGCAGTTAATCCGCTAAACAGCAACAAACCAAGCAATCTGAGCATATGTAAGTATTTTATAGGTAAAATTTCAATTCATTGTTTCCACGCAAAGAGACAAAGGTGCAAAGATGTGTGGTATTTCAAAGTTCTTATTCCAACAAGTGATTAAGTTATTTTCATATGCTGGCATCGACAAGCTCAGCCTGCTAATGTTACGCAACCTACTGTAATGTGCAATCAAATACATGTCAACTCACTTTCTGCAATGTTCAAAGGAGTATCATTTCCTTTTTGTATAAATAAAATAATGTAGGACTGATGCCAAACAAAGAACTAAAGTCCATAATCACAGTAATTCAAATGCTTCATCTGTGCGATATCGGAAACAGGCCTGTATATCGGTTTCCGAGGTCCTTTATTGGACAAGCAAAAAAGGACAATAAACATTCACACTTTTCAATTGCAACAATGGTACTCACCAGTCGTATATCTCCCACCACTAGCTTCAAAAACTCAAACATCAATAAACCAACCACACCTCTCAAAAAACGGACAATTTAGATGCCTCTTTCCTCAAGTCCCCCACGGAGAGAATTAGGTGTCCTTTCTTTCCTGACATAACTCCACCAATACCCCATTTGTTCCCTTTGGGTGTAAAAAACACACCAATTTATTGTCGGCACCCAATTTTGGCATTTCGTTCAAAAAGGTAAATCCTTCTCCCACTAATCTTTTCATTTCAGCTTCAATATCAGCCACTTCAAATGCAATATGGTGCATACCTTCTCCCTTTCGGTCAACAAATTTGGCAATGACGCCATCGGCACTACTACTTTCTAACAGTTCAATTTTGCTGTCTTTTACCTTAAAAAAAGCGGTATTCACCTGCTCCGATGCTACCGTTTCGGTCTTGTAGCAAGGTGTATTCAATAATTTTTCAAATAACGGAATAGCAGTTGCCAGACTTTTTACGGCGATGCCAATATGTTCAATTTGCTGCATTTACGATGGTTTCAGGCTGTTACGAAATGTGGAAATTAACCCTTTCAGGTCATTTACCGCATCAAATGTAAGAACCGTTTGAGTAGTTTTGCGTTATAACAAGAATAGAAAATAAGACCATTTTATGTTGAAATTACCTGTTTACTTAGATAATAATGCCACTACCCCTTGCGACCCAAGAGTAGTAGAAGCCATGATTCCTTACTTTACCGAACAATTTGGTAATGCAGCAAGCCGTAACCACCCTTTTGGTTGGGCTGCCGAGGAAGCCGTTGATTATGCCCGTGAACAAGTGGCAAAATTGATTGGTGCCGATCCTAAAGAAATCATTTTTACCTCCGGTGCCACCGAAGGCGATAATTTGGCCATTAAAGGTGTGTTTGAAATGTACGCTAGCAAAGGTAATCATATCATTACTGCTAATACTGAACACAAAGCGGTGTTAGATACTTGTAAGCATATTGAGAAAATGGGTGCAGAAGTTACCTACCTGAATGTAAAAGAAGATGGTTTAATTGATTTAGCTGAATTAGAAGCGGCTATCAAACCAACCACTATTTTAATTGCCATAATGTATGCCAATAATGAAATTGGTGTGATACAACCCGTTAAAGAAATCAGCACTATTGCAAAAAAGCATGGCGTATTGTTTTTCTCAGATGCGGTTCAGGCAGTTGGAAAAATTCCGGTTGATGTAAATAAAGATGGCATTGATTTAATGGCTTTTACTGCACATAAAATGTACGGACCAAAAGGTATTGGTGCTTTGTATGTTCGCCGTAAAAATCCAAGGGTTAAAGTTACCGCTCAAATGGACGGTGGCGGACATGAAAGAAGTATGCGTAGCGGTACTTTAAATGTTCCGGGTATTGTGGGTTTTGGTAAAGCTGCGGAATTGGCTCGTTTAGAAATGGCGCAAGATGCAGATCGTTTGAGTAAGTTAAGAGATAAATTAGAAACTGCTTTAATGCAAATTGAAGAAGCTTATATCAACGGTAATCCAAACCATCGTTTACCACATGTAACCAATATTTCTTTCAAATATGTTGAAGGAGAAGGTTTATTGATGGGCTTTAATAAAAACATTGCCTTGAGTTCAGGTTCGGCTTGTACTTCAGCTTCTTTAGAACCATCTTATGTATTGAAGGCTTTAGGTTTAGGTGATGATTTGGCACACAGTTCTTTACGCTTTGGCCTTGGTCGTTTTACCACCGAAGATCAAATTGATTATACGATTGAACATGTTAGCAATACGGTATTGAAGTTGAGAGAAATGAGTCCGTTATGGGAAATGTTCAAAGAAGGAATTGATATGAACAGCATTGAGTGGGCACACCACTAATCCTAATCCCTAAAGGGAAATAATTAGTTCTTTACAAACAACCATTTGAAAAAATAAAACCTGCCAGCGCCGCAGGATATAATCCCCCTTCAGGGGATAGGGGCAACTAATCATCATGGCATACTCAGAAAAAGTAATCGATCATTATCAAAATCCTAAGAACGTAGGTACTTTAGATAAAGCCAAGAAAAATGTGGGCACCGGTTTAGTAGGTGCACCGGAGTGTGGCGACGTTATGCGTTTACAAATTGAAGTGGATGAAGCTACCAACACTATTACCGATGCTAAATTTAAAACCTTTGGTTGCGGTAGTGCTATTGCCTCTTCTTCTTTAGCTACAGAATGGTTAAAGGGTAAAACGGTTGACCAAGCCTTAACGGTTGATAATATGGATTTTGTAGAAGAGTTGAATTTACCACCGGTAAAAATTCACTGCTCTGTATTAGCCGAAGATGCGATCAAAGCAGCCATCAATGATTACCGCACTAAGAATGGTATGGAAGCCATTCAGTTTGAAGAAAGTGTAGTACACTAAAAAGGAATGACAACTATGAGCAGTGTAGCGGTTGACAATAGTATTTATGTAAGTGATAAGGCGAAAGCAAAAGTCATTCAGTTGATGACGGATGCCGGCGTTGCCGATGACCCCAACTATTTTTTAAGAGTGGGTGTTGTAGGCGGTGGTTGTTCGGGATTGAGTTATAAGCTTGATTTTGATAACGAGATCAAACCTATGGACCAAGTGTTTGAAGACAATGGTGTAAAAGTAGTGACCGATTTAAAAAGCTTTTTATACTTAGTAAATACGATGCTTGATTTCTCTGATGGCTTGAACGGCAAAGGATTTTTCTTTGACAATCCGAATGCCAGCAGAAGTTGTGGTTGCGGAGAAAGTTTCGCTGTATAATATTATTTTTTGTGAGTTTAGTTATATGTCCCGCCCAAAAAGGCGGGATTTTTTTGCTATAGATACAAGAGAATAATTGCCTGATTCTAATAAAAAAACCGCTTGACTTTTGCCAAGCGGTTTTTTAAATAAGTCTTGATTTAAATTATCTTACCATAATAGCTTGCGTCAAGTTTTGACCTTCACCGGTTAATACAACACGGTAAATACCTGCAGCTAATCCGGCTTTAAGGCTGATATTTTTAACAACATCTGCACCATCATGTACCAGAGTATTGGTTTGTAATAATTGGCCATTGTTGTTTACCAAATTAATATTGTAATTACCTGCAGTTAAGCCATTTACTTTAACCACTAAAATATTTCCGGCAGGTTGTAAAGCAACAGTAAACGCAGCTTTACCATCCAAATTATTAAGGAATGCGGTTCTACTATAGGTTAAGTCGCCATTTTCAACTGCAACTACACGGTAGTAGTTTTTGCCTTTTAATGCAGTAGCATCTGTAATGGCATAAGTAGTACCTAGATTGCCAACATTACGAGCAGGAACAGTTTTAATGGTAGAAAAACTAGTACCATTGGCAGAACGCTGAACTTGATATTCATCAATATTGATTTCAGTAGCAACAGCCCAATTTACTTCAATACCGGTTCTGTTTTTGAAGGCTTTTACATCGCCGAAAACAACAGGTAAAGGTGCTGATACAGTATATTTATTCAAACCTGTACCCATACTTTGCGTTCTACTAGAAGTATATGCATTACCCCAAGTAGAAATACTTTGTGCAGGGTTAGCCAATGCATCAACAGCACCGTCTGAGCCACCACCACCAGATGAATATGCATCAAAATAAATAGCATCGCCAGCTACAAGGCCTAATGATGCTAGTGAAACAGTGTAGGTAATAGTGCTAGTAGCACCTGGTGCAAGAGCAATAACAGGCACTGAACCAGTTTGTTCGGCCCATGCACCGGTGTGCTTCCAAAGCTGTGCACCCCCACCCGGAACATCTACCCAAGAACCTACCCAAAAGTCCATACCACCCACAGGAGATGTCATGCTGATGGGTCTACCCCAACCATTACTGTTAGTAGAACCAACATTCTTTCCGGTAGAAATACCAATCATGTATTTACCCCAATTGGTAGTGTTGATGTTTGCATTTACAGTTAGCGTAAAAACCAAGTTTGTGGCAGTGTTGGTAACATTCATTTGAGTGATGTCAAGATGCGGAAATCCGTTGTCAAAAAGATCTGCTGTTGCATCAGTATAAATGGGAGCATCCCCTTGAGGCAAAAATTTAGCCTTATTTGCCTCAGCTGGATTTGCAATCAAAATAGCTGATGTTAATGCCAATGACGTAAAAAGTGTAGATAACATTTTCATATGCAAAAGTTTTAGTGATATAAAAGTATAAAATGTTTTGACTAATCAACAAGTCTTTTATGTATTTTTTACACATTTTAAAAAACTAAGCGTTTTTTAACTCCACTAGGGTTAAAATCAAGTACTCCATAAGCTATTGTGTTGCTTTTCGGTATTTGCACTTTACATTTGCAATCCTAAAATATTGGCCTCGTAGTACAATGGATAGTATAAGAGTTTCCGAAGCTCCAGATCCAAGTTCGATTCTTGGCGAGGCCACAATCACAATACATCTGAATTATAACAATGGATAGTATAATCCCCACAATGCTGTGGGGACGAAACTCCAGATCCAAGCCCCGACGCTACGGTCGGGATGCAGTCATCAGGGACTTAATTCGATGCTAGACGAACCCATAATACAGTTCGTAACGCTTTTTTTATAAGTCAGTATATTTCTTTGAAGATACAGAAAGGGCTAACAAATTTCTTTTTCAGGCCATATATTGCAATGAGACTAAATATGTTTCGTCCGCAAGTTTATTACCAAACCTATTGCTTGTTTTTTCTTAGTCATTTCGTATTGTAAATTAAAACTAGGTAAACCATTAAATTGAAGATTTTGGACTACACTCCAATAATTGTCTGCGTCAACTTAAACTTTAATCTATTTATACATTGTAACAAATAGATTATTTCAACATCTATTTAATTTGACCCGAAAAATATTTACGATTAAACCTCATAAGTTTATGAAAGTCTGAAGAGGAAACCATGAAATTATGAGTACAAAAATCAGTATTGCAGCTAATTCGAATATTATTTATTTATTATTTATATCGGTTATTATTTTTAGTTGTACAAAATCATCTACAGACAGCAATAGTACTCCTGTTGCAAAGGTTGACTTAACCAAACTACCATTTGGTGGCACTGGCTCAACTAAAATTATCATTAGAAATCAAGGAGGTGCTGCACCAGATTTTAACTCTTTATGGCTTTGCGGCCTCCCGGCAAATGGTGCTGGTGCAAACAATGCAAGAGATTGGACAAACGCAGACGGCACATGGGATTATACCAAAAAGCCGCAAGTTGCAGGCAATGTTATTTGGAATAGCCAATTTAACATGGGTTTAGATGCCAGCGGTAATCGTACTTTAACAGGTAATGGTTTACCTAACCATCCTACTGGTATTTTTCCAATAACACCAGGTACTATTCCTTATAATTACGATCGTAATCCAAATATTATTTCTCCTCAGCCTTTAAATGTAACGTATCCGGCTTTGCCACAAGAAGCAGCGGCTCCAACTTGTGTTGGATTTGGTCCTGCAGGCTATTCCTTAACGGGTAGTGCAATTTATCATGGAGCATCAACACTTGGCAATGATGCAGCGGCTCATGAAATGTTGGACCGATTTGGTGGACACACTGATGGAACACAACGATACCACTATCACTTTCCTTCAAAAGATTTGCAAGATCATATACATGTTCGTTCTTCTGGTCACTCAGCCCTTATGGGATATATGTTAGATGGCTTTGGTATTTATGGCCCTTATGGCGAAAATGGCGAATTACTTTCATCAAAAGATTTAGATGTTTGCCATGGTCATAAACACCCTGTAATGTGGGATGGTCAAATGGTAAATCTTTATCACTATCATTGGACATATGATTTCCCGTATAATATTGGCGCCTACAAAGGAACCCCAAGATAATTTAACCCTAAAAACATAACCATGTTTAATAATAAACTAATCCTACTAGTAGCTTTATTTGCGTTTGTTAGTTCAGCTTGCAAAAAAAATACAACTACAACAGAAACACCTACAACAACGTCATCGCCCAATATTTTACTTATCATAGCAGATGATTTGGGGAAAGACGCTATAAAAGGTTATACAGAGGGAAGTATAAAACCCAATACCCCAAATATTGATGCTATTAGAACGAAAGGATTAATATTTAATAATTTTTGGTCTAACCCTGTTTGCTCACCAACAAGATCATGTATGCTTACTGGCAAGTATGGCTATAGAACAGGTGTAAAAGGAGCATCAGATGTTTTATCACAATCGGAAACAAGTTTGCAGAAATACTTAAATACAAATACCAATAATAAATATGCTACAGCTGTAGTAGGTAAATGGCATTTAGCTGGTTCAAATAATTCGTATAATCCAGAAACTTTGGGTATTGATTATTATTCAGGAATTATTAGAGGTGCTGTTACCGATTTTTATAATTGGACACTTAGTGAGGATGGTGTTACTAGTACGCAGAGTACATATTCTACAGAAGCGCTTACTACCACCTCTATTAATTGGATCAATCAACAAACCAAACCTTGGTTTATGTGGTTAGCGTATAATGCACCACACACTCCTTTTCATGTTCCTCCAAGTAACATGCATAGTCAAGGATCGTTACCTGCATATACTACTGGAATGAATGCTACGCCATACTTTATGGCCGCAATTGAAGCTATGGATTTTCAAATTGGAAGATTATTAAGTAGCATGTCTACTGAAAAAAGAGACAATACTATTATTATTTTTATTGGCGACAATGGCACAACTAACCAAGTAGCTCAAAACCCTTACTTAAGCTCGAAGGTTAAAAGTACATTGTACCAGGGAGGTGTTAATGTACCTATGTTTATATCTGGCAAAGGAGTTACAAGAACCGGAACTGAAAATAATTTAATAGATGCTACCGATATTTTTAGCACTATTGCAGAGGTTGCTGGTGTTAATGTAAGTCAAATTAATGATAGCAAAAGTTTTAAATCGTTATTTACAAGTAGCGCCACTGTTAGAAAATATCAATACTCAGAAATAAAAGATGGAACTGATGATATGTGGGCAATAAGCAACGGAATATACAAGCTTATTGTAAATGCAACAGGCGCTAAACAAATGTACTTTTTAACAACAGATCCATATGAAGTAAATAATTTACTAAGTGGAACATTAACATCAGTACAAACTAACGCAAAAAATGAATTAGAAGCAGAGTTAAATAATATCAGACGATAAGTAAGTATTATAAATATCTTATTAATGATTCAAAAAGATTTTTAAACTTCAGCAAGGTAGATTATAGAAACTGAAGGTAAAAGGACTTTGACAAAACAGTTGGAGGCTTCCGCCAAAATAGTACGTATTAAAATTTAAAAAGGTCTTAATGTTAAAAATTTAGACCACTAAGAAGTGTCAATTTAATCCCAATCAAATTGAACCCATTCTTAAATCGTTTGATAATGGGTTTTAGTTGGAATTTAATTGGCTTACTCTGGGCAAAGTCACTTATTTGGAATTCCAAATTTCCTTTAATGCCGCCGGTAGAAAAATGCTTGTTGGCACACTTCGCATTATTTGAAGGTCTTCTAGCAAATTTGAACGATTATCCAAAAAACGAAATACAGTTTCGGGTGTATTGTGCTTGAAAATAAGACCAAAAATGGTATCGCCATTCAACTTTTTACTTAATAATACATGTAGCAATACCCTGTCGAAAAAAAAGAATTTTTTGTCAGCAAGTGTTTCAGCTATTGCAGGATGCTGTTGTCGCTGCAAACATTCTACTATTTTTTGACTGTGCCGCTGAATAGAGGTAAAGGCATAACCGCTGCTAGCTTTCACTTTTCCACCGGCTGTGCCAATGTAGATAATATTTTTACTATGAGTCGAAAATCGATGTGCAGTCATAGGAATAATACCAAACTCTTCGTGCTGAATAGTATAATCAGTTGTTCCAATTGCTGTAGCAATATAGTCTTTCAATGCATTGTCATAATCTGATGTTTGCAAAAGAGTAGGCGTAAATAAGGTATACTCAACCAATGCTTTTGTGGTGCTCATTGGCATCACATACATAAACGAAGTGCCGTGTTGCTGACTCACGGTAAAATCCATAAAAGTTGCCACTGCAGGATTAAACAAAGCAGTCTTAGTTTCAATTACCCAACCTTTGAAATGCTGTAACATTCCCTTTACGGTAGGATTCAACAAAGGTTGGTATAAAAAATCTTTGTGTTGAATAATACTGCTGAAAACATAGCTAGCAGTGTATTTTATGCCATCAGCAATAACAACTGCTTTGTTGCTTTCATTTTCAATAGCCGTAATATTAGCATACTGAACCGTCACATTATGATGCCTTGCAATAATGTCAAAACAATATTGATAAAAATCAACCCCTTCAATCATTTTGTATTGATAAGGCTTGAGCGTTAGTGTGCTAGAAAAAAAGGTAGAAAAAAAGTTGACTTCATTCCATCGATGCTTAACAATCGATTCAAACAAACCGGATTCGGACTCCCAAAAACACCAAGTTCTATCGTTCGTGTTTTTGGGTGCTTTATCAACCAATAATATTTTTTTATGCTGTAAAGTTGGAGTTTGCAAAATCCGAATCAGTAAACTTAAACCTGCACAACCTGCACCGGCTATGATATAATCATATTCGGTTGAAGCATGGCTATGTTGATTGGAGTGGGGCATATTTAAAGCTGCGTAAAGATATGCAATACAAGAGTCAAGACGCTTTTGGTCTTGATACCGAATATAAACTTCGGCATGCGACGCCACTGCAGCCTAATACCTAATCAATAGTTGGGTTACAAACATTGCTGAAATGCTTCGTCACGCTTTACCTTATCCCAATATTTTTTGGCTACAATGAGCATACCAAAACTTTCTCCTTCCTCTTTATCTAAATGCTTGTGATGCATTTTATGAGCCCAACGTATAGCTTTAATGTAGCGATTATTACTTTTTGTAAACAGTTTAAAGCGTTGGTGAATGATAATTTCATGAACGAGAAAATACGCAAAGCCATATAAAGCAATACCTGCACCAATGCTTACTGCAATGTAATTTTGGTTCATACTACCAAGCATAATACACAACCAACTTGGTATAGCGAAGATTAAAAAGAAGGCATCATTTTTCTCGAAGAAACCATCTTTTTTTTGGTGATGGTCTTCGTGTAAGTACCACAAAAATCCGTGCATTACATATTTGTGTGTAAGCCAGGTTATTCCCTCCATTACACCAAACACCAATAACGTAAGCAATACATACCAAATCATAATAATATTCTTAAAGCTAGAAAAAATAGTAACTGAATAATAAACAAATGTACAGCGAAATGGTTGGCTTTATTAAACTTGAAAAAATGAAACAGCACCAACAACAAAGCACTAATGACAAACCAACACAAATAATTTAACAATGGAATTTCGGCGGAATGCCATTGCCAAAAACCCAATTTTACAGCTACCGGCTCCATTACATAATCGAAAAAAGAGGCTAAAGTTGCACCATCTACAACTATTGTAGTTATTTGCAGTGGCTTACTCATTAAAGTAACAGTCTCCGGAGTTCTTGCTAACAAAGCATTTTTTACTTTGGTAATGATAATACCACTTGCAAACACCGTTACAAACCATTGTATACCGATGAGCAGTGGTACACCAAACAATTTAATTCCCATTACATTGCCATAGGCATAATCGCCAAACAATATACCTGTATTAACGCCAATCATTTCTGTAAGCATACCCGTTACAAAAGCAATAACGGCAAACAAATAGAAGGCAAGATTTTTGTCGTTTTGTGTCCATATCAACAAGCTGGCCATCAACAGTAAATTCAATGGAGTGTGTTGAATAAACCAATCTTTATATGGCGTAAATAAAATACCAATAGCCCCGCTGATGTGAAATAACAACGCTAAAAACAAAGCTATTTGATATGTTGAAAAAGGTAGTTTCAAACGATGCGATTAAGGTACTTTTTGCAACTTGACATCTTTTGCTACGATATCACTCATGATTTTTGCACTCTTTAAACAAAGTGGAATGCCACCGCCGGGATGCACACTTCCACCTACAAAATACAAACCTTTAATGGACTTACTAAAATTGGAATGTCTTAAAAAGGCGGCCATCTTAGAATTTGAACTGGTACCATATAAACTGCCCATGTAAGAAGCCGTTGCCGACTCGATAGTTACCGGATCTAAAGTTTGTTCCACTTCAATCAGTGGCTCTATTGATTCTCCTAAAATACGACTTAACTTTTGAATCACTTGTTGACGAGCTGCGGCTTTCATGGCATCCCAATCTTGTCCAATATTAGCAGGTGCATTCACCATTACAAACCAGTTCTCTTTTCCTTCCGGTGCTTGTTGACCCGATTCACACTTACTCGTAATGTTGATGTAAACAGTAGGATCGTTAAACAACTGTTTTAATCGAAAAATATGATCGAATTCTTTATAATAATCGTTACTGAAAAAGATATTGTGCAAATGGAGTTGAGAGAAAGTTTTCTTGATACCCCAATAAAAAATTAAAGCACTACTACTACGCTCCTGTTTTAAGATTTGTTTCGCTTTTGATTCGTCTTTGAGCAAATGTTTATACGTAAAGTAAACATCCATATTGCTGACAACAATCGTTGCATAATGGTTGTCATTAGCAGCTACAACACCTCGTACTTTTCCTTCATGTTCAATAATAGATGTAACGGATGTATTAAAAGTAAACTGCACACCTTTCTTTATTGCCAATTGATATAAAGCATTGGTGATACTAATCATTCCGCCTTGCGGATAATAGGTTCCTTGATTTTGCTCCAAGTGCGGAATCAAGCTTAACATACCAGGAGCTTTGTAAGGATTACTACCGTTGTATGTGGCATATCGATTAAATAACTGTACGGTTTTAGGAGAAGAAAAATGTTTGGTATTGAGTTGATGCAAAGAGCCAAAGATCAATTTTCTTTTTACAGCAGTAATTGCTTTTACTATTGGTGCCTGAAACAAAATATGCCGTTTGTGCAGCGAATAATCAACAAATAATTTACCAATATTATCGTATACTTTTTCCGATTGTTGTAAATAATCAACTACTGCCGCTTTGCTTTCGCCGGTAGCGGTGTGGAGCGATTCAGCAAATTGTTCTGCTTCGGTAAAGGCATTAACAACCGTACCATCTTCCCAAAAATATTTACATGCAATGGGTAGCGATTGATATTTGAAATAAGCCTCCATCGGTTCTCCGGCTAGCTCAAATAATGCTTCGATATTTTCGGGCTGCGTAAACAAACTTGGGCCGGCATCAAACTTATAGCCATCTATTTCAAACTGACTCAATTTGCCACCGGGATAGCTATTTTGCTCAAACACTTTTACTTGAAAACCTTGAACAGCCAATCTTATAGCAGCAGCAAGACCGCCAATACCTGCACCAATTATAATAGCTTTTGAAGACATGTTGTGAGCTTACTATTTACACTAGTTATTGCTGTTATCTTGTTGGTTCATCCATGCTTGAACCTTTGGAAAAGCAATATGAAACCATGCTGTATATTTATTAGGATGCGTTTGCAAAGACGCTGCAATTTCATCCATATTTTTATAAGTGTACTCTTTTACTTCTGATTCATTTGGGGTAATTGCACCTTCATAAACCCCCATAAAAACATGGTCAAATTCATGTTCGGTTAATCCATTATCAAAACCGGCTTTATAAGTGAAATCAAAAATTTTATGTAGCGTTGTTTTGAAACCCATTTCTTCTTGCAATCTTCTAATTGCTGCTGTTGCTACAGGCTCCTCTGGTCTTGGGTGACTGCAGCAAGCATTGGTCCATAATCCACCACTATGGTACTTACTGAGTGCCCTTTGTTGTAATAGCATTTCACCTTTGGTATTGAAAATAAACACACTGAAAGCCCTATGTAATAAAGCTTTTTCATGGGCTTCCATTTTTTCCATGGTGCCAATACTATTATCCTGCTCATCTACCAAAACCACTTGTTCCATGTGTATTTTTTCAAGCTAAAATTATACAAAAATGCTATGCCTATAGCATAGCACTTGTTGTCTTATTGAATGGTTGATTATAAAAAGTTAAACTGACTGCGTAAGCCAGCTTTGGCTAAAATAAAGAATTTACCATAGTCAGGTATGCGTATTCTTTCTTCGAGAATACGTTGCGGCTGTAGCTTTTTAATCTTTTTAAACAGCGACAGGTAATACTTAAAAGCTACATAAACGCCAAACCTAGCTTTGATAGGTAATCTTAAAATGCCTTCGTAAGCATCATCAAAATCTTTTTGAATATCGGCTTCTATTTGCTGTTTATCGCTGGATGTAAAATTACTAAAGTCACAACCCGGAAAATAAGTTCTGTCTAAATGCTGAAAATCAGCTTTTAAATCCCTCAGAAAATTTACTTTCTGGAAAGCTGCACCCAAACTACGAGCAGGCACTACTAATTGGTTGTACATGGCTTGATCTCCTTCGCAAAAAATATATAAGCACATCAATCCTACCACTTCTGCACTACCATAAATATATTCTTCGTACCCAACATTATCGTACCGCTTTTTACCCAAGTCCATTTCCATGCTTTTGAAAAAAGCATCGATGAGTTGATGGTCGATATTGTATTTATTTACGGTAAGTTGAAAGCTGTGTAGAATTGGATTGAGACTAATGCCTCTTTCAATAGCTGTGTAGGTTTCTACTTTAAATTCAGCTAATAATTGTTCTTTGTTATGGCCATGAAAAGTGTCTACAATTTCATCGGCGAAACGAACAAATCCGTAAATATTAAAAATAGGTTGACGCAAGTCTTTATGCAGCAGCTTAATAGCCGATGAAAATGAAGTGCTGTATAACTCAGTTGCTATTTTACTAGCCTGCTGACTTGTTTCATGAAACAATTGCATCATTGCCGTATTCTATTTATTTTTTCTAATTTAAGAATTTAACTCACATCTCAACTATTCTGTTTAACGATTAGACACCCTTACCAAAACTAACTAAACGCTTTCACAATTTCCTTTGCCACTACTTCGCCGCTGATTAAGCTTGGCGGCACTCCTGGTCCCGGGACAGTTAACTGACCGGTGTAAAACAAATTTTTCACCTTTTTACTACGCAGTGCAGGTTTTAAAACAGCAGTTTGGGTTAAAGTGTTCGCTAAACCATAAGCATTTCCTTTAAAAGCATGATAATCGGCAATAAAATTGCTGTGAGCGAAGGATTTATAGTAAACGATGTCTTCTTTGAAGCTTTGACCAATATGTTGTTCCATTCGTTGTACAATCATACCGAAATACTTGGTACGCAATTCTTCTGTATCATTTTCTAGCCCTGCGGCGGCAGGTATCAAAAAGAAAAGATTTTCGTAACCTTCAGGAGCAACTGTAACATCAGTAACCGAAGTTGCACTTACATAGAATAATGGATTGGTAGGCCATTTTTTTGTCTTGTAAATTTCTTGACCATGTACTTCAAAAGACACATCAAAAAACAACATATGATGCGGAATGCCTGTCAATTTCTTTTTCAATCCTACATAATACAATAAACTACCCGGCGCCATTACTCTACTATCCCAATATTTATCGGTATAACTACGATAAGCCGGCTTTAATAATTTTGTTTCTACATGGTGATAGTCTGCTCCACCAATGATAATATCGGCATTGAAGACAGCCGTATCGGTTTTTACTGATTGTGCAATACCATTAACGACTACAATTTCTTTTACTTGCTGGTTAAATTGAAATGTAACGCCTAACTCTATTGCTAGATCGTACATGGCTTGTACAATGCTATACATGCCACCTTCGGGAAACCAAGTGCCACCTTTGATGTCGGCATAATTCATTAAACTGTACAATGCCGGAGTATCTTGCGGTAATGCACCTAAAAACAACACCGGAAACTCCATCAGTTGTTGCAGCTTAGGGTGTTTGAAAAATTTTGCTACATGCTTACTTATGGAGGTAAACACATCTAACTTAAATACTCCTCTAACCAAATCGATATCGAGAAATTCTGTTAAAGACTGACCTGGCTTGAATACCAATTTATTAATGCCCACTTCGTATTTATAGGCAGCTTCGGCCATAAATTGATCGAGTTGTGCACCTGAACCGGGCTCTACACTTTCGAATAATGCTTTAAGTTGGGTATAATCTGCCGGAATATCCATCGGACCATCAGGCCAATATAATCTGTAAGAAGGATCTAATCGAGTTAGTTTGTAATAGTCAGACACTTTTTTGCCAAACTGTGCAAAATAACGGTCAAACACATCGGGCATCCAATACCAACTTGGACCCATATCAAACCTAAATCCATCTACATCCATTTTTCTGGCCCTGCCACCGGGAATGGGATGTTGCTCTAATACGGTAACAGCATAGCCTGCTTTGGCCATGAAACTGGCTGCAGATAAGCCTGCAAAGCCACTACCAATGACAATTACTTTTTTTGACAAGAAGGAAAGTTAAGCGAATTGAATTAAAAACGTTGAATTTGCTCTTTCAACAATTTACGAGCAAAGTGAATTCTACTCTTGATGGTACCTAAAGGCTCACCAAGCATATCTGCAATTTCGTGGTATTTAAACCCATCAAAATACAGTAAAAACGGATTGCGGAAAATATCAGGAAGATTATGAATAGCCGTTGTAATTTCCTTCATGTTGATTCCCGCAACAGCTTCATTCACTGTTACGGCTTGATTCAAATTAATGAGAAACTCGTTAGGCGTAGAATCTAAAATAGTATTCTGCTTTACTTTTCTACGATAATTATTGATAAAAATATTACGCATGATGGTGTACAACCATGCTTTAATATTGGTACCAACATTATACTTGTCTTTATTAGCTAAAGCCCTGTACAAAGTTTCCTGAAACAAATCTTTAGCTGTTTCATTATCTCTCGTAAGGGTCATCGCAAAGGGCTTTAAGAACTCTGCGTTATTGACTAACATCTGATTAAATTCTACTGTTGACATAATACAAAGTGTTTAATAAAGTATACGACAAAGTTAAACATATAGTTTTGACATTGCTACATTTTTGTTTAATTATTTTATACGAAAAGTAAAACAAGATGGATTTTGGCGTTTGAACATTAAAAAAAGCCCTTTTGCGGGGGCAAAAGGGCTTTGAAAAAGAATAAATCAATTGCGTTAGAAGGCAGAAATATATTCCATTACCTCAGTTAATGACTTTTTGAAGCCAATTCCCGCAGGTATTTTCTTTTTATATTGCTGCGTTAACAAGCCAGATACCATAATTGGCGTGGTACCCATTCTTAGTGATATATTGTTTAAGAATTTTTCAAAGTTAAAATTACCTGCAACAGAGGTAAGATGGGTGTACAATACATCAGGTTTTTTTAGTTGTACAATATACTGAACGTCTTTAAGTGGAACATTAGCTCCTAAATACAATACTCGTACACCTCTACTCTTTAACAAAAAGTAGATGAAAAGGATTCCCAACTCATGGTACTCTCCTTCCGGCAAAAACAATAGTATAGTTTTATTTGGGTTTACAGGGCTGCTTGCACCTTCAATACCAACAATAAGCTTTTGTCTAATTATATTGGTTACTAAATGCTCTTGTGCCGGATTGATATGGTTTGTAATCCATAGGATTCCAACTTTTTCAAGAAAAGGAAAAATGATTTGTGTAATACTTCTTTCAACACCACGAGCTATAATGTAATTATCTAAGGTTGTTTCAAACTTGTCGATATCCATATCAACCATGTGCTGTATCATCTCATTGACAATACGTTCTTGTTGGGCCAATGAATTCGACAAAGACAGAATTTTATCTTTTATTTCAATTCTATCCATTTTATCGATATGGGATATTTTATACCCATACTTGTTCAACAAGGCAATGTTAAGTACTGTCTTTAGTTCATCGCTAGTATAATAACGAATATTCGTTCCGGTACGTTGCGGACGGAGAAAGGTATATCGCTGCTCCCATATTCTTATGGTATGGGCTTTTATACCTGACAAATTCTCTAAGTCTTTTATGGTAAAGGAGTTCATGCCATAAGTAACACAACTATTGTAAAATTGTTTAAAGGCGTTTAAACTCAAGCTGAATTAGATTATCGTGGTTTGTACTTAGCTTGCTCAAATATCAATTTTGCAGGTGTTTGCATCAGTTGTTGTGGCGTTGTTTTTTCATGACTATCTAACCATTTTTTAACGATTTGCCAACCTACAAACTGTCCAATAAACCCGGGTGAAGCATCTCCTAATGCGGCGGTTTTAGGTCCATCGTTCATATATTCTTTTGTAATGGAGGGTTCATTAGTGAACAACAAATCATTTTGTAAAAAAAAGTTCCAGATAGCAGCTTCATTATCAAAACAACCTGCTAATTGAGTTTTTGTGTAGCCGGTTTTTAAAGTATCTGAAATATTAGGCAGCAACAGGTCTAGTACATATAACCGTTTGCCTGCTTCAATCATTTGCTCTACCATTGGCTTATTCATGTAATTAGAGGGATACATGTCTTCGATAATATTATTCATGCAGTTTACAGGGATATATTCCGGTTCAAACCTTCTAGATCGATATTCCGGATATATACTGCGGATGTAATCATCGCTGTAAAACAGGGCATCTTTACCCAAGTACAATTGCAAACCCACCACTAAAGCATCGTTGGTTAGCACATTGCTATATCCATCAATTGGACCAACAAAACTTACCAATTGTTTTGGCGATTTATAAGTGGGGAAATAGTATTGTACAAATTGTAAGCCTTGTTTTACCTCTTGCTGTATGGTACTAAGATTGGGATATTTCTTTTGCACCGAATCATACACCGGTTTGTAAGCAACGATAAACTGTTTGATTCCTTTTTCAACTGCAATACTACTGTCGGGTTGAGCCGGCAATCCTAAAATATTGAACACAAAATTGGTAGCAAAGTCGCCGTATGTAGCCAATAACTTATCCATTGCAGCATTGATATTGGCCGTATCCATCTGAAAGAAATCCTGCTCAAAACGGCTGGAGCTAAGTTCGATTGTAATACCGGAAACATCGGGGATTTTTTTACCTGATTTACAAGCCATTAGTATCATTAAAAACGCAATTGCAATTATCCCTTTTTTCATGTTGCGAATTAACTGAAAAAAGGCTAAATGAGGTGTTAAGGCTTTATTCATTGGTATTACATTAGCTGTATTTTATGCCAAAGGAAGATTTTGTAGGCTGCTTAACAAATAATTTTTACATTAGATTGTTGAAATACATATTTAACACTGCCTCTACGCCAAAATACGCTGTATGAAAAAAATATATGCCGCTTATTTGTTGCTAGCTTTTTGCTGCAGTTTTATTGGCAATGCACAACAACAATCAACCGGTTTTTTTGCAGCTATAGATGGTGGTGTAGAAGGTCAAGCTGATGGCAATTTACCTGTGGCAACTATTAACAACGGACTCCAAAAAACAACGTATACCGTTAATGCTTCCATCTCTGCTGCCACTATTGTCAATGATATTGCTGCTGCAAGAAGCGGCTCTAAATACCTAACATGGAACACCGGTGGTGCAGGTGTTGGTTTTTGCACGCCTACTTTGCCCAATGGTGCTGTAGAAAACAATCAACCTTACATCATACAATTTTATTATAAACAACCTAGCGGAACAGCAAGGGCTTTGCAATTGGCTTTACATACCGATGGTATTAATGGAAGCTTACCCGTTACGACCAATATTTTGAGCAATACCAACGGTTGGACTTTAGTAAACATTCCCATCACAAGTGGAAACAGCACTAATAATCCCAAATACGGGATGCTTCGGGTGTCAGCTACCGGTGGTGCAATTACCAATTTTCAATTAGATGATTTGGTAGTTTATCCCGGAACAACTGTTGACAACACTCCTCCTGCTGCACCAATAATGGCATCAGCCCAACATGTAACGAATCACAATATTGACTTACAATGGAATGCACCGCAAACAGGAGTAGATGGTGGTGGTTACCTTATTGTAAGAGGCAATACTGACCCCACAACTTTACCCAATGAAAAAGGTATTTATGGCGTAGGCAATAATATTGGCACCAACGGTACAGTCGTGTATAGTGGGTCGGCAACTAGCTTTAATGATAACGGATTAAATCCCGGCACACCTTATTACTATCGCATTTATTCCGTAGATAAGGCATTTAATTATTCTTTGGCTGCTGTTGTTGCTACAGGCACTTCAGGTTCATTACCGGTGAAACTTACTTTTTTTAATGCCGGAAAGCAGGGTGCTAAAAATCTGTTGCATTGGGAAACTGAAAATGAATTAAACAGTTTAGGATTTGATGTAGAAAGAAGTGCAAACGGCAAAAATTTTAGCGTTATTCATTTTACCCCTACTAAACAAATCAATGGTTCGGCTTCTAATTTAGGTTATGATTACATGGATGAAAAACCATTAATTGGCACTAACTATTACCGATTAAAACAGCGAGATAAAGATGGGCAGTTTAGTTATTCATCGATTGTATTGTTGAGAGGAACAAAAGTGTCTAAAATTGTTATACAAAATATATATCCCAATCCGGTAGCCAACCAATTGAACATGGCTATTGGTGCTCCAAAGCCAATAAATGCTACTGTGGTCATCAGCGATCTGATGGGTAAAATTATTCTAAATACCACCGCTGTTTTAGCAGAAGGAGATAACAATATTAGCATTGACGTAATGACTATAAAACGAGGTACGTATTTCGTTAAAATAACGGGAGATGATAAAAGAGATGCTGCTACCGGCAGATTTATTAAGCAGTAACGTAGTTTGTAACTAAAGTCACTCTAGTCTAGAGAATACTACAATACGTTTGTGGTTAACTTCTACCACATGTTTGTTAAAAGAAAAACCTTGCTACCAATTGTAGCTTTACTCATCAACTTTAATTCATCGGCGCAAATAAATTTTAATATTCAACTAACGCCGATTATTATCAATGGCCTTCCCGGTTTACAATCATTTGCGGTTGGTCAATACAACGGCAATTGGGTAATCTTTGGCGGCAGGCTTGATGGACTTCATACTAGACAACCCAACACTTCATTTCCTGCTTCGCAAAACAATACAAATATTTATGTAGTAAACCCTACGGCAAATTTAATTTGGTCTGCTCCTGTCAGTAGTTTGCCTGTTATCTTAAGTGAACAATTACAATCTACTAACATGGCATTTCATCAATCCAATGACAAACTATATATCATTGGTGGCTATGGCTATAGTGCAACAATCAATAATCACAAAACATTTGATGGATTGGTGGTAATTGATATACCAAACTTAATTTCTGCTATGCAAAACGGAATGTCAATAAGTAGCCATTTTAAATACATAAATCATTCTCTTTTTGCAGTAACAGGTGCCCAACTCGGAAAAATTGGCAACCAATTTTTATTGGTGGGTGGTCATCGATTTGATGGTCGATACAATCCCAATAATGGACCATCATTTACACAAGCATACACCAATCAAATTAGAAGATTTAGGTTAGATGAATCAAATGGCAACGTGGCAATCAGTTACGATCAATCTATAACTGATGCTACTGCTTTACATCGAAGAGATTATAATATGTCGCCGCAGGTTTTTCCCGATAGTAGATTAGGTTACACTGCATTTTCTGGTGTATTTCAAACAGCAGCTAATTTACCCTACTTAAATTCAGTTGATATTGATACCACAACTCATCAATTGAATAACACTTTTCAGCAATTGCTTAATCATTACCATTCCGGTAAAATTGGTGTTTATGATAGTTTACACAACACCATGCATAGTCTTTTTTTTGGCGGCATGGCACAATACTATTATAACAGTAGTGGCAATTTAATTCAAGATGATCAAGTTCCATTTGTTACTACAATTGGCAAAGTCACAAGAAATGCAAATGGCAGCATGATTGAAAATAAAATAGGTGATATGCCCGGGCTTTTAGGCTCTGGAGCTGAGTTAGTGCCGAACTTAACATTACCGCATTACGATAATGAAGTTATCAAGTTATTACCTAGTTCGCCAGATACTTTGAATTTGGGTTACCTTATCGGTGGCATTAATAGTACCGCACCAAATATTTTTACCATCAATACAGGAACACAAAGCAGTGCGTCAGCCAATGTGTATTTGGTAAAACTTATAAAAAACAATACTACACTTCCTACTCGCTATTTTGAATTTAAAGCTCAAAAAAATAATGCTACTGTTATATTGAGTTGGCTTCCTAAAGTTGCTGACCAAACGAAAATATTTGAAATTGAACATAGTAAAAATGGAATAATATTCGAAAACATTGGTTCCAAATTAGCTACTAATACTACAGCGTATTCTTTCGTACATACCCAACCGGTGTCGGGTTATAATTTCTATCGCCTGAAAGCGATTGATCATAACAATGAATTTTACTATTCCCAAATTGTAAAAATCAACTTTGGCAATATTCAACATCCATTAATAGTGTATCCCAACCCTGCCACTTCAAGAATCACAATTGAATTAGACCAGACCACTTCAGGGCCTATTGCCATACAAATCATAAATAGCAAAGGCCTTGTAATTAGTCAGTTAATCCAACAGTCAATCAATCAAATACAACATATCAACATTAGTCAACTTGCTGCAGGTACTTATATGATTAACTTAATTGACACCAAACAAAAATGGACAGGTAAATTCATCAAAGAATAAATGTAGGTTCTCTTTTAGTTGTAATTACTTTTGCAAAAAAAATTTGCATGCATCCTGCTAATATTTCAATTGAAGATTTTAGTTACGACTTACCCGATGAACGCATTGCAAGATATCCCTTGGCAGAGAGAGATCAATCCAAATTATTAGTGTATAACAATGGATTGATTAGTGAAAGCATTTACAAAAATCTACCAGATTATTTACCCAACAATACATTGTTGGTATTCAATAATACCAAAGTAGTTGAAGCCAGATTATTGTTTCAAAAATCAAGTGGGGGCAACATTGAAATCTTTTGTTTAGAACCACATCAACAATATGCAGATATCACAACCGCCATGCTGCAAAAAAACAAAGTGTGGTGGAAGTGTTTGGTTGGTGGCGCTAAAAAATGGAAATCGGGTGCTTTAACAAAATCAATAACATATGGCGATACAGTTATTACACTATCTGCCATATTATTAGAAAAATTAGCTGATAGTTATATGATAGAATTGAGCTGGGATGAGCCACAGCTAAGCTTTGCAGAAATATTACATATTGCTGGCATTATTCCGCTACCACCTTATCTAAATCGAGTGGCAGAAAACTCAGATAAAGATCGTTATCAAACTATTTATGCCAAACATGATGGCTCGGTTGCTGCACCTACTGCAGGTTTACATTTTACTACCGCTTTACTGTCTGCATTAGCTGAAAAAAATATGGCAATCAGCTATGTAACCTTACATGTTGGAGCAGGAACATTTAAGCCGGTAAAAGCTAGTAAATTAGCCGAGCATGACATGCATACAGAGTTTATTGATGTTGATATTAACACCATAGAAACGTTAATGAAATATGCCAATAAAACCATTGTGCCGGTGGGTACAACATCGCTAAGAACCATAGAAACATTGTATTGGATGGGTGTGAAAATTGTACATCAACAGCAACAAAACAATACCCATCCATCTTTAGATGACATTATTATCAAACAATGGGATGCGTATGAATTACCACAAACAATTGAAGTTGGTGTCGCTTTATCTTCTCTTTTACAATGGATGAAAAAAAATCATTTACAAAGATTAGTGACCACCACGCAAGTTTTAATTGCACCAGGTTACACGCTGCGTTTGGCAAAAGGAATTATTACTAATTTCCATCAACCAAAATCAACTTTATTGTTATTGATTGCTGCATTTATTGGCGATGATTGGAAGAAGCTGTACGAGTATGCTTTGCAAAATGATTGCAGGTTTTTAAGCTACGGCGATGGCAGTTTAATTTGGGCCAAACATTAATCTGTTTTGACTTTTTTAGCAACCGGAATATCAACGATAAAAGTACTTCCCTTACCCAAAGTACTTTCTACCCTTATCTTTCCTTTATGGGCATCGATAACAGTTTTTACATAGCTCATACCTAAACCAAAACCTTTTACATTGTGCACATTACCGGTATGTGCCCGATAGAATTTTTCAAACACTCTTTTAACCGTTTCTTTATTCATACCTATACCATTGTCTTCAATTTTAATGGCTAACATTTTGCCATGGTTATAGGTGGAAATTCTGATTGATAAATTGTCTTTTGAATATTTGATAGCATTATCAACCAAATTAGAAATAAGGTTAGAAAAATGTACTTCATCGGCATCAATCGTATCATTTTTGGCTTGCAGATTTAAATCTATTTTTCCATTCTTATCCATCAGTTGTAAACCAAAATTATCCATCGTGTATTGAATTACATCATGCACTTGAATGGTTTTTAAATTCAGTTTCAACTCTTGTTTTTCCATTACCGCAGCTTGTAGAATAGTTTCTACATGGCGATTCATTCGCTTATTTTCTTCCTTAATGATACTACTGAAATATTGTAATTTTTCTTTATCGTTTTGAACTTTTTCATTTCGTATTGCATCAATTGCTAAAGAAATGGTTGCTAAAGGGGTTTTAAATTCATGTGTCATATTGTTGATGAAATCGCTTTTAATTTCACTCAACTTTTTTTGGTTAATCAGCGTTCGTACGGTAACATAAAATGCCGCAATAATGATAACCGTAAAAAATATAGCTGCAGCAATAATCCATCTTAACGATTCCCAAACTTGTGTTTTAAAGTCAGGAACAATTAAAATTAAATGTTCGTCAGAAACCAGGTTTTCTTCCATGGTTCCCGTACCTACTTCAATAGGAATAATTCTTATTTTATTGTGAATGGTATCATCACTTTCTTTCAAAAAATTTTGGCTCTGCATTTCTATCATGTACATATTTGCTTTGCTTGTAATAGCAAATTCAAATTTTACTTCTTTTAAGCCTTGTACAATAAATGCTTTTTGTAATTTTTCAGTAATCTCTTTTACAGAGAAACGTTGAGAGATGGTAAGCAATCTGCTACCATTAATGTTAAAATCGTCTGACGACAATTTAATACCCGGCTTACGAGGAATTTTATTGAAGGGGGATGAAGAACCGGCCTGTGCACTAATATTTCGCACAACAGCAATTCCTGCCGTTTCAACTTTATCTAGCAATTGTGCTTGTCTTACTTCAAGCAGGTTTTTAAGCCAAGATGCTTGAAATATAATTAGCCCTAACAGCGATAAAGAGACCAATAAAACAATAATGGGGAAAATTTTCTTCATCGGTACAAAGATAACAGTTGACTAACGACGGAAAGATAAGGTCATTTTTTTAAACGGGTATTTAACGAACCTTTGTAAAATTAGCAGCTATATTTTTGTGCCGAATTAGTTTTCTGCATTACCTTGTACTTATGGTAGCGATTTCAGCAGGCGATATTTTAATTGCAGACCCGTTTTTGAAAGACCCCAACTTTATGCGGTCGGTAGTTTTTATTTGCGAACACCAACCTGAGGGCAGCTTTGGTTTTGTATTGAACAAAGGATATGAACAAGTACTGAGTGATGTAATTTCTGCAGCAGATGGTTGTAATATGCCGCTGTATTATGGCGGCCCGGTGCAGATGGATACCATCCATTTTTTACACCAAAGACCCGATTTGATTAGTGGCGGAACAGAAGTAATTAATGGCATTTATTGGGGTGGAGAATTTGATGAAGTCATTGACCTCATTCAGCAGAATAAACTAGAAGATAAGGATATACGTTTTTTCTTAGGTTATAGTGGCTGGGGTGAAGGTCAATTAGAAGAAGAATTAAACACCAAAAGTTGGATTACCCGTAAAGGCACAAAGTCGCTAATTTTTCACAACAAAGTAGCGCAACTTTGGAAAGATGCATTGATTAGTTTGGGTGGTGAATATCAACAGATGGTCAATTATCCGTTAGATCCACAACTTAATTAATGCTGGATAAAATATTTTGTATGAAAAGGTTATTACTGTTATTGATGTTTGTTATGGCTTTAGCCCATATGAATGCACAAACCAAACCAACTGCTAAAAAACAACCGACCACGCAGCAAAAAAGCACTACAACAGATAAGTCGAAAGACAATGTTGATGACCGTATGAAAGGGCCAAAAGGCGAAAAAATATACATCGGTGAAAAAGGTGGCCGTTACTACCTCAAAAATGGCAAAAAAATTTATGTAGCATACAAGGGAAATAAGAAAAAAGCAAAGGCTTAATCCTTTTAATTTAATCCTTGCCAGCCATTCCTTTAAATTGATGATGCGTTTCTTTAAACAATACATTGAAGGTGGTTAATGAACCATAAACTGCCGTTACGTATTGTTGTAAATCCACTTTCTCTTCATCGGTTAATCCCTTATGTGCATTGATTTTTTGTTCAATCAATCGCAACCGATCTCTTACCATTACTATTTTATGAAAAAACGTTTCAATAGGAACTTCTTTGGGTTGAAGTGAAAGGTCTTTGGGCTGCAATAATAATGTTCCGTCGTTCCATTTATTAGCCATAGGCACCAGTTGAAATTCATGTAAGCGTTGCTCAAAAATATTGTTCAAAGCCAATTCAATATCAGCCAAACTGATGGCATTATTTTCAGCTACTGCATCAGTTTTTTCAATCACTTTTAGTTCATAATCTTTACCAATGCTTTTGGTGCCATTTTGCGTTTTAAACCAAATGGTATAAAACTCAGATCCTACATCTACAATTACACCTTTGCCAAAATGAGGATGTTCTACCCTAGAGCCAATGCCTAAATTTTCCATAGCTAATTTTTATGCTTCAAAGTAAATACAAAAAACAAAGCCTTCAACTTTCGTTAAAGGCTTTGATGATATCAGTTGGTAATAAATTATGCTTCTATTGCACCTTCTACCAGAACGGTTGCTTTGTTATTCAATACTTCCACAAACCCACCTTGAATGGTGTAGCTTTCTGTATTATTCTTGTCCTTTAAAATCTTGAGGTTACCCTTAGATAAAGCACTTACTAATGCAGCGTGGTTATTCAATACTTCAAACAAACCGGTAATACCGGGCAATTGTACACCGTACACTTCGCCACTGTAGATTTTTCTTTCTGGTGTTAATATTTCTAATGTCATTTTATTAGGTTTAAGGTCTAAGGTTAAAGGCTGAAGGTTTTTGAACGTTAAACTTTCAACTTTTTAAACTTTAAACTGGGCTTTACCCTTGTGCTTGAGCCATCATTTTCTTACCTTTTTCGATCGCATCTTCGATGGTACCTACAAGGTTGAAAGCCGCTTCAGGATATTCGTCTACTTCACCATCCATAATCATATTGAAACCTTTGATGGTATCTAAAATGTCTACGAATACACCCTTCAAACCGGTAAATTGCTCGGCAACGTGGAATGGTTGTGACAAGAAACGCTGTACTTTTCTAGCACGGGCAACTGTCATTTTATCTTCGTCACTCAATTCATCCATACCAAGGATAGCGATGATATCTTGTAACTCCTTGTAACGCTGTAAAATCAACTTTACACGGTTAGCACAATCGTAGTGAGCATCACCCACAATCATTGGAGTCAAAATTCTTGAAGTAGAATCTAGCGGATCTACCGCAGGATAAATACCCAAGTCAGCAATCTTACGACTCAATACCGTTGTAGCATCTAAGTGAGCAAATGTGGTTGCTGGAGCCGGATCGGTCAAGTCATCCGCAGGAACATACACCGCTTGTACAGAGGTGATAGAACCATTTTTGGTTGAAGTGATACGCTCTTGCATCAGACCCATTTCAGTAGCCAATGTTGGTTGATAACCTACCGCAGATGGCATACGACCTAGCAAAGCCGATACCTCAGAACCAGCCTGCGTAAAACGGAAGATATTATCTACGAAGAACAAGATGTCTTTTCCTTTGCCTGTACCATCTCCATCACGGAAATATTCGGCGATAGTCAAACCAGACAAAGCCACTCTAGCACGGGCTCCAGGAGGTTCGTTCATCTGTCCGAATACGAAAGTAGCTTTAGAATCTTTCAATCCTTCCATATCTACTTTGCTCAAATCCCATCCACCTTCTTCCATGCTGTGCTTGAAAGCATCACCATATTTCATGATACCAGCTTCAATCATTTCACGTAGTAGATCGTTTCCTTCACGGGTTCTTTCTCCAACACCGGCAAATACAGATAGACCACCGTATCCTTTGGCAATATTGTTGATCAACTCTTGAATCAATACCGTTTTACCTACCCCGGCACCACCAAACAAACCAATTTTACCCCCTTTTGCATAAGGCT
This sequence comes from Methylophilus rhizosphaerae, assembly GCA_943370285.1. Lineage (GTDB taxonomy): Bacteria > Bacteroidota > Bacteroidia > Chitinophagales > Chitinophagaceae > CALRQJ02. The sequence continues at coordinate 11,657 of CALRQJ020000016.1, read as the reverse complement.
CAATCAAGTCAATTACCTTAATACCGGTGAATAAAACTTCGGTTGCAGTACTTAAGTTTTCGAATAAAGGTGGCTTATTGTGAATAGGACGGCCACCCACTTTGCTTACCTGAGGCAAACCATCAATCGCATCGCCGGTTACATTGAACAAACGGCCGTTGATACCTTCGCCAACTGGCATTGCAATTGGTTTTCCGGTATCTACCACTTCTCTGCCACGCACCAAACCTTCGGTACCGTCCATTGCAATAGTACGTACGCTATCTTCTCCCAAATGCTGCTGAACCTCAAGTACTAATGTATCACCATTATCCTTTTTAAGTTCAAGAGCATTCATGATTTCGGGGAGCTTACCATCAAACTGTACGTCTACCACAGCCCCGATGATCTGTTTAACTTTACCTGTTATAGCCATAGATATAGTAGGTTTATAATTTTGCGGCAAAGGTAAGGGGATGAATCGTAAAATGATAAAGGAAAGTGGAGAAAATTAGGGGGATGGGGAGAAATGGGATTTTTATGTTTTTGGAAAGACGATTTACCTAGTAGTTAGAATTAATTTTATCTTCACCGTAACTATTAACCAAAAAATCTGTTCATGAAAAAAAGTTTACTCCTCATTGCTATTGGCATTTTAGCAACTTTTCAACCCATTGTTGCTCAATTGGTTTACAAAAATGGAAACATTCGTACTGGCAGCACCTCTGCAAGCGGTGTTGCAGCACCCTCCGGCTTCTTTTGGAGTGAAATGCAAGCTGAAGGTACTGTTGCGAATACCACAATTGGTTACGGTATGACCTATAATAATGCACTTACTACAAATAATAAAGTTGCAGATGATTTTACTGTACCGCCAGGGCAATCTTGGGCAATTTCTCAGTTATCTGTCTATGCTTATCAAACCGGGGCAGCGGCTTCACCAAGTCCGTTTGATGTGCTGAGAGTTGAAATATGGAATGGAGACCCCAGCATCATGGGGTCTACTGTAGTTTTTGGGGATATGACCACAAACCGATTAAGTTCAAGTGTCGACTCAGTCACTTATAGAACAATAAATTCAATTACACCTAGTCCTGCAACACCAGGCACAACCCGTAAAATATGGAAATTAAATGCAGATGTATCAGGTGTTACACTTACTGCCGGAACGTATTGGTTAGTTTGGCAGTTACATGCAACTAATGATGGGGGTGCTTTTGCACCTCCTTGTAATGTAGTAGGTGTTAGAGGATTGCCAACATGGAATGGCAAACAAGCAATTGGTACAAGTTGGGCAGGTGTTGTTGATGCCGGCAACCCTGCTACACCGCCCAGTTTACCAATGGATTTTCCATTTGAAGTTAAATACACTAATCCTTTACCCGTAACATTTGTTTCTTTTACCGGCTCAAAGAATGGTAGTAATAATTTGTTGCAATGGACTACTGCTACAGAACAAAACAATGCAGGATTTCACATTGAAAGAAGCGTTGATGGAACCAATTTTAGCTCGCTAGAGTTTATTACATCGAAGGCAGTTAATGGAAACAGCAACAGTAATTTATCTTATAATTTTCCAGATTCAAAACCATTGAAAGGCGATAATTATTACAGACTCAAACAAGTTGATAAAGACGGCAAATCAGCTTTTTCTAATACCGTATTAATAAAAAGTGATAAATCAGGTCACTTGCTCATTTCAAGCATAAATCCTAATCCTATAAAAGGTAGTGCAAGAATCAGTTACAATTTACCAAAAGATGGTTTTGTAAGTATTGAAATACTCAATGCAGCAGGCAAGAGAATATCAACTTTGGTGAACACCCAACAAGTTGCAGGTACATACAACGCTGTATTTAATAGTAATACAGTTAAAAATATAGCCGGTACTTATTTTTACAAAATCACGGTAACCGGTAAAAACAATGAAGTGTTGCTCACTGAAACCAAACAAATGGTAGTAGTGGAATAATTGTTATCTAAAGACTTAAAAGCCCTACATCTAACAAGATGTAGGGCTTTTACTTTATTACACAGCTACGTCCTAAAATAGGTTGTACACAATATCGTACGGGTTTAACTTTACCTGTTATAGCCATAGATATAGTAGGTTTATAATTTTGCGGCAAAGCAAAGGGGATGAATTGTAAAATAGAGAAGTAAAGTGGAGAAAATTAGAGGGATGGGGAGAAAAAGAGGGTTTAGGTTTTTTTAAGGTTGATATAGGTTGTGGATAGAATTAAATTTAACTTCACGGCAATTAATTAACCAAAATTTCCCTGTTATGATAAAAAAATTACTTGCCCTTACATTTATGTGCTTCTTTTTTAGCCAAAGCTTTATACAAGCCCAAGTTAGCCTCAATGCCACAGGAGGAACACCAACCGGTATGTATATATCATTAGGTGATGCTTTTGCTAAAATTAATGATGGCACACACCAAGGAAACATCATCATTACACTTTCAGCTAGTGTATCAGAAACAACTACAGCAACACTCGACAGTAGTGGTAACCCCACTAGTTCAAACTATACTAGTGTTACAATAATTCCTCAAACAGCTACTGCTATAACAATTAGCGGTTCTGTTGTTGGTCCTTTGGTAAATTTAAATGGAGCTGATAACGTAGTTTTTGATGGCATCAATGCCGGCGGTGCATCTATAACCATCCATAATGCAGACGTAAGTATTACTTCATCTGCCATTAGATTTATCAATGATGCAAGCAATAACAAAATACTCAATAGCACTATAAGGGGTGCAGGTGCAGGCACAGCAATTGGGGTAGTACATTTTAGTACAGGATTACTTACCGGTAATGACAAAAATAAAATCAAAGATTGCAACATAGACGGTACAGCAAACGCACCAACCTGTTTATTATCTGTTGGAAGTACTACCAATTCATCTATTCAAAACAGTGAAGACACACTCCAAAATTGTTTAGTATACGATTATTTTAATGCAAGTTCAGGTTCTATAGGTGTTAATTTATCGGCTGGTAATACCAATTGGCTTATATCTGGCAATAGTTTTTATCAAACAGTTGGCCGATCTACTGCTGCTCAAAATACACATGTATCATTGCAAGTGTTTCCAAATTGGACATCAGACACACATATTATTACCGGAAACTTTTCTGGTGGCACTAGTGCCAATGGTGTTGGTTTATTAACTTACACAGGAACGTCAACAAACGCTGTAGGTTATATTGGTTTTAGTATTCAAACCGGCGGGCCGGGTAATTTAGTAGAAGGCAACACATGCAAGAACGTACAAGTAATTTATGCATCCGTAGCCGGTTCTTTTCAAAATGCTGGTTTTTTTGGTTTTATTGGGGGTTTTGATGGCACAACAACTTTTAGTAACAATACTGTAGACAATTTTATAGTAACCAATAATAACGGTGCAGCACTCGGATATGGCATTGGCGTAAATGGTCGTGTTTTTACCGCAGCTACAACTGTAAAGCCTGTATTTAACATATTAAACAATACCATCACAAACCTAAACTTCAATGCAGGTGGCACAGGTTCTGCTCAATCTTTTGGTATTCGCTTAGAAACCTCATCCGCCAACACTTTAACTACAAGTACAACTATTAGCAATCCAAGATTTAATGTCATCGGCAATACTATTACCAACCTCAATATTACAATAGGTGGGGCGTCTGGATGGACAAGAGGAATTGGCACTGTAAATACTAATGGTACAAGTTCTACCTGCCCTTTAATACCTAAATCTGTTATACAGAGCAACATCATAAGTGCAATATCTTGTAGTTCATCATTAGCTAGTGCTGCAACTAATACAGCTGTTGGTATTCAACACGGTGGTGTTAGCAATCTAACTGGTACAAACGTTGTTGATACTACCCTAATTAAAGGGAATACGATCTTCAATATCAACTCAACTAATACTGCTGATTTGGCAAGTTCGGTTGCTGGCATAATTGGAACAAATGGAATATTTGGTATCATTGAAAATAAGATTTACAACTTGAAAAATAGCTCAATAGGAGCAACAACTAAACCAATTGTTGCAGCAATAAATATAAGAGCTAGTTTAACAAATGCACCGGGCACCAATTCATTTGTTGCCAACAATTTTGTTTCGTTAGGAACAGGAAATACTGAAAACACTAGCTACTTTGGAATTTTAAATAATTTCAATGCAACAGCCGGAATTAACTGTTATTATAATTCCATTGCAATTGGCGGTACAGCAGCATCCGGTAGTAACCCAAGTGGTGGTATTTATCGAGGACCTGAAACTTTTGTTGCACCTGGAACTCCTATAACCACTCTAGTGGATATAAAAAATAATATCCTTATTAACCAAAGAAGTGGTGGCACGGGCATCAACTTTGCTATAGGTTCTTATGCAACTGGTTCATGGACTTCTAATTACAATAATTTACTTACAACTAATGCTTCAGATTTAGCGTATTGGAATGCGGCTTCAAACAACTTCACAACTTTTCAAACTAACTCTGCAGGAGAAGCAAATTCAAAATCTGTTGCTGTGAATTTTGTTAATGCCGCAATCGGCGATTTACATTTAACGGGTGCTTCTAACGGCGATAACAACTTACGCTGCAACCCATTAGCTGGTTATACTACAGATTTTGATAATCAAATTAGAAATAGCATTAATCCTTATATGGGTGCAGATGAAGCAACGATTGCACTGCCACTTCAATTACTATCATTCAATGGAGTAATCAGAGACAGTAAAGCAATGCTAAGTTGGATAACATGTTGTGAGGTTAATATGGACAAATTTGAAGTTGAAAAAAGTATAAATAATGGTAGCAATTGGACAACAGCGGCAACTGTAATTGCTAAAGGAGATATAGTAAGAAATGAATATGGCTTAACCGAGTTGAATTTGCAAGCCGGTAAATATTTCTATCGCTTAAAAATGATTGACAAAGATGGTAGATTCAGATACAGTCAAATCATTAGCTTAGAAATCAATAAAGGCAATCAGTTTGTATTAAACCAAAACTACCCTAACCCGGTAAAAGGAAGTACAAGAATTAGTTACAGTCTTCCTACTAATGGCTTAGTGAGTATAGAAGTTTTAAACATTGAAGGCAAACGCATGACTAATTTGGTAAATGCTCAACAATTAGCCGGCAGTTATAATATTGGCTTCAACAGTAGCCAAATAAATAATGCAAAAGGCAATTATTTCTATAGAATTATAGTAAAAGGTAAAAACAACGAAGTTTTGTTTACTGAAACTAAGCAAATGGTGGTTGTTGAATAATCATTCCTAATTTTCTAGAAGCCCTGCATCCAACAAGATGTGGGGCTTTTACTTTTTAAAACAACGGCTAAAAAGCAGAAACCCTTTAACTTGCACCCATGAATATTGCCAAAGCAGCGTACGTCATTTCTAGTCCATCCTTCGAGCAATGCCCTAAGCCCGATAGACCGGAGTATGCATTTATTGGGCGAAGCAATGTGGGCAAATCATCTGTCATCAACATGATTTGCAACAACCAAAAACTGGCTAAAACCTCCTCTACTCCCGGCAAAACACAGATGATTAATCATTTTGAAATTGACAGTTTGAGCGGAGAAGAAAAGAAAGCCGATAAATGGTATATTGTTGATTTACCCGGCTATGGTTTTGCTAAAGTATCGCAAACGAGCCGCCGACGTTGGGAGCAAATGATTGAAAATTACCTCCGCAAAAGAGAGAATTTAGTCAACGTATTTGTATTGATTGATAGTCGCCATAAACCCCAACAAATTGACCTCGATTTTATCAACCAGTTAGGCAAATGGGAGATTCCGTTTGTGTTGATTTTTACCAAATCGGATAAAGAAACCCAACGTGTAGTATCGGCCAATGTAAAAGCATTTTTGGAAGCCATGAAACAAACCTGGCAGTTTTTACCGGCTATGGTTATTACGAGTGCCATTAAACAGTTGGGCAGAGATAAAATTTTGCAACTGATTGCAGATTTTAATCATAAGTATTCTCATCCCGAAAAAGCAGATTAAACCTTATTTCCAATCCATAATATTTAGCTGCTGCTGACAAAAATCCATTTCATTATCATCATTACTGCTTACAATCACCAATTTGTTAGTGCAGTATTCTTTAATCAGTTGATGATACAATGCATAACCGGTGGCATCTAAATTAGTGCAAGGCTCATCTAAAAACAAAGCCGGTGTATCTGAAAAAACAGCTTGCGCTAATTTTACTCGTTGTTTCATGCCGCTACTGTAGTAACGAATTTGTTTATGGGCAGCATTTTTCAATCCTACTATTTTTATAATATGCTCACTTGTAATGCCAGGCAAAAAAGGTTTAAACCGGGCATGAAAATCCAAGAACTCGATAACCGTCATTTCCTCCACCACTTCTAAATAAGGAGCCACAATGGCGATAGATTTATATACAGCTTCAGCGGTAAAACTTGCACCATTGATGGTGTAATTAATTGTTCCAACACTAGTATTAACAGCACCTGCTAAAATCTGCAATAAAGTACTCTTGCCGCTACCATTGGGTCCGGTAATGGCATAACTAGTAGCAGGCAAAAAAGTATAACTGAGGTTTTTAAAAATCCAGTCTCGGTTAAATCGTTTTCCGGTTGCTAATAATTCAATCTGCATGATGAGCAAAGTAACAATATAAAAACGGGCTAAAAAAAATGCCGCAGTATGTTTAACTGCGGCATTAAATCTATCAGAAGAAAAATTATTTCATTTTAAATCCTTCTAAAAACTTAGTAGTGAAATTTCCTTTTCTAAAATCTTCGTTCTGCATCAGTTGCAAATGGAAAGGAATGGTAGTTTTAATTCCTTCAATGACATATTCACTTAAAGCTCTGTACATGGTATCGATGGCTTCTTCTCTTGTACGAGCAATGGTAATTAACTTACCAATCATACTATCATAGTAAGGAGGAATAACATAACCGGTGTACACATGACTATCTACTCTTACACCATGCCCACCGGGAGTGTGTAATGTGGTGATTTTACCGGGAGAAGGACGAAAATCATTATATGGATCTTCGGCATTGATACGACACTCTATGGCATGCATGGTAGGCTCGTAATTTTTGCCCGATATTTTTTCACCGGCTGCAATTTTAATTTGCTCTTTAATCAAATCAAAATTGATGACCTCTTCAGTAACGCAATGTTCTACCTGAATACGGGTATTCATTTCCATGAAGTAAAAATTGCGATGCTTATCTACCAAAAATTCAATAGTACCAACGCTTTCATAGTTAATAGCTGCTGCAGCTTTAATGGCTGCATCACCCATAGCTTTACGCAATTCGGCTGTCATAAATGGAGAAGGCGATTCTTCTACCAACTTTTGGTGACGACGTTGAATACTACAATCCCGCTCACTCATATGGCAAAAATTACCATACTGATCTCCGGCCACTTGTATCTCAATATGTCGAGGTTCTTCTACGAACTTCTCCATATAAATACCATCGTTTTTAAAAGAAGCTGCTGCTTCCGCTTTGGCATTATCGTAAGCTTTTTCAATTTCTTCTTCGTTCCAAACTACCCTCATACCTTTACCACCACCACCGGCAGTAGCCTTTAATATTACAGGATAACCTACTACGTTTTTTGCTAAATCTTTGGCCTGCTCAACACTTTGTAATAAGCCACCACTACCGGGTACAACAGGTACACCTGCTGCAATCATGGTTTCTTTAGCGGTGATTTTGTCACCCATTTTATTAATCATCTCAGGCGTTGGACCAATAAACTTAATACCATGTTCATCGCAAATTTGGGAGAACTTGGCATTCTCGGCTAAAAATCCGTAGCCGGGGTGTATCGCATCGGCATTGGTGATTTCTGCCGCTGCCATGATATGCGGAATATTAAGATAAGAATCTGTACTGGCAGGCTTGCCAATACAAACTGCTTCATCTGCAAATTTTACGTGTAAAGAATCTTTATCGGCAGTAGAGTAAACAGCTACCGTTTTAATGCCCATTTCTCGGCAGGTTCTAATTACCCTTAGGGCAATTTCACCTCGATTGGCAATTAGTATCTTTTTGAACATGCTGTAGTGTTAAGTTTAAAATAAAGAACATCTTGTAGCTATGCCTTAGATAGCACAAATAGTTGATGTGGCAATAGCAGTAATTACTAAGCAGGATCAACTAAGAACAATGGTTGATCGTACTCTACAGGAGTAGCATCTTCCACTAATACTTTTACAATTGTACCTTTTACTTCGCTTTCAATTTCATTGAACAGCTTCATGGCTTCGATAATGCAAACCACTTGGCCCGGTGCTACCTCTGCTCCAATTTCTACCAATGCTGGTTTATCTGGAGATGATTTACGGTAGAAAGTACCAATCATGGGGCTCTTAATCGTAATATAATTATCAGCTTTTACCGGAGCACTTGGAGCTGAGGCCGAGGCAGCCGGTGCTGCAGATGCTGGGGCGGCGGATGAGGCAGGTGCAACGTTATAAACTTGTTGTGGTGCTGCTGCAACGGTTACTACTTGGTCTTCTTTTTGCTTGATGGTAACCTTTCCGTCTTTGTCTTCAATACTGATTTCTCCGATATTACTTTTGTTGATAATCTTAATTAATTCGTGAATTTGTTTAAGGTCCATAAAGGCAAGTTTTGGTGTAAAAACTGGGGTTTCTTGTTCAAATGGGGGGGCAAAATAGCCTTTTTTCTGCAAAAATGCCCAAAAATGCCTTTTTTCTACAAATGTTTTTACAACCAACAATCGGTGTTATAACAACAAAAAAACAACCTCTTGTGAAGGTTGTTTCGAATATATTCTTGGATAATAAAAACTATTTCAATTCAATACTTTTTTCCAGGGCTAATAGTTCTTCATCCTCTCCAATATCAAGAATAGCTAAAGCAGAATATTTGCCTTTAGGGATGGTATCGGGAATAATAAATTTGACGTAACGCTTTCCGTTAGGAAACATAGGAAATTCTACCCGATCAATTTTATACTCCTGCCCCGTGGTTACATTGGTTAAGGTTACATAAGATTTGCATTGCAACATTACTTGGCCTGCATTTTCCACATGAAAAACATAACCGTTCTTTGTGGTATCGGCATCAAATGATACCAATTTGGCTTCTGTTTTGTTAATAGCACTTGGAGTTTGATAGATATGAATACCAATTCGCATCAACTCTCTTACTTCCGTTTTTAATTCAGTACCGCCGGCTGCGGCACTGTCTTTTTCTTGAACAGTTTGTAAAAACAGCATGGCCCACTTCATTTCTTCAAATGCTTTAGCATCTGATGGGCCTCTTAACACCACCAATAATTCTTCTGTACCCATTGGCGCTACTTCAACAAGGTTTTTGTTAAGTACTACCCAACTGGCACAAGACCTGCTTAAGGTGTCGGGTCTAAAATATTCGTGACCACCCAATGAATCTCTTAACCAATCGGCTAAATAGGCCTGAAAAGTTACTCTTTTGTCAGTAATGTTGGTGATTCTAATAACTTGAGTTTGTGTATTACCGGGTTCTACCTGAAAATTGAGGATACCGGGTTGTATGGCAAAACGTTGTGCAAAGGTTAAACCGGCACACATAATGCCAAGTGTCAAAAGGATTATTTTTCTTTTCATAGAGTTATAGGATACTTTGAATTAAATTTGTCCTACTATTAAATCGTTATTATTGACTTTATTATTATGCTAAGTAAACAGTTTTTTTTAAGAATAACAGGTTTACTACTAATGTCCTTTGTAGTTAATTTGGCTGGCTTTGGTCAAAATGATGATAATAATATCACTATTTCATCTGTTCCACTCAACTTTAATCTAGCTTCAACATTTAGTTTAGAAAATGAACAAGTTATTAATAATGCACTTACTATTAGAGTAGAATCTAAAAAAAATTACAATGTTTTTGTTAGGATATCTAATATGACCAATACATCGGGTACTCCAATTCCACCCAATATGTTGTCCATGCAATTAAGCGGAAGTGATGAATCTAGCCAATCTTTTCCCGTTACAACCAGAATTTATTTATCACAAACCGACCAATTAATTATAGCAGATAAAAATAGAGCCGCTAATAAAACAGGAGACTCTTTCTTTTACGATTATTACTTTGGTCCTTTGGGGTATGATTATGCCCCGGGTATTTATACCTTTACACTGTTGTTCACCATGACTCAACCCTAGTACCAACATGAACAACACCATTTATAAATGTTTCTTATTGCTGGTATTAGGATGTAGTTCTTTGTATACCGTTGCTCAATACTCCTTTACAGGAGTAAGAACAACCAATGTTTCTGTTCAATCTGTAATGGCTATCAATATTGTACCCAATACTTACACTATTAACTACAATACGATAGATCAGATTGAAAATGGCATTACTGTTACTTTGAACACAGTTCAAGTGAAAAGTAATAACCTCTGGCGGCTCACAATTGCTGCAAGTAACCCTTTCTTTACCGGAAGCGGTAGAGATGCAGTTAATAATATGCCGGTAAGTATGTTAACATTTGGCGTTCAAGGGCAAACCGGAACTGTTAGACTGAGCACAACGAATCAAACTTTAGCATCAGGTGGTAGAGGAAATTTTACAAAACCAGGGAATAGTTTTACATTGACCTTGAATACCGGTTCTGTTTTTGATTATGGCCCGGGTTCTTACAGTGTATCAGTGACTTATACCTTAACTGCTCAATAACCCCACAATGAGAGCGCAACAAAATATACATTCTTCTAAAGTCCGCTTGACACAAGCTAGCCGAAGTATGTTTTTTATTGTGCTATTAAGTTTGATTGGTTTGGTCAATTATGGACAAACAACAGCTTCCGCAAGTCATACTATTACGTTGAATATCACCAACGCCATAGAATTGACTTTTGCACAAGGCACCAATGGAGTTAATTTAACCTTTTCAAATTCTGAGCATTATCAAAATGGTATTGTGGCCGATAATTCAGCAACATTAAGAGTTCGTTCTAATAAGGGATATAATATTAGTGTAAAGTCAGCTAGTTCTGTCTTTAACAGTTCAACCAATACCCAAATGCCCGTTAGTAATGTTTTGTTTGTGAAAGAGGCGAATCAAAGCGGATTTGTAGGAATCAATACCAACGATCAAACCTTATTAACCAGCCAACAAAAAGGTAACCAGTTTTTTAATGTGTCATATAAAGCAAATCCGGGATTTGGCTACGATGGTGGCACTTACTCTGTCAATATTGTATATACAGCTTCGCAGCAATAAAAAGTGTTTTATTATGGTTTTTAAATCGGTATAAACCTGGTAGTTCTCTACCGGGTTTCTTTTTGCCCCTATTTGTTTAAGTTTTTTGAACCATTTTTGGATTTTTCCCATTGTAGGAATTGATTATCAATGCGTTAGGAAAAATTTGTAAAAAATATTTTCAAACGCTATTTATAATATAACTTATTGATTATCAAAATATTAAATGATAAATAAAAATTGACTGAAACGTCAAATTTTAACAAATTGAAGGTATGGATATACCAAAGTTTGCACCACCCCGTTAATAGATTGTTCAATTTTTAAAAACCAATTAAAAACCAAATTTCTATGAAAAAGATGTTCATCGCCGCAATCGGCATCCTAGCTATTAATGTAGCTGCAAACGCTCAGGCTTCTAACAACGCAAGCCACAACGCAACACTTAA
>CALRQJ020000015.1:0-100413 GCA_943370285.1 Methylophilus rhizosphaerae | reverse complement strand
TTTATAATTGAATTTAAAGGGGGTACTTATATAAATCAAATAAGTGCTATTGATTTACGGCATGCAATGATTGCTTGGGCAAATAAATTGGATACCAATCAAATCAAATATTTGGGTGAAAGATCTCAAATAGAGTTAGTGAATATTATCGAGAAAGAATTACCGATTCGTATATCTGGTCTATCTAATGTGTGGTGTTTTTCTGTACTATTAAAAGTTGGATTTTTAATAGGCAATATTGTTTTGACGGATACTATAGCTGATGTCGCATCAAATTAGTTTTTTGTCTTGCCGGGGTCTCCTTTCCCGGCCCTGTGCGTTAGCCAAATGCCCCCGGCATTCTAACTATCTTCTCTCTCCCAAATTCCAATCTTCCTCACTGTCGTCCATTCTCTTCTATATTCTGTCTCCTATTTTCTATCTTCTCCTCCCAATTCCAAATTCCCAATTCCTTCTTCTCCCCTTTAGGGGGCGGGGGCTCCCTCTTTCACCACTTCCCCCACCACCCTAGGAAAATGCAAATGCTCCAAAGCATGCACTTTGTCGGCTAAACTATCGGGGGTATCGTTTGGTGTAACCGGACAAGTAGCTTGAAAAATGGTTTGTCCGTGGTCGTACTGCTCGTCTACAAAATGAATGGTAATACCACTTTCGGTTGCTTGGGCGGCAATTACCGCTTCATGTACAAAATGGCCGTACATGCCTTTACCACCAAATTTGGGCAATAGGGCAGGGTGAATATTGATAATTTTTTGCGGATAAGCAGCAATTAATGCCGTTGGTATCTTCCATAAAAATCCTGCTAATACAATCCAATCCACAGCATAATCGGCTAAAACCGGTAAATAGGTATCACCCTTAAAAAATCTTTCCTTCTCCATCCATAACACCGGAATATGATGTGCTGCAGCAATATCGGCAACGCCGGCACCCGGTTTATTACAACCAATCAGCACCACTTCAAAAGGCGGATTAGGGTTTGCTGCCACCGATTCAATGATTTTTGCCGCATTACTGCCGGCACCGCTGGCAAAAATGGCTATCTTTTTAGGAGCATTACTCATTTGCCGCCACTCATTTTACTGATTAATCGGCTGATATAGCCTAGAAAAAACTTAAACTGACCTAGCGGAATACTCACCACCAATACACAAATAGGCCAAAGCAGGGTAATAAAGGGGATATATATAATATAGTATAGTACACTTTTGTCCATTCCAGCTAAATCTAACAAGGTTCTACCCAGGTAGCCGCAAAGGCTTCCACCAATGGCAAATGTGCTAAAGATGAGTGCAAACTGAAACCAACTAACCTGCCATTTTTCTTTTAAACGTCTGAACATAATGTAAAATTGATGGAAAAAATTGAGGAACAAGCCATGTTTTTTTTTGCCTCATTGCTTTAACAAATCTGTTTACAAATTGATGACAGTTATAGAATGTATTCATTAACAATCCGCTGAAATCCGCTACCAGCAAGGCTAAAAAAATTTCTTAACTGTTGATATTTTGTCAGTATCCTGTCATATTTTTGCAGCCATCCGAGGAAATTTTTCCACATCACAACACATCTTTTTGTGTATATGATTAATTGTAGCCGCATAGCCAAAACATTTTTACTCAGTTTATTAGTTACGGTCACCGTTTCCATGACCAATCATTCCTTTGCACAGGATGGTCAGGCATTATTCAGCCAGAATTGTGCCTCTTGCCATAGCGGTAAGATGACGGTTGACGCTACCGGTCCTGCATTAGCAGGGGTAGAAACCCGTTGGCCCGACCAAAAAAAGCTGTATGCTTGGATTAGAAACAGTGCCGCTTTCTTAAAAACCGGCGATAAGTATGCCAACGACTTGTACATTAAGTACAATAAAGTAGCCATGAACAGCTTCACACAATTGTCTGATGCTGAAATTGGTGCTATTTTAGGTTATGTAAAGCAAGTAGCAGAGGCTAAGCCTGAAGGTCCAACCGGTGGACCCGTTGTAGAAGCAGCAGGTGATAACACTTTATTATTTGGTATTCTTACCTTGATTTTAGCTGTAATTGCCCTCATTCTATTACAAGTTAATAGCAACCTTAAAAAATTAAGCGACGAAAAAGTTGGCGAACATACACCTGAGCCGGTTCCTTTCTGGAAAAACAAGACTTATATCGCTTTAACTACAGTGGTTTTATTCTGCGTAGGCGGTTACTTAACGGCTAAAGGTGCTATGGGTTATGGTCGTTCTAAAGATTACCAGCCCGAACAACCTATTTATTACTCTCATAAAGTACATGCCGGCACCAATCAAATCAACTGTTTGTATTGCCATGGTGGTGCACAAGACAGCAAGCATGCTAACATTCCTTCTTTGAATGTGTGTATGAACTGCCACATGGGCATTAACGAATATAAAGGCGAAAAAATCTATAAAGAAGATGGAACCGAAGTAGATGGTACAGCCGAAATTCAGAAGTTGTACAAATATGCCGGTTTTGATCCTGCTGTTTCTAAAGTATGGGATCCATCTAAAGCAAAACCAATTGAGTGGGTTAAAATTCATAACCTGCCCGACCATGTGTACTTCAACCACTCACAACACGTAAAAGCAGGTAAAGTACAATGCCAAACCTGTCATGGCGAAATTCAAAACATGGGTGAAGTATACCAGTTCTCAGATTTAAGCATGGGCTGGTGTATTAACTGTCACCGTGAAACTAAAGTGCAGTTTAAAGAAAATGGTTTCTACAGCATTTATGAAAAGTATCACGAAGACTTGAAAAATGGCAGATTAGACAGCACTAAAGGTATTACCGTAGAAAAAATTGGTGGTACTGAGTGTCAAAAATGTCACTACTAAACAAATTATCCGAACAAGAATAGGGTTGAAGGTTTGATGCTACACGTCAACATATCAACTTTCCAAATTACCGAACTATCACATTATGAGTAAATACTGGCAAAGTTTTGGAGAACTGAACAATACGACTGCAAACCAAGCAGCCGCTAATGATGAATTCAGAGAAGAACTTCCCTTTGAGGCTGATGATAAAGGTCTGTTGGAAGCCAAAACCCCAAGAAGGGATTTCTTAAAATACTTAGGCTTTAGTACTGCTGCTGCTGCTGTAGCCGCTAGTTGCGAAATGCCGGTTAAAAAAGCAATTCCATTTGTAAATAAGCCTGATAATGTAATTCCGGGTGTAGCTAATTATTATGCTACTACTTATGTGCAAGATGGCGATGCAATCAGCGTTGTAGCCAAAGTAAGAGATGGTCGTCCTATCAAAATTGAAGGTAACGATCTATCTCCTGTTACTATGGGTGGTACATCTGCAAGGGTTCAGGCTAGTGTGTTAGATTTATACGATACAGCCCGTTTGCGTTACCCAATGGCCAATGGCAAAGAGGTAAGTACTTTCGAGGCTTTAGATAAAATGGTAGCAACTGATATGTCCGGTTTAGGTGCCGGTGCTGTTGTATTATTGACAAGTACCATTAATTCTCCCTCTACTTTACAAGTAATCAGCCAGTTTTTGGCTAAATATCCGGGTAGCCGTCACGTACAATACGATGCTGTTTCTTATAGCGGTATGTTACAAGCTAACGAAGTTTGTTACGGTAAAAGAGCTATTCCTTCTTACCATTTCGATAATGCAAAAGTGGTAGTGAGTTTAGCTGCCGATTTCTTAGGTACTTGGGTTAGTCCGGTAGAATTTGCCAAGCAATATGCTAAAGGCAGAAAAATTACCGACAAAACAGGTAATGTAATGGGCTGTCGCCATATTCAGTTCGAAAGTATCATGAGTATGACCGGTGCTAATGCAGATATTAGACATCATCACCGTCCATCTCATACCGGTGCAATAGCATTGGCTTTATATGCAGCTTTAGGCGGAAACGTTACCGCTCCTGCATTAGACGCTAAGTTAAAAGCCGGCGTTGAAGCGGCTGCTAAAGAATTAAAAAACAGCGGCGCCGGATTAGTAGTAAGTGGAAGTAACGATGTAAACGTTCAAATCATCGTTAATGCCATCAACGAATTATTGGGTGCAGGCGGAAAAACTATCAGCTGGGCTGCTACCAACAATACTCGTAAAGGTATTGATGCCGATATGGTAAAGTTGATTGCAGATATGAACAGTGGTGCAGTTGGTGCTGTATTGGTTCATGGTGCAAATCCTGCTTACAACTGGCAAGACAGCAAGCAATTTGTTGATGCCCTTAAAAAAGTAAAATTGTCTGTGTCTTTCAACCAAAAATTGGATGAAACCGCACAGCATTGCAAATACGTTATTCCGGATCATCATTTCTTAGAAAGCTGGGGCGATGCAGAAGCAAAAACCGGCTACTATTCTTTGATGCAGCCTACCATCTACCCATTATTCAAAACCCGCCAATGGCAGGATAGTTTGTTGAAATGGTCTGGTGCTACTACTGATTACCTTGGTTTCTTAAAAGGTTTCTGGAGTGCAAAAGTGGGTGATGTTAGTGGATGGGATGCAGCATTGAGAGATGGTGTTATCAATCCTGCTACTGCTCCTACACCTGTTGGTGCTGCTTTCAGTGCTGCCAACGTAGCTACTGCTGCGGCTGCCATCAACGGTGCAAAGGCTGCCGGTAAAGTAGAAGTATTTGTATACGAAAAAGTGAGTTTAGGTGCCGGTGAGCAAGCCAACAATCCTTGGTTACAAGAATTACCCGATCCAATTACCAAAGCCACTTGGGATAACTACGCTACTATTTCTCCAAAAACGGCCAAAGACATGTTTGGTATCGATTTGAGTAATAACGGCGATACTGATGCATACGAAGTACATCCTGAAAAGCAAGTAGTAAAAATCACTGCTAACGGAAAATCTTTAGAATTACCAATCATTATTGTTCCGGGTACAAATCCAGATACCATTGGTGTAGCATTAGGTTATGGCCGTGGTGCTAATAACGATGCGGATGAAGCAGCTATCAAATCTGCACAAGACCATATTGGCCGTGCAGGTGGTGCTGCAGGTAAAAATGCTTTCCCTTGGGTTAGCGTTGCTGGTGGTACAAGAACCTACAGTGCCGATGCAACAGTAGAAAAAGCCAATAAGAAATTTGCGGTGGCTCAAAACCAAACGCACCAAACTTATGATGGCAGAACAGAAGTAGTATTAGAAACAACCTTAGCTACTTTGAAAAAAGAGCCTAAGTTGTTCAAACATAAAAGAGAGCATTTAGTAGAAGATTACGCTCCAAAAACCGGCGATTACGAAAAAGAAGGCACTTTATATGGTGTGTTTGATAAGCCCGGTATTAAATGGGGAATGAATATCGACCTTAATACTTGTACCGGTTGCGGTGCTTGTGTGGTAGCTTGTAATGCAGAAAACAACGTTTCTGTAGTAGGTAAAGTAGAAGTTACCCGTGGTCATGAAATGCATTGGTTGCGTATCGATCGTTATTTCAGCGGCGATTTAGAAAATCCAAATGTGATTTTCCAGCCTATGTTGTGTCAACATTGCGATAATGCTCCTTGCGAAAACGTTTGTCCGGTAGCCGCTACTAACCACAGCAGCGAAGGTTTGAACCAAATGACTTATAACCGTTGTATTGGTACAAGATATTGTGCCAACAACTGTCCGTATAAAGTACGTCGCTTTAACTGGGCTGATTATACAGGTGCTGATAGTTTTGCCGATAACCAAGTTGGTCATATCAGCGAAGCTACTGCTATGATGAACGATGATTTAACCCGTATGGTGTTAAATCCGGATGTTACCGTACGTAGCCGTGGTGTAATCGAAAAATGTTCTTTCTGCGTTCAGCGTTTACAAGCTTCTAAATTGGCTGCTAAGAAAGAAAGCAGACCAATGAAAGATAGCGATATCAAAGTGGCTTGTCAGCAAGCTTGCCCAAGTGATGCCATTCAGTTTGGTAACGTTAACGACAAAGAAAGCAATATCACCACTACTCGTAAAGAGAACGATGGTAGATTGTTCTATGCATTAGAAATGATTCACGTATTGCCTAATGTAAGCTACTTGGCTAAGGTGAGAAACACCGATGAGTTGATTGCTGCTGAAGGACATGGTGGTGCAGAGCAAAAAGAAGAGCATGCAGGAACACATTAATATTGGAAAGGACTTTTAGAAATACATTATTTTAAAACCGAGACGAAATCGGTTCTAAACCAGAACAGATGCATTTAAAGTACGAATCACAGATTAGGGAGCCATTGGTGAATGGCGACAAGAACTACCACCAGGTAACAGAAGACATTTGCCGCCCTGTAGAGGCCAAGCCCGGTAAGTTATGGTATGTAGGTTTCTACATTTCTGTAGCCTTATTGATGTTTGGTGTGTACAGCGTTTACCGTGAGGTTACCTACGGTATTGGACAGTGGAACCTGAACAAAACCATTGGTTGGGGTTGGGATATTACCAACTTCGTATGGTGGGTGGGTATCGGTCATGCCGGAACCTTGATTTCAGCGATTTTGTTGCTCTTCCGCCAAGGTTGGAGAACCGGTGTAAACCGTGCAGCAGAAGCGATGACCATCTTTGCGGTAATGTGTGCCGGTCAGTTCCCCATCTTCCACATGGGTCGTGTATGGATGGCTTTCTTCGTATTGCCTTATCCTAACAGCCGTGGTCCTTTATGGGTTAACTTTAACTCACCCTTATTGTGGGACGTATTTGCGATTTCAACTTACTTCACCGTTTCTTTATTATTCTGGTATAGTGGTTTGATTCCGGATATGGCTACCATCCGTGACCGTGCTAAAACCAAGTTCCGTAAAATGTTCTATGGTATTGCGGCCTTCGGTTGGACAGGTAGTACCAAACATTGGCAGCGTCACGAAAGCTTGTCATTAGTATTGGCAGGTTTGAGTACTCCGCTTGTATTGTCAGTACACACTATCGTATCGTTTGACTTCGCTACTTCAGTTGTTCCCGGTTGGCATACTACCATCTTCCCACCTTACTTCGTTGCAGGTGCGATTTTCTCAGGTTTTGCCATGGTACAAACGCTGATGATTGTAGTTAGAAAAGTATTGAATTTAGAAGATTATATCACTTTGGGTCACATCGAGGCCATGAATAAAGTAATTGTACTAACCGGTTCAATTGTAGGCTGTGCTTACTTAACCGAGTTGTTCGTTGCTTGGTACGGTCGTAACCCTTACGAGTGGTACGCATTCGGCTATAGCCGTGCTAACCTATTCAGTCCTTATGGCTGGAGTTACTGGAGCATGATGGCCTGTAACGTAATCTCTCCACAGTTATTCTGGTTCCGTAAGTTGAGAAGAAATATCATGTTTACTTTCTTCATGAGTATTATCGTAAACATTGGTATGTGGTTCGAACGTTTCGTAATCATCGTAACATCTTTGTACCGTGATTATCTACCAAGTAGCTGGAGCTATTACTATAGCCCAACAATTTGGGAAATTGGTTTCTACTTAGGTACGTTCGGTTTATTCTTTACTTGCTTCTTCTTATTCTCTAAATACTTCCCGGTAATTGCTATTGCTGAAATTAAGTATGTATTGAAAACAAGTGGTGAAAACTACAAGCAACAAATGGATAAAGTTGAAGAGAAGAAAGTAGAAGAATTTGCACATGAATATGCTCACTAAACTTGTTTTCCCTGCGGGGAATCGGTAAAGTGGAAAATAATATTGTTAATTAAAAATCAACCCCCCTTTGGGGATAGGGTATGGCACAAAAAAAATTCGTAGTAGGCTGTTTTGATGATGAAGCAGTCTTGTTTCCTGCGGTGAAAAAAGTACGTACAGCCGGATACAAAATCCATGATGTGTACACACCATTTGCCGTACATGGTTTAGACCATGCTATGGGCTTAAGAGAAACAAGTTTGCATACTGCCGGTTTTATTTACGGTATTACAGGTACAACTACAGCTGTTACTTGTATGAGTTGGATTTTTACCAAAGACTGGCCTTTGAATATTGGTGGTAAACCCAATTTTGCTTTGCCGGCTTGGATTCCAATCACCTTTGAGTTAACGGTATTATTTGCCGCAGTAGGTATGGTACTTACTTTTTGCTACCTCTGCCAATTAGCACCGTTTGTAAAAAAGCACCATTTTCATCCCGGTGCAACAGATGACAAATTTGTAATGGTGATTGAGTGTACCGATAAAACCAATGTAGAAGACTTAAAAGGTTTCTTAAGCAGTAATGGTGCTACGGATGTAAACTTCCAAGTAGCTGAAGCCGACTGGTGGTTGGGTCGTTACGATAAAGAACAAAAATTATTTGAAGCGAACAGCGGTACAGCTATTGCCTAATACAAATTTTACAAAAGCGATGAAGAAGCTATCAATCATATCCGTTTTTATTGTTGCTATTGCGGCATTATACAGTTGCGATGAGATTAAACGCAAACCCGGTACTGTTTACATGCCCGATATGTCTTACAGCAGAGCATACGAAACCTATGCCGATCATAGTAATTTGAAAGAAAAAGGAATCAATTATAATACACAGCCTGTTGCAGGTACGGTTAATCGTGGCGAAGAGTTGCCTTATCACTTACCTAACGATTCTGCAGGTTACGCACAAAGTGCTGCTGTAAAAAATCCTATCGCTAGTCTTACTGCCGATGAAACGATAGAATCAGAACGTTTGTACTTGATTAACTGCGGTATTTGCCATGGCACTAAGTTAGATGGCAATGGTCCGTTGTACAACGGTGGAAAAGGAGCTTATCCTGTTCAGCCGGCGGTGTTAGTGGGTAACGCAAAATATGAAGCTATGACAGAAGGTACTATGTACCACTCTGTACAATATGGTAAGAATTTGATGGGTAGTTATGCTTCTCAATTGAGTCGCAAACAACGTTGGATGATTATCCGCTACATCAAAGACAAACAAGCAGAAGGCAAAGGTGGTGCTGCACCTGCTGCAGATAGCACAGCAACAGCAAAAAAATAATATAAAACCAAGCAGAACGAACTGTATATAAAACGAATCAACATGGCATCTATTAAAGATCAATTTGTAGTACCATCCCGGTTAAAGACCTGGAGCTATGCACTAATGGCAATAGGTTTATTGGCTTTCATTATTGGCTTCATTACCAAAGGCTTGAGCAAAGACGAACATGAAGTAGCCATTTTCTGGGGTACCATCATGTACAACAGTATTTTCTTTTTACTGATTTGTAATGCTAGTATGTTCTTCCTTTGTGCTACAACATTGGCCATGGGTGGTTGGAATACCGCTATCCGTCGTATTCCCGAAGCCATTTCTGCTGTTGTACCCATCTATGGTTTGATTGCAGGTGCTTTATTACTTTCTTTAGTGTTCGGTCATCAACATCATATCTACCATTGGTTAACACCAGGCGACGATAAAATTTTATTAGAGAAAGCCAGTTTCTTGAACCCTACCTTCTTTACGGTATGGACAATTTTGGCCATTGGTTTATGGATTGTGTTGGGTAAGAAAATGAGAAGTCTTTCTGCAGAAACCGACACAAACGAAATGACAGTTGAACAAGGCAGCAAATGGATTTGGAGAAACACCGTTTGGGGCTCTTTATTCTTAGTGTGGTTTGGTTTAACAGTTGGTTCTACAGTTCCTTGGTTGTGGATGATGAGTATTGATGCACACTGGTATAGCACCATGTTTAGCTGGTACACTTTTGCCTCTTCTTTCGTAGCCGGTATGTCACTCGTTGCTTTATGGATTATCTACCTTAAAAACAAAGGATACTTAGAATATGCAACAGAAGAGCACTTACACGATGTAGGTAAGTTCATGTTTGCATTCTCTATTTTCTGGACATACCTATGGTTCTCTCAGTTCATGCTGATTTGGTATGCTAACATCCCTGAGGAAACAGTTTACTTCCAACACAGAATGAAAGGTGCTTACAGAGGAATCTTCTTCTTCAACCTTATCATCAACTTTGTTGCACCAATTTTAATATTAATGAAGCGTAGTGCTAAGCGTAACTATACCTTGGTTACATTTATGGCGGTACTCATAATTTTCGGACATTGGTTGGATTTCTACCAAATGGTAATGCCCGGTATTTCAAAAGATCATGTAACCTTAGGTTGGTTAGACTTTGGAATCCTAGCTTTCTTTGCCGGTATGACTATTTTCTTAGTCGCTAAAAACCTCAGCAAAGCACCTTTGGTACCAAAATATCATCCTTTTTTAAAGGAAAGTATCATTCATCATACCTAACATTAAACAGGGTTAAACCTGAACAATATTTTAAACGTTATTAGAAAAGAAAATACTCGAACTCATGTCAATGTATCTAACTATAGCGGTGATTGTACTTGTTTTTGTTGTTATCTTCCAGATAGCCAAAGCCAGTGAGTATGTATCGGTGTTGAAGGGAGAAGAAAAAACCCGTAAGCAGAACAACAAAGTGAATGGCTTCTTGATGTTTGCATTCCTTATTTTAGGATTGATTGGTGTGTACTACTGCCATGAAATTTTGAAAGGAAGAATATTGGGAGAATCTGCTTCTGTACAAGGCGATGCTTATGACTTTATGTTTGAAGTAACGGTGATTGTTACGGGTATTGTGTTTTTGTTGACACAAATTCTGTTATTCTGGTTTTCTTATAAATACCAAGAAAACGAAAAGCGTAAAGTGCATTTCTTTCCTCACGACAATAAATTAGAATTAATCTGGACCGTAGTTCCTGCTATTACACTTACTGTGTTGGTAGTAATTGGTTTGAGAAACTGGTTCAAATTAACAAGTGATGCTCCAAAAGATGCATTACAAGTAGAAATCATCGGAAAGCAGTTTGGCTGGGTTTATCGTTATCCGGGTAAAGATGGAGAGTTTGGTAAAAAATATTTCCGCAATATTGATGATGCTACCAATCCTTTAGGTTTGATTTGGGCTAACAATGATGCGTTGAATTTGAAAGAAGATGAGAAAGCCAAAGACGATATCATTCCTCAAACCATGTATTTAATCAAGAACAAGCCGGTTAAATTAATCATCGGTTCAAGAGATGTAATTCATGACGTAGGATTGGTTCACTTTAGAATGAAAATGGACGCAGTTCCCGGCACACCAACTACTATGTGGTTTACGCCAAAGTTCACTACTAAAGAAATGAAGGAAAAAACAGGTAATCCTAAATTTCAATATGAAATTAGTTGTGATCAAATGTGTGGTAATGGTCACTACTCTATGAAGGGATTAATTGAAGTGGTAGAACAGGCCGAATATGATGCTTGGATGGCAAAACAAAAACCGGCTTACTATGCTGCGTTTCCAGAAAAAGATCCATCAGCAGCACCTGCAACAGCACCGGCTGATAGCACCAGCAAAGCAACCAATATTAACAAGGGTTCTAAGCCTGTTATCAAGACAAAAATGTAAAAAATTGCAGGCTAACATTAAACAAACAAATGTTGCAAAAGCCTGTTAATATAATTTCACAAGCATAATTTAATTATGAGCACAGAAGCAGTTTTACATGTACACGAAGTGGCTACCGGCCACGATGCACATCATGGTGAACACCATCATCATGAGACTTTTATTAGCAAGTACATTTTCAGCCAAGACCACAAAATGATTGCCAAGCAATTCCTGATAACAGGTATGGTTTGGGCATTAATTGGTGGCTTCATGTCTGTATTGTTCCGTATGCAATTGGGCTATCCTAATGAAAGTTTTCCTTGGTTAGAAGATATCTTAGGTAAATGGGCCAAAGGCGGACGTATTTCTGCCGAAGCTTATTATGCTTTAGTAACTACTCACGGTACCGTATTGGTATTCTTTGTGTTAACAGCCGGCTTGAGCGGAACATTTGCCAACTTCTTAATTCCTTTACAAGTAGGTGCAAGAGATATGGCATCTCCTTTTATGAACATGTTGAGCTACTGGTTCTTCTTTGCTGCCAGTATTGTAATGTTATCTTCTGTATTTGTGGAAACCGGTCCCTTTAGTGGTGGTTGGACAGCTTATCCGCCTTTGAGTGCATTGGGTTCAGCTTCTCCGGGTTCTAAAACAGGTATGGATTTATGGTTGATTAGCATGGCCTTGTTTGTAGTCTCTTCCTTATTAGGAGGTCTAAACTATATCGCAACTATTTTGAATATGCGTACAAAAGGTATGACGATGACTCGTTTACCGTTAACCATTTGGGCATTGTTCTTTACAGCTGTTTTGGGTGTATTATCTTTCCCGGTATTATTATCTGGTTTCATTTTGTTGATCTTTGACAGAAACTTTGGAACTAGCTTCTATCTAAGCGATATCTATGTAAATGGCGTAGGTGCTTTACCTAACGAAGGTGGTAGTGCTATCTTGTTCCAGCACTTATTCTGGTTCTTAGGTCACCCTGAAGTATATATTATTCTATTACCGGCCATGGGTATGGTATCTGAGATTCTTTCCGTGAATTCTCGTAAGCCTATTTTCGGTTACATGGCGATGGTGGCCTCTTTATTTGCAATTGCCATTCTAGCATTCCTAGTATGGGCTCACCACATGTTCGTTACCGGATTGAATCCGTTCTTAGGTTCAATATTCGTATTGTTGACTTTGTTGATTGCTGTACCGTCAGCCATTAAGGTGTTCAACTGGTTAACAACACTATGGAGAGGTAATATCAGATTTACCCCAGCCATGTTATTCGCCATTGGTTTTGTGAGCTTGTTTATCTCCGGTGGTTTAACAGGTATTTTCTTAGGTAACTCAGCATTAGACATTCACTTACACGATACTTACTTTGTAATTGCCCACTTCCACATTGTAATGGGTGTGGCTAGTATGTTTGGCATGTTTGCCGGTATTTACCATTGGTATCCTAAAATGTACGGTCGTTATTTGAATAACACTTTAGGTTATGTTCACTTTTGGGTGACTATGGCCGGAGCTTATTTAATCTTCTGGCCTATGCACTACGAGGGATTAGCAGGTATGCCACGTCGTTACTATGACTTTAGCAACTGGGAGTCTTTCAATATGTTCGATGGCCTAAACAAGTTCATCAGTGTTATTGCGATGATTGTTTTTGCTGTTCAAATTTTATTCTTATTGAACTTCTTCTACTCTATTTGGAAAGGAAGAAAAGTAACCAATTTGAATCCATGGGAATCTACAACATTGGAGTGGACTACACCAATTAAGCCGGGCCATGGAAACTGGGTAGGCGAAATTCCTGAAGTACACCGTTGGGCATACGATTACGGAAAAGATGGCAAATCATTTATTCCACAAACAACACCGGTTGGTGCTGATGAATCACATCATCACTAAACAGAATTGCCTTACCGCATTTCTACCATCAAATAAATAAACCGGATGCCCTGATATTGTCAGGGCATTCGCTTTCCAATAAAATGACAGATTCTAGCAACATAGCCAATTCCACTTCCATGTCTGCGGCCTCAAGGGTCAAAGATTATTTCCAGCTGATAAAATTCACACTAAGTTTTACAGTTGTTTTTTCTTGTGTCATCTGTTTTTTATTGGCTCCCGATAATGGCTATAGCTTTAAGATGATCACTTTGCTTTTTATCGCAGGAATGCTGGTAACAGGTAGTGCAAATGCCATTAATCAAGCGGTTGAAAAAGATACCGATGCAGTAATGAAAAGAACGGGCAATCGTCCGGTAGCTGCCGGAAGACTCACTCAAGCACAAGCTTATACCTTTGCTTTGATTACCGGGTTATTAGGTGTGTTGATGATGTGGTATTTTTTCAACCTTACATCAGCATTGATTTCGGCATTTAGCCTTTTCTTATATGCCTATATCTATACACCGCTTAAAAAAATTAATTCTATCGCAGTATTGATTGGCGGCATTCCCGGTGCTTTACCTTGTTTGATTGGTTGGGTAGCCGGGTTTTATAATGAAGACATCGATTGGACAGGTGGATGGGTGCTTTTTGCTATACAGTTTATTTGGCAATTTCCCCACTTTTGGGCTATTGCATGGGTAGCCCATACCGATTACTCAAAAGCAGGATTCAAACTACTGCCGGCCGATAAAGGACCCACTAAATTCACTGCATTACAAACTATTATGTATGCAGTATTGATGATACCATTTGGTGTACTGCCTTATTACTTAGGCTTAACCGGCATGGTAAGTTTATGGATTGTGTTGGTGTGCAATATTGGAATGGTGATTCAGTGCATTCGTTTGTATAACACGATGGATGTAAAGGCAGCCCGCAGGGTGATGTTTAGCAGCTATATCTATTTGCCTATTGTATTATTGGCTTTGCTGCTCGATAAATTACCGGTAGCCCAATAAGTAGAACTATAAACTTAAAGAAGATGATGACTATGGCAAGTGAACAACAAAGAAAAAGATTACACCCACATAAGTTTACCCTGTGGGTAGCAATGGCAAGCATTGTAATGATGTTTGCAGGTTTTACTAGTGCGTACATTGTAAAAAAAGCACAAAGTAATTGGTTGGAGTTTAGATTACCGCCTGCATTTTGGTATTCAACTGCAGTAATTTTATTAAGCAGTGTAACCATACATTTAGCTGTAAAAGCGTTCAAAGCCAGAGAAATGGCCCGATACAGAACCTTGATTACCGTTACTGCTATTCTTGGTTTAACTTTCGCTACTTTACAAATTGTAGGATTTAACTGGTTGAGTGTAAGAGGCGTACAATTGGTTGGTCAGGGTAGTAATGCAGCAGGATCATTTTTGGGAGTAATTACAGGAGTACATATTTTACACGTAGTAGGCGGCGTAATTGCACTCTTGGTAATGTTCTTTAGAGCATTTAGTAGTAAGAACAAAAATTATAATAGTACCAACATAGAAATTGCCGCAACCTACTGGCATTTTGTAGACGGACTATGGATATACCTGTTTATTTTCTTTATTTGGGCTGCCAACTAAAAAAAGTTGGAGTTTATTCACAGATTTTGAACAGGGACAAATAAATTTGCCAACGAAATTCTTAATAACCAGACATGTCAACAACAACTGCAACAGTATCTGAACAGAAATGGTGGAGTGGCGGTAAAAGCCCTTTTAACCTAGAGTACGGTAAATTAATGATGTGGTACTTCTTAATGAGTGATGCCTTCACATTTGGAGCATTCCTTATTTCCTATGGAAGTATCCGTTTTTCAAGCAATGGATGGCCTGATCCAAATGAAGTATTTCAATCCTTCCCGGGATTAGGTAGCGGACTTCCGTTGTTGTTTGTAAGTTTAATGACTTTCATCCTTATCATCAGTTCCGTAACCATGGTATTGGCAGTACATGCAGGCCATAATATGGATAAGAAAGGTGTAGTGAAAAACCTTATTTGGACCATCATTGGTGGTGCTGCTTTCTTGGGCTGTCAGGCTTGGGAGTGGACTCACCTCTATCACGAAGGTGCATGGTGGGGTAGCAATCCATTCTTAAATGCTGATGGCACTGCTTCTTCAACCAACTTTACCAACTACTTCTTTACCATCACCGGCTTTCATGGTTTCCACGTATTGAGTGGTGTAGTCATCAATATTGTAATGTTAATTATGACTTTGATGGATAAATTTGAACAGCGTGGTCATTACCTAATGATTGAAAAAGCTGGTTTGTACTGGCACTTTGTAGATTTAGTATGGGTATTTGTATTCACCTGTTTCTACCTTATTTAATCACCAACAAATTATCTCTATAACTAATAGATTATGGCACATACAGCATCTGCAGAAAATCATGATAGCAGCGTAAAAAAAGAAATCGCTAAAGTAACCTGGATTCTTACTATTCTTACTTTAGTTGAATTAGCTATCGGTTATGCTATGTACAAATGGGTGCATGAAGACGGTGGTCTTCGTGCTGCTATGAAAGGCGCTATCGTTATTCTGATGATGGCTAAAGCATTTTATATTGTTGCTTATTTTATGCACTTGAAGCATGAAATCAAGAACATGATTATGACTATCGTAGTTCCATTATTATTGTTTGTTTGGTTTATCATCGCTTTCTTATACGATGGTAATTCTTACAAAAACTTACGTAATACCTACGATTCACATCATAACGAACAACGTACGATTAAAGTTGAAAAGAAAGAAGGTGCTCACGGCTCCGCCGATAAGAAACACGGTGAGATGCAATAGTAGTGTAGTACGTAACTTCGAAAACATATTTTCATTAACCATTGCATCGGCTTTGATGCAATGGTTTTTTTTTAAGACTTTGTAAACCACAATTGCAATGAATAAGAAAGGGTTGATGGCGTTGGCACTAGTGGTGTTGATACCTGTAATTTGTTACACCATAGTAAAAGTTGCTAGCGAAAGAGTAGTGATAATGCCCAAGCATTATTTTCCTGATACAGTTATTTCAGCGGTAAAAGATGGAAAAACAGTGACCGATACAGTTTGGCATTCGGCTAGAAACATTACGTTGGTAAATCAATTAGGCGATACCGTTAGCCTTCACGATATTAAGAATAAAGTAATTATTTGCAACTTCATCTTTACCCATTGTGGTGGCATTTGTCCTGTGATGACAAAGAATATGCAGAAGTTACAATCTTCTTTTGCCAATTATAGAGAAGGAAGAAAAGTAATTGATTCTTCTATTGTTCATTTTTTATCATTCAGTATCGACCCTGAAAGAGATACCGTACAACAGTTGAAAGATTATGCCGACAGGTTTGGTGTTAATCATGATAATTGGTGGTTGATGACAGGTAATAAAAAAGATATTTATGACTTTATTTTCGAAGAATTTAAAGTAGATAAATATTCGGATGAACCGATAGATAGCAACTTTGTGCATACCAATAAATTTGTATTGCTCGACCGCAATTATACCGTAAGAGGATTTTACAATGGCTTAGATAGTAGTTCGCTTTCCATATTAGCGCAAGATGTAGGCAAGCTGATGTTGGAAAAAGACAAAAAAGTAAAAAGCACATTGTTTACAAAGATTGTAAACCTTACACCATTGTGGCTTGTTATCGTAACGCTTACTATTATGTTCTTTGTGTATTTTAATAGTAAGCGTAACAAAGAAGCATAAGTATTCATTTAAAAAAATAAGGTATGATTCCGGCATCCATACAAAAAAACGATAAGCAAGCCAATTGGCTGATTGGTATTTTTTCTGTTGTAGTGTTTGTAGTTGTAGTAGTATTAGGCAGAGTAAAGCTTGAGGTAGATCTAGGATTTGATGTACATATTTTTGCTACTATCAATGCCTTTATCAATGCCACCATTGCTGTTTTGCTTATTGCTGCTTTATGGGCTGTCAAATCAAAAAAGTATCAATTGCATAAGCAGTTTATGATGGCGGCTTTAGTATTATCAATACTCTTTTTAGTGTCTTATATTGCCCATCATTTATTGTCTGGCGATACAAAATATGGAGGCCAGGGAACGATCAGGTATGTGTATTATTTTATCTTGATTACACATATTTTTTTAGCGGCAATCATCTTACCATTCATTCTGTTTACTGCATACCGTGGATTGACAGCAGAACTCGGACAGCACAAAAAATTGGCTAGGTATACTTGGCCGCTTTGGTTTTATGTTGCCATCACCGGCCCAATTGTTTATTGGATGATTAGTCCTTATTACCAATAACATGCAGCCAACAAATATTTTTCCACCGCTTAAACTGATGCAACTGCTGCATCGATTTATGTTAACCGGTCAAGTGATATTTACCATTGTTGCAACGGGGTTGGTATTCACGAAACAATTTTCTCCCACTTTTTCATCGCCTTCTAGTATACAACGATTACAGGCTATTGCAGTAGTGATTATGCTGTTAGCCATTATTGTAGGACAAAAAGTATTTACTCGGAAAGTTGATAAGGCTAAACAAGAAAGTGCTGTTCAATATAAATTGAATAGTTATAGAACTGCGCTGCTCATTCAATGGGCTATGTTAGAAGGAGCCCAATTATTAGCCACCATATTGTTTCTGCTTAGTGCAAATGCAGTATTGGGTGGCATGGCAGCCTTTATGATTTGGTTATTTATCAAAAAGAAGCCGCAGAAGGAGCATATTGTAATGCATTTAGAATTATCTGCCGCAGAAGCTGAACATTTATAAACCGTCTACATTAGGATCCCAAAACACTTGATCAAAATTTTTAACGGCATCACCTTCAATCAAAATGCCTTCTTTTTCTAATAATTCTTGCATCAACGTTGGTGTACCAAAATGCATTTTTCCGGTTAACAAACCCATTCTATTTACTACCCGGTGTGCCGGTACTTTAGGGTGAACGGTATGTGCAGCATTCATGGCCCAGCCCACCATCCTGGCACTCATTTTAGTGCCTAAAAAATTTGCGATAGCACCATAAGAAGTTACCCGTCCTTTTGGAATAGAACGTACCACAGCATATACCTGCTCAAAAAAAGAATGGTCTGCTTTGCCGCTTGGTAGTACCTGCTTTAATGGTTGAACTGATTTTTTCACGGCTTATGGTTGCATAGGAATTTTAGCCATGGCATTATCCCACATGATAATCAAATGGTAACCCTTTGCTACGGTATCAAAGTACATGGTATATGCTTCTACATTTTCTGTATTCTTTTCAACAGGCACATCAACTCTCAACACATCTTTTTTGGAATTATAAGTGAGGCCCCAAACATCTTTCTCCGAATTAAAAATGATGGTCCACTTGGTTTCGGTGGGTATGCAAAACATAGTATATCTGCCTTTAGGCAATGTTTTGCCATTTATTTTCACCGGCTTAAACACTTCAATTTCTGTCGCTTCATTAGCACCCAATCTCCACAATTCATTGTATTTAACAATGCCGCCAAAAATTGTTCGGTTGGCTTTTTGAGGTCGGCTATAAATAACTCTTGCCACAGGAACATCTGTCGATTTTCCATTCATCTTTAGAATGGGATAATTAGCAGGACAATAACTCACATCTAATGGCGATTTATCTAATTCGGTAGGTTTGGGCTGGGCAAAACAAACGGCAGTAGCAAGACATAAAAAAGCGAAGAGACAAAAACGTTTCATATGCTTAAGTTTTAAACAAAGATAAAGGGCTATTCATTTTCGGGCACACTCATTTGAAGAATGGTAAATGCCTTTAATTCCGGAAAAAAAGATTGATAGCAATCAGCTAGGGCATTGTAATGTTGGTGAAACGCGATATACGCACTGCTGCTATCATCTAAATACGCCGCTCTTCTCGCAATCCCCTGAAAGCTTTTTTGAATACCGGCAGTTGTGTGATAGTTGTACAGCCAATTTTGTTGTTGCATATAGGGCAACATTGTAGCAAACATAGGCGGCAATGTTGCTATATTATTATTTAAAATAGCATAAGTGTCTTCCGCAAATACAGCTAAAGAAGGCAAGCTGAATTCATTTGTATCTAGTGCCAAAAAATGATCAAATACAACATCTACAAAAGCGCCACTATAACTGCCCACTGCAGGTTTAAACAACTGTTTTGCTCTTTTAGTCTGTAGATGATTGTCTGTGAAACTATCAATATTTCTATGAAGTCTTATTCCTTTTTGAATGCCTAAGTCGTAATCATATTGCTTCTTCCCTTTTACAAAATCACTTATCATATTGCCTATCAATATGTCGGGCTGATGAAAAGATAAATGAGCATGGGCTAAAAAATTCATTGTGAAATATACAATCTTTTAAGGATGAAATGGACAATTGGCACAACTGTTAACTGCCATAGCTCAAAATTAACGGTAGCATAACGGCTTTTGGCTTTTTATTAAGAAAACAGTTGAAATGCACTACAGCAAAGGGTTTAACTATAGTTGTTAACGTTAAATAACATCCATGATACTACCGTTCGTAACAGAAAATAAGTTTTGTGCTGTACACAATCACAATTGAATTGACCTGCCTGTGTTGGCTATCTACTTTTGAATAACAAAATCAAACAAACAACAACTTAAAATCTAAAACAATTAAATCATGAAAAGATTCATCACCGCTATAGCCATTATAGCATTCGCCACAACAAGCAGTGTATTTGCTGCAGACGCCAACAGTGTAAGCATTAAAATTAAAGATGCTTTTGCCACAAAATTCGAAGGGGCTAAAAACGTAAATTGGACAAGCAATGTAAATTTTGTGAAAGCCACTTTTGACTACAAAGGAGAAACGGTAGAAGCTTTTTACAATTTAGATGGCACAAGTATTGGTACAAGTCGTTCTGTATCTACACAGGCATTACCATTAGACGCTAAAAAAGAATTAGAAAAGCGCTACAGCAATTATGTAACAACCGAATGTATTATGTTTGAAGGACATGACGAAACTTCTTATTACGTTTCTGTAACAAATGAGAAACAATCTGTTATTCTAAAAATTAGTGCCGAAGGCGAAACCTCAGTGTACAAGAAAACAAAAAAGAACTAAGTACCGCATTGAACAGTATAAAAGAGGTGGCAAAACTTGCTATCTCTTTTTTATTTGAATGATGTAGTAAACCAACTGTTCACCGTTTCCGAAATGTTGTCTTTAAATGTTTTATGCTGGTATTCGTTTTTAGCTGAATCATATTCATAGTCTTCCTTCCATTCCCAATAGTGCAAAGCCACTTGTTCTATAGCATCAAGTATTGCTATTACTTCTTCATTTGTCATTACCGGATGAATAGACATTCTTATCCATCCCGGTTTGCAGGATAAATCACCATTATGAATTTCATCTAATATTTCCAGCGAATGCATTTCATCTACATGCAGTAAAATATGGCCATAGGTACCTGCACAAGCACAGCCACCTCTAGTTTGTACACCAAAACGGTCGTTTAATAATTTCACCACCAAATTAAAATGGGCGCCTTTAATTAAAAATGAAACAACACCAAGCCGATTACGATTTTGTCCTTCCATTACTTCTACACCATCAATGGTAGTAAGTCTTTCAAAAATGATGTCGAGTAATTCGGCTTCTCTATTAAGCATATTTTCAACTCCCATCTCTTCTTTTAACTTGATGGCTAAAGCAGCTTTGATGCCTTGTAAAAATGGAGGAGTTCCGCCATCTTCTCGATGCTCAATATCTGTAATATATTCGTGATATTTCCAAGGGTTGGTGTAAGTTACTGTTCCGCCGCCGGGTTGATCGGGAATGATATTGTGATACAACACCTTATTAAAGATAAGCACCCCCGGTGTACCCTGACCGCCCAAGAATTTATGTGGTGAAAAGAAAATCGCATCTAAATCGCCACCTTCAATATTGGGATGCATATCAATAGAAACATAGGGCGCTGAACAGGCAAAGTCAACAAAACAAATACCGCCATGCTTATGTGTTATTTGTGCCACTTTATGATAAGGTGTTTGAATACCGGTAACATTAGAACAGCCGGTAATAGCTACTGCTTTATTGCTTCTAGTTTTGTATTGTAATAACAAATTTTCTAGTGCCACTAAATTGATATTGCCTGTTTCATCATTAGGAATAATTTCAACATCTGCAATCGTTTCTAACCAAGAGGTTTGATTAGAGTGATGCTCCATATGCGACACAAATATGACTGGTTTTAGCGTTGGGTCAATAGCTAGATAATTACTAAATAACGAATGAATACTTATTGTACTATTTTTTATTTCATCTGCTGAAGGCAACCTGCCTGGTTTAACATAATCCATGATGCGTTCAGGAATACGTAAACCCAACAATCGTTGCAATTTGTTTACAGCACCCGTCATACCACTTCCTGCAAAAATGAGTACATCATTTTCATTGGCATGTACATGTTGCTTAATAATATGTTTTGCCTGCTCATAAGCTCTTGTCATGGCTGTTCCGGTAACTGTAGTTTCGGTATGCGTATTAGCCATCATTGGCATAATATCATGTTGCAGCCTTTTTTCTATGGGTGCATAAGCTCTGCCACTTGCAGTCCAATCGGCATAAATGAGTTGTTGTATACCAAATGGCGTTTCGAACTGCGTATTGATTCCAATAATGTTATTGCGAAAAGGACTGAAATATGCTTGCAGTGACATATATACAATTTGAGGAAAGGTAATGAATTGCCTATGTTTAGAAAGTGACTTTAGTCGCTTTTACCTTAACATTAAAATACGGTTACCGACCACAACTTTTCAAATGTGTTGCCTGCATTAAGTGAATGGATGCCTTCTTTATGACTGATGTTACCAGCTGCGTCAACACTATCCGCAATGCCGCACCAAGGTTCTATGCAAACAAAATCGGCATCTTTAGCTGCCCAAATACCCATAAAAGGAAATCCAGGATAATCTACCCTTAACCCATGCGGTGTACGATTACTTTGAATAGCAATGCTTGTTGACGCCAAAGATTTAAACACCAACGCATCTTTATAGAATAATGCCTTTTGTAAAGGCAACGTATTTGTAGCTGCTAAATATGGAATAGCATTTTTTTCAATTAAGCCTTCGGCTGATAAAGGGAAAATGCCGCAATGTTCTATTTGATTAAACTGCAAAAAATAATCTTCAAAACTAGTTCCGTCTACTAATGGCAATTTAAATGCCGGATGAGCCCCAACTGAAAACCACATTGTTTCAGCACCTGTATTTTCAACAATGTAAGTACAAGTGAGTGTGTTTTGATGAATGCTATAACGAATATGAAAAGCAAATTCAAATGGAAATACTTTTAATGTTTCTATATCATGTACTAATGTGAAAGTTGCAGATTGCTCGGTTTGGGCAGTAAGGGTAAATACTTTGTCTCTGGCAAAACCATGTCTGCCCATGGTATACGTTTTGCCTTGGTGCTGATAGCTGTTGTTTTTTAATCCACCAACAATAGGAAATAGTACCGGGCTTTTCTTTCCCCAAAAAGCAGGGTCGCCACTCCAAAGGTATTCTAGCTTGGTTTGTCTGTGTTGAATGCTTTGCAGTTCTGCACCTTTGGCAGCAACTACAACTTGTAGCACATCATTATGAAGTGTGGTCATGATGAATTAAGTAATGGTGCAATACATTAGGCTTCGGTTTCTTCTACTTTTTCATCTACAGCATTGGCTAAAAATCTAGCACTCATTTTCTTGAGTGGATTTTTTCTATTATCGGCATAACCCATGCGTTGTTTGATAATGTCTAAACAAGCAAAAGTGGCAGCAATAAATGAAGTGGCATCAGCTTTTGCTTTACCGGCAATATCGAATGCAGTACCATGGTCAGGACTAGTTCTTACAACCGGCAAACCTGCTGTATAATTTGTTCCTTCGCCAACAGCCAACGATTTAAATGGAATTAAACCTTGATCATGATACATGGCTAATACACCATCAAATCGTTCGTGATAGCCACGGGCAAAAAAAGCATCTGAACTATACGGACCAAACACCATGATATTACTTTGTTTGGCATCCTTCACCGCAGGTTTAATGATTTCAATTTCTTCTTTGCCAATCAAACCTTCATCGCCGGAATGTGGATTTAAACCCAACACCGCAATTCTTGGCTTATCAATACCAAAATCTTTTTGCAAACTGCTATTCATAATTTTCAGTTTGCTTATGATGGCTTGCTTGGTAATATGGCTACTCACATCAGCAATCGTAACATGTTCTGTCAATAAACCCACTTTCATATTTTCTGCAGTCATTAACATCAGCACATCTTGTACTTCAAAAAATGCTTTGAAATAAGGCGTATGACCGCTGTAGTTAAATTCAGCCGATTGAATATTTTTTTTGTGAATGGGGGCGGTTACCAAACCATGAATATGGCCATCTTTTAAAGCTTTGGTTGCTTGTTGTAAAGAAATCAAAGCGTATTTACCGCCAATTTCATTTAAGATACCCGGTGTAATTTGTATTTCTTCTTCCCAACAATTAAAAATGTTGATTTGCTTAGGATTCAGTCTGGTGAAGTCTTTTACTTGCTGATAACTAAAATTAATATCGGGCAAAGTTTTGCGATAAAAATTAATGCATTTGCTACTGGCAAATACTACAGGAGTACAAAAATCTAGGATGCGACTATCGCCTAATGTTTTAATAATGAGTTCAATGCCAATGCCATTCAAGTCGCCACAAGTAAATCCGATTACCGGTTTTTGCATTTCAGTTGTCATACACAAGAAAGTTATGCAGTAAAATTAAGTGATTATCGGTAGTTATTGCGGCTTAACCAAACGGCTTTTCTTTAACGGGGTATATGTGAGTGAGGCACTTATCTTTGCGGCAATGCAATACACACTCAAAAAGTCACTCGGCCAGCATTTTTTAAAAGATGAAAATATCTGTAAACAAATTGCCGGTACACTACAGCATCACACTTATGATCAATTATTAGAGGTGGGACCGGGTGGTGGGGCATTAACAAAGTATCTCTTACAAATACCAAATATCAACTTCAAAGCGGTTGAGTTAGACGATGAGAAAGTGGCGTATTTACTGCATACCTATCCTGCCTTGCAGGATAAAATCATTCATCGTAGTTTTTTAGACATAGCACCGCCTTTTGATGGCGATTTTATTGTGGTGGGTAATTTTCCATATAACATTTCCACCGAAATTCTGTTTAAAGTAGTAGAATGGAGAGAACAAGTGCCGGTAATGGTGGGCATGTTTCAAAAAGAAGTAGCGTTACGTATTGCATCTCAACCGGGTAATAAAGTATATGGTGTGATGAGTGTGCTAGTGCAAGCTTTTTATGATGTAGCATATTTGTTTGATGTGCCACCTACAAGTTTTAATCCGCCGCCAAAAGTAATGAGTGGTGTAATTCGATTGGTTAAACGTACCGATGTGCCTGATATGAAGTCGAAAAAAGCATTCACCAATTTGGTAAAAACAGCGTTTAATCAAAGAAGAAAAACGCTTCGCAATGCAGTAAAATCATTGTTTGATGTGTCTGAATTAGAAGCTGACATTTTTAATAAACGAGCAGAGCAATTAAGTATTGCGGATTTTGCAGCACTTAGTTTTAAGATGAAATAAACAACAAATTGACAAAGAAAATCATTATAACGGCGCCTACACATCCTTATTTGGTAGAAACACTTACACAGCAAGGGTACACTGTATTGAATTCACCCAATATAACTTACGATGAACTATTGATTGAAATAAGCGATGCAGAAGGTATTGTGGTAACTACAAGATTACCCATCAACCAAGCCCTAATTGCGGCTGCCAAAAAATTGAAATGGATCGGCCGTTTAGGTAGCGGCATGGAAAATATTGATGTAACTTTTGCCGAAAGTAAAGGAATTAGATGTGAGAGTAGTCCCGAAGGGAATAGAAATGCGGTGGCTGAACATACCTTGGGTTTATTGTTAAACCTGATGAATAAAATCAATAGCAGTTGCAACGAAATCAAAAACGGGTTATGGTTGAGAGATGAAAACCGTGGTGTTGAACTAGCTGAAAAAACAGTTGGCATTATTGGGTACGGGCATACCGGCAGCAGCTTTGCAAAACTGTTGCAGCCCTTTGGTGTAACGGTTTTGGCGTATGATAAATATAAACATGGCTTTGCCAAAGACTACATAAGAGAAGCCGGATTAGAACAAATTTGTCGCTATGCAGATGTAGTTAGTTTCCATTTGCCTTTAACCCAAGAAACACAGCATATTGCGAATGATGCTTTTTTCAATGCATTAGAAAAGAAACCTTTCTTTTTAAATACAAGCAGGGGAAAAGTGACAGACACACAAGCATTAATCAAGGCGCTTCAATCGGGTAAAATTGCAGGAGCTGCATTAGATGTGTTAGAAAATGAAAAGTTGAATACCTATAACACTACAGAGCAAAGTGATTTGCAGTGGTTGCTGCATCAATCCAATGTTATCATCACTCCACATATCGCAGGGTATAGTCACGAAGCCTTTTATAAAATGGCTTATGTGCTACTCCAAAAATTGGGATTAACCTAAGCTTATTACTCTACAGCAGCTTCAAAGGCTAAGTCAAAATCTTTGTGAAATTCACCTTCGGGATTTTCAGACGATCCAACCCATTCTTGTCCATCAAAATAGGGGTTAGGAACTGTCCATGGGTTTTCGGCAATCGCCATCATACCACCATTATCACAACTTAATTTAAATCCGTATTGCTTATTGGCTTTGATGTGTACATCGGTGATGCCAAAGTGCAACCAATGACCTTCCATTGCTTTGGTAATATTGGTTTTGAAAGCAGCTTTTTGTTCTCTCCATTGATGTGTTAGTTCATCCAATTCAAACACTGTTAATGTTGCGGCTGTAGCACCATAAACAATAACTGGAAATAATTTGATGTATGCCAATTTACCAGAAGTATTGCTTTTAAATGTTTGACCCGCAAAATACTGAACACCATTATTGCATTGACCAACCCAATAGTATGGACCAATCTGCTCGTTTCCTATTTTATTTTTGATTAAGGCACTCATAATGAATCATTTATTGGTGATAGAATACGGTTAAGTAACTCAATAAATGTTCCTAATAGTATAAGCGGAATGTTAAAATACAGTGTTGGGTTCTTGATTTGCCCTTTTTGGCTATTGCTTTTTTAATTTATGTTATTTGCTTATTTTTGTGCATATGCAACGCTACACTCGCTGTGGCGTTGTATTTTTTTTACCCTTTTTAAAAAGAATGATTATGAGTGATGTCATGTATGTTACACAGGAGACCTATGACAAATTGAGGCAGGAACTACAAACCTTAAAGTCTGTTGATCGTCCTGCGGCGTCAAGGGCTATTGCCGAAGCCAGAGAAAAAGGCGATTTGAAAGAAAATGCAGAATACGATAGCGCTAAAGAAGCACAAGGTTTATTAGAAGCTAAAATTAAGCAGCTAGAAGGTGTTATTGCTACTGCTAAAATTGTTGATATCAATACCATTGATACGAGTAAAGTTGCTATTTTAACAAAGGTTACCATTACTAATATGGCAACTAAAAAAACAATGACTTATCAGATTGTTGGAGAGAAAGAAGCTGATTTAAAGTTGAATAAAATTTCTGCCGGATCTCCTATTGGTAAAGGTTTGTTGGGTAAAAAGAAAGGTGAGATTGCCGAAGTACAAGCACCTAATGGTATGCTTAAATTTAAGGTAGAAGATATTTCCATCTAGTACAATCAATTGAAATTGTAATGACCATTTTTTCAAAAATTATTGCCGGAGAAATACCTAGCTATAAAATTGCTGAGAACGATTTGTTCTTTGCTTTCTTGGATATTTTTCCAGCGGTTGAAGGTCATGTGTTGGTGGTGCCTAAAAACCCAACAGATAGATTATTTGATTTGTCTGATGCAGAATTGAGTGGCATATTAACTTTTGCCAAACCCATTGCTAATGCCATTAAGCTTGCTTTTGGTTGCGATAGGGTAAACATTATTACTATTGGTTTTGAAGTGCCTCATGCTCATATTCATTTAGTACCCATGAATGGAATGGCAGATGCCGATATATTAACAAAGAAATTAAAACCTACTCCGGAGCAATTGAAAGTAATACAAGAAAAGATCTTACAACGCTTGTTATAAGGAGTGAAAGTAAAGACATAAAAAAAGAGCCGAACGGCTCTTTTTTTATGCAATGTCTAGCAATTATTATCGGGCAATGTTTACGGCTCTTTTTTCTCTGATTACCGTAACCTTTATTTGTCCGGGATAAGTCATGTCGGTTTGAATTTTTTGAGCAATTTCAAAACTTAATTTATCGCTATCACCATCTGTTACTTTATCGGCTTCCACAATAACACGTAGTTCTCTACCTGCTTGAATGGCATAAGCTTTCTCTACACCAGTGTAGGCCATAGCCATGGTTTCCAACTCTTTAATACGTTGTAAATACTGCTGCATGATTTCACGCCTTGCACCAGGTCTTGCACCACTTATGGCATCACAAGCTTGGATGATGGGAGAAATTACATATTGCATTTCCATTTCATCGTGGTGAGCACCAATAGCGTTTACTACTGCAGGGTTTTCGCCATATTTTTCTGCCAATTTAGCACCTAGTAAGGCGTGGCTTAATTCTGTTTCTTCATCCGGTACCTTACCAATATCGTGTAATAAACCTGCTCTCTTCGCCAATTTTACGTTCATGCCCAATTCTGCTGCCATTAAAGCACAAAGATTGGCTGTTTCACGGCTGTGCATCAATAGGTTTTGACCGTAAGAAGAACGGAAACGCATTTTACCAACAATTCTCACCAATTCTTTATGTAAACCATGAATACCTAATTCGATAACAGTTCTTTCCCCAATTTCCATGATTTGGTCTTCTAATTGGCGGCGGGTTTTTTCTACCACTTCCTCAATACGAGCAGGGTGAATACGACCGTCAGATACCAATCGCTGTAAACTCAAACGAGCAATCTCTCTACGCAATGGATCGAAAGAAGAAAGAATGATCGCTTCAGGCGTATCATCAACAATTAAGTCGACACCGGTTGCTGCCTCAATAGCACGGATATTACGACCTTCACGACCAATGATTTGACCTTTAATTTCATCACTCTCTAAATTGAATACGGTAATCGCATTTTCAATAGCTTGTTCTGCAGCCGTACGCTGTATGGTTTGAATGATGATTTTTCTGGCTTCTTTATTCGCTTTTAATTTGGCCTCGTCAATAATCTCCTGTTGTAAGCCCAAAGCTCTAGCCTGTGCTTCTTGTTTTAAACTTTCGATTAATTGTGTTTTGGCTTCTTCGGCAGTAAGACCTGCAATTTTTTCCAATCTGCGAATATGCTCTTCCTGGTGCTTTT
Organism: Methylophilus rhizosphaerae; assembly: GCA_943370285.1. Classification (GTDB taxonomy): domain Bacteria; phylum Bacteroidota; class Bacteroidia; order Chitinophagales; family Chitinophagaceae; genus CALRQJ02. The sequence goes on along the minus strand of CALRQJ020000015.1, from coordinate 71,786 downwards.
CTAGTTCGGTACGCTTAAGGTTTACAACTTCAATTTGGCGGTTAAGGTTTTCTTTAATCAGGTCGTTTTCTTTAATCTGCTTATCAACCGCCGCTTCTTTTTGGTTCATAGTAACCTCTTTCTGCTTAATCCGATTTTCGGCATCACCTAATTTTCGGTTGCGTTCTAGGGTTTCTTTGTCATGCTCTGCTTTAAGTTGTACAAATTTTTCTTTGGCTTCTAATATTTTCTCTTTTTTGAGTGTTTCTGCCTGTAATTGGGCGTCTGCAATTAGTTTTTGGGCCTGTAAATTTGCTTCTTCTACTTGTTTTTTAGTGTCTTTAGAAAAAATGACTTTACCTACTGCAACACCCACAAGTAGTGCTGCAACGCCGGTAATAATCAAGATTATTGTTTGGTCCATGCTGTTGTTTGTTTTTTAAAGTTGATTCAAATCCTGTTTGCCGATTGGTCAAAACACAATACGGGGTTTGCGAAGATAATTATTAAGGGTGATAAATGACCGAACGATTGCGGCAATAAACCGCATACGGTTGCATTTAACTAAAATTGGGTGCTAAAGTAACAGAATTGAAAGCTATAGATTAAGCTATATTATTGTTAATCAAATCGTTATGGCTTTGTCTAGTTGTTGTTCTAATTGCGTCAATTGTTCGGCAACAACAACCATATCTTGTATTTCGGGCAAGGGTTTTTGTACTTCGGTGGCAAACCATAATAAAACCATAGCTACATAATCCTGCATGTCTTTGCCGGCAAAATTGGTACGGTAGTCGAGTATTTTGTCGTTAATGATTTTAAGCTGTTTGCGAATGGTTTCTTCATCTGCCGGATCAATCTTTAACCGGTAGGTTCTATCTGCAATCACAACATTTATGGCATTCAGTTCTTGGGGCATGTCATCTATAATTTCTATGCGTTAAGTAATGCCAAACAGCGGTCTATGTCTTTTAAATACATGTTGATGCGTTTTTCTAAAGCGGCTTTTGCTGTTGGATTAAGATTGCTGCCTTGCAGTTGGTTAACATCGCTGCGTTGTTGTATTTGTTGTATTTGCGCTTCTTGCAAAGCAACTTGGGCTAACAATTTGTCATTGTCTTTTTGTAACCGTTGATTTTCTTTTTGAACATGCTGGTGCTGTTGCAACAATTGTTGCAATTTTTGTTGAATGCGTTGTAGCTGCTGTTCTGGATTCATCAAGCAATCGTTAGTCATTATTTTCTCAAAGTAGCACCCAATTCTTTTTCGAACAAGGTGGTCAGTTTACCCATCATACCGTCAATTTCTTTATCGGTTAATGTTTTTTCCTCATCGGCAAATGTAAAGCTAACAGCAAGTGATTGATTGTTGGCGCCAATTTTTTCACTTACAAATACATCAAACAAACGCATGTCTTTTAAACGATTAACTTTTGCTTTTTTCACCGTTTCTTCTATTGCCGCATAGGTAATTTTTTTGTCAACTACCATGGCAATATCTCTTTGTACAGATGGGTATTTGCTGACTTCTTTATAACTGATTTTTTTTTCGGCTACCAACGACACTAATAATGGCCAATTGATATCTACAAAATATACAGGCTGTTTAATGTCAAAACTACTGAGTTGTTTTTTATCGATATCGCTGATGCTAACAAGTATGTCTTTCTTTACGGTTGCTGTTAATGTTAAACCGTTGCCTTCAGACAGTTCAAATGGCAAACTAATGCCACAACTATTCAATATCGCATTAGCAAAGCCTTTGGCAGTATATAAATCAATAGTTCGGGCTTTTAAACGCCAACAATCTTCGCCTGTTTTACCGGTTAAGTATAAACACAAATGTTCGGCTTCGTTGTATTGGCCAACACCTTGAGTGTGATAGGTTTTGCCAAACTCAAACAATTGTAAAAAATTATTTTTACGATTGATGTTATAGCTGATAGTTTCTAATCCCGTTTGCAACATAGAGGGACGAAGCACATCTAACTCTGCACTCAAGTTATTCATCATTTTTACGGTGCTATTCAACTCAGCCTCCGTAAAGTATTTGCTATTGGTAATAGAATTGGTGAGCATCTCTTGAAAGCCCATACCGGTAAGCAATACAGCAATTTTTTCTTTCAATGCTTCTTTCAACGTATTCGTATCGTTGGCAGGTGTAATGGTAATAGCCTCCGGAATTTCAATATTATCTAAACCATCAATTCTAATAATTTCTTCTACAATATCAGCCGGAATACTAATATCCGGTTTGCTGAAAGGCACTGCAATACGCAATTCATCAATACCTTCTTTTAAAATATCAAAACCTAATGCTTCTACAATTTTCTTTACAGCATCGGGATGATAATTTTTGCCGCTCAACTTTTTGAGGTAGTGGTATTTTAACGCCACTTCAGCTTTTTGTTTTACTACCGGATATATATCAATAATATCGCTACTGATTGTTCCCCCTGCAATGTCTTTAATCAGTAAAGCTGCTCTTTTTAATACTTGTACTGTAGCAGCAATATCGGTTCCTTTTTCAAAACGGGTTGCGGCATCTGTTCTTAGACCATGCCTTACCGATGTTTTACGAATATTGGTAGCATTAAAACAAGCACTTTCTAAAAAGATAGCAGTTGTATTGGATGAAACACCACTTTCGGCACCGCCAAAAACACCGGCAATACACATGCCGGCTTCGCCATTACATATCATTAAATCTTCGGCATGTAACTTCCGTTCTTTGCCATCAAGTGTGATAAAACTACTATCCTGTGGTAGATTTTTTACCACAATGGTATTACCTGTGATAGCTGCAGCATCAAATGCATGTAAGGGTTGCCCGGTTTCATGCAACACATAATTGGTAATATCTACAATATTGTTTATGGGTCTTTGGCCGATGGCTATCAATTTATCTTTCAACCATTGTGGACTTTCTTTAACTGTTACACCGCTAATACTTACACCGGAATAACGAGGACAAGCTTCGGTATTTTCTACCGTTACGGTAATAGGTAAGTTGTTGTTATCTACCTTAAAACCATTGGTGAAAGGCGTTTTTGGCTTACATTCTTTTTTATCATGATGAGTAAGGTAAGCACATACATCTTTTGCAACACCTAAATGGCTCATGGCATCCATCCTGTTTGGGGTTAGCCCAATTTCTAAAATTGTGTCATGATAAGGGTTGAAATATGCAGCAGCAGGAGTTCCTACTACCACATCGTTCGGTAAAATCATAATACCGGCATGACTATCGCCTAATCCAATTTCATCTTCGGCACAAATCATTCCTTGGCTTTCAACGCCCCGAATTTTTGCAGCCTTCATTGTCATTGGTTCGCCTGAGGTAGGATAAATTGTAGTGCCTATTGTGGCTACAATTACTTTTTGTCCTACCGCTACATTAGGAGCCCCACAAACAATTTGTAAAGGCTCGCCGCTGCCAATAGTTACTTTGGTGAGTTTTAATTTATCTGCATTAGGATGTTGCTCACAGGCCAATACTTCGCCAACAAACAAGCCTTGTAAACTGCCTTTTATGGCTTCATATGCTTCAATAGCTTCTACTTCTAAGCCAACAGCAGTTAATATTTTTGCTAATCTGTCCGTATCAATAACCTCCGGTAAGTATTCACTCAACCACTTGTAACTTATAACCATAATTGCGTTTCGGTTAAATAAAATAGTGTGCAAATATAACACATGACGTTGAGTAAAGGTAAACAAAGGGCTGTAGCTGTTTTTGCTCCATTTTCTCTGATTTTGGTGCTACAAATACCTGCTAATAGTTACACATTAAAGCGGTTAACTGTACTACTTTGCTCAAAAATCTTTCTGCACAGGCTGCTGTTAATTTCTATTAGGTAATGGCGGAAAACTTTTTTAATTTGTGGAGAAACCTACGATATTATGTGGATGGACTAATGAAATCTGTGAATTCAAGGCGAATAGCCTGTGGATTAAATTGCTTCAAAAATAATCGGCACAGAAAAAATTCTCCACCTATATTCGTTCCCCCTTACTCCCAGGTAACAATTTCTTAACAATAGATTTGTTTTCGGATGTAAGCCGATTACTTTGCTTTTTTCACCCTTTTGAGACTGATTGCGGATGGACTTAACGAACCTAAATAAAGACAGAAAGAATAGACGAAAAACATCAATTGATGTAAGTACAATGGTATATGGCAAAGTGCCACCACAAGCCAAAGAATTAGAAGAAGCGGTGCTTGGTGCTATTATGCTGGAGAAAAGTGCATTTGATACGGTTGTTGAAATTATCAAACCCGAATGTTTTTATGTAGATGCTCACCAACGCATTTACAGAGCTTTCCAATCATTGGCCGGCAAGAGTATGCCTATTGATATTCTTACCGTGGTAGAGGAACTAAAATCTAAAGAAGAGTTAGACTTAGTTGGCGGTCCGTACTTTGTTACCAAACTTACCAATACTGTTGTAAGTACGGCAAACATTGAATCACATGCCAGAATTGTATTACAAAAATTTATTCAACGAGAGTTGATTCGTATTAGTGGAGAAATTATTGGCGATGCTTATGAAGATAGTACAGATGTTTTTGATTTGTTAGATGACAGCGAAACTAAAATGTTCAACATCACCAATAATTACTTGAAAAAGAATTATGATGATATTGGAACGGTATTGGCCAAAACTATCACTCGTATCGATGAACTTAGAAATAAAAAAGAAGATATATCGGGTGTGCCAAGTGGCTTCCCTACATTAGACCGAGTTACTTACGGTTGGCAACCTACTGACTTAATCATCCTAGCGGCTCGTCCATCGGTGGGTAAAACTGCTTTTGCGTTGAACCTTGCTCGTAATGCCGCATTGCATCCTACCAAACCTACAGCAGTTGGTTTCTTCTCGTTAGAAATGAGTAGTTCGCAGTTGGTACAGCGTATTCTTAGTGCAGAAAGCGATATTCTGTTAGAGAAAATTTCTCGTGGCAAATTAGAAGATTACGAGATGCAACAGCTCTACAGTAAAGGGGTTAATCGTTTAAGCCAAGCCAATATTTTTATTGATGATACTGCAGCGCTGAATATTTTTGAATTTAGGGCAAAAGCTAGGCGATTGGTGAATAAGCATAATGTGGGCTTAATTATTATTGACTATTTGCAATTGATGAGTGGCAGCGGCGATAGAAATACCAACCGAGAACAAGAGATTAGCACCATTTCTCGAAGTTTAAAAGCATTGGCAAAAGAGTTGCAAATACCCATTATTGCATTGAGTCAGTTAAGCCGTGCGGTTGAGAGCAGAAAAGAAAGTAAAGTGCCGCAGTTGAGCGATTTGAGAGAATCGGGTGCCATTGAACAAGATGCGGATATGGTTATGTTCATTTATCGTCCGGAATACTATGAAATTAATACCAACGAAATGGGAGACAGTAATAAAGGCGAAACCCATATTCGAATTGCAAAACACCGTAATGGTTCTTTAGAAAATATAAAATTAAAAGCCTTATTGTCTGTGCAACGCTTTGAAGAGTGGAATGATAATGAAGGCGGAGGCATTGGCGGAAACTTCAAGCCTATTAGTAGTTTGCCACCAACTGGCGGCAGCACTTCCGGCGGCGATGCCAAATTGTACATTCAAAAAGGTAGCCGTATGAATAATGGCGAATTTGATGAAGGCTTTGATGAGCCATCACCTTTTTAAACCAAGGCTAAAACCTAACCAATAAAAAAGGCATACTATTCGGTATGCCTTTTTTTATTATTTGTGTAGGAGTATTACTTTTTATTCAGTGCTGCCAAATATTGGTCAAGGGCCGCTGCCATACTTGTAGCTTGTGGCATGGGTGCTTTGATATGTGCTACTAACCCGGCTTCTTCTGCAGCCTTGGTAGTATTGCCGCCAAAAGTACCAATGGTTGTACCGTTTTGTTTGTACTTGGGCATATTATCGAATAAACTACGAATGCCACTTGGTGTAAAAAAGCAAATGAGATCGTACTGCTGCGAACCCATAATTTCTTTTACATCGGTGCTAACGCTACGATACATAAAAGCCAATTGGTATTCACATTTGTTGTTCTTTAACCAACCAACAATGTCATTATCTTGTTGGTTTTCGCTACATACATAAAGAAATTTTTCGTTCTCCTTATGTTTGTTAATGACATCAAACATGCTTTTGTTAGAACCATCGGCACCGTAAAAAACTTTGCGTTTGCGATACAAAATAAATTTTTGTAGGTACAAAGCAACAGCTTCTGTAATGCAGAAATATTTGGTATCCTGTCCAACAGACACTTTCATTTCTTCGCACATGCGAAAAAAGTGATCGATGGCATTACGACTGGTGAAAATAACACCGGTGTAGCTGATAATATCAATTTTTTGTTTGCGAAACTCCCTTGCCGGAATGGCTTCCAATTTAATGAAGGGATGAAAGTGAAGCTGAACGCCATGTTTGCGTTCAAGTTCAAAATAGGGTGACCGATCACTTTCGGGCCTAGGTTGCGTAATCAAAATTTGCTTTACACCACCGGCTGATGTTGTTTTTATCGCTTTTTCCCCTTTGTTTGCCATGCTGCTCAGCTAATGTTTCGGCAAAATTAAAGGGTTTGTTTGATAAAATCTATCAGCAGTCGGTAAATGAGTAAAAGCGGAACTATTTCAAACCCTAATAAATAAAGTGAAAAATGTAAAGGGCTGACCTTAATATCTTTTCTGATAGGCGTATAAGAAAGAATATATCTGTACACAAATAAAAGACCGATAATAACCAACGAAACAGTTACTGAAACCATAACAATTTGATCGGTTGAAAAAGCTAAAATCAATAAAAAAGGAATTAATAAAACGCCAATGATTTTATTGATGAGATATACTATAAAAATATAGGTATCCGTAGCGGCTTTTACGTTGAAAACCCAACCGCTAAATAGCAGAAACAAGTATTTGCCGCCATACAATAAAGTAACCGTTGCGGCAGCATAAGACCACATACTCCAAAACGACAAAGGCATTACATTATATCGGTCAAAAATAAACGCTATATATAATGAAGTGCTGATGATGAAGAATAGATTGAATAACAGCGAAGGCAAGTTGTTTTGCAAGAGTTGTTCTCTCGTTTGGCTTTGCCTAAAAGAGGGCTGAAAAAACAACTTAAAAATATTTTGAAAATATTTAGGAAAAGCCAGCCGAATGGTGGCAAAGTAGAGCAAGGCACCTAATAAAAGGTAAAAGAGATAATCTTTATCTGTTCTTTGCCGCTCTTTAATTACTCTAACAATAGCCGGCTCTTTCAACGGTAAATAGCGGTGTGTATAAAGGCGGTCGTAAGCGTAACGTTGTAGGCTATCTCTTAACAAATTGTTTTTTATAGTTGCGATTCTTATACTGTCTTGCAACAAAGAATCTGTTTGGGCTGCTTTAACTAAACTGTCATTTCTTAGACTATCTGTTATGCGTAACAATTTGGCAGAGTCAATTACAGGCTTTGGTTTGGGAGCAACAATTTTTTTAATAAGCGAAGTATCTGCTTTTTTGCGTAATGCAGTATCGGGCTGTGCCCAAACTGTTTGCAACAGTACAAAAAATGCCATCACCAGTAAAACCGCCTGTTTCAATTGTTTCATTTATAGCAGCAAAAATATTGGTTTGTTCATGCCCATGCGTATGTTTTTTCTGCTTCATTAAAAAACTGTTACATAACCAAAATGTATTTTGGATTGCCGCATGTCTAACGGAAGGTCATTTCGTTTACCTGCTGCATAGCTCAAATTAAAAATGCCGGTTTTTGTTTCAAAGTTTAATCCCAATCCAACGCCTAAATAGGTATGGTTAAACTTAATATTTTGTACATCGTATTGGCTATAACCAAAATCAGTAAATCCAAAAAAGTAAGAATTACCGGGTAATAAAAAACGATACTCTACTGTAGCTACTCCAAAACGATTGGCAAAAATGCTTTCTTCATCAAACCCTCGTAATAATTTATAACCACCAATTTGAAATAGTTCGTTCCTGAATAAATCGGGGCTCTCTAACCATCCGGCTTGTAGGCCTGTTTTCAAAACAGTTTGCTTGCCTACTTTAAAATATTTAGCTGCTTTAGCTTGTATCTTAAGTTGATAGCTGTTGAGTTGTACACTATCGTACAAAGTAGCATAATTGAAACCCACTCCCTTTAAAGCAGTGAAAGCGGTATTTTTTTTAATTTTTCTACTCCCTGCACCAATGCTGATGGTAAGTTCTCTTCCCTTGCGGGGATTGAAGCGATAATCAGTAGTATTGGTTTCGTAAGCAGTATTGAGTGTAACTGTGCTTACATCAATAATGTCGGGCAAACGCTGTGTTAGTTTTACGGTTAAGGTATCAGGATTAGTGATACTTGTAGATAACTGTTGAATGGTTATTGTAGCTTTTTGCCTGGCAGATAATTGATACACCAATCCACCTTTTGCTTGTAGCGTTAAAAATGAAGAATCTCTTCTAAATAGGTCAAATGCTAAGTCTAGACCAAAAGCCGAATTAAAAATATACGGACGTTGAAATTGAAGATTTAATCTAGGTGATTTGGGTTGAATTTGTTGCCAAATCAAACCGAGTGATTCGCCGCTGCCGAAAGCATTTTTGAGCTGTACGTTGGCATCAACCGTAAACAATAATTTGCCGCCGAGTTGTTGGTTGGAGGGTAAAAATCCGGCCAGTAAATTAATTTGATTACTTCTTTTGGGTTCTAAATACAAATTGACGATACTGCCGGTACTCAACATGGTTAAATCCCAGGGTTGAGATTGTTGTAAATAAGGCAGCTCCGGTAGGTAACGATTTATTTGTGCTAATTTCTCTTTCTTGTACAATCCACCTTTTTCAATCCCTAAATAACGATGTAAAAATGACCTCGAAATTTTAGCGGTCCCAAATAATCGAATACTATCAATGCGATAATTGATACCGGGATTGATGTTAAGTGTAGCCGTAACAGATTCATCTTTTATTTGAACACTATCTAATGCCACCGTTGCAAAGGGATAACCATTGTTTTCAAAATAATCCAATAAACTGATTCTTGCTTTTTCGTATGCTGCAAAATGGAAAGGCTTTTGTTTAAAATAGTTGCTATTCCAACCGGCTAATTGCAGGTAACGACTATTGGTTGCATTGACATGAATACTCGCCCAAACGTATGGTTTACCGGTAAAAAGCCAAATAGTAGCACTAGTGTTTGTTTCGGCAACACTATCTAAAGAGGCTGCTAAATAACCTTTAGCTTGTAACTGTGGTATTAGTTGTTGTAGGTATGCTACATAGGCCAATCGAGCAGGAAATTGACGAGTAATAGTTAAAGATGGTATGGCTTTGTTGGCTATTGAATCTACACCATTAACAGTTAGGCTAAACTGACTTTTACTACTCAAAGCAAGGCATAATAATATGCCGATACTAACAAAATGTTTTGAGCTGTAATATCTGATTACTTTTGCCATGCTTTAAAAAACAAGTTTACAAAAGTTTAAGTTGCATATGGCAGGTATTTACATTCATATTCCTTTTTGCAGAAAAGCTTGTCATTATTGTAATTTTCATTTTTCTACCACACACCATCAAATGCCGCAGTTAGTGCAAGCCATTTGTAATGAAATTGTATTACAGCAACATTACTTAAAAGCACCTATTGAAACCATTTATTTTGGTGGTGGCACACCCTCTTTAGTAGATGATGAACAGCTCAAAAAAATATTGCATCAAATTAATACCAATTTTTCTGTTTCGCCTTCGGCGGAAATAACATTAGAGGCTAATCCCGATGATATTTCAGCCATAGCATTGCAACAATGGAAAGCAATAGGTATCAATCGATTAAGTATTGGCGTACAAAGTTTTTTTGAAGCCGATTTAGAATGGATGAATCGGGCACATAATGCCCAACAAGCCAAGGCATGTATTGAATTAGCTAAAGCAAATGGATTTGATAATTTAACCATCGATCTTATTTATGGTGGTCCAACTTTGTCAGATAAACATTGGCAAACCAACGTATCAACCGCATTGGCATTGGGTATCAATCATATTTCGTGTTATGCATTAACTGTAGAACCCAATACAGCATTGCATCATTTGATTGATAAAGCCAAGTATTTACCGGTTGATGCAGACCGACAAGCGGAACAATTTGAAATGCTGATGCAATGGCTTTCTGCCGCAGGTTTTGAACATTATGAGATTTCTAACTTTGCTAAGCCGGGGTATCGAAGCAAACACAATAGCAGCTACTGGCAAGGAAAGCCTTATTTGGGTATAGGTCCATCGGCCCATTCGTTTAATGGCAACAGTAGGCAATGGAATGTGGCTAATAATGCGTTGTACATTAAAGCGATAGAATCTGGCGAAGTTCCTTTTGAGCTAGAGGTATTAACGCCAAATCAGCAATTGAATGAACGAATCATGATTAGTCTTAGAACAATGGAAGGCTTGAATTTGGCTACTGTTGTACAACAGTTTGGTCAAGAAAAAGCTACTGCTATTGTAGCTGCTGCACAACAACCTATTGTCAATGGATTAATGACAAGGAATGAAAACAGGTTGCAACTCACCAATGCAGGTAAGCTAATGGCAGATGGAATAATCAGTGAATTGTTTGTCGATTAATGCACATTGTTGATACTATTGTCAACAGCTTGCAAAAGCGCCATCACTACAGGATAAAATTCATGCTTCTGCGGATTTTTACCGTTCAATTTTTCTTTCAATTGTTCCATCATCATTAATAAATTTTCTTTACTAATGCTTTCGGTTTGAACATTTGAAGGGCCGTGAATTTCAAAATCATCTTTCAGCAAATCCATTAGCGATACTTCTAAAATCCTCGAAATTTGCTTGATGTGATTTACCGTTAATTGAGTGTAATTGTTTTCAATTTTGCTGTAGGCATTTTGAGAAATACCCATTTCTTTGGCAACATATTCTTGGGTATAGTTTCTTAACTCTCGGTATTTGCGAATGATTGTTCCTGGCATGCTAAATTTTGGTACATAGATACAACCAAAGAACCTTTTTGTTTAAAAAAACATGAATTATTTTTTATAAAACTTGAAACAATCGCTTAATGTGCGGTAGCATCATGCCAAAACTTCCGCAGTATTTTCACTACGATGATAACACCCAATAAGACAAATGGGATATAACCAAATATGGTAACAGAAATAGGCATACTTAAAGGTACACCTACTTTATTGAAGTAGTGTTTCAATTTGTTTAAAGCCCGTAGTAGCAGGTATGTGCTGCCATAAAATCTGATAAATGGTAGTGGCTATGGGCATATCTGCCTGAATGATTTCGTTGGTTTTGTAAATACACTTGCTGGCATTGTAGCCTTCGGCCACCATATTTAGTTCTAGCTGTGCGGCGTTAACGCTATAGCCTCTACCAATCATATTACCAAACGTACGATTACGGCTGTGTAAAGAATAGCAGGTAACCAACAAATCGCCCAAATACACGGATGCTGCGTAGTTGATATCACTATTTTCTAACGAAAAATCTTTGATTACTTTCCTCGAAAACTTCACCATTTCATCTGCAGCATTGGCAATATATACACTTAAGAAGTTGTCGCCATAGTCTAATCCATGAGCAATACCTGCACCTAGGGCATAAATATTTTTAAGTACGGCAGCATATTGCACCCCCATTACATCGTTATTGATAACGGTATTTAGGTATTCTGTTTTGAAATGCGAAGCTATTGTGGCCGTCATATCCAAATCATAGCCCGAAAAAGTAAGGTAAGAGAGTTTTTCGGCGGCTACCTCTTCGGCATGGCAAGGACCTAATAGGGTATAATATTGATTGATGGGTAAAGAAAACTCCTTTTCCAAATAATCGTTTAGTAATAAGTTGCTCTCAGGCAAAATGCCTTTAATGGCCGAAACAATTGTTTTATTGGCGAAAATAGATTTTGGTAAATCTTGTAACGCTACGGCGATATAGGCTGATGGAACAGCCATCACCAAAACATCCGACGCATTAATCACCGCTTCAATGTCATCATTCAATCGTAAAAGATGGGTATCAAAATAAGCAGAACTCAGATAATGAGGGTTGTGGTGCCGTTGTTGAATATGGCGAACCGTTTCGGCATTGCGTACCCACCAATTGATGGTATTGCCATTATCGGTCAAAATTTTTGCCAAAGCCGTAGCCCAACTTCCGTTTCCAATCATTCCAAATTGCATAGCAAAAACCGTTGGTGTAGGGGCAAACATACGATAAATTGGGGCTTAACCCGATAGTTGAAACGGCTTTTTCAAGGTCAAATTTTCAATTGCTTCTTCACTATTTATGGAAGGGGGTAAAAACTTTCATTAAAAAACCATTGAAAATCAACCACTAAAAACAACTATAAAATTTATTTGTAAAATAATTTGCTTTATAAAATAAACTAGTCTATGTTTGTCCTGTCAAATCAAAACAGTCATGAAAAAATTGTTACTGCCTTGGATCATCTTACTGCTTTCAGCGCTTGCTGTATCGGCACAGGTAAGAATTTTTGGTGTAGTAAAAGATAATAGAGGCAGAATAGTAAGCGGCGTTAGCATCACCCTTAAGGGTACTTATGATGGAGCTGTTTCAGACTCTGCCGGCAAATTCGCTTTTCGTACCCTGGAGAAAGGTCAGCAAACCCTATTTGCCAGCAGCATGGGTTACAAAACAACGGAGCAAACTATAGTATTAGATAAACCAAGGGTAGAAGCTAATTTTTCAATAAAAGAAGAAGTCAGCGAATTGAAGGCGGTAGTAGTAACTGCAGGTTCTTTTGAAGCCGGAGATAAAAAAAGAGCAGCAACCGTTTTGTCGTCTTTAGATGTGTATACTACAGGTGGTGCTAACGCAGATATTACAGCAGCCGTTAAAACCTTGCCCGGTGCTCAACAGGTTGGTGAGCAAGAAGGTCTTTTTGTAAGAGGTGGTACCGGTGCAGAAGCCAAACAATTTATTGATGGCACAATGGTTAATAATCCATTTTTTAGTAGTGTTCCCGATATTGCTCAAAGAGGTCGTTTTGCACCTAATTTGTTTAAAGGAACGGTGTTTAGCACCGGCGGATACTCTGCCCTATATGGCCAAGCCTTAAGTGCGGCATTAATTATGGAGAGTATTGACTTGCCTTTAAAATCTGAAGCCAATTTATCCACGTCAACGGTTTTTGTTGGCGGTGGATTTCAACAATTAGCAAAAAACAAAAAAAGTAGTTGGGGTGCTAATTATGGCTATACCAATCTTTGGTTATACTTTAAAATTGTAAAACAAAAGCCCGATTTCTTTACCGAGCCTACGGGTCATACCCTTGATTTTAACTACCGTGTAAAAACCAAAAAAGGCGGCATGTTAAAATACTATACCAGTTTTGGTAATAATACATTGGGTTTACGCAGAGGTGATATTGATAGCCTTATTTTGAAAAATGCGTTCGGTTTAGATAATATCAATTGGTATAATAACCTAAGTTTTAGAGAAAGTATTGGTAGAGGTTGGAAAATGAATTTAGGCTTTAGTTACAGCACCAATATTGATAAGATTCAGCAATCCATTCAAAACAGCAATAACACTAATGTGTCTACTGGCGTTTCGTATATAGACGACAAAAATTTCAACTTAAAAAGCACACAAGATTTAACGCAGATTAGAGCGGTGTTCGATAAAAAACTTTCCGGCATTAGTGTGGTTAGAATGGGTGCTGAATATTGGTATGCCTATAACAAAAGCAAGTACAATACTTTCAACACATTGCTTACCGACAATTTTAAATCGGTTTTTGGCGAAGCAGATTTGTACATCACCAATGCTTTAGCGGCAAAAGTTGGGGCAAGATTTGAGCATTCTTCCATCATCAACAAAGCTAATTTAGCTCCTAGAATTTCTATGGCTTACAAAACAGGCAAAGGAGCACAAGTGAGTATTGCCTACGGCGATTTTTATCAAAAGCCTGATAATATGCAACTGATGGCTTCTACCAATTTGGGTTATATGAAAGCCACGCACTACATAGCCAATTACCAAAAAGTAACCGCATTACAAACATTTAGGGTGGAACTGTTTTATAAAAAATATACCGACTTAATTAAAACCGCTCCTGCATTAAATAACAGCGGAACCGGTTATGCACAAGGCATAGAACTATTTTTTAGGGATAAGAAAACCATCAGAAATTTAGATTATTGGGTGAGCTATTCTTTCTTAGATACGAAAAGAGATTACCTCAATTATCCCGGTCAGTTGCATCCCAATTTTGCTGCCAATCACACCTTGTCAGTTGTAGCAAAAAGATGGATAACCAAGATAAACACCGGTTTCAATTTTACGTATAGTTATGCTACCGGTCGTCCTTATTACAACTTTCAAAAAGATAATACAAGCGGTAAATACAATATCAACGATCAAGGTAAAACAATCGATTATCACAACTTGGGCTTTAGCGCTAACAAGCTGGTAAAAATGGGTAAAGCTTCCGGTGTATTAGTAGCAAGTGTTACCAATGTGTTAGGCAGTAAGCAAGTCTTTGGTTACAACTATAATCACCAAGGAACATTTAAACAACCAATAGAACCCGTTGCTCCTCGATTCCTATTTCTTGGATTGTTTTTGAGTTGGGGTGTAGATAGAACACAAGATGCCATCAACAATAATTTATAAATCAATAACCTAAAATTGTATAGCATGAACACTGAACAAAAAGATGATTTGCTTTGGCAAATGGCTAAAAAAAGAGCCGGATTTAAATGGCAACTCGTTAGCTATGTATTGGTAAATACCATGTTGGTTGCTATTTGGTTTTTATCGAGTTATAACCATGATCATTTCAGGTATTTCTGGCCTATTTGGCCAATGTTAGGGTGGGGCATAGGTTTAGCTTTCAGCTACTTTGCTGCCTATCATGGTAACAATCTTTTTACTGCTGAAAAGGAGTACGAAAAATTAAAAAACAATCAATAACAACATCAAACTTTAAACTTAAAAAATACTATTATGAAACAGCTATTTATCGCCATCATTTCTTTTTGCACCATAACTGTTATGGCACAAACCGGCAATTATGAAAAAGCCATGCAGCAGAATTTGCAATTATTAGATTCTGCTAAAACAGCTGAAGATTATACCGATGTATCTGCTGCTTTTGAACGCATCGGAGAAGCCGAAAAAACACAATGGTTGCCTTATTATTACGCTGCATTTAGTCAAATTTTAATGGCTTATAATGCACCATTAGATCAAAAAGATGCTATCTGTAACAAAATTGATATCCTAATCGATAAGGCTGCGGCTTTAGATAATAATGCTGAAATACATTGCTTAAAACAAATGGTTGCTACCAACCGTATGATGGTTGACCCTATGAGCCGTTGGGCCCAATATGGTACAGCAGCAGGCCAAGCTTTAGAAACAGCTAAAAAAATGGATCCTAATAATCCAAGAGTGTATTACCTCGAAGGACAAACCTTATTCAACACACCGGCTGCTTTTGGTGGTGGTAAAGATAAAGCCAAGCCTTTATTTGAAAAAGCAGCTAGTTTGTATGCTAATGCAAAACCTGCATCTGCATTGCACCCAAATTGGGGTAGCAGACAAAATAATGCGATGTTAGAACGTTGTAAATAACATTGTGAGCAATTTGCTGTGCAAAATTGTACAGCAAATTGCAACTTTAGGTCCTCAAAAGTATAACCGTAAACTGTTGCACATGTCAACCGAAAAACAATTATCGCCGGAAGCAAGTCTTCAAATCATAGAAGGCATGCTTAACCAAGCTAAAAACAAGTTTAGCGACAATAGCTTTATTTACCTGCTTTGGGGATGGGTAATTTTCTTTTGTTCTACCGGTCATTTTCTGTTGCTGCAAACAAATTGGTTTGAACATCCTGAAATCATTTGGATGGCAACTTGGATAGCTGTGATTATGCAAATCGTAGTGATGGCTCGACAAAAAAAGAAGGAGACCGTTAAAACCTATGCCGATGAAATTATCAGCTATATATGGTCGGCTTTTGGCGTCAGTGGGTTTTGTACCATGTTTATCATTGTTGGGTGGAAATCGCAAATGAACTGGTCGGTAAGCTATTCATTGATATTAATGTTGTACGGTATTCCCACTTTTTTATCTGGCGCTGTAATGCGTTTTAAGCCTTTGATGATAGGAGGTATCTGTTGTTGGAGCCTATCCATTATATCAACATTTACACCAACACTTTATGTATTACTTTTACTGGCTTTGGCGGTGGTAGCAGCTTGGATTATTCCGGGCTATTTATTGAAAGCAAAATATAAATCTCAGTCTGCATGAGCAACGAAAAACAATTAACCGAACAAGAAAGTTTGGCGCTGATTACCGAAATGATTCAAAAAGCCAAAGGCAGCCATTTTCATGAAAACGGCACTAGTGCTATTTTGTGGGGTAGTGTTGTTGGATTTTGTGGCTTAATCAGTTTTGCCCAGTATTATTTTGATTTTAGGATTGGGTTTGATGTTTGGACACTAGCATTTGTGGCCATCATTCCACAAATCTATCTTGCCATTCAAGAAAAGAAAAGGCGAATTGTTAAAACAGAAGGCGGTATGGCTTTAGATGCCGTATGGACGGTTTATGCCATCAGTTTATTTGCATTGGTGGCGTATATGAATGTTATTCCATCTTCCAGTATGAAGTTGCTTGCAGCAGATGGTATAGAACTATTACAAAAAGATACCACAACAGGAGCAATAACATCATTCAAACTCTTTGTGCCAAGTGTATCTTCATTACTCATGATTATTTATGCGTTTCCAACTCTCGTTACCGGGCTAAGTAGAAACTTTAAGCCCATGATTTATGGTGCTATCGCTTGTTATATTTTCTTCGTTATATCGCTATTTACATCTTCTACTTACGATGTGTTGTTTAACGGATTGGCAGGCATAGGCAATTGGTTGATTCCGGGTTTAATTTTAAGAGATAGGTACAATAAAGCAAGGCAGGCAAATCATGTTTAACGAACTCGACCCCATATTACACTCACAACTTCGCCTTGCGGTGATGAGCCTGCTTATTGGTGTAAAAGAAGCGGAGTTTACCTTCATTAAAGAAAAAACCAACGCTACAGCTGGTAATTTGAGTGTTCAAATTCAAAAGCTGAAAGAGGTTGGGTATATTGATGTAATCAAACAATTTGTAGATAATTATCCGCAAACCACCTGTAAAGTAACGCCAAAAGGCATCGCCGCATTTGAAGCCTATGTTAAAGCACTACAACAGTATTTAGCCGTTGGCAAATAAGATTTATTGGCTATTCTTTTAATTATTTTAATAATCCAACAACTACCTTTAGGCTTTATTGTTATATAGCTTATGAAGCCAGTTATTGAGGTCCGTGGCCTGTCTAAACAATTTCGAAATTTTGCTGCCGTCAACAATCTTTCTTTTACCGTAAACGAAGGTGATGTATATGGTTTTTTGGGTCAAAATGGCGCCGGAAAATCGACTACCATTCGTATGTTGCTCACCCTGATAGAACCAACAGCAGGCGAAATAGAAATTTTTGGATTAAACTTGAAAAAGCATCGTAACGCCATTCTACAACAAACCGGTGCCGTTATTGAAAAGCCCGATGTGTACAAATATCTTTCTGCTTACGAAAATTTAAAACTCTTTGCTAAACTAAGTGGTGTAAAACCCACCAACACGCTGTTGATGGAACAATTAGAAATGGTTGGCTTGGCAGACCGTGCAAAAGATAAAGTGAAAACCTTTTCTCAAGGTATGAAGCAGCGTTTAGGTATTGCCATTGCATTGGTGCATAACCCTAAATTGATTGTGTTAGACGAGCCCACTAATGGCTTAGATCCTCAAGGTATTGCAGATATGCGTAACCTTATTTTGCATTTAAGTAGAAACTTGGGTAAAACAGTAGTGGTATCATCGCATTTGCTCAGTGAGATAGAACAAGTGGCAACTCGAGTGCTCATTATTGATAAAGGCAAGAAGTTGGTAGAAGGCACATCAGCTGAATTATTCGACCCAACTCAAACAATTGTAGAACTGCAAACATTAAATCCAAAAGTGGCATTAGCAGCATTACAACAATCAAGTTGGTCGGCTTTTTTACAAACATCGAGAAATGATAATATCATTCTTAAATTAAGCAGAGAACAAATTCCGCAACTACATAAAGATTTGGCACAAATGGATGCAGCTGTCATCAGTTTGCAACCCAGACATTCGCTAGAAGATTATTTTTTACAGGTAACAACAGGAAACCAACATGTGGACACTTATTCAAATTGAGCTGTATAAAATTTTTAAACGGCCTCGTACCTATATCGCCTTTATTGCCATCACCGCATTGGTAGGTATCATACAAATGGGTTTAAAAATTGACGGGAAAAGTTATGTTGACTTTATGCTGAAAGATTTGTCTTTTCAGTTTGATGGCAATGTATTGAATGGCTATCTCATTTGCTATATCATATTGCAATTGTTATTGGTGCATGTGCCGTTGCTCATTTCTTTAATTGCTGCCGACTTAATTTCAGGCGAAGCCAATATGGGTACTATGCGATTGCTTATTACCAAACCCATCAGTAGAACACAATTTATATTGGCCAAATTTACTGCTGCTGCAACGTACACCATGATGTTGTTGATTTGGATGGCATTCTTAGCCTTGTTTGTTTCGATGTGGGTGTTTGGAACCGATAGTATGGTAAACTTAAAAAGCAGTTACATTGTAATGCTTGATGCAGATGATGTGTTTTGGCGTTATGTGGGTGCTTTTTGTTTCGCCTCTTTAGCCATGATAACTGTTGCAGCATTAGGTTTTTTCTTGAGTTTATTTGCCGAAAATTCAATTGGTCCGATTGTTGCCACTATGAGTATCATCATCGTATTTACCATTTTTAGTACGTTAGATATTCCCTTATTCAATGCAGTAAAACCATTCTTGTTTACTACACACATGATTAAGTGGAAAGAGTTTTTTGATATTCAAGTAACCGTAGATAACGAAACCATAAAAGGCACTGTAGCACATTGGGATAGGATATTAACCTCTGCCGGTGTATTATTAACGCATATTGTGTTATTGGTTGGTGCTTCGATTGTGATATTTAAAAAGAAAGATGTTTTAAGCTAAAGCAGATAAAATTAATGGTAATGAAAGTAGTAGTTAGCATGTTAATATTGGCACTGTTTGTTGCAAATAGCACAAACTTGCAAGCACAGGATATGACCCCCTTAGTAAACAAGGTAAAAGCCAAATTAGACTTGGTGAATGATTATACTGCCGAAGGCAAAATGAAAACCAATATTGCGTTTATCAAAGCACCGTTAAGTAAAATTAAAGTGGTGTATAAAAAGCCCAACAAGTTTAAAATTAAAAGAGACGGTGGCATTTCTGTTTTGCCCAAAGGTGGTGTGAGCATTAATTTGAATACTGTAATGACGATGGATAATTTTGTTTCTATCGGCAGCGGAGAAGCAATGGTTGGAGGTGTAAAAACAAAGATTGTAAAACTATTACCCACCGATGAAAACAGCGATGTTGTAGTATCAACCTTATATATTGATGAAGCTAATTTGCTCATTCGTCGTGCAACCACTACCACCCGTGAAAACGGAACATTTGATATGGAACTCACCTATGGCAAATTTGCCAATTATGGTTTGCCCGATAAAGTAATCTTCAGCTTCAATGCCAAAGATTATAAGTTACCAAAAGGCATTACCCTCGAATTTGAAAGCGGCGAAAAACCCACCGAAGCCGATAAGCTTAAAATGAAAAAAGGGAAAGTAGAAATTACTTATGCTTCTTACATTGTAAACAAAGGCGTGGCAGATAGTGAGTTCAAGTAAATCTTTCTTATAGTGCTGCTTGTGTAAAATTCAGTAATTTGCCTACTGAATGAGAACATTCTGGTACATCATAGCCATCTACATCTTAGCACTTACCCTTGAATCGGGTGTAAGAAGTATGGTATTGTTTGAACAGGTAGAAACAGGCTGTTGTACCAATTCCGCTTGTGAACCAACAGAAACCTCCGGTACTAGTTGTGATGACAATGTGATTTGTAATCCTTTTCAAACTTGTAGCAATTGTGTTCCATTTACAATTGAAGTAAACGGCTTACATATCTCGGCTATAAAAATTAATATTCCTGTTTGCTTCGAAGCAGATCAGGCAAGCCCAACAGAAATTGCTTATGATTTCTGGCAACCGCCTAAACTTGTTGCTTAGTTATAGCCCATTGTGTCATTGGCAAATGGTACCATTTCATTTTCATCATTTTTAATTACAATCTTATGTTCACTAAATATATCAGTGTCCTTATCGTAGCATGTACACTACTTGCAGTATCTGTTCAAGCACAAACCAATAAAGAAAAACCCGTAACCAACAATCAAGCTGCAACGCTCACTACCATTAAATATAAAGTGTCGGGCATTACTTGTGCTAACGATTGTAAAGACATTCAAAAAACAGTGAGTAAATTAACCGGTGTTACCAATTGCAAACAAATTGGCAAAGCCTCAGCAACAACTGTTTTTGAAATTACTTTCGATGCGGCCATCATTACGGAAAAAGAAATCCGTGCTAAAGTAGAGGATGTGCCCGGTTGCGATGATCCAAACGAAAGACCTTACAAAGTTAAATTGGGGTAAAACAAGGCAACACATGAAATCTTTTTTGCTAGTATTTATCATACTAATTGCCCCACTATTGACTGTTGCGCAGCAGTTGAAGGGTAAAGTAACTACCGTTAACGGGTTGCCGCTGCAAAACGCTACGGTGATGTGGCTTGGCGTCGACAACGGCACGGTTACCAATGCAGCAGGTGAGTTTGCATTAAACTTACCCAAACAAAAACCATATTTGTTATTGGTAAGCTATGTGGGATATAAAACCGATACCCTACAAATAGATAGTTTAGTTGCTGTAACAATTGTGTTACAAGAGCAAGCTGCCTTGAATAACATTAAAGTAAAGAGTGCTAAAAGAGCAACCTATATTGCTGCCAATCCCATCAAAACAGAAGTCATTTCTTCGTTAGAATTGAAGAAAGCAGCATGCTGCGATTTAGCCGGTTGCTTTGAAACACAATCTACTGTACAGCCACAAACTACCAACATCATCACCAACTCAAAAGAGTTGAGAATATTAGGTTTGTCTGGCATTTACAACCAGGTGTTGATAGATGGTTTTCCGCAAGTGCAAGGCTTAACTTATACTTATGGCATCAGTAGTATTCCCGGCCCTTTGGTAGAAAATATTTATGTGGCCAAAGGCGCTAACTCTGTGTTACAAGGGTTTGAAAGTATTAGCGGACAAATTAATGTATTAACAAAAGAACCCGATAAAACCGATAAGCTCTTGTTGAATGGGTATATCAATAGTTTTGGTGAAAAACATCTTAATGCCATCGTTTCAACCAAAAAGAAAAAATGGAGTAGCCTCACTGCTTTTCATATGGTACAGCCTGCCGGCAGCGTTGACAATGATGATGATACTTTTTTAGACCTGCCATTACTCACTCGTTTTATGGTGCATAACCGATGGAAAAAAGGAGACGAACAAAAATGGGGATGGAGTACACAGTTTGCTATCCGTTATTTGAATGAGCAGCGAATTGGCGGACAAACAAATTTTGATTTTTCAAAAGATAAAGGTACCACCAATGCCTATGGGCAAGTGGTTAATATTAGTCAGCCCGAAGCTTGGTATAAAACTGCTTATCGGCTTAATGAAACCCATCGTTTTTCATTGCATGCTTCAGGATTTAGCCAGCAACAAACTTCGTATTTCGGCGTTACAAAGTACAATGCCACACAAACCAATGGCTATGCCAATTTGCAATATGAATGTAGTTATGGCAATAGTAATGTCTTGAAATCCGGCTTTAGTTATAGGCATTTGTCGTTAGTAGAAAATATTGCATTTACTGCTGCTATTTTGCCCCGCAACTACGACGGCAGATATGCAAAATTTGAAAACATTCCGGGCTTGTTTGCCGAGCAAACCATGAATCTATTGAACGATAAACTCACTTGGATAGTAGGCATTAGGGCTGATCATCACAACCAATTTAAATGGCAAGTAACACCACGAACATTATTAAAATATAATATCAGTCAGAATACAACCATTAGAGGATCGATAGGTAAAGGATGGCGAACCGCTAATATTTTCAGTGAGAATATTGGTATGTTAGCTAGTTCGAGAAACATCATTTTTGCTGAAGTATTGCAACCAGAAAAAGCATTCAACTTTGGCTTTAATGCCATGCACACCATCAAATTGCCAAAAGCCGAATGGTATTTTTCAGTAGATTTTTACAGCACCCGTTTTCAAAATCAAATCTTCCCCGATTATGATACCGACCCTTTAAAAGCAGTGATTAAAAACTTCACCGGAACATCTGTTTCTAATGGTTTTCAAGCAGAGTTAAGCGGAACATTTTACAATACCATCAGTGCAAAATTGGGCTATGTATATTTAGATGTGTACCAAGTTAAAAATGGAAGGAAAGAAGCATTACCATTTAATGCTACACATAGATTAAATGGGGCTGCCTCCTTTATGCCCTTGCATAAAAAATGGCATATAGATGTCAATATGCATTATACAGGTAAACAGCGATTACCCAATACCAACAATAATCCCATCAATTTTCAACGGCCTAGTTATGCCGACCCTTATGCGATTGTGAATACGCAGTTTACCTATACCTTCAAAAAATGGGAATGGTACGGCGGGGTTGAAAACCTGTTTAATTTCAGACAAAGACAACCGTTGATATCTTGGCAAAATCCATTTGGTGCCTATTTTGATACACAGTTTGCTTGGGGACCAACAAGAGGTAGAGAGTTGTACTTAGGCATTCGATTTAAATTATAAATGCCGAACAGAAATATCGATTATTCAATTACACCAACTTCACCCATACATAATCATCTAGCACCGTGTTATTTTTGAATGCTGCTTTCTTACGAACACATTCTAAATAAAAGCCATTATGTTCTAATACTTTCATGGATGCAGGATTGTTTTCAAATACTTGTGCATACAATCTCACCACATCATAATGTTGAACGGTGTAGGTTAGCAATAAACGTACTGCTTCAGTAGCAATGCCTTTGCCCCAAAATGCTTCGCCAATGAAATAGCCAATTTCGATGGTTTTACGGGCAACATCTTCTTGCAATAAAACACCGGCACTGCCTGCTAATTGTCCGTTATAAACAACGGCAAAATTTTGTGTGGGTTGATGTTGTTGCTGCAAATTAATCCACTGTATGGCATCTTTAACCGTGTAAGGATGCGGAAACCGATCTCTCACATTATCCCAAATTTTTTTGTTGTTGGCTAAAGCTGCCAATGCTTGTGCATCGGTTAATTGCCAAGGCCTCAATGTAACCTCACTCATCTGCATCAATTGGTCTGGTGAGATAATCGGTATAATCGGGCAATGTTCTATGGTATTCTTGATGCATAAAAGGCGAAGTCATAATAAAATCTGCGGTAGCCCTATCACAAGCCATCGGAATATTCCATGCTACACATAAACGCAACAGGGCTTTTACATCACTATCGTGGGGTTGTGCTTCCATGGGGTCCCAAAAGAAAATCATCATATCAATCACACCTTCTGCAATCATGGCTCCAATTTGTTGGTCGCCACCCAACGGACCGCTTAATAATTTTTTCACCGGTCGGTCTAATGCCGCTTCCATTAATTTTCCGGTGGTGCCGGTAGCAAATAATTCATGCTTGGCCAATGTTGTTTTATTGTACATCGCCCAATCAATTAAATCGGCTTTTTTATGGTCGTGGGCTACTAACGCTATGCGTTTACGTTGGCCCATTATTCTAATGCTGCTCATAACTACAATTGAAAACTAAGATAAGGATTGCGAATGTAATGCCGCTATTATTTATGGCAGTAGCGAACAGCTATCCATGCGGTGATGGGATGTAATGCGGCAATAGCAACTATCCAAATACTGCTTAGCGAACTGTAGCTTAACAGGAACACCAATAAGCATACATAAAGCGGATAGAGTATGAGTAAAACGCCAAACAATACCGAATCAAAAAAAACGGTTTTTTTGGTTATTGATGCTACCCATTGTTGTATAGGATAATAGAAAGGCCGATGCAAAAGCCAACCTAACCAACCCAATGCTGACAACAATACATGGTGTTGTGTTTTTGTAGGGATGGGTGGATGAATTAATGTTGTTAATTGTGTTTTGATAATAGTATTAAATTGATGCATGCTTTTAACGGCATCGCCATCAATGGTAAGCGCTGCTTTTGATAATGGAGGAGCAACATCTACCACTACTGTTTTATTAAACTCTTTAAAGCTATCGTAGCTGATGCCCACCGGCATTACTTGTAATGGAATAGCATTATCCCAACAACGCAAAGCAATTCTGGCAGCGCCTTTTTTAAAGGGTTGTAGTTGGTGTTGGTTGACACAAATGCCCTCAATAAAAATGAGCACTATGCCGCCTGCGGCTAAAATTTCGTAACTGCGGTTAAAGGAATAATTGTTTAAATGAAGGTACTGACGGCCCTCGCTGATACGATAAATTGGTATCATATGTAGTTGTTCTAATAACCAGCGATGCCAAGGTTTTTTAAAGGCATCGCCACGGGCTAAAAAATGTACGGGCTGTTGAAACAAAGCCCCAATGATGATAGCATCTAAAAATGAATTGGGATGATTAGCCGTAATGAGCAGCGGCCCTTTTGTTTTGATTAATGTTTGATGGTGTACCACCAAACGACTGCAAAATAATTGTAGTGCAATACGAATAACAAAGCGTAAGCAGTAGTACAGCAAGGGTTGAATTTATGGGCTAATCTAAGGAAAACGCCACAAATTGTAGTAGTATCATCCTAATAGAAGATAATTATGAGTTTGGTTAAGTCGTTTATTTAGTGCCATTTTTTAATTATATGTGAATGATGGGGCGGTAAAAGATTGGTATAATCAAAGTGCCTTAAGAAATCTGCCGGTGACATATCGAATAACAAAGCAAATGGAACGATAAATGATAAGCCGGCATCAACTTTCCCGCTTTCTATTTTGCTATAGTAGCTAGTACTGATACCCATCATTTTAGCAATATATCTTGCCGGATAGTTATATTGTAAGCGGTAGAGCTTTATCAGTTTTGCCTTGTTTTGGCTATTATATGGATAGTTTTTACAACAATCTAACATAAAACCATATTTATTGCAATATAAGAAAAGTTTCATATTGGGAAACTGTAGTTTCTTAAATGGAAACTATTTGTAATACTAACATTCGTTTTTTGCTTTTAAATATGCCAGTTTTACACTATGCTTAGGCGCCAAGCAGACGGGAAACCGAAAACCGGATATTGAACAGAGTAGGGTAATTAATTTTTACTTTTATGAATATTAATAGGTTAAGTTGTTTAATTATTTTTCTAATTTTATGCTCTCTATCCGAAACACAAGGGTCGACAAAAGTTTCAGATCAATTAAGAAAAAACATTACCTCCATACATCTTATTGAAGACACTAGTGTAGCTGCTATGATAAATGACGAAAAAGTTCTACTTTTATTTAATAGTGGGTCAGAATTGGGTTTAGCTATTCAAGAGGCTAGAATTACTAGGCTAGATTTAATTAATGAAGTTCTGAATAATATAAGTAAAGGGGAAAATATTCAAAATTATCGAGAGATATATGGCGAAACTTTTGTTCAGAAACTTCAAAAATATTTTGGTGAAGATAGCTTGCTGAGAAATCATTTTTTAAATAGGTATTCATACCTACAGGAATATAATGAAGAACAAAGAATTAAAACCTTTAATCTTTATGTTAATGAATATGCAAATATGGACGGTTCAACTTTAAAAATTAGGTGTGACGGTCTACAAACAGATGATAAATGCTGGAACACGTATGTAAAAGATAAATGTCGTTGCGATAGAAATTTCACAGCAGCTTATATAGGGTGTGTTGTTTTAACATGGTGGACAGGTGGAATCGGAACAGTTGTTTGTATCGCAACAGCGACATACGGTCTTACCACTTGTCACGATGACGCACTAGTTGATTATAACGAATGTAAAAACTAAATCATAAAATATGTATTTGTTAATTATATTGCTTTGTATTTTAATACTTGGTATCACATTAAAAAAGCAAAAAATAGTTGATAAATTAGAACCAAGAGATAAAGTTATTTTCGATTCATTGAATAAAATTACAAGAATTTTATCAATGATATTGAGTGTTCTATTTCCATCTTTTTTATTTTTTTATAATAATCGTATACATAAAGCAGATAATAAATATTTAATCATTTCTCTTGGCCTAGTTTTCATATTTTTAATTACCACAATTTTAAAGAGTATAGCTGATATTAAAAAGCAGAATTTTCCCTTAAATTTTGTAGTTCAATATAGGCGGCTTTCTTTTGGGTATTTGTTTTTTCTAGCATTACTTTATATTGTATTTTATAAGTATATAATCAACTAGTATACATAATATTCTGTTATTAAAGATTTGTTTTTCTTTCTAACGACCTAACTAAGTAGCATAATTTCTATTTCTACTACTTCATGCTTAAATGTATCTTGATATCAGGTATTTTTTTGTTTTCATTCATTTCCCATGCCCAAAAACCAAACGATAGTTTAAAACAAAAGCCAATTAGCGGTATTAATAAAGATTTTAAACCGGAGATTTTTACCAATGGTTTTATAGATGTAATGAATAACGGGCAGATTAACGCATCTGCCCGTTTCATTCGTTTGTATATAGGTGAGCCTGGTAAGTTTGCTATTCCTCTGTCAATATATTCAGGTGTTTCTGCAAATAACTTTCAAAATCCTACGACAGCTTTAATTGGTCAACGCAATAACGATCATTTGATTAATGGCTACATCAATCCGCTGAGTGGCTTGGTTAATCTTTCGGTAGATGGGGTGATATATCTTAAAAAAAGTACAACAGTTACTAAACTTGGTTTATTGTATCATATAGGAGAAAGAGTATTGACAGGTTATAGAATAGGCCCTATTAATAACCCAACTACCGGTAAGCCTATTAATTTTGTCAATGCTTTTGTTACTTCAGGTATGTATTTTCAAACCGGAGCTTGGGAACGAAGTAACTCAAAAAATGTAGGAATATTTTGGTTAGCTGTCCGCTACCATACTTGCTATACTTCTCCCAAACAAATAAGAGATTTTTTGCCAGCAGTCAATACAAATGGTATGTATACGGGCTATTCAGCAGGTTTTGGTATCGAAATCAATAATCTATTAAATCTTAAAGCTATTTATTACAAATACATCAAACAGCCTGAAATTGAGTATTCGCTTCCTATTTACCAATTTTCGTTTAATTATTCTCTAAAGTAATAGTGAGCTTTTTGAAATAAATAAAGATTATTATAAAACGAAGTTTTTTCTTTGAGCCTTCCCACCTTCGTGGCTAAAAAATATTTTCATTGTATCTTCTAGCCAGTGCTTCTTGTGCCTTTGCAATGCTTAGCTTTATACGTAAACATACCGTGCCTACGGCACTCCTTTCTCCTTAGGCTTATAGTATTATTCACATGCCATCCCTAGCGGGATTGGTCTTCGTGTTATATTATCTTCAACTTTCGTTTATCACAATTTGCATTTGGCTTATTATCCAATCATAAAAATATATTATTATATTTTCTATGCATGTGGTCTTTAGCTTAGACTGTTGGCTTATTAAATAGGCTCCAGCAGGATAAAAAATTGATTTATGAAAAAAAATCTAATTACATTATTCGTCTCATTTATTATTGCTTGTATTTGCCAGTTAGGCCATGCTTGGTCAATTATCACTGGTAGAGAAATTTATCTTTTTCGACTATTTGCAGTTATTTCCGTAGTCTTTATGATGTTATTTTTGATTGCAACCGTATACAATTTGATTTCGAAGAAATCCAAATAACGAATTCCTATTAACGGAAGTCTTTGTTCTGCCGGGGTCTCCATGTATGGCCTAAGCAGCCTTGCTATGGGGCCTCGCTATTTACACAAACGTTTTGCGTCAAACCTTTTGTCAGAAGTTACGATGCTGGTATATTGTTCTTACTTTTTGGGACAAAATAGATAAGAAGAATACAAAATAGTTGCAATGCGTTAAAAATATTTCTATATAAATGATAACTAAACCATTCATCTCTTAAACTTGACCAATTGCTAGGTATAGTTGTTGGCGTCCATGTTAGAAATAAATCGTTCAAAGGTCTGTTGCCTTGTAAAGCAACAAAAGTGTTGCCTAAAAGGAGCAGGATTGCTGCTACAATAAGAAAGCCTTTTATTTTGCTCTTTTCAATAAAAAAAAGAATGGCAAGTAAGCCGTATAACGAAAGCATAATCGTAAATACTATTGGACCAATACTTCTCATTAATAAATCTACCGGACGGTGCATTTCAATAAATGTTGTGCCTGAAATTTTGTAACCAATGGGAGAAAAAATAAAATCGATAACCCCAGATGCACCTAGTAATGAGGGTAAGGTTATAATAAAAAGCAATGCATTTTTTAACACATTAAAAAATGGGTGTAGTGGTTTTATACTAGTATTCTTTTTTGCAGGAACATAGTAAGTTATCAGAAAAAAAACTAATCCTAAAACACCCGATAGACCATATAAACCGATATAATTTATCCAATCATCTTTTAAGCTAATCCAATTAGCTGGTAAATTATCGGGTGTCCAATTGGCCATTTGGGCAGCAATCGGGTAAGCATATTGTATCACAATAAATACCCCAACACAATTTGCCAACAATGAAAGAACAGCAAACAATCCTTTTATTTTCTGTTTGTCTTTAAAAAATATAACTAGTTGAACGATGAGAAAAACGGCTGGAATCAGGTCTAAAATAATAATCCCTTTTAGGTGTACATAATGTTCTGTAATATTGAACCAATCTAAAAATGATGTAATAGATGTTGATCCTTTAAATACATCTTGGCCATTATATCCATTGGATGCAGATATCCCTACTAAAATAGTAGTAATGAAAAGGAATGTTTTTTTGAACATACATTTTACTTTTTAACATTGAAACCTGCCTGAATTCTTGCCACTTACGAATAGGGCTTTGTGGAGGCTAGGTAATATTATTTCTTCTGCCCAAGACTTGAAGTTAAGTACAAAAGCTGATAGATATACGTTTGCTGAGTCTGAATCCAAATTGAATTACAAATACTAATTTATTCCGCCCGGCTTTCGATGTACACCTTAGCAGCCTTGCTATTATACTCTGGCATTTACCGATTTTGGTCTGTTAAACATCTATAAAATTATTCTCTCTGACGGAGTCCCTTTGCTTATGCACCGGGCTTGTTAAGGAGACTCCAGCAAGACCAAAATGAGCTACCCAATGCAACTAATAATGGTAAAAAAACGTAATTTGGCAGCCATTAAATAATGTCTAGCGTTATGAACCTATTAATTGCATTGCCAAGAAGTATACTTGTTGCCTTAATCCTATCGTATGTGGCTTTAGTATTCTATGTAATTATACTGTCTTTTAATGCATGGAAAAGTGAAAAAATTAATCTTTCTCAACTAATAATGCTCTGTTTATTAAGCATCTTATTGCCGGTAGCAGGTGTTTGGGGCAGTTGGGTTTTTCTTACTAAAGAACGATATTAATACTATGGTTCCATTCATATTATTTAAATGGTAAAAAGAAGTTTTTTCTTTGAGCCTTCCCGCCTTTGTGGCAAAATAATTTAAACTGTAATCGTATGTACAATTGGTTCGTGAAGACACGAACCATGGAAGTAGTTTTTCAAAACATTTTTTTCTTTCTGCCCTCCCCACCTTCCCGGCACAATAAAAAAACCGTGTAACGCAGTGGCTACACGGTTCAAACCCCCAAGGTTTATACAACGTTATGCTTCGGCTTTGGCTTCTTTGGCCTCGGCTACTTTGGCTCTAATTT
Source organism: Methylophilus rhizosphaerae (assembly GCA_943370285.1). Classification (GTDB taxonomy): domain Bacteria; phylum Bacteroidota; class Bacteroidia; order Chitinophagales; family Chitinophagaceae; genus CALRQJ02. The sequence goes on along the minus strand of CALRQJ020000015.1, from coordinate 41,817 downwards.
TTCCTTCTATTTCTGCTGCTAGTTCAGGATTGTCGTGTAACAATTGTTTTACCGATTCTCTACCCTGTCCTAATTTATTGGTCTCATAACTAAACCAACTTCCGCTTTTGTTTACAATGCCTAACTCTACACCCATATCAATAATTTCACCAATCTTGCTAATACCTTCTCCGAAAATGATATCAAATTCTGCCGAACGGAAAGGCGGTGCTACTTTGTTCTTTACTACTTTTACTTTGGCACGGTTACCTATGGCTTCATCACCATCTTTAATTTGTGCCATACGGCGAATATCCAAACGTACTGAGGCATAAAACTTCAACGCATTACCGCCGGTAGTCGTTTCGGGGTTGCCAAACATCACCCCAATTTTTTCTCTCAACTGGTTAATGAAAATACAAACGGTATTGGTCTTGTTAATGGTAGCGGTTAATTTACGCAAAGCCTGACTCATTAATCGAGCCTGTAAGCCCATCTTGCTATCACCCATTTCACCTTCTAATTCGCCTTTGGGTACCAATGCCGCTACGGAGTCAATCACCACCACATCTAACGCACCACTCAAAATCAATCGATCGGCAATCTCCAAAGCTTGTTCGCCATAGTCGGGCTGAGAGATCAATAAATTATCTACATCAACACCTAATTTTTGAGCATAGCCGCTATCAAAAGCATGTTCCGCATCAATAATAGCACACATGCCGCCTTTCTTTTGTGCTTCGGCAATCACATGAATGGCAATGGTTGTTTTACCACTACTTTCCGGACCATAAATTTCAACAATTCTACCTTTAGGTAAACCGCCAATGCCAAGGGCAATATCTAATCCTATCGATCCGGTTGAAATGACTTCTTGTTCATGCACACCTTTGTCACTCATCATCATTACACTGCCTTTGCCAAAGTCCTTATCGATTTTGTCAATCGTCAGTTTAAGTGCTTTTAGTTTTTCTGCGTTACTCATTTGGTATAGTTTTATGGTCCAAAATTAATAAGGAAGCTAAGGTAAGCGGAAATTATTATTCAAACTAATTAATTTAGCAATTTTGTGCTAATATTTTTTGTATGGCAATAGAAAAACGGCATTGGTGGAGCAAAATAAGCCTTGTTTTGGTATTTATTTTCGGCTTGTTTGGGCAGGGAAAAGCACAGCAAAAACGTTTTTTTCAATCTATAGAATTAAGCCTCAACGGTTATGTTGGCGATGGGTTTACCACCAACAAAAACCAATGGCCATCTTTGTTCAAGCACCAACCCACCTATTGGCTCGATACTTTTCCGCAGCGAGAACTATTTGTACGAAACGGTATGTCTACCATCTTTCCCAATCCGGTTAGCTTGGGCATTGGTACTACCAAGGCATTGAACATTCCATCTAAACGGTTGCAGTTTTCCTGGCAATTAGGTGTTCAATTTCAGCCCTATATTAATTACGATTCTGAGTATTACACGACCGATACCAGTACCCAATTTGTGGCTAGCAATTATACCGATGTGGCTTTAGAACTTCGGTCTCAGTGGATGAACATTGACAACCAATTCCAATGCAGTTTTAAGAGTTTTTTGTTGCCCAAGCAAATCACCTACACCGTTGGGTTGGGTTTGGGTTTGATGTGGTACACCAAATCTGACATAGAAGAAACCGTAACCCGATACCGCCGATTGCCGAGTGGTAATGGATTTTTAATTCAACAAGATTCGAAAACCTTGCAAGTGGTATCGGCCAAAAAGCCGCTAATGGTTAATTATAGTTTGAGTGCATCCATGGCTTTTCAGGCTTTTAAACATACTAGTGTAACACTTGGTATGCAGTATCAAAATTTTAGAAAACCATTTGGATGGAACAATAGATGGTTTGCAGATGATGGTTTTTTGTCTATGGGATTACGTCATAATTTTTAAAACATGTTAGCGCCTTTTTATCAAGATATTGTAGTAGAAGCCGGTTGCGATGAAGCCGGTAGAGGCTGCTATGCGGGGCCAGTTTTTGCAGCTGCGGTTATTTTGCCGAAGGATTTTCATCATCCTTTATTGAATGATAGTAAACAAGTAAAAGAAAAAGATAGAAAAGCCTTGCGGCAGATTATTGAAGCGAATGCCATTAGTTATGGCGTTGCGATGTTAGATAATGATGCGATTGATACGAGCAATATTTTGAAAGCTAGTTTTAAAGCTATGCACTTAGCTATCGATCAATTGAAACCCAAGCCAAAATTATTATTGATAGATGGCAATCGGTTTACACCGTACAAAAAAACACCACATCACTGCATTGTAAAAGGCGATGGTAAATTTGCCGCTATTGCTGCTGCAAGTATTTTGGCCAAAACCTATCGAGATGCCTACATGCAAGCATTGCATTTGGAGTTTCCGCATTACGGCTGGGATAATAATAAAGGCTACGGCACATTAACGCATCGTAAAGCCATTGAACAATATGGCTTGTGCAAATACCATCGTAAAAGTTTTAATATTTTGCCCAATCAGTTGCCGTTGTTTTAACGCATGAATTCCTATTGTAAAATTGATGGCTTAAATGTTGCCAATGGAAGTCTATTCCTCCCACTCTCCTAAACCTTGACGAATGAGTTGATACGGTTCGCTAGTACAATCAACAATGGTAGAGGGAGTCATGCCACCAATGCCGCCATCAACTACTACATCCACCAAATGCTTAAAATTTTCATACATCAATTCGGGGTCGGTGTATTCTTCTACCATTTCTCCCGGTAGTGATGCAGATAATACAGGATGGCCCAACTCTTTTACAATCGTAGCAGCAATATTATTATCAGGTACTCTTAAACCAATCGTATTTTTTTTACTGTTGAGAATTTTAGGTACTTCTTTACTAGCCGGTAAAATAAAAGTGTATGGGCCAGGCAAATAATTCTTCAGTAAACGATAAAGTGGTGTTGAAATAGATTTGGTGTATTTGCTTAAATCGCTGAGGTCGTAACAGACAAAACTCAGTTGCGATTTTTGCGGATCAACATTTTTAATTCGGGCAATTTTTTCAATGGCTTTGTGTTGAAAAATATCACAACCTAAACCATAAATGGTATCGGTGGGATAAATAATAACACCACCATCGAGTAAACATTCAACTACTGTTTTAATGTTCCTCGGGTTGGGATTATCCGGATGAATATGTAACAATAAAGCCATGCTGCAAGTTACAGCAAAGCGTAGGAAACAAGCTGATTCTTATCAGTCAATTAATTCGGGATCGTAGGCATTAGATTGTGTACCGGCACTTTTGCGGTATAATATCACTATGATAACTACTGCTACCACTGCACTTGCCAAAGCAGCAACTACAGAAACAGTTAAGTTATCATCGCTCAATTTTTTTAATAACGGACTCTTATCGGCATAATACAGCGCAATAACCGCCATCGCATTATTGCAGAAATGGGTGATAATACCATACCATAAATTTTTAGTTACATGATACATCACACCCAACATCACCCCCAAAGTAAAAATTGGAACAATCTTTAACACGGTGCCATGCAACATGGCAAAAACCAATGAAGTAATGCCAATGGCTAACCAAGGTTTTTTAGTCCAGCGGAATAATACTTTTTGTAAAGAACCCCGAAAAAACAATTCTTCTGCCACGGCAGGCAATAATGCCATGATGGTAATATTCAACAATAGCTCATCCACCGTTTTCATTTGCAACATGGTGTTGATGGCTTTATTATACCGTTCTTCTGTGGCTAAAATTTCTTTTTGCGCTGCACCAAAGTTGATGCTACCATTCAATTCACCCAACCAAGCAACAAAAGGTTGAACGGCAAATACCAAAACAATGCTGAGTAGGATCAACAACGGCATTTGCTGTTTGCGTAATCCTAAAAAAGATATTGGTTTTTCATCAGAAAAATAGCCAAATAATAGCGCAGGAATTAAAAACCCAATAATAGCTCCCACCACATTCGCCAACTTAAATTGCTGCACTAATGCCGGCGTTACAGTGATATTTTTATCGGTTAATATCAATGCCACATCGGCAAAAAAAGTATTAGAAACGATAGCACTTACAATAAAAAAACCTGAAGCCAGTCCCAAAAAAGCAACGAAATGTATAGCCGGAGACTGGTATTTGAAATAGGTATTCATCATCTGTTACACAATAAGGCTGTAAATTTGCAACTCTTTTATTGTAAACAATCATTTTTTGTATAAAAGGCCCATGGTTAAGATAGCAAATATTGAACTGCCCGATTTTCCGTTGTTACTAGCACCCATGGAAGATGTGAGTGATCCGCCGTTTAGGGCGGTGTGTAAAGACAATGGTGCCGATTTGATGTACACCGAATTTATCAGCAGCGAAGGATTGATTAGAGATGCGATCAAAAGCCGCCATAAACTCGACATATTTGATTACGAAAGACCAATCGGTATTCAAATTTTTGGTGGTGATGAAGAAAGCTTGGCGTTAGCTGCTAAAATTGTTGATGTTACCAATCCCGATTTATTAGACATCAACTTTGGATGCCCTGTAAAAAAAGTAGCGCTCAAAGGTGCCGGTGCCGGTGTGTTGAAAGATATTGATTTGATGGTTAGATTAACCGATGCGGTAGTTAAAGCCACCAATTTACCCGTTACGGTTAAAACAAGATTGGGCTGGGATGAAGACTCTAAAAATATTGAAGAAGTTGCAGAAAGATTGCAAGATGTAGGCATAAAAGCGTTAGCCATTCATGGCAGAACCCGTAGCCAAATGTATAAAGGCGAAGCGGATTGGACCTTGATTGAAAAAGTGAAGAACAACCAAAGAATACAAATTCCCATCTTTGGTAATGGCGATATTGATAGTCCGCAAAAAGCAAAACTGTACAAAGAAAGATATGGAGTAGATGGGATTATGATTGGAAGGGCTGCTATCGGATATCCTTGGATTTTTAGAGAAATCAAACATTATGTACAAACCGGCGAATTGTTAGCTCCACCAACTTTAGAAGAAAGAGTAACAGTAGCTAAAAAGCATTTGCGTAAATCGGTAGAGTGGAAGGGACCAATTGTTGGCATCAATGAAATGAGAAGGCATTATGCCAATTATTTAAAAGGCTTACCCAATATTAAAGAGTTTAGAAACCGATTGGTAACCTTGAAAGAAATGGAAGAAGTAGAAGCAGTGTTAGACGAAGTAAGCGAAAAGTATGCAGGCTACGAAATAGAAAGAACACCGATTGAACTGATTAACTATCATGAAAAATGTCCGGTATAAAAAACAAAACAGCCTCGAATCAAATTCGGGGCTGTTTTGTTAAAAGATGATAGTATTAATTCACCCCACTATTCTTCATCACTTTATTCAATCGTTTTAGCATAGCAAATAATACCACTGCGGCCGCTAGTAGTAATGCAAAGTTGAGCCAGAAATAATTCGATTTATCTTCATATCTATCCCACATACTTGCTAAAACACCGCTTAGTTTATTACCAATAGAGGTAGCCACAAACCAGCCACCCATCATCAACGAAGTAATTCTTACCGGACTTAATTTAGATACCAACGACAAGCCCATTGGGCTTAACAACAATTCACCAATCGTAATAACGCCATAACCGCCAATCAACCACCACACACTTACTTTCTCCGTTCCATTACCACCCACTTTTACAGCGGCTACCATTACCAAAACCGATAGTGCAGAAATCAATAAACCAAATGCAATTTTAGTTGGGGTAGAAGGTTCTTTGCCATTGCGACGCATCCATGAAAAAAATGCAATCACCAAAGGCGTTAATATGATTACCCAACCCGGATTAATACTTTGACTAAGGTTGGTACTCCAAATACTAAGTGTGCCGCCTTCTGTCTGCATCTTGCTTTGGGTATCATTTCTAAAATACACCGGATAGTCCCACACTTTTATGGGTTTTCCATTGGCTCGTTGCAGTCTGAATTGTTCATCATACAATGCCACAGAATCTTTTTTATACGTAATGGTTTGGGTGAGATTTACCGCATTAAACACATCTTTAGTAGTGCCGGATACTGAACGGTCGGTGTATCTATCGGCCCAGGTATTCAAGGCAGAACCATTTTGTTTGAAAACGGCCCAGAATAAAATCACCATCACAAAAATGGTCAACAATACACCCATTGCAGGCTGTTCTTCCTTGTCCGATTTAAAATACAAAGAGCCATAAAACAACAATACCGGAATACATGCAAATAAAAAGGCATCGGTAGAATCGGAGCCAAAAATATTTCCACCCAAATTATCAGGTCCTGTAATGCCTTTTACTAACCAACCAATGACACCGGCTGCAACAGCAGGTAGTAAAATCAATCCGGTAATTTTTAACATACTCATGTCGCCATCTCTTACGCCTTTTTTTACATCGTATGCTTTATAATGCGATGTGCCTACCAAAAAAATGATGACACCTAAAAACATACCTACACCTGCAGCAACAAAAGCATAACCCCAACCCAAAGTGTTGTACAATACGGCGCCAAAAAAATTGCAGATGAATGCACCTACATTGATGCCCATATAAAAAATATTATAGCCTTCATCTTTTTGATGGTTGTGTTGTGGGGTAGAATATACATTGCCTAAAAGTGTAGAAATATTGGGCTTGAAAAATCCATTACCAATAATCACAAGTGTCATGCTGATGTAGAGGATGGGCAAGCTATGTACAGCCATTAAGCAATAACCGGCACCCATCATTAATCCACCAATGATGATAGATTTGCGATAGCCCCAATAACGATCAGCAATCAATCCGCCAACAAAAGGGGTTAAGAAAACGAGGGCAATGAACGTACCGTAAAGATCGGCAGATTCGGCTTCGGTCATGGCAAATCCGGCTTTTACATCTTTCAGATATAAGGTAAAAATGCCAATCATTAAATAGTACCCGAAACGTTCCCACATTTCAGAAAAAAACAAAAAAGGCAGGGCTTTAGGATGTTGTTTCCACATGGCTAATGGTTTGAAATAAAAAAGTCTCGCAATGTTGCGAGACTTTAAAAATAAAGGTTTTGCTGTTATCTCACCCCATGCATCATTTTCTTTAATTTAGGGGTAAGTGCAAATAGCAATACAGATGCAATGCCGCAAAGAATTACAAATACCATAAAGAACTCAAACAAGTTATTGATGGTAAATCCTGCAAATGTTGGATTGTAAGCTCTGATTTGATTGTCTGCTAAAAGTTTTAATTGCTCAGCAGTTGGTGTAACAGTTTTGTCTAATACCGCCTGTAGGTCAATGCCTAGTTCTTTGGCTTTGGTAAACTTTTCGCCGGTAGCAGGTAAGATGGAGCCCAATGTTCCGGCTAAGGCATAGCCCGATGCGTTGGACAAAAAGAATACACCATAGAGTAAAGAAGAAAATCTTTTTGGCGCTAGTTTTCCTACCAATGATAAACCAATTGGCGACAAACACAATTCACCAAAAGTTTGAATTAAGTACAATAAAATCAACCAGTGAATAGCCAATAAGCCAGACGTTCCTAAGTCTTTCACATTATGTGCGATAATGAAATAACTCAATGCTATCAATGCTAAACCTGCAGCTTGTTTGGCAGGAGAAATAGGTTCTTTGCCTTTGGCTCTTAATTTATCCCATAAAATACTAAATGGTACAGCAAAGGCGACCACAAAAATACCATTGAAAATTTGCACCATAGAAGGTGGCATATTCCAACCAAAGAAATTTCTATCGGTTTGATTGTTAGCAATAAAAGTTAAAGAAGAACCGGCTTGTTCAAATGCTGCCCAGAAGAAAATAATGAAGAAAGAAACAATATAAATAACAATAATGCGATCTCTTTCTTCTTTGGTTAATGAACTATCGCTTAAAATTAATCCGGCTAATGAAAGACCACTAGAATAAATGATAGAGTAAATCACATTTTGTCCGGCAACATAAAAGAACAGTAATCCCAAGCCTATAAATGCCAATACCGCACCTGCTAATGCCTTATTGGAGAACACTGCTTTTTGTGCTTCGCCTTCTTCATAATCTCCGGCTTCATTTTTTGAAGGTAAACCACCAATCGGTCTTCCTTCCGGAGTTCTTACGTATTTATCTTTTAGAAAAAAGAAAGTTGCGGTACCAATCAACATCGCTAAAGAAGCTGCTAAATAGCCCCATTTAAAGGCATAGATATCTCTAACACCGTTAGCATCTACTACATCACCAACAATAGGACAAATCAATTGTCCCAAGAAAGCACCCAAGTTAATACCCATGTAAAAAATAGTGAATGCAGTATCTAACTTATTTCTTTCTGCCTTTGGATAAAGACTGCTCACCATGCTGGAAATGTTCGGCTTAAAAAAGCCATTTCCTAATATGATTATGCCTAAAGCGATATACAATAAGGTACGAGCCAATTCAAGATTAGAACTGAATGTTGTAGCACTTACAAATAGCAACATTTGACCGGTTGCCATTAGCAAACCACCTAACATGATGCATAACCTATTACCTAAAAAGCGATCCGCAACAAATCCACCCAACATAGGGGTTAAATAACATAGGCCTAAAAAGCCGCCATAAATAATCGAAGACTGTTCTTCACTCATCATCAACGCATTCACAATAAAAAGCGTTAAGATGGTACGCATACCGTAGAAGTTGAAACGTTCCCACATTTCAGTTCCAAATAACACCCATAAACCCTTTGGATGTCCTTGATTGCTTGCAGCTTGATTCATACAGTTAATTTTCGTTAGTGAGTTGGAAGTTTGGTTAAAGGCTCAAAATAAGCAGATTTGATGTAAAAAAACATAAAAACCCAAAACTCAAAACAATACCTCAAAAAACCCAATTACTTTCGCAGCCATTAAGCCCATCTCATGAACATACTTTTATTAGGAAGTGGCGGCAGAGAACATGCCTTGGCCTGGAAAATGCAGCAAAGTTATCACTGTGCCAATTTGTTTATTGCACCGGGCAATCCTGGTACAGTACAACTGGGAACGAACGTTAACCTTTCGTTGCATGATTTTACTGCTATCAAACAATTTTGTATCAATAATGCGATTGATATTGTAGTGGTGGGTCCCGAAGAACCGTTGGTGAATGGCATTTATGATTTTCTAAAAGGAGATGCAGATGGCAGTTGGAATGGTATTGTGGTTGGTCCCTCAGCAGCGGCGGCACAATTAGAAGGCAGTAAAGCATTCAGTAAACAATTCATGCAGCGGCATCATATTCCTACCGCAGCTTATGCCGAATTTACAAGTGCTACTTACGAAGCCGGTAAAGCATACATTAGCCAACACAGCTTACCTATTGTATTAAAAGCAGATGGGTTGGCAGCGGGCAAAGGAGTGATTATTGCAGAAACACATGCGGCTGCTTTAACGGCTTTCGAAGACATGATTGTTCACCAACAATTTGGCACAGCAAGTACCAAAGTGGTGATTGAACAATTTTTAAAAGGAATTGAAGTAAGTGTTTTTGTGTTGACCGATGGAAGAGACTATCAAGTGATTGGTCATGCCAAAGATTATAAGCGTATTGGCGAAGGCGATACGGGATTGAACACAGGTGGTATGGGTTGTGTAACTCCTGTACCATTTATGGATGAGGCATTCATGCAAAAAGTAGAAGAACGCATTATTGCACCTACCATCAACGGATTGCAAGCCGAAAACTTAGTGTACACCGGTTTTGTATTTTTTGGATTGATGAATTGTGGCGGCGATCCTTATGTGATTGAATACAATTGCAGAATGGGTGACCCCGAAACGGAAGTGGTCATGCCTAGATTGTACACCGATTTGGTAGCCTTATTTGCAGCAATGGATAATGGCACTTTGGTAGATGCCAACATTAGCTATAACGATGGATTTTACGCTACAGTGATGGCGGTGAGTGGCGGTTATCCCGGCGATTATAAAAAGCATATTCCAATAAGTGATTTGAGTAAGGTTCAATTGGAGAAAGGTGCTATCATTTTTCAAGCAGGAACAACAACGAACGAAGCCGGTCAGTTGCTAACCAATGGCGGAAGAGTGCTTACTGTTACTGCCCCGGGCAATACTATTTCCGAAGCGGTAACAACGGCTAAAAAAGCATTACAGCAAATTCAGTTTGAGGGTATGAATTACCGCAACGATATTGGTTATGAATTTGTAGATTGATTATTTTCTGCTGATTAAGCCGGTTAATGGGTGACGCAGATTGCTAAAGCCCATCATGTCAATTTTAACCGTACCCACTACTATTGGGCTTTCGATACGTACCGGAACATGGTTAGCATCATCACTTACCCAAACGGTCATTTTTTCGCCACCTTCAAACACAGTGCCTTTAATGAGCAAGGGTTTGAATTTAATGGTATTGAATTTTCCGTACTTGGTTTTTACGGTTTCTTTACCCATATAGCGTAAGTACAAATTGTGTACTTCATTATCCATAAACATGCTAAAGGGAATTTTATCGCCTTCCTTATACTTGTTGAAATCAATATTCCTTGCATAGTAAATACTACTCAACACATCTTGAATGCAATTGGGCACTTTATATACACCTTGTTGCGTAATAGCCGTATTGGCTTGTTGATTAAAAGTGATGTTTTCAATTTTCTTATAACCACCCTCATCTACATTTCTAATAAACTTCATCGGCTGAAGGTTAGCCGTATCAATATACGTTTCGTATTTGTCTCGAACTTTAAAAATCCAATCGTAACGAGAGTTAGAACGACCTGTACCCACCACATGATAAGCAGGTTTGTTGGCTAGTTTTTCTAACGTGTTGGTAAAGCTTGCTTCACCTGCATTTACATACAACCCAATCACATTGTAGTAAATGTTGTAGTTGATGACTTCGCCTTGCTGAAAAGCTAAATTACGGATACCACAAAAATCATCACCTGCACTAATGTAAGTAATGAATAGTAGTGTAAACAGATAACTATATATTTTTTTCACCACGTTATTTATTTCTGAATAAACGAATACCTAATATAAACAAACTTCCTGCCAAAGCAGGAATAATGAGATTGATAAGCCAAATAGCAGTAGCTGTAACTACAATTCCTAAGGTATTTGCGCTGAGCAGCCCAAGCAATTGTTTGCTTGCTTCGCCACGCAAACCTAACTCTGCCGATGATATAGTGGGTACCACTGCCAACACCAAAAACATCACACATACCATCCATCCTGCCTGCCACCATGACACATCTACCTCAAAAAAACTAAGCAATAATAGGTATTGCAGTATAAATACCGCATACCGTATAAATGAAAGCACTAAAATTCTTGTTAATTCTTTAGGATGAAAGTCTTCTAGCTTTTGAATATAAAAAGCATACTTCGCAACAATGGGGATTTTTTCTGCCATTTTAGTCAACCACGATAACCTAAAATACAAAAGCAACAATACCAATACACCGGCAGATAAGATATACATCAAACCATTCAGCCAAAATACCGACAGCCCTTCTAAATGATGGGTAGCATCTAAAATATTGTACCGCATATAAATCAGTCCAATAATGCCCATTACAAAAGTCACAATAATCTGCGCCATACTTCCAACCAAAGAAACAGCTACGGCTCTTAAGCGATTGCCTTCTTCTAAATACACCACTCTACCTACATATTCTCCCACTCTGTTTATGGTATTTAACGCCAATGCTTGACCAGAAAAAACAGCTCTAAAAGCTCTGCCAAAACTTACTTTTTGAATACCACTAACCAGTACCTGCCATTTCAACGCTTCAATACCCCAATTGCACAGCATTAACAACACTACACATACAAACATCCACCACCGTGGTCCGGTAAAAGAAGCTTTGATAGAAAGCCAAGAAGTTTCTAAATGCGGTTGCTGTTTAATTTCTCTGTAAATGGAGTAAGAAAGCCAAATAAACAAGATGGGCCCAACAAAATAATTAAGAAATATTTTAAGGCGTGGATTCAGAATTGTTGTGCTTTAAATTGCACTGCAAAGAACGGCTATAAACAGGAATTTTTAAACTTATACTTGAATCAATTATTTTCACCGTATTATGCCAGCTAAAATACCCATCATATTAGGAATAGACCCCGGTACTCAACTTATGGGTTATGCTTTGCTGAAAGCAGATCCTGTTGCGCCTCAGGTTTTATTGATGGATGTATTAAAGCTGACTAGCCACAAGGATATTTACGAACGGCTCGAAAAAATTCATACCAAAGTTTCTGAGATCATTAGGTTATATAAGCCCAACCACTTTGCCATTGAAGCGCCATTCTTCGGCAAAAACGTACAAAGTATGCTCAAGTTGGGCAGGGCACAAGGGGTTGCTATTGCTGCGGCCATGCAAGCTGGTTTAGATGTAACGGAGTATTCTCCCAAAAAAGTAAAGCAATCCATTACGGGTAATGGCAATGCCGACAAAGAGCAGGTTTGGAAAATGCTGCAACGAACTTTACACTTCGAAGAAAAGCCACAATACTTTGATGCTACCGATGCTTTAGGTGTGGCGCTATGCCATTATTACCAGATGTCATCGCCATTGGCAAAAGCTACCAAAGGCTTTAAGGGGTGGGATGATTTTATCGCTAAAAACCCAGGGAGGTTGAAGTAATGGCACAATCAAACAAACCTCTATTTCACTCAACTTGCCTTAATTTTGAAAGGTGATACACCCAAAGGTTCGCATTACATTTTTAGGTACAGGCACTAGTAGCGGTGTGCCTATGGTGGGCTGCAATTGTGCTGTTTGTATATCTGATGATACGAAAGATAAACGATTGCGGAGTAGTGTTTTAATAGAATCGGCCAATACCACTTTTGTGATTGATACTACGCCTGATTTTAGAACTCAAATGCTGAGAGAAAGAGTAGAACGATTAGATGCGGTGTTGATTACGCATCCACATAAAGATCATATTGCAGGGATAGATGATACAAGACCGTACCAGTTTTTACAACAGGCACCAACACCTATTTATGGTAATCACCAATCGCTGCAAGGTATTCGACAAGAGATTCCATATGCTTTTCAAGCACTTAAATATCCCGGTGTGCCCATTGTTGAATTGCATGAGATTGACTTAACCCCATTTAATATTGGCGATATTGGCATTATACCCATTCAGGTATGGCATCACAAAATGCCGGTGTATGGTTTTAGAATAGGCAATTTTACTTATATCACCGATGCCAATAGGATAGAGGATTCCGAAAAAGAAAAAATAAAAGGAAGTGATATACTTGTGCTAAACGCTCTGCGAAAGGAGCAACATATTTCTCATTTTACATTAACACAAGCAATTGAAATGGCAGAAGAATTAGCTGTACCCAAAGCCTATTTCACCCATATTTCACATCAATTGGGCAGGCATGATGACATTAATAAAGAGTTGCCCCAAGGCATTGAACTAGCTTACGACGGATTAAAAATTTTCTGCTAGTCTTGTAAATATGCAGGTTGATTTATATATTGTATTAAAATCAACCTTATGAAAGTTTGGTGGCAAGAAGTAGTTAAAAACTATCTCACTTTCACAGCAAAAGATAGAAGAGCAATACTAGTAGTTTTTGTATTGATAATCATTGTGTTAGCATTGCCTTATTTTTTCGGGAAGCCCAAAAAGCTACAGCCACAGCAGGTTGCAGCGTTGAATGAAAAAGCCGCAGCTATTAAGCAACAACAAGCATCGGCTAACAATAATCGGTCGTATTATCCCAAAAATGATGAAGAAGATTTTCAACCTTATCAGCCCTCTAACAAAACATATAATCGGTTTGCTACAGGCGAATTATTTGCATTTGACCCTAATACTTTAGACGAAGCCGGATGGAAAAAGCTAGGCTTGAAGGATAAAACTATTGCCACTATTTTAAAGTTCAGAGCCAAAGGTTACAAGTTTCGTAAACCGGAAGACCTTGCCAAAATTTATGGATTAAAAAAGGAAGATGCTGAAAAGTTGATACCCTATGTGCAGATTGCCGGAGAAAATATTGCACCAGACAATCGACCCATAACTTCGGTAGCTGGGCTTACATCTACTGAACGAAAATCCTATACTCCAACTATGGTTGATATCAACCAATCAGACACCACCCCTTGGATTGCATTGCCCGGCATTGGTAGTAAACTAGCTTTTCGAATCGTGAATTTTAGAGATAAGTTAGGTGGATTTATTGCGGTTGACCAAGTTGCCGAAACTTTTGGTTTGGCCGATTCTACTTTTCATAAAATTAAACCCCGATTGCAATTTTCACCCACTGCTATTCGAAAAATCAATATCAATACCGCAGATGCCAATCAGTTAAAACATCCGTACATCAAATGGAATATTGCCAATGCCATTATTCAGTATCGCCAACAACATGGGCCATTTAAATCAGTCAATGAGTTAAAAAAAATCATGATTATTGATGAAGCCTTGCTTCAAAAAATTGCACCTTACTTAACGGTAGAATAATTTCTACATCCGTAATATTTTCCTGCATTTCACGAACCATTTACCCCTATTTTTGTAAAAACTAACAATTGTTCGTTTTTTAAGCATTTATCCGTCTAAAACATTGCTCATATGGATTTTCAACAGTCAGAATTAACACAACAAGTAGCCCAAACTGCCAGAGATTTTGCTCAACAGCATATCAAACCATTTGTAATGGAGTGGGATGAAAGACAAGAATTTCCGCTTCATGTGTTCAAAGAAATGGGCAAGTTGGGTTTGATGGGAGTGTTGGTACCCGAAGCTTATGGCGGCAGCGGTATGGGTTATTATGAGTACAATGTCATTATTCAAGAAATTGCTAAGGTTTGTGGTTCTATAGGATTGAGTTTAGCTGCCCATAATTCCTTGTGTACAGGGCATATTATGAGTTTTGGAAATGAAGTACAAAAACAAAAATACCTCCCTCATTTAGCTACCGGAGAATACATTGGCGCTTGGGGCTTGACAGAACCCAACACTGGCAGCGATGCCGGCAATATGCAGACTACTGCCGTAAAAGACGGCAACGATTGGATCATCAATGGCACTAAAAGTTGGATTACACATGGTCGTAGTGGAGATGTAGCAGTCGTTATTTGTCGTACCGGCGAACCAAGAACCAGTGGTAATTCTACCGCCTTTATTGTAGAGAGAGGTACTGCAGGATTTAGCGGCGGCAAGAAAGAAAATAAATTAGGCATGAGAGCCAGTGAAACGGCTGAAATGATTTTTGATAATTGTCGCATCAGCGATGCCCAACGATTGGGAGAAGTGGGTGATGGTTTTCGTCAGGCCATGAAAATATTAGATGGCGGTAGAATTTCTATTGCAGCATTGAGTGCAGGCATTGCCAAAGGTGCTTATGAAGCGGCGGCACAATACGCTAAAGAAAGGCACCAGTTTGATCAGCCCATTGCTAATTTTCAAGGCATCAGCTTTAAGTTGGCAGATATGGCCACCGAAATTATGGCCGCCGATTTATTGATTCAACAATCTTGCGATTTAAAGCAACGTGGAGAAAAGCTGACCAAACAATCAGCCATGGCAAAATACTACGCTAGTGAAGTAGCAGTAAAAGTTGCTACGGATGCGGTACAAATTTTTGGCGGCTATGGCTATACCAAAGATTTTCCGGTAGAAAAATATTACCGCGATGCCAAATTATGTACCATTGGCGAAGGCACTAGCGAAATACAAAAAATGGTAATTGCCAGAGAAGTGTTGCATGGGTAAATAAAGCTACAAATAACCGATTAGGCCTTTTAACTCAATTATTTGTAATTCAAAATGCTTTCAATTTTTTAAGTAGCAATTTATTTTGCTGTAGCATCGTCAAACCTTCTCGCCACGACATATGCCGAAAACCCCGTTGGTGGTTTTTTGTGCTAATCTCCCATAGCAATCGAAAATGGCGGATGATCTCTTTCCAAGCATAAAAAATGGAGTATTGAGGATCATAGATATGTGTGGGTTCACTGCCGGCGCCATTCAGTTCGATGATACAGTAATTCTTACCTGCTTTTAATTCTTCAATGGTGCTATATTTTATATCCAATCTGCCGTAATAAAAAGATGGTATTTGTTTGCAAAGGTTATCCATGTATTGCAACAATCCCGCATCTGCAATAGCTGTGCTATCGGTAAACTTAGCACCTCTTGCATGATTGCCATAGGGTACAATATCTCTTATTTCTCCTAGGGCAGGTATTTCGGCAAGCCGATGTCCATATATTTTACGCAGTGCAGGAATTTGAAATTGGTAACGGGGATTTTTGTGGAGTAATGCTTCAATTGTACTGCTTCCATCACCGGTGATGTTAAGTAATTCTTTGTGTACAATGCCTGAAATGAAACCGTTGGGTTCGTCCGGCATTCGACAATAAAATACACCCATTTCATTAGGTAAGTTGATATATTCTTGTATCAAAAAATCAAGCTGAATTTTTGATAAATAGTTGTTGAGGTCAGCTTCATTTTCAAGACGGGATACTGCCAAGCCCTTCATGCCAATATCGGGTTTTGCAATACAAGGAAAACTGATGCCTTCTGCTTTCATTTTTTCCAGAATAGCACTACTGTTGCTATGCTGCGAAAACAATAGCGTTTTAGGAATGGCATAGGCAGGCATGCTATCATATATTTCTTTTTTTGACTCCAACAAAAAGCCTGCATTGGTAATTCGAGGGTTGGCAGGTAAAAAGAAAAACCAGGTTCTTGCCTTTGCGGCATAATAAATCCATACAAAGTACATGGGAAAATACACGATACCAAAAGGCCAATATTCCCAATGCGTTAGTTTATGCAGAAACAGTTTTAGATTAGACACTCTTTATTGTTCTTTTTTGTGCTGATTGGTGTTGACGGATTAAATCTTGATGAATTAACTCTAACTCATCTGCTTGCAAAATAGCCTGTGTTATGCTTTGTGTTTGTATGCCATTCTCTCGATTAATGATAAATCCGTTTTGATCATCACCATAGTTATTGCTATGAAATTGGCGAATTAGCGATGCATCGAGCAATGTTTGTGTTGTTATAAATGCTTGAAAGAGCTCTGCTCGATTTTTCATCGCTACTGCATCATACAAAGTAGCCGATGACCAAATATAATTAGTAGTTGTATCTAATTGCTGGATGAATTTTTGACTACTATCCCAGCGCAATTCAAACAACTCGTTATTATAGAAAAGAATGATAGTAAAGGGTTCGATGCCGATAAGATTATACTTTTCAAAATATTCAAGCACAAACGCTTCAGCAATTATATCTAACAATATTAAACCCCGACTTTTTCGGTAGGGGTAAACCGGTATATGTTTTTCAAAAGCGCCATTCAGTAAAATACCAATTGTTCCGTTCTCTGCAACCACAAACCAACTACCGCCTGCTTGCGGATCTTTGGGACAAGTCAGTTTCATTCCCTTGTAGGCAAAAGTTTGTGGCATAGTAGCTGAAGGCCGTTGTTTATTTTCATCTCGGTTAGATGTAAAATATTTATCCCTTCCTTGTACAATATAACTTACTGTGCACATTGTTTACGATATTGAGTAGTAGCAGGAGCAACGCCAAATTGTTCGGGAACAGCATGTAAACCGATTGTCACTAATCCAACTTTGATTAATGCTTGATGGTGAATACAATGTTCTAAATTATAATACACTTCTCTGTAATAGTTGGATTTGATCAGCAGGCCAGATTCAAGCGAATCACATTGTATAGTCATCTCTTTATCGGGTTGTTCTATTACTGTGGCGATGCCTAATAGTGCTTTAATTGCTGCTTCTCTGTTGGTTTCTAGTAGATTGTCTCTTTTACGGTTATCATAATTAACTATGCCAACTGCATATCCGTTGAGCAGGCATTGATACAATTCAATAATATGCCGAGTATGTTGGCCAATACTGGCGCCGCTAAGTGATGATATAGGATTCCAGTAAATTTCATTATCCGGCAAATCCTGCAATACCTGTATTAGTTCTTTAAGATTGTTTTGGGAGGTCTGAAACATGCAATCAGAATTTTAATTGTAATAGCCGAGGAATTTCTTTCCTGTATGAAAGTACTAATAGAATACAAGCAACACAAACAATAACAGCATAGCTGAATAACAGCGAATCGCCGCCAAAATTGATGCCTAATTTGGTGAGATGAAAAAAGATTGCACCACTCATTAATCCTACTCCCAATATTGCACCAAGTAAAACAGTACGAGGTACTAAAAGTAAAATACTGGCAACTAATTCTAATACACCAATTCCAATACGACCCCAAGGTTCCATGCCAAGTGCTGTGAATAATTGTACAGATTCTTCTTGAGCGGTAAATTTGAAATAAAGTGTTTGAAGCATGATGAGGGCTGCAATGATGCGTAAAGCCCAACTTAAAATATTTGCTTTGTTCATAATGTAAGATTGAGGGATGAATTATTTGTCTTTAATCAATGGCCAGTTTATATCGGCTTTGCTGATATAACCAACCCTATCCTTATCCCAGCTAGCTTTTACTTTAAGATTGTAATTGAAATATAATTTGCCATTCACAATAGCCCAAGCATCAGGTTGTGTAGGTGCTTTATAACCGCCGGCAGTGCCATACGCACAATAGCCGCCATATTCTGGTACATATTGTTCAGGGTTTTGTTTAAACAGTTCCAAGTTTGTAAGTGAAGAAAAAAGCCAACTGCTGTTACCCCATTGATAGGTTAAACTGTCATTACCTTTTACAGGTTGCCCATCGTTAAAATATGCCACCACATCGTAACCTCTTATTGCTTTACCATTCGTTTGAAAAATGGCAGATTGCTGGCTAAATGTAGTGTAACCTGTAATTATTAATATTACGAATGTAAATAATGTATTTTTCATTTTTTATCTTGCTTATTGTTTAATGAAAAATGTTTTTCCAGTTATTATCTGCTTTTGCTTTCAAATTATTTTCATCCTTGTTCCAACTTTTAAGGGTGTTATTAAAAAATGAATTGTAAAAAAGATAAAGCTTTCCATTAATCAGCTTAAACGTTTCGGGATCTACTTCCACTTTTTCGCCTTTGGCACCCATGGCATAAGCACACCATCCGCCATACTGTGGCTCATAAGCGGTGTAATTTTTTTTAAAGAGTTCTTTATTTTCAACCGTAGAAAAATGATAGGTAACACCATCAATTTGTACCGCTAATTCTTTTTTACCTTTTACTGCTTTGTTTTGGGTAAAATAACTCACCGGATCATATCCTTTAATGGCAAGGTTGTTCTTTTCGAGATTAAATTGTTTACTGCGTAAAGCGGCAGTTTGTGAAAATGCAGTTGCCTGCGTCATCAATAATAGTAATAGACTTGCTAATAGTTGTTTCATTTTTTTAATTTATAGACGTAAGCAGGTACTTATACTTACATAAAATTTAAAATCCAATAAAATAATTCAGTCCAATTGTAAGCGACCTGGTGAGTCCATCCGGCCGAATATCTCTAACGATAAGCGGAGAAGCTATGGATAATCCTATGGCTCTGGTAGTAGAGAGTTTATATTGTGTTTGAAGGTTTAGGTTTAGTGTAAGTCCTTTGGAACCAACTAGATTCTCTCTTTGTCCGAAGATATTTTCATAACTGTCTTCTCCAAGATGATATATGGCCAATGCATTTGGCCTAAACAACCATTTTTTATTTCCACTGTTCAAGATATAACCCAGCCTTAACAAGGCATCCGGTTTTCTTCTGAAATTATTAGTAGATTCAAAACGGTTATCAGTTGCATATTCTTTAATAAATGTATTTTTATTGCTATTGATTACTGGTATTTGAAAAGCTACATTAATGTCAATTTTTTGGTCTAGTACCCAAGCCGTTCCAAGCAATACATCATAAGTACCCAAGCTGGTTTGATAAGGCATTGGTAAGGGTTGCCCTTTAATTTTATCATTAGCACTTGTCATAGGTATTTTTATACCTGCTAAAAAATTGATTTCTTTTTTGCGCTGTTGGGGTAAGGCATAATTAATGGTAGAATACCAATCGCCGGCATTAAAAATACTTCCAAGCGAACCGGTAATATAGGAGGCAGTAACTTTAGTATCCCAAGACAATCTGTTGCCAAACTTTCTGCTGTAAAGTATAGAAGGAGTGAGCAGCGTTGTATTTCCATCACCCAAGCCAAATGTAATATCAGTTGTTATAGTGTTGCGTAATGACTGATTTTCTTTTGTTATCTTTTGCTGGTGATAGGGTATCGAACAAAAACCTGCATCGCTACACCCTTGAGCAAAAAGATTATTTACTAGTAATACAACTACAATGTTTAATACAATAATTTTTTTCATAAGTTATGGTTTTAACTCAGCAATACCGAATAAGTGATTGTATTGCTGACAATGAATCAACGCATATTTGTAAACAGTAAAATCAGGCTTACCTGGTATAACATATAATTGTTGTCCCGTAGTGGATTGTAATGCCCCAAGGTTGATGAAATTGTTAGGTGGATATTCTTTGCTTAAGTAAACTTTTAAATCGGGCCCATTACTAACTTGAAAACTGTCTAGTGCAAGCTTGTATTGGCCGTTGGCTAAGTATATTTTTGCCGAGCCTTGTATTGCAATTCCCGAAGTAGGGCTAAATATGCCTTTATACTTTAATACTGCACTTGTATCAGGCGTTTCGCTTAATGGTACACTTACAGTGTTTTGCTTGGTACAGGATATAGCAAATATTGCTATTATTCCAATGCCAATCAATAGACGTTTTGAATAATTGCGCCATAGTGTCGTTGTAATCATTTGAATGGTTTTGATTATAACGAGGTAGACGAATCAAAAAAAATAACCTTACACTTATGTTGAAAATAAAATAAATAAGGAGAAATTATTTTGCAAGATCTAATTCAAGTTGAATTTTTTGCTTGATTTCATCAGGTAATACATGAATGGAATGTTCATGCAGTCGATCCTCACAATGATGCAAAGAGTGATCAATAAAATCGGATTGCTTGCCAAAACGTTGGCATGGATCACAAAAAAGCAAATGAATAAACAATCGTATCCTTTCTGTAAGCGAAAGCCTACCTTCTTTCTTTTTCAAGATGAGTAAGGTTGCTTGCTTACAATTATGAATCATATTTTTTACCGAAACAAAACCCATGTTATTTCAGATTAAGCACTAAACCAGTTTTTTTCGAGGCAACTACGCATCAATAACTTTGCTCGATGAATAATTACCCAGTAGTTGGACGAAGTAATATTGAATTCCTTACAAATTTTTTCTGCATCATCTTCATCAACAAAACGGGCAATAAAAATAGGCACTAGTCTAGATGGCATTTTTTGAATGCAATATTGAAGAATGCGATAGAATTCATGTTTATTCAAGATGTTGTCAGCATTATCAGTTTGCCATTCTTTGGGTGCCGTATCTGCTGTCCAATGACCACCACCGTTATCGGATGAAAAAAAAGATTGATGAAAACTCTCTTCGGTTTCTGCCAAATAATCACTTGTATTTTTCAGCACATCTTTTTTTCGGTAGTAATCAATAATCTTATTTTTAAGGATGACAGCGAGCCAGGTTTTTTCGGAGCTGTTTCCTTTAAATTGATCTCGGGCTTTAAAAGCAGAAAGTAATGTATCCTGAACCATATCTTCAGCAATCTGCGTATTTCCCGTTTTCATCATTGCCAAAGCATACAAATAATCACCATACAAGCCAATCCAATTATCTGGATTTAGGGTGTTGCTCATAACTTAATGTAATTAATGTGATTAACGACTAGGCTTAGTGATAGCTAAACCAAGTTGAAAAAATACTATTTGCTTTAATTTTTATACAAGCCATACTGAACGCTATAACTATCAAAAGAAATGCGTTCAAATGCAATGCATTAATTTCCGCCGGCAGCAAAAATTTGATCTACCGCACCACCAAGCATTGGGAATTTTTCTTTTACAAAATTGGCTATGGTTTCAATGGCTTTTTGTGCTTGTTCCGGTGTTAATCCTGCGTCTTGAGAAAGGCGTTCTACTAATTCGTTCATGATAAGTTTGTTTTGGCGTAAAAATAATATAACCACCAACAAAAAGCGGCGAGAAGTTATTCCCACCGCTTAGTTGTGTATCCGTACATTGTACTATGTTTAGGCCACTTTTAAATGGCTCAATTTACTCTTTCCAAATTGCCCCTCTGCATATTCAATGGTAACATGAAATTGCTTTTGATTGGTAGATGGCAATTCGTACATGGCTTCGGTTAAAATGCTTTCGCAAATACTGCGTAAACCTCTAGCGCCTAATTTGTATTCCATGGCTTTAGATACCATAAAGTCATACACTTCATCATCTATAGTTAAGGCAATGCCTTCTAACTCAAATAAACGAGTGTATTGTTTGATTAAGCTGTTCTTTGGTTCGGTTAAAATAGAACGCAAAGTAGCGGTATCTAAAGGATTCAGATGCGTAACTACAGGCAATCTGCCCAATAATTCCGGAATCAAACCAAAGCGTTTTAAATCTTGTGCATTTACAAATTGCAGCAAGTTTTTCTTTTGGTGTTCTTGCTCAATTTTATTGACGTTAAAGCCAATAGCATTGGTATTTACCCGGCGGGCAATGACTTTGTCTAAACCATCAAAAGCACCACCGCAAATGAAGAGAATATTATGCGTATTCACTTTGATCATTTTTTGCTCGGGGTGTTTGCGGCCACCCTGTGGCGGAACCAGCACTTCAGTGCCTTCTAACATTTTTAATAATCCTTGCTGCACCCCTTCGCCACTTACATCACGGGTAATAGATGGGTTATCTCCTTTTCGGGCAATTTTATCTATCTCATCAATATATACAATACCTTTTTCTGCTGCATTAACATCGTAATTACAAGATTGTAACAAACGAGTAAGCATGCTTTCTACATCTTCTCCCACATAACCTGCTTCGGTAAATACCGTAGCATCAACAATAGCAAAAGGAACATTCAATAATCGAGCAATAGTTTTGGCCAATAAGGTTTTACCGGTACCGGTTTCGCCAACCATAATAATATTGCTCTTCTCAATTTCTACTTCGTCTTCGGTTTGCTTGTATTGTAATCGTTTGTAGTGATTGTAAACGGCTACTGATAGTACTTTTTTAGCATCATCTTGACCAATAACATACTCGTCTAAAAAATGCTTGATTTCTATGGGTTTGCGAACAGTAAGCTTGAAAGAAGATCCACTATTACCGCCGCCAAAATTGTCATTTTTGATTTGAAGTTCTTGGGAAATGATTTCTTGTGCATGTTCTACACAATTCTCACAAATATGGCCTTCCTGACCGGCAATGAGTATCTTCACCTCATCCCTACTGCGTCCGCAGAAAGAACAGTGTAAATGGGTTTGTTTGGCCATGGGTTTCATTTGTTCATCGTATTATTCAAGAATAAGACGATGATTTTTGATTGGGGGTTGACGACAAAGGTATAAAACACTGTTCAAAACAGCATCTTATACCTGTTAAAACGTAAAACCAGTCTGTATTATTGGTTTTATTCTATAATTTTTCCACTATTTGGTCGGCAATGCCGTAAGCAATCGCTTCGTTGGCATCCATCCAATAGTCACGGTCAAAATCTTTTAAAATCTGTTCTACCGTTTTACCGCAGTTTTCGGCCAATATTGTAGCGCCCAATAATTTTGTTTTTTGGGTTTGAAGGGCCTGAATTTCTAAATCGGCACTGGTACCTTGATAATATCCACCCAAACTTGGTTGGTGAATCATCACTTCGCCATGCGGATAGATATAACGTTTGCCTTTTGTACCCACACTCAACAAGATAGAACCCATGCTGGCGGCTAATCCCATGCAAATGGTACTTACCGGAGATGAGATTAGTTTGATGGTATCGTAAATGACCATGCCGCTGGTTACTACACCACCCGGACTGTTAATATAAAATTTGATTTCTTTACCGGGTTGATCTGCTTCGAGCAATAATAACTTGCTCACCACATCTTTTGCACTCTTGTCATCTACCACACCCCATAGGTAAACGGCTCTTTTTTCAAAGAACATTTTCTCCATCTTCTTCATCAGCATACCACCCATTTCCGGCTTTTCTTCTTTAGGGTTTTCGTCTTCGCCGTCTTCCAATCGGGTGGGAATAAAATCGTATTTAGACTGTATCATATCAATAAGTATTTGAGCTATCGGCTCTTGGGCAGATAGGATTTTAGTGGTTGATGGTTAATCTTTTTTCAGCTTTCTAGGGTTGGTGAGTAATACTTCATCTACCAAACCATAGGCTTTGGCTTCGTCGGCAGTCATCCAAAAGTCACGGTCGCTGTCTTTGGCTACTTCTTCGGGTGTTTTACCACTGTGAAAAGCAATGATGCTGTACAACTCATGCTTTAGCTTTTTAATTTCGGCAACAGTAATTTCAATATCGGTAGCCTGACCACCAATAGCACCGCTAGGTTGGTGCATCATGATACGGCTATGTTTCAATGCACTTCGTTTGCCTTTAACACCGGCACACATCAAAACGGCACCCATACTAGCTGCCATACCGGTGCAAATGGTAGAAACATCAGGGCTTACAAACTGCATGGTATCGTAAATGCCTAAACCGGCATACACACTGCCACCGGGACTGTTAATGTACATTTGAATGTCTCTGGTACGGTCGGTACTGTCTAAAAACAGCAACTGTGCCGTAACAATATTGGCCACATAGTCGTTGACTTGCTCACCCATAAATATGATGCGGTCCATCATCAACCTACTAAAAACGTCCATGCTAGCAACGTTTAATGGCCTTTCTTCAATAATATAAGGGGTAAGATTAGTTACCTGATGCTGCCTGTAGTTGTGAACGGTAGCACTACTGATGCCACGGTGCTTAACGGCATACTTTTCAAATTCCTGTCCAAAATTCATCGTCATAATTTTATGGCTTGAAGGTAAGTGTTTTGATAAAACGATGCCTTTGAAATTTCAAATACCGTGCAAACTTATAAATACGACAAAAGGGCAGGTTTTGTAATTTAAACTAATCAATAACATGCATTACGGAGTCTAGCTTGCCTAGCTGTGCGACATTAACTTGTTGTTGCAAATCTGTATTTATGAAATTGGTGTCTATAGATGTAAAATTGAAGTACCAAATTAATACTACTCAGCCAGCAACAATTATCTTTCGAATTATTTAACTTCAATAAGAAACTCAGATTAACAAAAAATCCCGCTATGTTCAAACATAGCGGGATTTTTAATATTACTATGTCTAAAATATTAATGATGGTGATTATGTTGCATACCGGCTAAAGCTTCGGCAGTAACTTCTTTTTCAGCTACAGTTGCTTTTGATTCTAACAGGCTAAATAATTTATCGGTCTGCAAATTCATGTAGGTATTCTCAATAAACTTTTTATCCTGCATCATACGGTTGGCATATTCTTCTAACCAAGGTGCATCGTCAATGCTTTGCATACCCATATAAGCCAACATTTGGTTACGGGCAAAAGCTCTTAATTCATCTTGTTCAACCGTAATATTATTGTCTTCAATCAGTTTATTGGTAATCAAAGACCATTTTAATGAATTGGCAAATGATGGATACTCTGCTTCAGCTTCTTCGGCAGTTTTCGGCTTTTCACCTCCGTTTTGAATCCAACGCTTTAAGAAGGTAGCCGGTAAATCAATGTGTACATGGTCAACCAAGTGATGATAAATTTGATCATGCAATTGGTTACGACTTTGAGCGGCCCAATGGTTTTCTATTTCTGCTTGTACCGCCTGACGAAATTCTGCTTCCGTTGTAATGCCTTTGGCAGGATAAACCGTAGCAAAAAACTCAGCATTCATTTCGCCTTTCTCTACTAATCCAACTTTTGTGATGGTTAATTTAAATGTTTTATCGGCACTGCCAGCTTCGTTAGCATTCAAGCCTAAATCACTCATAATCCACTCTCTTTCTTTGTCTTCAAAAGCAGTAGCCAAGTGAATATCAAGGACATCATCTTTTTTCTTGCCCATTAAACCATTGCGGTAGCTTTCGGCAAAATATTTTACCAAAACGCTATTGGCTTTATTAATACCACCTTCTAATACATTACCGGCAGCATCACATTCGGTGAAGGTTACATTCAACACATTTTCTTCGGTAGTAACGGTTTCAGGTTCGGTCATTTTACCATGACGAACAGCCAAACGTTCTACCTCTTCATTCACCATTTCATCGGTAACTTTTACTGTGTGTCGGGTCACTTTTATGCCTTCCGCATCAATCGAAACGGCAGGCTTCAAACCAATTTCAAAAGCAAAAGCATAGTCTGCCGGATTGTTCATATCCAACATTCTAGCATCACTATCCAAAGGCAAGGGCTGGGCAAAAATGTCCAACTGCTCTTTAGTCATGTATTCAGTCAATTCTTTTTCTACGGTACGTAGTACTTCTTCTGTAAATACAGACTGGCCATACATTTTCTTTACCAAACCTGCCGGCACCATTCCTTTTCTAAAGCCGGGAATATTGGCGGTTTTAGCGTATTTCTTTAGGTTTTGTTCAAAACCTGCCAGGTAATCTTCTTTTGTTACAGTAACGGTTAATTTGTCGGTAAGTAAAGCAACATTGTCTCTGGTGATGGTAGCCATAATCAACTTAATGCCCGGGATTGGGCTTTTTTTATGAAAGAAAACTCCCCCAAACGGGGGAGGTTACTGTGCGGATGATAGGGGTCGAACCTACATGCCTTGCGGCGCTAGATCCTAAGTCTAGTGCGTCTGCCAATTTCGCCACATCCGCAGTTTGTACATGGTTGGTACAGTCCAAAATACTGTTGGTCAATATTTCGGGCTGCAAAAATAGGGGATTTGATGCATCAAAACCAGTCTGTACCCTGTTTTTACGATTTTAACCAAGATTTTATACGGTGAACAGATGTGTAGCCAATAGTTTATCTGCTTACACAATGTAAAAACCTATGCTTCCTTTCCGTAAATTAGCCGCTCTATGGAGCAAGAAACAGATATACCACCTATTGCACAATACAAATTGAACGAAGAGGAAGAACGTAAAGAAATTTTACGCCGCTACCGGGCATTATTGCGGGCTTTAAGACCTAAACTAAAGCGTGGCGATAAAGAAATGGTGCGTCAAGCCTTTGAAATGGCCGCCAATGCTCATATTTCCATGCGTCGTAAAAGTGGTGAGCCTTATATTTTTCACCCTTTGGCAGTTGCCATGATTTGTGTAGAAGAAATTGGCCTCGGTGTTCGTAGTACCATTTGTGCTTTATTGCATGATACTGTAGAAGACACAGATATTACCTTAGAAGATGTAGAAAGAGAATTTGGGAATGAAATTGCTAGAATTGTAGATGGCTTAACCAAGATTTCTAACGTCATTGATACCAATACCAGCCAACAGGCCGAAAACTTCAAAAAAATTCTACTTACCCTTACCGATGACCCAAGGGTAATACTCATCAAATTGGCCGATCGATTGCACAATATGCGGACCCTCGACCATATGAAAAGGGAAAAGCAACTTAAAATTTCGAGTGAAACTGTTTGGGTATATGCACCATTGGCACACCGAATGGGTTTGTACAAAATAAAAACTGAACTAGAAGATTTATCCATGAAATACATGGAGCCGGATAAGTACAAAGAAATTGCCCGAAAACTATCCGAAACCCGCCGTGAACGTACCCGATACATCAACGAATTCATCAGACCGTTAAAAGAAAAATTGCAGGCAGTAAACCTCAATTTTGAGTTATACGGCAGGCCAAAAAGTATTCACTCTATCTGGAATAAAATCAAGAAAAAAGGGGTAGAGTTTGAAGAAGTGTACGACTTGTTTGCCATTAGGGTGATACTAGATTCAACACAAGAAAAAGAGAAAGAAGACTGTTGGAAGGTGTATAGCATTATCACCGACATGTACAAGCCTTCTACTGCCAGATTAAGAGATTGGTTGAGCAACCCCAAAAGCAATGGATACGAGGCTTTGCATACAACGGTAATGGGTCCGCAGGGGCGATGGGTAGAAGTGCAAATTCGGTCGAGAAGAATGGATGAAATTGCCGAAAAAGGGTTGGCGGCACACTATAAATACAAAGAGGGTAGTGGCCATGAAGATCGTTTTGATAAATGGTTTACACAGATTAGAGAAGTGATTCAAAACCAAGACACGGATGGGGTAGATTTTCTGCAAGATTTTAAAACCAGTTTTCTAGCCGAAGAAATTTATGTGTACACCCCTAAAGGCGATGTAAAAATGTTGCCTGTTGGTAGCACGGCATTAGATTTTGCTTTCTCCATTCACTCTGCCGTAGGTAGTAAATGTATTGGGGCAAAACTCAATCATAAATTAGTGCCCATCAGCCATAAATTGAGAAGTGGCGACCAAATCGAAATCATTACGAGTAACAAACAAAAACCTAGCGATGATTGGCTCAATTTTGTAGTTACCGCCAAAGCAAAAAGCAAAATAAAAGATGCGTTAAAAGAAGAAAAAAGAACCATTGCAGAGGAAGGAAAATATTTTTTACAACGCAAGTTAGAAGGCTTTGGTGCTGCGGTTAATCAGCATAATATTGATGAGTTAGTGGCGTACTACAAACTGCCTTCGCCTTTGGAATTGTTTTATCGCATTGCTATAAAATCAATCGACTTAAGAGAGTTAAAAGAGTTTCATTTATTGGGCGATAAATTAGAAGCACCCAAACCCAAATTACCAGAGCATCCGGCACATCATGCTCATATTCCTACTAAAAAAGAATCTGAACTCATCATTTTCGGCGAAAGCAGCGATAAAATTATGTATTCGTTGGCCAAATGTTGTAACCCCATACCGGGAGATGATGTATTTGGCTTTGTAAGCACCGGTAAAGGCTTGGTTATTCACCGTACCAATTGCCCTAATGCAGCGCAAATGTTGGCTAATTATGGCCATAAAGTGGTAAAAACCAAATGGGCTAAAAACAAAGAAATCAGCTTCCTTACCGGACTTAAAATTATTGGTATGGATGATGTAGGTGTGGTGAATAAAATTACCACCATTATTTCCGGCGATTTAAAAATCAATATTTCTGCTTTGTCTATTGAATCTAAAGAAGGATTGTTTGAAGGGGTGATAAAAGTATTTGTACACGATAAAGAAGAGTTGGAAGAGTTAGTAGATCGATTAAAACAGTTGAATGGAATTCAACGAGTTGACCGATTTGATACTGAGCAACCGGCCTAATTATTGGGTGCAAAAAAATAACCTTTCCACAACCGTATGAAAAACAAAGCGGTTTACAACTGCAACCTTTATTTTTGCCGCACACTAATCAAAATCATCAGTAATGGTTGATGTTATTCTCGGTTTACAATGGGGCGATGAAGGCAAAGGAAAAATTGTAGATTATTTTGCCCCCAATTATGATATCATTGCCCGTTTTCAGGGCGGTCCAAATGCAGGGCACACTCTGTATGTAGATGGCAAAAAAGTGGTGTTGCACCAAATTCCTTCCGGTATTTTTCATCAAAACTGCATTAACCTTATTGGTAATGGTGTTGTGCTTGATCCGGTTACCTTAAAAAGAGAATGTGATACCGTAGCTTCATTTGGCATTGATGTAAAAAAGAATCTTTTTATCTCAGAACGTACCAATATTATTGTGCCAACTCACCGTGCTTTAGACAAAGCCAGTGAATTACAAAAAGGCGATAGTAAAATTGGTTCTACATTAAAAGGTATTGGTCCGGCTTATATGGATAAAACCGGCCGAAACGCCATACGGGTAGGAGATTTGCTCGATAAAAATTTCACTTCAGCTTATATCAAACTCAGATTAAAACACCAAAAGCTGCTAGATAATTTTCATTTCAATGAAGATATTTCGGCTTGGGAAGAAGAATTTTTTGAAGCGATAGAATTTTTAAAAACACTTAATGTTGTTAATGGCGAATATTTCGTTAACAACAACTTGAATCAGGGTAAGAAAATTTTAGCCGAAGGTGCACAAGGCAGTATGTTAGATATTGACTTTGGTACTTTTCCGTTTGTAACATCTTCCAATACTATTTCTGCAGGTGTTTGTACCGGTTTAGGTGTTGCCCCGCAAAAAATTGGTGAAGTAATGGGTGTTACCAAAGCTTATTGTACAAGAGTAGGAAGCGGTCCTTTTCCTACTGAGTTAGAAGATGAAGTGGGAGAAAGATTACGTAAAATTGGTAATGAATTTGGTGCTACAACGGGCAGACCACGCCGTTGTGGTTGGATTGATTTAGTAGCATTACATTATGCTTGTATGATTAATGGCGTTACACAAGTAATTATGACCAAGGCGGATGTGTTAGATGAATTTGAACAATTAAACCTTTGCACCAGTTATTTGGTTAACGGAAAAGAAAGTAAGGAAGTGCCTTACCAAATGAATAAAGTGAAGATTGAACCGGTATTACATGCTTTTGAAGGTTGGAAGCAAGATACTACACCAATTAG
Source organism: Methylophilus rhizosphaerae (assembly GCA_943370285.1). GTDB lineage: Bacteria > Bacteroidota > Bacteroidia > Chitinophagales > Chitinophagaceae > CALRQJ02. Next base: position 11,430 of record CALRQJ020000015.1, on the reverse strand, counting down.
GGCAGAAAAAGATTTACCCGCCGTAATGCAGCAATATGTTCAGTTTATCAATCAACGTATTGGTGCACCGGTTAAATACATTTCTAATGGTCCCGGAAGAGATCAAATTGTATCATTGGCATAAGCGAAATAATTTTTTTTTGATTTTATTTGGTTGATTAAAAAACTCGTTGAAATTTTACCCTACCAAACTTGTTAGATATGGCAGTTAAATCTGATAAGGACAGCAAATCCACGTCCTCAAAAAGTACAGTAAATAGTGCAGGTGCAAAAGCATCATCTAAACCTAAAAAACAATTAGAAGAAGATGATGACGATGATGATTTAGAAGATGATGACACCGAAGTAAAGCCTGCGGGCAAGAAAGGTGCAAAAGCTTCTAAAAAAAGTAAAGAAGAAGATGATGATGATGACGATGATGTAGCCGATGAAGATGCTGATGATTGGGAAAAGGGCGAAGCAGAAGAAGATGATTGGGATCCTGATTTTGACGAATTTGATATTCCAAAATCAACCGGAAAAAAAGTAGCCGGTAAAAAAAGCAAAGACGATGATGATGATTTGAAGTTTGACGATGACTTCAAAGACATGGACCTGTTTAATGACAGTGCCCTTGATGATGATGACGATGACTTCTAAATCAATCCATTGAAACGAAAGACGCTTTCTTTTCTTTCAGATAACATATCTCTTTTCAAAACGCAGATGTTGAACAGGGCAAACCAGTTCAACATCTGTTGTTTATTGGATAACCAAACCTATTCCTCTACCTATCATAGCGTAGATTGCTTATTGGCAACCGGTGCTGTACATTCCTTTTCAAGCAATGATGAGCAGGTGTTGGATGGCTTATCTGCCTTTTGCAGTAATCACCAAGATTGGATATTTGGTCACCTGAACTATGAATTGTACAATCCCACTTTAATTAAAACCAATCCCACCAAATTTGATGGTATTGGCTTTGATGCTGTTTTCTTTTTTGTGCCAGATGAGGTGATCGAAATCGAAGGCCATAACATCACCATTTCAAGTATTACAATCGAACCTCAGGCTGTATACGAAGCCATTACAGCCACTTCGGCTGATATGCCATCTCATACATCGAATGTCAATATTCAACCTAGATTGAGCAAAGCAGCATACATTACCATTATTGAACAACTACGACAGCATATTCAACGAGGCGATTGTTATGAAATTAATTTTTGTCAGGAGTTTTTTGATGAGCATGCTATCCTTAATCCTATTGCAACCTATCATCAATTAATGGCCGTGTCGCCAAATCCATTTGCTGCATTTTATAAAGTTGATGATCGTTACTTGCTTTGTGCAAGTCCGGAGCGGTATCTAAAGAAAATCGGTAATCGATTGATTTCTCAGCCCATTAAAGGCACTCAAAAAAGAGCTATTGATAATGCTTTCGCAGATGAAGCATTGCGACAGCAATTATTTGAAAGTGAAAAGAATCGTAGCGAAAATGTGATGGTAGTAGATTTAGTGCGAAATGATTTGAGCAGAATTTGTGCCAATGGTTCGGTTAAAGTAGAGGAGCTGTATGGCATTTATACTTTTCCGCAAGTACATCAAATGATATCGACTGTATCCGGCGAATTGCTTGCCAATACTGCGTTTGGTGATATTTTGAAAGCTACTTTTCCTATGGGAAGTATGACAGGTGCTCCAAAGAAAAAAGTGATGGAATTGATAGATAAGTATGAGCCTGTAAAACGTGGAATTTTCTCCGGGGCATTAGGATACATAAAGCCCAATGGCGATTTTGATTTTAATGTGGTGATTAGAAGCATCATGTACAATGCAGCTACTCAATATTTATCTTATCAAGCAGGTGGTGGTATTACATTTTATAGTAATCCGGAAGAAGAGTACGAAGAAAGTTTGTTGAAAGCTGCTGCTATGAAAAGTGCTTTGTAGTTATTTGCCTATTCGCTCATCTCCTGCTTTAATGAGGTCGCAGGCTTTTTGCACTTTGGCTTCAAAGTCGGGTAAGTCTTCGCTGATAAAAATCCAACTGTCGTAGCTGCCATCTAAATCAAAACTCATTTTTGATTGATGAATGGTTTTTTGTAAGGCTTCAAAATATTCGGGCTGTGTAGCAACAAACACACCATTAAATTCGGGCTGTGTATCTTTTTCTCGTAGAAATAAAAGCCATTTTTGTTGATGATGTAACGCATAACCACCCAACATTTTTTTGATGGTTGGTCGTATCGGATACAGCATCCGAATTACAAAATCATATGGAACTTCATAGTTCATTTATTGACAAAAGATTGTAATTGTTGCGTATACATTTTTCCTCTTTGTTCGGCAAAATAATCTGCCCCTAACATCAATACTGCTTGAATGGTTAATGCAATACCTAATCCGTACCAAAAGCTGGAAACGGAATTATTTTTATATGCTATTATCAACACAATACCAATCAACGCTAAGGCTATTTCAATCCATCTATACCAAACAAAATTTTTCATCACCGTTTGCATTCTTGGTAATTCTTTTGTTCGCAATTCGTCGGGGTTCATATCTAACTGATAAACTACACGAATTCTGTCACTATCGCTACGAGTGTAAACGGTATAGCCTACGGTAATTTGTAATAAAGCAATAGTAATTAAAGGCACAGCTGCACCTTTCCAAGCAGGTGTTTTCCAAACAGTAAAAGCCAAGATGCCTATTATTATAGCTACTAATCCAATACCAAGGAAAAGTAAACTTTCTTGTTTTTCTGCAGTAAAATATTTTTCAATATTTAGCTTTGTAAGCATGATGTTATCTTATGCAATTTAGGGGAATAAAGCTTTTTTTACATCATTATCTAATGGAGAAACCTTGTGAGCAAAGAAATGGGTAAGTACCCCATTTTTGTTAATGATGTATTTGCTAAAATTCCAACCAGGGGTATTACTACACCATCCATTTTGAGCAGGATTAGTCAGCCATTGGTACACTGAGTTTTGTTCATTTCCTTTCACCACCTGCGATTTCTTCATTAAAGAAAAGGTAACGCCGTAATTTACTTTACAAAATTGTGCAATTTCTTCATCGTTCTTTTTTTCTTGTCCTTTAAAATCATTAGCCGGAAATCCAAGAATCACTAAACTGTCTTTGTGTTGTTTGTATAATGTTTCTAACTCTGCAAATTGAGCGGTGTAGCCACAATCACTAGCCGTATTTACAATCATCACAGTTTTGCCTTTGAACTGGCTAAAATCAACAATAGTATTATTGTTAGCAGTGGCCGATAAAGTATAAAAAGAAACTACCGGCGATTGCATAGACTTGTTTTCTACCATATCTTTTTTGCCACCGAAAACACCACTCACCCACATAATTACCGGGTAGAAAAATTTCATAAACGATTGTCTGAATGTCATGTCTTTTTGTTTAATCAGCAGTAAGCTAATCAAGATAACAGCAAGTACGATGAATATTTTTTTCATAGCGTTATTTTATCAACCATTTAAATAATTTGAGTTTTCCTTTAAACGGAGGATATTTCAATGCCGGGTCAAACCAATTAGGCGTTTTTAATACCGGCTTAGCATGGCTAAAGGTTTCAAAACTCTTATAGCCGTGATAACTACCAATACCGCTGTTGCCAACACCGCCAAAATGAAAATGTTCGTTGGTGAAATGATACACCGTATTGTTGATGCAGCCACCACCAAAGGGTACATGTTGCATCCACCAGTCTGATACAGCAGATGAATTGGTGAATACATAAAACGACAGCGGATGATTATTGCGTTGTACTACCGCCAATGCTTCTTCTTTTGTTTTGAAAGTTAAGATAGGCAACAAAGGACCAAAGATTTCTTCCTTCATCAACGGACTATCTAGCGATACTTGATCTAATAATGTTGGTCCAATAAATCTATCTATTTTATCATGTTCTCCACCATAAATAATATGACCATATTGTAAATACGACACCAAAGTGTCGAATCTTTTTTCATTCACAATCTTACCATAATCTTCGCTGTTGGCAGCATTGTCATAAAATTGTTTGATTGTATCTATTAAGTGTTGAACGAAAATTGCTTTGACACTTTCTTCAATTAAAATATAATCTGGGGCAATACAGGTTTGGCCTACATTAATCCATTTGCCAACAGCAATTCTTTTGGCAGCAATGTTTAAATCTGCATCGGCATGAATAATGGTTGGGCTTTTTCCACCTAATTCTAATGTTACCGGCGTTAATTGCTTGGCTGCCATTTCATAGACTGCTTTGCCTACTGGAATGCTTCCTGTAAAAAACACATGATCAAATCTAAAATTTGTCATCAATGCCGGAACTACTTCGGCACCGTTACCCTTAATCACAGCAATATATTGTTCATCGAATAATGCAGTAATTATTTTTTCAATTAATGCTTCGGTATGAGGCGTTAATTCGCTTGGTTTCAATACCGCACAATTGCCTGCACTCATGGCTCCAATTAATGGATTGAGCATGAGTTGAAACGGATAATTCCATGGTGCAATAATCAACACAACGCCCAATGGATCGTAATACATTTTACTGCTCGATGGTAGATTGACCAAATTGGTAGCAATTCGACGAGGTTTCATCCACTGCCCCAATTTGCGAATATGCAGATTTAATTCAGTTAGCACCAAACCCAATTCACTGGCATAAGCTTCGGTATCAGATTTGCCCAAATCGGCTTTCAAAGCAGCATAAATCTCTTGTTCATGTTGCAGCAAAGCCGCTTTTAATTTTTCTAATTGTGCTTTTCTAAATGCATAGCTCAAGGTTGCACCTAAATTGAAATAGTTGCGCTGTTGTTGTAGAATCGACGGTATAGACATAATCAACTAATAAGACACTAAGTTGACGAATTAGTTTGAAGATGCATAAAATAGATGGAGTTTTGCGGTATGAATAATTGGATAGAAACCATACCCGGCTCTCATGAGTATTTTATGCAGCAGGCGTTGAAAGAGGCTCGTTATGCATTTGATGAAGATGAAGTGCCTGTTGGTGCAGTGGTGGTTTTGAATAATAAAATTATTGCCCGTGGGCATAATCAAGTAGAAAGATTGAATGACAGTACAGCACATGCCGAAATTTTAGCGTTAACTTCTGCCTATAGTGCATTAGGCACAAAGTATTTACCCGATGCTACTTTGTATGTTACGGTAGAACCTTGTTTGATGTGTTGTGGTGCTTTGTATTGGGGCAAAGTTGGGACGGTTGTTTACGGCGCAGCAGATGAGAAAAATGGCTATCGACATTTTACCAATCAGCCGCCATTGCATCCTAAAACTACTATAGTTACCGGTATTTTAGCTGCAGAATGTGCGGCATTGATGAAAGCTTTTTTTCAACAAAAAAGATAAATGCTTATACGGTAAGATGTGTTGCTTCATTTTTTAGCTGTTGCTGAAGCACAAAAATCAATCCCAAAGAAAACCAGAATAAGCCGCCAATTTTATCGGTTTCCATTAAATCACTCATGAGGTTAAGCGTACCCATCATTGCAATAGTACTGCCTAATACCAATGCCATGTTGCGGTAAAAAATATGTTGCAACCGATGGTATAATCTTTGGCAGGCCAACAACATGCTGCAATACAATGCTGCAAAAAGCAATAAACCGGGCAAGCCCTGTTCCAATGCCGTCAATAAAAAATAGTTGTGTACCGATGAATGCTCGGGATTATCACTTACATAAGTTTTAAAAATGCCCTCGGCATAAGGTTTATAATTGTCGTAAAAATTATTGGGTCCAAAACCAAAGATGGGTTTTTCGGCAACCATATTAAAACCCGCTACCCACCGATAAAAACGTTCGGCATTCGATACATCTTTAAGCGAAGTAGTAGCCGCTAAATGTTGTTTAAAATCGGTATGAAAAATGGTACTTTCATAATCAGGGGCAAATCGCAAATAATTGTTATTCGTAATAAGCCATCCAATAGCAATACCTGCAATGAGTATTACCATCATCAATGTTTGTTGCAACCATTTTCGTTTGATTACATATACAGTTACTGTTCCAACAACCAGTGCAAGCCATGCACCTCTGCTATAGGCAAAAATGATGGCAATCAATGCTGTAACAATACCTGCTGTAAACAGTTTTTTGTTTCTGCCTTTAGATAACCGATACCCCATGATGACCGCAGGCAATAAACAAACCAACATCGCAGAATAGTTAACGTGGTTGCGGAAAAAAGGCTTCATAATATCTCTGATACCTTCGAAAGTAAAGCCATCGGCTGCATGTCTTGCCAAAACATAAATAGCCACCAACCACATGGGCCATAATAAAAGCTGCGCAGCTTTAGTAATGTGTTTGGGTGATTGTATCAGCTGTTGTGTTAACAGTACCAAAGGAATGATATACCAAATTTTTGCCAACCAAAACTTGAACGATAAAGCTGGGTTAACTGAGAATAAACAACTGATAAATATCCAGCCAAAATGTAAAACGAGCCAAAGAAATAAGGGTTGTTTCAATAAGTGAATAGGAAAAGTTTTGGGTTGATGCAACAACATAGCTCCGTAAATAGCTGTCAACAGCATCAGTACACATTCATCTGGAAAATCTATACCTAGCGATGGTGTGAAATTAACTTCGGTTGAAAGTGGCAATGCCAATAACATCCACCAAAACAATTGATAAGGATGTACAACAATTAATTTCCAAATAAAAGGTAACACTAGTAATCCGAATGGTAGCAGCATCAACCAAGGCAAGTCAAGTGTTAGCGCCGCAAGGCCACAAGCAAAAAAGCTAGCAGCAGCAACCAGAACAGCGCTGTTGTGTGTTTGCCCACCTTGCATTAGCTGCTTTTTGGCTTATACAGTAATGCAGCGATGCTTGCAAAAATCAGACTAAGGAAAAATGCCCAAGCAATCACCACCAATTTTTTGGGTTTATCTGCTTTGGCAGATGGATAGGCTTTTTCTAATACGATCAATGCCGGTGGATTATTTTGTATGGCCAACGCAAATTCGTTAGCCGATTTTTGGTATTCATTCAACTGCTGCAACAACATATTCTTTTTATTGCTGAGTATTGCTGCACCTGCTGCTGAAATAGTTGGTTGATTTAAACTATCTGTAATTTGTCTAACCGTAGATTCAAATGTCTTGATTTCGGCAGTAAGTGTAGTTAACGAATTTGCATAATGTTTCATCCAAACTTGTTGCGCCATTTCCTGCACAATTTCAACTGTACGGTTGGCAATTTGTGCCGACAATGTTTTGTCTTTTGTATACACAAAAATCTTCAGTTGGTACAGCTCGGTTTTTTGTAAGGTTAAATCTTCTCTCAATTCCAAAATGGCTTTTCTCAACAACAAAGCACTATCTGCACCCTCAAGCTTATAGTATTTAATTAAATCAAACTCATGTATCAATTGTTTGTACACGGTATCTAAATTCGCCATGCCGTAAATACGGTCTAAATCATCGCTGCTACCATAATTGCTGTACAGTCCTTCTATATTTGGATTAAAGAGCCGGGCTTTATCGGCTAACGCCGGATTGGCTGCAACTACAATCGCTATACTTCTGTAGTATTTGGGCAGTAGAAAAACGGTTATAGTAGCCGCAGCAACAGCTACTGTAACAAATGCCATGATGCTTTTTTTACGGCTTTGAATGGAAGCCATAACATCTATTAAATTAAAAGAAGATTCAGACATGGTTTGTAATGATTATTTATGAAGCGGCAGATACCACTACATTACGGTTAAAACTTTCTTCCAACGAAATAAAGGTTTCTGTTCGTTCAATGCCTTTAATATTTTGCAATTCATCGTGCAATACAAAACGTAATTGGTTGATGTCTCTGCACACAATTTCTGCAAACATGCTATAATTGCCGGTGGTATAATTCAGTCGTACAATTTGCGGAATATTTTTCAATTCATTGGCAACCGAATCGTACATCGAACTTTTTTCTAGATATATTCCAATAAATGCAATAACATCGTAGCCCAAAGCTTTCAAATCAACACTTAGTTTAGTGCCTTTGACAATGCCCAGTTCTTCTAATTTTTTGATGCGTACATGTATAGTACCACCCGAAACAAAGAGTTTCTTGCCTAGGTCGGCATAAGAAATCTCTGCTGTTTCCATCATTTCGTAAATGATTTGGTAGTCTAATTTGTCAAGATTTAATTTTCCGGCCATTTTTAAAAGTTAGATTGAATAAAATCAATTAATTTATGCAAATGTTTAGATAATTTCTATTATTTCAAAATAATACTTAGAATATTTTTATCTAAAGGCAATATTCTTTAATCTTGCATCGTTAATGTAAATGAGTTCTTTACACAGCGGTAAACGCTGAATACTGTGGGGTGATGAAATTTTTGGCAGACATGCCCTCTTGTCTCGGGGGTGGGGAGTCACGGATAAACATTGCATAACGCCGATCCTGTCTGCAGCAGGACCGACTGGGGTTGACCACCAGCAGGCTTGGGTTCGCAACTCAATCACGATGTGCAGTAGCTAACGTCCCCGTGGAGGTTCGATCCCTCCCCCTACAGCAAATTAATCCTCCTAATTAATTGTAATACAGTTTTTTAGGAGGATTTTTGGTTTGTATAAGTTTCACTAAAGGTTTCACTATAAATACTAAATCTTCTTAGAAATAAATATTTCTTGATGGGCCTGCTGATTCTTGAAGCCATCTTTTAATCCTAATCTTTACTTAATTTAAACTAATTCTTCAATCTAGTCTTTTTTAAAATTGAATTGAATGCTACTATTGTTGAACTATTATAGAAGCAAGGGAATACGAATACCGCCACCTTTAATCCCATAGCCATTAATGATTATAAAGAAAACATAAGTTACGACCCCAATGGCAATATACTCCGCTACAGCAGAAATGGCAATAGCCCCACTGCCATGGACAACCTAACCTACCAATACCTGGCCAATAAAAACCAATTAGGCCATGTAGATGATAGTGTAGCCGCAGGCAATTATACAACAGATGTAGACGACCAACAAAGCGGTAACTATACCTACGATGCCATAGGCAATTTGATAACCGATGCAGCCGAAGGCATCACCAATATAGATTGGACGGTATATGGAAAAATAGCCAGCATAAGCAAAAGCAATGGCAATGCCATTCAATATACTTACGATGCCGCAGGCAACCGCATTACCAAAACAACATATGTCAATGGGAATCTTAACATAACGACGGTATATGTAAGAGATGCCTCGGGTAATGTAATGGCGGTGTACGAAACTGAAAGTAGTGCACCTGCTGAACAAAGAGAAGTGCATTTATATGGCAGCAGTAGGTTGGGCATGGTAAACAATCTCCACACAAGACCCGATACTACATTGACCCTAGCCAATGGTTTTGGAAAAGGAATTTTAAGTACTTTTACCAGAGGAGCAAAGGTCTTTGAACTCAGTAACCATTTAGGGAATGTGCTGGCAACAGTGAGTGATAAAAGAATGCAGCATACCAGTGATGGTACTACCATAGCCTATTACACAGCTGAAGTGATTTCTGCTACCGACTATTATCCTTTTGGCATGACCATGCCGGGCAGAAATTTCAGCAGTAATTTGTACCGATATGGGTTTAATGGGAAGGAAAATGATAATGAAGTAAAGGGGGAAGGAAATAGTATAGCATATGAGAACCGAATATATGATACAAGACTAGGAAGATGGTTAAGTCTTGACCCATTTCAAAGGAAGTATTCAGGAGAAAGCAATTACATTTATACAAGCAATAATCCTATACTGTATCTAGATACAGATGGAAGAGATAAAGTAATAACACATGTGTATACTGATGAAAAAGGTAAAATATTGAGGACTTTCAAAGTAACTATTGCTGGCGACATTAAATCACAAGCTATAAAAGTGAGAAATACGATTGATAAAAGTGATTGGCATTGGGAGTATCAATGGCATGATATTAACCAAAGTGTTACTCATGTGATGAAAAATGGTACTGAAGTTAGCAAGAGTGTATCTGGGGAAACTTTAGGGAAAGTGAGAACAAAAACAGATTTCAATTGGGAGTGGTGGGCTCAACAAAAGATAGCACTAAAAGACAATCAATGGTCAGGAATAGAATTTTATAGTGAAGGAGGTCAAGGAATGGAATCGAAAAAGACACCTTTTGCTGTAGATAGGGTCAATATTGGAAAATTGTTGACTTTAATAGATGGGATGAAAGATGTTGGTCAAATAGAAATACTTCAGAATACTTTCACCAAATATGCAATAAATAGTGAAACAGCTAAAACTATGGAAATAATCATGAACCAATATGAACGAGTAACGCAGGGAATAGATGCTGTTGAAAAAATTGAACAGTCTGGAGTAATAAATTCTAAAGATAGCGAATATGATGCTTACTCAAATCTTTGTATTGGTTGTAAGAGTAAGCTTCCAAGCGGTACTCTTGGTCATAATGATTTGGATGTTCTTCGGACAGATAGAGATGGCAAAGTGAAAGACACATTACGTAAGAATGATAAAACCGGAAAGGTTGACACATTACCTAATCGAAAGAAAAATTAATACGAGATGTTTTGGAGATATATAAGTACATGTTCAGTTATAGGGCTATTAATTTATTTTTTTTCTTGTAATCAACCCTCTTATACAGATAACGGGAAATTAAAAACTATCTATTATCCGAATGGGAAAATAAAAATTGAGTGGGTGGAAGTAAACGAAAAGAAAAACGGTTATGAATTCAGTTACTATGAAAATGGCAATCTTAAAACTGTTTTTTTTTACAAAGATGATGTAAAAGTAGGTGAGCAGTTGTGGTTCCATGAAAATGGATTTTTATCTAAAAAAATTATTTTAATAAATGATACAGCAAATGGAATGGCTTACTACTTCTATCCTAGCGGTAATTTAAAAGCCGACCGTTTTTACAGAAACGACAAAGTCATTGGGATTGGTGCTGATTATTGGGATAGAAGTTATGGCGTAATAAAGTCTTCTCTTCATTTTAATGACAGTGGTCAGATTTTTTACAAGAAGTACTTTGACTCATCAGGGAAATATGTTGGAGAAGAAGGTAGAAGACTGTAAGCAAAGCCCCCCCGGCATTGTAACATATTTTAATTTAATTAGCATTTTAATCAATTTCATTACCACACTTATGTATTATTACATGAAGTATTTTAATGTCATTTATTTTGAAATTGTGAAAAAGTTAAAAATAAAAAACTACTACCTTACGTAATCGAGAAAATAAAAAGTTCTTTGAGTAAATTAATTGTAAAGCGGTTAATGATTTCTCTTATTAGTGGTATTCTTTTGGCATGACCATGCCAGGCAGAAATTACAGCAGTAATTTGTATAGATATGGGTTTAATGGGAAGGAGAATGATAGTGAGGTAAAGGGGGAAGGAAACCAGCAGGATTATGGAATGAGAATCTATGACAAT
>CALRQJ020000014.1:0-110029 GCA_943370285.1 Methylophilus rhizosphaerae | reverse complement strand
TAAGTTACTGATGTTGCATTACCACAACCGTCAGTTGTTGTAACTGTAATCACAGCGCTACATGTTCCAACTGTACTTGCTACTTCAGTTAATGCTCCTGGACAATTATCAGTTGCAGTTGTTGCAGCCAAGGCAGCTGCTTCAGCAGCAGCAGCAGTTGCATAGCAACTTCCGATTGTACCAGCAGTAACGGTTGGAGCAGTATTGTCAATTCTTGTATTGTATGTAACCTGTGTTGCATTACCACAACCGTCAGTTGTTGTAACTGTAATCACAGCGCTACATGTTCCAACTGTACTTGCTACTTCAGTTAATGCTCCTGGACAATTATCAGTTGCAGTTGTTGCAGCCAAGGCAGCAGCTTCAGCAGCAGCAGCAGTTGCATAGCAACTTCCGATTGTACCAGCAGTAACTGTTGGGGCCGTATTGTCAATTCTTGTATTGTATGTAACCTGTGTTGCATTACCACAACCATCTGTCGTAGTAACCGTAATCACTGCGCTACAAGTTCCAACTGTACTTGCTACTTCTGTCAATGTACCCGGACAATTATCCGTTGCACTTGTGGCAGCCAATGCTGCTGCCTGTGCGGCAGCTACTGTTGGATAGCAACTTCCGATTGTACCTGCAGTTACTGTTGGTGCTGTATTGTCAATTCTTGTATTGTATGTAACATCAGTGAAATTGCCTGCCACATCTGTTGTTCTAACAGTAATTACTGCACTACAAGTACCCACAGTACTTGCTGTTTCTGTTAATGTACCCGGACAATTATCCGTTGCACTTGTAGCAGCTAAAGCAGCAGCTTGTGCCGCAGCTACAGTAGCATAACAGCTACCAATTGATCCTGTTGTAACAGTTGGCGGTTGGTTATCAGTTACAGTAACTGTAAAGGAGCAATCATTTGTTCCGCATGTATTGGTTGCGGTTATGGTAACCGTAGTAACACCTACACTAAATGTTGAACCGCTTCCGGTACCATTTCCACTTGCTGTTGTAGCACCTGTAAAGGCATAGGTAAGTGTTGGTGCAGGAGAACCCGAAACAGTGGGAGCACCATAAGTTACAGTTGCATTACATTGTCCGTTTGCATTGTTAACAGAAATATTAGCAGGACAAGTTATAGTTGGCGATGTGCAAGATAAATTTACTGTTACAGAATCTACTCTATTACAACCCACATTACCATATCCTAAAGTGGCATAGTATTTAGTTGCTGCGGTTATTGGAGCAGTTGTAATGGATTGCGTAGTAGCTCCTCCTGGACTCCAAGAATAACTATTTGCAGGTGGCGCAGCCAAGGTAGAAGTAGCGTTAAATGCTACAGAAGGCGGAGTTGCTGTAATTACAGACAAATCTCTTGGAACATCTACCGTTAATTGATAGCTGGAACAGCCAGTACCTGGATTAACTTCATGTACTACCACTACAATAGTGGCATTAGCAGGAATGATAACTTCCATGTATCCGGTACCAGGGAACGATGAACCCGGGTCTCCCAAGTAATTGGTACACAATGATGTGGGATTGAAGCTACCCAAGTACGCTACATTGAAAAGACTGGTGCCGCAATCACTTCTAAGGCCAATCGTAGCACAAACGGGTACACTCTGGGGATTGGTAATGGTATAACTATCATAATACCTAGCACCAGTTGTTGTAAATGTAAGTGGACAGGATTTGGGCGCTGCACAGGTACTTAAAGCTGCAAATCGGTTTAAGCGACCTGTCTGTTGTGCATCACCTACACCCAATGAGCCATTGAATACATGGTCGGCCATGCTTACCGGGGTTGAATCGGATGTTGAACAACCGAGCTGGTTGGTAACGATTAATCTATAATTACCCGATGATGTTACATCCTGCGTAGAAGCCGTACCTCCAAAATTGCCATAACTATTTGGATTGGCAATACCAGTGAGACTTCTTTGCCATAAATAGGTATAATTGGGATCAACCGGACCAGAAAGAGTAGTTGAACCGGGACAGAAAGTTCCACCGCCAGTCAAAGTAAACGATGCTGGATTGGTGTTGACTGTAATAGTCATGGTATCTCTCGAAGGCGTACAAGTACCATTACTGATGGTCCAAACATAAGTATAGGTACCTGCTGTATTTAACCCCACCACAATAGTAATAGGATTATTTACTCCGAAACTGGTTGTAACAGGGCCGCCTATTTGCGACCAGGCACCAGTACCCACTGAGGGTGCATTAGCTGCCATAGTAGCCGTACCCGGATTGATACAAGCATTGATATCCGGGCCTGCATTGGCGGTTGTTGGTAAAGGTTCTACTGTAACAGTTGTTCCTACAGAAGCTGCAGAAGTACAACCGTTTGTGGTTACCGTTACCGTATAGGTTCCGCCTGTTGTTACCGTTATAGATTGCGTGGTTTCATTCGTTGACCACAAATTACCGGTAGCCGATGAAGACGTTAAAGTCACACTGCCACCAGTACAGAATGTTGTTGGACCACCTGGTGTTATAGATGGAGCAGATGGTATTGTATTTACTGTAACCGTTGTACCTGCAGATGCAGCCGAAGTACAACCGCCACTAGTTACAGTTACGGTATAAATACCTGCAGTACTAACAGTTATTGATTGTGTAGTTTCACTAGTTGACCATAAATTACCCGTAGCAGATGAAGATGTTAATGTAACACTTCCACCTGTACAGAATGTAGTAGGTCCACCAGGTGTAATGGTTGGGGTTGTTGGTATTAAGTTAACTGTACCGGAAACGGCAATATTAACGGTTGTCACTCCTATTGATGCTAAAGTAATGTTGCCTGATGGTGTGCCTGAAGCAGATGCAGACATTCTGACATAAATCGTTGTACTAGCAACCGCCCCACTTGATGGTGTAAGCGTAACAAAGGAATTAAAACTACTACCACTTGTTGTTGACACTTCAAAACCGGTAGGTGCTGTTACAGTAATATTCGATGTAAGGTTACTACCGGATACAGTGAAGCTTTGTTCAGCCGATGCAGCACCCGTACAACTTGTAAACGCAGTCAAAGAAGCGGAGTTATTGATAACAGGTGCCTGTAAACCAAAGAAATTACAACCTACTGGCAAAGTAAAGCCCGGAGGGGTACTGTTATTTTTAAGCCAGTTGGCTTGATTGTTTAAAGCACTACGCAATCCCGAAAATGGTCCGGCAATACCCGGTGCACCACAATTGCCATATCGGGCATTCATAAATTCTGAACTCACCACACCTTGTGTGCCTATCCATATTGCATTTACTCCTGTGGTCAAACCTATAGGTAGTGCACTTGCGCTAGAGGTATTTGCTGAACCATCCCAAGCTGCTGCAGTTGTGGTAACAGGGTCTCCGTTGGTTGTACTGTACACATTCATGTGTATAGCACTGATAAATGTTGGAGTCACTGTGGGACCTCGGTATGCTAATACTTGGTCGCCAATTTGTGATAAGCCTAATGCAGTTCCGGTTACTGTACCTGCTGCACCACCTCCTGCTTTAGTAGCAGTAAGGCCTGCAATGGTAATTTCTGTACCTGCGGTTAATCCACCTGCAGGTGCAGTCCATGTAACTGTATTTTCACCAGTACGGAATACGTTTGTACTTAACCAACCATTATCGGTAAAGTTGATGGTAGTACCAGGACCAACATTACGCAACAACACAAAGGAGAAATCACTAGTAGCAGTAGTTGATGTATAACCGGTAAATGCAATATCACCTGCATTTAAAGTTGTTGCACTTACAGGCAAAGGCGTTACATACCAAGATGCAAGTACACGGTAGGCTGCATCACAAGCTAAAATTCCTGAACAACCTGCTCTTCTACCTTCAATGAATATCCAACCACTACCGGCCGCCAAACCGGTGGTACTGATATTAGCGCCAGGCGTATAGGGTAAATAAGTTGCACCACCATCGGTAGTGTAACGGAAATCATCGGTACAAATAGCGCCACCGCTACCATTATTAAAAGTAGCACTTACGGGTGTACCATCTGCAACGGTTGAAGTCGCAGGTGTTTTAGCCAGCAATGTAGGCGCCACGGCTAGTGGAGTAAGCGTAAGTGAAGCGCCATTAGATGTTACGCTTCCGCTCCCATTCGATACAATACAGCGGTATTGTGTATTGTTAATACTAAATGGTGCTGCTGTAATATTTAGTGTGGCCGTTGTAGCACCTGAATAAATAGCGTTGTCTGTAATATTTACAAATCCGGTTCCGTCATCAACCTGCCATTGATAGGTTGATGCACCGGTTACTGTTATGGCGAAACTGGTATTGCTCAATTCGCAAACAGCGGTATTCGCAGGCTGTCCTGTAAGATTGGGCGGTGTACCTATACCAAGGTAGTTACAACCTGTTGGTATAGCAAAGCCAGGTGTAGGGCTGTTGTTATTGCTTATCCAATTGGCTTGATTGTTTAATGTAGCCCGTAAGGTTGCTACAGGACCAAGCGTACCCGGACCGGCACAATTACCATATCTCGAATTGTCAAATTCAGATGCAGATACACCTTGCGTACCAATCCAAATGGCATTGGTGCCGGTAGTTAATCCCGTAGGTAGTGCACTGGCATTTACGCTATTAGAAGCGCCATCCCAAGCAGCAGCTGAAGTATTTACAGCATCGCCACCGGCAATACTATACACATTCATATGTATAGCACTAATAAAGGTAGGTGCTCCTGCAGAACCACGATAGGCTAAGATTTGGTCTCCATTAATATTGAGTGTTAAAGCAGTTCCTGTTACAGTTCCTGCACTTCCACCATTTTGTAAAGTAGCGGTTAAACCACTGATTTTTATTTCGGTTCCTGCAGCATAAGCAGCATTACTAGTCCATGTTACAGATTCTTCACCTGTACGGAATACGTTAGTACTGAGCCAGCCATTGTTGGTAAAGTTGATTACAGTACCCGGGCCGATATTTCTTAACACTACAAACGAAAATTCATCGGTTATGGCTGCATAACTGCTAAAAGCAATATCTCCTGCATTAAGCGTTGTGGCACCTGCCGGCAAAGGAGTTACCACCCAACTTGCCAATGCAACATAATTGCCTTGGCAACCAGCAGAACAATTGGCTCTTCTACCTTCAATCGTAACTGTACCGCTTCCTGCAGCTAAACCAGTAGTTGAAATATTGCTGCCGGGTGTATATGGTAAATAAGATGCACCTCCATTGGTGGTGTATCGATAATCATCGGAACAACCTGTACCACCGCTGCCGGCGTTAAAAGTTGCACTTACCGGTGTACCATCGGCTACTGTTGCAGTAGCGGGGGTTTTAGCTAATAACGTTGGGCCGGCGGGTAATGCATTTACGGTTAATGTGCCAGCAGTTGAGTTAGTTGGACCTGTTCCGTTTGAAGCTATACAACGATACAAATATCCATTGAAGGAAGCCGGAGCAGCTGTAATATTTAGTGAAGTGGTTGTAGCTCCTGTGTAAATAACATTGTCTGTAATATTGGCAAAGCCACCACCATTATCAACTTGCCATTGGTACGTAACGGCACCGGTAGCGGTTATAGAAAAACTCGTATTGGCCCCAGCACAAATGGTACTGTTTACAGGATTTGTATTAATGGTAGGTGCAGCAGCGGCTGTAATATAAGAACAGCCTGTAGGTAAAATCAACCCAGAAGGATCTCCATCAGATGTAGTCCATTTTGATTGATCAAAAATTAACCCTTTGATGCTAACAGCAGTGGAAAGATCGCCGGCACAAATAAATCGGGCATTGTCTTTTTCTGAGTTAATATCTCCTTGTGTACCAATCCACATGGCATTAACGCCATTTGTAAGTCCAGTTGGAAGAGCACTAGAAAAACCGGTGTTGGCTGTACCATCCCAAGCTGCAGCGGTTGTTGTTACAGGATCACTATTTGTTGTACTATACACATTCATATGAATGGCAGTAATGAATGTTGGTGACCCAACAGTACCTTGATAGGCTAAAATCTGATCGCCATTAGCAGATAAGGACAATGCAGCACCTGTTACCGTTCCGGGGTTGCCTGCACCGGCTAAGGTTGGTGTTAACCCAACTATTTTAACTTCTGTCCCTGCATTTAATGCGGTTGCGGATGTCCATGTAACGGTTGTCTCACCGGTTCTAAACACATTTGTACTCAACCAACCATTGTCGGTAAAGTTGATGGCCGTATTTGCAGTTATATTACGTAATAAAACGAATGAAAACTCATCTGCAGTAGCAGACGCACCAAAGCCTTGATAGCCCGTAATTGCTATATCTCCGGCTACTAGCGTTGTTTGTGCTTGAATCGTTTTTTGGCTAAAAATAAGAAGGGAAACAATGATAAAAATTTTACGAAAAAAATTCATAAACAGTAGTTTAATAGAGGTTGTGCTTTTAAAAAAAGCTTGGTGATAGCTGTAAACTTATTAACAAAATTTAACAAAAAAAATTTATTTATTCCAATTATTACTAACAGGACGATTTATTTAATCGAAAGTTAATGAGCACTATGAATTCTACCTTAAATCACTACATGCGGCTAATCAGATATTCATCATCGTAAAATAAATTAGATGCAAAATTTGGTAAGTTTTACCTATAGCCGACCGTCAAACCTTCAATAAGGTTTCCAACTACTTATAACAGCAATCCTAAGATTTTATCATCCTTTTTAAAACCTACTTTAGACAATGTGAAGTGCGATATAACCTAAAAAAAACACTATACTTTTATATCTAGTGCTTTATAAAAACATTGATTAAGCAAGATTATTTGACTAGTTTACTAACAACATTTCCTAGTGTAGAATTGACTTGCAGGAAGTATATCCCTTTAGATAGAAATTGAACATCTGAAAAATTGATACTAGTTCGTCCAGCACTTAATTGCAGGGTCTTTCTTTGTACTATTTTACCATTTGAATCAGTTAGTTTAATATTCACTAAACTAGGATTACTTAGGGTAATATTAAAGTTTAATTTATCGCCTATTGGGTTTATTAGATTGTCCACTAAAATATTGTTGTTTTTGCTATTACGAACACTAACAATATTAGAGTAATTGAATTCGCCATTTAGATCTACCGTTTTTAATCGATAATAAATGATTGAAGCGTTGCTTCTTAAACTTGTAAAATCTTGGTAAGAATAACTAATGGTGCTGTTACCTGTTTGGGCGGCAACTGAACCAACTTTTTCGAAATTTGTTGCATTGAAACTACGCTCAACTTCGTAATGGCTAACATCAATTTGATTACTTACTTGCCATTGGGTGTTTACATTAGATAAATTGTTTTGAGCTTGGAAACTAATTAACTTGACTGGTAGCGGGCTTGATGCAAAACAACCCGTAGGTAATGAAAACTCCGGTGCATCATTATCACTTGTGGTCCAGTTTGCCAAAGTATAAACAGCAGCACGAATGCCTGCTACACTAGTTAGTGTACCCGAACAATTAAAACGAGAATTATCATATTCTACCGCAGGATTACCAGGTATCCATAATGCATCAACCCCGTTGGTTAAAAAATTATCTGGTGATACAGATGTAAGTGCCGGCAAACCACATGCGTTAAGTGTATTGTACGATCCGTCCCATGATGTAGTATTTGTTACAGGCTCGCCAACAATACCAGCGTTGTAAGAATTCATATGTATGGCAGAAATAAAAGTGGGTGCACTACTTGTTCCCTGATAAGCAGTAACCTGGTCACCATTGGCACTCAAACTTGGCATAAGTGTACCAACTGCACTGCCCGCTGCACCGCTTGTCATCAAATAAGAGTATGTTGCGGTGGCGGTAGTTGAACTAGTTATTTCAATTTTGATTTCAGTACCTTTTATATAAGCACCGTTGCTAGTCCAAGTTACCGTTCCTTCTACTGTTGTGAATGATCCTGTAGTAGCACTGGTTCGTAACCAGGCATTATCTGTAAAATTTATTACGGTGTTGGCTGCTATATCACGCAGTAACACAAAAGAAAACTGGTCATTGCCTACAACAGTACCATTGCCGATATACCCAACAAATGCAATATCACCTTTAACTAAAGTAGTTTGTGCATGAATAGTAACTGAACTGAAACTCAAAAAAATAATGTAAGAAAGTTTTGAAAACAATTTGTAGAGGTTAGTCATAGCAGAAGTATTTAATTTGTATGATAAAGTTACAATTTAATTCACATTCAAAAAAAGCAAAACCTAATACTATAAAAATTATTCAAATCTGTCGCCTTTTTTTATTCCAAATGCTGCCAATCGCCAGCCACTTAAAAATCCTTCTTGCAGGTAGACAATATTTATTTGTAACACTTTATTATCGATTGTTTGTACCAGAAGTCCACTTTCTTCACTCACCTCAAGAATGGTACCGGCTTGGTCAAATTCACTCGTAATATTTTTGCGTAATGTGGCCTCGGTCATACCTATCATCCAATGATTAATAATAGCTCCTGCTGCCTTGTTCCAAGGATTACAAGCATTGATGGTACGCAATAATTTATGACTGTCCATTTCTTTGAAACTTAGCGTAAGATCTTGAGCTGTCGGATTTTTATTAAAGCCCGCTTTTGTTTCGTCTTGAGCTCTAGATGGAATGATGGTACCAAAACTCAGTATTTTGAACAAAGTAGCGGCAGATTTAGCGCCTAATTGTGCCAATTTTGATTGCATTATACCGTAAGTATCCATTATTCCAATTGGTAGCTTTTCCTGCAAAACAATCGGACCAGTATCAACACCTTCATCCATGCAATGCAACGTTATTCCTCCTTCCAAATCACCATTGAGAATATGCCATAAGATGGGCTGAGGCCCACGGCATTGGGGCAAAAGGCCGTAATGAAAGTTAATAAATCCTTTTTCAGGAAGCGATAGAATACTTTTAGGAAGGATGTACGGAAATGTCATCACAAGCCCAACAGTGATTTGGTACTTTTCAATAGCATTTTTCAGCTCAGTTGTATAGTTTTTTTTGTTTACCTGTAGAACCGGCACTCCCGTTCCCTGAGCAATTTGGTCAAGGAGTAACTGCATTTCTTGATTTCGACAGGTGGTTACCAAAGCCCCTACTTTTCCGTAAAACAAAAACTCTCTTATAGCCGGTATTGCAATTGGATTATTACAAAGTATAATCGTTTTTAAATCAGACATTAGTGATGTAATTGTTTTATATACACAGATAGGTATTCCGCCAAGCCGAAGAACTTTCAACAGAAGGTAACATAACTTCTGCTTTGAAATTATTCCACTCAGCTTCTATGTCGAGGTTAGTGTTTTCATCAACAGTTAACTCAAAGTTATTGGTGGCTTTTACCAAATAGGCCGGCCCGAAAATGTGATTGGTTTGAGGATCTAGTTTAATCCAGCCACGAGGACTAGGCAATGCGTCTACCTGTCCCATTGCTTTAATGGCCACAGTAGTATTATTGTTATGATTATTCAATGCTTTAGCAAACTGATCTAGTAATGTAGCCGTATCCCATCCCAATAATGTAAATACATTTGGCCTTTTGCCTTGTGCATTTTGATATACTGATACAAAAGTTTGATTGTTAGCATTGGTAAAAGTTGATAACCAAGGCAAATACCCTTGTACATTTTTGAGTAGCACTTGCTGTTGTAAGTTGCCAGCCAAATTTTCATCCAACATCATTGGCGATACAAAAAGATGAGCTTCTTGACTTTGCTGAATTGGTACAATAGCCTTGTAAAAAAGCTCAGCCATATCGGCACAAAACAAACAAAGTAAATTGGGTGTGCCTTTTTCACTTGCCATAAACTGTTGCAATGGCTGCAACGTAAAATGTTCATTTTTAAGATGCGTTACATGATTGTACAAAATATTTCCCCCTTTTTGTTGAAACCTAGTTAGTATAGTATACACTTGATTGTAGCCGGCATCGTAATAAGATGTTGCAAGTGCACCTGTGCCTTTAGTGGCAGCTAGTGCCCCGGTGAGGCTAGTATTAAAACAAAAATTGAGTGAATGGTTGATAGTTGTAGGATGAGCCTGCCAATCTTCGGGCAAGTTAGCCCCCATATTGGTAACCAACAATAGTTTGCCTGCTGCAGCAAACAAGGGTTGTAACATGGCAGCAATGCGACTATCGCAACATGCTATTACAACATCTGCATTATCACTTAAAATCATTTTTTCGGCCTTGGTATAAATATCTGGTTCATCGGTACCAAAACCAATATTATCAGTAAAAATGGTAATGTCTTGAATGATATTATGATGAACTAATCCCGCTTTCAATCCATTTAATAGATCGAAACCCATAGTGGGGTAGAGCGTAGAACGGGGTGTAAGTATGCCAATCTTGAGCATAGTATAAAAATCAGCTTTAATAGTTGGTTTCTAATCATTAAAAAAATTCCCCCTTCTTTTTAAAGAAGAGGGATAAAATAAATTTCAGCTTTTGCTTAGTTTCTACTTGGGTAAATACCTTCTGAACAAATAATATAATTCATACCCAAATAAGGCTGCATCAGGCTAATAGGCTGGTTACTTCCCGCTGCACTTGTGGGCAAATTAATAGCAGTAGGTGCCATATTTACAGGATCGCTATTGGCATAAAAGTTACCCGGGCCGAGATATTTACCTGTTGGATCACTACTCAATGCACCATCTGAGGATGCTTGTGGATTTATGTTCCCCACCAATTGGTGGTTATGTGCAGGTAAATTGATTGACAGTAAAGTGCTAGTATTTGTGCCAGCCATTTCACCCAATTGTACAGCGGGCAAACCGGGCCCTTGACTGTATTGTGCACCAACTGCTACCCTTCCTCTAAGGTCAGGGACTGCAAATGTAGTTTGCCCATTACCACCATATGTGGTACCAATTAAGGAAAAAAAGGCGGTATTTTGAGCAATGGACAAAATTGCTCCGTTGCAAAAAAGCCAAGATCTAGGTGCGAAGTTGCCGGCAAACATTCTTATTTCAGCAATTGTTCCTTCCATTTTATTGAACTTTTAATTGTTACTAAAATTAGTTTCTTGATGGAAAAATGCCGAATTGGCAAATAATATAGTTCATACCTAAATAAGGCTGCATGATGCTAATGGGCTGGCTATTTCCTGCAACAGTAGTTGGTAAGTTTAACGCAATAGGCGCCATATTAACAGGATCTGATGAAGCATAAAAAGAACCCGGACCTACATATTTACCCGTAGGGTCGCTACCCAATGCACCATCAGTGGCTGCTTGTACATTTACGTTACCTACTACTTGGTGATTGTGAGCAGGCATATTTGCAGTTGTAAGCGTTACCGTTGGAGTACCCGCCATTTCGCCTAATTGCACATTAGGTAAGCCGGGGCCTGTACCGGTACCTACAGCTACACGACCACGGAAGTCTGGAATACCAAATGTGGTTTGGCCATTACCACCATATGTTGTTCCTAATAGTGAAAACATGGCGGTGTTTTGAGCAATACTCATTGTTTGACCATTGCAAAAAATCCAAGTCCGGGGTGCAAAAGTGCCGGCAAACATCCTTATTTCAGCAATTGTTCCTTCCATAAATAAATGATTGATTGATTTAAAGTTTTAAAGAAAGTAATTTTTTTTGAAGGTAGTATGAAAATCACCTTAAGTTTTTATAATTTTTTTTTCAATTCATTAACCCGTATTTTGGGACACTTTTAGTCTCACTTAATGCAACCATACAAAACCAACGTTATGAATTCGAGAAGAAAATTTGTTATACAGGGGTCATTAGCTACTGCCGCATTACTAGCTTTAAAACCGATGGAACTTTTAGCAAAAGTGCTTCCCACTTCAACCAATCTTCTTAGTAACAGCAATTGTCTTACACTCTTGCATAGTGCAGAACCCGATGCAATGGTACAGCATGAATTCATGTCATATATTTCCCGTGCAAATAAGTTTGCTACACCCATAGTGTTAAATGTCTCTAACAATGTAGTAGACAATTCACAAATTCATCTACATACACAAGAACTCAATACCCGTTATTCCCTTTTGAAACAAAACGGAATGCTACTAGGATTTGTAAGTTTTGCATCCACTGAATCGGATGACATTAACAAGCTAAATGAATTGGCAACGTTCTTAAAAAATGAAAAGAATTGCCAATTGGTGATTTGTGTTTCACATCTTGGTTTTAAAAACAAATCAGGACTAGATGATGTAGCATTGGCAGCAAGCTCTGAAAATATTGATATTATTCTTGGTGGTAACACTACTAATTTCACTACCAAAACAATGGTGCTTCGCAACAATAAAAAAGAAGAAGTGATAATACAATCTTCTTTCAATAGTAACTTGCCCTGCAATAAACTAGAAATCGCATTTGACGAAAGTGGCAACAAAAAACATATTCATGTGGCCACTAAGTTTTATAAAGACGTAGTTGGGTCTTTTGCATGATAACATATGGCTGTAATTAAATACATACGCCTTCCCTTTCGGTTTGATGCCAAGCTGTTGCAGCAAGCAACAAATCAAATCACACAGCAACACTGGAAACTACATTATCAAACCAAGCATTATACAGGAGGCTGGACTGTACTTTCGTTAAGAAGTATCAACGGAAACACTGATAATATTTATGTATCACCGATCGAAAACGAGTTATACGAAAACACTTATTTTTTAGAACAAAGTGAGTATTTCAAGGAAGTGCTTTCGACTTTTGAATGTGAGTTAAAAGCGGTACGGTTAATGAAATTAGAACCTTGTGCAGTTATCAAAGAACATCGGGATGCTGACCTTGCCTTTGAAAAAGGAGAAATAAGATTACATATTCCAATTACTACAAACCCTCTTGTTGATTTTTTTCTGGATAAGGAACGAATGGAGTTAAAAGAAGGAGAATGTTGGTACATGAATTTTAACTTACCCCATGCACTGGAAAATAAAAGTAATGAAGATAGAATACACTTAGTAATTGATGCTGTGGTAAACGATTGGGTCAAAAATATTTTTTCTAATGAAACGCTTTTACGGAAAGATGGCGAAGATGTTGGCTTTGATATTTCAGTACAAAAAGAAATTATTGCAAGACTGAGAGATATGAATACAGAAACAGGAAATAAATTAGCGGAAGAAATGGAAGCTGCTTTAAATAACTTGTAATTGCTTTAACAGTGGTACATTATAGCTAAAAGTATTTGGAACCTATGAATCTAAAAACATCAGGTGTTATTCTCTTAACCGGTTTAAGTGGGGCCGGTAAAACAACTATTGCAGGAGCAGTTCAAAATACACTGAAACTCAACAATATCCATCCCGTGATACTCGATGGCGATGAAATTAGAAACATTATTGAGCTACATGCTTTTGATGAAGTATCAAGAAAGCAACATAATCTTCGCATTGCTCAAATGGCTGCTTTGTTTGAAGCACAGGGCCATTTAGTTATAATAGCATTAATTGCACCTTATGAAGATGTTCGTTTACGAATGCGAAATATGTGTAATACTTTTATAGAAATTTATTTATGTACTGATATTGCCACTTGTATCCAAAGAGATGCTAAAGGTTTATACAAAAAAGCATTAGCCGGGGAAATTAATAATTTTACAGGTATATCTGCACCTTATGATCCACCCATGAATCCGGAACTTAAACTTGACACGTCTTTACTTTCGGTTGATGAATGTGCTGTACAAATAATGAGTTTATTATCTTTCCCAAATGAATGAATCGATTGCTGCCTATTTAAAAAATTGGGTACCCTACCGTTTATTACCGCAAACCGACGAAACCCTTTACTGCAAATGGTTTTACCTTGGTGATGATATGATTAAAGAACCTTTTTTTGATGATACGATTTCACGTTGTAAAAGTTTGCCATATAATTCAACTTTGAAAAGTAGTATTAGTTCCCTAGCTGTTTTACCGGATTGGAGTAACCAACTAAAAACAATTAAGCCAACTGCTTTTATTTTTCATGTATCAAGGTGTGGATCAACATTGCTCTCCCAATTATTATGTGAGCAAAAAGAAAATATTGTATTGTCAGAAGTGCCATTTTTTGATGAATTACTCTGCAAAGGATTTGCCACAAACACCATGGCAGATATGCTGCCTTTTTTACAATCTGCTATTGCCTTACACAGCACTCAAAGAAATGAACTACAGCAGCATGTTTTTATAAAAACAGATAGTTGGCATATCCATTTTTATAAAGCGCTGCGGTCAATTTATCCCGATGTGCCGTTTATATTTTTATATAGAAGACCAGATGAAGTGATTCGTTCACATCATAAAAAAAGAGGCATGCAAGCAGTACCCGGTGTAGTAGACCCGGCAATATTTGGTTTTGAGTTTAATGATATACTTACGTTGAACCTAGACGAATATATGGCAAGAGTATTAGAAACCTACATGCAACAATTTATAGAAATCATACAAACTGACAACAACTGCATAGCGATTAATTATAATGAGGGTGCATTAGAAATGATACATCGCATTTTTACTTTTCTACAACTGCCAATCAACGAAGCAGATGAAAGCGCAATGCTGCAAAGAGCAGGATTTCATGCAAAATTTCCGCAAGAAAAATTTCATGAAACTACTTTAACACAAGAAGTGCCAGCCTATTTATTGAAGGCATTTTCGTTGTACGATGAATTGGAAAGATTAAGAATCACCTCAAGCAGAACCTAAACATCCGCCCACATTCTAAACAAATTGCTATGTGTTTGTAATAGCAAATTGGTTTCCATGGCATGAGGTGCTTGTTGGTATAAAGAACCGTGAATTTGATTGAGTTGAAAAAGAATTTCTCTTTGTTCGGGGTCTTTTACATTGCTTTGAATCCATGTAACAGCAGCGATGCGTTCGCCACTTTTGATTTCATTCACACAGTGTAAAAACTGACAAGGGTAAATAACTGCATCACCCTTCGCAGGTTTGAAAGAAGAAACTTGATTACCTACTTGAATTAATAATTCACCTCCTTCATAGGTAGCGGGATCACTTAAAAAAATGGTCATTGCCAAATCTGTTCTAATTGCTGGACTACCCATCATTGGGCTATCTACATGCCAACCATAATATTTTCCATTTGTATATTTACTTACCAAAACCGGATTTATCACTTTTGGTAATGCAGCAATATTAAAAAGTGGGCTAGTTTTCAAAGCATATGAGATGATGGATTGTATATTAGTAAGTGCATCATTTCCTTCCTCAAGTTGCAAATTATTTTTTACCTCTTTTGCAGCAAGACCGGCAGTTAATTTGCCGTCAACAAATGAAGTTGCAGCAATATGTTGGTCAATAGCTAATAGTTCTTCTTGCTTTAGTAGCGCCGGAATATGTAAAAAATGCTTACTCATAATTTGTAGTTAAGTGATGATGTAAAAATAAGTTTAATTTAGCTTCTATATAAAATAATGAAACAGGATAGCGATGGAACTAGCAAGTAGTAATGAACTATGTTCATTGGGCATCATGCATTTAAAGCGATATTGGCAAAGAGAACAATTTAAAAAAGCAGGTACTATTGCTAATGATGCGATGCTTGATGAATGGACTGTTGATATTACCTTGTTGGCAGCATTAGGTTTGGGACTAGAACAAACCATTAAACACATTTTTGAAACGAAAGAAAGTTTTGAAGCGTTTGAGCAATGGATATTGGAAGTAAATGACAATAAACTTTCCGATACAAAAATTAAAGCATTCAACAGTACATTAGCGGCTAAAGTTGATGGCGAAAGAACAGAAACAATAGAACATGTATTAGGCGAAAAAGATTTACAATTTTGGAATGAACATGGATATATTATTTTAAAAAATGCTATTTCCAAGCAAGATTGTATAAACACCATAAAAGTGATTTGTGATACCATAAATGTTGATGAGGAGGATGCTTCGACCTGGTACCGAGAGCATCCGGCAAAGCAAGGCATCATGGTGCAATTATTTCAACATCCACAATTACAAAAAAACAGAGAAAATGCAATTATTCGAAAGGCTTACGAACAATTGTGGCAACGAAAAGATATTTGGATTAATACAGATAGAGTAGGTTTTAATCCACCTGAAACAGAAAGCTGGAAATTCCCAGGACCCAACATACATTGGGATGTAAGTTTAAAAACACCTATTCCATTTGGATTACAAGGCATTTTGTATTTATGTGATACAGAAGCCACACAAGGTGCTTTTACTTTAGTTCCAGGCTTTCATAATCAAATTGAACAGTGGTTGAGTAGTTTACCACCAACAACAAATCCAAGAACTATTGATTTTTACGCTTTAGGCGCTACACCTGTCATTGCTAATGCCGGTGATTTTATAATCTGGCATCATGCATTGCCTCATGGCAGCAGTAGAAATACGTCGACTAAACCACGTTTTGTACAATACATGAATTATGCACCGCTAGATGCAGCAGTTCAAACTGAATGGATTTAACTTATGCTTACAACAATAGAACAACAACAATTTATTGAAGATGGTTTTGTACAAGTATCTTCCTTTATTCCACCGCAATTATTACAAAAGCTACAAACGCTATTCGACCAATTAATGAATTTTACTGACCTTGAAGGCAAAGTGATTCATGAAAACAACGGTCGTACTTTTATCACCAACATTGAGGAAATATGCAAACGAGGAAACTTAGCCGCACTAGAACTGCTTGGGTATCCTCCATTACTCAGTATCGCAAAACAACTATGTGGCGATGATTTTTTTATGATTCAAGAATTTGCTGTTATCAAAAATGCAGGAGATGGCATGCCGGTATTATGGCATTTAGATATGCAACATGAAAGAAAAGGGCAATGCTTCACCGTTGGCTTTTACTTAGACGGTGTTGAAAAGGGGGATGGTGCTTTGAAAGTTGTGCCTGGCAGTCATGTATCTAACAAATCTATTTGTGAACTTTCTAAAGAACCGTGTATTGAAATTCCGGCACATGCTGGAGATATCTTAATCCACGATATGATGTTGGCACACTGCTCTGATCCAATGAATAAAAACAAGTTAAGAAGAGTGATTTATTTTGAATTTCTATCTGCAGCACATGTACGAGAAGAAAATATTTATCATGAGGCTTTAATTGAGAGAAGAACTAAGCTATTGCCACTCGCTGCAGATTTTTATAGACTGCAAAACCGGAATAAAATATCCCAAATAGATCAAGGCGATATATTATCCCACTCTGATATATTAGAAGAATTATCTATTATTTATAACGAAAAGATTCATGCCAGACCTTCAACATACTGTTTCGATCTTACTACTTAATGGTTGTTTAATCTCTCAACCATTTAAGCATAGCAGGATAAACGGCAAGCTCGGGCTGTAACTCATTTTTTCTTTCTAAGGCCATACCCGTCCATTGTAACATGGGTACACCAAAATAATGTCCGGCTTTAAAGTTTTCTACTAAACTACTACCGCCTCCTTTGTATCCATCATCATGAAAAACAAAGGAAGCATCAATATTTAAATGTACACAAACAGCAAAACTCCAAGCAATAACCATCATTTCTTCTGCTTCCCGGTGTTGCCTTTTTGCAATATCAGCAGTGTTTAGAGTTTTTCGTTCTTCAGCCGGCACAACAGCTATATGGCCTGCTTCATGCACAATATCACCCGGGTAAGCCAACTTTAATTCATCTACATAAATCGACCCATTTTGAATATCAATACCGGGCAAAAAACAAGGCGTATCAATGGTTTGAAAATAAACAGCAATACCAATCGTTTCTAAAAACTCGATTACTTTTTGAAATGTTTGGTTATCTATTTGATGAGTTATAGTTGTTGTCATACTACTAAACGATTAGATCTAAAATGCTCAAAATAGGACAGTTTTTTATTCGGCAACTTACAACTTTTAATGAATTGATGCAGCTATGAAATTAGAACCAAGCCAACGTAATGAACAACCGCTTGTATCAATTAATGATACATGCTAATCAGAAAATCAACGGCAAAAAAATAGGATTTCTACAATTACTTGTAAGAAATCCTATCCTGTAGCGAGGAGCAGATTTGAACTGCCGACCTTCGGGTTATGAATCCGATGCTCTAACCAACTGAGCTACCTCGCCTTCAATTCGGGGTGCAAATATAGGGGGATTTTAAAAAAATCAGGCATTAAACCTTCTGAAACTTATCTTGTACATGTGTTTTTAATTTGAACGCTGCAAATGTTATAGTTTTCAAAAAACAGCAACACAGCGAAGTTTTTTTAAAAAATCAACGTCCAACCCCAAAATCAACCACATGATACTAGGTAAAAAACAATCTTTGGTCATCATCTGCCTTACTGCTTTTTGTAGCACCAGCCTGTTTATTTCTTGTAAAAAAAATGATAGTGTTGTTCCAACCACCGATGGAATAGCAGCTGTACTCAATTTACCTGAAACGCCATTCAATTATGCTGCACAACAATTACCGGCCTATCTGAATACGCCACCTATAGCAGGCCAAATTAATACGCCTGGCAATAATCCCATTACCGATTGGGGAGCTACTTTGGGTAGGGTATTGTTTTACGATAATCTTTTATCCATCAATAAAACGATTTCTTGTGCCAGTTGCCATAAACAAGCCAATGGCTTCTCAGACCCAGCTGTTTTGAGTAAAGGATTTAATAATGGCCTTACCGGTCGCCATTCTATGGGTTTAGCCAATGCTATGTATTATCCTAATGGCCGCTTTTTTTGGGATCAAAGGGCCAATACCTTAGAAGCTCAAACGCTTATGCCCATTCAAGATGGTGTTGAAATGGGATTAACCTTAGATACCCTAGTAAACCGAGTTAGAAATACAACATACTACCCTACGCTCTTCACGAAAGCATATGGCGATAATGTGATTACTACAAATAGAATTGCAAATGCATTGGCACAATTTATTCGCTCTATGGTTTCGTATCGGAGTAAATATGATACCGGCAGAAATGCTTTTCCTGCTGCACCGGCACCGGCACCAAATCAAGCTTTTGCCAATTTTACAGCTCAAGAAAATAGGGGTAAAGAACTATTTTTATCTCCCCAAAATGCTTGTGCCGCCTGTCATGGAAGTGAAACCTTTACTGCTCCTACAGCCCGCAATAATGGCTTAGATTTAACTACTACCGATAGAGGATTTGGTGCAGTGATTAACAATACTAACAACGATGGTGAGTTTAAAGTGCCGTCATTAAAAAACATTGCGGTTACAGCACCATATATGCATGATGGCAGGTTTGCAACCTTAGAACAGGTAGTTGAGCATTACAGCACTGGTGTACAAGCACATCCTAATTTATCGCCGCAATTAGTGTTGCCGAATGGTCAACCAAGAAGATTAAATTTATCGGTGGCAGATAAAGCGGCATTAGTTGCATTCCTAAGAACACTAACCGATACCGGATTGAATACGGATGTGAAATTTTCGAATCCGTTTAAATAAACACATATCGCACTAAAAAGCCAGATTCATCAAATCTGGCTTTTTCATTAATACTTCAACAACTTCTCAATCCGCTCTGCTAACTTATCTGCCGTAGGCAGCATAGCTGCTTCTAGAATTAAATTAATGGGTACTGCAGGTAAGTTCAATGCCCCCATCACTTCAACTTTGGCATCTAAGAAATGATAACAATGATTTGAAATGCGTAATGATAATGCTTCGGCAAATGAGTTCTGCTGTTGTTCTTCGGTTAATACAATGCATTTTCCGTGACGGCGAACGGTTTCAAACACCAGTTCTTCATCTAACGGATATAAAGTTCTTAAATCAACAATTTCGATTTGTCCGGGATAACGATTAGCAGCTGCTTTGGCCCAATACACTCCCATGCCATAAGTAATGATACAAACCGTTTCTCCTTTCTTTAACTTATCGGCATTAGATGCTGTAGTAATGGCTGCTTTACCAAGCGGCAATACATAATCAGCCGATGGTTCAACAGTTTTAGCATCATCCGTTCCGGGTACTTTACTCCAATACAATCCTTTATGCTCCAACATTACAACAGGATTGGGATCTAAGAATGCAGCTTTCATCAAACCCTTCATATCTGCTGCATTAGAAGGGTAACAGACTTTAATGCCTTTAATACTAAGTAATGTACTTTCTATACTTCCGCTATGATATGGTCCGCCGCCACCATAAGCACCAATCGGCACTCGTAATAACATTTGCACCGGAAATTTTCCGCCAGATAAATAACAGGATTTAGAAATTTCTGTTACCAATTGGTTTAATCCGGGATAGATATAATCGGCAAACTGCACTTCAACAATTGGCTTCATACCTAATGCCGATAATCCTATGGTTGAACCAACTATATACGCTTCCTGAATAGCAGTATTAAACACCCTATCATCGCCAAATTTTTCTGCCAATGTTGCGGCTTCTCTAAATACACCACCCAATCTTCTACCCACATCTTGACCATAAAAAATACATTCCGGATAAGCTTGCATGATTTCTTCTACCGCATGTAAAGCAGCATCCACCATAATTACTTTTTCGCCATCGGCTGGTTGGCGCTGTCCTTTTTCTACTTTAACCGGTGTAGGTGCAAACACATGGTCTTCTACGGTTTGACTAACAGGTTCGGCTGCAGCCATCGCTTTAGAAAATGCTTCGCTTACTTCCTTCTGCGCAGCAGATTCTGTCAAATTAATCTGATGCTCATTAATTCCAATTCCGGTTAATAGCAATCGTAATTTTGGTATGGGGTCGTATAAGCCATGTTTTAACAAATCTTCTCGACTTCTATAAAACTCTTTCCTCACACCACTAGTATGATGACCCAATAAGGGCACTCTAGCATGAACAAGAATGGGCTTTCTTTCTATTCTTGCATAATTGATAGCTTGCTGCATAGTTTCATAGCTACGAATAAAATCACTGCCATCACATTGTAACCTTTTTAATCCTTTAAAGCCTGCAGCATACTCATAAGCATTCATGGCACGGGCTTCTTCGGCACTTACACTAATGCCCCATTGGTTGTCTTGCACCAAATAAACGATGGGTAATTGCTTTAAAACGGCAAACTGAAATGCTTCACTTACTTCACCTTCGGTGATACTATTATCGCCAAATGAACAAACTACTATCGGTAATTCGTTATTGGGCCCGGATTGTAATAATGGAGAATTGACTAATTCGAGATACTGAATACCTTGTGCAATGCCTGTCGTTGGTACCGCTTGCATACCTGTTGCACTACTCTGGTGGATAATGCCGGGACGAATACCATCTTTATTAGAGGGATGACAATAGTAACTGCGGCCACTGCTAAAAATATCATCTTGTTTGGCCAATAATTGAAGCATCAATTCATGCGGTGTAAAACCGGATGACAGCATTAAACTATCGTCACGATAATAGGGACTAAACCAATCGCAAGACAATAATTGTAAGCCAGTTGCAATTTGAATGGCTTCATGGCCACGGGATGTAGAATGGACATACTTGCATACCTGCCTATTGGCATCGTAGGTTTCACTCATGGTTTTTGCGGTAACCATCAGTTTGTACGCCTTAATTAAGATATCCGGATTCAGCATCTGTAGTTGCAGGCATTTATCAGAATCCGCTGGCAGGCAAAATTTTACTTGATTTCTAACTCAAAAACTTTTTCTTTTTCGAAAAAACCTTCGAGTTGGTCACCCACTACACATTCGCCTACGCCGGCTGGAGTTCCGGTGAAAACCAAATCTCCGATGTTTAGCGAAAAATAGTTAGAGATGTGAGAAACAATTTGGTCAAAGCTGAAAATCATCTCTTTATTCACACCTGTTTGAACAAGCTCTTTATTCTTGAGCATAGAAAAGTGAATGGGATTGCGGAGGATATCGGCTGTTAAATCTGTCCACTTGCCAACAACGGCTGAATTATCCCAAGCTTTGGCTTTTTCCCAAGGCAATCCTTTTTTCTTGAGTTCATTTTGCACATCACGGGCAGTAAAGTCGATACCAACGGTGATAGCATTATAATATTTAGATGCCTGCCTTTCGGGTATATATTTTCCGTTTTTACTGATGCGTAACACCAATTCTGCCTCGTAATGAAGCTCATTCGAAAACTCGGGATAATAAAATGGGGTATGAGATTGTAATAATGCACTTTTAGGCTTTAGAAAAATGACCGGCTCATCCGGTATATCATTTCCTAATTCCTTGGCATGATCAATATAATTTCTTCCTACGCAGAAAATTTTCATGGATTTTATTTTAAAATGCTGATTAAGTGTACCGCGGTTTTACTGCCTCAAAAGGGGCGGATCAACGTTTGGGCACTACTTACACCATATTTTGACGCTAATATAAACTCAAAAGACGCTAGTTTATTATATAAAATCCAATTTATTTACAGCATTCATAGCCTTTTCAATGCCCATGAAAGCAAAATCTTCAATTACAGCTACACATTGGTCAATCTTTTGATTTACAATGGGTTGTTCTTTACTATCCCATTTGCCCAAAACAAAATCAACCTGCCGACCTTTGGGAAAATCATTTCCAATACCAAATCGAAGTTTGGGGTATTTATCGGTACCCAGCGTAAGCTGAATGTCTTTTAAACCATTATGCCCGGCATCGCTTCCACTTGGCCTAAGCCTTATTTTGGAGAGCGGTAAAGCCAAATCATCAACAATGGTAAGTGTATTGTCTAACGCCACTTTTTCTTTGTCTTGCCAATATTTGAAAGCTTTTCCACTCAAATTCATGTAAGTAGTAGGTTTTATGCAGATAAAAGTTCTACCCTTTAGTTTTACTTCTGCCACTTCGGCCAAACGGTCAACCCTAAACATACCACCATGCTTTAATGCAAAAGCCAGAACTACATCAAAACCAATATTATGGCGGGTATGTGCATATTCTGCCCCAATATTTCCTAATCCTACAATCAAGTATTTATTCATAGCCTTGCAAAAATAACAGTAAAGGAAATTGCTAAGCAATTCAATATTACCGGTAATTCTGCGTTATAGCTCTGCTATTTAACCTTAAAACACATGACCGGCACAATACCTAATGCTATCGCTTTTATTACCCGACTGCAAAATATTGGCGTTACTGCAGGTATGCCATTTGCAAAAAAAAGAACTACGAGGATATTAAATTTAATTTGTTTACTAGGCGGAACAACTTCTATACTTTTCTTAATAACCAACATAGTATCAAAAAATTATTTACTGGCTGTTATCAACTTTATCACTTTCCTAGCCGAGTTGAGTTTAATTGTTGCTAATCACTACAACAAACACCAAACAGGTAATTTTTTGATGAGCTTAATTGCAAGTTTTGTATTTGCTGCTAGTGCTATTTTGTTCAATAATAATATGGAGTATTATTTATTGCTGATTATTGGTCTCAACCTAATTTTAATTGACGATCTCAAAGTCATTATTTTCTTTAGCATTATAAATACCATCGGGTTTTTATTGATTTACAAATTTGGACATGAACATCAATACTATCCACCCGTAAGTGAAACAAGAAGGTATATTAATATTGTGCTTTGGGTATTTTTCTTCATCGTTTTTTTACAGTATTTCAAAAAACAGAATCTGGCTTACCAAAAAGAGATTGAGCAGCAAAATGAATTATTGGGAATACAGCGTCAACAGCTATTACAACAGAAAGCACAGTTAGAATTGAGTAATGATAAATTGATGACACTTAACAACACCAAAGAAAAATTATTCTCCATTATTGCTCATGATTTAAGGTCGCCAATTGGCAGTCTTAAAAGTGCATTAATGCTATTCAATAGTAATATAATTAGCAAAGAAGATTTTAATAAACTTGGCGTTGATTTGGGTTTACAAGTAGATGCCCTGCATAATAATTTAGACAATTTACTCCACTGGAGTCATAGCCAACTTAGTGGCATTAAAGTTGCTCCGGAAACCTTTGCACTACAACCCGTAATTCTGCAAACATTGTCTTTATTATCAGGCAATTTGCATCAAAAACAATTAACAATAACCCAACATGTGAATGATAAATTGCTAGTGTATGCTGATGTGAATCATGTAACCCTCATTTTAAGAAACCTAATTGCAAATGCTATAAAATTCAGCCATAGTGGCGATGTGATTGAATTACATGCTAATGTAATTGGTAAAGACCGCATTACTATTACAGTAACAGATTACGGTGTGGGTATGAGCCCCGAAAAAACGATGTCCCTCTTCTCTCCTATTGCCACACAAAGTGTATCGGGCACAAAAAATGAAAAAGGTACAGGCTTAGGTTTAAGTCTTTGTAAAGAGTTCGCAGAAAAGAATGGCGGAACAATTGCAGCTACATCTCAACTTGGAAAAGGCAGTAGTT
The DNA here is from genome assembly GCA_943370285.1 of Methylophilus rhizosphaerae. Lineage (GTDB taxonomy): Bacteria > Bacteroidota > Bacteroidia > Chitinophagales > Chitinophagaceae > CALRQJ02. The sequence goes on along the minus strand of CALRQJ020000014.1, from coordinate 85,763 downwards.
TTACCGTAACACTCCCTTCTGCCTAAAACATTATTTGAATTCGTAACTAATCAAATCGCTTTGCTGATTAATAGCAGCTTGACCGGGCACTGTAACATTTAACGTATACGTTACTAATCCAATGCCATTAGCATAATAAAAATCGCCACCACCAATACTTTGCTCACCTAATAAAGGAATAGCTGCTACTAAATCTAATCTTACATGTGCACAATCATTATATACTTTGCCTTGTACGGTTTTGGCAACACCTAATTCAGTGATTTTATAATTCTGTTTGATGTTGACCATGCCAATACCGGTAACATTAATTGGCTGCGTAGCATTCCATGTAGTATTTATAGCAACTTCCCCTTTTAAATACAATTCTTCTAAACCTGATTGTCCGGGTATTTGAGAAGTTAAAGCATATCGGTAATAATCATTGCCCGATTTTGCCCAATAATTGTTGGGACCGGCAGAGTTACTTAAAACCATGTATAATCTTCCGTTAATAGTAGTGTCCTTATCCGTAACTGTCAACGTATTATTAGTACCGGGAGGTGTATTTCTATACGTCCATTTATTGCCCGCCTTCAAAGGCAAGTAATTTGTTGTAGCCGTGGTTGTTTTTTTCTTACATCCGGTGGCTAATATACCAGCAATGAATACTACAGAAAGAAAAGTTGGAACAAAACGCATAAATCATGTTTTAAGTAATTTCAAAAATAGCCTAAAACTTGCTATTAACCCTACAATCACTTATTTACTTGTTATCTTCGCCATCCATTCTAAAAACTTAAAAATATAACTATGCAAGTGTGGAAAGATTATCAGGCACAGCATAAAGATCGTTTTCTGAACGAATTGCTTGAACTGTTACGCATACCAAGTATCAGTGCCAAAAGTGAAAATAAAGCCGATATGGAAGCTTGTGCCCATGCGGTAAAAGAAAGATTATTGCAAGCCGGTGCAGATAAAGTAGAGATTTACCCTACAGAAGGTCATCCAATTGTTTACGGCGAAAAAATTACCGACCCTACCAAACCAACTGTTTTGGTATATGGCCATTATGATGTTCAGCCCGCAGATCCGTTAGAACTTTGGAATAGCGGTCCTTTTGAACCCATCATTATTGATGGCAAAATTTTTGCCCGTGGTAGTTGTGATGATAAAGGACAGTTTTACATGCATGTAAAAGCATTAGAAATAATGAATGCAGCCGGTACTTTTCCAACTAACATAAAATTTTTAATTGAAGGGGAAGAAGAGGTAGGTAGCCCTAATTTGGGCGATTTTGTTAAGGCTCAAAAAGATTTATTAAAGGCTGATGTAGTGTTAATAAGCGACACTGCTATGATTAGCTTAGATACCCCAAGCATTGATGTTGGGGTACGTGGACTGACTTATATTGAGTTAGAAGTTACCGGCCCTAACCGTGACTTACACAGTGGTGTGTACGGCGGCGCAGTAGCAAACCCTATTACTATTTTAGCGCAGATGATAAGTAGTTTGCATGATGAAAACAATCATATTACTATTCCTGGTTTTTATAATGATGTGATTGAAAGTAGTGCTGCCGAAAGAGCTGAAATGGCCAAAGCTCCTTACAATGAGGGAGATTTTAAAAAAGATCTAGGTGTAACTGCATTATGGGGAGAAAAAGGATATACCACCAACGAAAGAACAGGTATTAGACCAACATTAGAATTGAATGGTATTTGGGGTGGTTATACCGGCGAAGGTGCTAAAACAGTACTACCTTCTAAAGCAACCGCAAAGATAAGTTGTCGTTTAGTGCCCAATCAAACCACTGAAAAAATTACAGCATTGCTGATGAAGCATTTAGAAAGCATTGCTCCGCCTTATGTTACGGTTAAAGCAACTGAATTGCATGGTGGCAACCCTTATTTAACACCTGTTGATAGTATTGAATACAAAGCTGCATCTAAAGCTATTGAAGCTACATTTGGCAAAACACCTATACCTGTAAGAGGTGGCGGAAGCATTCCAATTACTGCGTTGTTTGAGCAAGAATTAGGCTTAAAGACAGTTTTTCTTGGTTTTGGATTGGATAGTGATAACCTACACAGTCCTAATGAGAAATTTGATATTGCTAATTTCTATAAGGGTATCGAAACCATTCCTTACTTCCATCAGTTTTTCGCTGAAATGAAGCAGTAATAAAAAATCAATCCTAATAATAAAAAAAGGCTGTCTTAAAACAAAGTTTTAAGACAGCCTTTTTTAGAAGCAAAATAGGGAGATAATTTTTATATTTTTTTTTAGCACAAGCTTCTTTTCAAAAAGGTAGTCTAGCAGCTTTTAGACTGGTTTTAATGGCACATTTTACATGTATTCTTCCTACATTCTCATAAATGAGTAGCTGCATTTGTTTGGCCACAACAGCTCCTTTTATCTCCAATAATCGCTTCTTGTAGTTTGTAATTCATCTAAGCTATTCTCATATTTTTTTTACATAGTTCAGCTTTTGTTATACGCAAAAAAAAGCTGCCCTTCTAGGACAGCCTCTTATTACATTTCTTTATAATTTATTGCTTCTGTATTTTAAATACTTCTTTCTTTTCATTGGAATCGATCTGTAAGAGATAAGTTCCTACTGCCAATTGGCTTACATCAATCTGGCTATTGTTTGGCACTTGTTTTTGCATCATCACTTGACCGTACATATTTATCAATCTAATGGTAGACGGATTATTATCTGCTTTACTAATCGCAATATTTAATCTGTCTTTTACAGGATTCGGATAAACATTTACCACCATTCCTTTACCAACTTGTACCATTCTTATCGGCGAATAGCTGAAACTACCATCTAAATTAATCAACATCAATCTATAGTAGTTTTTGCCCGATACCGGTTGTTGATGTACTGTTCCATAAGTAGCAGATATTGCTCCGGCATTGGTGGCTAGAACGGTTGCAATTCTCATAAACGATGTACTGTTAACACTATGCTCCACTTCATATCGAGAGAAATTTTGTTCGTTGCTAACACGCCACTGTACATCTACTTTTCCATTATTTAATTTGGCATAGAAATCAGTTAATGTTACCGGTAAAGTCACACTACCTTTTAAGTGAACATATCTGTACAAGAAATTATTAAACAGCTGTTGTTCCTGTTGATCATTATCCGGATTAACCATCAAATAAACATTGTACTTTCCTTGTAGCGTGGCCACATTGATGAAAGCATCAACATGTAAAGTATCGCCTGCAACCAAAGGCCTTGTCTTAGGTAATAAAAAGTTATGTGCTGCCCCTGTTAAGGAATCGTATAATACCAACTTCAACTTCAAACTATCGAATGCAGTAGTGCTAACATTTTTAAATGCAACACCAATATGCATAGTATCATTTTGGGCATAGCCGGGATAACCAACACTATCTGTAATGGCGAAGTATAAGTTAGGAGCAATAGCACCTTCAGCCGCAGGATTAAATTCTACTTTCCAAAAATCGAGTTGATAAGGAGAAGCAGTAATTGAATCTTGATTGATCATTTTAAGTTTGATGTAAGGATAAGTTGCAGCATTAACCGCCGAAATATCTACATCTTGCTGAGCTTGACTCAATTGGTATAATTCAGTTTCGGTGCCGGTACTAGTAACACCAATTACTTTCACAGCCACTTTATCATTAGCATCGCCACTGCCACCCCATTTAACCCTACTCCATGAACTTGACGGACCAAACTTTGGTGAAGTAATATAACCTAATGTATCGGAAGATATAAGGTTTTGTGATAAAGTAATTCTATCGTAAATACCATCAGACAAACGATACACAGGACTAAAATTGGTCGAATCGTTTTTCTTAAAGATAAATGCAAAAGTTCTTGCTTTATAGAAAGAGTCAATTTGAGCAAATCCTTGCTGCTTCAAGCGATGGTACAATGTATTACCACTGCCGTAGAACAAAGTATCTTCTGCCCATTCTGCAGCCCATGCATTATCGCCATCATAAACCATTCTAGCGGTAACATAAGTGCCATTAGGAATTAAATCAAAGAAGTTCTTTGCCGTATTTCTTCCGCCTGGGGCGGTATAATTAAATTCAAAATTGTATTCTCGACCATTACTGGAACAAATTGGATTTGCCCATCCACTACCATAATCTTGCCCTGTAACATTTCTCCATGGCTTAAAGGTCAAGGTATCAAAAACATTAAAGATGATTGAGTTACCTAAACAAGCACTCTTAATAATTTGAGATCCATTTACAGCAATACTAAAATGGGCATCTTCTGTACCACTTGTTGGATAAATAGAATGTGTAATGAATAAATTATTCGTCTTTGGTGCAAAACCAAATTTACGACTACTACTATCTAAAGTAATATTGCTAAAGTTGGATGTAAAGTGTTGATACAAGTGTCCCTGACCCATTCCCGGATTAGCGGATTGATCAAATTTGAACGAAGACGCAGACCAATTGCTAGAGCCGGTTGGTGCAGTCCTCCAATAATACGTATATCCGGATTGATAAGTAATTGCAGGATTGAAGGTAACTATTCCGCCTGTGCTAGTGATGTTCTGACTTACTTTGAATGCAGAATTAAACAAGGTCGTTGTATCAATCTCAATGGTATATTGTTTACTTTCTTTCAAAGGATTGACCGTTGAAGCCTGTAATTTAATTTGGCTAGCGTTGTTTATAATAGCAAATGTATAAGGAAAAACAGGTTTAATCACATCGTCAATAATCTCAATTTGTGTAAAGCTGCTATTATTGGTTTCTTTCACTTCAGATAGAATATCATTGTAATCTACTTGAGCAATTAAAACAGAAGTTCCTTTATCTCTATTGGCTACAATGGGCAATGCAACCGTTACAGAATCAACATATCCAACAGGTGCAATATTCTTTGTATATACTACCTCTTGTGAGTTATCAGGATATTTACGAGTTAATCTAAATGAAATAGAATCGGTAGATGAACGGCCTAAGTTATACACTTTCGTTTTTACATAAAAAGAATCATCAGCTACTGTAATCAATGAAGGTGTAACTGACATAGTTGTTGCCTCTACTAAATAATCGGGCAAAGACCGAACATTAAGCTTGATTGCAGGATCACCATGAAAGGCTGTTTCCTCAGCATGTACCCTAGCATAAAAATCACTCAAGCCACTATTCTGAACAGCAGTAGCAATTGCATCTTTAATGGCTTCGCCAACCGATAAACCATACTTGCGTTGGGCAAAACTTTTATAAAATTCTTGGGTATAAGAATCTAAATAATTAACTACACCAAAATGTGAACTTGCTAAATAACCAATAGCACCACGCTGATTGGCCAATACAAATTTTTCTGAAATAGTTGTTTTATTACTTAATCTGTTGGTTTCGAAAGTAAAGTGATTACCGGCACTACAACCATTTGCAATAAATATGGGATACTTATTTTGGTTGTTGTAATTCTGCGGATCATCTAAATTAAAATCTAAACTAGTGGCAGAAGAGTGACCAAAATACATCACTAACGATGCCCCATTTTCGTACTTATTTTTAAAATCTAATACAGCAGCAGGGTAAGCACCGGGATTAGCGGTCTTACTATAGTTGATCACATTAGCCCCCATCGCGGTATCTGATAAAATTTGTTTGTAGTTATTGATATAGCCATCTAATTGTGTGCCCAAACTCAGGTCATTAGCACCTGTCATTTGAATTACATTTTTCATCCATGCTTTATTGGCTACAGTTTGGGTAGAATCGGCTTGATTAGCTTCGTATTGTTGCACTTTTTGCAAATAATCGCCTACTTCTTGCGGAGAAATAGCAGACAATCTTCCAATTGGCGTTGCAGGAATGGCCACAATACCTTCTGATGCTAACATATTATCTGAAGCCGGATTTCCCCAAGTTGGTACAAGGTTTAAATAATCCATCAACGGATGATCTTCATCTCCTCTATACTCATTATAAGTTACTGCTTTACCTATTAAAAAAGCAAATTTGGGCGCAGCTGAAAAATTGGCTCTAGCATAACGTAAAAAGTTTTTGATAGAAAGCGGATGCATTTTTACACCGTATGCAAACTGATCTACTAACTCATGAATATTGATCAATTTGGCATTGTAGCTACCGCCAAGCGTTGAAGCTCGGTATTGACGGTATTGTTCTACATAATTATTTCCACCACTACCGTAAATGAGTGGATTACTGATAATTAAATAATCTCCCTGATTAGCAGGCTGATTAAAATCAACAAAATTTCTGGTTTCAAATCCAGCAATGTTTACGTAATTATTGGCATTCACTAATACCAATTGATAAGCAGCTGTTGAGCCTTCTAACACAAAACTAATGCTGTCAGGAATGGATAAATCGCCAACATACCGTTTACCATTTCCTAAATCCATCAACACAGGAGGCTGACCACCATAGTTGAAATTGGCAATTTTTATAAAATGACCTAATGGATTTGCAGGCAAACTAAATTCAAAAGCTGTCGTACCACCAAAGTTGAAACTTCGAGGATATACCAACTCAACCTTTGAAACAAAAACTTCATCGCAATCAGCAGTTGAATTATCTCTTATAACAATATTGGCCGAACCACCACTAATTCTACTTACTGCAAATCCACCTTCTTCAAATTTTGCATCATACATATAATCCATTTGCACTCCGGCAATAGAATCGTTGTTAAGCATTATTTTCAAGGTTCTACTGTTTTGTGCATTACCCACAGCATTTACCTTTACGGTCATACCCGGTCCTGATAAATAGGGATAAAGATTACCAAAGAAAACAGGTATCTCCTCTTCTTTATCGCAAGTATTACCCATAATGCCTAAAGGCTTACTCATATAACCTTCACCACGGTCGTATGAAGAAGAATACAAACGCTGACCAAGCACAGCAGAAAAGCCGGCCTGTATTCTACGACGAAAAGATCGCTGTACGGTATAATTAAAAAAATCGGTAGCACTAAGTGTATTACCGACAATCGTATTTGCTGTAGGAACTAATCGTTTGTTCTGTGCAGTATTGGTATTGATGGTTAAAAAATAATGGGCAGTGTCGGTTTGTAAACTCCAATAATCTGATAATTGAAATTCAGGATCTCGATACAAATCTGCATCTAATTTTCCATCATTGATTTCACCCCAAAATTCTACATAATCTGTACCGGACAATGCACCGGTTTGAACCGAAGTATAAATAGGCACTTGTTCGCCATTACGCCATAGCTGAATGTATTCTGCATTTGCTGTAGCAATACCAGCAGCCGACAAATTAGCTTGTGAAATTCTGCACAAACCTTTCTTTTTGGCATCGCCGAAAGCATCGCTGCCAAAAGCAGTACCTAGCTTGAATTTGTAGTATGTTTTGCTGTAATCGATCCATTCGTTTCGATACAATTGAGCAAAAGTGGAGTATGTTGCAATCAATAAAAGCAATAATCCGAGTACACGTTTCAGCATTTCTATAGAATTTGGTATATCAATAACGAAAAAAGTAGCTTAATAGTCTCTAAACGGGAATAAATTATTTTACCTACATCTAAAAAAGCAATTGGTTGGTAAGATTACGGTGGATAACCTTACCCATCTTGTTAAAATGACGATGTTACAACCGTAATTGATGCAACGTTATCGCTTACATTTGCCAAAATTTAACAAGGTATGAACTTGATTGAAGAATTAAGGTGGAGAGGGCTGTTACACGATATTATGCCCGGAACAGAAGAACAATTAAACAAAGAAATGACTACCGGCTATGTAGGTTTTGACCCAACTGCCGATAGTTTACATATTGGCAGCCTCGTTCCTATTTTATTATTGCAACATTTACAAAAAGCAGGACATAAGCCCATTGCCTTAGTTGGTGGCGCTACCGGAATGGTTGGTGACCCAAGCGGTAAAAGCGAAGAAAGAAATCTGTTGAACGAAGAACAATTACAAAAAAACATTGCCGGTGTAAAGGCACAATTAGAACGATTTTTAGATTTTGATCCGGCAAAGCCAAATGCTGCCGAAATGGCCAATAACTACGATTGGTTCAAGCCCATTTCATTCATCGATTTTTTACGAGATGTGGGCAAACACATTACGGTAAATTATATGATGGCAAAAGACAGTGTGAAGAAACGTATTGAGGGTGATACCGGCATTAGCTACACCGAATTTGCTTATCAACTAATGCAGGGCTACGATTTTTATTGGTTGTACAAAAACAAAAATTGCAAACTGCAATTTGGCGGCAGCGATCAGTGGGGCAATATGACTACCGGAACGGAATTGATTCGCCGTAAAGCAGGTGGAGAAGCGTTTGTATTTACTTGTCCGTTGATTACCAAGGCCGATGGCGGAAAATTTGGTAAAACAGAAAAAGGCAATGTGTGGTTAGATCCCAAACGTACCTCACCGTATCAATTTTATCAATTTTGGTTAAATGCCAGTGATGAAGATGCTAAGAAATGGATTAAAATTTTCACCTTCTTACCACAAGCTGAAATTGAACAATTAATTGCCGCTCATGAAGCTGCACCACATACTCGAATCTTACAACAAAAATTAGCAGAAGCGCTAACGGTTTTTGTACATAGCAGAACCGATTATGAATTTGCCGTAAAAGCATCAGAAATATTGTTTAGTAATGATACGGCTGATATTTTGCGTTCCCTCAACGAGGAGCAATTGCTGCAAGTAATGGAAGGTGTGCCCACGGCAGAAGTTAGTAAAGCAGCTATTGCAGAAGGTTATGACTTAGTAAGTTTATTAGCCGATGTTCAAATTTTACCCAGCAAAGGTGAAGCCAGAAAAATGTGGCAATCGGGTGGCATTAGCATCAATAAACAAAAAGTTGGTACAGATAAAACTACTGTTACAAATGATGATTTATTGCAGGATAAATACCTTTTGATTCAAAAAGGAAAAAAGAATTATTATTTGTTGATAGTGGCGTAAAAAAGAGAGATTCCATGTTTTTGTGTTTCTTCCTTGGTTTGTGTCACTACAAAACAAGGAATCTTTGTCAACCTAATGGTTTCTGAAGACACAAACCATGGAGAAGGAGTATTCTCCATTCACTACTCACTATTGACTATTCACTAGAAACCGCCCATGCCTATCTACTTCATTTCAGGATTAGGGGCTGACGAAAGAGCCTTTGCATACCTTGATTTACCGGGTGTAGAAAAGATGTATTTAAATTGGCTTGAACCGCTACCAAAAGAAACGATGCAGCACTATGCCCAACGCATGGCAGACCGCATTACAACGCCTAATCCAATTATTGTAGGTTTATCTTTTGGGGGAATGATGGCGATGGAAATAGCGAAGTTAATTCCGGTAAAACAATTGATACTTATTTCAAGTGCTAAAACCAAAAATGAACTTCCCCCCTATTTTAGGTTCTGCCGTTACTTGCCTTTCCACAAACTATTGCCATTAGATAGCATTGGCATGCAGCCCACTATTATGCGATTTTTTTTCGGTGCAAGGACACCCAATCAGCAAGAAATACTCAAACAGATTATTCAAAATAGTGTGAAAGGATTTAACCAATGGGCCATAAATCAGGTTGTTAATTGGAATAACACGACTATTGCTGCACCTGTTGTTCACTTACACGGCAATGCAGATAATCTGTTACCGCTACGTTTTGTACAAGCAAATTATATTATTGCTGGCGGCGACCATTTCATGGTGGGCACAAAGGCTAAGCAATTGAGTGCAATGCTAATGAAGTTGATTAAAGAATTTTGAATTTCAAAATACTCTTTGCAGACGAAAACTAGAGCAAAATTTCAATAAACTAATGTAACTACTAAATTTTACTAAGTCCCAAAACCATTCGAGCCACTAGATTATTCTTGTCAACATCATAGATTTCCCGAGCTAAGATTATTGCTTCGTTATGAGATAACAATTTCTCTGGCATTGAATAAAATATTAACATGTATATTTTCAATTTCACATCAGTTGAATCAAGTTCTAATGCCCGTTTAGCATGATAAAATGAGACTTGATATCCATATTTCAAATGATTTAATGCGGAACTCATCACTACAGAAGCTAAATAATGAAGCTTACTCCTTTCTTCCAAAATAAGTCTACTATTTAAGTAAGTGTATACCAATAAACAATCATCATCATAAGCAAGTGTAAGTAGTATACTTTCAACTTCATCTTCACTATAAATTTTCAGCAATAAATCGACTTGCTGAAAATTTAAAGCAACTAGATTTCGTTTTATATCATCGATATTCATAACACGAATAATAACATAAAAGTACTATTATCAATGAAAAAAATCACCCCAACATTATTAACTAAAGTTGGGGTGATTTATAACATTAATTTGTTTTGGTACTATCAGTTGTTGCTTTATCATCTTTTGCTGTTTCGCAATTATCTGGTTTGGCTTTTTCTAAAAACCGTTTAGCGGTACTTAAAGTAATTTCATTCAACAAAATTCTTACATTGATCAAGTTGGTTTTTATATCGCACTGCACATAATATGTTTTTCCGGCTTCTAATTCCAACTCTAAACTAGATTTTGGTTTTCCAATGCCAATTCCACCACGTTTAGAAGAAAAACTAACTTTTCCGGGTTTGGCTAAATAGGTAACGTAACGGTTATTGCTGATGCGGCAAAACTCATCTCCATTGGCCATTAATACCCAATTGTCTAAAGCTGATGTTATCTCTGCCGGACGAATAAATACCACCATCGCCTTATCAGCCGGTGGCTTTGGAATCTCAGTTTGTGCAAAAGTAGTCAATGTAGAAAGTGCTAAAACGACAACAAATACAATTTTTTTCATGCTTAAAATTTTCTCGAAATTAATGCAGAAAAATAATGATGGGTGTGAAGAAAATACTAAAAACATCAACTTACTTACAACCACTTGAAAATAAAAATCCCTTTGGCAACCAAAGGGATTTTATGAGTAAAAAGTGTTTACTATTAAATCTTATACATCCAACCGTGGGTATCTGGTACCACACCATAACGAATATCGTTCAACTGCTTTTTCAAGCCCGGTGCTACCGTCCAACTATTGGTATCAAATTCCATTACATATTCTTTGTATTTCAATTCTTTAATCAAAGAAATGGTAGCAGCAGTACCCGTTCCAAACACTTCAGTTAGAATACCTTTTTGATGGCTTTCAATCAATTCATCTACACTAATTTTTCTTTCTTCTATATGGTATCCCATCTCTTGTAAAACGGTGATGGCACTCATTCTGGTTACACCTTCTAAAATAGTTCCTTCTTCTAAAGATGGTGTAACTATCGTATTACCCATTACAAAAAATACATTCATAGTACCCACTTCTTGCAACCAACGGTGTTCAAAAGCATCGGTCCATAACACTTGGTCGTAACCTGCTTTTTTAGCAATAGCTGTGGCATGCATACTTGCACCATAATTGCCGGCATTTTTCGAAAATCCTACTCCACCCGGTGCAGCACGGGTATATTTTTCTTCTACATAAATACGCATAGGTGCATTGTAGTAGGGGCCGGTTGGACTTAAGATAATCATGAATTTGTACGTTTCAGATGGTTTAACACCAATCACCGGATCGCTGGAAAACATAAAAGGACGGATGTACAAAGAATGATCGGGGCTATTTGGAATCCAATTCTTATCCATCTCAATCAACAAACGCATGCCTTCCATAAAAATGTCTTCTGGTACTGTAGGCATCTGCATTCTTTCTGCAGAAATATTAAAGCGTTTGAAATTATCGTAAGGACGAAAGATGAATGCTTCACCTTGTGGATTTTTATAGGCTTTAATACCTTCAAAAATGGCTTGACCATAATGCAAGGCAGCCAAAGATGGCTCTAATAACAAAGGTTGGTAAGGCTTAATCTCAACATTTTTCCACTCACCATTTTCGTAATCCGCTTCTAACATATGGTCGGTAAAATATCGACCAAATGGAATATTCTCCAAGGTTAAGTTATTCAATTTACTAAATTCGGCCTTGGTAATATTTATATCTAACGCTTCGGTCATAAAACTATATTTGCTGCAAATAAACACAATTTTCTAAAAACTAACGGTCGTTAATATTTTAAATGGCAAAGGATTTACAAAACTTACAACTACCTCCATTTGTAATTGCCGATTTTTACCGAGATAGCTTGGTAGAATCGTTAGAACAACCTGTTGCACCAACCATAGCCAAACCAATTGAAGTTCCGTTAACACTACAGCAATCGGTTTCCAACGACCCCAATAAAAAAATGTACTTAGGTAATAATGCCAAAAACATTGCTGTGGTGGTAAAAGACAGTAACGCTGTTTTTTTGAACGATGAGCAATTACAGTTTTTAGGAAATATATTAGGGGCCTGCAAATTGAATCTTGGCGATATTGCTATCATCAATTACCTCAATACAACAGCCGATTATTCGGTGATTCATGCACAAACCCAATGCAAATTTTTATTGCTTTTTGATACGCTGCCATCTGCATTAAAACTACCATTCAACATACCTTACTATCAAGTTTTTCCGCATGCAGGCTGTACTTTTTTAAGCTGCCCCGACTTATCGGCCATCAATGGTACCTCTGATGCCGCAAAACTCGAAAAAAGTAAGCTGTGGGTTTGCTTGAAAAAAATGTTTGGTATTTAGTCTTCAAAATCAATGCCATGACAACACTTATTTTTGCCACCAATAATCAACATAAAGTAGAAGAAATTAGAAAGGTTACCGGTAATGATGTACACATTATTACACTAAAAGACGCCGGAATTGATATTGATATTCCCGAGCCCTACGATACCTTACATGAAAATGCTTCGGCAAAGTCGGCTACTATTCATCAGATGACCGGCAAAAATTGTTTTAGTGAAGACACCGGGCTTGAAGTGGCAGCTTTAAATGGCGAACCGGGTGTAAAGAGTGCCCGATATGCCGGTGAGGGAAAAAATCCACAGGACAATATAGACAAACTCCTAGTCAATCTTGAAGGAAAAACAAACAGAACAGCCCAATTTAGAACTGTGATTTCGCTGATATGGGGAGGAAAAGAGTTTTTATTCGAAGGTATTTGCCAAGGCAGGATTATTAACGAACAAAAAGGTGTTAGCGGGTTTGGATATGACCCAATTTTTATTCCAGATGGCGCAGAAACTACTTTTGCCGATATGTCGCTGGAAACCAAGAACTTATACAGCCATCGCCGCAAGGCAACCGACCAATTATTGGCATTTTTATCCCAGAATGGGAAAAAATCTTCCCTTTTATAGAATTTTTTTGCTGCATATGCAACCTTGCAACTACCTTTTACATCTATCTATTTGAAAGAACGGAAAACGAATCACCTAACGTTATCTTTTCAATATTCAATTACCGCTTTCTACTTTTGAAGAGCACTCCACTTTTCCTAAGTAACAAGAGCAATAAAACAATAATTATGAAGAACATTGCTGTTACCGGCAATCATTTTCAGGCATTACCAAAAGGTAATGAACTGATTAATCATTGCGAAGAACAACCAAGCCACCACCTATTATTTAAGGACCCGACCGTACCTACAAATGCCATGACTGAACATGAAGTTTCACCCCCACCTCATGTGTGGGATAGAATTGCATGTGTATTGGATGAGCAAGACCGCATAAAAGCCAATCTTACCCGCCAATTACAACAACGCAAAAAACGAACTGCTCTTTGGAGCATTGCTGCTATTGCTGCTGCATTACTTGCAGCATATATGCTTTGGCTGTAATAATTTAAAACACCTTTCAATCCCATACCCAACCTTTTACTGTACCCATTAATCCGTAACCCTACCTACCCTTTTTGGTTAATGGTCATTTTTGTTACTTTGCGGCATGAACCGTTCAAAAGTAGCATTGCCCGACAATTTTAGTTTCTGTGCCAATATGCCAATTCGCATCACTGATATTAATCATGGTGGTCATGTAGGCAACGACCGCTACCTCACTTATTTACACGAAGCAAGACAACAGTTTTTAAACCATTTCGGTTACACCGAATTAGATGTAGAAGGTATTGGCTTAGTTATGGCTGATGCCGTGTTAGAGTATAAAAAAGAATTGCATTATGGTCATAACCTAAGAATTTGGGTTACCGCTGCCGATTTCGATAAATTGGGTTTTGATGTATTTTATAAATTAGAAGTAGCAGAAAACGACGATTGGAAAATTGCTGCCAAAGCCAAAACCAGCATGGTTGCTTTTGATTTTGCCAACAGAAAAAAAATGACTGTACCGGATGCCGCGGTAAAAAAATTACAACATCACTAAATGAGCTACACCCCAACTGTATTGGCTACAAATAATGATTGTAGATGTAGTTGGTTAATCAACTCATTGACCAGCTGAACTAGCTAATTAACTCCTATATACTTGAAGCTAACAGTAATGGTTGATTTTCTATGTAGCTTAGAAATAAGGCTTCAAATTTGAACTTAATTATCTAAACACCACAAGATTACTATACGCAAAAAAAGCTGCCTTAAAAGGCAGCCTCTTGTTCCTATAATGATGTTTCGTATAGCTCGTTGTGAAGCAGCGCTAAATAAGACTCCCTTAAACCTTGAAAACAAAAAAGGCTCACATTGCTGTGAACCTTTTTTAAGTCGGGAAGACAGGATTCGAACCTGCGACCCCCTGGTCCCAAACCAGGTGCGCTACCGGCCTGCGCTACTTCCCGGAGGCAAAATCCTAAGGATTTTTGCGGTGAGGGCGGGATTCGAACCCGCGGTACAGTTTAACCCGTACGGCAGTTTAGCAAACTACTGATTTCAGCCACTCATCCACCTCACCGGCCTGCTTCTTTTTCAGAAGGGTTGCAAAAATAAGTGTTGAACTTGAAAGAGAAAAAATTTATTCTCTCTTTTTCAAAGAAAAAATAAACCCCGCTGTGGGCGGGGTTTTCGCAGGTTGGTTTTGGTAGAAACTTATTATGATTACATGGCAGCTAACTGCACTTTCTGTGTTAACTCCATAACATTTTCACGAAATAGACTATCGGTATCCATTAAATCTTTTACTGTTTGGCAACTGTGAATTACAGTGGTATGGTCTCTGCCACCAAAATGTTCACCAATTGTTTTCAATGAATTTTTGGTGAATGCTTTTGCCAGGTACATAGTAATTTGTCTTGCTTGTACAATTTCTCTTTTACGAGTCTTCTGTAACAATTTATCGTAAGGCACATCAAAATATTCGCAAACCATTTTTTGAATGGTATCAATGGTAATTTCTTTACTGCTTGTTTTAACAAAGTTGCGAAGCACTTTCTTAGCTAACTCCAAATCAATTTCTCTTTTATTGAGCGATGATTGTGCCAACAAAGAAATCAAAGCACCTTCTAGTTCTCTCACATTACTATTAATATTATACGCCACATATTTCACCACTTCTTTTGGCATATCTAAGCCATCATTTTTCATTTTACGTTCTAGAATTTCAATTCTAGTTTCGTAGTCGGGCATTTGCAAATCGGCACTTAAACCCCAACGGAAACGGCTTAACAACCTTTCCTGCATGCCATCCAAATCTTTTGGTGCTTTATCTGAAGTTAACACCAACTGCTTACCACTTTGGTGCAAATGGTTAAATATGGCAAAGAAAGCATCTTGACTTTTTTCTGCACGACTAAAGAATTGTACATCATCAATAATTAAAACATCAATCAACTGATAAAAATGTATAAAATCGTTGATTGCATTGTTTCTGCTATGATCTTGAAACTGGTTGATGAATTTCTCTGAACTTACGTACAACACCACTTTGTTGGGATGTGCTCTTTTTACATCATTTCCAATGGCTTGTGCCAAGTGTGTTTTACCCAAACCAACACCTCCATAAATCACCAAAGGATTGAAAGAGTTACCCCCAGGCTTCTCAGCAACTGTTTTACCGGCACGACGAGCTACACGGTTACAATCACCCTCTATAAACGCATCAAACGTATAGATGGGGTTTAATTGCGGGTCAATCTGCATTTTCTTCAGTCCCGGAATTACAAAAGGATTTTTAACTGGGTTATTTATCACTAGTGGAAAATCCATTTCATTGTTACTGTATGTTTTAAGATTGTTAGCCGGAACATCCATGGTCAAGGGTTTGTTGTTGTTATTGCCGCTATCTACCATAATTCGATATTCCAATCTAGCATCTTTACCTAACTCTCTTTTTAATGTTTTGGCCAACAAGTTAACATAGTGTTCTTCTAAATATTCAAAGAAAAACTGACTAGGCACTTGAATCATCAACACCGATTCTTTTAATTCAACTGGTCTTATGGGTTCGAACCAAGTTTTAAAGTGCTGCCACTCTACAATGTCTTTAATTATTTTTAGGCAATTACTCCATACGGATTCAGCAGATTTAGCCATGGTTAATGTCAAAAATTTATAATGAGTTAAGAATTATCCTATTTGTCAACTTTCAGCCCACCAAGTTAATCCACACTTGTGTATAAAAAAATTTGGTTGGGCGGCGAATATCAAAATTAATTGTCGAAAAAAAAATTTTTTAAACACTTGATTTTTCAGAAACTACAACAGTATTGGATTTTACGAGTTTATTTTTTTTTGTGCTTGAAAAAGCGTAATCTAACCTCCCCAAGTTTATTCCTGCAAAACCTACTTGATTGACCAAAACATCTTTTCCAACTGCATTTTTAAAGGTTACCGGCTTATCTAAAAAAGTATGGGTATGCCCGCCAATAATAAGGTCTATGCCGCTTGTCTGCTGTGCTAATCGTTCATCACTTACTTTATCTTCCCTGTATTTATAACCCAAGTGCGATAAGCAAATAATCATATCGCAACCTTTTTGTTGTAAAGTGGCTACTGTAGTTTTCGCTGCTTCAATGGGATCGAGGTAAACGGTGCTGCCACTCAAAGATTCAGGCACCAATCCTTTTAATTCAATACCCAAACCAAATACCCCTATTTTAAGGGACCCCTTCTTGAATATTTTATACGGCTGTGTTTTACCGGCTAAAGGTGTTCCTGTAAAATCATAATTGGCAATTAAGATGGGAAACGACACATGTTTTAATTGTGTTGCAAAATTTTCCATACCGCCATCAAAATCATGATTACCCATGGTTGCCGCATCATAACCCATCATCTCCATGGCTTTCATTTCAGGCTCACCTTTGTACACATTAAAATACGGTGTTCCTTGAAAAATATCACCGGCATCTAGCAATAACACATGCTCATTTTCATTTCTAATTTGTTTGATAATTTTTGCTCTTGCTGCTACGCCACCCATGCCTTGGTTTCTACTGCCATCCATCGGAAAAGGATCTATCCTGCTATGCACATCGTTAGTGTGCAGAATAGTCAATTTTTGAACATCGTCATTTGCCCTAGCCCAAGCAGGCAGCAAGGATGCCGTTAATACAGCAGAAGTGCTGAGTGCAGTTTGTTGAATAAATTTTCTTCTATTGAGCATAACTAACTCTATTTTGAATAGTGGCAGTAATTTTTTTCCCTTGTTTAGTTTGTTCTTGAATGTATTCGATTATAGCATCTCTACACAAATAGCCTTTATTCAACTGCGGTAATACTTTCAACATATCACATTCATCGCCGCCATTGGCTACATAATCATTATTGGCTATCCAATAAGTAGCGTTAACATCTAAAGGTTTACCGCCTATGGTTATGTTGATGGCTTTTTTATCTTTAATCTGCATGGTAATGCCGGCACATGGCCATCCACCACGACCGGCTACTAAATCTAAAAACTGTTGAAAAGTACTCCCTTTTAAAGCTTGCAAAACAATCGTATTATCGAATGGCATCAGTTCAAAAACTTTTCCATTGGTGATACTCCCTTTAGCTACGTTACCAATTCTTAAGCCACCAAAATTGACAAATGCGGCATCTACTTGTTGATTGTATTTTTTTGCTGCCATATACAACATAGCATCGGCTACAAAATTGTTGAGTGTACCTTCGGGCTGCTTTTTTTCCAATATAGTTTCAACATCCCCAATCACTGTATTCATGGTGGCATTGATGTTATCGGCATACGGTTTTAACATCGCCAAAACAGCAGAATCGTTTCCTGCATTACCCGTAACCTTTACCAATCTTTGTTGCGGCGTTGGCGCAGTATAATTACTTGCTTTTTTAGTGGCGTGACACCCTGCACCTAAGAGCAAGGCAATCAATGGCAGGAGAAAAAGATTTTTGTGCATAGAATTTATTCGGGGGTTGAAAGTACTAATATTAATTGGGTAGCAAAGCACATTTTTTAATTTTCTGTCGCATAATTTTTAGATGCTACATTTGTCGAAATTTATCCCTATTATGTCTTACGAATTAAGCGGAAAATTAGTAGCCCGATACGATATTGTACAGCGTACAGAAACGTTCAAAACCAGAGAATTTGTGGTGGAGAAAACCGAAGATATTGGTGGAAGAACAATCACTAACTATGTTAAATTCCAGTGCGTACAAGATAAAACTGCCATGCCCGACCGTTTCAATATTGGCGATGAAGTAAAAGTATCTTTCAATATTAAAGGAACAAAGTGGAGCAAAGACGGAAAAGAGAATTACATCACTAATTTAGATGCTTGGAGAATGGAAAGTATAAAGCTTGGCCAAGACAATGGAAGTCAGCCTGACACCGGCTTTCAGGCAGATACCATTCCACCGCCGCCATCAGATAATATTGACGACTTGCCTTTTTAACACTTGCCTTCATACAATACTTTTTAGGATAAACACCTGACAGTATGCAACAACAAATCAGCTTAAAATTAAAGCCATCTGAGGCAGCAGATCATACTGCTGTTACAGCATATATTGCACAAAGTAGCGGCTTTGCAATTTCTTCAATTACCGGCTTTCATGTACTCAAAAAAAGTATTGATGCCAGAAGTCGTCAGGTTTGGATTAATCTTACTGTACTGGCTTTTATTAACGAGCCATTTCACCAAAGACCTATCGATGGCATAACATTGAAAAATGTGAGTGCTGCAAAACACCAAGTTATTATTGTTGGTGCTGGACCGGCAGGTTTATTCGCTGCTTTGCAATTAGCTGAATTGGGCATCAAACCCATTGTGCTTGAAAGAGGAAAAGATGTTAAAGCTAGGCGGAGAGATTTAGCGGTGCTGAATAAAGAAGGAATCGTGAATCCCGAAAGTAATTATTGTTTTGGTGAAGGCGGTGCCGGCACCTACAGCGATGGCAAATTGTACACCCGAAGTAACAAGCGTGGCGACATTAATCGAATCCTCAACATTTTTGTACAATATGGCGCCGATGAAAAAATTTTGTACGAAGCCCATCCACATATTGGCACTAATAAATTGCCACAAATCATCACCGCCATGCGAAAGACCATTATTGATGGTGGTGGCGAAGTATGGTTTGAACAAAAAGTAACCGATTTTATTATTGAGCATGATTCCGCCAAAGGCATTATAACAGCGAATGGTGATTGCATCAAAGCCGATGCTGTCATACTTGCTACCGGTCACTCTGCCAGAGATATTTTTACATTATTGCATGAAAAAAATATTTTAATTGAAGCCAAACCTTTTGCCTTAGGTGTACGCATAGAACATCCACAACATTTAATTGATAGTATTCAGTACAAATGCGATTTGAATGCCATTACAAATCTTGGCAGGCCCGATGATTTACCACCTGCCGCTTATAGTTTAGTACAACAAGTGAACGGAAGAGGCGTATTTAGTTTTTGTATGTGCCCCGGTGGCATTATTGCACCGGCAGCTACTAACCCAAATGAATTAGTGGTGAACGGATGGAGCCCCAGTAAACGTAATAATGCTTTTGCTAACAGCGGTATGGTGGTTACGGTTGAAGCCAAAGATGCTTGGCAAACGGTAACTGCAAACAACAAAAAAATCACAGCACAATCACCTTTGCTGTTGATGGAATTTCAACGCCTGATTGAAGCAAAAGCATTTGCTGCCGGAGGTGGAAAATTTGTTGCTCCAGCCCAACGCATGGTAGATTTTTGCACACAGAAAATATCCAATACGTTACCGGATTGCAGTTATTTACCCGGAGTAGTATCTGCCAACTTACAAACTATTTTACCGCACTTCATTCATAAAACCTTGCAAGAAGGTTTTAAAGCCTTTGGCAGAAAAATGAAAGGTTATTACACCAATGATGCAGTAGTGGTTGCCACAGAAAGTAGAACTTCCTCTCCTGTTCGTATTCCGAGAGATGCAGCAACATTAGAACACCCTCAAATTAAAGCTTTATACCCTTGTGCCGAAGGTGCAGGCTATGCCGGAGGAATTGTTAGTGCTGCTATGGATGGCGAAAGAGTGGCAAAAATGATCGCAGCTAAACTACAACAGCACTAAAGATTGAACAAAGAGTTTTGGTGAATGCATAATCCGTTTATTTTTGATAAAATTGTTGCCATGTACACTACCCTTCTTACTCAATTACAAGATGGAATTTTAACGGTTACTATCAATCGCCCCGATAAATTAAATGCATTGAACAAAGATGTATTTACAGATTTGAATACGATGTTAGACGATGTATATCACAATGCAGCCATCAAATCTGTTATCATCACCGGAGCCGGAAGTAAAGCATTTGTTGCCGGTGCAGATATTGCAGAATTTGGCAGCCTATCTATCGCCGAAGGCATGGCTTTGGCTAAAAGAGGACAAGATATTTTTTTCCGTATAGAAAATTCTCCCAAACCCATTATAGCAGCCGTAAATGGTTTTGCTCTTGGCGGCGGTTGTGAGTTAGCAATGAGTTGCCATTTTAGAATCGCATCGGCAAATGCAAAATTCGGGCAGCCTGAAGTAAACTTGGGTCTTATCCCCGGCTATGGCGGTACGCAACGTTTAACGCAACTCATTGGCAAAGGCAGAGCAATGGAATTATTAATGACCGCCGATATGATTGATGCCAATACAGCATTACAATATGGCTTGGTTAATCATGTTACCACCTCAGAAGATTTGCTTACTAAAGCCGCTGAAATACTCCATAAAATTCAAACCAAAGCCCCTATTGCCATTAGCAAGATTATACATTGTGTAAATGTTGCCGTTGTAAGCGATAGTGCTTATACCAATGGCAAAAGTGGATTCGAAACTGAAATTGCAGCTTTTGGCGATTGTTTTGGTACCGAAGATGTAAAAGAAGGCACCACCGCTTTCTTGGAAAAAAGAAAAGCTGTATTCAGCGGAAAATAAGCCTGTAACAACTGATGCTCATCAGTACTTCTCAATCCTCAACCCCTTACCTTTGCGGCAAAAATTAACGCCGTATGGACTACCGTATAGAAAAAGATACCATGGGTGAGGTTAAAGTACCTGCTCATGTGTTGTGGGGTGCTCAAACCCAACGCAGTATTGAGAATTTTAAAATTGCTCAGGACATTAATAAAATGCCCAAAGAAATTATAAAAGCGTTTGCTTATTTAAAAAAAGCTGCGGCCATCACCAATTTTGAAGCCGGTGTTTTACCTGAGGAAAAGAAGAATTTGATTGCTCAAGTATGCGATGAAATTTTAGCAGGCAAGTTAGATGATTATTTTCCGCTAGTAGTTTGGCAAACCGGTAGTGGTACTCAAAGCAACATGAATGTAAATGAAGTGGTGGCTTACCGTGCCCATGTGTTGAGTGGTGGTCAGTTAACAGATAAAGACAAAGTATTACATCCAAATGATGATGTCAATAAATCGCAATCTAGTAACGATACGTTTCCAACAGCTATGCATATTGCAGCCTATAAAATGTTGGTGGAAGTTACCATTCCGGGGATTGAAAAATTAAGAGACACTTTAGCTGCTAAGAGTAAGGAATTTATGCATGTGGTTAAGATTGGTCGTACACACTTTATGGATGCCACTCCTTTAACCGTAGGTCAAGAGTTTAGCGGTTATGTATCACAATTAAATCATGGATTAAAGGCCATCAAAAACACCTTAGCACACCTAAGCGAATTAGCTTTGGGTGGCACTGCAGTTGGTACAGGTATCAATACACCAAAAGGATATGCCGAAAATGTAGCGATGCATATTGCTGCATTAACCGGCTTGCCATTTGTTACAGCCGAAAATAAATTTGAATCATTAGCAGCACACGATGCTATTGTAGAAGCACATGGTGCATTAAAAACAGTAGCCGTTAGCTTGATGAAAATTGCCAACGATATTCGTATGTTGAGCAGTGGACCAAGAAGCGGCATTGGTGAAATTTTTATTCCGGATAATGAACCGGGCTCATCCATCATGCCGGGCAAAGTAAACCCAACCCAGTGCGAAGCATTGACCATGATTGCTGCCCAAGTAATGGGCAATGATGTTACTGTTGGTATTGGTGGCAGCTTAGGTCATTTTGAGTTGAACGTATTTAAGCCGGTGATGATTTACAACTTCTTGCATAGTGCCAGATTAATTGGCGAAGGCTGTGTATCCTTCAACGATAAATGTGCTATTGGCATTGAACCATTGGAAGCCAATATCAAAAAACATGTTGACAATAGTTTGATGTTAGTTACTGCATTGAATACAAAGATTGGTTATTACAAAGCAGCTGAAATTGCTCAAACAGCACATAAAAATGGTAGCACTTTAAAAGAGACTGCTATCGCTTTAGGTTATTTAACAGCAGAAGAATTTGATGCTTGGGTAATACCGGCAGAAATGGTGGGTGAATTGCCGCAATAATTGAATACATCCCGATAACAAATACGCCGCTTTCGACTGAAAGCGGCGTATTACATTGTAACAACTGCAGTTGATTATTTGGGTGCTGTTAAATCTTTAATGCTTGTACTCCACTCGGCTAATTTTTCTCCTTTTATACCAACAAATTCAACCGTCATTTTACGATCTCTTTTTTTACCACTAAAACTTACTCTTGCAAAATTTTGCAATTGATCAACACCAACCACTCTGTATGGATTATTTTGCTCTATTCCGCCAAACTTATGCGTACCTGCTGTAAGTGGTGAAGCGGTGATATCATACAATGGATAAGACCCTTGATTATTTACTTTGATGATTTCACTATGGTGACGATCACCGGTTAAGAAAACCACCCCATTTATTTTTGCGCTGCTGATGAAAGCCATTAATTCGTAATATTCTGCCGAAAATTTTCTAAAGGCATCGGCAGTAGAGCCGGGATTTAACACCTGACTTCCGGTTGCAATTATCCTAAAAGTAATATTGCCATTACTCTTACTTTGAAGTAAGGCATTTTTCAACCAATCTAATTGTTGTTTACCAAACATTTGTTTTTCAACATTTGGCTTTCCATCAACACTATCTGCCATATCATCATTACTTCTCCACCACCTATCGTCCAACATAAATACATCTATATCATTCCAAGTAAACTTGGTGTAAATGCCTTGATTGTTGTGACCGTAAGAAGGATTTGCCCAAAAATTGGCAAATGTTTTTCTGCCGCTTTCTTTTAGTACATAGCTTTTATCGGCATCGTTCGGACCGTAATCATGATCATCCCAAATGGCATAATTCGGCATGGCTTTTAAAAGCGGTTGTAACACTTTCGTACTTCTATCCTTAGCCGCCCTATAATTCAACCCCCATTCGCTGTAATAATCAACTTCTCTAGTGTACCAATTATCGCCAAGCCACAACATGAAGGAAGATTTTTCTTTTGCCATCGCTTCAAAAATAGAAGAATCACCACCATATGGTTTTCCGGGACGGTCAAACACCGGTTCGTTAATGTAAGCGCAACTGCCGGTAATAAAATTAAAATCCGGTGCATCTGTACGCCACTGCCATAAGGCTTGAGTAGTGATTTCTCCTTTGGCTAATAATTGCTTTTTATTATCAACATAAATTCCATATTGGTAAGTGGTGGCGGGAGACAATCCGGCTAATAATGCTTTACCGGTATTAAAAGAACCACCTTGCAATTCAAAATTGGCTTGTTCGCCTTTCATCAAATCCAACCCTTTTTGTGCAAATACAATGTATGCTTGTCTTACATCAGCTTTAAACTGTGCCCAAATCATGGCTGTTCTAAACTCTACATGACCAACCATTGGCCCGGCAATAATTGAATGCGTAGTTTGAGCCTTTACTCCAACAAACAACAACACAACAAAAGATAAAAGCAATATTTTTTTCATGGCTTCAAATTTGAGCAAAGTAACAAAAGATGTAGTGACTAAACATGAACGGTTCAGTACTTAATGAAATGCTAATACTTTACTCTGTAACCAAAGTCACTAATAAAGCCATTGTTGGTTTTGATATTTGCAGTATTAAATCAAAATAGCATGAATTTATTACAAAAATTGTTTGGCGGCGGTCCTAAAGAGAATTTAAGCGATATCGTAAAAAATGGCGCTATAATTATTGATGTTCGTAGTCCGGAAGAATACCATACAGGTCATATTGCTGCTTCGCAGAATATACCTTTACAACAGTTGGCCCAAAAAGCAAAAAATTTGCAAGCCAAAAATAAACCGGTGATTGCAGTTTGCCGCAGTGGTGCAAGAAGCAGTATGGCAGTAACCATGTTACGCAACAGCGGTGTAGAAGCGTATAATGGCGGTGCATGGAACAGTTTTCAAGCCCAAATACAATAAACTATGTTAAAGAAAATCATTGCATCTATAGATTGGACTTTTTTCATCAGACTAGTCATTGGCTTGTTCCTAATTGGCGTTGGTATTCAGCACCAAGATTGGATTCCGGGTATTTTTGGTGCGTTTTGGATTGCCGTAGGCAGCTATGCAGCATACACCAAAACAGGCTGTGGTTATAATGGCTATTGTGGTACAAACAAAACCACAACCCTACCCGATAATGACGAAATAGAATTTACAGAAGTAAAATAAATATACTATGAAAGAAACTTTTGGCGATATTATCAATGGAGAAACACCGGTGTTGGTTGATTTTTTTGCAGAATGGTGTGGCCCTTGTAAAATGATGAAACCCATATTGGAAGAGTTAAGCGGAAGAATGGGAGACCAAGTAAGAATAATTAAAATTGATGTAGATAGAAATCCGGCAGTGGCAAGTTCGTTTCAAATACAAGGTGTACCAACTTTGGTTTTATTTAAAGCCGGAAAAGTATTGTGGCGGAAATCAGGTGTTGTTCCTGCAACACAACTAGAACAAGTGATTAAACAGCAAGCTTAGCGATAATTGAAACAATTCCGTTGTATACCTCCCCCATTTTGTAACTTGCCGCTTTAATTTATTGCATACATGACAGATAAAAAGAAGGCACCTCCCTATTTATTAAGCGTACTTACGAATAAATGTCCTCGTTGCCGTCAAGGCAACTTGTTTACGCATAAAAGTGCCTATTCCAACTTGAAAAACAATGTGAAGATGAATGACCATTGTTCGGTATGCGGACAACCCACAGAAATTGAAGTTGGCTTTTATTACGGTACCGGTTATGTTAGCTATGCTTTAACAGTGGCTTTTTCTGTAGCTACATTTATTGCTTGGTGGGTATTGATTGGTATTTCTTTAGATGACAATAGTATTTTTTGGTGGCTAGGTATAAATTCTGTTACCATGATTGCATTACAACCTTTGTTGATGCGATTATCTCGTAGCCTTTGGTTGAGTTGGTTTGTGAAATATGATAAGGATTGGAAAGCTCATCCAATTACCAATTTTGAACGGGTGATACCGGGTGGTATGGAGAGTGATTTGGGAAAGGGAGCCCCTAACCCCTAAAGGGGGACTTTGAAAAACGGTCAGACCTGCTTTTTTTTCACCGCAGAGGTAAAGGAGTTTTTCGCAGAGGTGGCTGAGCCTCTTTTACTATCGGGTTTAGGATGTTCAAGATGGTTTAGCTGTTTCAGGTTTTAGCCGATTGTTTGTCAGAACACCAACTAAATATGTTAACTAATCTTTGGCATTGTCAATTATTGGCAGATTTAATGTTGTTATCTCACCTATAAAAAGCCTTTTAATTTCGGGCATTTTCCCTTTCTCTAAAACACAAATAAAGTCCTTATACCAAGAGATAATTTTTTAACAATTAAAAGCATATAAAATCAAGACTATTGTCTTACGTTAGTCAAAATTTAAAATGACTAATACATTTTTAATATTTTCCTTAGTAACAATTGTTCTACTTGCATCTTGTAAGACAAATAAATCTTCATCAAGTAAAACTGAAAACGATTATGAGAACATATCGCTTTTTGCGTGGAATGAAGACAGTATTCATAGCTATCAACTTGCACTGACCAAGGATAATAGGTTTTTATATACAATTACAAAAATGGACAGTGTAAAAAAAGAAGAATATTATCATGGAATCATCTTAAACCAGCCCTCATTAGATACCATCTTTTTAAGGTATGACGGTAATATTCGACCGCATGGATTAACAAACTATTTAATCAAAGAAGTTTCAGGAGGCTATTTAATACAAGCATTTGAAAATGATGTAAAACGATTATTTCTACGAATACAACGTTTGGGACACAAATTTTAACTGTCGCAAACTGTTTTCATCTTTAACAACACACTGCATGCATCAGATCCATATTGCTAGCTCGATACACTAGAAACTTTGTTATAGGCTTGAAAAGAAGGATTGGCTATTATCAATTGACTTGATTTGATATGTACAATACTATTCACCACTCACCTCTTTCTACTCACTATTCACCCCCTCCCGCCGTGTTGAGATTTCGTGGCACCATTCACTATTCACTACAAATACTTCCCCGTAAAACTTGCTTTTACCTTTTTCAAACCGGCGGGAATGCCTGCATATACCAAACTACCGCCATTATCTCCTGCTTCCGGACCTAAATCAATCAACCAATCGGCACATTTCAATACATCGGTATTGTGTTCAATGACAATCAATGAATGACCTTGTTCTATCAACGCATTGAAAGAAGTGAGCAGTTTTTGAATATCATGAAAATGCAAACCGGTAGTGGGTTCATCAAATATGAACAATATATGTCCGTGGCCTTTTCCCTTGCCTAAAAAGGAAGCTAATTTTACACGTTGGGCTTCGCCGCCGGATAATGTTCCTGATGACTGGCCCAACTTGATATAACCCAAACCAACATCTTGTAAAGGTTTTATCGCAGCCGCCAAACCTCCACCGGTGGTGGCAGCTGTAAAGAATTCAATCGCTTGGTCAACACTCATTTCTAATACATCGTGTATATTTTTACCATTTAAAGTCACTTCCAACACTTCTTCTTTAAATCGTTTGCCACCACATACTTCGCAGGTTAAATGCACATCGGCCAAAAACTGCATTTCTACTACTTGTTCGCCTTCGCCTTTACAAGCATCGCATCTTCCACCATCAACATTAAAAGAAAAATGCTTGGGTTGAAAACCCCTCATCTTCGATAACGGTTGTTTGGCAAACACATCTCGTATTTCATCGTAAGCTTTAATATAAGTCACCGGATTACTCCTACTGCTTTTACCAATCGGATTTTGATCAATCAACTCCACTTTTGAAATATAATCTACATCGCCGGTTATGGCTTTATGCATGCCTACTTTATCCGCAGGTTCGCCTTTCATCTTCATCAATGCAGGATATAAAATCTGTTTCACCAAGGTTGTTTTACCGCTACCACTTACCCCACTCACAACACACAACGTATTCAGCGGAAACGCTACCGAAATATTTTTTAAATTATTTTGCCTTGCCCCTTCCACCGTAATACTTCTATTCCACTTTCGAGTTGTTTTTGGCGCTTCAATTTTCAAAGCCCCGGTTAAGTATTTTCCGGTCAAACTATCAGGATTCGCAGTCAGTTGGTCATAATTACCAACTGCAACCACTTCGCCGCCTAAATGAGACGCTAATGGCCCCATGTCGATAATGTGATTGGCTTGTCGCATCATCATCTCGTCATGTTCTACCACAACTACCGTATTCCCTAAATCTCTCAGTTCTTTTAAGACACTGATTAAATTTTCGGTATCCCTTGAATGTAAGCCAATAGACGGCTCGTCTAAAATGTATAAAGAATTGGTGAGGTTACTACCCAAACTTCTGGTTAACTGAATGCGTTGACTTTCGCCACCACTTAAACTATTGGCTAAACGGTTTAGGGTTAAATAGCCCAAGCCAACATCAATCAATGTTTTAATTCGATGATGGATTTCAATTAAGATTCGTTTTGATACTAGTTGCTGGTATTCGGATAATTGCAAGGCATCAAACCATAACTTCAAATCTTTCACCGGCATATCGCAGAGTTGTCCAATATGTTTATCGCCAATTTTTACATACAACGCTTCTTGTCGCAATCTGTAGCCATTACAATCGGGGCATAAAGTTCTTCCCCTATATCTACTTAATAATACCCTATATTGAACTTTATATAAGTTGGATTCTACTTCTTTAAAAAAGTCGTTGATGCCGTATACCGTTCCAACACCTGTCCATAGTTGACGGTATTGTTCATCGGTTAAGTCGGCTATGGGTTTATGAATCGGAAATTTAATGGCGGTTGCACCTTTTATAAACTGTTCTTTCCACCAACCTAACTTTTCCCCTTTCCATGGGGCCACAGCACCCTCGTAAAGGCTTAATCGGCGGTCGGGAATAACTAAGTCAGCATCAATACCCAATACTTGGCTAAAGCCTTCGCAAGTTGGGCAAGCCCCAAAGGGATTGTTGAAAGAAAATAAATTGGGTACCGGTTCTTCAAACACTATTCCATCTGCTTCAAACTTATTACTAAAGTGATGCAATTGGGTTTCGGCTGCCGCCGGAAGTTGTGTTTCGAGATACATTTCTCCATCACCTTCATAAAAAGCAGTACCAATAGAATCGCTAAGGCGATGGATATCATCTTGATCGAAATCTTTGGTTACTATTCTATCAATTAATACATAACTGCCCTGCTTAGCATTAGGCTTTGCTGAAGCTGTTGTTTTAAATAATTTGTTCAATGCAGCATCCGATTCTTCTAACACCGCTTCAATTCTTTCTTGTTGGAGTGGCTCACCCAAGTTTGAACTTGGCAAACAGATTCTGCTAAATCCTTTCTGCATCAATATATTTAACTCTTCTCTAATGGCTCTATTGGCATGTTGCTTAAATTTTGCCAGTACAAAAACTTTTGTTCCTTGTGGTAATGCTTGAATAGCTGCCACCACATCGGCCACATCATCTTTTTGTACTTCTTTACCACTAATAGGAGAAATAGTTTTTCCGGCTCTGGCAAAGAGTAAACGTAAGTAGTCATAAATTTCCGTCATGCTACCAACCGTACTTCTCGGTGTTCGGGTAATTACTTTCTGTTCGATGGCAATGGCTGGGCACAGTCCTTTAATATAGTCAACATCTGGCTTGGCCATACGAGCCATAAACTGTCGGGCATAAGCACTTAAACTTTCGGCATACCTGCGTTGGCCTTCTGCAAATAAGGTATCTATAGTTAAAGATGATTTGCCCGAACCTGAAACGCCGGTTACTACTATAAATTGATTACGTGGAAATTCTACCGTTACATTTTTTAAATTATGAACCCTTGCCCCCTTTACTAATATAGTATCTGCTGTAGACGGTTTGTTAATTTTCTTATCCTTTGGGATGATTGTGCTTTGCTGTGCCATGATTTAACAAAATAAACATAATAACACGGCTTAAGTTTACGAAACAATAGTTTTTTGAAATTTCGGTGGATGAGCAAACAATTTTTTCTGCGGCTGCGTAAGTCTTTCTCGAAAATAATTTTTTCAAAATTGTACCAAATAGGGAAATCCTGTCCCATTGGGATAGTAAATTCCCTATTTGGGATAGTAAATACCCGTGAAAGCCGCTACCAGTAAGGGTTTCAGAAAAAAAAGTTTAAAAATAGTTGGTCTAAAATTTGGAAAGAATGAAAAGTCGATACTACCTTTATGTTATCAAAATAATTATTAACAAAAACAATAAAAAAAACGTCTCAACAAAGACAATAAGTTAGAAAACAAATAAGCGACTTTTAATAATCCAATATCCTAAGATTTCATCCATCATCCTTAACCTAAAACCGTAAATTTTATGAAAACAATTAACCAAGCCACAGACATTCAGTTAATCCATGCCTTTCAGGATGGTAACCAACAAGCCCTAGAAGTACTTATTAATAAGTACAAAGACAAAATCTTCTCTTCTATTCTTTTCTTAGTAAAAGACAAGTATTTAGCCGAAGACCTGTTTCAGGATGTGTTTATTAAAATCATAGACACCCTACGCAGCAATCGTTATACTGAAGAAGGTAAATTTTTGCCTTGGGCTATGCGTATTGCTCACAATCTTTGTGTTGACCATTTCCGTAAAGTAAAACGTTCTCCTGCTATTAAAACTAGCGATGACCGTGATATTTTCGAAGTGATTAATGTAAACGAAGACAGTCATGAAGTGACTATGATGACCGGTCAAAGCCATGACAGGGTTCGTAAAATCCTTGATATGTTACCAGAAGAGCAAAGAGAAGTAATTGTATTGCGCCATTTTGCCGATATGAGCTTCAAAGAAATTGCTCATATGACCAATTGCAGCATCAATACTGCTTTAGGCCGTATGCGTTATGGTTTAATCAACATGCGTAAAATGATGATGGAAAAGCAAATTGCTTTGTAATTCATCTTCCACATAAAAGTTAAGAAGCCGCATCGCTGCGGCTTTTTTTGTTGATTGATTTGTTACTTTGGCTATTAATATGTCACTCCTACGGAGTTTATGAAATTGCGGGTATGAATTATGCTATTATCATGTCACTCCTGAGGAGATTAAGAAGATTTGAGATTGTTGTGATTAATATGTCACTCCTACGGAGTTAGTGATGTGTTTGAAAGCAATTTTTCTGAATACATTCCATCAATTTTAAACTGACACTGTTGATTAATCAACTTGAATTGTATTGCAAAAAGATATTTGATTTTTTAGTTAATCATCCTGCTATATCAACAACTTTGCAAAGCTTGATTGCATACAAAACAAAAGGGTTTGCGATATCGCAAACCCTTAGCACTAGAATATATTGAAAATATTATCCTTTTCTAAAAGCCCATTTCCACATTTCTTTCCAGGTTACTTTTTTGCCATACATCAAAATACCCGTACGGTAAATTTTTGCACTTAGCCATGTAGTAAATAAGAAGCCGGCCACTAATAATCCCATACTAGAAATCAATTGCCAATAAGGCACAGTACCCGGTACACCAAACGGAATACGAGCCATCATTACAATCGGACTAAAAAACGGAACTAAACTACTCCAAGTAGCCATACTGCTCGATGGATTGGTTACCGCATTAATCATAATAACAATCGCAATGATGATAGGCATAGTAATTGGCAATAATAAACTTTGAGCATCTTGAGGATCTTCATTTACAGCACTTCCTACAGCTGCAAATAAAGAAGCATAAAATAAATAACCGAATAAGAAGTAAAACAAGAAGCAACCAATAATTAAGTACCAATTAACACCGCTAAATTCATTGTTTACTTTACTCATCATTTCAGCCATGCCGTTTTGCGCCATTTGGCTTTGAGCCGATGGTATTTGCTGGCTTGCTTCGGCAGCTTGTTGCAATGTTTCTTGTGGTACCAATGCACCGGCAACCATACTTAATCCAAACAATAACACTATCCACATAATAAATTGTGTTA
Source organism: Methylophilus rhizosphaerae (assembly GCA_943370285.1). GTDB lineage: Bacteria > Bacteroidota > Bacteroidia > Chitinophagales > Chitinophagaceae > CALRQJ02. Next base: position 54,153 of record CALRQJ020000014.1, on the reverse strand, counting down.
GTCCTACCGCACCAATACCAATAATTTTACCCAACATCAATTGAAATGGTTTTACAGAAGAAACCATCACTTCAGCAATACGATTGGTTTTTTCTTCCATTACGCCACGCATTACCATCGTTCCATAAATGAACAGGGTAATATAAATGAGAAATGCTGCTACATAACCAATACCATAAGCAATGCCGCTATTACCTTTCTTTATTTCTGAATTTTTTTCTTTTACATAAGTGTCCAACTTCGTAGCATCGGCTTGGTTACGAATAGAATCTAAATCTTTGTTATCGATGTTATACCTTGATTTCAACAGATTGTTTTCTACTGCCGTGTTCAGTTGTCTTTCTATTTGTTCAGACGCAATTAATCCCAACTGTTTTTTAGAATACAATTGATAGTTACCAACAGCAGGTGTAATCAAAATAGCATCGTAACCTTTCTCGGTGTAATTAGCAGTATCAACACCGGTTGGATACTCAAACGTTAATGCTTTTCCATTCTCTAAATTTCCTTTGAAAATGCCTGTATTATCAATCACCGCAATTTTTTCATTGTCAACATTCTTAACAGAAATAAATGTTACACCTGCTATCAAACCCACAAACAACAAGGGTGTTAGCAAAGTGGACAGAATAAATGTTTTGTTACGAACCCTTGTAAGGTATTCTCGTTTTATAATGAGCCAAGTCTTGTTCATATCGTCAATTTAATAAGTAGTTAATTATTGTTGGTTTTGAAAAGCACGGGAAACGGCTTTGGTTCCTTCTACTTGTTTAATAAATATCTCGTTAAGTGAAGGCAAAATTTCATTGAAAGAAACAATGGTTGATTGTTGTTGCAAGAAGTGCATCAACACATCATTACTACTGAACCCTTCGTTAATTTTTACCGTCAGAGAGTTCCCTTTTTCTGCCACTATATTAAAGGAAGGATGTTGCAATTGTGCAGGTAAGTTAGCCACGCTGATGTTGAATTTATTCTCTTTAAAATCTTGTTTCACCTGTGCTACAGTTCCGTCTAAAATTTTCTTACCTAAATTCATCAAAATAATATGGTCGCAAATTTCTTCTACCTGCTCCATTCTGTGGGTACTGAAAATAATGGTGCTGCCACGTTGTGCCAATCCATAAATTTCATCTTTAATTAAATTGGCGTTTACCGGATCTAATCCGCTAAACGGTTCATCCAAAATAATCAACTTTGGTTCGTGTAATACGGTAATGACAAACTGTAATTTTTGGCTCATCCCCTTACTCAAATCTTCAACTTTCTTGTTCCACCAAGTTTCCATTTCCATTTTCTTGAACCAAAACTTAATCTTCTCCATGGCTTCGCCTTTACTCAATCCTTTTAATTGAGCTAAATACAAAGCTTGTTCACCAATTTTCATTTTTTTATACAAGCCTCTTTCCTCGGGCATATAACCAATCTTCACAATATCATTTACCGGATCAAAAGTTTTACCATCCAGAATGATAGAACCATTATCGGGATAAAAAATACCCGTAATCATCCGCAGCAAAGTTGTTTTTCCGGCACCGTTAGGACCGAGCAAACCAAAAATGCTGCCTTGCTTAATGCTGAGGCTAATGTCGTCCACCGCTTTTTGGGTGGCATAATGTTTCTGCAGGTTGTGCAGTTCTAATATATTCATGCCGTTAGTATTTGATGCTTCAAATGTAGTTGAGATAACAGATTAGTAGGTATATAAATACGATTATTACAATTTCAACAGCAATTTTTTTTATTACCTTTCTCCTATGAACCTTGTTCAGCTTATCTCTTACACCGGAATATTTGTATTTGCCATCACCGGTGCTTTAAAAGCCCGTACCCACCAAATGGATATTTTTGGTGCAGCTGTGTTAGCTTTTGCAACCGCCTATGGTGGAGGCACTATTCGTGATGTACTGATTGGCGTAAGGCCCGTAAATTGGGTGAATGATTATTATGCTTTAAGTCTGGTATTAAGTGCCGTAGGCATTGTTTTTTTGTTTAATACCGATATGAGAAAATTCAGGCGTACCATTTTTATTACTGATGCTATTGGATTGGGATTGTTTACTGCTGCAGGTATTGATCGTAGTATTGCTTTAGGCGTAAACGATGGTTATGCTGTAATTATGGGAGTAATTTCGGCCACTTTTGGTGGATTAATTGCCGATATGATTAGCAATACAGTACCCGACTTGCTTAAAAAAGGAGAATTATATGCTACTGCTTGCTTAGCGGGTGGAATAGTATATGTTTTGTTGCAACATGCCGGCTTAGACCGTAATGTTGATTTACTGATTTGTGTCTTTTTGATTGTAGCCATTCGAATTGTTTCAAAATGGAAACGGCTTCGTTTACCGGAGATTTAAAAGCTGCTATTGATTTCCCCATCCGAGTGTAAAACAAAATAGTAACTGCTTTGCCCTAAGGACTATTTTTGCCGAAAATCACCATTATGCAAAGGGATACTGTTGTTTTTGACCTGATAAACCAAGAATTAGAAAGACAGCGCAGAGGAATTGAATTGATAGCCAGCGAAAACTTTACCAGTTTGCAAGTAATGCAAGCTATGGGCGGTGTTATGACGAATAAATATGCCGAAGGTTATCCCGGTCGTCGATATTACGGCGGTTGTGAGATTGTTGACCAAACTGAGCAATTAGCCATAGACCGTTTGAAACAGATCTTTGATCTTGAATATGCTAACGTTCAACCACATAGTGGTGCACAAGCCAATGCAGCATTGATGTTGGCTATTCTACAACCCGGAGATGATATACTAGGATTGGACTTAAGCATGGGCGGTCACCTTACCCATGGTAGTGCCGTTAACTTTAGTGGTAAAATTTACAAACCACATTTTTATGGTGTAACCAGAGAAGAGGGTTTGATAGATTATGATATGCTCGAAGCCAAAGCAAGGGAAGTAAAACCTAAATTAATCATCTGTGGTGCAAGTGCTTATAGTAGAGATATTGATTATGCCAGAATTAGAGCCGTAGCCGATGAAGTGGGTGCTTTTGTGTTGGCCGATATTGCTCACCCTGCGGGATTGATTGCAAAAGGGCTTTTGTCTTCACCATTTAACCATTGCCATTTTGTTACTTCTACCACACACAAAACTTTACGTGGGCCAAGAGGTGGTGTAATTATGATGGGTAAAGATTTTGAAAATCCGTTTGGATTGAAAGATGTGAAAGGGAATATCCGCATGATGAGTAATTTGATTGATATGGCTGTATTTCCTGGTACACAAGGCGGACCATTAGAGCATGTGATAGCAGCAAAAGCCATTGCCTTCGGCGAAATTTTAACCGATGAATTTACAGTATATGCCAAACAAGTTCAAAGCAATGCACAAGCAATGGCTAAGGCATTTGTAAACCGTGGTTATAATATTATTAGTGGCGGAACAGATAATCATTTAATGTTAATTGATTTACGCAACAAAAATATCAGTGGTAAAAAAGCAGAAAATATTTTAGGCGAAGCCGATATTACTGCGAATAAAAATATGGTGCCTTATGATGACAAAAGTGCATTTGTAACTTCGGGCATTCGTTTTGGTGTAGCAGCCATTACCACAAGAGGCATGAAAGAAAACGATATGGAATTTGTTGCAAACGTAATTGATACCGTTTTGATGCATGCAGATGATGCAGCAACAGTAGCAAAAGTTAAAGCAGAAGTAAATGAATTTATGAGTCAGTTTATTTTGTATCCTGAGATATAAGTTAAAATACTACATTATAAAAAAGCCCGTCAATACCAATATTGACGGGCTTTTTACTTACAAACCTAGATTTATTAGTTACGAATGGGTCGGCCACTTTTGAGCACACTTTGTATTCGTTCTAAAGTTTTCTTTTCGCCACATAAGCTTAAGAAAGCTTCTCTTTCTAAGTCTAACAAATATTGTTCAGTTACCATTTGAGGTTCGCTTAAATCACCGCCACACATTACGTAAGCTAATTTACGAGCTACTAAAGCGTCGTGGTCTGTTGCATAGTTACCACGCCACATTCCATTAATACCTGCAAGCATAGCACCTAATCCTAATCTACCCAACACTTTAATATCTTTTCTTGGCTGCGGCATCACATAGCCTGCATCATAGATTTCTATGACTGATTTTTTTGCTTCTGTAATGCGCCGCCCAATATTCATGACCACTTCATCATGACCTTTGCGTAAAATACCCATATCAAACGCTTCATGGGCACTGGTAGCTACTTTAGCAGTTGCAATAGCAAAAAATCTATCTTTTAACGTATTGGTTTCCGGTTCATCAGGATGTAATTCATCACTTGCACGAAGTACAAATTCTTTCGTACCGCCGCCGCCCGGAATTAAGCCCACACCCAATTCTACCAAGCCAATATAAGTTTCGGCAGCTGCGCAAATTTTATCGGCATGTAAATTCATTTCACACCCACCGCCTAAGGTTAATCCATGTGGTGCTGTTACAACAGGCACACTACTATAACGCAAACGCATCATACTATTTTGGAACATGCGGATGGCCATGTCTAATTCATCGTATTCCTGTTCAATAGCCAACATAAATATCATACCCACATTAGCACCTGCACTAAAGTTTGGACCATCATTGGCAATTACTAACCCTTTAAATTTTTCCTCCGCAATACCAATAGCTTTGTTGATACCTTCTAATACTTCTCCACCAATACTATTCATTTTGGTACTCCATTCAAAGCCTGCAACACCATCACCAATATCATACATTCTGCAAGCAGAATTTTTCCAAATTGTTTTATCACTGTTGTGATTCAGCACCAAAAATGCTTCTCCACCGGGCATTGCCTTATATGATTTAGACACCACATCATAATACATACGTTTACCGCCTTCTACTTTATAAAAACTATTAGCACCGGTAGCTATCATCTCATCCACCCAAGCTGCAACTTGTACCCCTCCAGCTTTCATGGCTTCTACAGTTTTTGCAACACCTAAAACATCCCAGGTTTCAAAAGCACCAATCTCCCAACCAAAACCGGCCATCATAGCATCATCTACTCGATATACTTCATCGCTAATTTCAGGAATTCTGAAAGAGATATAGGAAAATAATGAAAAATGAAACTGGCGATAAAATTCACCTGCTTTATCTGTTCCTGCACTTAATGCTTTAATTCTGGTTTTTAAATCATCGATTGGTTTGGCAGTTTCTAAAGTGGCAAATTTTGGTTTTATCCTTGCACCATATTCCATGGTTTGCAAGTTCAAGGTCAAAATTTCTTTGCCTGCATCTGATTTTGTTTTCTTGAAAAATCCTTGTCCGGTTTTATCTCCCAACCAATTATTCGTTACCACTTTGTCTAACCAAGATGGGATATTGAATATGGCCTTAGCTTCATCATTTGGACAATTATCTGCAACACCTTTTGCTACTTTCACCAAAGTATCAATACCAACCACATCAGCTGTTCTGAAGGTAGCAGATTTTGGACGACCAATGATTGGACCGGTTAACGCATCCACTTCATCTATACTCAAACCCAGCTTTTCCATAATATGAAAAATGCTCATAATGCTGAACACTCCAATTCTATTAGCGATAAATGCTGGAGTGTCTTTACATAGAACAGTGGTTTTGCCAAGGTACAAATCACCATACTGCATTAAAAAATCTACTACAGATTGATCAGTATCAGGCGTAGGAATAATTTCCAACAATCTTAAATAACGTGGAGGGTTAAAGAAGTGTGTACCACAAAAATGCTTTCTAAAGTCTTCGCTTCTACCAACACTTAGCATATGTATGGGAATGCCAGAAGTATTAGACGTTATTAAAGTACCCGGTTTACGAAACTGTTCTACTTTTTCATACACTTGTTGTTTGATGTCGAGCCGCTCAATCACTACTTCGATTATCCAATCGCAAGTCGCAATATCTTTCATGTTATCATCAAAATTGCCCGTGGTTATTTTCCTTACCACATCTTTAGTAAAAACAGGACTCGGATTGCTTTTGATGGCAGCTGTTAAGGCATCATTCACAATCTTATTTTTTACAGCAGGTTTGGCATCTGTAGCGGTATCTTTTGGAACAATATCTAACAACAAAACAGGTATACCAATACCTGCAAAATGGCAGGCAATTCTACTGCCCATAACTCCGCTACCTAAAACAGCTACCTTTCTGATAACTCTTTTCATATGACTGATTTAGAATTTTTGTAAATCGATTGGATTTCAAAAATAATTAAAAATAGTTGCATAGCTAACTATTTTTTAAGTTATTGATTGTCAACTTTAATTTCATTGTTGCAACAATAAAATTGTTCAAATAAAAAACTATGTATAACTTTTCGTTCTATTTTATTACCAAAACCAACTTTATGCTTAAAAAATTTACTTATTTATTATTTCTTGTTGCCGGCTCCGTAATTGTTGGCCATGCCGATATCAAAAACAGTGGCCTCCCGCCAAGCGGCAATACTGGTGCAGAGGGCAGCACTTGTGCAGGCTGCCATGGAAATGGCTCAGTTAATACGCAAGGTGGTAGCATTACGGCTACCGGTTTACCTGTTGGTACTTATGTGCAGGGGCAAGCTTATGATTTTTCGATTACCATCAACCAACCCGGCGGGGCTCAAAAGTGGGGCTTTGCCATTAAAGCCGTTAATGGTTCAGGAACTGCTGTTGGCACTTTTTCTACTACCAATCCAAACACACTAGCTTTTAATGGTGAATTGGTGCATTTAGGTGCTGTTGGATCCCCAGGCAACAGCTATACGTATAACAATTTACGGTGGACAGCACCAAGTGGCGGTGGTTCTCCCAGTCAAGTAACTTTTTATTATGTAGGTAATGCAGCTGACAACAGTGGTGGTGCAGATGCTGGCGACAAAATTTATACCGGTTCAACTTTAGTTGCACTGCCGGTAACCCTTTCAGCATTTACCGCATCCGTAAAAGGCACTTCGGTGGGCTTGAATTGGCAAACTGCTTCCGAAAATAATAGCAGCCATTTTATTTTGGAAAAAAGTGCAGACAACCAACATTTTGTTGCTGTTGCTACGATAAATGCTGCCGGGAATAGTACATCTACCAAGCAATACAGTTTTACTGATGATAAGCCTAGCTATTTTGAAAGAGATATTTTTTATCGCTTACAAATGGTGGATAAAGATGGCACCAAGCGTTACTCATCGGTTGTAAGTGTACGACTGAAAGCAATGGCAACATTTGTGAAAAAAATCTACCCAAATCCCATAAAATCAGGTGGTACAATGCAGGTAGAATTAGTTACAGATCAAGAACAACCGGTTACAATTGAATTGATTAACAATAACGGTAGAAAAATACAACAGCAAACTAGTACACTGCAAAAGGGCAATAACTTAGTAGACATGACTGTGTATCGTTTTGCCGCACCGGGTATGTATCAAGTGATTGTAAGAACGAAAGAAAATACGTTTAGTGTGCCGGTATTGATTCAATAATAATCAAACCTATATAAGAAGTATTCAAACTACTAGTAGTTTGAATACTTCTTAATTTTTTCGTATAACTCATTTGGATTAAACGGCTTAGTGATATAGTCTTTCATACCACAAACAAAGGCTTTGTCTTTAATATCTAACATGGCAGATGCCGTTAAAGCTAATATGGGAAGGTTTGGCTTTTGAGCAAGTATCTTCTCGGTAGCCTCATAGCCATTCATTATAGGCATGTGTAAATCCATTAATATCAAATCATAATCATTCTGAAGCGCTTTTTCAATTGCTTCTTCGCCGTTCCATGCTAAATCAGTAGTTGCATTCCATCTTTCTAAAAATTTAGATGCGATGATTGAGTTAAATTCATTGTCTTCCACTAATAAAATCCGCATTGGGCTCAAGTCATAAATTTCGGAAGTAATTGTAGCAAATTCCTCCTCTTGATGATTGGCTTCTAAATAAGGCAGTGTAAGTGAGAAACTGAAATTAGAACCCTTACCTAATTCGCTTTTTAAAACAAAAGCGGAATTCATTAATTGTAGCAACTTAGAAGATATGGCTAGACCTAAACCTGTACCGCCAAACTCTCTTGTGGTAGATTCCGAAGCCTGAACAAACTTGTCAAAGATTTTTTCTTGATCTATCAGGTCAATACCAATACCATTGTCTTCAACACTAAATCGCAAAGTAACTGCTGTATTGGTTTTTTCAACTTGCAACACTTGTATAACAACAAGGCCGTTTTTAGTGAATTTAACCGCATTGGATACTAAATTAGTTAAAATTTGACCAATCCTCAACGGGTCACCCACAACCGTATTAGGAATTTCGCTATCCACCATTATTCTAATCATGGTGTGGTTTTCCTCTGCCCTTTTGTTGTTTGTATTTTTTACTTGTGTAATTAATTTTCCGATTCCGAATGGAACTTGCTCAATTTGAATTTTCCCTGCCTCAATTTTATTAAAGTCGAGAATATCATTGATGAGTAACATCAGATTTTCGGCAGAAAATTTTAAAATTTCAAAATATTTTTCTTGATGACTACTTGGATTGTCCTGTATGAGCAAATAAGTAGTTCCTACAACAGCATTTAATGGTGTACGAATCTCATGGCTCATCATACTCAAAAATTCGGCCCTTGCCATAGCAGCTTTTTCTGCAAAATCTTTGGCATTGATAAGTTCCTGTTCAGTTTCATTTCGCTTAACGATTTGCTGTTGCAAAAATGAAATTATATCATCGAGTGCTAGTACCCCACTAAGGTTAGTTTCATTTTTTGTATCTAGTGATTGGATAGCTTGAATCAAATTCTCCTCTGCTCTTTGTCGTGTTTCTACTTCTTTTTGCAACCGATGATTTATTTCGAAAAACTCTTGTTCGTTAAGATAAAAGGCATGTTCACTTAAAGCTTTATCTTTTTCGAAATTTCTATAAGATTCTGCTACCGCCTTAAGCAAGTGTTGCAATGCTTCATCGGGGACCTCAGTTGAACCCAGAAATTTATTTAATTGGCGTTGTAATAATGGGTGATTCATAGGTTAGACAAATTCTGTGAAGGTTGTAATTGTCATAGTTTGATTGTGTAAATCGCTACAAGAGCCTTTTTGATTGGGTGAAATTTCGCCGTAGGAATAAAATCCAATAATAGCAGTTTGTTCCTTAAAGTTTTCAGCTACAGCTTCAACTTCTTCATCAATCCTATTTCCCAAAACCAATTTCCGGCCCACACAGCTTATCAACAAAGCCAAATCTGTTTTTGTTGCATCTATCATTAGGCTAGCCTGTTCTGCTGCTTTACCGGCACTATCAATTAATTTATCAAAATTGGCTTTCATCAATCTTACATGTGCACCTTCGGGCATATTGCCGGCGAAGGTCATGGTTTGATTGATGTCATCTATCGATAAAATAGTTCTTACAATAGGTTGATCATCAACATTAGTTTGAATGGCAAGTGGAAACAATAATGCAGAAGCAGGTAGCTCTTCGGCATATTTTCCTAAATACAATTTGTAAAGATCTAATGCATTTTTGCCGTCAATTTCATGAAGCACATTCCCAACTGATTTTGTGATGATTCTCCTCGGCCCAAACACATCCCATCCTCCTTGTAAACCATAACCTGCTTTTATGGCATTACCATACATACCAACCAAAACAACATTTCCCTCAGCCATATCATCATTTAATCCAACCAAAGTTTTCTCAAATCTTGCTTGGTCTCCAGCCAATCCACCCGTTACTAATACCGCTTCGCCAAAAGTATCGGTAATAGCTTCGGTTAATGCAGTACCGTTTACTTTATTTCCATCTGCAATTACCAACACATATTTTAAACTATCTTTTGGCAAATTGTCGGAGAGTTTTTTTCCTAATGTATAACTATTCTCAAAGCCTTGTATATTCTCTAAACTAAATGCCAATGGCGTGGCCTCAAAATGTATGGCTACCGCCACTAAAGAATTATCATAAACATTTTGCTGTAATATTTCACCGGCGGTTGAACAACTCACAATAGTTGCGTTAGCGTATTGTTGCTTCAACTGCTGACAGGCCAGCTTCTGCTCCATGATGGTTCGTTCTCCGAAAACGAGTAGTAGTTGACATGCTGCATTATCTGCAGCAGTATTTTTTACTCCTTCCCATTTTCCATCTAAATAATGTAAAAGTGTAGTACGCATTGGTGGTGGAATTAATGAAGTAATACATTATATCAAACGTAAAATTCAATCATAAATATGCATTTGGTAAGATTATTTTTTGTTGGCTGAAAAAAGTACACCAAATGGAAAAGCAGTACACCAAATGGAAAAAATAAGCATCGCTCATTTTAAAAAATGATTGATAATCAATGGCTTTTAAATTAAAATGATGATTGGCACGACTATGGCACCATTGGATAAGTGTACGACAGCAACAAATCGTTCCAGCAAACAATTCCAATATTCTGTAGAAAAACAATCCAATATTAAAAACATTGCGGAATCGAAGAGGTCGAAACCCAAAAAGGCAGTTAGGCAAAAGAAAGTGAACCATCCAATATTCTAAGCACTTTCTTTTGCCTGCCAATTAAAAAAAAGTTATGAAAAACCACAAGGACGTTAACATTTTTATTGTAGATGACAATCTGTTTTGTTTGAATTTGTATCAAACAAATCTTGCTAATCATGGGTTCGAAAAGGTATCCACTTTTGACAATAGCATTGAGTGTTTGCAACAACTTCATCACCAACCAGATATTGTGTTTGTGGATCATGATATGCAACCCATAAATGGTTTGGAATTGATGAAACAAATAAAGCATGAACATGCTAATACTTTGGTGGTATTTGTATCTGCCCAAAGACATGTAAAAAATGCTATTGCAGCATTGCAGCAAGGTGCTGACGAATACATCGTAAAAGATGGTACCGAAACAACTAAGATGCTAGAAACCATTCATCAGTTTTTTGCAATCAACCCTTGTCACATTAACTAATTAAATTCCCCCTATATGAAGGCCGTTTCACAACAATCAGATGCTACACTAATAGAACAATTTAAACAAGGCAACAAAAATGCTTTGAATATACTATTTAGCCGTCATCAAGAGCGGATTTATCAATCCATATACTATAAACTAAAAGACAAGCACATAGCCGAAGACATCATGCAAGAGGTCTTTATTAGAATCTTCAACAACTTGAATAAAGATAGTTATCTAGAATCGGGCAAGTTCTTGTCATGGGCCACAACTATAGCATCCAATATGGTGATAGATTACAAACGTAAATTCAACACAATGCCGTTTACAATGCCATTAGAAAATTTGCATATAGCGGCTACTGATACCGTTGATTGTTCAACAGAAACTAAACGAATTAAAAAAGAAACTGAGCAGTACCTAATTGCATCCATTAACAAATTACCGGCTGCACAAAGAGAAGTAGTAGTGCTAAAATTGTATGGTGAGCTTACCTTTAAAACAATTGGTGCTTTAACCAATACAAGTATTAATACCGCACTTGGCAGAATGCAATATGCCATCAAAAACATGAAAAAAATAGTACTACAAAGAGAAATGGCTGCATAAAAAAGAAAATTGCTGCCAGTTTTAGGATTAAGTCCTACAGAAAATACTTTTTCGCTAAAGGAATTCGTTACATTTAATGGACAAATTCCGTTTTATGGAAGGATATAAAATATTTATAGTTGAAGATGACCCTTGGTACGGTGAAATTTTGGCCTACCATCTGTCACTGAACCCGGATTATATTGTTGAGCAATTTACATCTGCCAAGGATTGCTTAGCCAATCTGTACCAACAGCCAAATATTATTACGATAGACTACGCAATGCCCGATATGAACGGGGCTGAGTTATTTAAACGTATTAAACAGGTGAACACAGATATCCCCGTTATTATGATAAGTGCACAAGAAAATGTGAGTACTGCGGTGGATCTATTAAAGATGGGTGTTTCGGATTATTTGGTAAAAGACGATAATACCAAAGACATGCTTTGGAATGCTATCATTCGCATTCGAGAAAATCAAACCTTAAAATTAGAAGTTGAACACCTAAAGCAACAGCTTGGGCAGAAGTACGATTTTGATAAAATCATTAAAGGCAATTCTGCAGCCATAAAAAAAGTATTTGCTGTAATGGAAAAAGCAAGTTCTAAAAACATCAATGTTTCTATTTATGGCGAAACAGGAACTGGTAAAGAATTGGTAGCTAAAGCCATTCATTATAACTCTGATAGAAAGAAAAATAATTTTGTGGCCGTTAATATGGCAGCTATTCCGAGAGAGTTAATAGAAAGCGAATTATTTGGCCACGAAAAAGGTTCTTTTACGAGTGCCGTTGCCAGAAAAATTGGCAAATTTGAAGAAGCCAATAAAGGCACATTGTTTTTAGATGAGATAGCAGAAATGGATTTAAATATCCAAAGTAAATTGCTAAGGGTTTTACAAGAAAGAGAATTAACGAGGGTTGGCGGTAATGAATACATTAAACTTGATGTACGCATCATTGTTGCTACCCATAAAAACTTAGAAGAAGAAGTACAAAAGGGAAACTTTAGAGAAGACTTGTACTACCGCATCATGGGTTTGCCCATTGATTTACCGCCGCTAAGAGACCGTAGTAGCGACATAATACTATTAGCCAATCATTTCTTAGGTGAGTTTTGTAAAGAAAATAAAATGCCAACGGTGCATTTATCGGCCGATGCAAAAGAAAAATTATTGAAATACCCTTTTCCTGGAAATGTGAGAGAGCTAAAAGCAATGATGGACTTGGCAGGTGTGATGTGTGATGGCAAAGAAGTAACTGCTGAAGACCTAAAATTTTCGACTACAAAAAGTAAGGCCATGCTGATGAATGAAGAAAAAAGCATGGATGAATACTATGTAGATATTGTACAGTCTTTTTTGAAAAAATACGACAACAATGTACTTAAAGTGGCAGATAAGTTACAGATTGGTAAGTCCACGATTTACAAGCTCATCAATAATGGAAAATTAAAAGTAGACTGATATGAAAGGTATAGTTTTTACTGAATTTATTGAAATGGTGGAGCAGCAGTTTGGTCTTTCGGTAGTAGACGAAATGTTGCAGCATGCGGATAGTAAAACGAATGGCAGCTACACTGCTGTAGGCACTTACCCACATAGTGAGTTGGCTAATATGATCGTCTATCTGCATCACCAAACTAAAATAAGTGTATCAGATTTGATGAAAACATATGGTCGTTATTTATTCGGGCAACTGGCACAGAACTATCCTGCGTTGTTAGCTGATGTAACCAGTGCTTTTGATTTAATTGAAAATTTGGAAACCATCATTCATGTCGAAGTGAAGAAACTGTATCCCGATTCTAATCCACCATTATTTGTAACAGAAAGCAGAACCGACAATCAACTGATAGTGACTTATCATTCTAGCAGATCTATGAGCGATGTAGCCGAGGGATTGATTAATGGATGTGGTGATTACTATAATGAATCTTATGTTATTCAACAAGAGGCTTTAAACGAAGCAAAAAGCATTGTTCGATTTATCATAAACAAAATTTAATGCCAGAAGAATTAGCTATTTTACAAAGAGCTTTAGAAAGAGAAAAAGCTGCTAGAAAACAAGCTGAAGCTATACTTGAGCAAAAAAGTTTGGAATTGTACCAAGCCAATGAATCTTTATTGGCGATAAATAAGCATTTAGAAAATGAAGTACTAAGAAGAGCAGAAGAAGCGTATTTATTTTCATTATTTCCAATGCACAATCCCGATGCATTATTTAGAATTGATTTTAATGGAAATATCATACTAAAAAATCCAGCAGCTGATAAACTTATAACCATTTACAGTGGAGGAAAAAAATTCACCCTCTCCGAGTTTGGAAATCATATCGTTTCTCAATTAAAAGATTCACAAGAAAATTTTATTCTAGAAGGCAACTCCGGAAAACAATATTTCTCTTTTCTATGTTGCCCACTTCAAAAAGAGAATATTATCAATATTTATGGCCGAGATATTACAAAAGAAAAAAGAGTTGAGCTAGAATTAAAATCTACCGCATTAAGAATTTCTAATCTTATCATCAATATGCAAGAAGGCATATTGGTGGAGGATGAAAACAGAAGTATACTATTAGCGAATCAAATTTTTTGCAACCTTTTCAATATACCCGTTCCTGCAGCGCATTTAATTGGACAAGATTGCAGCGCCTCAGCTTCAGAAAGCAAACATTTATTTAAACATCCTGATGAATTTGAACATCAGATTTATGATTTACTCAACAACAAAAAAGTAGTCATTAATGAAGTGTTAGCATTAGCAGATGGCCGATTTTATGAAAGAGATTATATACCCATTTTTGTTGAAGATATTTATAAAGGTCATTTATGGAAATATAGAGATATCACAGAAAGGATTGAATCGGAAAGTAAATTAAAGCTTCAGGAAGAGAAATATCGCAACATCATTGCTAACATGAATCTTGGCCTAATTGAAGTTGATACTTCTGATGTCATCAAATCTGTTAATAGGAGCTTTTGTGAGATGAGTGGATATACAGAAGCCGAACTAATAGGGCATAAAGCCTCAGATATTTTCTTATCTGCTGAAAGTAAATCTGTGATTGTTAGCAAAAATCAATCTCGGCTACAAGGTATGTCTGATGCCTATGAAATACAAGCAACCATCAAAAGTGGGGAAAAGAAATATTGGCTCATCAGTGGTGGTCCTATGTATAATAGTAAGGGTGATTTAACAGGATCAATAGGCATTCATTTAGATATCACAAACCAAAAAAATTTACAGCAACAATTAAAAGACGCAAAAGAAGTTGCTGAACAATCTGCAAGGGCTAAAGAAATATTTCTTACAAACATGAGCCACGAAATTCGTACCCCTATGAATGCGATTATGGGTATGGGCAGACAGCTTCAAAAAACAAATTTATCTAAAGATCAGCAAGATTATTTGAATGCCATTAATACAGCTTCCGATAATTTATTAGTCATTATTAACGATATTCTTGACTTCTCAAAAATTGAAGCAGGGAAAGTAGTATTGGAAGAAATTGGCTTTAACCTACAACAGGTAGTTGACCAATGCCTTCAAGTAATAGCACACAAAGCCGAAGAAAAAGGTTTGCATATAAATAGTTTCATAGATGAAAAAATTGCATCAGTTTTAAAAGGAGACCCTTACAGGCTGAATCAAATATTCATCAACTTATTGGGCAACGCTATTAAGTTTACAGAAAAGGGAACAATCAGCCTAGATTGTATGCTAACCCATCGAAACAATAACAAACAACAACTTAAAATTACCATTACCGATACCGGTATTGGCATGGATGATAACTTCTTACAAATTTTGTTTCAAAAGTTTACCCAAGAAGATGAAAGTATTAGCCGCAGATATGGTGGTACGGGTTTAGGCATGAGTATTAGTAAACAGCTGATTGAACTCATGGGTGGGGAAATTGAAGTACAGAGTAAAAAAAATACCGGAACGATTGTAGATGTGTATGTAGGATTTGAAGTTGGGAAGGAAGAAGATTTAGTAACTAAAATAAGTACCAAAACAGACAGTGCTATTCTAAAGAATAAGAAAATATTATTGGTGGAGGATAATGAAATGAACCGAATTGTTGCAAAAACTATTCTGCACCAGTATAGCGCAACAGTGGAGGAAGCATTTAACGGCGAAGATGCTTTAAATATGCTTTCTGAAAATGAGTATGACCTAATTTTAATGGATGTAAGAATGCCTGTAATGGATGGCATTGCCGCCACAAAATCTATCAGACAATTTATTAGTAAAAGTGTTCCAATCATTGCTTTAACTGCCAATGCAGTTAAAGGCGAACAAGCCAAATGCTTAGATGCCGGCATGAACGATTATTTGAGCAAACCTTTTTTAGAGGAGGACTTGATTAATATGATTGCTTTTTGGTTAGGCAAAAAAGAGGTGGTTAAGCCTATAGAAAAGGCAAATTCCATTCCTAAAGAAAATGGCAAATTATATAGCCTTGAAAAATTAAATACAATAGGCAATAACAATCCAGCATTCGTACAACGTATGCTTAATATTTTTGTAAAAGAATCAACAGCCGTAATACCAGAAATGAAAGCAGCTTTTGTATCGGCAGATTATAAAAAAATAGGAGCATTAGCCCATCGCATTAAACCATCAATTTTAAATATGGGTATTGAGAGTTTTGCGAATGAGGTTAAAGAATTAGAAATACTAGGCGATAGTGATAATCCCGATATTAATGCTATTCAACAACTACTATTAACTGCCGAGACTGTATTAACAAAAGTGGCGGAACAAATTAAAGCATTTGAGCTGAAGGAATAATATCATGCTTTTTTATATTCCCTTTCGCCAAATAATAAGCTACCAATCCTAACCATTGTACTGCCCGCTGCTAGAGCAATAAGATAATCACCACTCATGCCCATAGAAATGGTAGTCATTTGCGGATAAGTAAGTACTAGCTTTTGTTGTATAGATTTGAGCGACTCAAACTCGGCTTTAACTTGTGTCATATCTGCAGTAAAACTTGCCATTCCCATTAAGCCTACCACGGCAACATTTGTTAATTCGAACAAATTGGGTAACTGTAACAATTCAGCTTCATCAAACCCAAATTTTGTTTCTTCAGAAGCTATATGTACTTGCAGTAAGCAGTTAACAATACGATTATTTTTTGCAGCTTGTTTATTAATCTCAACCAATAATTTATAGCTATCTACCCCATGAATTAAATAGACAAACGGCGCTATATATTTTACTTTATTACTTTGTAAATGGCCAATAAAATGCCATTTGATATCGTTTGGCAATTGGGCTTGTTTATCTACCAATTCTTGCACATAATTTTCGCCAAAATCTCTTTGCCCCAATACATACAATGCCTCAATATCTGCAATCGGCTTGGTTTTAGACACTGCAATCAACGTAGCTTTTCCGTTCAGTTCCGAACCAATCTGTTGGTATTTTTGGGTATTTATTGCCATAGTATTATTTAAACAGTTGCAAAGGTCGATAAGTTTAAGTAAATAAAAATGTGCAAACAGTTTACACTATTTGCACATTTACAGTATGTCGAAATAATTAAGATAAAATACTACGGCTGATTACAATACGCTGCACTTCACTTGTGCCTTCATAAATCTGTGTAATCTTAGCATCTCTCATTAAACGTTCAACATGGTATTCTTTTACAAAACCATAGCCGCCGTGCACTTGCACTGCTTCGGTTGCAGTCCACATAGCCGTTTCAGATGCAAAAACTTTAGCCATAGAAGAGCTTAACACATAATCAAGTCCGTTGTCTTTTTCCCAAGCCGCTTTCAAACACAACAACCGAGCACTTTCTATACGAGTGGCCATATCAGCCAATTTAAACTGTATAGCTTGATGGTGCATAATTTCTTTACCAAAAGCTTTACGTTGCTTACTATAAGCCAATGCCAATTCATAAGCACCGCTTGCAATACCCAAAGCCTGAGAAGCAATACCAATACGGCCACCGGCCAATGTTTTCATCGCAAATTTGAAACCAAATCCATCTTCACCAATTCTATTTTCTTTAGGCACTTTAACATCGTTCAACAAAATGGTATGCGTATCGCTACCACGAATGCCCAATTTATTTTCTTTAGCGCCAACTGCCACACCCGGCCAATTTCTCTCTACAATAAATGCATTAATACCACGGCTACCTTTTGCAGGATCTGTTTGAGCAATTACCAAATACACACTTGCAGTTCCACCGTTAGTAATCCAGTTTTTTGTACCGTTTAATAAATAATAATCTCCCATGTCTTCGGCAGTGGTACGTTGAGAAGTAGCATCACTACCGGCTTCCGGCTCACTTAATAAAAAAGCACCAATATACAGTTCACCATCTTTTTTACCCTGTGCTAATGGCGTTAAATATTTTTCTTTTTGTGCTTCTGAACCAAAAGTTTCTAACCCCCAACAAACAAGGCTATTGTTTACACTCATACAAACACTTACACTAGCATCTACTTTGCTGATTTCTTCCATCGCCAATACATAGCTAACAGTATCCATTCCGGCACCACCGTATTTGGGATCAACCATCATGCCCATAAAACCCAAATCGGCCAGTTGCATGATTTGTTCCTTCGGAAATTTTTGGTGCTCATCTCTTTCAATAACGCCTGGCAAACATTCGTTTTTAGCAAAATCTCTAGCTGCCTGCTGTATCATTAAATGCTCTTCGCTTAACTGAAAATTCATGATGTTGTAATTTTTTGACGCCGCAAAATAATACAAAACCTAGTTACACTAACAATTGTTAGCATTTTATGGGAAAATTATTGTTTTTTGTGAACGGAATAACCCTTTTCAGCAGCCGTTGCGACGCTCCGTTCAACATTGACTTGCTATTTGACAGAAATTTTGCACCACTACCATACTTCCTTCTCATACACTTACTTTTGCCAAAAATCAGCTTTGGAGCAACCACTCAACCAGTACGAAACCGGACAACTTTTTCTCATCGATAAACCTATCGATTGGACTTCTTTTGATGCTGTGAGAAAAATTCGCAATACCATTAAAATCAAAAAAGTTGGTCATGCAGGCACACTAGACCCTTTAGCTACCGGTTTACTGATTATTTGCACCGGTAAGTTTACCAAACAAATCAACGAATACATGGGTATGGAAAAAGAATACACCGGCACCATTACCCTCGGACATACAACTGCTACATACGACAGAGAAAGCGAACCTGAAAATGAAAAAGATATCACTCATTTAACGCATGAACAATTACAAGCAGCAACACTTCCTTTTATTGGTGATATTCTTCAAAAACCACCCATGTTTTCGGCCATTAAAAAAAATGGTGAACGTTTGTATGAATTAGCTCGTAGAGGCGAAGCGATTGAATTAGAAGACCGACCTGTTACCATCTCTGTTTTTGAATTGACGAAAATTGAATTACCCCATGTTCATTTTAAGGTAGTTTGTTCAACCGGTACCTACATCAGAAGTTTGGCGAATGATTTTGGTGCCGCTTTAGGCGTTGGCGGTTATCTTAGTAGTTTACGCCGAACTAGAATTGGAAAATTTGTAGTAGAAGATGCGATTACTGTTGATCAAGCAGTAACACAAATAAAAACTACACTAGGCAAAATTTGATGCAGCTTGCAAAGCACCAATCAATAAATTCACATCTGTTTCGGTATTGAAAGCATGCAATACAATTCTCAATCTTTCACTGCCTTTAGGCACGGTAGGATACAAAATAGCCCTAACATCTAATTGTTGCTGTTGTAAATATTCAGCTACTTTTCTTGCTGCATTATTACCCGGAATAATAACAACTTGTATAGGTGTTTTGGAAGGCAATTTTTCAAAAGTAATTTTAGCTTGTTGAAATATGGCAATCAAATTTTGTAAGTGTTGACGCTCCTTTTCCTTGCTTGGAAAAATGCGATAGCTTTTTTGAATCACACCAACGGCATGCGGCGATAAAGCGGTTGAATACATTAAACTCCTCGAAAAATTTATCAAGTAATCTCTTAACTGCACAGAACCTAATACTACTGCACCATGGCAGCCTACGGCTTTTCCAAACGTATGAATTCGAGCAAACACATCAGCTTGTAATTGCAAATCTTGTACTAATCCAACACCACCCTTCCCTACTACACCTGTTGCATGTGCTTCGTCAATAATAACATGTGCTTGGTATTGTTTAGCCAATGTCACAATAGCTTGCAAAGGACAAGTATCACCATCCATGCTAAAGACAGATTCAGTAACAATAAAAATGGTTCCTTTTGCTTGTTGTAGTTTTTGTTCTAATGCGACCAAATCGTTATGAGCAAAAGCAAATGCTTGTGCAAACGATAATCGAATACCATCTCTAATAGAAGCATGGCATAAGTAATCGTACAAAATGGTGTCACCTCTTTGTGGCACACAAGAAAGTAATCCTACATTGGCATCATACCCTGAATTATATATCAACGCCGCCGATGATTGATGAAAAGTTGCAATCTCTTTTTCTACTTGTTCAATCAAAGTATAATTACCTGCTAATAATCTAGACCCTGTTGAACCATTGGATAACTGAAAATCATTAAGTTCTAATGCGTTGCTTTTAACTAATCCCAAATAATCATTTGAACAAAAATCAATTTTACCTTCCGGTAATCGGAGTTGCCTAAAAGCATGTTGCGTTTTACGATCGGCTAATTTTGGTTTCAAAAAATCATCCTTATACATAATGTCAAAACTAAACTTTTTGGGTACATCTTTGCAGTTCAGTAAAATAGTATAGCAGAACATGTATCAACCCGAATTATCCGAACATACCAGAAATATTCTTGGGCTTCACTTACCAAGCGACCCACGTTGGGTAGATTTAACGGCCATCAGTTTAGAAGCTATTTTAACGGATCATGCATATTGTGAACAAAAAGCGGCTACCACCTGCATTTCATACATTCAAAGGTATTCTGATATGGAAAAATTAGTGCAAGAATTAGCACCAATTGTTACAGAAGAATGGGGGCATTTTAGAGCGGTATTGGCAGAGTTAGAAAAAAGAGGTTTGCGTTTGGGCATTCAACGGAAGGATATCTACGTCAACAAGTTATTAGAATTTCAGAGAAAAGGTGGCCATCGAGACGATCGTTTTCTAGATCAAATGCTTACCATGGCTTTGATTGAAGCCAGAAGCTGTGAACGTTTTAAACGATTAAGCGAAGGTTTAGAAGATGAATATATGCGGAAATTTTATCGCCGCTTTATGGAAAGCGAAGCCGGACATTATACTCTATTTATCACCTTGGCAGAATACTATTTGCCGAAGGAAAAAGTTCGTAAGCGTTGGAAAGAATGGTTGGCTTACGAAACCGACATCATGCAAAGCATTGAAATAAGAGGCGATAGAATTCATTAAATTGTTGACGCAAAATAGTGCAGTTCTGCACTGAAATCTAAAAACGGATATTGCTCTTGTAATGCAATTGTTTTTTGATGATAATTGGTCAGAAATTTTTGATGCTGTTGAGATGTTGGATTAAAAGGTTTATGTTGGTATGCCAGGTTGATTGCTGCTATTTCTTCCATCAGATTTCTGGTAGTATCATCCATACAAGATTGTGCAAATCGTTCCCACACATATTGCGTTGCATGATAATTGGGATGAACCAAATCTTCGGCAAAAAATCGATAATCTCTCAAATCATCAATCACCAATTCATACGCCGGAAAATAATGCAACTTCGGTAGTTGCTCTATCAAATAATGCACGGCATTAATCAATGTTGCTTTGCTTCGATTATTGTCTACTGCTCCTTCTCGTAGATGTCTTACCGGACTGATGGTAAAGATGACTTTTATGTTTGGATTCAAAGCTCCTAATATGTCTAGCATAGTGCCCAATACCGTAATTACTTGGGCAGCATCCATCAACTTTCTTTCGAACCAATCTGCAGGTGCTTTATGGTTATTGGCCGCTACCGTACCGGGTTTGGCATTGATAGCTTTTTCTGTTAAAGTGTACACCCAAGCCGAGCCTAAAGTAACTAATAAATAATCGGCTTGCTTCAAATAGGCATGGGCTTGTTGGGTAGATTGATTAATGTTTGAAACAGCAGCTTCAGCAGTTAATCCTGAAAAACGACTATGATGCTGCCAACTATGCCAAGCTTCATTGTATGCAAATAAATCATCGGCAGTGTATACTTTATTTTCAACAGCATTGATAACTGCTTCTGCCACACTTACCGGATTAAACAAAATGCCATTGGGATTTTCTAATACCTCAAACTTATGCTTACGCAATTTCTCACCTATATTCTCTGTAAAACAAGAACCAATTAAAAATAATTTATGCTGATGCTGAATAGGATTAGCTAATGGCTTTATATCAAACTCGTACCTAAATTTCATGCTGCGAAGATAAGTAATGCTTCAACGATAATGGAATGCAAAAAACAACAGCCTCCGTTGCCGGAAGCTGTTCAAAAAAAACTGGGATATATATTGGGGTGATAATAGTTTAACGAATAATATCTTCACCTTCTGCATCACTTTCACCATCATCTTTGCCATCACTTTTAATGGTAAAATCATCTTTCTTTCCTTCTAAGTATTTATTGTATTTATCGGCTGTTGCTTGAGTTTGTTTAGTTCCGTTAACCCACAATTCACCGGCCTTCCATTCAATGGTGTAGGGTTTGGTTTTGTCGAGCAATCCATCATCATGCAAAGCATTAATAAATTCCTTCATCAATTTTATTTCTGCTTTGGCTTTAGCAATTCCAACTTTTGCCTTTTTGATGCCTTCTTCTACTTGAGCTTGCATTTTTTTACTATCAAATTGGTGCTGCTTCATTTCAATTTTCATTTGCTCCATCTCCGCTTTTAGCTTTTCCATATCCACTTTTTTAAAGTTAGCTTTAGCTGCGGCCAATGATTTGTTCACTTGCTCCTGAATTTTGTCAAAATCTACTTCTGTCATCGCTTTTTTAATATTAGCTTCTAATTTTTTTTCGTCAACCTCTTTAAGTGCTTTTTCCATCTCTTTCTCGATTTTAGTAAAATCAAGCTTGCCCATTTCCTCCCCTAATTTAGCCATTGCTTCATCCAAATGTTTCATGGCTTTGTCTAATTCAGCAGTATTAATCTCATGCTTAGACTTAGATTGATGTCTGGGAAATGTGGTGTCTTCTACGTTGTTACGCACCTCTCTTTTTTGTTTTTTGGATTGTGCTTCGCCGATTTGCCATGCACCAAGGGTTAATGTGCAAACTAATAAAATGGCTATCCAAAGCGACTTTCTACTGTTTGTTGTTGTGGTCATACTTTTTATTTTTTGGGTTGATAATGTCATTTACGAACTAATTCGTAACAAACATACGATAGACTTCGTATAATGTTATTATCGTCATTTTCTTTTATAAAAATTTAACAAATACTGATTCTTAGCAATAGAATCGATCAATAATAAAATGATATAAAATCTGCTTTCATTGTACGCTTATGAATGATGGACTGTATTTTTACCAAAATTTGATGGCATGGATTTTACAACACCAAAAGGATTGATTAGTGAAGAAAGATTAAGACAATTTAAAGCGATTGTAGGGGCAGATTTTGTATTGGCCGATGAAGAAAGCCTGCAACATTATGGCCATGATGAAACTGAGCAATTGCTCTATTTGCCCGAAGTGGTTTTGAAGCCGAGAACGGCCGAAGAAATTGCAGCTATCATGACCATTTGTAACGAAGATAAAATACCTGTAACGCCTCGTGGTGCAGGAACAGGTTTAAGCGGCGGCGCTTTACCACATTTGGGCGGCGTTTTATTAAGCACTGAAAGAATGAATAGTATTCTGCACATTGACGAACGTAACTTACAAGTAACAACTGAGCCGGGTGTAATTACAGAAATACTGATGAATGCAGTGAAGGAGAAAGGATTGTTTTATCCACCTGACCCTAGCAGCCGTGGCAGTTGTTTTATTGGCGGCAATATAGCCGAAAACAGTGGCGGACCTAAAGCCGTGAAATACGGTGTGGTAAAAGATTATGTGCTGAATTTACAAGTGGTTTTACCTACCGGTGAAATTATTTGGACCGGTGCTAATGTATTAAAAAACTCAACCGGCTATAACCTAACCCAATTAATGGTGGGCAGCGAAGGCACATTGGGTATTGTAACAAAAATCGTATTGCGTCTAATTCCGTTACCTAAGTACGATTTATTGATGCTAGCACCATTTGCCTCTTTAGAAAAAGCAAGTGAAGCAGTGAGTGCCATTTTTAGAGCTGGGTTTGTACCAAGCGGATTAGAATTGGTAGAAATTGATGCATTACAGATTGTGAGCAAGATGGTTGACAGTCACGCTGTACCTGTAACTGATGATATTGCTGCACATTTAATTGTAGAAGTAGATGGCAATAATTTGGATGTATTGATGGGTGAGATGGAAGCTATCAGTGAGTTATTAATGCAATTTGATTGTGGCGAAATTTTCTTTGCCGATGATGCTCAACAAAAAGCAGAATTATGGAAACTACGTCGCCGAGTTGCTGAAGCTGTAAAAACAAGCGGCTATACCATAGAAGAAGATACCGTTGTGCCCCGTGCCGAATTACCTGCTTTAATTCGTGGTGTAAAAGCTTTAGGCAAAGAATATGGGTTTCATGCTGTATGTTACGGACATGCCGGTGATGGTAATTTGCATATCCGTATTAATCACCCAACGATAAAAAATAGTCATGGTAATGCTGAGATGACAGCAGTGTTAAGAGCTTTATTTCAATTGGTAAAAAGCTTAGGTGGAACCGTAAGCGGAGAACATGGTATTGGACTCATTCAAAAACCATACATGGATATTGTATTTCAACAAGCAAATATTCGGTTAATGCAAGACATCAAAAAAGCATTTGACCCCAATAATATTTTGAATGCAGGTAAAATTTTTGATCTGAAATAAGTTCATTACACCAATTGTTATAATACAACAAAATGTTACCAATGGTTTGTTCATTAAACTTTTGCAACGTTGTTTTGTCTTGAAACAGATTGGTAAAACAAAAAACAATTTTCGATTATGAAAAAAATACTTTTATCGATATTTTTCTTTGCTATAATAAGCTTATCGTTTGCACAAAAAGATAAAGACGAAAGAGAAAACAAAGGCGGATTTAAAAGAGAAAATATTTTTGTAGGAACTAGTTTGGGTCTAGGTATAGGGGGATGGGATAATAGTTTTTCAATTGGCGCTAATCCGCAAATTGGCTATAGTTTGGCCCAATGGATGGATGCCGGGATTGTAACCAACATCAATTATTTTTCGTTTCGTTATACAGATGGCTTTACAAATTTTAAACAAAGTAGTACCAACTACGGTGCCGGTGCATTCGTCAAATTATATCCGATAACCATGATTCATATTCAAGCACAATATGAATATAATTGGATTAAATCTAAAGTAACGCAACAAGAAACCAATATCAGCCAAACATTTAACCAAGAAGCACCAAGTTTATTGTTAGGCATTGGTTATGGTCAGCGAATTGTTGGACAAGCATCCTTCTTTACCACTTTATTACTTGATGTATCTAAGAACATTAACTCGCCTTACGTTGATAATTTTGGAGATGCAGTGCCTTTCTTTAGAACAGGATTTATTGTTTACCTCAAGCCCAAAAAGCAGCGATAGCTTCAGGATTATCAACTACCATAATTCGTTCCCGCCAATTTTCATATAAAAAGCCTTGTTGCATCATAGTGTCCATATGTTCCAACAAGTGATTGTAAAATCCTAGCGTATTTAAAATTATAATTTTCTTTTCATGAATTTTAAGGGTATTCCATGTAAGCATTTCAAATAGCTCATCCAAAGTACCATTGCCTCCGGGTAAAATAATGGCAGCATCACATAATTCATACATCATTTTTTTGCGTACATGCATGTCAGCTACGATATGAAGTTGGGTAATGTTTTTATGTTCCTGTTCCCATTCTAATAATTTCTCCGGTATCACACCAATTACTTGGCCACCCTGTTGCATAACCGCATCTGCTACAGCACCCATAATACCTACACTACCGCCACCATAAATCAAAGTGATGCCCAAATTCGCCATGATATTTCCTAATGTTGTAGCCTGTTCTACGTATAAAGTTTCAGTTCCCGACTTTGACCCACAAAAAACGGCTAATGCTGTTGGCTTCATGTTCATATATTTAAGGCACAATATTACTGTTAGTTTTTTTAAAGCCTAATTGGCAATTTTGTTTTTATATTGAGCCCTTAAACGACTTGCATATGTCACCATTGTTGTTATTCTCATTTGTGATTGCTTATTTTTTGATTTTATTAGGAGTAGCCTGGTACACCGGCAAAAACTCCAATAACGAATCGTTTTTTATTGGCAATAGAAATAGTAATTGGATGTTGGTGGCCTTTGGTATGATTGGCACAAGTTTAAGCGGTGTAACATTTGTAAGTGTACCCGGTGCTGTTGCCAAAGAATCGTTTGCCTATTTTCAAATCACATTGGGCTATTTGCTTGGATACTTAGTGATTGCTTATGTTTTACTACCGTTGTATTATAAACTCAATCTAACTTCAATTTATAACTATTTAAGTAGCAGACTAGGCTTTACATCTTACAAAACAGGTGCATCTTTTTTTATATTATCTCGAACTTTAGGCGCTACTGCAAGATTGTATTTAGTGGTTAATATCCTACAAGAAGCCATACTAAAAAGTTTTGGTGTGCCATTTTGGGCAACTACATTGGTGATTTTAGCCATGATTTTATTATACACTTATGAAGGTGGTGTAAAAACAATTGTTTGGACCGATACTTTACAAACCACTTGCATGTTGGCCGGTTTGGTAATATGTGTGATATATATTTTGAGTAGCCTCAATTTAGGATTTAGTGAGAGTTTGCAAGTGATGGGTGAAAAAGGTTATTCTACCGTTTTCTTTACTGACCCGAACAGCAAATTCTTTTTCGCAAAACAAATATTAGCCGGTGCCTTTATTACCATAACGATGACGGGCATGGATCAGGAAATGATGCAGAAAAATATCTCTGTAAAAACCTTGAAAGATTCGCAAAAAAACATCATCACATTAGCAATAATAATGTTGGTGGTTATTTTATTGTTTTTATTCCTTGGTGGTTTATTGTACTTGTTTGCAGGACAAAACAATATTGCTACAACCGGCGATAAACTTTTCCCGACAGTTGCATTACAACATATGCCCCCATTTATTTCGGTGATATTTATAATTGCATTGATATCTGCTTTATTTCCGAGTGCCGATGGTGCTATTACAGCACTTACTTCATCTTTTTGTATTGATATTATTGGCATGCAACGCCGCTCTGATATTGATGAAGCACAAAAGAAAAAAATGCGTCAAAGAGTACACCTTGGTTTTGCTGCCATCTTCTTATTATTTGTAATGATTTACAAATGGATTGACGAACCAAGTATGATTGGTGTGATATTAAAAGTAGCGGCATATACTTATGGCCCACTGCTGGGTTTATTTACGTTTGGTATCTTATTGAAACGATCTGTACAAGACAAATTAGTCCCCATCATTTGCATTGCAGCACCGGTGATTTGCTTTTTCTTAGATAAATTTCAAAAACAAATTTTTGGTTCATTTGAAGTTGGTTTAGAATTACTCATCATTAATGGTTTGCTCACTTTTATGGGTTTACTAGTGATTTCAAAACCTGCTATTGCAAAAGCTTAACTTTGCTGCATGGAATTGGTACATCTTTTAGCAGAGCAATATGCTGAGCAACACACATCGCCACATGATAATGTGTTAGCACAAATTCATGCTGCAACGTTACAAGAACATCAACATGCACATATGTTAAGCAGCACTGTTCAGGGTCAATTCTTACAATGCATCAGTCAAATACAACAACCAAAATACATTTTAGAAATTGGCACATTCACAGGCTATAGCGCTATTTGCTTATGTAAAGGCTTACAAGAAAATGGTCAACTGCACACTATTGAATTGAGGGAAGCAGATGCTATTACTGCACAAAAAAATTTCAGTATCGCCAAAGTAGAGAATAAGGTAACTTTGCACCTCGGTAATGCAAAAGAAATCATTCCCCACCTTAACTTTTCTTGGGATTTGATTTTCATTGATGCCGATAAAGTTAGCTATGTAGATTATTATGAATTAGTGTTGCCGCAACTCAACCCAAATGGTCTGATTATTGCCGACAATGTACTGTTTCATGGTCAGGTTTTAGAAGAGTCTGTTAAAGGCAAAAATGCTTTGGCCATTGATCAATTCAATAAGCATGTAGCTGAAGATGATAGAACAGAACAAGTTTTATTAACGGTGAGAGATGGTTTATTACTCATCAGAAAAAAGTGATGCAAGCATGAAAAGAATTTCTACCATTATTGTTTTACTAATTTCTCAGTTTACGCTTTTAGCGCAAACTGAGAAAGATAAAGTAGCACAGTACATCAATACATATAAAGCCATTGCGATTGCAGAAATGCAAAGAAGTGGTGTGCCGGCTTCCATAAAATTAGCGCAGGGTATTTTAGAAACAGCTTCAGGTGAAAGTGAATTGGTTAAAAAATCGAATAATCATTTTGGCATTAAGTGTAAAAATGATTGGGCAGGCGAAACAGCCTATCATGATGATGATGCTAAAGGCGAATGCTTTCGCAAATATCCTTCCGCTGAGGAATCATATGCAGATCATTCTAACTTCTTAAAAACAAGACCGCATTATGCTTTTCTTTTTAAGTTAGATCCACTCGATTACGAAGGTTGGGCAAAGGGCTTGAAAAAAGCCGGATATGCCACCAATCCAGCCTATCCGCAACGCTTAATAAAAATTATCGTAGAAAATAATTTACAGCAAGTTACCTTGGCGGCATTACAACCCTCCAATAGCAATACTCAACCAACTGCAGCAACTAAAAGTGTAGATACAACGATGGCAACCGTTGAAACTACTCTTCAAACAAATGTTGTTGAAGAGCCACCTTCTGAAGAGGAATCAACTACTCCTATTGATAGTATTTTGAATACTCCCGGCGAAACAATCCAACAGCCATCTACAGAATATCCTAAAGGCGTTTTTACCATCAATGGCACAAGAGTAGTGTATGCATCTGCAGGTACCTCTTTGTTGGCATTGGCGAATAAACATCGCATTTCTTACAAAAATATTCTTGATTTTAATCACTTAGAAAATATAGATATTCTACCAAAAACTCAATTGATTTTTTTAGGTAAAAAAGGTAAAAAAGGTAATACCACATTTCATGTTGTAAAAGAAAATGAAACGCTTTTACACATCAGTCAGGTGAATGGGGTAAGATTAGAAAGTTTATATGAATTCAATAGACTTAGAAAAGGAATGGAACCTGCAGTTGGCGAAAAAATTTACCTTAAAAATAATGCACCGGTGTTACCAAAATTAGCTAGCACAGGAAATAATAATTCACCAAACTTCAATCGTTAAAAGAAAACAATATGTCAAATATCACCGTACACGATAAACAATTTGTTCCCTTTATTGCTGCGGATAAGATTGATGCAGCCTTACGGGTATTAGCTGCAAAATTGAATACCGATTATGCAGGTAAAAGACCTTTGTTTATTGCCATCTTGAACGGCTCATTTATGTTTTCTTCTGACTTATTCAAGTATTTGACTATTGATGCTGAAATATGTTTTATCAAATTGGCTTCCTATAAAGGCACTAAATCTACCGGTCATGTTATTACTGCGATTGGCTTAGATACAGATGTTATTGGCAGACATGTTGTAGTGTTAGAAGATATTATTGATACAGGAAAAACCTTAAGTAATTTTCTTCCACAATTACAGAATCAGCAACCGGCAGATATTAAAATTGCAGTCTTATTACACAAGCCAGATGCAACTGTTTATCCCATTACAATAGATTATACCTGCTTTTCAATAGAAAACAAATTTGTGGTGGGTTATGGTCTTGATTATGATGGTTTGGGAAGAAATATTCCGGCAATATATCAGTTAAAAGAAGATTGAGCATATTTTTTACCCCGGCTTCGTTTTCAATGACTTAAATTGTAATCTAAAAAGCATTGAAAATCATAGGATACATATTGATTTTGGCTTTTTACTTGCCTGCAAGTGCTCAATACTATTTGCGTGGCGAAGTAAAAGATGAACAGGGCAGAATGTTGCCACTGGCTAAAATTCAATTGCATTCAAAAGCCAATTATCCCTATTATAGTGGTTCTTCGGGAGTATTTGGCATTCCGTCTAGCCTTAGAATTGATACCGTTACTCTTACATTGGATGGCTACGAAACTTTAAAGCAGGCTGTTGAAACCAACAAATACCAAGTATTGGTAATGAAGATGCTAAGTGGTCTTTCTAACACTACCAAGCAACGCCTTTCTTCTGTCACCAAAAATGCACTCAACAATAAACCCCACTACGCCGATGTAATGGGTGGAGAAAGTTATAGCAATTCAGTAGAGAATGATTTTGTAGAAGCAAAAACATATCCGCAGACCGGATTTGCATTAAATGTTGATAGGGCTTCGTATAGTAATATTCGCCGTTTCATCAATATGAAAATGAAAGTACCACCCGAAGCAGTACGAATTGAAGAAATGCTGAATTACTTTAATTTGAGAAAAGATGTAACACCACTCGATGGTATCTTTTCAGCAACCACAACTGTTACTTCTTGCCCTTGGAATACGCAGCATCATTTACTATTTCTAAACATACAAGCTAGAAAATTAGACTTATCAAATGTTCCGCCATCTAACCTTGTTTTTTTAATTGATGTGTCGGGAAGTATGGATATGCCCAACCGTCTGCCTTTGGTTCAATCTGCTTTTAAATTACTCGTAGAAAATCTTAGACCCATTGATAGTGTAACCATCGTAACTTATGGTGGTGCTGTAAGTCTTGGTTTAGCGCCAACCAGCGGTTCAGAGAAACAAAAAATAATTGATGCCATAGAAGGCTTAGTGCCTGATGGCGATACTCCCGGAGAAACCGCCATTAAATTGGCATACAAAATGGCCCAACGGTCATTCATTTCCGGCGGAAACAATAGAGTCATTCTAGCTACAGATGGCGATTTTAATGTAGGACAAACCAGCGAAAAAAATCTAGAGGAGATGATTGCACAATATCGCCAAAGCGGTATTTATCTCACTTGTTTAGGTGTGGGTATGGGCAATTATAAAGACAGTAAACTAGAAGCATTAGCAAAAAGAGGTAACGGTAATTTTGCTTACTTAGACAATGAAAAAGAAGTTGAAAAAGTATTGGTGAAAGAGTTTACACAAACCATGTTTGCTGTTGCCAATGATGTGTTTTTAGATATTGCTTTTAATCCTGAAATGGTGATGCAATATCGCTTAATTGGTTTCGACAATAAACTAACTGCAATTTCAGATAGCAGCAGTGAATTAGAAGGCGGCGAAATTGGTAGTGGTCATGCCATGATGGCTTTATTTGAAATTGTACCAACACCAAAAAATATTTCCGTTTGTTTAGCCAAAGATTTTACTGTGCCACTTGCCAATGTAAACCTTCGTTATCAAAAAACAGGATCGGCAGGGTTATCGCATCAAAGCTTTCATGTGCCACATAATTTTAGAGATATTCAAGTGGCAGATTCAAGTATACGTTTTGCTGCTGCGGTTGCTTTGTTTGGCTCGGCTTTAAAAGAATCGAAGTATATCAATGCTAACGACAACTGGGACTTTATTAAAAACTTGGCAGTCACTGCTTCAAGGCCAAACAATTTACTCCAAATGGAATTTGTAGAATTAATTGACAAAGCAAAAAAGATTTATGCTTCTGAAAAAAAATCTAAACGTGGGCTTTGGGGCAAGAAAAAAGAAAAAGACGATTAGCGTTGTAACGATAATGAAAAGGGAAAATCTTTAAGGCTCCATTTCTTTTTTGTTGCAGGTTGTGCACTCATATTAAATTGAATCGTTCCTCCGATCGTTAATTCCCCATGATTAAAATATTGTTTGGTGTATACTTTGCCATTCCTACTCACTTTACTTACATAACGATTAACACTATTATTGTTAGGAGCATCTATTACGAGCTGTTTGCCATTTTCTAATTGAAGTGTTGCTTTCTTAAACAGTGGACTACCCAACACATATTCATTACTGCCTGGTGTTACCGGATAAAAACCTAAAGCCGAAAACACATACCAAGCACTGGTTTGGCCATTGTCTTCATCGCCGCAATAACCATCAGGCGTAGCACTGTACAATCTATTCATAACTTCCCGTAACCAATATTGTGATTTCCAAGCTTGATTAGTATAATTATACAAATAAATCATGTGTTGAATAGGCTGGTTACCATGTGCATACTGCCCCATGTTCATTATCTGCATTTCACGAATTTCATGAATCACTGCACCATAATAACTTTGATCATATACAGGCGGCATTTTAAAAACACTATCTAACATAGCTACAAATGCATCATTGCCACCCATCAATTGCTTCAACCCCTCTACATCTTGAAACACACTCCAGGTGTAATGCCAACTATTGCCTTCTGTAAAAGCATCACCCCATTTAAATGGATTGAATGGTGTTTGAAAGTTTCCATCGACATTTTTACCACGCATCAATTTATGCTTGGAATCAAATAAGTTTTTATAATTCATGCTTCGGCGTCGAAATGTTTCAATTTCCTCGGATGGTCTGTTCAATTGTTTGGCCAATTGATACAAACAAAAATCTGCGTAAGCATATTCTAAAGTTCTAGCTGCATTTTCATTGACGCCAACATTGTAGGGCACATAGCCCAATTCATTGTACCACTTCACCCCTTTTCTTCCAACCGAACTAAGCGGCCCTTCTTGTTGGCTATTTTTTACGGCAGCTTCATACAAGGTATTGATATCAAAACCTCGAATGCCTTTTAAGTAAGCATCGGCAATGAGTGAAGCCGAATTACTTCCAATCATACAATCTCGATGGCCCGGACTTGCCCACTCGGGCAGCCAACCACTCTCTTTATAAGCGTTGGTTAAGCCTTCCATAATCTGAGCATCCAAACTGGGATACATTAAGGTAAAGAAAGGAAATACCGCTCTAAACGTATCCCAAAAGCCATTATCGGTAAACATATATCCCGGCAATACTTTGCCATTGTACGGACTATAATGCACCAATGTATTGGCTGCATCATATTCATAAAATTTTCTAGGAAACAACAGCACTCTATACAAACAAGAATAAAATGTTTGTTGTTCTGCTACCGTACCACCTTCCACTGTTATCTTACTTAATTCTTTGTGCCAAGCTTGTTTGGCTTTTGTAGCAATTTGATGGAATGATTGATTACCGATTTCTCTGTCCAAATTCAGTGCAGCTTGTTCATGGCTAATAAATGAAGAAGCGACATTAGCCGTAACTTGTTCGCCTGCCGAAGTTGCAAAGCCGATGATGGCACCGGCATGATTAGCCGTGAATTCTAACGTATCGGCCGTTAATATTTTATCATGCAGCGCAAATTGCATGGTAAATGGTTTGCTAAAACGTATAATAAAATAATTACGAAAGTTAGATGGTACGCCTCCGCTATTTTTGGTGGTGTAACCAATGATGGTATTTTCCTTCGGAAGAATTTTTATGTATGAGCCTTTATCAAATGCATCTACTACTACGAATGCACTATCTGTTTTTGGAAACGTAAACCGAAAACTTGCTGCTCTTTCTGTTGGGGCAATTTCAGTAGTAACATGGTGATCTGCCAAATAAACGCTGTAATAATAAGGCTTTACGATTTCAGATTTATGAGAAAACCAACTAGCCCTTGCGTTTTCATCAAATGCCAAATTGTTGGTCATGGGCATGATAGAAAATTGGCCATAATCATCTATCCAGGGACTTGGTTGATGCGTTTGTTTGAACCCTCTGATTTTATTTTCGGCATATTGATAAGCCCAACCATCTCCCATTTTTCCGGTTTGGGGCATCCAAAAATTCATGCCCCAAGGCAATGCAATAGCAGGATAAGTATTACCATTAGATAAAGAATGTTTGGAATCGGTACCCATTAATGGATTCACTAATTCTTCGGGTTGAAAAGATTGGGCAAAGGAAAAGAAGATAGAAGATAGAAGAAAAGAAGATAGTAGTAGGACCTTCATCTTTAATTTATTTGATAACAAGAATTTATAATAATCATGCCTCAATAATGCCAAATACAAGAACAGAAAATATTATTTCAACCAATAAAAAAATGTGTACAATACGAATTTTGATTTAAAGCGATAATCATTTTTTTACTGTATTTACGGGCTTCTTCAACAGATAGTAACTTTTCAGGTTTCGTTTTTAACGCAGCTTTTTTTTGTAATGCCTGATACTCTTTTTCAGGGATAATGACATATTTCTTCTTTTCAATTACTACTGCTGTCATATGTTTACTGTTATGTTATTCAAACTTACAAAAAATCCGGGTTGCTTTTGCAAACAACCCGGATTATACAATTATACATCAAAGCATTACGGCGTTTTTGGCGCAGCAGTATCGCCTATTGCTTTTCCTGCTTCGGGAGTTGCAGGTTTAGGATCATACATACTTTCAATTCTTTCTAAAGAACGTAAATAAGCTTCGGCAGTTTGTTTGTCATAATCCATCCACTCTGCTTTTTTACCGCTTAATGAATTGTAGAATTTCATTTGTTGCTGTAAATCCTTCTTCACCGATGCAGCGGCTTTCTTAGCCAAATCTTTGGCATCGGAACGGAAAGCAGCTTCCACAAAAGCAATAGAATTTCTGTTGTGCATATTACCTCTACTTACATGTCCGTAAGGGAAGTTTTCTTGCAACATCATTTTATCGCATTTGTCTAATAATTTTCTTGCTTCTTCTTTTCTGTCCTTCAATGCCAATTCAAAAGCCACTTCAGAGTAAGTACCACGAATAGTATTTAGGTGGCGACGGTTTTCTTCATCGAAGTACACATTAGCAATATTAGCATTACCAAATGCAAACTTGTTCATCATCTTATCTACCGACCACTCTACATTTACACTACTATTTACAACAGGTACTAAACGCTGTGCCATACCATCTCTGCGTAAATAAGACCCAAAGCCTAACTCATCAAAATTAGAGGTGAAATAAATTGGTCTTGCCCATTTATTTGCAGCAATCACATTCAACACCGCAAGGTCATTTTTCAACAAAGTGTTCTTTGGAATATCAAAACGTAACTCAGTAACCACACTGTCCGTTGCAGTTACAGTTCCATTTTGACGAACTACATTTACATCAACAGGTACCGATACTTTCTTAACCGGAAAGGTTGGAATCATATCACCACCGGCATTCATTTTCTTGGCAGGATCATCACTACCAACAAAATTTTTCATCAAATCATATAAATCAAAATATTGATTGGTTGACAAACCGGCCATTTCACGGTAACGAATATAATCTCTGTTACGGCCTTGAATTTGTTCCGGCGTAAAAATCACATCAATCGGTGCACTCTCATTTACTTTGTAACGTAACTGATTAATGTACCAATCAATACCCAATAAACTATAGTTGATAACACGAATATCAGGCCTAATACCTTCAACTTCTTGTGCATACCATAATGGGTAAGTATCATTATCACCAAAGGTGAATAGAATGGCATTTGGAGCACAACTCTCTAAATAATCTTTCGCTAAATCTCTAGCAATAACTTTTTTGCTACGGTCATGGTCATCCCACTCTTGACTAGCCATTAACACCGGAACTGCCAACAAACTAATTACACCTGCTAGCTTAACCGCAATACCTTCACTCAACTTAAATTGGCTACTAAACCAATCTCTAATTTGCAGTACACCTAAACCAATCCACACCGCAAAAGCGTAGAAACTTCCTACATAGGCATAATCTCGTTCACGGGGTTGATTACCTGCTTGGTTCAAATACAATACAATAGCAAAACCGGTAAAGAAAAACATTAAGAAGTTTACAAAAGCATCTTTACGATTGGTTTTGTAATGGTAGATAATACCAATGATTCCCAAGATGAAAGGCAATAAGAACAGCTTATTGTTAGCCTTATTGTTTTTCAAACTATCGGGCATTAGGCTTTGATCGCCATACATTAGATTATCAATAAATGAAATACCTGTAATCCAGTTTCCATCTCTGATATTGCCGGTAAAAATACCTTGCACATCATTCTGCTTACCGCTGAAGTTCCACATAAAGTAGCGGAAATACATCCAGTAAAATTGATACCCTGCAAAGAATTTAATATTATCTACTTGATTGGGAGAACGGTCAAATGTACCATCCTGCATTTTTTGAATACCTAAATATTGAGCATAGTAATCAGCATGACCTTGATCGTTACTAGCATCCCAAACACGGGGGAACAACATTTGATCGGCAGCATCATACACATAATGACCATCTTTTCCGATTACTTCGTATTTGTCTTTTGTTTTTTGATAACGATTAGAGGTTTCTTTATAATCTACCGGCTGTGCGGTAAATACCTGACCATGCAACAATGGGAAATCACCATATTGTTCACGGCCTAAATAACCCACCAAACTCATGGGATTATCTACATTATACATATCTACAGCAGGATCTGCATTACTACGAATCATAGTAGTGAGGTAAGTACTGTAACCAATCAATACAAAACTTACACACCATAAACCAAGGCGTAAAAAGCCCCAGCTATTTTTAGCTGCCACACGAAGACCAAACCAAATCAATGCAATCAATAAAACGAAGAAAGTAATAAAGCCGCTGAAAAATGGCAAGCCAAAACTGTTTACAAATAAAATATCGAAATAGCCTGCACCATTAATAGAATATTGTATCACCACTTTCTGTACCACACCGGTAATCAAACAACCGATTAAAAATGCCCATAATGTACCCCATGCAGATGTTTTGTAACGTTTATAATAGTACACCATTACAATGGCAGGAATTGTAAGTAAGTTTAGTAAGTGAACACCGATAGATAAGCCCATCATGAAGAAGATGAACACAATCCAACGGTCTGGGTTATAGCCAATGGTAGCTTCATGGTCAACAGCATGCTCCCATTTCAAAATAGCCCAAAATACGAGTGCTGTAAAGAAAGATGACAAAGCGTATACCTCACCTTCTACAGCAGAATACCAAAAAGAATCGCTGAATGTATAGGCCAAAGCACCAACTACGCCGGCAGCCATTACAGCCCAAATTTGATTGGCGGTTAACTCGGCACCAATGGCTTTTTGCACCATTTTACGGGCAAAGTGGGTGATGGTCCAGAAAAGGAATAAAATGGTAAATCCGCTGGCTAAAGCACTCATTACATTCACGGCTTTGGCAGCAGTCATAGGATCGTCGCCAAACAGAATAATGAAAAAACGACCCAACAAAACAAAGAGCGGAGCTCCCGGTGGGTGGGGTATTTGCAACTTAAAGCAACTGCTCACAAACTCACCGCAATCCCAAAGGCTGCCGCCGGCTTCGGCGGTCATAACATAAACGGTGCAAGCAATCAAGGCTACAATCCAGCCTGTAATGTTGTTAATCCTGTTAAAATTCATAACTGTTTTGGTTTATAAAAAGACGGGCAAACCTAACTTAATTAGCCCAAAATGAAAAGTGAAAAACAAAATAGGCTTTTGAGCCCAAAAACAACCCATTTTATTGCTTTAAACCGCTTGAAATATAGTGGCGGCTAATGCCAAACTTTGTTGTAAAGCTTGATTATTGATAGGCTGAGATAATTCGTTGCTTGGCAGGTGCGCTACAATGAACTCCGTGGCCATATTACCCACCAAAGCATCTTGTGCCATGGGACAACCACCAATACCCATGATGGCACCGTCAAAACGTTTACAACCGGCTGCAATGGCTGCTTGTAACTTTTCTGCTCGTTGGTTGGGTGCCGAATGTAAGTGAACACCAAATTCAACTGCCATATAAGTGGGGATTAATGTGTTTAGTGCAAAGCTGATTTGTGCTGTTGTTGCTACACCAACGGTATCGGCCAAAGAAATAATGCGGATGCCCCGTTTTACCATGGCATCGGCCCAATGGAGTAAAATGGCATCATTGTATTCATCCCCGTAAGGGTTACCAAATCCCATACTCAAATACACTACTAACTGTTTGTTATGTTGCAAACACAGTTCCTGAATGGCATCTACCCGTTGCAGACTTTCTTCCATTGTACTGTTGGTATTGCGTTGCTGAAAGGTGGGTGAAATGGAAAATGGAAAACCGAGGTAAGTAATTTCATCGAACTGTACTGCCTCTTCTGCACCACGAAGATTGGCAATAATGGCTAACAATTTTGAGCTGGTAGCCGTTAGTTGTAAACCGTTTAATACTGCTTTGGTATCGGCCATTTGAGGTATCGCTTTCGCCGAAACAAAACTGCCAAAATCGATGGTATCAAAACCTACTTCGAGTAAGGATTGGATGTATTGAATTTTAGTAGCGGTGGCAATTTGATGCGGCCATCCTTGCATGGCATCTCTCGGACATTCAATAATTTTATACGACATGAAGCAAGCATTAAAAGATGAAAATAATATTTATTGATGGAATAGAACGATGGAATAATTTAG
The DNA here is from genome assembly GCA_943370285.1 of Methylophilus rhizosphaerae. Lineage (GTDB taxonomy): Bacteria > Bacteroidota > Bacteroidia > Chitinophagales > Chitinophagaceae > CALRQJ02. Next base: position 16,018 of record CALRQJ020000014.1, on the reverse strand, counting down.
CCCATCAAATGTAACCCATGTTAGATGCTCAATATTGGAACAGTAGATACCAACAACAACAAACCGGTTGGGATATTGGCTATCCTTCCACCCCATTAGCAACTTATATTGATCAAATCAGCAATAAACATATTGCCATTTTGATACCCGGTTGCGGCAATGCTTACGAAGCCAAATATTTGATGGATAAAGGATTTACCAATATTACACTCGTTGATATTGCACCGGCTGTTGTAGCCACACTAAACAATGAATTGGCAACTTATCTACCACATGGATTACAAATAATTGAAGCTGATTTTTTTGAATGGAAGGGCAGTTATGATTTGATTTTGGAACAAACTTTTTTCTGTGCCATTGACCCAATTTGGAGACCACAATATGTAGCGCAGATGAATGCTTTATTGAACGATAAAGGAAAAATCGCCGGTGTATTATTTGATAAAAAATTTGAAGGCGGCCCACCGTTTGGTGGTTCAATTTCAGAATATGAGGTATTGTTCACGCCTTATTTCCATATTAAAACAATGGCAGCATGTTATAATTCTATACCTCCAAGAATGGGTGCAGAATTGTTTGTTATTGTAGAAAAAAAGAGTAGCTAAAATTACTGTCGTTGGCGTAGCGTTTCATACAAAATCATTCCCGCAGCAACAGACACATTCAAACTCTCAAATTTACCTGTCATAGGAATGGTAAAACTCTCATCGCAGATTTTTAATAATGCCGGATAAACGCCTTTTTCTTCACCGCCCATTACAATGGCAACGGGTTCTTTCCAATCCATATCAAAAATTTTGGTAGTAGCCGTCATTTCACTGGCATATACTTTAATGCCATTCAAATGCAAATCATCTACCGCTTTCATTAAACTATTTACCCTGCAAATATTGATTTGTTCTAAAGCCCCGGCACTTGTTTTCACTGCATCTTCATTTAATGCTCCTACGCCTTTATCGGGAATGATGATAGCATGTGCACCACAACAAACGGCTGTTCTTGCAATTGCGCCAATATTTCTGATATCTGTTACGCCATCTAAAATTAAGAATAATGGCACTTCGCCTTTTTCGTTTACCCAATCAATCACTTGCTGCAAATCTTGATAGGCAATAGCAGATTTGAATGCGATAACTCCCTGATGAGTGGTATTAGTAATGCTGTTCAGTTTCTCGTTAGGAACATACTGAATGGGTACATTGTATTGCTTGGCTAAGCCTTTGATTTCGGAAATATTTTCTCCTACCGCTCCTTTGTACAATAAAATTTTATCGATTGTAACACCGCTTTTAAAAGCTTCTATCAACGGATTACGTCCGGCAATGATATTCTTCGTTTTTACAAACATATTATTGTTTTCTTTTTAATAACTGCACCAGCACAAAAGCAGTTACGATATAGACTAAAGTTAAGGCTGCCAATCCAAATTTAACATAGGCCACCCATTTTGTTATTAATACTGCTACTTCGCTGCCATGCCCGGCAATGGTAATAAGCATGGTAATGTTTTCTACAATATCTAACACTGCCGTCAATACACTTAGTTCTAAAAAAATAAAACCCATGGTTTTCATTCCTTTAGAACGATAATTATTCATCAGTGCCCAACAGCAAAAGAAAAACAAACAGCCATAAGCAATGATGAAAACAAAATCGAGGGTGATATTAACTCTTAAAGGTGTTTTACCTATTTGGTCAACGATATCTGTTGCGTCTTGAAATTTTTCGGCTAATTCTAAACTCATAATGCCGGCCGGACTGTACTTAGACTGTAGTTCTTTTCCCTGCCATTGCATAACCACAATCATCACAATAGTAGCAATGGCCGATATGATTATTTTTTTTGACATAGTACAAAGAAACAAAAAACTGTTCTAACTCATTCTTTATGAATGCGTTTTATCAAACATTAAAACAAACAGCCCACGATTGAAGTCGTGGGCTGTTTCAGTTACAAATGAAACATTTGTGTATCAATTCAGATTACTTCAAGCCAAATGCCTTTTTCACCTTGTTTACATAGTCTAATTTCTCCCAAGTAAATAATTCAACTTTTACTTTTTTCACTTTACCATCTGGTGAAGTAAAGGTTTTTTCTACCACTTCATTCTTACGACCCATATGACCATAAGCTGCAGTTTCGCTGTACATTGGTGTACGCAATTTTAAACGCTGTTCAATAAAGTAAGGACGCATATCAAAGATGCTTTCTACCAACTTACCAATTTGTCCATCAGTCAGTTCTACTTTGGCAGTACCAAAAGTATTTACGTTGATAGAAGTAGGCTGTGCCACACCAATAGCGTAAGACACTTGTACCAACACTTCATCTGCAACACCTGCTGCTACTAAGTTTTTGGCAATGTGACGAGTAGCATAAGCAGCAGAACGGTCAACCTTACTAGGATCTTTACCGCTAAATGCTCCACCACCATGTGCACCTTTACCACCATAAGTATCTACGATAATTTTACGGCCTGTTAAACCCGTATCGCCATGTGGACCGCCGATTACAAACTTACCGGTTGGGTTAATGTGATACTTGATTTTATCGTTAAACAACTTAGCGTATTTCTTATACTTGCTCTTAACTCTTGGAATTAAAATTTCAATGATGTCTTTTTTGATTTGAGCCAACATTTTAGCTTCTGTATCAAAATCATCGTGTTGAGTAGAAACTACAATAGCATCAATTCTTACAGGGCGGTTATTATCATCATACTCCAATGTTACCTGGCTTTTGGCATCAGGACGGAGATATTTGATGGCTTTATTTTCACGACGTAATGCCGCTAATTCAATCAAAATTTTGTGGGCTAAGTCTAATGCTAAAGGCATATAGTCTTCTGTTTCGTTACTAGCATAACCAAACATCATACCTTGGTCACCGGCACCTTGCTCTTCTTTTTTCTTACGATCAACACCTTGGTTGATATCGGCAGATTGCTCATGAATAGCTGATAAGATACCACAACTGTTAGCTTCAAACATATACTCACTCTTGGTATAACCGATTTTACGGATAACACCACGAGCAATTTCTTGTACGTCTAAATAAGCTTTGGATTTAACTTCACCAGCAAGAACCACTTGGCCTGTAGTTACAAGTGTTTCGCAGGCAACTTTACTTTGAGCATCAAAAGCTAAAAAGTTGTCGATCAAAGCATCAGAAATCTGGTCTGCTACTTTGTCCGGATGTCCTTCAGAAACACTTTCAGAAGTAAATAAATAAGGCATAAATAAAATTTATTTTTTTAATGGTTGCAAATATAGGGCTTCAACCCCAATGCTATAGTACAGAATAGATAATTCTTACTTTCATCTTACGGCTGCTATGATTGCCACCACCAACGGCAATTCTGCCAATAGCCGTATTATTAACAGTACCACTACCAACAATAGGGAAAACCAAAGTAGAAGAAGGCAAGTAGAATAAAGTCTCATCGTACGGTGCAAACAAACGCAACCTATAATTAGGTTCTTTACGAGTTACAATGCCCTGTACATATCGAGATATATTGAAATTGTAACTAAATACTTGATTGCCAAGTCCGTCTGTTTTTCTAACCGGAATACCACCAAAAGCGCCATAATTAGTTACACCGCTAAACCCGGTTTCAACATCATAAGGCACATAAAACTGCTTAGCTGTATCGTTGAAACCGTTTAAAAACAATAACGGTGGCGTAAATAAACCATCTGTTGCAGGGTTGCCCGGTACTTGTTCTATTTGCAATTCAGCTCTATGAATAATTCTGTTTGATAAGCCTGATAAGCCCGGAATAGTGATTTTAGTACCAATACCAGGGCTGGTTTGTAAATACACAATACTATCTGCAACAGGAGAATTGGTCAATGAATTATTTAAAGCCGCGGCAGTGTTGTAATCTCTTTTGATAAAGTTGGCCGCTTGGCAACTGGTAATCATTCTAAAATAACTTACTACGGTATCTCTAATACCATTCTTGGTGTAACGATAATACAACGCAACTTTAGTGCTGGTATCGGTTAAGTTCAATCCGATTAAACCGTTGCCGGTAGCTACGTCTGTGGTAATGGCAAATCCGGAAAAGAAATTACGGAATGCAGTATCACTAGCGTAGGCATTGGTTGAATCGAAGGTTTTTAACAATCGATCGCCAAAGGAATTGTTCAATTTGATTCTAAGCTGCGATTTTGCTTGTTCTTTAAAAGCATATACAGAGTCGAACAAACGACGAGGATCTACCGTTTTCGTTCCTAATGCCGGGTTTACAATAGCGAACTGCTTTCGGTTATCATAAACCGTATCTCTATTAGCTAGATTGTTCAATAATTTTTCGGATGGTGAAATTTCATGCACATTCAATTTGATTTGTTGTGACGTATCGCCCCAAAAATTATTCACTTTAGCTACAAATACAACAGAATCTAGGTACAAACTATCTTTTACCGCAGGAAAAAAGTACTTAAAAAAAGTGGGCATCAACTCAACATAAGTAGTGGCTGATGTTTTACCGAAAACGGGATCATTATTGATTTGACCAACAACATGAATATCGCTTTTGTACACAAAAACAGAGTCGCCTAAAAAGTTCTCCGTTACCACATCTAAAAGTGTGTCTTTGGTGTTTACACCATCAATAGGTGGAATTAATCCCGTGCCAATATTGGTATATTCAACTTTTGTACATGCTACTATTGCAGCTATAATGATGGTAGTAAATAGTAAAACTTTACGGGTCACTTGTCCTTTATATTAATGGGTGAAATGCAATAAATTAGTGCTGTGCAAGGTCGTTGTACAAATCTAAATACTCTGTTAAATCAGTATCGTAGCCTTTAAAGGGTACCACCTTTTTGCCCTTTACTTTGCCAAATTCATCAATAAGTTTTTTCTCAATGGTATCCGATCCAAACGTTATGGCGTCGGCAAATGTGGCACCACCTCTCATCATCGACAAATTATTGACATCTTTATAAGGCAATAATTCTTTGTCTTTAATGTTGACGTGGATGGCTGCTTTATTCAGAAAATCGGCACCCAGTTTTTCTTTGAACGTATTTTGACCGATAGTGAAAATCACTTTGCTATTGGCAAAAACAGCTTCTTTTTTGTAGGCCGTTTTTATATACATGGGAATTAAGCCGGTCATCCAACCGCTGCAATGGATAATATCGGGAGGCCAACCGAACTTTTTAACGGTTTCTAATGCTCCTTTACAGAAGAAAATGGTACGTAAACCATTGTCATCAAACCACTTATCTGCATCATCTGTAAACACATGTTTACGTTTAAAAAAGTCTTCATTGTCTAAAAAATAGACTTGCAGACGGGCATTTGGTAAAGACGCAACCTTAATTTGCAGCGGAAAATCATCGTCATCAACACTAACATTGATTCCAGACAATCTAACCACTTCATGCAAACGATGTCTGCGTTCGTTGATATTTCCAAATCGAGGCATAATACACCTCACTTCCAACCCGGTATCATTGCTTTTAATAGCCAGTTTGTTAACAATTTCAGCAAATTCTGTCAGCTCTAAGTAAGGCGACATCTCATTGGCAATGAATAAAATTCTTTTCTTTGTTGACATTATTGGAAGCTGGTTTACGCTTAAAATCTTAAAACAGTGTGCAAAGGTAAAATTTTAATCTGAATATCAGCGTATTCGAGCCTTTAGCTCCTTAACCAACGGTAAAATGATACAATTTAGAACGGTTGCTCAGCTTAAACAACATATTAAATCCCTTTTGCAACAGGGCAAAACCATAGGTTTTGTGCCAACTATGGGAGCATTGCATCAAGGGCATTTAACTTTAATTGACAAAAGCAAAGAGCAAACCGATATTACCGTTTGCAGCATTTTTGTGAATCCGGCTCAATTTAATGACCCAACAGATTTTGAAAAATATCCTATCACTATTGAGAAAGATATCTTGGCTTTAGTTTCATCGGGTACGGATATACTGTTTTTACCTACGGTTGATGAAATTTATCCTTCCGGCTACGCCGATGATAAAAATTATGATTTAGGCTCTTTAGAATCAGTATTAGAAGGTGCTTACCGGCCCGGACATTTTCAAGGCGTTTGCAGAGTAGTTGAAAGATTGTTAGAGATTGTTACCCCTACTATTTTGTTTTTGGGTCAGAAAGATTTACAACAATGTATGGTGTTGAAAAGATTGGTGGAGCTGATGGACATTGCTACACAAATCGTTATTTGCCCAACCGAAAGAGAACCAAGCGGTTTGGCTATGAGTAGTAGAAATATGCGATTATCCACAGCGGAAAGAGAACAAGCAATCGCCATTTTTGAGGGACTCCAGTACATCAAAACCAATATTAGTGTCATTCCATTTTTAAGTCTACTAGAAACCGTGTCTAAAAATTTAACCGATGCAGGTTTTCACGCCATTGATTATGTAAGCATTGTTAATGCTACTACTTTAGAAGCCGCTGATGAATATGATGGTAAAACCACATTGGCAGCATTGATTGCTGCATTTATTGGTCCTGTTCGTTTAATTGATAACCTATTAATACCAGCAGCAACTTAGCAGCAGGGCTTGCATTTCTTTCATACATTGCAATCAGATTTAAAAATATTTATCAAAACCAGAAGCGCTATTTCATTTATACCTCCACTATTATGAAGAAAAGGCTGATCAATTATTTGAAGTATCTTTTATTTCTCAGCATTGGCTTTTTACTCATCTGGTTGTCGTTCAAAGACATGACGCCGGCGGATTGGGCTTCTATAAAAGCGGCTTTAAGTCAGGCAAATTATTGGTTGGTTATTCCGGCATTTATCATTCTATTATTTAGTAATTTGATGAGGGCTGTTAGGTGGGGTCAACTCATTGAACCGCTAGGCCACAAACCATCTACATTAAATTTATTATGTGCTGTTCAAATTGGATATTTAGCCAATTTAGCCGTACCCAGATTAGGTGAAGTAGTACGTTGTACTACTTTAGCAAAATCAGATAAAATTCCAACAGAAAAATTAATAGGCACTATTGTAGCAGAGCGTTTTTTTGATGTGCTTTGTTTAGGACTTTTAATTTGCATTACCTTAATTACAGAGTTTAAAACCATAGGTGGCTATGCTGGTGATATATACCATAAAGTTGCTGCATCGGTACAGAATAGTTCATCGGGCAAATGGTGGTTGATGCTGGGTATTGTAGTCGTATTGCTGATTTTTATTTGGCTGGTGAAGAAATTCAAAACCAACAAATGGGGTAATAAAATTAATCGAGTGTTGAAAGGATTATGGGAAGGTTTGTTATCAATTAAAAAAGTAAAAAACAAGTTTGCCTTTGTTGCGTATTCACTGCTGATGTGGGCTGCATACATCACTACTACATGGTTGGCTTGTTTGACCATAGTAGAAACATCACATCTTGGTATAACGGTAGCTTTTGCCATGCTCATGTTTGGCACTTTTGGCATTATAGTAGCACCCGGAGGTTTAGGAGCCTATCCATTTGCCATTCAAAAAACATTATTGCTCTATGGCATTGCCGAAAATATTGGAAAAGCCATTGGATGGTTATCGTGGTTTATTCAATTTATATTTCTACTCAGTTTCGGCTTGATTGCGTACATTGTCATTCTATACGTAGCGAGAAGAAAACAATATGAAAAAAGCTGATAGTATTCCTGCAAAAATTCAAACCCTGCCAAAAGCATTACAACAAATTGCTGCATGGCGAGTTAATGGCAAAACGATTGCATTTACCAATGGCACATTTGATATTTTACACCAAGGGCATATCGCCTCATTATCTCATGCAGCCGAACAAGCAGATTATTTAGTGGTTGGGGTGAATAGCGATGCTAGTGTAAAGCGTTATAAGGGACAAGACAGACCTATTAACAACGAAGAAAGTAGAGCATTAATACTGGCTAGTTTGGCAATCGTTGATATTGTCATCGTTTTTGAAGAAGATACACCTATCGAATTGATTACAGCTATTTTACCTGATGTTTTAGTGAAAGGCGGTGATTATACTATTGATCAAATTGTTGGTGCAAATGAAGTAATCGCCAATGGCGGAAAAGTAGTCATCAATCCAATTATAGAAGGTTTTTCTACTACTAATATCATTGCACAAATACTGCATCAATAGCATTTAACCATCATAGCTAGTCCTTATAAACTTAACATTTAAACTATTACAACTGTAGTATTTTTGAGTACCAAGTTGGTAGGTTATGAACAAAAAGCATTTTATTCCTCGAGATATTAGTTGGTTAAGTTTTAATGCAAGGGTTTTACAAGAGGCGAATGACCCTAGCGTACCACTCAAAGAACGGATTCGATTCTTGGGCATTTTCTCTAATAACACAGATGAATTTTTTCGGGTACGAGTGGCCACGCTACGCCGTATGATTGAGTTTGCTGAAAAACGCAAACGGTTGAATATGCATATGGAAGAAGATCCGCAATCGATTCTCGATCAAATTCAAATTACTGTTTTGCAACAGCAAAATGAATTCAATCGCATTTGGGAAGGCATCTTAAAAGAATTAAAAAAAGAAAATATTTTTCTCATCACAGAGAAACAGTTAAACACCGAACAAAAAACATTTGTAAAGAAATTTTTTGAAGAAGAGGTTCGTTCGAACATTATTCCGTTGATGATTGAATCTATTCCCCAGCTTCCTTATTTAAGAGATAAAAGCATCTATTTAGGCGTAGTAATGCGGAAAAAAAACTCGGCCTATCATCAAAAATATTCATTGATTGAAGTGCCGAGTAAAGCGATTGGCCGATTTATTCAATTGCCATCAAAAGCCGGGCAAAAGCATATTATTTTATTAGAAGATGTCATACGTTTTAACCTGCCTTATATCTTCTCTTACTTTGATTATGATCATTACGACTCTTACGTTTTTAAAGTAACCAAAGATGCCGAACTCGATATAGATAATGATATTGCCACTTCATTAGTTCAAAAAATTGAGCGGGGATTAAAAAACAGAAGAAGAGGAAAACCGGTAAGATTTGTGTACGATAAATCGATGGATGCAGGTTTATTAGAGTACCTGATTAGAAAATTAAACTTGTCTAAAAAAGGCAATCTTATTCCGGGTGGACGAATTCATAACTTCAGGCATTTTATGGATTTTCCGGATGTTTTTTCCGGCAAAAATGTTCGTAGGGCACCATTTACGCATCCCGACTTAAAGCACCATTTGAGAGTTACAGATGTCATCATCAAAAAAGATGTGATGCTGCATTTTCCGTATCATTCTTTCAATGGCATTATTGATTTGTTGAGAGAAGCTGCCATGGACCCTGATGTTACGACCATTAAAATTACTGCTTATCGTTTAGCCACAAATTCAAAAGTGATTAATGCTTTGATTAATGCGGTAAGAAACGGCAAAGAGGTTGTGGTAATGTTAGAATTAAGGGCAAGATTTGATGAAGAAGCCAATTTAGAATGGAAGGAAAGGTTAGAAGAGGAAGGGGTGAAAGTGTTGATTGGTGTGCCCAATCTTAAAATACATGCTAAGCTATGTATCATCAAAAAGAAAGTAGGGACAAAAATTGTGCAGTACGGCTTTGTAAGTACAGGTAATTTAAATGAGAAAACCGCAAAAGTATATGGCGATCATTGCTTGCTAACAGCAAACAGAAATGTGATGGCTGATATCAATCGTATTTTTCAATATCTAGAACATTACAAAACCGGCAATACGCTTCTAAAAAATTGTAAGACATTGATGGTTTGTCCGTTGAATATGCGTAAACAATTAGAATTACTCATTAATAAAGAAATCAAAGCGGCAAAAGCTAAAAAACCTGCTGCTATTACATTAAAGATGAATTCTATGAGTGACACAACACTCATTACCAAATTACAAGAAGCAGCCGCCGCAGGTGTTGAAGTGAAGATGATTATTAGAGGTATTTATTCTGCCTTAAAAGAAAGCAAAAAAGCAACAGAAAAATATAACATTACAGCTATAAGTATTGTAGATGAATATTTAGAACATGCCAGAGTACTGATTTTTCACAACGGCGGTAAAGAGAAAGTATTTATTTCTTCTGCCGATTGGATGGTTAGAAACTTAGACCACAGAATTGAAGCTGCAATACCCATTACCAACCCGGTTATTAGGCAAGAGTTGAAGGATATTATCCACATACAACTAAGAGACAACGTAAAAGCCCGTTGGTTAGATAATGAACTGATGAATAACTATGTATCTTTCGCCGGCAAAAAGAAGGTGAGGTCGCAGATAGAAACCTATCAATACCTCTATCAAAAAACTTTGAAACCGAGCAATAGTGAGATTAGCAGCAATAGACATAGGAAGTAACGCAGCCAGATTATTAATTACTGAAGTTGTAGTAGACTCCACCGGTAAACCTGAATTTAATAAACTAAATCTTGTACGAGTACCATTGAGATTAGGTTTTGATGTGTTTGAAAAAAATATCATTTCTAAACAGAAGATGAGTATGATTTTTCAAACCATGAAGGCATATAACCATCTCCTCAATGTTTATGAAGTACAATACCTTAAGGCATGTGCAACCAGTGCCATGAGAGATGCTAGCAATAGTTCAGATATTATTAGAAAAGTTAAATTAGAAACCGGCATTGAAATAGAAATCATAAGCGGCGATTTAGAAGCTTCATTAATTTATGAAAACCATATTGCCGAGAATATGGATACCGATCATAGTTATTTGTATATTGATGTTGGTGGCGGCAGTACAGAGTTAACATTTTTTAGTGAGGGCAAATTGAGTTTTAAACAATCGTTCAATATTGGCACCATTCGTTTACTAAAAAATATGGTGGAAGATAGTACTTGGAATGAGATGAAAGAAACCATAAAAAATAAAACAAAGGGCCATAAAAAAATTGCAGCGATTGGTACAGGCGGAAATATTAATAAAGTATTTTCTTTAAGTAAAAAGAAAGACGGAAAGCCCTTAAGTATTGAGCTGTTAAGAGATTACCATAAAGAGATGTCTGCTGTTTCATTAGCTGATAGAATAAGATTATACAAATTAAGAGAAGACCGTGCTGATGTGATTTTACCGGCTTTGCAGATATACATTAACGTCATGCGTTGGGCCGATACAGAAGAAATATATGTACCAAAAATTGGTTTAGCCGATGGCTTAATTCAACACTTGTATGCACAGGTTAAAGCTAGATAATCATATATCAAATTTGTACTACAAACAGTAAGCAATTATACCATTACCTATTTTAAATATTTTACATGTCAGTTCATACAGAAATCAAAAAAGTAACAACACATACGTTGGCTAAATTAAAAGCCAATAAAGAAAAAATTTCGATGATTACGGCTTATGATTTTTCGTTTGCTAAGATTTTTGATGCAGCAGGTGTCGATGTTATTTTAGTAGGTGATAGTGCCAGCAATGTAATGGCGGGTCATGAAACTACTTTGCCCATTACATTAGATCAAATGATTTATCATGCTCAATCTGTTGTTAGAGGGGTGAATCGCTGTTTGGTGGTAGTAGATTTACCTTTTGGCACTTATCAAAGCAATAGCGATATCGCTTTAGCATCTGCTATTCGCATTATGAAAGAAACCGGTGGACATTCCATAAAAATGGAAGGTGGCGAAGAAGTGTTAGACAGCATCAAAAGAATTGTAAGTGCCGGTATTCCGGTGATGGGGCATTTGGGTTTAACGCCACAATCTATCTATAAATTTGGCACTTACAATGTTAGAGCCAAAGCAGAAGAAGAAGCCAATAAACTGCGTAACGATATTAAACTGTTAGAAGAGGCTGGGTGCTTTGCGGTGGTACTAGAAAAAATTCCGGCAGCATTGGCAAAAGAAGTTACGCAATCAGTTGCCATTCCAACAATAGGCATAGGTGCCGGGCCCGATTGCGACGGTCAAGTATTGGTAATGCATGATATGTTGGGTATTAACACCGAGTTTAAACCCCGATTTCTTAGACAATATTTAAACATGAACGAACAAATTACCACTGCCGTACAGCAATATATTGGTGATGTTAAAACCGGCCAATTCCCTAACCAACAAGAATCGTATTAACTTTATTCACCGATAATTGGTTTTTGTTTACCCATTAAGTTTTGAAGGCGATAGGGCAAATAATAGTTTTGACAGCATGGTCAAATCCACACACTTTTGATTAGAACAAAAAAAAATATTGTTACCGCCATTATACATCTCGCTATATGGATAGGCTTTTTCTTCTTGCCTTATTTATTCATGCCTGATGGATTATCTGCTGATGTAGAAAGAAGAATTTTTTTGTACAACAGTAGCACCTTTGTCTTCTTAGTGGCATTTTATTATTTGAATACACAGCTACTTATTCCTAAACTTATGTTTAGAAAAAAGTGGTGGTTATATGCTGTAGTCATTTTACTTTTTGTAGTTGCTTTTGCTTATGTACCTCGAGAAGTGGCTACTTGGCTAAACGGTGGCGAACCAATTTTTCAGGCAAGAAATATCCAAAGACCTAGAGTGGATAGTTCTTTAGTTGACACATTGAAAAATGGTATTGAAAATAGGGTTAGAAGAAGCGGTCGCCGAAGCCCTGGACCAAAATTTTATCCTGGTTCGTACGCTATCTTTTTTCTGGTCTATGCCATCGGAACATCTATTGCAGTAACACAACGTTGGTTGAAAGCGGAGCAACAACACAAGGCGGTAGAAAATGAAAAACTATCTACCGAATTGTCTTTTTTAAAATCACAAATCAATCCGCATTTTTTCTTTAATACACTCAATAATATCTACTCTTTAGCCATCATTCAGAGTGACCAAACGGCACCTGCTGTGTTAAAGTTATCGGCTATTATGCGGTACATTTTAACCGAAACAAAACAAGATTGGGTGCCATTGTCAAAAGAAATAAAATTTATATCGAATTATATTGAGCTGCAACAAGTGAGATTAACCGATAAAGTGAGTATTACATTCTCAATTAACGGAGAAACCGAACAAGTGATGGTAGCACCACTTATATTCATTCCATTTATTGAAAATGCATTTAAATATGGTATCAGCACTAGAGAAAAAACAGCTATTGCCATTACTTTGGAAGTAAAAAATGGTGCTATAGATTTCACTGTTACTAACCCTATTACTGCTACACAAATTGATCCGGCTGAGAAAACCGGTATTGGACTGCAAAACACTAGGAGAAGATTAGAATTACTATACCCCGAATCACATTCTTTAGCTATTGAAAATCGCAATAATATCTATAGTGTTCATTTAATACTTAAGCATCCATGATAAGTTGTATCGCCATAGATGATGAGCCATTGGCTTTACAAGTATTACAACAATACTGCAAGAAGAATACATTTCTTGATTTAAAAGCAACTTTCACCAATCCCGATGAAGCGGCGCAATTTCTATCGCAGCACCAGATTGATTTATTATTTCTTGATATTCAAATGCCCGATGTAAACGGCATACAGTTTTATAAAAGTCTTTCTAAAAAACCCATGGTCATATTCACTACAGCTTACAGTGAATATGCGGTAGAAGGTTTTAACGTAGATGCAGTTGATTATTTACTCAAACCATTTGAGTATGACCGTTTCCTCAAATCCACCTACAAAGCAAAAGAATACTTAGAGTTTATAACAGCTCAAGATATTCAGTTGAATTCGATTTTTGTCAAAGCCAATTATCAAGTGATGAAAATCAACCTAAAGGACATTGATTTGATTGAAGCATTAGATGATTATATCAAACTCTACATCAAACCGCAGCCGGTATTGACATTGATGACACTAAAAAATATTCAAGAAAAATTACCGCCACAAGAGTTTAAAAGAGTGCATCGATCTTATATTATTCCTTTAAGTAAAGTAGAAAGTTTTAGCAAAACAAAAATCACTGTTGCAGGCAAAGAAATTCCTATCGGTAGCAGTTACAGTGAAGTGTATGATATTTTAGTAAGTCGAAATTTAAAGTAATCTAACTCATCTTTGATGGTTTACAATCGACATGCTGCCATATCTAAATCCCTCTTAGCGCTATTCATTTATTAACTTCTTATATCAAATCAGCTGTATTGATGTTGATGACTTGCTGTAACTTGCAGTTTCTAAAATGCTTGTTATGGAATTTCTCAAACAATTAGGAATTGAACCCAATAATCTTGGCACATCTACCGGTCATGATTGGGTAAATAGTACCGGCGACACTATTCAAAGCTACTCTCCTGTTGATGGTCAGTTGATTGGAACGGTTATCTCAACCGACTATGCAGCTTATCAAACGGTAGTTACAAAAGCATCAAATGCATTTGACATATGGCGCCAATGGCCTGCACCAAAGCGTGGCGAAATTGTACGCCAATTAGGTGAAGCATTAAGACAATATAAAGAGCCCTTAGGCAAATTGGTGAGTTATGAAATGGGTAAAAGTTTACAAGAAGGGTATGGCGAAGTGCAAGAAATGATTGATATCTGCGACTTTGCAGTAGGCTTATCCAGACAACTGTATGGTTTAACCATGCACAGTGAAAGACCAATGCACAGAATGTATGAACAATGGCATCCGCTTGGTATTGTAGGCATTATTTCTGCATTTAATTTTCCGGTTGCGGTATGGAGTTGGAACAGTGCACTAGCTTGGGTTTGCGGCAATACCTGTATTTGGAAACCCAGTGAAAAAACACCTCTGTGTGGTATTGCGGTGCAAAAAATAATTGATGCTGTATTTCAAAAAAACAATGTACCAGAAGGTGTAAACTGTTTGGTACAAGGCGATAGAGTGGTTGGCGAATGGTTAAGCCATGATACTCGAATTCCTTTAGTGTCTGCCACCGGTTCTACTCGTATGGGAAAAGAATTGAGTGCTGCTGTTGCAGGAAGATTAGGCAGAACCATTCTCGAATTGGGCGGCAATAATGCCATTATTATTTCTAAAGATGCAGATTTAGACATGTCATTAATTGGCTGTGTATTTGGTGCTGTTGGAACTGCCGGACAACGTTGTACTACAACCCGCCGTTTGATTATTCATTCATCGGTTTATGATGTGTTTAAAAATAAGTTAGTTAAAGCTTATAATCAGTTACGCATTGGTAATCCATTAGATAGTACAAACCATGTTGGTCCGTTGATTGATAAAGCGGCAGTTGACATGTATCTTAACTCCATTGCACAATGTAAAGCACAAGGTGGACATTTTGTGGTTGAAGGCAGTGTATTAGAAGGCCCAGGATATGAAAGTGGCTGCTATGTAAAGCCATGTATTGCAGAAGCCGAAAACAATATGGCTGTAGTACAACATGAAACCTTTGCCCCCATTTTATATTTGATGAAATATAATACCATTGATGAAGCTATTGCTTTGCAAAATGGCGTACCACAAGGCTTGTCTTCTGCTATCATGACATTGAATATGAGAGAAGCTGAACAATTTCTTTCTGCAGGTGGTAGTGATTGTGGTATTGCTAATGTAAACATTGGTACAAGTGGCGCAGAAATAGGTGGTGCCTTTGGTGGCGAAAAAGAAACCGGTGGTGGCCGAGAAAGCGGTAGCGATGCTTGGAAAGCTTATATGCGTAGACAAACCAATACCATTAATTGGGGAAGCAGTTTGCCTTTAGCACAAGGCATTACTTTTGATTTATAAGCTACATCAACTATATTTTCATATTCGATTCTATTGATACCCATTACAACAACGGGCTGCCTTTTGGGCAGCCCGTTGAGGTTTATTTGTAGGTACGGAACTATAGTTAGTTTCCTTTCACCAATCGCACTACTTTGCGTTCGGTGCCTTGAATGATTTCAGCAAAGTAGATGCCGCTGCTGTAGTTGCCACCTACAGGTATTGCTGAACCTACTACTACTTTATTAATCACCGTTAGCACTTTACCTTGTGCATCGGTTACTTTGATGGTAACTGGTGATTGCTGCTTGCTTTGAACCATAATCACAAAGTCCGTTAACGATGGATTGGGTGCTACTTTTACTTGTAACGTGGTTGCTTCGGGCTGCTCTTCCATTTCATACA
>CALRQJ020000013.1:0-127547 GCA_943370285.1 Methylophilus rhizosphaerae | reverse complement strand
ATTTTTTCGCAATGCTATCCACTAAATGAAATTGCACTTCAGGATAAAAAATGGCCAACGGAATACCAGGAAAACCGCCACCGGTACCAATATCAATCACTTGCATACCCGGCTGAAAATCTGCTAGTGTTGCGATAGCTAAAGAGTGTAATACATGCTTTTCGTATAAACTTTCAATGTCTTTACGAGAAATCACATTAATCTTACTATTCCAATCTTTATACAATTCTTCTAAAGCCGCAAATTGCTCCATTTGTGTTGGAGTAAAATCATCGAAATATTTAAGTACTAGTTCCAATTGTTTCTGGGCTTTTTAAAAAGTGAAGGCAAGAATAAGATATAGTAAATAAACATCCAGATATCAAAAAACAAGAAAAATGGCCAAAGGTCTTTCTCGTTCAATTTTTTCATCGATTTATATAATACAACAGTTTGCGTTAAAAATCGAACGCCGTAAACTGCTAATGCTAACCACCAACAGTAAAAAATGATACTAACTGCCAACAATGGATAAGTCAAAAACTGGGTAAAGGAATACAGACCTAAAAAAAACTTATGCTTAGGCTTGTAGTATCTAGCGGTGGAGTAATGTCTAAATTTTTGACGCCACCAATCACTAAAAGTTTCTTTAGGTTCGCTTAATGTATGTGCCTCTTGATCGATAACAATTGCAGTATTTTGTTTAGTAGCAATCTTATTTATAAATAAGTCATCATCCCCACCCGGTATTTGATTGATAGATGAAAACCCTTTGTTTTTAAAGAACAATTCCCGTTTGTAACTAAGGTTACGACCTACACCCATGTAGGGTATTCCTGCCAAAGCATAGCTGAAGTATTGTAATGCGGTATGAAAAGTTTCAAACCGTATAAGCTTGTTTAAAAAGCCCGGCTTTTTATGATAGGCACCATATCCCAATACTACTTCAACACCATCTTGATAAGCATCTTGCATGTGCTGAATCCAATATTCACTAGCAGGCACACAATCTGCATCAGTCAATAATAAGGTCTCGTATTTAGCAGTTTTTATTCCTATACTAAGCGGAAATTTTTTACCTGAAATCAATTTAGCTTCCTGACTTAAATCAATAGGCATTAATTGCTTGAATGTTTTCCGTAACTCTTCTAACAAATATTTTGATTCATCAAATGAATTATCATTTACAACAATTACTTCATGTGTAGTTGGATAGTTTTGTACAAGTATGCCTGGTAGATTCTTCACAATATTATCCGCTTCATCTCTAGCACATACTACTACAGAAACCGGATGTTGTTGATTGACCGCTTTATTATTTTTTTTATAAAAAGCCAGCCTGCTGAAGAAGAATAAGTAATAAAAAACTTGTACTGCAATAACACCACAAAATGCTATAAACACAATTTGCCACCAATAATCAGGAATCATCATCCGACAAAAATAAGGTACTAATTGAAAAGATGTTTTAAGGTATTGATGATGTGAGTAAAATGAGCTTTAATAACATACTAAAACTTAATCCCAAGGAATTAACGCAACAATCTGTTCTAAAAACTGCTTATCTGTTTCATCAAATTGATCAAAGATATCGCTATCAACATCCAATACGGCTAGTACTTCTCCGTTCTTTATGACAGGAACTACAATTTCAGATTTTGATAAACTGCTGCAGGCAATATGCCCGGGAAATTGTTCCACATCCGGTACAACCAAGGTTTCGGCTTGTGCCCAACTTGTGCCACAAACACCCCTCCCTTTATTGATTCTAGTACAGGCAACCGGTCCTTGAAATGGCCCAAGCACTAATTGCTCACCCTTAACAATATAAAATCCCACCCAAAACCAACCGAATTGTTCTTTTAAGGCACCGGCCACATTGGCCAAATTGGCAATTAAATCAGATTCACCATCGAGCAAACCTTTGATTTGAGGAATTAAGTCTTGATATTGCTCCAGTTTGGTGCCTTTTGAAATCATTAAATCTTCTGCCATATCTATTGTTTAGTGTTGCAAATTTAAGCGATATACTATATGTAAACACCTGGGTTTATTTGGAGGATAAAATTGACTATCCTACTTTAGCTTGATTGCTTGCTATAGGTATTGTAAATTCCTATATTTAATTACAAAACATAACTATGGCAAATCTTAGTTTTAAAGCCCCTATATGGTCGAAAGGCGCATCTATATATGAAGTAAATCTGCGTCAATATACTAAAGCTGGTAGTTTCGAGGCTTTTTCAGCACATTTACCACGATTAAAAGATATGGGCATTGATATTTTATGGTTCATGCCTATCACTCCCATTAGTGTTGCGAAAAGACTAGGCAGTTTAGGTAGCTATTATGCATGTAGTAGTTATACCGCTACCAATACCGAATATGGATCTATTGCAGAATTTAAATCATTAGTAGCAACAGCACATGCATTAGGAATGAAAGTTATTATTGATTGGGTAGCTAATCATACCGGCTGGGATCATGATTGGACAATCACTAATCCTGAATTTTACAAGAAAGATACCAACGGGAATTTTTACGATAGTAATGGCTGGAAAGATGTGATTGATCTTGATTTCAGTAATATGAATCTAAGAAAAGCGATGATAGATGCTATGCATTTTTGGGTAGATGAATGTGGTATTGATGGTTTTAGATGCGATATGGCACATTTAGTGCCTTTAGATTTTTGGCTGCAAGCAAGAAGTAGTTTTAATGAAAATTTATTTTGGCTAGCCGAATGTGAAGTAGTAGAGTATCATCAAGCATTTGATGTTTCTTATGCTTGGGAATGGATGCACATGTCTGAAAAATATTTTAAAGGAAACGCAAGTCTTCACCATGTTAGAGAGGTTTTACATAAATATTCTCAATATCCCGAAGGGGCAAGAAAACTATTCTTTACAACCAACCATGATGAAAATAGTTGGAACGGTACTGAGTATGAAAAATATGGTGTAGCTGCCAAAGCAATGGCGGTATTTACAGCTACTTGGAAAGCAATGCCATTGATTTATAGCGGACAAGAAATGCCCAATCACAAACGACTTCAATTTTTTGACAAGGATGTAATTGAGTGGAAGGGTGAATATCAACTGCATGATTTTTATAAAGCCTTACTTCAACTTCATAAACAACCGGTGATTACCGATGGCGAAACATTTATTCTTCCTACACACAATGATTATTTAATGGCATATATGCGAAGAAGTGGTGATGCGGTGGTATTAGTTTTACTTAATCTATCGCATGAAGGAAAAATTACTATTCAAACAACGCATGAATGGTTGAAAGGAAACTTCATCAATTTATTTTCAGGACTCAGTTTTTCATTTACGGGTGATGAGACTTTTGAATTACAAGCCGGAGAATATTTTGTTTATACAAAATTGTAACGATTAAATACCTCTTCCACCGGTCATGATGGCAAAAGCTTTTGGCATCGTTGCTTTAACCAATGCACCAACAGCAATACAAAATAACAATACAAAAGATGGTATTACAATGTAAGTAAGTAGCCGATAATTTGGAATATTGCTGCAATGAATAAAAACAAATCGAGTTAAATAAGGCAATAATGGAACATGTAATCCGAATAAGAAGAAAGAAAAAGAGGATGCCCATGTAAACCATTTCCGTTGCATAAACCATTTTACTACAGCATCTGCACCAAACCAAACAGCAAATACACCAGCAAATACTGAACCAGTGTGTAGGAGAATGAGGATATGATAAGACGCCATTGTATCCATCTCTAATTCAAAAGCCATAAAAGTTTTAATTACACTCAAACCTATAAAAAACAACCAACTTAAATAATGACTAAACCAAACCGGTTTTTTATGTAAAGGATAATTTGATTTTAATAACCAAACGCCGAACGAAAAAAATAAAAATCCTTGTCCTTCGATGAAGAATATTCGGAAACCTGTAATCCAAAGTAAAAATCCAACTACAAACCATACAATAGGGTATTTTGTTACCCCCCATTTTATGATTGGATATAAAAGGTTGTAAATAAATAAACTTCTTAAAAACCATAATTGAAAAGAAACAGGAACCAAAACCCATCTTAAAAAAAGATCACTCCACTCCATTTCTTTATAAGGTCGGTTATCTCCCAATTGATCTAGCTCGGACAGCTTAACAACTTGAGCAGTAATATCATATTGCTGTAACCAAAATGTAAATAATAATCCTAAAGCACTCCATATAAAAAAAGGAATCATTAATGAATTAAATCGTTTTTTAACCCGTTGTAAATAGGGTCGATTATCTTGCATAGCGAAGAAATACCCTGAAATTATGAAGAGCAATGGAATTCTAAATCTCAATATGCCATTTGAAAAAAAGTACTCAAAAAAAGTTGTGAATGTTAATGGCTCTTTTACCATGCTAAATGGCTGTAAATAAGTTTCTTTCAAATTATAGCCATGCACAAATAGCAATAAAGCAATGGAAATAAAAGAATAAAATCTAAACTTTTGACTTGTAAATCTATTTAATGACATGTAATATAATTTTCAAGTATTAAGAAACAACAACAGCTAGTTTAACTTCTGTTCCTTTACCTAACGATGACTGTATTCTCAATTCGCCCTTTAAGTTATCGGCTCGCTTTTGCATATTTCCCATTCCATTTCCTTCATTCATATGCTTTGCATCAAATCCCAAACCATTGTCTTTTACAATAAGTTGTAATGATTTTTGTACAACAGTCACATTAACTTCAACTAATGTTGATTTAGAATATTTTGCCGCATTATTTACAGCTTCTTTGAATATCAAGAAGAAATCTCTTCTGGCCTCCATATCTAACTTCACTTCAAAAACAGCTTCCTCTACTTTAAAGTCTAGACTAATATCTTTTGCTTCTAAAACATTTGTAGCAAATTCCCTCATTCTTGCTGTAATCTTTTGCATGCTATCGTTTGATGGCTTTATACTCCAAACAATATCATCCATTGCCTCCATCATCCGTTGGCTATTGTCACTAATCTTACCAAGATATTCTGTAGTCTTTACCGAATCTGTTGCTATTTTACTCTTAGCCATAGCACTCAAAATATTGATGGTACTTAAAGTGCTACCCATATCATCATGTAAATCTCTAGCAACACGGTTACGAATTTTTTCTACCGCTAAAAGCTTATTTACTCTCATGTTATGAACGGCATAAATAATTAACGCAACAATAAATAGCAGTGTACTTAAAAACCACCAAGTACGCCAAAATGGTGGTCTAATATAGATTTCGATTAACGTAGTTTTACTACTTCTAATGCCTTCTATATTTTCACAATACACTTGAAAAATATATTTACCGGGAGGTAAAAGTGAATAGCTAACGGAAAAACTTCTATCCGCCTTAATCCAATTTTTATTAATCCCTTCCATTTTATAATAGTAAGTGAGTTTGTCACGCTGCACATAGCTTAAAGAAGAGAAGTAAATACTAAATGTGTTTTGATCAGACTTAAGTACAATACCCTTTTGTTGACTTAACAAGGAATCTACTGGAAGATAATTATTGAACAATCGAAAGTCGGTGATTGCTACATCAGTTGGGGGTTTACTGTTTAAGAAAATTTCCGGTTTAAACATCACTATAGCGTTTCCGCCACCGAACATGATATAATTCTGAGTACAATTAAAATCTGCATCTTTAGTTTGTTCTGCTAAAACAATACCATCTTTTCTGCCATACGGCGTTATTCTATGATTTTGTGGATTATATCGGCAAAGTCCACTTGCAGTAATAATCCATAAAAAACCGTTGTTATCCATTCTAACTCTCTTTACTGAATTAGAAGGAAGACCGTCTTCATAACTCAAAATACTAACCTTATTGGTTCGTTTATTGATGAAATTGAGTGCCATAGCTCCGAATACGATGATGCTATCATTCAGCTGTTCAATATCTTCACCGGTATTACTATATAAGGAATTGGCATGTTTGCCTGCTGTAAAGTGTTTCAGAATTTTTCCGGAGATGGGATCTACCTCAAACAAACCTTTTTCATGTGCCGCCAACCATATCAATCCCTGTTTATCAATAAATGCTTTGTAAATAATGGTACCAACATCTTGTACAACAGTAAATGATTGCTTGTTATATTTAATTAATCTTCCACCTTGTGTTCCAAACCACAATTGTCCATTTTTATCTTCCGTAATATATCTTATTGTACTGCCATTAAATTCTGGTTGTAGTAAGTATGCTGTTTTTTTTGTGATGGGATCAAAGACTAAAAGTATGCCACCATTACATCCAATCCATATTTTGCCTGTGGCAGATTCTCTGCACATAGCCCAAGTTAGTCTTATGGCATTTTTTGCAGCTAACGGCCAATTAGATGGGGGTGGATTATTATAAACATTATTAGGAATTTTTCGAAAATAACGATCAATGGAACGAATGCCGTTTCCCCATGAAGTAAACCAAAAATCACCATTCGGCAATTCTAAAATGTCTGTAATATTTGTGGTTTCAACGTTTTGATTGAAGGTGATATTGACAACAGAAAATGTGCCACTACCATAAGATGTAAAGTACAGTCCTCTATCTGTTGCTATCCAAATACTGCCATCTTTATCTTCTATTACTTGATTGACAATATCGTATTGTAAAACAGTATTATTATCAATTCCATTGCCTTTATTAAAGAAGAAACGATTTGCATTTTTATCATAATTGAACAACACACCATTGCCATAAATCCACATATCTTTTTTACTGGTTTCATAAATAGCATGGTATTCAGTATAGCCAATTGGTCCTTGATTTAAACCAATAGTATCTTTTTGTACATAATTTTTTCCTGTGCTATCTAAACAAAATTTATATTGACCACCACCACCCCAAACAGGCCAACCAAAAACCCAGTACCTTCTTTTACTATCAATATAAAATTCAGTAACTTTTTCTTGGATGCGTTTATTGTCAAGAATCGGAATTTTCATAGGATTATAATGCCTATTCCAAATTTGCTTGGTACGTTTATCGTAGATTAAAAAACCGCTATCACATCCAAACCAAATTTGTTGCTTTGTAACATCTTCAAAAGAACAATTTAATCCATAAATCCAACTGGGGGGTATTTTAAACCTATTGTTATCAATAAAACTGTAGTCTTGTTTATTGAACGCTAAAATACCAAAACGAAATACATTCAAGTAGATATTGCCATCGGCAGATTTCCATAATTCAAACTCTGCTCTAGGTTGAATCAAACGATTAGTTTTAATCGATATTTTTTTGTAAATAAATGTTGAAGGATTGAAAATTCCAAATTCTCTTATGGAAACAAAACTTAATAATAAAGAGCCATCTCCTATTGGTAGTATTTGATTTAACTCAACATGCGGTAAAGGATCCGAGTTATTTTTATCAACACTAAATGTGATAAACTTACTACCATCAAATCTTTGTAATCCATTTGCTGTACCTACCCAGATAAAGCCTCTCTCATCTTGATGCAGCGTCATTACTTTATTACTAGCTAATCCAATACCATCATCAGTGGTGATTCTATTAAATGCAAATCCCTGTTGCGATTTTGCAACATAGTGAACACATAATGATAGTATTAGTATAATTAACTTTCTCATGGCGTTATACAAAACTAAAGATTTGTTAAGGTCAAATTAACTGAAAAAAACAAACCACATGTTTATGTGAGCCAAATACATCAATTTTCAGCCATTTGAACAGATAAACGGTTATAAAGGCTGATGAATTTAAATGTACGATTGAATGTGCTCATTTAGTAGGATTCTAAGCTGATTGTTTCACACTCTTATGCGATTGTACAGGCTTTTTTTTACTACCATTTTTGTATCGTCAATTATTACAAACCGTTGCAATAGCAACACAAAACAAACGATATGAAAAAGATATTCTTCTTTGCTTTAACACTAGCAACTACTTCATTAACATTGGTACATGCTGCCAATGATGAGTCAAAATTGGTAACAACAAAAAAATCAGCTTACCATGTTCCGTTCAGTAAAATTCAAGTTGCAGATGGTATTAATTTAGAATTGACTGAAAATGTAAACAACGACATCAGTTTTGTTGGTAAAGCCAGTGATATTTCAAAAGTAAATTGGGAAATTAAAAATGGTGTTTTGTACATCAATAGTCACAAGGGATCATTGAAGAACAAAGTTTTGCTTCAACTTTCAGTTCACCAACTAGAAGAAATTGCAGTGACCGGCTCTTCAAATGTTACCAGCATCAACGAATTAAACTCTACGGCCTTAAAAATTCGTATGGATGGAAATGGAAAAGTTGCTATTAAAAACACCGGCAAAATAAGTGTAAGTAATGATGAAGACATTCAACTCGATATCCGTAAAAAAACAGGTGATGTCCATATCGCTCAATAATTAATAAATTATTCAACCCAAAATCATGAAAGGAAAATTCATTTCGACGTCATTAATACTTGCTGTATTATCTCGACCGTCAAAAACAAACAAAACTATGGTAGCTGAAAAAACAGCACTAATAACACATCATCACATCATTTGGCAAAAACATACTCTTGGTCCGGATGAATTAAAAAGACTAACAAAAAAACAGCTGTCTTTGAATGCAGCATAAAATGTAAAACTATGAGCCAGAAATTCTTTCAACTAATGGATTATTTCTTTATGCTAATCATATTCATATCGGGTGCAGAAGATGACCAACAAACAGCCATTGGACATATTTTATAACCCTTTTAAATAAACACATACTTAAAAAACGCTTATGAAACAATTAATTAGCATTATAACAGCTGTAGCTATTTTTTGTACAAGTTGTCAAAAAAATATGATTCGAGGTAAAGGCAATAAAATTATTCAAACTCGTACAGTTGCTAATTTTAGTGCTATTGAAACCAATGGCGATTTTAAAGCCCACATTGTAAAAGGATCTATACAACAAGTTGAAATAAGGGGATATGAAAACTTAGCCAACATTACAGAAACATTTGTAAGTGGTAATAAGCTTGTTGTAAAATTTAAGAATGATTATTACAGTATTAGAAATAACAATATTGAGGTTTTTATTACAATACCCGAACTAAGTGGTTTACATATCAATGGAAGTGGAAATATTGATGCAAATGGCTTTAACAACGGCAATATGGTGAATGCTACAATCAATGGCAGCGGTAACATTTATGTTTACAATAGTAATTACCAAAATGCAATTTTTAATTTGAATGGAAGTGGAAATATTAAAGCTAGTGGTTTGATTGCACAAGAAGTAGAAACTATAATTCACGGTAGTGGCAATATTGAAACTACTTGCAACAATAAACTAAAAGCCAGAATATACGGTAGCGGAAATGTGAAGTATTGGGGAAGTCCGACGATAATAGATGTTGAGGTGAGCGGTTCTGGCAAAGTAAGCAAACAATAATTCCTCTATTATACATCACAAAGGGAAATGCCTTGCATTCCCTTTTTTTGTTTTAGGCCTGCCCACCATTAAATGGACTATCCACAATGTTTAAAAGTTTCCTAAAATAGGATGTGACAGTTAATTTATTCACAGCTTAAGTGTTGTTTTGTTGAACAGTCTT
Organism: Methylophilus rhizosphaerae; assembly: GCA_943370285.1. Classification (GTDB taxonomy): domain Bacteria; phylum Bacteroidota; class Bacteroidia; order Chitinophagales; family Chitinophagaceae; genus CALRQJ02. Next base: position 117,987 of record CALRQJ020000013.1, on the reverse strand, counting down.
ATTTTAGTGACTATAACCCATCAAATTATGTTTGGTTTCCTCCTTCAATCTAACAATGTCGATACGCTAAACAGAGTAAGCAATGCGGCTCAACAAATACAAGAAAAAATTTCCTTGTGGAAATTATTAGAGCAAGGCGGTTGGATCATGTATCCTTTGTATGGTTTATTTGCTGCAGCTGTATTTGTATTTTTCGAAAGATTAATTGCCATTCAAAAGGCTTCTAAAATTGAAGAAAATTTCATGGGCATCATTAGAGATAATGTAATGACCGGCAATGTTAGTGCAGCAAGGGCATTAGCAAAAAACACCAATAATCCTGTAGCTCGTATCATTGATAAAGGATTACAACGAATAGGAAAACCAATAGATGCCATTGAAAAAAGCATGGAAAATGTGGGCAAATTAGAGATGTACAAAATGGAAAGAAACCTCTCTATTCTTTCTCTAATTTCCGGCATTGCCCCAATGTTTGGATTTTTAGGAACTATCATTGGTATGGTTCAGTTGTTCTATGGCATTGCATCTACCGGAGAATATACATTGAATACCATTGCAGGTGGTATCTATACTAAAATGATTACTTCGGCAACAGGTTTGATTATTGGTTTGATTGCTTATGTAGGCCATAATTTTTTATCTACCCAAATTGATAAAACAGCCAATAAAATGGAATCGGCAAGTGCTGAGTTCATCGATATTTTGCAAGAACCAACAAGATAATTAAGCAGTATAAAGGCATTCATCCATTTAAGATAATAACAAAATGAACTTTAGAAAAAGATTGAGAGCTCATCCGGAAGTGCATACAGGTGCACTGAATGATATTCTTTTCATTCTTTTATTGTTCTTCCTGATTGTATCCACTTTGGCAAATCCAAATGTTATTAAGGTATCAAACCCAAAAGCAAAAAGTGACACAAAATCTAAGCAAACTGTTGTGGTAACTGTTGATAAAGACCAACAAATTTTTATTGGGCAAAAGCCGGTAGCATTAGACCAATTAGAGTTTGAATTAAAAATCTTTTTGGATAAAGAAAATGACAAACCTTCAGTTGTTATTAATGGAGATAGCACTTCGCATCTGGGTACAGCAATCAGAGTAATGCAAGTTATAAAGAAGTTAGGTGCAACACCGGTAATGGCTGTTGATAACAATTAATATGCTTTCACCATCCTCCATTTTTCTTGTATATCTTTTTTTATCTTAACAGTAGAAAATCCATTCGACTTGAATAATACTTCTACTTCTGTTGCCAAAGCTTCGTTTATCTCCACATATAAAGCGCCGTTTGGTGCAAGATGCTGTTTACTGAATTGTGCTAATGCCTTATAAAATATCAATGCATCATTATCGGGTACGAACAAAGCTACATGCGGCTCATATTGCAACACATGAGGCAACATAGTTTCAGCTTCTGATTGTTTTACATACGGCGGATTACTAACTATAACATCAAAAATCCCTAATCTTCCCCACTCCGATTCGTTCAAAAAATTCATTTGCTGCCAATCAATTTTCACATCGTTTAATGCTTCATTTTCTTTGGCTACTGCAAGTGAAGCTGCAGCAATATCAACAGCCGAAATTGACACAGCAGGAAGTTTGTTTTTTAAAGTTATAGCAATACACCCCGATCCAGTTCCAATATCAATAATAGAGCTTGGCAAATGGGTTTCTACATCTTTCAATATCCACTCTACTAATTCCTCTGTTTCGGGTCTCGGAATTAAAACCGCCTCATTTACTGTAAATTTCAGTCCGTAAAACCAAGTTTCATTAATGATGTATTGAATGGGCTTGTGTTGTCCCAACTGTTGGATTATTTCATCGAGCCTCGATTGTTGTGTTGCACTAATCGGCATTTGTTTATTCATCAATCGCTCAATTCGTGGCAAACCGGTAAGCGATTCTAAAGCCATATCAGCAATCGCTTCTGCTTCGCTACTGTTGTAGTTTTCAAATAAGCACAATAAAAGTTGCTGCCGAGCTTCTATTAAAGTCATGCTGCAATAATAACTATGATTTGGGTACTTTTGCAAACTGCATAAAACAAAAAGCTATCGCACTTGCAAGAACACGAAAAATATATGAACCGTTGTTTGGCATTAGCCCAATTGGGTGCAAGTTATGTTGCTCCTAACCCAATGGTAGGCGCTGTTTTGGTGTATGAAAACAGAATTATTGGCGAAGGCTATCACAAACAATATGGCTCAGCCCATGCTGAAGTCAATTGCATTGACAGTGTTAAAGCAGAAGATCAACAACTAATTCCCTTATCTACTATTTATGTTTCTTTAGAACCCTGTGCCCATTTTGGCAAAACGCCACCCTGTGCTCATTTGATTATTAAAAAGGGAATAAAAAAAGTAGTAATAGGATGTTCCGATCCTTTTGAAGCGGTAAACGGAAAAGGCATCACCATACTACAAGAAGCCGGAGTTTCGGTTATTTCAAAAGTACTAGAAAAAGAATGTATGTTGTTGAACAAACGCTTTTTCACATTTCATGCTTTACATCGACCATATATCATGTTGAAATGGGCACAAAGTAACGATGGATTTATTGCTGGAAAAACCAAAGAAAGAACGCAAATCAGTAACGAATATACGAACCGCTTAGTGCACCAATGGCGTAGCGAAGAGTCTGCCATATTAGTTGGATCAAATACGGCCTTGGCAGATAACCCTTCTTTGAATAACAGACTTTGGTCAGGGAAGCATCCAACTAGAATGTATATTGACAAGAATTTATCATTACCTGCATCACATCACTTAAATGACTGTACTATACCTACCATTATTTTTAATACCCTAAAAGAAGAAATAAAAGAAAATAAACTGTATGTCAAATACGGTGTTTCTGATAATGTGATTGATGTAATTTTAAATAGTTGTTATAAACTAGGATTGCAAAGTATTTTAGTGGAAGGCGGAACCACTTTGCTTCAGTCATTTATCGATGAAAACAAATGGGATGAAGCAAGAGTGATACAAAACAATCATTTGTTTTTGATGGATGGAATTAAAGCACCCATATTATCAACTTCAATCATTAGCGATAGCACCAAAATATTAAACGATACCATTCATTATTTCAATAAACCATAAATACCTAATGGCTGAAGCCGATTATTTTACAACCATTGATAAAGCTGCTTTTGCAGAATTTAAAGATAAAGGCAGTCGTTTTTTAGCCCATGCTTTTCCTATTCAACATACAGATGAATTTAAACTACAACTGCAACGCTTAAAAAAGCAGCACAGCAAAGCAGTTCATTTTTGTTTTGCTTATAGACTGGGAACTGATGGGAATCAATTTAGATCTAGTGACGATGGTGAACCTTCAGGAACAGCCGGCAAACCAATACTTGGCCAAATTGATAGTAAAGGATTGACTGACGTAGCAATTATTGTGGTTCGTTATTTTGGCGGAACGCTTTTAGGAGTTCCAGGCTTAATACAAGCATATAAAGCAGCGGCATCTATGGCACTTCAATTAACTCCTGCCATACAAAAACCCATTGAAGTTAAATACAATCTTCAGTTTGATTATACCAAACAAAATGAAGTGATGACGATATTAAAGCAATTTAATACAACCATTATTCATCAAGAACAACAACTATTTTGTTTAACTACTGTTGGAATTGCAAAAGCCAGATTAACGGAGTTTTTATATCGCATAAAAGACTTGCATACTGTTGAAGTACATAAAGCATAATTAGGCTTTATTGGTAAGTTGATAGCCCCAAGTTCCTACAATTTCTTTGATAAGATACCTCCAATTATTGAGCACTTCAATATTGGGATAAATAACATCTTTAACTTCGGTTTTTTTCAAAGTACTTTTATAATCACAAGGAAATGAAATAGTTGGTATTGCTAGTTTGTTAAATACTTTTTGTGCTCTTGGCATATGCATAGCGGATGTAATCAGAACAAACGGCGGCTTTAATTGAAGTGAATCAATTATTTTCTTACTAAACAATCCATTTTCATATGTATTTACAGAAGCCGATTCAACAATAATATCTTCTGCTTTAACACCGGCTTCTAGCAATTCAATTTGCAAGCTCTTTCCTTCTGCCCTTCCGTTTTTGAATGGCGATAAACCACCGGAAACAATCACTTTTTTAATTACTCCTGACTGGTACAATTGTACCGTTTGAATAAATCGATCAGATGCACCTGTAAAGTACGCATTGCCATCCGCAGCATTCGCCATCATTCCGCCCAATAAAATGCCTGCTTCGTAATTACTTTTATTGGAAATTGTAACTGGTTTAGTTTGCCAATATTTATTGGCAGCATTGTACAGAAACTCGTTACTAAATAGAATAAATAAACAAAAAGCTAAAAGCAATAATCGCTTTCGAAGTAGAACTTTTTTGGTAAAAAAAGTCCAAGCAAGCAGTATCATTAACCAATTAGCAGGGGCTAATAGAAGAGTTACCAAAAATGAAACTAAATACAACATGCAATTATTTGAAACGATTACTTACCACCAATTCTTTTGAGCCCGGCGTATAGGTATAAAATCCTTCTCCACTCTTAACACCTAACTTTCCGGCAGTAACCATATTAACCAATAAAGGACAAGGAGCATATTTAGGATTTCCAAATCCCTGATGAAGTACATTAAGAATACTCAAGCAAACATCTAGCCCAATAAAATCAGCTAATTGTAATGGTCCCATCGGATGTGCCATTCCGAGCTTCATAATTGTATCAATTGCTTCAACACCGGCGATGCCTTCGTATAAGCTACAAATGGCTTCGTTAATCATGGGCATCAAAATCTTATTTGCAATAAATCCGGGATAATCATTTACAACACATGGCACTTTGCCTAATTGTTTGCTTAGCTCAACAATGGTATTCGACACTGTATTGGAAGTAGCATAACCATTAATAATCTCCACCAACTTCATTACAGGTACCGGATTCATAAAATGCATGCCGATAACTAGATCCGGACGATTGGTAACAGAAGCAATTTTTGTAATGGAAATAGACGAAGTGTTGGATGCCAGAATGCAACCTGCCGGCGCAGCTGCATCAATCTCTTTAAAAATTTGCAGTTTCAATGCCACATTTTCTGTTGCAGCTTCAACTACTAATTCAGCAGATTGTACTGCATCTGCGATATTCATATAGCTAGTAATATTAGCTAAGGCAGCTTGTTTTTGGTCTTCGGAGATGGTACCTTTTGCTACTTGTCGATCCATGTTTTTAGCAATCGTACTTAAAGCTTTTTCGAGTTGTGCTGCATTTACATCGGCCAAATTAACGTTAAACCCGGCTTGAGCAAATACATGAGCAATGCCATTTCCCATCGTTCCGGCACCAATTACAGTTATATTTTTCATCGTTATTAATTTTGAATGGAAGCAATTATGTCGCAAGTTGATTGAAAAAAAGCAATCATCAAAGAAAAAACCAAGAACCGACTATTGGAAGCAATTATCTTTGTAAAAAAACTACAATGAAAGCATTTTTTGCAATAGTATTTTTTGCTACCACATTAGTTTCTTGTGCTAATTCTACTTCAGAAACAGCCACAACGAAAGACACCACTACAGTTGCTCCTGCTCCTGCCGAACCCAAAGCAGATTTCAGCGCAGTTTTATTAGGTTATAAAAATGATCCGGTATGTGAAATGCCGGTAAAGAATACTTCCATTGACGATACAACAATTTACAAGGGTAAGGTTATAGGCTTTTGTAATAAAAGTTGTAAAGACGAGTTTGTGAAATCTCCCGAAAGCTATGTAGCAGCACTTAAAAAAGGAGAATAAAATACATTTAAAAAGAGCCAAAAAATGGCTCTTTTTATTTATCGTTTTACAAACTCATTGGCCCAATTTAATGCCTTTTTTCTTCTATCTTGAGCAAAGAATTCTGTTTTGAAAATTCTATTGTAAGCTAGGTTATATGCAGCTTTATGTTTCGTAATAAACGAAATGCTAAAGTCTTCGTAATAAGCTTTTGACTTGATGGTTTGTGCAGCCCATTGTGTGGCTTTTGCTCTTCTTTCAGTTGAAAAAAAGATATCTTTATACAATAAGTTGTAAGCGAAATTGTTCAAGTCATCATACCAACTATCCAGAGATTTACGACCAATAGCTAAATTCAATCCAGACTTTACATATTCGATTGCCCATTGTGTAGCTTTTGTTCTTCTTTCAGTTGGGAAAAACTCATCACTGTACATAATATCATAGGCATATTGATACGCTTCATTGTACAAAGTATTTACATCTGTAACCGGTTGATAATTGATACTATCCATTACTTGCCATGTGCCATCAGCATATAAAATTACACGGCGTCCATTAGTTGTTGTAGCATAAAACTGAGCTTGCACAAAAGAGATAGTGCATACAAAAACGATTAATAAATAAATCTTTTTCATAACCAACGATTTATTTTACACAATTCAAGATGTGTGCCAAATCTTATTTTACAATTAGAAGAGAAATAATTGTTAGCAGAAATTGCTGAAAATCTCAAATTAGCATTATTAAATAATTTTACTATTTTCACTTTTTATAAGAACCGAAAGCTACCGCAACTATGAGAAGAACACTGTTTCTACTGTATATTTTCATACCCATTCTAACTGTTGCACAGGCTAAAATTGACACAATTTCGTTGCCGAAATTTGGTGAAACTGCTGATATTAGTCAATCGATTTATTGTTTACCCGATACCGGAAAACTATCGCTAGATGAAGCTTACAAAATTTATTTAAGTGGCGGTTTCACAAAAACAAACCAACCTATTAAAAATGCCGATTATTGGGTTGTGTTCACCATCTCAAATTCAAACAAATCAAATGATACAGATTGGTACTTGTATGTAAACAGACAATACCTAAATGAAATTTATACACCTACACAGCCCAAACCATTAGCTATTAACGGTTATTATACTAGATATAGTGAATCAATTCTACCATTAACTCGAAATTACCTTGCTTTTCCAATTGACGATGTAAAAACCGCTCAAACGTATTTATTACATATCAAACAATTTAACACCATCGGAGCATTTAATATTAAGATTACACCCGCCACAATCGTTAATAAAAAACTGGAAGAAAAAGAGAATACAGAACTACTATTATTAGGAGTATTGTTAGCCATAGTTATTTATAATTTGCTACTATATGGATTCCTAAACGATAAAACTTACCTCTATTATATTTTATACATCACAGGAGCTTCAACCTATATATTTTTAGACACCATCTTTGCCGGATCGGCATTAGAAAAATATTTCGCAGGTGATTGTATTGGTATCATTGCAGTTACTTTATTTGCCTATGCCTATCTCCATTTTAGTAGATATTTTTTAGAAACTGCCATTCATTATCCTACATGGAATAAGATACTTAAATATTTGCAGTGGCCCGTTTTAATCACTCCAATATTTGTTATTGCAGAGTTTTCAAGAAGACTGTACACTGGCATAATTGATCAATGGATTTTTGATAACACTTATATAGCTATTGTTGCTTTTTTAGTAGTCTTATGCAGTTGCATTTTAGGTGTTTATGCATTGTTCAAAAAACATAAGCTAGCCATCTATTTTGTTACAGCCAATACCCCGCTATTGATTGTAGCCTTTATGTTGACAGCAAACTATATTAATCGTCAGTTTAATTTACAGCTATTTGATTTTAAGCAGCCTTACTATTTCTTTTCTTACGCAATTGTATCTGAAATTATTTTGTTTGGAATTTTTTTAGCTTACAGATATAAATTAATGCGATTAGATTTAAAGGATAAAGAACTACAAAACATTGAATTAGAAAAGCAAAAAATTATTGCGTTACAACAACTATCAGAACAAAAGAATAGAGAATTAGAAGAAAAAGTGAACGAAAGAACAGTTTCTTTACAACAAGTAAATGCAGAATTAATAAATACCAATCAAACAAAAGACAAATTGTTATCCATCATTAGTCATGACTTACGTTCTCCTATCGCATCGCTAAAAAATGTGCTAGAGATGGTATCCATTGGCGATATGACACAGGATGAATTCAAAACAATATCAGTAGCATTATCTCAAAATGTTAATGCAGTATTTCATACAATGGATAATTTGCTTCAATGGTCTCAAACGCAGTTGAGGGGTATTAAAGCCAATCCCAAAACAGTAGAGCTAAATGCCATCTGCAAAGAAATCATAGAACTATTTCATAATATTACCACTGCAAAAAATGTTTCGATTATCAATAATCTTACAGATGAAATGCTTGTCTATGCTGACGAAAACCATGTAAAAGTAATTTTGCGAAACATTATTGCTAATGCTGTTAAATTCAGTCATTCAGGAAGTGAAATTGTAGTAAAAGGAAGTGCAAGACGTAATTTTATCCGTATTACAGTTGCAGATAATGGAATTGGAATGACGCAGGATAAAATTGAAAAAATCATGAATGCAGAATTAACCATTTCAGCAGCAGGAACCAAAGGTGAAAAAGGAACCGGAATTGGACTTTTATTATGTAGAGAGTTTATTGAAACCAATGGCGGAAAAATGACCATTCAAAGTGAAATTGATAAAGGAACAACTGTTAGTTTTACCTTATTAGATAATAATTTGCCCTTTAGCAGTGTACTTACTTTATTGTCATAGCTGAATGTAATAAGCTAAATATTGGGGTTTTAAGTTTTTTTTAATAGCTTAGACAATATGAACCCAATATTTCAGCAAATTATTATTAGAGGAGTTAATAAAGCAAAAACCGGGAGTAAATACGAATCTGCTAAAGCCGTTTATAGGTTTAAAGTTGATGTAAAACGCAATTTAAAAGATGCGTTATTCATCATCCTTGGTATTTTTTCAGCAGCAGTCGGTTTAAAGAGTTTTCTTTTACCCAATAATTTTTTAGACGGAGGTGCAATGGGTATTTCGTTACTCATTAACGAGGTTTCCGGCACGCCACTCTCAATACTTATTTTACTGGTTAATTTGCCTTTTGTTCTAATGGCCATAAAACAGATTAGCAAAGTTTTTGCTATTAAAACATTTTTAGCCATAAGCTTTCTAGCACTTGCTGTTGCTTTAATGCCCTTGCCTGTTATCACATCAGACAAACTACTAATCGCTGTTTTTGGTGGATTTTTTCTTGGAGCCGGAATTGGTTTAAGTGTAAGAGGTGGTGCAGTAATTGACGGAACAGAAGTGTTAGCCATATACATTAGCCGAAAATCTGGAGCAACAATTGGAGATGTGATTTTGATATTCAACATCTGCATATTTTCTGTAGCAGCTTATTTGTTTTCGATTGAAATTGCCTTGTATGCCATCCTCACTTATTTCTCAGCTGCAAGAACGGTAGATTTTATTATTGAAGGTATTGAAGAATATACCGGTGTTACCATCATTTCTATTAAACACACCGAATTGCAAGAGATGATTACAAGTCGGTTGGGACGTGGTGTAACAATCTATCGTGGTAAAGGTGGTTATGGCAAGAGAGGACAAAGAGATGAAGAAATTGACATTCTCTATACGGTTGTTACTCGTTTGGAGATTTCAGGCCTGAATAATGAAATTGCTAAAATAGATCCGTATGCTTTTGTTGTAATGAATAGCATTAAAGATTCTAAAGGTGGAATGATTAAGAAAAGGCCTTTAGAAAAGCATTAATACAAAGTTGTATTGATACCAAATTGGTGAAAAGTATTCCGTTGGTAAAAGCCAGTTGCATACCGAATTTGAATTTTTTTAAGCGTAACTCCTACACCAAGGGTAAATCCGTTCAATCCATTAGCTACATTCAGTGCATTCAAACTTTGGCGGCGTAAGAAATTATAGCCCATTGTTAGCTCTATCTTATCATTAATAAAAACCTGAGTTGCAAAAATCAAGTGAGCAAAAATTTTCTCAGTTGTATTTTTTTTATCATTCAATACATCTTCACCTTCTTCTTGTAAAAAAATAGTGTCTTTATAGTAAATATTGAACCGATGCAAATGATGAGCGGTTAATGAAAATTGTATGGGTGCTTTAGCGAGGCGTTTAGTAATCCCCAGTTGTACGTCAAACGGTAGTTCTTGAATAGCATCAGCGTCAAATTGAGTTAGTGAAGTTCCCATATTTTTCGCCACAAAAGCTATTTGTAATAATTGGCTAGTATCGATATATGACAATGCAACATCTGCAGCTAATCCACTGTTTTTATAGATGCCATAATTCGATTGAACCCATTTAATGGTGGCTCCATAATGCCAATTCATTTTATGCTGCTTGGAAAACATAAATTGAACAGCCATATCAGTAGGAGAAAAACTACCCAACAAATTGCCGGAAGCATCTGTTTGAGCTAGTTGTCCATAATTCAAATACTGAATACCAAAACCAAAATTGGTGGAGATTTTTTCTTCATGATGACCAAGTGTGAGCCCATATTGGCTCAATCCGCCACTAAAATTGTAAAAGGAAGTATTTAACTGACCATGATGCTGTTTTCTCAACAAGGCTGGATTTGAAAAAGCAAGGCTAACATCATTAGACAAATTGGAAATATTGGTACCGCCAAGTGCTGCAACTTGCGGGCTTTGCGGTAAACGTAAAAAATTAAAGACCGCATTTCCACCCAAAGTTTGGGCGGAAACGCAGACCGGTAACAGAAACAGAAACAAAGCAGTTACAACCTTCATGAGTAGCTAAATTAGTAAAAGCAGTCTTATAGCCTTTGTTTTTAAACGATTTCTATTTTGAGTATTGGTTTGTTTAAGCAAAAGCCTGTTTTTTATTGCACACCCTTTCCCCATGTACAACAATCTCTCTATTATGCGGTTGTGCTTTTGTACATTTGCGGCGGATTTTTGAGCATAACCCAATAAATCAATGCATGTATAATTTTAGCGAAGAAAACTATCATACTATGAATCTTTTCCATCAGCAAAACACAGAATTTCAGCGTAGACACAATGGTCCGAATGCAGCAGACACAAAACAAATGCTCCAAACTATAGGAGTGTCTAGTTTAGATGAACTGATTGACAAAACAGTTCCTGCTGGTATTCGTATAAATGATAACTTAAATCTGCCTGCTGCCATTAGCGAATTTGAATATCTCAATGAACTAAAAACAGTAGCTGCAAAAAATAAAATCTTCAAAAACTACATCGGCCAAGGATACTATGGTACCATCACACCCACTGTAATTCTTAGAACTATTTTTGAAAACCCGGGCTGGTACACACAGTACACCCCTTATCAAGCCGAAATTTCTCAAGGTCGTTTAGAAAGTTTACTCAACTTTCAAACTATGGTGGCCGATCTGACCGGTCTTGAATTAGCCAATGCTTCCTTGTTAGACGAAGCAACTGCTGCTGCCGAGGCTATGGCCATGTTGTTTCATCATGCTAGTAATGGTGAAAAAACGAAGTTCTTTGTTGATGAAGCCATCTTTCCACAAACCAAAGATTTATTGCTAACAAGAGCCACACCAATTGGTATCGAGTTGGTTGTTGGCAATTATCAAACCGCAGCATTAGATGCAAGCTATTTCGGTGCTATTGTTCAATATCCAAACAATAATGGTTCCATTGAAGATTATAGACAATTCATCAAAGCGGTACATGAAATTGGCGGTTACGTAGTTATGGCAACCGATTTGTTAGCCCTAACTTTGTTAACTAGCCCTGGAGAATTAGGAGCAGATGTTGCATTGGGCTGTGCTCAACGTCTTGGTGTGCCAATGGGTTATGGTGGTCCACATGCTGCTTTTTTTGCTACAAAAGACGAATTCAAAAGAGCCATTCCGGGTCGTATCATCGGAATTAGCATCGATGCAAAAGGAAATAGAGCCCTTCGTATGGCTTTACAAACCCGTGAACAGCACATTAAAAGAGAAAAAGCAACAAGTAATATTTGTACGGCTCAAGCTTTGCTAGCCAATATGGCTGCCATGTATGCTGTTTATCATGGTCCAACTGGATTGAAAAATATTGCAGCTAGAGTGGCTACTCTGGCACAAGTTCTTAGCAGTGCTTTGGCTGAGTTAGGATTTGAAAATGTCAACACCGCTTATTTCGATACCTTGAAGATCAAAGCAAATGTGGAGACAATCAAGCCGATTGCAGAAACTAACCAAACCAACTTTAGATATTTCGATGCCACACATATTGGTATCAGTATTGATGAAACAACAACACAAAAAGACATCTTAGATATCGTTTATATTTTTGCACAAAGCTTAGGTAAAGATGAAGCTGAGATAGAATTTGACAATAACGATTCCATAACTTCAATTCCTGCATTTGCTGTTAGAACAAGCAACTATTTATCGCATCCGGTATTCAATACACATCACAGCGAAAGCCAAATGATGCGTTATATCAAACAATTAGAAAATAAAGATTTATCGCTCAATACCAGCATGATTACTTTAGGAAGCTGTACCATGAAACTAAATGCAGCTTCAGAAATGATTCCTGTTAGTTGGCCTGAGTTTTCTAGTTTGCATCCATTTGTTCCGGCAGAACAAGCCAATGGTTACAAACAAATTATGGATGAACTTAGTGCTTATTTGTGCGAAGTAACAGGTTTTGAAGCCTGTAGCTTACAACCCAATAGTGGTGCTCAAGGAGAATATGCCGGATTGCTTACTATTATGGGTTATCATATTGCTAATGGCAATGCTCACCGCAATGTGGTACTTATTCCTACTTCAGCACATGGCACCAATCCTGCTAGCGCAGTGATGGCAGGCATGAAGGTAGTGGTGGTAAAGAATAATGAAGATGGCACTATTAATATGGATGATTTTAAAGCCAAAGCTGAACAACACAAAGACAACCTAGGTGGATTAATGGTAACCTACCCTAGCACTTATGGTGTATTTGATGAAGACATTAAAGAAATCTGCGACTTGATTCATGCATTGGGTGGTCAAGTGTACATGGATGGGGCTAATATGAATGCACAAGTTGGATTAACCTCTCCTGCAAATATTGGTGCAGATGTTTGTCACCTCAACCTACATAAAACCTTTGCCATACCTCATGGCGGCGGCGGACCTGGCATGGGGCCAATTTGTGTGAGAGAACATTTGGCACCTTATCTACCCGGACATACTATTTTGGGTAACAACGGCGCTGTTTCTGCTGCACCTTATGGTTCTGCATCCATCTTATTGATTAGCTATGGCTACATTAAGATGCTTGGTTACGATGGCGTTAAAATGGCTACCGAATATGCAATCATGAATGCGAATTACATGAAAGCAAGGTTGGAGAAATACTACCCGATTTTATACACCGGTAAAAATGGAACTTGTGCTCATGAATTTATTGTTGATTTAAGACCATTTAAACAAAGTGCAGGTGTTGAAGCTGAAGATGTAGCGAAAAGATTAATTGACTATGGTTTTCATGCACCTACCATGAGTTTCCCTGTTCCAGGTACCATTATGATTGAACCTACAGAAAGTGAGGACAAACCAGAGTTGGATCGCTTTTGCGATGCTATGATTTCAATTTATGAAGAAATCAAAGCCATTGAATCAGGTAAAGCAGATAAAATAAACAATGTGTTGAAAAATGCACCGCATACGCAACATGTTATTTGTGCAGATGAATGGAATCATCCATACACTAGAAAAGACGCTGCTTTCCCATTATACTATGTAACCCAAAATAAATTCTGGCCAAGTGTTTCAAGAGTTAATAATACTCACGGTGATAGAAACTTGGTTTGTACTTGTGAACCTATCGAAAGCTATATGACATCTGAATAAATAGAATGTAATATGTAACATTAAAAACGGCTTCTGTTTCCAGAAGCCGTTTCTTTTTAGACCAACAGACAACCACATTAACCTAAAACCTGCTTAGCATGAGGAGCGTTGCCTGTTAACTAAGGACAACCTCTAAAGGCTGTAATGTATTCTTTGCACCATTTAATTTATTGCATTAGCTTACACATCAAGTTTTCAACAACCAAATACGATGGTAAGTATTAACAGCCTGTAAAAGAAGCTACCTTTTCTATCAACAACCTTAAACTTTGACCTGAAATAGAATCAGCGGTTTTAAAATTCGCTGTCTGCATTCGGTTTTTACCGGTCTTTCAAATGGTCTTTTGTTTTGATTATTTGATGATGTAAAAATGCAACCATTTCGAAGTAAAAAAAATGATTCCTATCAGTCATCAAGAAAAATTTTGGATATACCTTTGCACATCGAATTTTTATATCAAATCTAAGGCTGGTAGAACTCAATTAAAGAACGAAAATAAGTCTCATCCCACCCCTCGGCAATTGCTTCAAACTCATCATCTGGAATATTAGTTTGTCTAACTTCAACAGATGTTCCTTTTTTGTGTGGATGTAATTTAATAGTAACAATAGAAGGTTCAACTTGATCACCAAAATCCCACTGTTGTACAATTTGTTTTCCATCAATGAACTCCAAATTAATACCTGTTATGCTACCATCCCATAATGAAAATATACTATTCGACTCAGCACTCATTTCAGCAGGCTCTCCTGTCCATAATCTAAGTGTAATAGGATTGGTTAAAGCTTGATAAACAATTTCAGGCTCTTCTGGTACGATATAATATTTCTTTAGTTCTTGCATGTAATTATCCGTTATTGGCAACAAATTTGGCTTGCCAATCTAACATGCCACCAACTACATTCACGGTATTTTTAAAGCCTAAATGATCTAACATTACACAAGCCATGCCACTTCTATTGCCGCTGCGGCAATAGCAAATCACTTCTTCTTCTTTCAAATGTTCTAAATCGTCAATGGCCATATCTTGAATACGTCTCAAACGAAAATGCGTTCCTCCAATATTGAATTCAGCATGCTCAATATCTTCTCTAACATCAATAAGATTTAATTTTTCGCCTGCATCTAATCTGGCTTTTAATGCTTCTACAGTAATTGTTGTCATTTGCTACATGGTTTTTTATGTTATTGCATAGAGGTAGTATCTCTAGCAGGTGCACTAGTCGAAATGTATAAATCAACACTTTGCCCTGTTCTGATTTTGTTCATCATTTTTTGTCCGGGTACCGGTTCAGAAAACCGTTCGGGATTGGTTTTCACGACAAAAGCATTAGCAGTATCTGTAATATTATCTACCGGAATCAATACACCTAATCCCAAGCTATTATCACTTAAATATTTAGTGGCCTCTGCTACAGTCATTCCAATTAAATCAGGCACATTTATATCTGCACTTCCAATGCCATCACCTAAAACAAAACTAATGGTGCTACCCATGAATATTTTAGAGCCAGGTCTTATATCTGTACCATTGTATAATTGTTGTAGCACAGCATTTTTTGCAATATCAGGTTTAAATAAAGTGTCTCCCATTCTAAGGCCTAAACTCAACAAATACATTTCGGCATTACGAAATGAAAAACCCACCAAGTTTGGCATTTCTACCAAAGGTGGGTTCATTCTATTTACAGTAAGATAGATAGTACGGTTTGCTTTAACCGTAGCATCTGGGCCGGGTGATTGTTTGATGACAGATAACCGTGCAGCACTATCAATATATACCGAGTCTTGAATAGCTACATCAAATCCTTTTGCTTCCAAGACATTTCGGGCTTGTTCAATATTCATGCCTGTTACTTGCGGTACTTTTTCATAATCGCCATGTTGGGTTATAAAATCTAACGACCCAAAAAATAGGACTACCAACAATGCAGTGGCAAGAATAACAGTAAGAATATGCACCCAAAGGGGCTTATTTTTCAAAAATTTAAACACAGGCTACAATTTCAGATTTCAAGATACAAGTTTACGGTAAATGAATCAGTTAAAGCTGAAAATTAGCCACAAAACACCGTTTAAATTGCTTCCTCTATAATGACAGAATAAAAATCTTTCAAAGTCCAACCATAAGCTTTTACCTGCTGGGGTATAATACTTGCTTCACTTTGGCCGGGTACAGTATTTACTTCTAGCATATACGGCTGACCGGTAGCATCATTATAAATAAAATCAATTCTAACTACGCCACGGCAATTGAAAATTTGATATACTTTCTTGGCGGCTTGTTGCAAATTAAACACCACAAACTCATCAATAGCAGCGGGTGTTACTTCAGTACTCTTGCCCCTATATTTGGCTTCAAAATCAAAGAAATCGTTTTCGGTAATAACTTCAGTAATAGGCAATACCACTACATTACCATCTTTTTGAAATACGCCAACCGTAAATTCTCTACCTGCAATAAATTCTTCAATCAACACTTCATTGTCTTCTTTGAACGCTTTGTCTAGTGCAGGTTGTAATTCCTCAGGATTATTTACCTTACTCATACCTATACTGCTTCCCCCGTTATTAGGTTTAACAAAAAGAGGCAATTGTAAACGACCTAAAATTTCATCTACACTTATAGGATGGCTTTTAAAACTGTGCATAGAACGAGCCACAGCAACACCACCAAATGCAGCTACTGCTACGGCATGTCTTTTATTAAACGTTAAAGCAGATGTTGCTGCATCACAACTGGTATAAGGCACTTCTAACATATCGAAATAGCCTTGTAATTTACCATCTTCTCCTGGTGTACCATGAATACAGAGTAATGCCACTTCAAACTGAACCTTTTCTCCATTAATAGTAACAGAAAAATCTTCTCGGTTTACAGGAATAGCATTACCATTAGCATCTGTATAATGCCAAGTATTGGCATTGATATCAATTTTATATACGTTATATTTTTCTCTGTCTAAATTATTTTCTACTGTAATGGCACTTTTGTAACTTATTTCGGCTTCACTACTATGACCACCGGTAACCAAAGCAATGTTTCTTTTCATATAATATATTTTGTAAGCAAAGAAATAGAAAAATATCTAGCACAAAGAAGACAAAAATCATTCGTAAATATGATTTTTATTAGGTCAAAAAAAGCGAAAAGGTGAAGAACATCATATTCTTCACCTTTTGAAACGGGAAATATCACCCGCCGTTACAAGAGTCGTCGTTTATGGCGACAATCAATTAGAGTACTAAGATAAACTCGATTTCACATTGTTGCAAGCCCTGTGTGGCAAAAGTTTCGCACAGGTAGTTGTGCATTAAATGTGCAGTTTTCCTTTCTTCTCCATCAATTGTTCAACCGTTTCAACATACATTTCATCTGGCACACAGCAGTCTACCGGACAAACAGCAGCACACTGGGGTTCTTCATGAAAACCTTGACACTCAGTACATTTATTTGGGGTTATATAATACGTATCCTGACTAATTGGAGCAAAGCGGTCATTTGCATCAACCACCGTGCCATCCATTAATACTACCGATCCTTTTACTGTAGTTCCATCAGCGATAGCCCACTCAACTCCGCCTTCGTAAATAGCGTTATTGGGACACTCCGGTTCGCAGGCTCCGCAGTTTATACATTCATCTGTTATTTTAATTGCCATAGTTATTGTTTTTTAACGGGTTTAAGGAATGTACTTTTGCCTTACAAAAATAAAGGTTGCAGCATGAAATTACAAGAACGAATTAATTTAATGGCAAGGTTAGGGCAATATATAATGTCAGATGCAGAACTGTGGCTGCAAACAAAAGAATTAGCCCACAGAGAAAATGGTTGGTTTACACCCGATTTTATTGATTTAGCAGCAAAAAACATTGCAACACAATTTTTACAAGCCCAATTATTGACCGATTGGGCACTGTCCTATTCGATTGCTGAAGTGACTGAAAATCCTAAAACTGTAGGTTTAGTAATGGCAGGTAATATTCCGTTAGTTGGCTTTCATGATATGTTGTGTGTATTTATTGCGGGACATAAAATAAAAATCAAAACTTCATCTAAAGACAACCGATTGATATCTCATCTCATATCTGTTTTACACCAATGGAACGAGGAAACAAAAGATAGTATAGTTATTGCAGAACAGCTCAAAAACTGCGATGCGTACATTGCAACAGGCAGTAATAACAGTAGCAGGTATTTTGAGTTTTATTTTGATAAGTTTCCGCATATTATTCGCCGAAACCGCACATCGGTAGCCATCTTAGACGGTAATGAAACCAGTGAAGAATTATCATTATTAGCAGATGATATTCAGTTGTTTTTTGGTTTAGGTTGCAGAAATATTACCAAGATTTATGTTCCAAAAGATTATGATTTCATTCCCTTATTAGATGCGTTGAAGAAATATGACCATTATTTTGAATTCCACAAATACAAGCACAATTACGATTTTCAATTAGCCTTACTCATGATGAATAATAGTTTCTACATGAATAATGGATCAATTGTATTAAGTGAAAATGCTTCTCTATTTGCTCCTGCCAGCAGATTGAATTATGAGTTTTATTCAGATAAAGACGCTGTTAAAACAGCCTGCAACGGTAACGACGATATTCAATGTGTTGTTGGACATGGTTTCATACCATTTGGGCAAGCACAACAACCATCATTAACCGAATATGCAGACGGCGTTGATACGATGCAATTTTTAACCCGGTTATAAAAACTCGAATGAATGAATACCCATCAACCGGTATTTCTACGAGAGCTTTCGTCAAAACTTTGTTAATTGGTAGCATTAGTCAACTGAAATTTCTACAGGTTTGTTTCTTTGTTAGCAGAAAGGCATAAAATTTGTCAAAAAAATAAAAAACTAAGAACAATGAAGCTCAAAAATCTATTGTTAGTCGTTGCTGTTAGCGCCGCTACTGCACTTTTGAGTGTTTGGGGCTATGGCAAATGGATGAAGAACCAATATGCCGGAGAACAAGATCCAACAAAAATTCCTGCCAATTATGCAGGTTTCTTTGGTAACAACAATCCAACAAATGCGGTTGATTTTACTGCTGCCTCCACCTCTGCTTCACCGGCAGTAGTGCACATCAAAACAAAAACAAACGCCAAAAAAGTTACCAATAATCTTCCTCGTCGTCGTAATCCATTCTCCGATTTATTTGGCGATGGTATGTTCGATGATTTCTTTGGTGGTCCACAAAGTGGATATGTTCCCGAACAAAGGGCTAGTGGTAGCGGTGTAATTGTAAGTGATGATGGATACATTATTACCAACAACCACGTTATTGAAGGTGCAGATGAAATAAATGTAACACTCCCCAACAAAAAATCTTACAAAGCCACTTTAATTGGCAGCGACCCCAACAGCGACTTGGCCGTTTTAAAAATCGATGGCAAAAGCTTCCCCTATTTATTATACGGCAATAGCGATGAAGTTAAATTAGGTCAGTGGGTGCTAGCCATTGGATATCCGCTTTCATTAGATGTAACAGTTACTGCCGGAATCGTCAGTGCAAAAGCTAGAACACTTGGTATTAATGCAAGAAATAAAAACACTACCAATCCAATCGAATCATTCATTCAAACCGATGCTGCAGTTAATCCGGGCAACAGTGGTGGTGCTTTGATTGATACAGAAGGTAAATTGATTGGTATTAACTCAGCTATAGCTTCTCAAACCGGTAGTTACTCCGGCTATTCTTTTGCTATTCCGGTGAATATTGCCAAGAAAATTGTAAACGATTTAATTAAATATGGTACGGTACAAAGAGCTTTCATTGGTATATCTTACCCAAACGAAAATCTAACCGATGAAAAGAAAGCTGAATTAGGCATTAAAGAAGGCGAAGGTGTTTATGTTACAGATGTAACCGGTGATGGTGCAGCAAAAACAGCCGGTATTAAAACAGGCGATATCATCACCAAGATTAACAATGTAGCTGTTACTAGTGGCCCAGAAATGGTTGAACAAGTAGCCCGTTACAAACCCGGCGATAAAATAACCGTTTCTTACAAACGTAATGGAAAGGAATATACGGCCAATATCACTTTAAAAAACAAAGCCGGTAATTACGAAGTAGTAAAAGAAGAGGATAATGTATTACAAGAGTTGGGTGGCGAATTTGAAACATTAGAAAAGGGTAAAGCAACTGCTTACGAAATTGCAGGAGGTGTTGTGGTGAAGAAAATTACAGACGGCGGTTTACTCAGTAAAACCCGGATGCAAGAAGGATTTGTTATTACAACTGCTGATGGAAAACCTATTGCATCTGTTGATGATTTGAAGAAAGCACTAAAAGGTGTTTCGGGTACAACAAGATTAGAAGGAATTTATCCCGGATATGAAGGTAGCTATGGCTATCCGCTTAATATTGGCGAATAATTTTCGATACATATTCTTATTTAAATACCCCTTTGTGCCCTACGCAAAGGGGTGTTTATTTATACATGTGGATAACACAAACGGTTTAAATTCTTTATTCACTAACATACTAAATAGGTAAGCATCTTAAATAATGGTTCTAAATTTATTAAACCTTATTTATCAACCTATTTATCCGATATATATGAAGTCCGTGTATCCGTACATCCATTTTCTATGGATGTTCATTTTTACGACAGCGGCATCACAAGAACAAAAGATAGCATCTGACTATTCCACTTCATTAAGTGCCGCTTTAGCTAAGGCCGAAGGTGTATCAACATTGAGTGCTTATTATACAAAAGGGCTCATTTTTGATACCAAAACAGGGAAAAAAGTGGAAGATGCCCCTATTGAAGCATTGGCATTGCTTACAAATTTGAAGGAGTGTAAACTGAATGGTTACCCTGCAGGGTTTAGACAAGAAGTGTTTTTTGAGTCCTTATCTCAATTAGAACAATTAGAAGTAATAGAAATAAGAATGCCATTACATTGTTTTGGCAGTAAACTAACAGACAAGTCTATTCATTACCTCAAAAATATGAAAAGCCTAAGGAGGTTAAATCTCCCTCACCAATATCCGTGGCAAGACCTTAATAAACTACAGGCATTCCTGCCTAATTGTGAAATTATTATTAATCTGTACACTGAAGGAGAGTAAATTCCAGCTCTCCTTTTTTGTTTCAGGTACTTTATTCGGCCTTTAACAAACTTATCCTCCACCTCTCGGTTCTGCACTTTATCTTTGATTTTTTTTTACTTACAGATGAAGCAACTAGACTGGTACATATTAAAAAAGTTTCTTACTACCTTTTTCTTCTCTATATTTCTATTCACATTTATTTCTGTGGTGATTGATGTGAGTGAAAAAACAGATGACTTTGTTAAATCCGGCTGGGGATTTACTCGAATTGTTACAGATTACTATTTTGGTTTCATTCCGCATATTGTTGCTATATTGTTTCCCTTATTTGTCTTTATTTCTGTGATTTTTTTCACCTCTAAAATGGCCGGGCAATCAGAAATTGTAGCCATTTTAGCAAGTGGTACCAGCTATAACCGGATGATGAGGGCTTATTGGGTAGGTGGATTATTTTTAGCCACTTTATTGTGGTTTGCCAATCGATATGTCATTCCCAAAGCCAATGCTATAAGAACAGATTTTCAAGTAAAATATGTTGATGCCAATTCAACCTACAACCCCTTAGTACAAAAAGGGAATAACCTCTATTTCAGAATTGATTCTTTTACTTACGCCGGAGTTAACTATTACGATACAGCTACTAAAAGTGGGAGTAATTTCTTTTTGCAACGGGTTAAGCAAAACAAGATTGAATACAATTTACGAGCTGAAATGATTAGATGGGATACAGCTACCAAAACTTGGACATTGGAAAGTATTGTTGAACGAAACATCAATGGCTTAAAGGAAACAGTAACTTATACCGATAAGCGAAACATGACCTACAACTTCAAGCCATTTGATTTACGAAGAGATGAATACACAAAAGATAAATTAACAACACCGGAGTTGGACAAATTTATACAAGCTGAAGAAGTAAGAGGTGCTGAAGGTATGAATGCCCTAAAAGTAGAACGATACCGAAGAGATGCCACACCTTTTGCAGTATTATTGCTAACCTTAATTGGCGTGGTTGTTTCGAGTAAAAAAAACAGAGGTGGCAGCGGTGTTCACCTTGCATTTGGTATAGTAACTGCTGCATTATTTATTCTAACCGATAGATTCAGTACCATGTTTTCTACCAAAGGTAGTTTTCCTCCCCTTCTAGCCGCATGGACACCCAATATCATCTTCAGTTTTGTAGCTTATTGGCTTTACAAAAGAGCTCCCAAATAATGGCATTGAATTAATAGCTGCTATCTATACGAATTTTGCGTTTTAAGGAGAACCTTATACCAAATCTTTTGTTACACTAGGTTTGATGATTTACCTTTATGGCTTCCAAGAACGATGTGATTTTTTGAGTACATAACATCAGATTTTATAAATCTACTTGGTTGCTTACCTTGATAACCGATAAAAGGTATTTTAACTAGTCAATTTTTTTTGCTTTACAATAAATAATAACAACAATGGGAGTGATTAAAGACAGGTTTAAAGCCAAAGCAGAATCGGCAAATCAAGAAATCAAGGCACTTTTGAAAGAACATGGTAACAAGCCAATTGGTGAAGTTACCTTAGCCCAAGTTTACCAAGGTATGCGAGGCATAACTGGTTTGGTAACCGAAACTAGTTTATTGGATGCTCAAGATGGTATTCGCTTTAGGGGTTATACGATTCCTGAATTACAGGAAAAATTGCCAAAAGCACCAAAAGGTAACGAACCACTCCCCGAAGGTTTATTTTATTTAATGTTAATTGGCGAATTGCCAACGGCCGAAGATGTAGAACATATCACTGATATTTTACAACGCCGTAGCCATGTACCTAACCATGTGTTTGCTGCTATTGATGCCTTACCGTTGAATACTCACCCCATGACAATGTTTGTAGTTGGTGTAATGGCTTTACAAACCGAAAGTTATTTTGCAAAAGCATACAGCGAAGGCATCAATAAAAAAGATTATTGGGAACCAACTTTTGACGATGCAGTTATCTTAATTGCCCGTTTACCAAGAATTGCAGCTTATATCTATCGTAGGAAATACAAGAACAACGAACATATTCATCCAAACGGATTATTAGACTGGGCTGGAAACTTTGCTCACATGATGGGCTTTGAAGATAATAGCTTTAAAGAATTGATGCGTTTATACATGACCATTCATGCCGATCATGAAGGTGGAAATGTAAGTGCCCACACAACGCATTTAGTAGGAAGTGCTTTAGCAGATCCTTATTTAGCATATGCTGCCGGTATGAACGGATTAGCAGGTCCATTGCATGGTTTGGCTAATCAAGAAGTGATTAAGTGGATTTTTGAAATGCAAGAAAAATTGGGTACCAATTCACCAACCAACGAACAAATTGAGCAATACGTAAAAGATACGCTTTCTGCCGGAAAAGTAGTGCCTGGCTATGGTCATGCCGTGTTAAGAAAAACCGATCCAAGATTTACCGCTCAAATGGAATTTGGTAAAAAGCATATGCCTGATGATAAATTGGTAAACACCGTTTGGAATATATATGAAACAGTGCCTCCTATTTTGCAATCATTAGGTAAGATTAAAAATCCATGGCCAAATGTAGATGCTCATAGCGGTGCTTTATTAGTACACTATGGTTTGGTAGAATATGAATTCTATACCGTACTGTTTGCAGTAAGCCGTTCATTGGGCGTATTGGCAAGTTTGTGTTGGGATAGAGCATTAGGTATGCCATTAGAAAGACCGAAGAGTGTTACTACTGAAGCTGTAAAACTTTGGTTAGAAGGCAAAGAACAAATTTGGGAATAATTTCATCTCCATTAAAATAAAAAAAAGGTTGTTACTTAATCGTAACAACCTTTTTTTTATAACGATAATTTTCATGTTGAAAAGGATTGAATCTATCCAATAAAAAAAGGCTCAAGATTGAGCCTTTGTGGAGAATACCGGATTCGAACCGGTGGCCTCTTGCATGCCATGCAAGCGCTCTAGCCAACTGAGCTAATCCCCCTTAGAAGATTGCAAATGTATAAGCCAGTTGTTTATCAACCAAACAATTTTTAAGAATCTCAAAAAGCAATAGCAAAGGATAAATGCGTTTTAATTACTAACAGGAATCAATTTTAAACAAACCGGTGTGCCTGTTTTAAAATTATTACCGGTGAAATGTAATAAACCCGTTTTTTTATCTCTCTTGAAAACAACGATATTATTTGCTGACTGATTGGCGACCAACAAATAATTACCTGTAGGATCTATAGCAAAATTTCTTGGAGTTGCAATATGTGACATTTCGTAGCCTATAATTTCTAACATTCCAGTTTTACCCGAAACCTTGTATATCGCAATGCTATTGATTTCGCCCCGATTACTAGCATATAAAAATTTACCGTCGGGTGAAAAATGAATATCTGCACTGCCTTTAAATTTTGCAGAAGTATCTGTTGTGATAGTTTGAACTAGTTTGGAATTGGTTTTTCGAAATCGGAACACATCAATTGTACCTGTCAATTCATTGATCGCATATAAGAATTTTCCTTTGGGATGAAAAATCAAATGCCTTGGCCCATTACCGGGTTTTGAAGTGGCAATACTATCTACCAACAACAAAGGTTGTATGTTTTGCTGCTGAAATTGATATTGATACAGTTTATCTGTTCCTAAATCTGCCGCAATCAGAAATTTTTGATTGGGTGAAAAGATGATAGAATGTGCATGAGGTGCTTGTTGACGTTGGGCAGTAGCACTACTTCCACGGTGTTGCATTAATTGTCTTAACGTATCAATGCTTCCATCACCCAATAATGGTAAAACAGAAATATTTCCAGTTGAATAATTGGCAGTAAATAACCAATTCAATTGATTGTTGACGGTAACATAACAAGGACTATTTGCTTTAATGGATTGTTTATTGAGCAATTGTAACTGACCATTTTGGCGATTAAACCTAAACGCAGCCACTTCACCCATTTTGCCACCCGGTAATTCTGTAACAGCATACAATAACTTTCCATGATCGGCCACTGCCAAATAGGAAGGATTGTCAATTGCCATTTTACTGATGGCTTTTATCAATCCGGTTTCGGCATCAAACTGTAGTACACCTATTCCTTCGCCCTTGTTATTGCCTGTTGTATAAGATCCGGTAAATAAATAAAATTGTTGGGCTTGAGTAGCGACTGACAAAGCAAAAACTACAAAAAACAGCAAAAACAATCGCATAATTGGTAATTTAAGCTGAAAAGTACATGGTTTAAGGCATTTTAGACAATTACTTTTCATTTTTTCGAAGATTTTACAAATAGATAAATGAATCAAATATGAATGATGGGTTACCTTTTCAGCGTAAGCGTATAAAAGTTGAAGTCATTTAAATCCTGTTAAATAAACAGTGAAAATACCTTAAACAAAACAACAAAACAGATGGTACAAAAGACCTATTTTAAGACAAAAGATTACTGCAAAGTAAAGTTTTCTTTTACCGTTGAAAATGCAGAAACCATTGAAATTTTAGGCCTCAATAGTGATTGGGAAAATTCCATTATCATGAGCAAAAAGAAAGACGGAACATTTAGTGCTGATATTAATTTGCCTAAAGACAGTCGTCACGAATTCAAATATAGAGTGAATGAAACTGAATGGGTGAACGACCCTGAAGCTGACGGACAAGAATCAAATATCTATGGCAGCAGCAATAGTGTTTTAGTGTTGTAATCTATTGGATTAAATTATAAAAAAGGTAAGCATGGGGGTGCTTACCTTTTTTTGTTGTCATCCTATAAACAGACTTGTTCTATTAAGCAAAATAAGCACCGGTAACAGGACTTTCAATCATGAAATTATAACGTAACTGCCCGGCAGTTGATCCAATCCCTTTCAGCCAATCTTTGCGTTGTGTATAAAATCCATACAAATCATTGTTATCATCCATTTCCACTTCAATCAGTGCAATTTCATTTGCTAATAATTCAGCAGATCGTTCATCAACTTCGGTTTGAATCATTTCGTTTGTAATTTCATCAAACCTAAATCCACCACCATCCCAAGGGAAATAATAAGCTTGCGACATCAACCCAACAATATCAGGAGCTAATACACTTGGCGTTAACCAATTGTGATTGAGGGCAAATAATAACTGACCATCATTAACAACAGAAAGTTGTTCCCACAAATTAAAATCGGCTGTATTGGCAGCTACAATCAATGCATTTGAAGGAATATTTTCTTGCGTTAATTCTTGGTATGGAATACCTAAAACCTTTGCAATCAGCAGACCAATAATTGTACTATTCCTATCGTTCAATGCCGCAACCGTTGTAAAAGAAAGTTCCATTTTATTTAGTAGCTGTTTCAATTTAATTACTACACTTTTAATGGACTCATTTGTTCCCCAAAGTGCTACATAACGACCACCAGCCACATAATCAGTTTGGTCTTCAAAGAAATCAAGTATAACAGCGCCATATTGAATAAAATGCCAGTCTCGTATATGCTGTTGTGGTATTTCAATTGTTTGCAATCGCTGAAACATTTCTTGTAATTCTGCTACTTTTTCTTTTGGCACTTCGAGTCCTTCTTGATGTTCTAAACCATTCAAAAATGCAACCATTTCATCTAATGCTTGCGCTACATTTTCTTGCTGATTGAGTAAAATTTTACACTTGTATAAAAAGTACACCGACCAAAAATCTCTTGTAGTGAGTACTGCTAAAATGTCGTGAGCTTTTTGTACTTGAAATTGTCTAGCATAACTAACCGCTAAATTATGAGGCAAAGCGTCCTCATCTGCTTTCAATTGCATGGCTTTTTCATAAAATGAAATTGCCATATGATAATGCTCCATCTCGTAATAATAATCTCCCAATTGACAGAATGCAACACCATTGTTAAAGTCATTCAATACCGTTTCGAATAATTCTTTTTCTTGTTCTCCGCCCAATGCTTGCAAACAATCTGCCGACAAACGATACAATGGTTTGTAATTGATATCATTTGAAAAACCATGACTTAAAGCTGCTAATGCATCAGTATAGTTACCTTGTTCAAAATGTGCTTTAGCGCTATCGAAATGCTCTTTGGCAGGTGAATTTTCTGCAGATGTATTGGTATTCCAGTTAAATAAACCCATGTCATTTTTTTAAGAACACAATAGTACTGAAATCCTTGATTGTTTATGATTTGTTCCTATCAATTCTAAAACAATAAAACCCCATACATTCCTGTACAGGGCTTATTGTATATAATGAAGGATGAATATTAATTGCCTTCTCCACCTTTAATACGACTTTGCTCCTCTCCTGCTCCGCCACGCTTACGTTGTTGTGCATTTACTTTTCCTTTGCTAAAGCGATAAGTGAAACTAACATTCACCACACGGCTGTCTCTAGCACTATGAATATTTACATCAATGTTTTGATAACGGCTATAACCTCTAAACTGTTGAATGAAGAACACATCTCTAATATTCAATCTAACAGTTCCTTTCTTTTTCAACACTTGCTTACTAAAAGCAACATTTACAGCACCCATTGGCTTAGCAACTAAAATACCTTCAACAGCACGGGTACGATAGAAACCACTGAGTTCAGCACCCCAACCATTTTTAAAAGTAAACTGATTGCTCATATTAGATACCACACTAGTTCCTTCAACTTCCATTGGTGCATTGTTGATGATTCCTTTGAAACGATTGTGAAATGCATTACTGTAAATATTTGTTCTCCACCATTTTGTTATCGGAAAACCTGCACTTACAGCTATGCCAAAGTTTTGCTGACTAGCTATATTGCTTTTAGTAACAAACGTGGTGGTAATACTATCTACTTGATCTAATACATCCGATATAATATTGGTTGTCTTACTGTAATTCAAGGTAGTCGTTAAAAAGCCTTTGTAGGTATGATTTAATTCTACATTTTGTGTAAACTGAGGTCTTAAATAAGGATTACCAACTTGATAGGTATATTTATCTAAAAAGTAATAAAACGGATTCATGTCTTCGTAATCCGGTCTTTCAATTCTACGACCAATACTTAAAGCATATGAATTATTTTTATTGTGCGTATATCCAAGATAAGCGGTTGGAAAAATCTGAGTGTAATCTCTATTAAACTTGGTATTTGTAGTAACTTGGTTACCTCTTGAAATAGTATTCTCCACTCTTACACCTGTTTGTAAACTCCATTTTTTATTCAGCGGCTTGCTAAAATTGATATACCCAGCGTTGATATGTTCTCTGTATTTGAAATGGTTACTACGACCTGCATCTTTTACCCATGTATTGCCATTCCAGTTTTCGTACAAGGCATTGTTATCCGTATTCACATAACTTGTTTTAACTCCTGCTTCAAACTTTGCATTGCCTTTCATTGGCTGACTGTAATCGGCTTTAGCACTATATATTTTGATATTTGATGGTAAAAAACCTTGTAATTTTTCATCTAATCCTTTTTTATTCCCTGCATGATCAAAAAACACATTGTCCATATATTGTTCATTGTCGGAACGATAATTGATGTAATCAATATCGGCAGTTAATTCTTTACCTGTACTATCAAATACATGACGCAAATTAAAGTTAGCACCCATGTTTTTGAAATCAAGTAATACGTTGTTGATAGCTTCAGTACGAGTTATTAATGCCCCATTTACATCTTTAATGAAAGTAGTATTATCGCTATTCTCTGTTCCCTTCTGCCCAAAACCATTTACAACAATACCTAGTGTAGTTTTCTTATTCATGAAGTAATCTGCACCTGCTTTGT
Source organism: Methylophilus rhizosphaerae (assembly GCA_943370285.1). Taxonomy (GTDB): domain Bacteria; phylum Bacteroidota; class Bacteroidia; order Chitinophagales; family Chitinophagaceae; genus CALRQJ02. The sequence goes on along the minus strand of CALRQJ020000013.1, from coordinate 89,410 downwards.
ACGAAAAGCTGTTGTACTTTCTTTTACTGTCGGCAAATTGATCAAACATAGAGAGTATAGTGCCATTATTGATATCTCTAAAATTACGTTTGATGTTTATATCTTGAAATCCACGGCTAAAATTATAACTAGCATTAGCAAAATAATTTACCTTGTTGTAACGATAGTTAAGGTTGAAACTGTTATTGGCTTTGGGATAAACCCCTTGTCCGTAGCCACTTGTAACACTGCCGTTAAAACCAACGGTCTTAGACTTTTTAGTTTTGATATTAATCACACCACCGTTGCCGGCAGCATCGTATTTTGCAGGAGGATTAGTCATGATTTCAATAATATCAAGATTAGCACCCGGCATATTTTTTAGCATATTGGTTAAATCTGTACCACTTAGGTAGGTTGGCTTTCCATCTAATAAAATCAAAATACCTTGCTTGCCCTTAAGGCTGATGTTTCCGTCTTTATCTACAGTAACTCCCGGTGCTTTTTCAAGAATTTCTAATGCCGTTAATCCGGTATTAGTGGGTGATGCATCAACATTTAAAATAGTTCGATCTAATTTTTGCTCTATCAGTAGTTTTTTGCTCGTCACCACTACATCTTTCAATCCTTTTGAAGCTGCAACTAAAGCAATTGGTTTAATAGTATAGACAGATTGTGCAGCACTTAAACTAAATACTTCACTGTAAAATGTGGCATATCCTACTGCTGAAATGCTAATAAGAAATTTGCCTTCAGCGGATTTTTCTATTTCGAATGTACCCGACTTATCGGTTACGCCTACTTTTACAAGGCTTGAATCTTTTGCTTTTAATAATGATACGGTAGCGGCTTCAACCGGTGATTGATTGCCCAATACAGTGCCTTTTACTTTGGTGGTTACCGTTTGTGCAAAGCTTGCTGCCGCTGTGCTCAAAGCGAATAATAAGGTTAATAATGGTTTCATGATAATTGTTTTAGGTTTTATTTTTAGTACTTGCCATATTGCTGTACCCGTTTTTGTTAATTACATCACAAACCTATGTACCTTGTTTTACATAGTACATAGCTTTATAGCGAATGGCTTATTTAGCTGATAAATGGTAAATATTAATTTTAACTTGTACGCTGCTGTTAAGAAAAGGTTACAAGAAATTAGCATGAGATGATAAACGGCAAGGCTGTCAGATGAGTGGAATCGACAACCTATATCTATTTAAAACAGCTATCCTTTATTCATAGAAAGGAAATATGTCTTGGTTTTGAGTAAGTTTAGATTCTAATTTGTGGGTAAAAACTACAGTGGAGATTTTTAGTCCTCACTTAAACGATAATGAAGAAAATGCCGGTTCTTTGTTACGCTTATGAGACAATTCGAGGATACTTACCGCCATAAAGGATTACGCAAACAACTTGTTGAGGTGTTGAGAACAAAAGGCATCAGCAATGAAAAAGTGTTGGAAGCCATCAACACAGTTCCACGACATTTCTTTTTTGATAAAGCTTTTGAGGCAAGGGCTTATGAAGACAAGGCTTTTCCCATTTCGGCAGGACAAACGATTTCTCAACCCTATACCGTTGCTTATCAAACACAATTACTTGAAGTAAAGCCTTTTATGAAAGTGTTGGAGATTGGAACCGGTAGTGTTTATCAAGCAAGTGTACTGGCCGAATTAGGTTGTATGGTTCACACTATTGAAAGACAAAAAGAACTATACGAAGAAAACAAGCATTTCATTTTTAAAAAGAAATACCCGAATATCAAGTTCTTCTTTGGCGATGGTTTTGAAGGATTGCCCACTTTTGCGCCATTCGATCGAGTAATCATTACAGCGGCAGCACCTTTTATTCCGCCAAAATTATTGGTACAGTTGAAAATTGGAGGTATTATGGTGATACCTGTTGATGAAGGAGAAGCGCAGCGTATGTTACGCATTACAAAAATTGCCGAAGACAGTTATAAAGAAGAAGAGTTTGATCGTTTTTCGTTTGTGCCGATGTTACAAGGTAAAAATGGTTGAGCTACATTAAAAACCATATGTAGTTTTCATTGCTTAAATTTAATATATTAGTGTTATGAAAATTTTTGTACTCCTCTCATTCCTTGGACTAAGCTTTTGCTCACAAGCTCAAGATTTAAAGAAAGTATTGCTTGGCAAATGGAAACTTACTTCATTAATAGGCAAACAAGCCTCTGCATTTGAACTAACAAAACGCTACGAATTTACAGCAACTGATACTGCCTATTTTTCAAATAGCAGAAATCGATTAACCGTTAAATACGAAATTGATGAAGCCAAACAACAGCTCACACTTATTAGAACCGGCTTCCCAACTGCTTACTTGTCCGTTAAAATTCTTTCGCCTAATAAAATTGAATTGAAAGATCTAGGTAATGAAAATAGTGCTCCTGGAATTATTGAAAGAGAAGTTGAATAGTAGTTGCGTTAATACATGATACGAAAACCAAATTTCAACATTACCTAAATTGTATTGCCTTTACCGGTTTCATACCACGAACTATCAACAATGGTAAACGCAATGCTTGAAAACAAATAAAGAAAGAACTCACACAAACAACGAGTACTTGCCACCAAACAATTTTTACCGGTGCAACTGATACATAATATGCCGTCTCATCCAATGTTATAAATCCGGTGTATTGCTGAAGCAAAGCCAATCCGGTACCAACTACTAGCCCGGTTATTGTACCCACCAAAGCAATATAACCCGATTGATAGAGAAACACTTTTTTAATCAAACCATCAGTTGCTCCTGTTGCTTTTAAAATGCCAATCATTCTGGTTCGTTCTAATACCAAAATCAACAAACAACTAATCATGTTGATTAAGGTTACCACAGACATTACACTAAAAATAACATCTCTATTTACATTTTGAATATTGAGCCAATCAAAAATATTGGGATAAACTTCCTTAACAGTTTTACTCACCCATGCATCGGGTAATTGATCGTAAAGCTGATTATTGATAACATCCAAATGACGGTAATCATCAATAAAAACTTCATAACCACCTATTACCTTATCGTTCCAATTATTCAATCGCTGAATTAATCTTATATCGCCAATAGCAAATAATTTGTCATATTCTTCAATGCCGGTTTTGAAAATTCCGGCTACCAATAATTTTCGACTGCTACTTCTACCCTGTTCTGCATCTATAAAATGAATATTGATGCTATCACCAACTTTTACTTTTAATAACACTGCTGCCGGTTGTGCAATCACAATTTCTCGTTGGTAAGCACTATCCGAAAAATTAATCCATCGGCCACTTTTTAAGAATGGTTGTAATCTTTGAAATTCATACCCTGCTTCTACTCCTTTAAATAAAATGCCTTCTATTTCTTTATTTTTTTCAATGACAGCACTACGGGTAGCAAAAGCTTGTATCTTATTAATCCCTTCTATTTTTTGTACAAGAGCTATCGCAGAATCATTTTTTTCCAAGGGAGTTTCTTCTGCCACTAAAGATTTACCCGGCTCATACACTTGAATCCGAATATGTCCCCAGAAGCTAAAAACTTTTTCACTTACTGCATGTTGAAATCCGTTAACAAAGGCCAATGTAATAATCATTGCAGCCACACTTACTGCCGTTGCAGCTACGGTTAGCCGAATAATAAACCGAGAAAATGATTGTTGTTGGTTAAAGGCTATACGTTTTGCTATAAAAAAGGCAATATTCAAGTTGCAGATTTTGTTCAAAACTACAGTGTATAGCCGTACAGCGCAAAAGCAATTTGTTTGGCAGGAAAGTTGTAGGTTTATTGTTATAATTTAGGGTATGCGATTATTCATTAGTTTATTGTTTATTTCTAGTTGGATTACACCTGCAGTAGCACAGGAACCTGATATGGTTTTGATGCCCAATATTAAAACGGCAAAGCTATTTCAGCAGAATAATCAGACCGGATATCCCATCATCAATTTAGATGGTAGCGATTTATTAGAATTGCATTTTGATGATATAGAGGGTAGGGTAAAAAATTATTTCTACACCTACCAACTTTGTGATGTTGATTGGAAGCCTGTAAACTTAAGTGTATTTGATTATTTAAAAGGATTTACCCAAGCAAGAGTGACCCAATACCGAGTTTCTGCTATTGCCTATGCCAAGTACATTCATTACCAAGCCGTATTACCCGAAAGAAATTGTGTGCCTAGTAAAAGTGGTAATTATTTACTCAAAGTTTTTTTAGATGGCGATACCAGTAAACTAGCTTTTACTAAACGTTTATTAGTATTGGATAATAAAGCAAGTGTTGCAGCTCAAATTTTGCAACCGTTCAATGCACAGCTTTTTCGTACACATCAAAAAGTACAGTTTTCAGTAAATAAAACACAGTTGAATGTGATTAATCCACAGCAGCAGATTAAAGTGGTAATACTACAAAACTTTCGTTGGGATAATGCCAGAAGAAATATTCAACCTACTTTCATTCGTTCGAATATGTTAGAATTTAATACAGAGAATGACTGTTTATTTCCTGCAGGAAAAGAATATCGATGGGCTGATCTGCGCAGCTTCCGTTTTTCGAGTGATAGGGTAAGCAAAAAAGTATACACCCGTGATGAACAATCGGTACAACTAGTAAATGATGGTGTAAGGGCACAGCAAAGGTTTATCAACTTTAGAGATTACAACGGATTTTACTTTGTTGATAATACGGACAATGCAAATCCGTGGTGGCAAAGTGATTATGCGGATGTAACCTTCACTTTTGTGCCATCGGGCAATCAACCTTACCCAAACAAAAGAGTTTTTATAATGGGTGAATTAACGGGTAACAATGTTCATGATACAGCAGCTATGACCTATAATGCAGAAAAAGGAGTGTATGAAAAAACAATCTCATTAAAGCAAGCATATTACAGTTACACTTATGTAACCAAAGATGCTAAAAACAGGTATGCTGTTGCTGAAACACAAGAAACGGATGGCGACAATTGGGAAACCGAAAACGATTATACTGTTTTGATTTATTACAGAAGTTTAGCCGGCAGGCACGATGAATTAGTTGGTGTAACGACAGTTAACTCACTCAATACCCGAAGGAATTTTTAACCAATAAGAACGGGAATTACATTTTCTTGGCGTCTTCTAAAAACTTGGCTAAACCGATATCTGTTAAAGGATGTTTGAGTAATCCGAGAATAGAATCTAGCGGGCAAGTACAAACATCTGCACCAGCTTCTGCACACTTTATAATATGTAGCGCATTACGAATAGAAGCAGCTAAAATTTCAGTTTTAAAACCTTGAATAGCATAGATATTAGAAATCTGTGCAATTAATTCAACACCATCCCAACCACTATCATCAACTCGACCTAAAAATGGAGAAACATAAGTAGCGCCTGCCTTAGCTGCAAGAATTGCTTGGCCGGCAGAAAAAATCAAGGTACAATTGGTGCGGATACCATTATCAGTAAACCATTTAATGGCTTTGATACCATCTTTGATCATGGGCACTTTCACCACAATATTGGGATGAATAGCAGCTAATTTCTTTCCTTCTTCAATAATACCTGCAAAATCTGTTGACAATACTTCGGCACTTACATCACCATCAACAATATCGCAAATGTTTTCGTAATGCTTCATCACTGCATCATGACCTTTGATACCTTCTTTGGCCATTAAAGATGGGTTAGTAGTAACACCGTCTAAAATACCTAAATCGTTGGCTTCTTTAATTTGATCAAGATTGGCTGTGTCAATGAAAAATTTCATGATTGGTATAGAATTGAAGATTTGACAGATTGATATCCTTTAGAACAAAGGCAAAAAAATCGGCAGGCTACTCACATCGCACCGCTCAACCACCTATCCTTGCTACATTCCTGTCCTGGGGAGGTTCAGCAGGAGCTGGTCGTGTAAGACCTGCCGGCTGCAAATATAGGCAGTAAAAAGTATTTACCAAGTTTACATCAGCTCACTTAATTCTAACCAACGCATTTCTTTCGTTTCTAATGCCGCAGAAATTTCTCCAATGCGTTTACTACATAGATTAAGTTGGTCAAATGGAATATCGGGATTAGCCAATTGTTGTTCTAATTGTTGCCTTTCGGTTTCCAATGCTGCAATTTCTTTTTCGAGCATTTCAAACTCTCTTTTCTCTTTAAACCCAGGTTTCTTTTTAGGTTCTTGTGGTGGAGCAACTACCGTAGGTTCATTTTTTGTGGTTGGTGCTTGACGGGTATCTACGGGCTTTTTTACTTCTAATCTGTATTGCGTATAATTTCCAGGGAAATCTCTTACCACTCCATCACCTTCAAACACAAATAAATGGTCGACCAAACGATCCATGAAATATCTGTCGTGACTTACTATCAACACACAACCTTGATAATCGCTTAGAAAATTTTCTAATACTGCCAATGTTGGCAAGTCAAGATCATTGGTCGGTTCATCCAGTATCAAAAAGTTAGGATTACGGAATAAAATCGTCAACAATTGTAATCGCTTTTTCTCACCACCGCTCAAAGAAGATAGATAGGTGTATTGCTTATCCGGCGGAAATAAAAACAACTCTAAAAACTGCGCTGCACTTAAACTTCCGCCTTTGGCTAAAGGAAAACTTTCTGCAAAAGTTTTCACATACTCAATCACTCGGAGATTGTCCTTAATGACCAATCCTTGCTGAGAAAAATTACCGAAGATGACGGTATCGCCAACGTTTATTTTGCCACTATCCGGCGCTTCCAACCCTTGCAACATGTTGAGGAAAGTAGATTTTCCCACACCATTTTTTCCAATAATACCAACCCTTTCGCCCTTACTAAAAGTATAATCAAAGCCCTTTAAAATGGGCAATTCGCCATAGGCTTTGTACACTTTTTTCATCTCTACCACTTTGCCGCCTAACCTGCTCATCTTTACTTGTAATTGCAATTGAGCATCTTCAATTTTTTGTTTGGCTCGGGCTTCTACTTCATAAAAATTATCTTGTCTACTTTTACTTTTCGTAGTTCTTGCTTTGGGTTGCTTTCGCATCCATTCTAACTCTTTTCGATACTCGTTTTTGGCCTTATCAATACTTGACAATTCGCTTTCAATTCGGGCAGCTTTTTTCTCCATGTAGTTTTCATAATCGCCTTTGTACACATACATGTTTTCTCTTTCCAATTCCCATATTTCATCTACCACTGCATCTAAAAAATACCTATCGTGGGTTACAAGCAGTAGCGTTACTTTTTCTTGATTAAGATAATGTTCAAGCCACTCAATCATCTCAACATCAAGGTGATTGGTAGGTTCATCCATCATCAATAAAGTGTGCTGATGTTCAAAACCAATATCAATAAGGGTTTTAGCTAATGCAACTCTTTTTCGTTGTCCACCACTTAAATCTTTTACCGATTGCTTAAGGTGGTGAATATTCAATTTGGCTAAAATCTGTTTTACTTTAGATTCAAAACCCCATGCACCTAATTCATCCATTTTTACCAACGCATCTGCTAAAGCATGACCATCCTCCTCTTCTACCGCAGCCTCATAAGCTTTGATAGCCGCCATAACAGGATGATTGATGTGAAAGATATTTTCTAAAACCGATTTAGATTCATCAAACTTAGGCTCTTGTTCAAACAAAGCCACCGTAACATCTTTATGTATGAATAGCTTACCCTCATCGGTGGTTTCTGAACCAGCCAAAATGCGAAGCAACGTTGATTTTCCCACACCGTTTCTGGCAATCAAGGCTATTTTATCTCCTTCGTTAATGTGGAATGAAATATTATTAAACAGTGGATTAATGCCATAACTTTTGGTTAATCCTTCGGCGGAAACATAATGCATGCGGCAAATATACTGCCATTGAACCGCCTTACCCAAGAGATGCGATTAATCTTATGAAGTTGGCTACATTTATGCAACAAAAATCAACAATCATGTACCAATCATTGCGTTTTTTGATAGTAGGTTGTTTTATCCAAACGGTTTGTTTAGGACAACAATCTTCAGATTCAACGGCTGTGGCAAATACATTAAAACAACTGTTATCGATTTGTAAAAACGTTGATTTTAGTGACCCTAAAACTTTAGCTGAAGGAACATTTTATAAAGCTGCTCCTTTTATTGTATACCGAGGTGATGATAAAAAAAGAGCCTGGAAAGATATTGCGAACTACAGCGATGCCAAAGAAAAAATTGGTGTAGATGAGGTGTGTTATAAAATTAATAATACGGTTAATCAAGATAGTAGTTATCAAATCATCAGCTATCGTAAGGAAACAGAATCAGAAGGAACTTGGCATGTGTTGGAATTAAGTTACAAACGAAAAGGGGTGTTTAAAAAAACGGCTTTCGCTTTTTTAAACATTAAAGGAAGATTTGCACTTGGTGATATTGATTAATAACTAATCAATTTAGCTTGTAATTTTTTTGCCAACCCTTCAGCTCCCCAACGCATCACCACATTGTGGTTGTATTCAAATGCCGGTTTAAGTAGCAATGAAAAAATATTCATCCACCATTTATTGGTTTGTACATTCCACTTACAATGAACGGTAGTAATGTTATGCTGATTGGTAAAAATCCATTCGCCTAAACCTTCTAACTCTCCAAATGCTATTCCTTTTAGGTTTTGATAATCTTGTTTTTCAGTTAGTTGAATTTGAAAAGAAAGTCGATACGGCAACACACTCTTCCAACAATACCAACGAATCGCACCAATCCCTTCAGCATTTCCTACCGACAACTCGTTCACTTCCTCTACCCCTTTCCACCATTCAGGCCAAGACGTTGTATCAACAATAGCATCCCAAATATCTTCAAACGGAGCCTCAATCTGCCATTCAGTATGAAAAGAATAATGCGTTGTCATGTACTGAATGAGTTTCAAAATATATCTATAAAAAATAGTTCTAATCTTCGAATAATAATGGTTGATTATCTTCTTTTGGTTTCGGCTCCCACTGCATGTCAACAGATTTATTAAAGTCCATTAATTTAGCACCAACTGCCTTCCACCCCATTACTTCAACCAATTTAGCAATTTTAAACTTGGCTTTTCTAATCTGTGCACCTTTACCAGTTTGCACCGCTAAAATGGGCTCTTCTTCAGTTGTTACGGTTTCTAATCTGTTGCCATCGCCATCTTTAATAAATAAGAATTTTGAACGCAGTGTAGTCGTTTCAATTTTGAAACGTTTTACATTGAATTGCATCTTATCATTATCCAAATAAACAGCTGAAATTACTTTCTCCGGATCAAATTTTTCGATCAACAGAATTTTCTCTTTATCGAAACGTTGGGTTAATTCGGTGTCCGTTAATTCGTAATAGCCATCTTCATAAATCACCAATATTTTTTCTTCTTCAAAACTGCCTAAATACGTTCCTTTTTCTTCATTGTTCAATCTGCCGTATACACTATCAAACCATAATTTTCTACCGGATAAAGTACTCCGACCTGCTTCTTTAAACTTGACCGTTTTAACCGGGTATTTTGTTACCTGATTACCCATACTACTTCTACCCTTGATATCAATTTCCTCAAAGTAAAAATCAAATTCTTTGTTACGAGCAGTACAATTAGGGCTCAAAACAACTTTTACTACTTCTGCTTCACCATTTGAATTGGCAGTGAAATAATGTAATTTACTTTTATCACTGCCCTTCGTTAAATCATATTCTTTATCTCTCGTAATACCTGTAACGTTGAACCGTTTAGCGTAGCTAGTTCCACTACCACCATCCAAATAAATCATGTTGTAGGTGGTTCTTTCATCATTTTTTAAGAAGACAGCAGCATAAATAATATCCTTTCCGATAAATACTTTATCTGCTACTTTCACCACTTTCATTTTACCCGATTTGGTAAAAGCGATAATGTCATCAAAATCAGAACATTCAGCAATCAATTCGTCTTTTTTCAAACTTGTACCAATAAATCCTTCTGTGCGATTCATGTACACTTTAGTGTTGGCAATGGCCACAGACTTAGCTTGAATGGTATCAAATAATCGAATCTCTGTTTTACGTTCTCTTCCTTTTCCAAATTTCTTCAACAGATTTTCATAATATGCTACCGCATAATCTGTAAGGTGTTCTAAGTCGTAATTCACTTGTTGGATATCGGCTTCGATGCCTTTAATCTGTTGTTCTAGCTCATCAATATCTAACCGATAAATTCTACGAACCGGTTTCTCTGTCAACTTGATTATATCTTCTCTTGCTATCTCTCTTTTCAGCTTTTTCTTGTATGGATTAAATGCCTTATCTATTGATTCAATAACCTTTTCCCAGGTTTCATGCTTTTGCTCTAATTGTTTGTAAATTTTTTCTTCAAAGAAGATTTTTTCCAACGAAGTAAAATGCCATTTGTCTTCTAATTCGCTTAATCTAATCTCCAGTTCTTTTTTCAGTAAGCCTTTGGTGTTATCTGCCGAAATCGTCAACAAATCATGTACAGCCATAAACTGCGGCCGATTATTGACAATCACACAAGCATTGGGCGACAAACTCACTTCACAATCAGTGAAAGCATATAAAGCATCAATCGTAATATCGGGAGAAATGCCGGGTGCTAAATCAACTTGAACTTCAACTTCAGCGGCAGTAACATCCGTAACTTTTTTAATCTTTATTTTTCCTTGATCATTGGCTTTGGTAATGCTCTCCATCAACTGTGTAGTGGTAACACTGTAAGGCACATCACGAATAACAATTGTCTTTTTATCTAACTCTTCAATATGGGCCCTCACCCGAACTTTACCACCACGTTTACCATCATTATAGTTGGTAACATCAATCATTCCGGCAGTTTGAAAATCAGGAAACAATTCAAACTTTTTCCCTCTTAAATATTTGATGGAAGCATCTATTAATTCGCAAAAATTATGCGGTAGAATTTTAGTAGATAATCCAACGGCAATACCATCGGCACCTTGAGCCAACAATAAAGGAAATTTCATTGGCAATGCTACCGGCTCATTCTTACGACCATCGTAGCTCAACTGCCAATCGGTTGTTTTAGCATTGAATGCAACTTCTAAAGCAAACTTACTCAATCGAGCCTCGATATATCTCGATGCCGCAGCATCATCACCGGTTCTAACATCGCCCCAATTACCTTGTGTATCTATCAATAAATCTTTCTGACCTAAATTCACCAAAGCATCGCCAATACTAGCATCGCCATGTGGATGGTACTGCATACTTTGCCCAATAATGTTCGCTACTTTGTTATAACGACCATCATCCATTTCTTTCATGGCATGAAGAATACGACGCTGCACCGGCTTTAATCCGTCTTCTAATGCAGGTACTGCTCGTTCTAAGATTACATAAGACGCATAATCCAAAAACCAGTTCTTATACTGCCCTTGTACACCAGTCTCATTATTGGTTACATTGTTTAATTCTTTCTTATCCGCCATTGCTGCTTCGTTTATCGATATACACTCAAATTATTCACTATTGACTATTCACTATTCCCTTCCCCCACCAACTTCACTTCAATATCTTTCCAACCTTTATTCCAATCGCCACTTACTACCAATTGATTGGCAGCTGCCATTTCCCGAATACGCCATACTAGAAATGCATCACCCGTTTTTACTTTCATTTTACTCAACACATTGTTGATTAATTTCTGCAGTTTCTGATTGTCTTTGTTTAGTTGAGCTAAAATGTCTTTATCATAAAAATCAGCTCCTTTACCGGTTATTTTCTTTCCACCTTCCAAGAAACGAACGATGGCATTTTCGTTACACAATTTCTTCCATTCATCCGGATCTACTTCAAATTCACTCAATGTTATCGTTCTTGCTAACTTCTTTGCTTTTAAAAATTCTTTGGGTTGAATTTCATGTAACGATATCGGATAAAAAATTAAACCTTTATCATTAATAAATGGAAGATTATTCAAATACAATACTTGTACCCTGCCATAGAAATCTTTGAACTGACTCATCAACCAATAATAACCACAAACGTCATGTACATTTTGTCCCATCCAAATCCACACAGTAGTTGATTCATCTTGCAGTTGTTGTTGTAGCTGATGTACCGTCATTTTATCATCTACAATCGCCAATTGATCTTTGTACGGACTGAACTCTAATACTTCTGTCCACCAATCTCTGCGTTGTTGATAGCCTTCAGTTTCGTAAATAGCCTCAATAGGTCCAACAGCAAAATCGTCTTTAATTTGAACTATTTCACCAGCAAGGGTTTCATCTAGTTCAATAGCTTGTTGTAACACAGCAATATCCGCTTCTTGAAAAACAATATGAATCATAATCTAAACAATCTTTATGCTTTATATTAATTCAATTCTTGGGCTAAGTCTAGTTCTACTCTTAAATTGTCAATAATAAATTCCTGCCGTTGTGGAGTATTTTTTCCCATGTAATATTCTAACAACAGTTGAATATGGTCGCCTTGTTCTAGCAACACCGGCTGCAAACGTATATCTTCCCCAATAAATTTTCCAAACTCATCCGGCGAAATTTCACCCAACCCCTTGAATCGGGTAATCTCCGGTTTACTACCTAATTTTTTAACGGCATTTTGTTTTTGCGTTTCGTCATAACAATAAATAGTTTCTTGTTTATTCCGAACCCTAAACAATGGTGTATCGAGAATATACACATGCCCTTTCTTCACCAAATCCGGAAAAAATTGTAGAAAGAAAGTCATTAATAACAAACGAATGTGCATACCGTCTACATCTGCATCGGTAGCAATTACAATATTGTTATAGCGTAAACTTTCTAATCCGTCTTCAATATTCAACGCATGTTGTAATAAGTTGAATTCTTCATTTTCGTACACTACTTTTTTAGTTAATCCGTAGCAGTTTAATGGCTTACCTCTCAAACTAAAAACAGCTTGTGTATCTACACTTCTAGCTTTTGTAATAGAACCACTTGCACTATCACCTTCGGTAATAAATAAAGTAGATTGATTTTGAAGCAGGATAAAGTTTTCTTTATTTTTTGCAGGAGGATCATCGTTAAGATGTACCCGACAATCTCTTAATTTTTTATTGTGCAGATTAGCTTTTTTTGCCCTTTCATTCGCTAATTTTCTGATACCGCTTAACTCTTTTCTTTCTCTTTCACTTTGCTCAATTCTTTTCTTTAGCGCTTCGGCTACCGCCGGATTGCGATGCAAGTAATTATCTAATTCCTTCGCTAAAAAATCAAGCACAAAATTCTTCATGCTTGGTCCGTTCTCATAAACCGTTTGAGAACCTAATTTTGTTTTGGTTTGTGATTCAAATACCGGCTCTTGAACCCTTACAGATACGGCCGCCACAATACTTTGACGAATATCAGCTGCCTCGTAATCTTTCTTAAAAAAGTCTCTAATCACTTTTACATAACCTTCTCTAAAAGCTTGTTGATGGGTGCCGCCTTGTGTAGTATATTGTCCGTTAACGAATGAAAAAATATCTTCTCCATAATCGCCATTATGCGACAAGGCTACTTCAATATCTTCTCCTTTTAGGTGAATGATGGGATATCTTAACTCATCGGCATTGGTTTTGTGTTGCAGCAAATCCAACAAACCGTTTTTACTAACAAATCTTTTCCCATTAAAATTAATAACTAAACCTGCATTCAAATAGCAATAGTTCCATAATTGATTATAGATGTAATCGTATATGAAATGATAGTTGCGAAAGACTGTATCATCGGCAGTAAATGTTACCAATGTGCCGTTTTCTTCTGCTGTTTTGGCTTCTTTGTGTTCTTTTACTAATATACCTCTTTCAAATTCAGCCGTTTTTTCTTTTCCTTCTCTAAAAGCAGTAACCTTGAAATAGCTACTCAACGCATTAACCGCCTTGGTACCCACACCATTTAAACCAACACTTTTTTGAAAAGCTTTGCTATCATATTTGGCACCGGTATTGATTTTACTCACAACATCAACCACTTTTCCAAGCGGTATACCTCTACCATAATCTCGAATCGTAACGGTTTTATCTTCGATAGAAATATCAACATGTCGGCCATGTCCCATGGTGTGTTCATCAATACAGTTATCGATGACTTCTTTCATCAATACATAAATACCATCGTCCGGTGCAGAACCATCGCCTAATTTACCGATATACATACCCGGACGAAGCCTGATATGTTCCCGCCAATCGAGGCTTTTGATATCGTCTTCGTCGTACTTAAAAACTTCTTTAATGTCTGCCATAATGCAAGCCTATTAACAATGATTGAACTATTGATTGACCTTAGCCAACCTGCAAAAAAATGGTTTTTAACCCTATTCTGCTTCCGTAGTTTTAAACAAAACAATGCACAATGTGCATAAACGGATTTTTGTGTTGTATTTTGCCACCATCAACACAAATACTAACATAGTAACATCGCTTTCTTTTATTGCTGCCGAGGCTGAAAATAAGCAATTGGAAAATGACCGTTTTATACTTTTTTTAAAGGCACAGGATAATAATAAAGTAGATAAAGCCGTACAACAGCTTGACCATCAAATAACTGCACAAATTGATTGCACTGCTTGCGGCAACTGCTGCAAAAGCTTAATGATTGTAGTAGAATCGGCAGAAGCTGATATACTTTCGGCAGCATTACAACAAACTCGTACTCAATTTGATCAGCAATACTTAGAAAAAGGAAGCCATGGTATGATGCTCATCAACGCCATACCGTGTCATTTTTTAGCCGATAATAAATGTACGGTGTATGAACATCGTTTTGCAGGGTGTAGGGAGTTTCCAGCTTTGCAAATACCACAAATCAACCAACGACTTTTTACCATTTTCATGCATTACGGCCGTTGTCCTATTATCTATAATGTAGTTGAGGCACTGAAAGTTGATATGAATTTTAGTTGAATGAGTTACATAAAAAAACCAAACGATTGCTTGCTACCACAAAAGTTTGGTTAATTGACTGGTGTTTGTCATAGCTAACTAACTGCCATCTGCGGGAAGATTGGTTTGCATATCTTTTGTAACAATGGTATTGCCGGTTGCATTTACGGTAACAGTATCTTTCTTTAATTCTACCGATTTTCGTTTTGGCATCTCATCTAAAATGGCATTGGTATCTTCGCCATCATAAAATGGTCCGTCTTCATCTTCAGAAACAATTGGTAAATCAGGATCAACCAATGGTTCCTTAAAGCCGGGATCAGTTGGTAAAGGCTGCTTTCCGTTGAAATCGGAATTTGTTTTTTCAGCCGGCTGACGAATTTGGTCGTTTACAGTATGTACAATCCTTAATTTATTAGTCATGATAGCTGATTAAGTGTGAAAACATTTTCACTACACAAATATCAAACAGCTATTTTGTTTAATCATTATATAATCATTTATACAGTTTATAAGATTCCTACTCGCCAATATAAGAATACAAGCATAAAAAAACCCACCCTAGAAAGGGCAGGTCTATATTTACTAACTCATCTAAAAAATGGGATAGAAATCCCGGCGATGGATATTTTTACGAGCAATGTGTTTCAAATGCTTCGATTAAATTATGTGCAATCATTTGTGCAGAACGACCTTCAATTTGATGACGCTCAACCATATGAACTAATTCTCCATTCTTAAACAAAGCTACTGCTGGTGAAGATGGCGGGTAAGGCAATAAGTGTTCTCTTACTCTTTTTACCGCATCTACATCAAAGCCTGCAAAGCTAGTGGTTATTCTATCAGGACGCTTGGTACTATTAAGTACAGCCATAATTACTCCCGGTCTTGCACTACCTGCGGCACAACCACAAACGCTATTAATCATTACCAAAGCAGTCCCCTCAGCCTTCAAAGCGCTATCAACTGCATCTGGAGTTACCAATTCATCAAACCCATTCTCTGTTAATTCTGCTTTCATGGGCAATACTATTTCTGCTGGATACATATTCGTCTGTTTTAGAACAGCAAAATTAAGACAATTGGAAACATATCAGCGAAGCAAAAACAAGTCAAAAAGTCTTTTTTCGCTTTCCGAAAATGCCATTGTGTCATATATTTTGACTACAACTTGTCAAAATTTCCTCAACAACTTTAAAAATTTGAGTTGGAATAGCATTTGAAACGGAAATAGAAATTTAAAACACTAAAAATCAAACAATATGACACTCGTAAAAAACAATCCCGTAGCATTTAATGCTTTAGTTGATGAACTTTTTAATGGTTTTCCTGCAACTTGGGCCAACCCAGGTCAAAGAGTTGGAACAAACCCACCTGCAGTAAATATTTATGAAACTGATGATGCCTACCACCTTTCTTTAAATGCTCCAGGCAGAAATAAAGAAGATTTTACCCTACAGGTTGAAAAAGGTTTATTAACGATAGGCTATGAACAAAAAGAAACCACCGAAGAGCAAAATGTAAAAGTGATTCGCAGAGAGTTTAGTTACAAAAGCTTTAAACGCAGTTTTAGCTTAGACGATAAAATTAACGCAGATGCTATTCAAGCAAAATATGAAAATGGTGTTCTCAAGCTTTATTTGCCTAAAAAAGAAGAAGTAAAAGTTTCACCCAAAGCAATTACTATTCAATAATTAAAGATTTAAGTATTTGTTTTTAATATGCAGTTGGTTTTGGTTAATGCCCCGCTTTTTTAGGCGGGGCTTCTGTTGTAACTAGATGATACATATAGATAAGCTTAAAATACTGATACCAGCATTTACCCAACTCAATACTTAGTTAAATAATTTCATTGTATTAAATACAACCGCATGGACAGACAATTGTGGTTTACGACTATATAATTGATAGAAGGTGTGAATGATATAATTTATCTCCATAATAAAATAACAGTTTAGCATAGAGTAAGATTCACCTTTGTATTCTTCATTCATTAAACAAACAAACGTGAAAACAACTACATCCAAATCCGGCAGCACAACAAAAAATGTTATCGCTAAAGCATCAAAAAGTCAAACAACGACTACAGCTAGTGCCATGAAAGCTTCTCAGCTGATGAAGCTATTTGAAGCTGAATTAAAGGATATTTATTGGGCTGAAAAAACGCTAACTAAAGCTATGCCCAAAATGATAAAAAATGCTACATCCGCAGCGCTAAGAGAGGCATTACTCAATCATTTAGAAGAAACAAAATCTCATGTTACTAGGGTTGAAAAAATATTTGAAATACTGGAGAAGAAAGCAGTTGCAGTAAAATGTGAAGCAACTGCCGGTCTTTTGAAAGAAGCAGCAGAAATAATGGACGAATGTGAAACCGGTGCCATGTGTGATGCAGGAATTATTTCAGCAGCTCAAAAAATGGAACATTATGAAATTGCAACTTACGGTACACTTAGACAGTTTGCAGAAACTTTAGGTCTAAGTGACGTGGCTGTTTTGCTGCAAACCACTTTAGATGAAGAAAAAGAAGCTGATTTAATGTTATCTGATGTTGCCATGGATGCTATTAATGTTGAAGCCGCCGAAGAAAAAGCATAACCCATATATATGAACAATATTTTCAAATCGTTAATAGCGGGCTATGGAGCCAGCAAATTAGGCGGAGGCTGTCTAGGAACAGTTGTTGTTTTTGTCATCATATTTGTGTTGTTAGGTCAATGCAACTAATGAGTAAAAGTTGATTTTTTTTGTACTAAGATTTTGTAATATAGGTTTTGGTTTTTTGAGTGCAGTAAACAATGTTTGCTGCACTTTTTGTTTAATCAGGCGGAAACAAAAAAGAATACATTAGAGTATAAGATATAGCTGTTGGTGATACTTAAACTGAAATTTTTGCCACCTAATAGATTAACTTTCGAAACAAATTATTTGAAGCAGCA
Organism: Methylophilus rhizosphaerae; assembly: GCA_943370285.1. Classification (GTDB taxonomy): domain Bacteria; phylum Bacteroidota; class Bacteroidia; order Chitinophagales; family Chitinophagaceae; genus CALRQJ02. Next base: position 71,668 of record CALRQJ020000013.1, on the reverse strand, counting down.
ATCAATAAATTTCAAAATAGATAATAAACATTTCATGAACTGGCATAAATTACCTGTAAAAGAAACATATCAGCAACTTTCTACTTCAGAAAACGGATTAACCACTGATGCCGCTGCGCAAAAGCTATTACAAATTGGTCCTAACGAGCTACAAGAGGGCAAGCAAAAAAGTGTAGCCCTTATGCTGTTATCGCAATTTAAAGATGTGATGATTATTATTTTGCTTGCTGCAGCTGTCATTGCGGGAGTTGTTGGCGATTTTTCAGACAGCATTGTTATACTAGTTATTGTTTTATTGAATGCTTTTTTAGGCTTTTTTCAAGAGTTCCGTGCAGAAAAAGCAATGCAGGCTTTAAAACAAATGGCTGTTACACAGGCTAGAGTTTTAAGAGATGGTGATATCACGGACTTGCCAGCAACACAATTGGTTCCTGGGGATATTGTAATGTTAGAAGCAGGTAATGCCGTGCCGGCTGATTTAAGAATTATCGATTCTAAAAACCTAAAAATTGAAGAGGCTGCTTTAACCGGAGAATCTCAAGCAGTTGAAAAAACTGATGAAGTAATTGATGTGGAGGACTTACCTATTGGCGATAAAAAAAATATGGCCTTTAAAGGAACTTTTGTTACGTATGGCAGAGGTAGTGGCGTTGTTATAGCCACCGGTATGCAAACCGAACTTGGTCGTATTGCTAAAATGCTGCAGGAAGATGAAACACTTACGCCACTGCAACAACGCATGGCTTCATTTGGAAAAAAACTTTCTGTACTTGTACTTGGATTATGTGTTTTATTTTTTGTTGCAGGATGGTTAAGGGGAGAAAACATAGCTAAGATGATTCTCACTAGTATTTCATTGGCAGTAGCTGCAATACCGGAAGCTTTACCTGCCGTAATAACTATCTCTTTGGCCTTGGCAGCTAGGCGGATGATCAAATTCAACAGTTTGATTAGAAAATTACCGGCGGTAGAAACTTTAGGTTCTGTCACCTATATCTGTACCGATAAAACCGGAACACTTACTAAAAATAAAATGCATGTAGAAGAAGTGTTTGTTAGTGGACAGTTATACAATCGAGATAAATTAGCTGCTATCAAAACCGACAAGCAATTTAATTTGTTATTACACGCCGTTGCATTAAATAATGATGCTGTAGAAGACAATGAAAAACACCTAAAAGGCGACAGCACCGAAATCGCCTTGATGGAATTGGCAATAGAACACCATATTCAATCCGGCGTATGGAAACGGGTAGCTGAGATTGCATTTGATTCTGATAGAAAACTAATGACCACCTTCCACGAATATGACAATAAATTCATTTCGTTTACAAAAGGAGCACCGGATGTTCTACTCTTACAATGTGGTGATATTGATGTTAAAATGATGCAACAGCAAGTAGATGAAATGGCTGCAAAAGGTCAGCGAATTTTGGGCTTTGCTTACCGGATTTGGGATGTATTGCCCAACAATTTAGATATCAAAATTCATGAATCTGGTTTGCAGTTTTTAGGATTGGTAAGTCTTATTGATCCACCACGTGAAGAAGTTGCCGAAGCCGTAAAACAGTGTAAAACCGCAGGTATTGTACCTGTTATGATTACCGGAGACCATCCACTTACAGCAAAAGCTATTGCTGAACGGATTGGAATTTTAGGGGCCGCAAAAGATCAAATCATTACCGGTCAAGAACTTGCGTTGTTGGATGATGATACTTTCTTTTCAAGAGTAGAACATATTAAAGTTTACGCTAGAGTATCTCCTGAACAAAAATTAAACATTGTAAAAACATTACAAAGGAAAGGTCATTATGTTGCTATGACTGGAGACGGCGTAAATGATGCACCTTCATTAAAAAGAGCCAATATTGGTATTGCCATGGGAATAACAGGAACTGATGTTTCTAAAGAAGCGGCACATATGATTTTATTGGATGATAATTTTTCTACAATTGTAAAAGCAGTAAAAGAAGGAAGAAGAATTTATGATAACATCCTGAAATTCATCAAATACATGATGACAACCAATTCTGGCGAGCTATGGACACTATTACTTGGCCCAATTTTAGGATTGCCTGTTGCTTTGCTACCCATCCATATTTTATGGATTAATTTGGTTTCCGACGGCTTGCCTGCTATTGCACTGTCTTACGAAAAAGCAGAAAAAAATATCATGCACAGATCACCAAGACCGCCACAACAAAGCGTCTTTAGTAACGGCAGGGGATTACATATGATTTGGGTGGGTATGTTTATGGCAGCCATTGCTTTATCATTGCAAGGGTGGGCTATCAATGAAGGGTTGCATTGGCAAACCATTGTGTTTAATGTTTTATGCTTATGCCAATTAGGTCATGTTTTAGCTATTCGTTCTGAACACCAATCCTTATTCACAATTGGAATCTTATCCAACAAGCCACTTATAGGAGCAGTTATCTTAGCTTTATTATCACAGTTAGGCATAACTTATATTCCATTTTTACAACCGATCTTTAAAACCGAGGCATTGAGTTTTAATGAGTTTCTTATAGTGGGTGCAGGTTCAACGATGGTATTCTTAGCCGTAGAGGTTGAAAAAATTATTTCAAGAAAAAAGCAAAGAAATAGGAAGGCTAAACATTAAATAGCAACAGGAACATTACCTATAAACTTAGACACAGAATATGTAATAGCCTTACAATTAATTGATTGTGAGGCTATTTTTATTTTGAAACTTAATCATTTTTTGATTATCCAAATACAATAATTTTTTCGAAGTATTTAGATTATTCAAACAAAATCTATTTACTTTGCATTTCAAAGTGCTTTTAATTATTTAAACTCAAAATAATGAAAAATAAAAGACTCATCATTATCTTAATTGTTGTGGCCGTGATACTTACAATTCCTTTGGTGGCCATGCAGTTTACGACAGAAGTAAATTGGTCACTATTTGATTTTGTTGTAGCAGGAATTTTATTGTTAGGTACAAGTTTGGTTATTGAACTAATACTTCGAAATGTAAAGTTGTTAAATCACAGAATTTTATTGAGTGTTATTGTTCTATTTATTCTTTTTTTGGTTTGGGCTGAATTAGCTGTTGGCTTATTTGGAACACCTTTTGCCGGTAGTTAAAAAATAAGCCTGCACTTTTAAGTGCAAGCTTATTAAAAAACAGTTCAATCTTTGATTTGAATAAATCATTTATTCAATTCCAATACATACATTGTTTTAGCAGGAATTTTAAAAGATTTACCTAGTGCTTTACCTGTTACAACATCTTTGGCAGCGGAGAATCCGGTGGTTCTTTCGGTATAGTTTTTAAAGTCTACTTCCTTCTCCGCGTCAGCGGTATTCATAACACACATTACGGTTTGCTTTGCATCATACCTAAAGTAAACATATAGACCATCTTCGGGCAGGTATTGCATCATTTTACCCATTGTAATGGCAGATGATTTTTTACGATAATTCGCTAACGATTTGATGTAATTGAATACATCATTCTCTTTTTCTGTTCGTCCTGCTGCCGTAAATTTATCTTGCTTATCTTCTTTCCAACCGCCTTTAAAATCCCAACGCACATTTCCATCAGGATTGGTGAAACCGGTCATCAAATGTTCCATACCGTAATACATTTGCGGAATACCACGAAAAGTAAACAACCAAGCCAATGCTATTTTATACTTGTTGACATCTTCATTAACAGTAGAATAAAAACGGGCTAAATCGTGGTTGTCAAGAAATATCACTTGACGCATAGGGTCTTTGTAAACAAAATCTTGTGCTGCAACGGTGTAGAGCTTATTCACCCCTTCAGTCCAACCAAATTTTTCATTGACAGCCGGTGTAATTCCATAAAACAATGTTTGAAAATCGGTAGTGGCTTGTAAATTACTTTTGAACTTGGTATTAAAATTATTTTCTGCAAAATAGCTTTGATTGATTACACCATGCACCCAAGTTTCGCCAAACATGGTTATGGTGGGATATTCATCTAATAACGCTTTATTACAACGATTCATAAAAGGTAAATCGTTGTAGATATAGGTGTCAATTCGCCAACCATCTACACCAAATTCCTCCACACTCCACAAGGCATGTTGAATTAAGAAATTAGCTACATAAGGGTTGCTATGATTCATATCGGGCATTTGCCGAGTAAACCAACCATCTACGGTTACTTTGGCTTGTGATGGTGCAGCATATGGATCGAAAAGTGTTTGATCTTTGTAAGACGTACCGGTATAGCTAGGCCATTCATGTAACCAATCTTTCATCGGCTTATCTTGAACCGTGAAATGATATAAGCCCACATGATTATATACCGCATCTTGCATCAGCTTCATCCCTCTTTTGTGCAATTCATCAGACAGTTTTTTATACTGTTCGTTGCCGCCAAAACGAGGTTCTACTTTGTAATGATTGGTAAAAGCATAGCCATGCTCGGTTCTATCGGGCATATCGTTTTCCCAAATTGGTGTCATCCAAACGGTAGTTACGCCTAAGTCTTTTAAATAATCTAGTTTACTAATAACACCTTGCAAATCGCCACCATGGCGGTGATACATCGAATCTCTGTTAAGCGATTGATCTCTCATGCCGGCAATTTTATCGTTGCTGTAATCGCCGTTTGCAAATCGATCTGGCATTAGCAAATAGGTCATATCAGCCGAAGTAACACCTTGTGCAAAAGCAGTACCTCTCCCTGCTCTGCGTTTATTCAAGGGCCAATTCACTGCATGTGCTTTGCCATTGGCAATAAATTCAATACTCACATTACCAGGCTTTGCAGTTGGCGCAATGGTTACGTCTAAAGCCATGTATTTTCCATTTTCGAGCCGATGTACTTTATTAAGTGTTACACCGGGATATTTAATTCGAACTTGCTCTTTATTAAATTCATCATATTCGCCGTGTACCAAAATTTGCACTTTATTCCACTTCATACCTGTCCACCAATTGGTGGGATAGAGTTGTGCATACTGGGTAATTCCAACATAACTAATGAACAGCGATAAAACGACATTAACTAATTTGCGTAGCATATAAAATAATTCAGTTATTAATAATGTTTAGTAGAGCTAGTGTATTTAGTCTTTATCATCATCTTTTACCACTAAGGTTAACAAACCCGCAATAATCATAGAACCACCGCCTAAAACGATAGTGTGCAAAGTATTAGCATTAAATACTTTCATGGTAAAGTAGCCTAAAATAGTAGCCGCTACAATTTGGGGAATTACGATAAAGAAATTGAACACTCCCATATAATATCCCATTTTATTGGCAGGTAAAGAGCCAGATAAAATAGCATAAGGCATCGACAAAATACTTGCCCAAGCAATACCCACCATACCCATTGAAACAATAATCCATTTGGGGTCGGTAAACCAACTGATACTCATCAATCCTAATCCGCCAATAACCAAACAAATAAGGTGGGTAATTTTTCGGTTAGTTCTAAAAGCAATCATCGGTATGATAAAAGCAAAAATTGCTGCGACGCCATTTCTAACACTTGAACAAACACTTAACCAATCAGCGCCATCATTGTATTGCTTTTTTACACGGTCGAGTTCTGTTTTTTCGGCGGTAGCCAAAACAGTACTTAAACTATCGGCATAATGATTGGCTAAATTGATAGAAATAGTAACCGGATTTTGATTAGCTCTATATTCGTTGATTTCGTTGATATCGGCTTGTAAAGATTTAAACTGTTTTTTTGTTTTATCAGCAACATCAGGCTTTTCAAGAACGGATTTAATATCGTTTTCCATCTTTGCCACAATTTGCTTATCCACCTTCATATCGTATTTATTACTAGTAACTGCATTGGTACTGTAAATCCACATTGCAAATAGCGCAAACCAGGTAAAGAATTGTACAATAGCTAATTGGGCCATGGTTTTGGGCATTTTGAATATACCGCCAAACGTTTCTTTAACACCATCCCAAAAACTGGCTTGTTTTTTTTCGGCTCTAAAAGCTTCGATATTTTCTGGAGGAAATTCTTTGGTTGTGAAAACGGTATATAATACCGCACCTAAAAAAGCTAATCCACCCAAATAAAAACTCCATTTAACGGAGTCAGGAATTTTGCCACTTTCGGCTGTATTACTTACATCAAACCAATTGGTAAAAATCCAGGGCAAAACGGCTGCAATAACAGAACCCAAACCAATAAAAAAACTTTGCATGGCAAAGCCCGAAGTTCTTTGTTTAGGCGATAATTTATCCCCAACAAAAGCCCTGAATGGCTCCATTGAAATGTTGATAGATGCATCTAAAATCCATAGCATACCACCGGCAATCCATAACGATGGCGAATTAGGCATTACAAATAATGCTAATGTAGCAAGAATGGCGCCGATAAAAAAGAAGGGTCTACGTCTACCCCAGTAAGGATGCCAGGTTCTATCGCTAATATAACCAATGATAGGTTGTACAATGAGACCGGTGATAGGAGCTGCAATCCATAAAATGGGTATTTCGTCTTTGTTGGCTCCAAGCGTTTCAAAAATTCGACTAACGTTTGAGTTTTGTAATTCAAATCCAAACTGGATTCCAAAAAAACCAAAACTCATATTCCAGATTTCCCAAAAACTTAATTTTTTGGTGGGCCCGGATGACCCATTTCCACTGTTCATCATTGGGGAACTAGCCATAGCAATCAATCGTTTTTATTTTATACTGTGTATTTCTTACACGGTTCTAAAGTACATAAAAAAATATCCCGTGAGGGATATTTTTTAACTAACTAATGTATTTACGATTGATGGTTGATTTAAATCACATAGCCATCGGGCAAAGTAGCCCCTTTTTTAACTACAACTATACCATCTTTAATGGTGTATAAAGCATGGTCAACAGAAGGCAAATGACTGCCGCCATTGATTCTTACATCATTACCAATTCGGCAGTTTTTATCTATAATCGCATTCTTAATGTAACATCTTTCTCCAATGCCAATCTTTGGAATTCCTTTAGCTAAATTGTCCGACATTTCATCAATGGTTTCGTAATAATCATTACCCATTAAATAGCTAGAAACAACCGTAGTACCATGACCGATTCTGGAACGAATACCTACCACACTTTCTTCAATTCGGCTGGCATGAATGATACAACCTTCTGCAATAACAGTGCGTTCTAAAGTAGTACCACTAATTTTTGCAGGCGGCAACATCCTTGCTCTACTATACACTGTTTTTGCATTATCAAATAAATTGAAAGGCGGAATTTCTTGCGTCAACGCAATATTAGCTTCGAAGAAGGAATAGATATTTCCAATATCTGTCCAATAACCATCGTATTGAAAACTCGCTACTTTATAGTTATTGATGCTATCCGGAATGATTTCTTTTCCGAAATCTGTTGCATTGGGATGCACATCATTTAAGAAATTGAACAACGCTTTTCTATTGAAAATGTAAATACCCATAGAAGCCAAATAAAGGCGTCCTTGACTCCTCATAGCATCACCGGTTTCGCTAGTCCAATCGGGCAAAACTGCAACACTAGGCTTTTCAATGAATGAGGTGATCATTCCATTTTCATCAGACTTCAAAATACCAAATTCCGGTGCTTCTCTTTCTACCACAGGAATAGTTGCAATAGACAAATCAGCGCCTTTCGCCTTATGATTAGCCAACATTTCGGTAAAATCCATTTGGTACAATTGGTCACCACTTAGAATTAAAACATATTCAAATTCAAGGTTACCAATATGGCGTAGTGACTGACGTACCGCATCGGCTGTTCCTTGAAACCAACCCGGATTATCGGGTGTTTGCTCGGCCGCCAAAATATCTACAAAGCCTGTGCTGAATGCACTGAAGTGATAGGTATTTTTAATGTGCTTATTCAAAGATGCTGAGTTAAACTGTGTTAACACAAACATTCTATTGATACTGCTGTTGATACAGTTACTGATGGGAATATCCACTAACCTGTATTTGCCTGCAATAGGAACTGCAGGTTTGCTTCGAGAGGCTGTTAAAGGAAATAACCTTGTTCCTGCTCCACCGCCCAAAATAACGGCTACTACTGAGTTTGAAAGAGATTGCATATTACTTTATTTATTCATTTATTTTATTGGTATCGAAAGATAGTATTTAGTGTTGATAAATGCTATGCTGAAAGATTATTATCTTAAACTTTCGTACACATTTATATAATCTTGAGCACTTTTATCCCAGCTATTATCAATCTGCATCATCCGTTTACGCATCACTTGCATTTGTTTGGTATCGGCAAAAGCTTGCACCGCTCTTCCAACTGAATAATTGATATCACTCACCGTTGCATGATTGAATCGAATACCATAACCATTTTCATCACCCATATCTATAACGGTATCTTTTAAACCACCCGTACTACGTACAATAGGCACAGAGCCATAACGCATGGCATACATTTGATTGAGCCCACAAGGTTCTACCCTACTTGGCATCAATAGAAAATCGGCACCGGCATACATTTGATGACTCAATTTTTCGTCGTACCCAATCATAACGTTATAATGACCGGGAAAATGTTTGGCCATGCTGCTTAATTGCCACTCCACATGAGGGTCTCCACTACCCAATATCAAAAAGCTAACATTGCCTTGCATGCTATAAATAGCAGACATAATACTGTCCGGTAAAATATCAGCTGCTTTTTCTCCCACTAATCTACCAATAAAAACGATTAATGGCTTTCTAACATCTAATTCAAATCTATCACACAGTACTTGCTTATTTGCCAACTTACCACTTGCTAAGCCTTTGACAGCATATTTCGTATCTATATAAGTGTCTGTTGCCGGGTTCCAAACTTCGGTATCAATACCATTTAAGATACCTGCACATTTTCCTTTTTCGTATTCAAACAATGATTCTAATCCATTGGCTGCACCACGCAATTCATCTAAATAACTCCAACTCACCGTGGTTACTTTGGCGGCACATTTAATTCCACATGCCAAAGGATTGATATTATTGGCCCAATCTAACAAGCCCCATTTCCATTGATCCCATTGCGGAATCAAATTACTTTTATCCCAGCCCATCCATCCTTGGTATTGGGCATTATGAATAGTAAGTACAGTTGGTATTCCGGCTAATTTGGAACGAAAAGCAACACAATGTTGCATCATAAATGGCAATAAGGCCGTATGGTGATCGTGGCAATGCACTACATCAGGATTATGTTCCCAATGGTTTAACCAATCTGCTACTGCAATTTGAAAAGCAGTAAACCGTTCCGAATCGTCATCGTATCCATAGACTTTTTCTCTGTCGGTTAATCCGTTGATATCAACAAGGTATAAATCAAACCCCAGTGTATTGCCTTTTTCTTTGATGATGGTATAGTCAAAAAAAAGATCTCCCATCCATGCACTGCCTTTGAAATCTACATCCCAAGTTTGACTGTACAGAAATTTAGTACGATACATTGGCATGACCACTTTGGCAATATGTCCCAATTTGTTTTGATACTTTGGCAAAGCACCTACTACATCTCCTAACCCTCCGGCCTTAGCTACCGGATAACATTCGGCACTAACATGAATAATTTCCATTCACAGCAATTGGTTCGTTAATAATGAGTTCCAAATTAGGTAGTTATTCAACAAACTGCTACATATTCATAGTATTTTTTTTAAGCGTACCTCATTTTGGAACATTTGCCCCCTTTCTTTGCAAACGAGGTATAAAAATTTATTTAGCCTATCAACTTAAATCTTTCTAAATTGTCGCCAAAACCACTTAAAAAATCAAAACGATTGCAATGAATCAACAAACTAAATGGTCTCAGTTCGGCACCTTAATTACCGTGTTTTTTTTCTGGGGATTTGTAGCTGCTAGTAACGATATTCTGATTCCAGTTTTTAAAAAGGCCTTCAGTCTTACCCAAGCTCAAAGCCAGTTAGTATCATTGGCATTTTACATAGCCTACACAGTTGGCTCGATTATTTATTTATTCATCTCTAAAAGTATTGGAGGTGATTTACTCAATAGAATGGGTTACAAAAATGGTATTGCAGTAGGATTGGGCATTTCTGCCTTAGGTACTTTATTGTTTTATCCGGCAGCTAATTTGGGTTCGTTTAATTTAATGCTCACCGGTTTATTTATTGTGGCCCTTGGTTTTTCATTACAACAGATTGCTGCCAATCCATTGGCTGTTGTTATGGGTGATCCTAAAACCGGATCTCAACGTTTAAGTATGGCCGGCGGTATTAATAATTTTGGAACAACGATTGGTCCATTGCTTGTAAGTTTTGCCATTTTTGGTAGCGTAACCTCAAACAATACGGAAGCTAGTATTGAAAGTGTGAAAACCCCATATCTCATTTTAGGGTTGGCCTTTTTGATTGTTGCTGTTCTCTTTAAATTTTCATCTATACCCAACAAAATTGATTTAGAACATGTAGCTGCAGAAGAGGCTGATAGTGAAAGTAAAGTTTTACACAAAAAATATGCATTTCAATACCCACAGTTATGGATGGGCATGATTGGTATTTTTGTCTATGTTGGTGTAGAAGTAGCCACTGCAAGTAATCTGCCTGAATATTTACATGCCAAAATGGGTATTAGCACCGATAAAGTTGCCCCTTTCATTTCATTGTATTGGGCTAGTTTGATGATTGGTCGTTGGACAAGTAGTGTGGGAGCATTTGATATTACTAAAGGAGCAAAACAAGTATTGAAGTTCTTGATGCCATACATTGCATTTGCTGTTTTCTTAGGTGTTAATGCCATTGCACAGCATGATATCACACCATTTTATGTATACGCTTTTGTAATTGCCGCAATGATTATTGGTGATATATTAAGTAAGGGTAACCCTGCAAGAATGTTATTCATTTTCTCTGCTATGGGTACAGCAGCTTTACTCATTGGCATGTTTACTACAGGTATGGTTAGTGTATATGCATTTGTAAGTGTAGGTTTATTTTGTAGTACATTATGGCCATGTATTTTTACCTTGGCCGTTGCAGGTTTAGGCAAACATACCAATCAGGGTAGTAGCTTTTTAATTATGATGATTATGGGTGGTGGATTCATTAGCTATTTACAAGGTTATGTTGCAGCAGAAGATATGTTAGGCATTCAATACTCTTATATTGTTGGAGTAGCTTGTTTTGTATATCTGGCATTTTATGCATACAGCGTAACCGGGATTTTAAAATCGCAGGGTATTGATTATGACCAAAAAACTAGTGGGGGACATTAAGCAGTCTATCGTCAACAGTCCATTGACCACAGCAAAAAGATTTAAGTAAAGCAATAAAAATAAACATTTTAATATTTTTTTTAATGAGTAAATTAACTGTTGGAATAGATATAGGTGGAACGACAACAAAATTTGGTATCGTAGATACTCATGGAAATATACTTTCTCAAAGCAGAATCCCTACCAATACGTTTAACGATGTGAGTGAATTTATTGAAGAATTGTATGCCCATTTGCAACCCATGATTGATGCCAATGGCGGCAATAGTAATTTTAATGGTATAGGTATGGGTGCACCAAATGGCAATTACTATACCGGCACTATTGAGTATGCCCCTAACCTACTATGGAAAGGCATTGTACCTATTGCACAATTGATGCAAGATAAGTTTGGCTTACCGGTAAAATTAACCAACGATGCCAATGCAGCTGCTGTTGGCGAAATGATGTACGGCTGCGCCAAAGGTCAAAAGCATTTTATTACGATAACGCTTGGAACAGGCGTAGGTAGCGGTATTGTGATTGATGGTAAAATAGTCTTAGGTCATGATGGCTTTGCCGGTGAACTTGGTCATACCATTGTTAGAAAAGGAGGCCGCTTTCATAAAGGCACGGGCAGCATGGGCTGTTTAGAAGCTTATGCTAGTGCTACAGGAGTTAGAGAAACCGCCTTTGAATTTTTAGCAGCAGAACCTGCAACAGAAAGTTTATTACGCAATTATACCACTGAAGAACTTACCAGTCAATCGGTTTATGAATGTGCCATCAAGGGTGATGAAATTGCTATAAAAATATTTGAATTTACCGGTGAAGTTTTAGGAGAAGCATTGGCTAATTTTGTGATGTTTTCTTCACCAAAAATGATTGTATTGTTTGGTGGCTTAACAAAAGCCGGTGACTTGTTGATGAAACCTACCAAAGCCTCTATGGAAGCCAACCTCATTCAAATTTTTAAGAATAAGGTAGACTTAGTGTTTAGTAAATTGCAAGAGTCTGATGCAGCTATTTTAGGTGCTAGCGCTTTGGTTATTGACTAATTGAAAAACGTATGGCTGGCTGGTGATACAATGATTACAATTGCTTGATCATCAGCCAGTCTTTTTGTATATCGGTGCCTAACTCAAAATCATGTTCGCCACATTGTTCAAATCCAAATGATTGGTAAAACTGAATGGCTTTAGGATTGTGTTCCCAAACGCCTAGCCAAACCCACTGTTTACCCATCGCTACTGCGGTTTGCAAACAATAGTTCATTAATAGTTTTCCTACCCCATTTCCAGTGTGCTGCGGCAATAAATAAATTCTTGAAACTTCTATGATTGAATCTGCAGCATAATGCTGAAATGGTTTACCAGATCTTAAAACCGCATAGCCAATTGTTTCGGTGTCATCTTCCACTAAAAAAAAGATATGATTACCATCTGTAAGTTCAGTTAATGTATCCCGAATGGAGAAAGCATGTTTCAAAAACAAATCCATATCTGCTTTCGTATTTTGGGCATGAAAAGCAGCATGAAAAGTAGTTTTGCTCAATGTCGAAATCAATTCAGCATCTGCTGCAATTGCTTGTCTGATGGTAATAGGCATACACAAAAAAATGGCTTTTGCAGCTAACTACAAAAGCCATCTATAAACAACTTATCGGAATTAAACATTCTCAATCACCATGGCACTAGCTCCACCCCCACCATTACAAATTCCGGCTGCGCCGAATTTGCCATTGTTTTGCTTCAACACATTAATTAACGTCACAATAATTCTTGCACCACTGCATCCCAAAGGGTGACCGATTGATACTGCTCCACCATTTACATTTACTTGTTTGGGGTAGAGCTTCATCATTTCACTATTACATATACCAACCACACTAAAAGCTTCGTTGAGTTCAAAGAACTGTACATCCTTCATCTCCAATCCTGCTTTAGCAACAGCTTTAGGAACTGCCAAAGCCGGTGCAGTAGTAAACCATTCGGGTGCTTGTTCTGCATCAGCATAAGATCGAATAATGGCCAAGGGTTTTATGCCCATGGCATCTGCTTTTTCCTTGCTCATTAAAACAACAGCAGCAGCACCATCATTCATAGTACTTGCATTCGCAGCAGTTACAGTTCCGTCTTTGGTGAAAGCTGGTTTTAGCTCAGGAATTTTGTCAAATTTTACATTAAATGGCTCTTCATCTTTTGCAAATAAAATAGGATCTCCTTTGCGCTGCGGAATGGGTACCGGGACAATCTCTGTATCAAACTTTCCATCTTCCCAAGCAGCTTGACTTCGCTTATAACTTTCAATGGCAAAAGCATCTTGTTCTTCTCTACTTACTTCATATTTTTTAGCAGTAGCATCAGCAAAACACCCCATTGCACCATTGGCATACACATCTGTTAAGCCATCTTTTGCTAAACCATCTAACATCGTAATATCGCCATATTTATTACCCCAACGCTGTTTAGTAGCGTAAAAAGGCACATTGCTCATGCTTTCCATACCACCGGCAACAATAATATCTGCATCGCCCAATAGAATGGATTGTGCTGCTTGGGCAATAGCTTTCATGCCACTAGCACAAACTTTATTAACTGTAGTAGCAATTACGCTATCAGGCAAACCGGCAAACTTTGATGCTTGTCTAGCAGGTGCCTGACCCAGTCCAGCCTGAATCACACAGCCCATCAACACTTCTTGCACATCTTCTGCCTTAATACCTGCTTTTTCTACTGCTCCTTTAATGGCGATACCTCCCAATTGTGTAGCAGAAAAATCTTTTAATGAACCACCAAAACTACCAATCGGCGTACGAACAGCCGATACAATGTACACCTGACGATTACTCATATTTTTATTGATTTGAGGCAGCGAAGATAAGGAAAGAAACTAACAGTTGTTAGCAGTAGTGAATGGTGCCCCGACTTGTCGGGGGTGAGTAGTGAGGAGTGAGTGGTGAGTGGTGTATGATAAGTAGTGAATTATCAATGAGGAGAACAATGGAACATTGGAACTAGTGAACCATTAAACTTTAAAATCCCTTCCCTTTGTGTTCGTTGTATTCATCGTTCCTTTGTGAGAAAAAAAATCGTAGCAATCAGCCTTTTCTATGTTTCTTTAGTGTTGCCATTACAACCAAAACAACTTTCATGAAACACCTGCTCGTTCTTTTTTTCTTTTTCATTTGCTATGCTTCTTTTGCTCAGGAAGGGAATAAACCAGATACGGTTACGGTGGGAGTTTATGTGAACAGCGTACACGATATTGATTTCAAAGAAAAGCAATACACCATCAATCTGTGGTTATGGTTAAAGTATAAAAATCCTGATTTTGATTTTTCTAAATACATGGAAGTGCCCATGGCGAAAACCGTGGATAAATCTTTTTACACGGTAGACACATTGGAGGATGGCAGAATATATATGTTGATGAAGTTGCAATGTGTGATGAAAGATTCCTGGAAAATTGACAACTTCCCTTTCGACCGTCAGAAATTAAGATTCTCTATTGAAAATTCGCAATACGATTCAGACGCTTTAATTTTTGTAGAAGACACTGTGGGCAATCATTATTCTAAATGGGTAACATCAGGTTGGAATATTGTATCGGATAGTTTTGAAATATTCACAAACATAAAAAAGTATGAAACTGCATTTGGAGATCCAACCTTGGTTAAGCCCCAATCTGACTTCAGTGCGTTTAGGGTAAATATTGGTATTGAACGAGATTCGTGGTGGTTGTTCCTGAAATTGTTTATTGGCATGTATCTGTCCTTCTTCTTATCATTCCTTTGCTTTTTTATTCATTCAGATAATATTGATTCTAGGTTCAATTTAAGTGTGGGTTCTTTATTTGCGGTTATTGGTAATAAGTATGTGATTGATTCTGCCCTACCCGAATCTACTTCTTTCACCTTGGTAGATACGTTGCATGGCGTAACCTTGTTTTATGTATTTGCTACTGTTGCCTGCTCTGCTTACTCCTTGAAGCTGATTAAATCTAATCAACTCGAACAAACCAAACGATTTGATACAGCAGCTGCATGGATATTGCTGGCTATTTATCTTGTGTTAAATGGGTGGTTTGTGTACCGTGCAAATGAAGCTTGATTTTGGTAAATCAAAGAAAGACAGAGAACCTATTACTCTTTCAGTTATGCATGTTAATGATGCCCATACAAACCACAACAATGACTGTGGAAAAAATGATATGGAATATATGAGTTGTAATACGTATTTCATTAATTTAGAATTCGTCTTCTCCCCAAGTGAAACATGTTGGTACAAATGTAAGTCGACACAGTTCACTGTTTGACAATTGCATCAACTTTTACAAAAAATATTCAGCAGCAGGACAAACAATAACAAAATATAAAATTTACAATGGGACTTGATGGTTATTGCTTTTTATTTGGACTAATGATTATTCCTTTTTCGTTTTTATTCTTTCCAAAAATTTACTTTAACAAACGACTCGTACTGCCATTTTATCTTTTCGTATTGACGCTTTCTTTTATTGGCTTGATAGCACCAAAAAATAGTGATCCAACAAAACCTAACTTTTATCTTTTTTTACTTTGCCCCTTATTTTCATTGACAATTTTGAGAGTTCAATTATTCATTTTCAATAAAACATTAAAACGTAATCCTAAAAATCCACCACGAAACTTTTTTATGAATGACGATGGATTGGGTTGGGACAGACTTTTTTATTTTCTTTTTTTGAGTTTAAGTTTGTGTACACCATTATTTCTTTTGGCAGTCAATTATCCGTAGAAAAAAGTACGGCACACAACATCGGGGTTGGCGTTATTGCGGCTTGACGAATTCGACCTCAACAAAAATTTTAGTCAACCTTATTCAGGATGAATTATCTTAGATAACCAATAACAGGATTAATTCAATAACACAGTCAATTTTTTTCAGGACGGATCATGTACGTGGACAGATCTTCAATGGGCTGACCGCTGTGCATATGCTCAATACAGCAGCTCTAAATGACGATGAAACAAGAAACAATTACAATTATTGGTGCTGGACCTGCCGGCCAAATAGCAAGTTTGTATTTAGCAAAACTCGGCATTCCTTCTCTTTTGATAGATAAGGAAATGCACCCGAGACCTAAACCTTGTTCCGATATTGTTTTTCGAAGGGCCATTCGTATCCTACATGATTTAGACAATCAATGGCCAATTGATGAAGCATTAACAAATGAATACTTACCAGTAAAAGGGATTTTATTTCAACTGCCTAAAAATAAATCAATAAATTTTGATTTCAGGCCATTAAAAAATTTAGAACATTTACCCACTTGCTTCGCCATTCCACGTGCAAAATTCGATAATTGGCTAATACAGAAAGTAAAAGCATCTCCACTTGTTGAGTTGCATGAAAATACTGCGATTACGCAGTGTGAACGAGATGAGAAAAACAAAGAATGGATAATTTTTAATCATGAGAAAAAGGCTTTTATCCGAACCAAATTACTAGTTATCGCTACTGGTTCAAATTCCTCTTTGCCATTTAAAGTTGGAGACTTGAAACGTAAAGACCGTGATATTGTCTTAGGAGTAAGGGCTTACTTTTGTAATATTAAAATAAATATGGATTCTCCACAGCATGCTGAAGTATTCCTTGATAAAAAATTTTTCCCTGGTTCTTTTTATTATAAATTCTTCAACGATGGAACTGCCGCTGCCAACCTTATTATACGAAGCGATGTTGTGAAAAAGAAAAAAATCAATCTGAACAAATTATTCTACCAGTTTATTTCTGAGAATCCAATATTGAATGAACGGTTTCAATATGCAGAGCAAATAGGAAATCTAGAAGGTGGGGCTTTGCATCTTGGAACACACCCAAAACCAATTTCTGGAGATGGCTATTTTTTAATTGGTGATGCAGCAGGGCTTATTGACATTATGTCCGCTAATGGTATTGAACAAGCAATGATCAGCGGTAAGCTTGCAGCCGAACAAATTGCTATTGCTTTACAGAAAAATGATTTTAGTGCATCAGTTCTCAAGGACTATGATAAGCAAGTGTATAAAAAGATTGAAAATGACTTACGATTAGGACGAATTTTATCACCTTTTTTAGGTTATGATATTTTTTCAAAACTAGTGTTCTATTTAATTGATCATTTTGCAAATAACAAAAAACGTACAGAATTACTGCTAAACAGATATGTACATACTACTAATTTTTTAAAAAAACTGCTAACCCCAATGTCTTTTTTACGTTTTTTCTCAAATAAATAGTTTTATAAATCAGGTATTTGCAAGGAATATCCAAAAAAATATTTCGTAAAAATCAATAGGATAAACCAGAAGACATGGTGTGCAAGAACAAAATACACAATAGCAAAGAAATACATCGGTCAATAGATTGCTTCTTTTTCAACAGACATTAAGCAGTTGACAGAATGACGTAAGCCTCAGTGCATTTCTATATATTGCCAAAAGCGGGGTGGACGTTGAATCAATCAGAAGTTTTAATTCTATTGTAGTGTAGTTTCAGGCTTGATAAATAATGCAGTTTTTGTTCTTATCTTCAACTTTTAAATGTCTCGTCCTGCAATAGGTTGACTACAAATCAATCATTTTATGGACTTAAAAGAACAGATTATTCAAGAGTATTTGCAAACTGGCAGTGGTTTCAGAAAGCTAGCTGCCAAGTATGGGATAAGTAGTACTACGATTTGTAAATGGGTGCTCTTTCATCGGTTCAATGTAACTTTGTTCCTATTTTTAAGCCCACAACTTTAATTGCGAATCCTGCCATGACCTATACTGCCAACCCGAACCGCTATACGCAAATGCAATACCGCCGCTGCGGTAAAAGCGGTATTCAATTACCGGCCATTTCACTCGGTCTTTGGCATAATTTCGGCGATGTTGATGCCGAAGCCGTTTATAGAAAGACCTTGCATACTGCTTTTGATTGCGGCATCACCCATTTTGACCTGGCCAACAATTACGGTCCGCCCCCCGGTAGTGCGGAAGTCAATTTTGGAAAAATATTGAAGCAGGATTTCCAATCGCATCGGGATGAAATAATTATTTCTAGTAAAGCAGGTTATTATATGTGGCCGGGACCTTATGGTGAGTGGGGATCTAAAAAGAACCTGATAGCCAGTATAGACCAGAGCTTGCTACGAATGCAACTGGACTATGTTGATATTTTTTATCATCACCGCCCCGACCCTAATACGCCGCTAGAAGAAACCATGGGAGCACTAGACCTGATAGTGCGACAGGGAAAAGCTTTGTACGTTGGCATATCCAATTATAAAACTGCAGATGCTGCAAATGCGATTGCTATGCTACAACAATTGGGTACACCTTGCTTAATACACCAGCCCAAATATTCTATGTTTGAAAGATGGGTGGAGGATGATAACTTGCTTGATTTGCTCGAAAAGAGCGGTGTGGGTTGTATCCCTTTTTCCCCACTGGCACAGGGCTTTTTGACCAACCGCTATATCAACGGAATACCAGAAGGATCTAGGGCAACAAAAGGTGTTTTTTTGAAAAAAGAGCAAATAACGGAGAAAGTACTTCAAAAAATAAGATTGCTGCATACGATGGCTATCGAAAGGGGACAATCCTTGGCCCAAATGGCGCTAGCATGGTTGTTAAAGGACAATCGAGTTACATCTGTATTGATTGGGGCTAGCAGTTCAAGTCAATTATTGGATTCAGTCTCTTGCCTCGAAAAGACCAAATTCTCAGCAGAAGAATTGAATCGAATTGATGCGATTTTAAAAGCTGCTTAATTTTGCCAAGAGCGGATGAAGGCTAACATTCCTATCCCACATTCGCTTTCATTTCATCAATTTGGGGTTTAGTGCCTAACACAATTACCCTCATGTTTTGCGAAATCACTGTTTCTTCGGGTGGATTAATTACAAATTTTCCTTCTGCATCTTTAATGCCAATACAGTTAACGCCTGTTTTTCGCCAAGCCATAATTTCTTTTAGTGTTCTATCTTTCAATTCGGTTGGTAAATTATTATACGCTACCGATTCCAGACTAATAGACTCACCTTCTTCTCCACTCAAATAATCTATAAATTCTATTACATCGGGTTTAGATACCAAGGTTGCCATATGGGTACCACCAATTTTATCGGGAAGTATAACATTGTCTGCTCCGGCTTTTTTTAGCTTGGGTACAGATGTTGCTTGTGATGCTCTACTGATAATCTGAATATTGGGATTTAATGACCTGGCAGAAAGTACTATAAATACATTATCGGCATCAACCGGCAAGGTGCATACCAATGCCCTTGCTCTTTCTATCCCCGCTTTTTTCAAGATTGCATCCTCGGTGGCATCGCCAAATAAATGCAAAACGTTTTTTCCATCCGCTGCCCATTCTACAACTGTTTGGTCTTTGTTTTCTATCACTACAAATTCCACTTTATGGTGTAATAATGTTTGGGCCGCTTGTTGTCCGTTACGGCCAAATCCACAAACAATAACATGGTTATTCAAATCTTGTAATGCTGCCATAAGTTTTTTGTTTTTGAAGTATTTAGCCATTTCGCCACTGGCAAAATATTGGGTTAAACTGGCTAAGGCATACGTAAACGTAGAAAATGAGGTAATGATGAGTACAATATTGAAAATACGTCCGGCATCTGTAAGTGTTTTGGTTTCGCCATATCCAATGGTGGTGATGGTAATAACAGTCATGTACAAGGCTTGCAAAAAGCTAAAATCCTCGATGTACATAAATCCCGTAATACCCGATACGGTGATCAGAATAATAATGCTAAACCAAATGATTAAAGGAGAGATTTTTTTCACCTGCTTAAAGCCTACTTGTGTTAGGAATGCGATAAAGATAGTACATCGATTGGTTATTAGAAATGATAGTAAGAAGTTTGTAGTTGTGGCTAATACCGTACTTTCGCAAAAAATTTAGTATGGGAGTAGCAGATAAATTATTTCAATTGAAGGCAGAAAAAGCCGCTGCCAATTTAAAAGCAGGTCAAGATTTTTTGGCTACCAACAAACAAAGGCCTGAAGTAACCGAAACCGAAAGCGGATTACAATACGAAGTATTAACCCTAGGAGAAGGCGATAAACCTTGGGCCACACATACGGTAACTTGTCATTACCACGGTACATTAATTGATGGTACTGTGTTTGACAGTAGTGTAAAGCGTGGTGTGCCTGCTTCTTTTCCGTTAAATATGGTGATTAAAGGCTGGACAGAAGGTTTGCAATTGATGCCTGCCGGAAGTAAGTTCAGGTTTTTTATTCCGCCACATTTGGGTTATGGCGATAGACAAGTGAGTGCCGAAATTGGCCCTAATTGTACTTTGATATTTGACGTAGAATTGATTAGTTTTAAATAATACCAAAAGCTTTGTGAAGTTGTATCGGTACATGCCGGTACAACTTTTTTTATTCCCCACCTCCCCCACCATCACCGCCACCGCCGTCACCGCCACTGTCGCTACTTCCGCCATCATTGCTGTTATCATTACCGCTTTCCCAATCATTGTCGGTATCATTGCTTGTATCATATACACCTGCATCTCCTACATACATACCGCCATCATTAGTTGTTGAAGCATCGTTAGAACGGGATGCATTTCCGCCATTATTTCTAACTGCAAAAAAAATGATACTACCCAATACAATGGCAATGATAAAGTATAACATATGCTATTTTTTTTTCTTCTTTTTTGCTTTTGGCTTCGCCGATATATCTGTCGCAACATCCGCCGTTTCTTCATCGGCTTTGAGTACCCAATCAAAATCTAATTGTCGCTTTTCTAAATTGGCAGCAATTACTTTAATCCATACCTTATCTCCCATCTTAAATTTTCTTCCGCTGCGGCGGCCTACTAAACTGTAATCACCTTCAATCATTCTAAAATCATCGTAATCTAGCAGACTAGTAACCGTAACCAAACCTTCACATTTATGGGCAATAGTTTCTACCCAAAAACCGAAACTAGCTACACCGCTAATAACACCCTCAAACACTTCGCCTAAATAATCTCTTAGATACTCTACTTGTTTGTATTTGTTAGAAGCCCTTTCTGCTTCCATAGCGGCTCTTTCTCTTTCGCTACAATGCTTACATTTTTCTTCCATCTTCTTATCAACAGATGGTTTTTTTTGTAAACAACTTTCTAAAACCCGATGCACCAATACATCGGGGTAACGCCGAATGGGTGAGGTAAAATGACAATACTCTTCAAACCCTAAACCATAGTGGCCTATGTTGTCGGTGGTGTAAATAGCTTTAGCCATAGTACGTATGCCCAATTGTTCCAATACATGTTGTTCTGGTCTGCCTTTAACATCTAACAACATTTGATTGAAACTTGCAGCAATGGCTTCGGGAGAAGACACATTGAAACTGTGCCCATACTTTCGGGCAAACTCCATAAACGGGGCCAATTTTTCTTCATCCGGTTGATCATGTACTCGATACGGAAATGGCACCGGCTTTCCACTTACTTCTACTTTAGCAATATGCTCTGCAACAGCTTTATTAGCCAACAGCATAAACTCTTCAATCAACTGATGTGCCTCTTTACTTTCTTTAATAACTATGCCGATGGGTTTACCTTTTTCATCTAACTTAAATCGAACTTCTTGAGAAGAAAAGTTAATAGCACCACGACTGAATCTTTCTTTACGCAATGTTTGAGCAATGCCATTAAGTAGCATAATTTCTTCGCCATGCAAGCCCTCTCCTTTTGCTTCAATAATTTCTTGTACTTCTTCGTAGGTAAAACGATGGTTAGAATGTATGATGGTTCGGCCAAGCCAAATGTTCTTTACCACACCGGCAGTGGTCATTTGAAATACTGCGGAAAAAGTTAATTTGTCTTCATGAGGTCTAAGCGAACAGAGTTCATTAGAAATTCTTTCGGGCAACATAGGATTCACCCGATCCGGCAAATAAACTGAAGTAGCTCTTTTGTATGCTTCTTCATCTAGTTCAGTTTGCGGTATAACAAAATGACTTACATCGGCAATATGAACACCAATTTCATACAAACCTGTTTTTATTTTTTTGATGGATAAAGCATCGTCAAAATCTTTGGCATCGAATGGATCGATAGTAAATGTCAGCGTCTCTCTAAAATCTTTTCGCAGTTTAATTTCTGATGATGGAATCGTATCGCTAATACGTTCACTTTCTTCTATCACTTCATCTGGGAAAGTAAGCGGAAAACCGGCTTCGGTTAAAATGCCTTTCATGGCAATATTATTTTCTGCTTCGGCCGTTAGTAAACTTACCACTTCACCTACCGGTTTTTTATCGCCTTTCTCCCATTTTACTAATCGGGCTACTACCCTTTCTTTATTGCCTGCACCATTTACTTTATCTAATGGAATAAATAAATCTGGCATGGGCTTATCGGTATCCGGCACAAAAAAAGCATAATTGGTACCCAACTGAATATGACCGATAAATTCAGTTTGTCTGCGGCTCACCACTTCAATAATCTTTCCTTCTTTTTTTCGACCCGAAAAATTATCTCTCAACTTTACTCTTACCGTATCGCCATTAAGGGCTGTATTAAAATCGCCGGGACGAACCAATACATCGCCACTGCCATCTGCAATCACCACATATCCAATGCCGCTACGGGTAATCTCCAACACACCTTTTACACCTTGTTGGTGCAAGTGTGATGAACCGGATTTATTTTTTGACTTCTTCTTGCTCATGGGTTGTTACTGTTTTAAAATTCCGGATGAATGAAATGACTAACGCATCAAAAGCAGCGCCTTCATTAAATAGGAATTGATGTTTGATTGGCAGCACATACAATGGAGTATCTGCTAATGTTTGTTGAAACTTAATTAACCGTACGGCATCTTTTTCGGTCGTGATGATGATTTTATGCTCCGCATCAATGTCGTTGAGCATTGTTTTAATCTCATTCAAATCATCGATAGTAAAAATATGATGATCATTATACGATTGCAAATAATAAGTCTTTGCTTGTTGTATGATGAATTGTTTGAGCGGCGTAGGATTAGCAATGCCACAAACCAATAACACTTCATCTTGATTGGAAATATTTCTCTCCTGCTTATTGGTAATATGATATGGCGTACCATAAGCAATAGTGGTGAAGAAAATATGTTGCTTAGATAAAGGTTTCAGCTCTTTGATGATTTTGCGTTTGCCTTCGTCGGTTAAATCAGCCGGACATTTGGTAACCACAATTACATCTGCCCTAGCGGCAGAAAAACGACTGTCTCTTAAATCTCCGGTGGGCAGAAACAAATCTCGAGTGTATAAATTATTGAAATCTGTGAGCACAATATTAAATCCTGCTTTAACACTGCGGTGCTGAAACGCATCATCCAATACAATAACATCTAAATCGGGCTTATCGTGTAATAATTGTGCAACGGCATCAATTCTTTCTTCGCCAACGGCAACTGCTACACTAGGGAATTTAATATGAAACTGCATGGGCTCATCGCCAATTTCTAAAGCAGTAGTTTCAACACCTGCTAAAGCATAACCCTTAGTTTTTCGTTTGTAACCACGACTTAGTGTAGCTGTGTTGAAATCATATTGTAACAAACGTAACAAGTATTCAACCATGGGTGATTTTCCGGTGCCGCCAACAGCAAGATTACCTACACAAATCAATGGAAAATTGAAACTGGAAGATTTGAAATAACCTTTGTCATACATCCAATTACGGATGATAACAATAATGCCATAGACCAATGCAAATGGCAACAGTAAAACACGGAACGATTTTAAAAAGAAAGCACTAAAATTCATAAATAGTATCAGGGGTAATGCAATAATTTAAAGGTACGTCAAAACCATTGCGGTCTTCAATATTATTCACCGGTTCAAAATAAGAAAAACCGATGGTGAGTACTTCGCTATGACAGCGTTGCAAGAACCGATCATAGTAACCTTTGCCGTAGCCTACTCTATACCCTTCGGTATCATAGGCTAACATTGGTACAAAAATCAAGTCAATGGCCTCAGGTTCAACAACAGTTGTACTATCAGGCTCTGTTACACCAAAATTACTGGTACGATAAACAGTATCCTCATCAATCAACATAGCATCCATGCTACAATCTGCCACATTCGTAACAGGGTAACAAATTTGTAAACCTGGAATTAAGTGGCGATAGTAACTCGTAAACAACTTGGTATTGGGTTCATTTTGATGTGCCATTGGCCAATAACTCATTAAACAAGAAATGTCAGGCATACCCAATTGCTGAAATCGAATCAGCAACAAATCATCCAACTTCAGCTTCTCTTTATCTGTGATGGATTGCCGCTTTGCTTTATAAAATTTGCGTAAGGCTTGTTTCGTCATACCAATTGTAAAATATGAAGATACAACATCAAGCCATAGAAAGAAATTGGAGTAATGTGGGACGAATAATGTCCGCTTGTGCTTTGATAAAAGCCTTATCCATTGACGTAGCTAATGGTATAGAACCTAAGGAAGGAAATCCACTCCAATCCACAATTTCCTGCTCATAATTCATGTATTGGTCATTAAATATCCAACCCAATACATTTAAATTGGATTGTTTACAATATGCTGCAGTAAGTAAGGAATGATTAATACTGCCCAAGTAATTTCTACTCACCAAAATAACCCTTGCGTCTAATGCTTGAATCATATTGGCTACAAAATCTTTCTCATTTAAAGGAACAAGTATGCCTCCTGCTCCTTCTATAATTAACGGTTGATTAGTTTTAATGGCTTGGTATTGCGCTACAATGCGATCAATAGAAATACGCTGCTTCTCGGCCTTTGCGGCAATATGTGGCGATGCTGGCAATGCTAGACGATAGACTTCCGGCTGAATGATGGTGTTGGAATTACTGATCAACTGCCCAACCTGTAACGCATCAGTTCCGTCTTCAAATCCTGCTTGAACGGGTTTCCAATAATGAGCTTGTAAAGCCTCAGTAACAATAGCCGAAACAATTGTTTTCCCAACCCCTGTGCCGATACCTGTTATGAAAATGGGAGAAGTCATGTAGTGAGTAGTGAGCCCTGTCCCCTAAAGGGGCAAGGGAATTATTAATTTATACTGCTTCAAAGAAAGAGAAAATAGTAGTACCATAATTTCGAGCAAAACTAAAACCGTCAAATTTTTCATATTGGTTTCTTGGCGTATGTTCCAACACAAAAAAACCATCTGGAGCAATTAATTGTTTTGCCACAATTATTTTAGGCAACTCATCAATACTGCCTAAAGCATAGGGCGGTCCGGCAAAAATAAAATCATAAGTTTCGTTACAAGATTGCAAGTAATTAAACACTTCCATCTTTAAAATATGGCAATTTTCGACCCCCAACATGTCCATGTTTTTTTTGATGAATGCATGCATGATAGGGTCCTTCTCCACAATCGTTAAATCAGCTGCACCTCTCGATGCCAATTCGTAAGAGATGCATCCTGTGCCACCAAACAAATCGAGGGTTTTACAACCATCAAAAGCCATTCTGTTGTGCAGTATATTAAACAACCCTTCTTTGGCAATATCTGTAGTTGGTCTAGTATGGGGCATTTTTGCAGGCGGCGCTATTTTTCGGCCACCAAACTTTCCTGAAATAATCCTCATACCGCCAAATTAAAAAATGGTGATAGATAATGCGGCGGATAGTGGTGAAAATCTTGCGGCAGATTTTTCATATTCACTTCTTCCATAGCAATATTAGCAAAGTACTTATTCAGTTCATTGTACAATGCCGATTGTAAATCAATCATACCGCTGATTTCAAGTACCACTTGTGCCGTATGTAAGCCTAATTGCTGACAAATATTGAGGAGAAAATATAACACATCTTCGGGTGTTTGATAATTGAAGAATTGTACCAAATGTAATTGGCTGTTCTTCATCACCCCAACAATAATATGCTTGTAGTAAAACTGCACTTTAATTTTATCGGTGGCTTTATTGTCTTGCTGCAACAAGTGTTCGGCCATCTTAGAAAATACATGGTGAAACTCCACCATAATCAACCGACGGTTAATTTGTTCCGGCACTTCTTCCTCCAATCTAAAAGCAGTAACAATACCCATATCGGCCGACAATTCATCATAACGCATTACTTGTCTATGGGCTTCGCCGAAGCTAACCGAAAGATAATCTTCTGCTATTTGTTTATTGAATTGACCGGCAGGAATTAGCAACGCAAACGGACTATTGGCATAGACTTTTGTTTCGGTGTACGATTTATCTAATAACCTTGATTCCCGCATGATTTCCATCATCAAGTCATCAAAATCTAACTCATCTTCATCTAGTTTAAATAGCTCAAACGCAACAATATTGAGTTGTGCAGTAACTACTAAACAAGAAAAATGGTGTTTACTCAGCTCCACAATCAATTGGTGGTTGTTCAATCCACCCAATTCAGTCGCAGCGCTATAAGTACTAAAAGCCTTTTTTGACATGCAATATCAGATTACGTTGCAATGATACTAAAAAATTAACCGATAAATTTTGAGCCGCATCAGGTCTTGGCTTGGCATGAACAAATTACCTGTAGATTTGCCGCCTTTTATGGCAGCAACGGGATTACATAACGATTTGAAGGTGGATATCAGCAATAGGCAAATTCTTAAAATTGCCTTGCCCATTTCTGCTGCCATTTTAGTACCACAGATTAACTTTATTACCAACAGCATTTTTTTAGGGCAGTTGGGAGAAAATGCCTTGGGATTAGCAGGATTAACCGGTGTGTATTACCTGATTTTTGCGGTAATTGGTCACGGACTTAACAATGGTTTACAATCGTTGATTTCACGCCGAGCCGGAGAAGGCAGAGTGGAAGAAATTGGTAATTTGTTTAGCCAAGGCATTCGCATTGCCATGTGTTTTGCCGCCGCCGGTATTTTGCTCACTTATGTTATTGCACCGGCTATTTTGCGTTATGCCTTGCATGACCAAGTAAATGTAGAAACAGCTACCCAATTTTTACAAATACGCATTTGGGGTTTGCCCTTTTTGTATATCTATCAATTAAGAAATGCGTTGTTGGTAGGTACCAATCAGAGTAAGTTGTTGATTGTGGGTACATTGGCCGAAACCATCAGTAATATTCTACTCGATTACGGTTTAATACAAGGCCGACTTGGTTTACCGGCCATGGGATTTAATGGTGCTGCAGTAGCCTCTATCACTGCCGAAGCCATTGGTATGTTTGTAGTGTATTTGGTGATTCACTACAAAGGCATTGGCAAACGTTTTCATTTGTTTAAAAAATGGGGTTATGATAAAGTAACCGCCAAAATTATTTTACTACAATCTACCCCACTCATTCTGCAACATGCCATTAGTATTATTAGTTGGGAGTTTTTCTATATTTTGATTGAACACCACGGCCAAAGAGATTTAGCCATCTCTAATTTAATGCGGAATATTTTTGGCTTCTTTGGTTGTTTCACATGGGCTTTTGCCGCTGCCACCAATGCCATGGTGAGTAATGTAATTGGGCAAGGTATGCAAGACCGAGTGATAGAATTGATTTATAAAATCACCAAGCTGAGTTTGGGTTTTTCGGTGATTATTGCTGTGATATTAAATATTTTTCCGGTAGGATTTTTAAGTGTGTTCGGACAAAATGAAGCCTTTATTGAAGCTGCTATACCTGTTGTAAGAGTAGTATCTACTGCACTTATTTTAATGCCATTAGGAACGGTTTGGTTAAATGCCGTAACCGGAACCGGCAATACCAGAATTAATCTCTATATAGAAATTGTAGCCATTATATTATACTGTGTGTATGTGTATACGGTATTAGAAGTATTAAACCTGCCCATTACTTATGGTTGGATGAGTGAATGGATTTACTGGACCACCCTATTTTTACCCTCGTTTTTCTATATCCGCAGCGGCAAGTGGAAGGGGAAGAAGATATAATAAGGCTTTCTCTCTTTTTTGAGGGATTGTTATGCAAACGATGTTGCATTTAAGCGTTGATATTGATGGGTAAATTTTAGCATAGGCTTAATTTGTGTTGTGTATATTTGAATGAGATGTTTATACTCTTATAAAATTATAGTTAGATAGCCTTTGGGGGTCTGGATTTATCATACGTAGGAGTTCTCAATCTAAAATTAAATCATTCACCATTTCCTTCTCCCTAAGAGATAGCTGCTACATTCGCCGGGGGCTTAGCTTGGCAGCAAAGGGTGTAAAGGAAAGCTCCATTAGAACAAGCTATGTGCAAATCATCAACTTTAATTTATAGATTTAGCATCAGGTAACCGGGCTTTTGAAAGTCTGTTTACCTGCACTTACAAATACTAGCTCATAATAAGCAATCATAAAAACAACCAAATGGAACAAAATCGCCTATCCAGAAGAAACCTTATGCAATTAATGAGCCTCACAGTCCTTGGCACATTAGCGATTCCAAAAACAACCTATTCCATGACCGATGTTAATGATTTTTTCGATGAAGAAATAGACACCATTCATATAAAAAATGGAGAAGGTAAAATTGGTAAAATTGGAGGAATAGATTTAATCTCAAAGTTATCCAAACATCAAACAGGTGGCAATCTTGGGTGTGACGAAGCAACGCTAAAATCTGGTTTCTTAGGAGCTCCACCCCACTTGCACAAGAATTTTGATGAAATCTGTTTTGTCTTGGAAGGCTCTGTCACCATTATGGTGGAAGAAAAAATATTTCAGGTTAATGCAGGAGACTGGCACTTAAGACCTAGAAATAAAATGCACACCTTTTGGAACGCTTCTGAATCTAATGCCAGGTTTGTTGATATTTATATTCCAGGAGGACATGAAGATTATATGGCCGATTTAGCGAAGCTTTTTGAAAATAATGGCCGCCCTAAAAAAGAGGATTTTGCATTGCTGGAACAAAAACATGACATCGTATATTTCTGGAATAAACTCCCCGTTATCATGTCGAAATATAAAGTTCATTTATAATGATAGCTTTCTAAAACATTCGCCTTTGCAGGTGTTCTTTGCCTGCAAATCAGCAATTGGTTTTTTACAATTATTGAGGAATACAAACAATAGCGAAACGCAATATCAGTATTTACTATTGCTAATTAGCAGATCCCTCCTTCGTCGGGATGACATTCACCCCCCGACTAGTTGGGCCACCATTTCTTTTTCCCTTTACCAAACTACGCCTAAATCTTGGCCTTTAATTTGTTAGTAAAATTAATAGGAATTAGTCGGGCAAAACAGATTCTTGCCTAAATTGTATCTTCGGCATCGTTCTAATAAAAAATAACTGCACTGCATTAAACCACTGCCAATGACAAGGCTTCTCATCTTACTACTATTTCAGCTATCGGCCACGGCATTATTATCGCAGCAATGCGGCTACGATAAGTATTATTTATTTGTGTTGGATGTACATGCAAATAATAGTGTCACCAAACTGCCCGACTTAAAGATGTACTTGGTAGATGAACAAAATAAACCCATATTGGCTGGAGTAACTTATCAAGAAGACAAACAATGGAAGCACCGCAACGATACCCTATTCTTTTGGGAAAATCTGAAAGCAAAGAAAGGAGCAGCCACTAGACCCCTATTTCGCCAACAATACTTCAACTTGGGCGACTACTATGTCGTAGCCTTTCGGCTGGACAATACCGTTTTGAAAGACCCACAAAACTATCCCATCTATAAAGTAAAAATAGAGGCAGATTTCATGGACTGGCCCTATGAAACGAAGATAGTTCACCTCCCCTTGCAAAAAGCAGTACGGATTTGTAACAACGGAATTACAGAAGATTTTTCATTAGTAAAACCCGTTGAAACCTTCGATGGCAAAAACTTTGAACCTATCTCCATTATACTTGAGCAAGGTCATCAAGCAATGGTAGAGGCAGCACCTAAAGAGGAGTTGAAATATACGGTTCGGTTTGACTATCAAACCATAAATGGACCGGGTGAAGGAATGGATACTTACCTGCTGAACAATGCTAGGGTATACAATACAGAAAACGGCAAACTGCATCAAGAAATTTATATTCCACGAATCACCAAATCGGCGTCGAAGGAAAGTAAAAACATCGTACAATTTATTGACTTTTATAACCGTGGTATTAAAGAAGCCCAAGATTTTTCGGTACAGATTGAAAGTTGGCGTGACCTTGAGATAAAAGGATATAGACAAAAATTGAATTACTATATTTTCAACACCTCAACCAAAAAATATGAGTTAGACACCTTGTTGAGTAATTACAACGATGTGTTTTATCCCCAACCGCTGAAAACCATTCGGAGATACGATTTTGAGGTAACTAAAAAGGCAAGAATTACCTACACCTACCAATTGGAAAACAAAAAGTGGGTGGTGATAGACAAACTTGAAAACCTTTTTGAACCTCCGCCGCCGAAAATAAAATATCCTGCATCCAGCTGTATTGTAATGAATGGAGAAAAAACACATATGCTCCCATTACAAGCGGTGATTGGAACC
The DNA here is from genome assembly GCA_943370285.1 of Methylophilus rhizosphaerae. Classification (GTDB taxonomy): domain Bacteria; phylum Bacteroidota; class Bacteroidia; order Chitinophagales; family Chitinophagaceae; genus CALRQJ02. The sequence goes on along the minus strand of CALRQJ020000013.1, from coordinate 41,020 downwards.
AATGCCAAACGATTGGTGAAAGATACTTTTTGGCTATACAATTTGTGCGATGACACGTTGAATATTGCTAAAGTGCAAAGTAGTACCAGAGATTTTTTCAGTATTAATCAAACCCTGTTGCCTAAACAACGGATACCCCTTATTTTTAATGGTACATTAATCAGCAATAGTTTTGATTTTCACATTCAACATTTCAATTGTAGCCTTACCTTAACCGATGGTTCTATATTGGCGGTAACGATTATGGCACCAATGGTCAGCAACAATGCTACGGTGTATTACAGGCCCGACAGTACGGTGAATTATGCGATAGGCAATCGCCCAAAAGCTAGGTTTGCTACGGCTGTTTTTACTTTTCCCAACGGACAAGTAAGAACAAAAGGCACAGTGCAGGATAAAGATACCAGTCTGAAAGTGGGCAACTGGCTACATTTTATAGAAGGGTTTATTAGTAGCACTGATGTAGTTTATTCGAAGGCTATTTCGATGTCAGCATTTGATGATTACGATGGCTATAAGCATACGAGGTTCAAAGTGAAAATGTTAGAGAATGGGGTATGGAAAGAACCGGTTATAGATGATGATAGCAATGAACTCGATTTCTACATTACACCTAAAACAGATAGCATTATTGCCTATACCGATTCAACTAGTTATGGATTTGTGCTGCCGTACAAGAAACTGCCGGTGTATATCAAAAAAGACTTTTATCTACTGAAGCCAAATGAAAGAACGATAAAGGTTGGCTATTACGAAATGCCATTTAAAGTGTATAAAAATCAGTATGCAATTATTTTAAACTATAGCATTTTCAAATCCCGCAACAAAACAACCTATCAGTTGACCGACTCTATTATTGCAGAATTAAAAAAACAGTATCCAAAGATTGCGACGGTTTGGATAAGTAAAAATCAAAGAGGCATTAGCCTACAGGGTTTAGAACATGAGGAAAGAGGGAAAGTACTGCAGCAGTTGGTTCGGGATAGCAGTGTGGCATTCATTTCTCAGCTTTTCTCCGTTGGTCGTAAGGAAAGAATAGCCTATTGCGATAACCGGGTAAATGCGGAAATTGATATTGAAGACGAACAAGAATTTAAAGCAAGAGCACTCCGGCTGAACTTTTATAAGATAGATATGGATATGGGCGGCAACCGTTATTGGCTAACTTTTCCCGGCAAACTGATTGATGAACCTTTCTTTGAGGCGTTCCACCGGTTAACCAAAGAGAAAAAGGTTAAGGCTGTTTACTTTAATAGCTATTATGAACAAGAGTTGGATAATAGGTTTAAGAACTAATCATTCAAATAACATGTGAAATTTTCACATGCTGTTTTAATCAGCGTAAGGTGGAAAAGCTAAAAATTTAGTCTGTCAACAATTATATAATCAGACGAGGCTTTTGTGGGAATGATTTTTTTGCTACGAATGCATAAAGGCTTGATGGAGTTCAAGGGGAGAAGATGGAAAAGTGAAGTTGTAATACTTCACCGTTGACTATTCATTACTCAGCAGATTCCTATCGGAAAGACATTCACCCCCGACTCGTAGGGGCACCATTCACCAATCCCTTCCCCTTTAGGGGATAGGGGCTGACTTTCGAATCCCCCCTAATCAATCTTCACTTCAAACAATGCAGGCCACCATTTACCGGTGACATAAAAACTATTTTTGGTAGAATCGTAAGCAATGCCGTTGAGAACATCTTTATGCGTTTCATCGAATGGAATACCATTTTTGTATAATAGACCACCAAAATCAATGCGGCCTTCCACTTTGCCTGTAGTAGGATTTACTTTGATGATATAATCTGATTGCCACACATTGGCAAATACAAAGCCTTTGGCAAATTCTAATTCGTTAAGGTTGGCTACCGGCCCGTTATTATCATTGACAGCAATCGTTTTTATTATCTTAAAATCGGCAGGATTAACCACATATAAATTGCTGCTTCCGGTACTAATGATTAATTCTTTTCCATTATGTGTAATGCCCCAACCTTCGTAAGGCCATTCAAATTCTCCGGTTTTATTAAAACTGTTTACATCGTACACCAATACTTTATGTTCCTCCCAAGTAAGTTGGTAAATTTTATTGTTGAGGATGGTTATGCCTTCACCAAAATACTGTCCGGCCAAACTAATCGCTTTTTGGGCTTTACCGTCTGCCAGGTTTACTTTCATTAATTTACTAAAGCCTCTATTGCCTGTTCCTTCGTACAAACTGTTATTGTGCCACACTAAACCTTGTGTAAACGAAGCCGTATCATGCGGATAAATTTTCACCACATTATAGGCGATGCTCGGCGGTGGCGGAACGGTATTGACATTGTCTGCCGGCGTATCGGTGTTATTGTTACAGGCTATAGTAGCTAAGGCTAAAATGACGATTAACTTTTTCATGCATTGGTATTACAGCAAAAGTAAATCTTTCCTTTTTCAGAAAAGTTAAAAAACTATTGCAATAGTAAGGCAGCAGCTTGTTCTGCCATGATAGGTGAAAGTGCTACTCCCATTCCGTTGCAGACTACAGCTGCAAAAACATGATCGTCTATTGGTGCAATTGTGGGTAATTTATTATCGGTAAAGCCCATTAAACCAGCCCATCTATAATCGATGGTGTAAGGTTGATGCGGTAAAATATGCTGTTGCAGAAAATCTTCTAATGCAGCTTGAATCACTTCATTTGTTTCAAGCACAGTTGTGCATTCGGTGTAAAAACTTTTATTCCTAGCACCGCCTAATAAAATGCGATTTCCAACATTTCTAAAATAATAATAGCCACAATCGTAATGAAAAGTGCCCTTTGCCGCTAATCCTTCAATAGGTGCAGTAACCAATACTTGTCCCCTTGCAGGTTCAATATGGGTTTGAGGTAAATAAGTTGCTGTAAATCCGTTGGTGCAATACAATACAGTTGATGCATGGCATTCAACATTATTACCCATTAACAGCACACCTGTTGTAGTTTTTTGGGTAGCTGAAATAGTGATGCCGCTTCTAATCTCCGCTCCTGCTAACAATACTTTTCGAGTCAATGCTTGAACCAATTTACCACTGTGTAATCCGCCTTCCATAGCATTACCAATCATGGCATCAAATCCGGCGAAGCCGAATTCCTGTATTTTTTCATTGGCCCAATTAAAAGCATTGGATTGTCCGGTAATGGCTTTCATGCCTTTGTTCAAATCTTCCATAGCATGAGCCAAATAGCCAATATCTTGCATGGGTTGATGATACAATTCGTAACCGCCACAAGCATCAAAATCAATGTCATCCGCAGTAAAATATTGTTTGATTTTTTCGATGCCCTTGTAACGCAAATCTACAATTTGCCACATAGTAGCTTCACCCATCGTAGCGATATCTGCCAATAATTCTGTCGGACTTCCAAAACAAGCAAAGCCTGCATTACGAGTAGATGCCCCTGTTGGTATGCTATCTTTCTCCAGAATAATGACCGATAGATTAGGCTGACGTTGTTTCAATTCTAATGCAGTCCATAGCCCCATTAAGCCGCTACCGATAATAGCTACATCGTATTTTTTATAATAAGTAGTACTTTCCCAATAACTCAATTGTGGCATAAACAGTAGTGCTAAAGCGTTAAAATTAATTATTTTGCCTTGTTACACCTAACTGGTACTATTTTTGACTGTTCTTTAAAAACTTCGCATGAAATTTATTGTAGCATTATCGTTAACTGTCATTTCTCTAACCGCTTGTAATGCACAGGGTTTAAAGGGAATACTTAAGAAAGCTTTACCAATTGTAACAAAAGACACCTTAACTACCACAGATGTGGTAAGTGGATTAAAAGAAGCGTTAGCGGTTGGTACGCAGAATGGCAACCAAAAATTGTCGGCTGTAGATGGTTTTTTTAAAGATGCAGCTATCAAAATTTTGATGCCCGATGAAGCCAAAAAAGTAGAACAAAAATTACGCAGTGTAGGTTTAGGCAAACAAGTAGATAATGCCATTTTAAGTATGAACCGTGCTGCTGAAGACGCAGCTAAAAGTGCTACACCAATTTTTATCAATGCCATTAAAGAGATGAGTATTTCCGATGCTTGGGGTATTTTAAAAGGTGGTGATTTTGCTGCAACGAATTACTTAAAATCTAAAACTACGGCAGAATTAACCACAGCATTTAGACCTGTTATTGAACAATCTTTAGCAAAGGTAGAAGCCACAAAATATTGGAATACTGTATTTACAACTTACAATACATTTAGTAAAGAAAAAGTAAATACCGATTTGGCTGCTTTTGTTACCGAGAAAGCGTTAGCGGGTATTTTTTATCAGGTACAATTAGAAGAACAAAAAATTAGAAAAGATCCTTTAGCTAGAACTTCTGATATATTAAAGAAAGTTTTTGGCAAGCAATAACTGATTTCTCAGAAATAAAAAGGGTTGATGTTTCCATCAACCCTTTTTATTTAATATTCTTTTACGGTAACTTTCATCTTACCTTTTTTGATGGTGACGATAAAGATTTTATTGTACACCGATTCGTCTAAGTTTTCAAATTTCTTCTCTTTTAATATGGCGTTTACCAAAGCAGGTGTTGAGTTAGAATGACCGGCAACTACTAGTGTTTTGCCTTTTATCTGACGAAGCCGATTGGCAAACTCTTCTAATTTTTTGGGGTCGTAGGTTTGTACCGATAAGCTGTGCTTTTTAGCTAAAGGTGCAACAGTAGCTTTTGTTCTGGTATAATTGGTAGAAAAGATAGAATCTACTTCATACTTCTTGAGCACTTTCACCAATTTCTCCGCTCTTGCTAGTCCCTGCTGTGTTAGCGGCGGGTCGGCTTGCATCATGGTAGAACCCTTTGCAGTAGTATCTTTCTCTGCATGACGAACCAAAATAATAGTTGTTTTTTGAGCTGACAAGATTGAAAAACTGCTTAACAACAGTAATCCAAACAACCCTATACGAATTAATTTAATCATAGATCCATTTTTTGTTTACCTAAATTATAGAACATTCAAACATTTTTCAATTACCAATTCGACTATCTAGATAGTTTTCTGGCTACAATTATTAATCGTGGCGACTTGTATAAATCATAATGTGCAAAATGATAATCGCCAAACACTTCCTGTACTTGCAACCCATGATAAGACAACATATCTGTAAAATCGCCTAAACTAAACTTTGCCACTCTTTCGGTATATAAATGTTTTACGGCAATGCCCTTTTCCTCTACCTGTATTTGCTTAAAAAAATGCTTATCGTCATGCCATTTCGTAATGTGAAAATTGGTGTCTCCTACCCTTTTTTGTGCTTTAGCTTCTAAAGTAGCCTCAGCATAATGAACGTTTAGGTAATCGATTACAAAACAACCATTCTTTTTGATGGATTGTGCAATGGTACGAATGGCATTATGGTGTTCTCTATCGGTTCTAAAATATCCAAAACTCGTAAAGAAATTAAAGGCATAATCGAAATAATTAATCCAAAAAGGTAATCGCATATCATGTTGAAAAAAATGTAACGATTCCGTTTCACTTTGCTTTGCTTCTTTAATAGATTCAAATGACAAATCAATCCCGGAAACATCAAAACCCATATCGGCTAAAGCGATGCTGTGTCGGCCTTTTCCGCAGGCAACATCTAACATCCTTGCGCCTTTTGCCGGATTCAAATGTTCAATTAACCGATTGATGAAATGAATGGCTTCTTCTTCATCTCTGTGCTGATACAATAAATGATAATAATGCGAATTAAACCAATCTTTAAACCACGACTTCTCAAGCATACAACTAATTTACGGCGCTAAGTTAAGGCAAGAAAACAGGTTAAACACAGAAGAAGCTGTTAAGTATCGCTTTAAGTAAACATTGTCATTTTAATTTTGTATCAACTTATACCATACGATGGTTAAGTTAATGAAGCCAATTAGCGCCACAAAAAAGCCATGTCGTCGATATACAGCAGAAAAAATGTATTGTTTTTTGCCATTCAAATCAGTATCCCTAAATGCTGTTACTAATACTCCCCAAATAATACTGGCAAAAGAAAGTACTATAGCTAATGGATGTTCAAAGAAAATACCCACTAAAGAAACGGTGTATGCAAACAATAGCCCAATAAGAGAAATGGATTGTTTGTTTCGATCTATTTCATATTGAGCATCGGCAGATTGCGTAATAATTTGCTGTGGTATATCATATCCACGATTTTCAAGTAATAAAGTGGCAGTTAATACATCGGCACGACTCCAACTTTGCATATTTTCTAGCACATCAAATAATGCTTTATCGTCGTAATGAACTAAAAAATAATCCTCAGGAATACCATTTTGACTAATGGTTTGCTTGATGATAGCGTCGGCTTTTGCAAATTGATGTTCGGGCATTCTGATAACATAGCACAAATCAACCTGATTATTACCAATTATCGGGTCAAAAAAGTCTTTGGCTTCATCTAAAACGACAATCAATTGATGTTGTATGAATAAATCCAGATAGTACCATGCATCTGCCTTCACCATATATTTTTCGTACACCGGATAAATCATACCATTTCTGTGGATATAAAAATACCCGTTAGCCCATTACCAACATCGTAAAACTTATTTTTTTTCTTTTATGTTTGTTCTAGAAATTTGCAACCTATGTCATTAATTAAAAGTATTTCCGGAATCAGAGGAACAATTGGCGGTAAACCTGGCGAAACATTAAGTCCTTTAGATGTTGTTAAATTCTCCGCCGCTTATGGCACTTGGTTGATGCAACAATCTGATAATAGAAAAGTTGTGATTGGTAGAGATGGAAGAATCAGTGGCGAAATGGTGCAACGTTTGGTGGTTAGTACACTCAATGCCCTAGGGTTAGATGTTATTGACTGTGGTTTAAGCACCACACCAACTGTTGAAATGGCGGTGGTGTTTGAACAAGCTGCAGGAGGTATCATTTTAACGGCTAGTCATAACCCAAAAGAATGGAATGCATTAAAACTATTGAATGGCAAAGGCGAATTCATTAGCGGTGCTGAAGGTGCAACTGTTTTGGCATTGGCAGAAAACGAAGATTTTAACTTTGCAACTGTAGATAAACTAGGAAGCTATACAGTAGACACCGTTTCGCTTCAACAACATATTGATGCAGTAATTAATTATCCTTTAGTTGATATTGCAGCCATCAAAAAACAAAAATTCAATATTGTCATTGATGCCATTAATAGTTCGGGTGCATTTGCTGTTCCTGCATTATTGAAAGCGTTAGGTGTAAAAGATATTACTGTACTTAATGGAGAAGTAAATGGCAAATTTGCTCATAATCCTGAACCATTGCCGCAACATTTAACAGAGTTATGTAGCGAAGTAACTCGTAGTAAAGCACATTTAGGCATTGCAGTTGATCCTGATGTAGATCGACTTTGTTTTGTTTGTGAAGATGGTAGTTTATTTGGCGAGGAATATACTTTAGTAGCTGTTGCCGATTATATCTTACAACATCGTAAAGGCAATACCGTAAGCAATATGTCAAGCACTAGAGCTTTGAAAGATGTGACCTTGAAACATGGAGGTGAATATTTTCCGAGTGCCGTTGGCGAAGTGAATGTGGTTACCAAAATGAAAGCCGTTGATGCGGTAATTGGTGGCGAAGGCAATGGTGGGATCATTGTTCCGGATTTACATTACGGCAGAGATGCATTGATTGGCATTGCTTTGTTCCTTACGCATTTGGCGAAGTCTAAAAAAACCATCAAACAATTACGTGGCACTTACCCTGATTACTTTATGAGTAAGAACAAAATTGAATTGGAAAAAGGTTTCGACATTCAAAAAATCTTCACCCATATCAAGAGTAAATACAAAAACAACCCTATCAATACCGAAGATGGTTTAAAAATTGAATTTGATAAAGATTGGGTGCATTTGAGAACAAGTAATACCGAACCCATCATCCGCATTTATGCGGAAAGCAATTTTGAAACTACTGCAGATAATATTGCAAAGCGTATTATGCAAGATATCAAAGAAGCGATGTAATGTATTGGATGCTTATTGCAGTTTTTTAGTTAAGCGTCTTTTCACTATCATGCAATTATAAACCAGCACATGGAGATTGTGATTTTGCTTTTTACAGCCATGCTCATCAGCTTTTTGGGTCAATTACCCTTTGGCAATATGAACATGACGGCAACACAATTGAGTGTGCAAGAAAGCTTCAAAAAAGCTTGGATGTATGGCATTGGCATTGCCATTGTTGAAATCATTTACCTGCGTTTGGCTTTAACAGGCATGGATTGGGTGATACAACACAAAATGATTTTCAAAATTTTAGGTTGGATTACTGTTGGTGTTTTTTTGATATTGGGTGTTCTCAGTTTTGTTCTAGCCACCAAACAATCAGCAGAAAAAAAAGGACTATTATTGAATAATAACATGAATCGCTTTTGGCTGGGTGTTAGCATCAGCGCCATCAATCCGGCACAAATTCCTTTTTGGTTTATTTGGGCAACTTATTTGGTAGATAACGGCGTTTTGAAATCGGGCTTTGCCCAATACAATATTTTTACGGCTGGCGCCGGATTAGGAACCTTAGCCGGTTTAGGCGTATATATTCATGGTGGTAATTGGGCCATAACAAAAATGAAAACAAGTAATAAAACGCTCAATATTGTTATGGGAATTATTTTTATTGCCACTGCATTAATTCAATTGTACAAGATGATTTATGACCCTTGGGTTGATAAATCATTGTAAGGTGTACGATTATCCCAGTACCTTTATAGTCCGAATGATCGGCTGCGAATTGCTATCACATTTTAAACATTACGATTATGGATCCTCGCTATCCCATCGGTAAATATGAACCTGTTCCATTTTCTCAGGAACAAAAAGAAAAATGGTTGTTAGACCTCAAATTTTTACCCGAAGATCTAGAACGGTCTATTTTAAACCTTGATGAAGCACAGCTAGATACACCTTATAGGGCTGATGGCTGGACGGTTAAACAATTGGTGCATCATGTAGCTGACAGTCATATGAATGCCTATATCCGCTTTAAACTTGGCTTAACAGAAGATACACCAACCATCAAACCATATCAAGAAAAAGAATGGGCCAATATGCCCGATGTATATAGTGTACCCATTAATATTTCACTCACTTTGTTACATGCTTTGCATCAACGTTGGCATGCTGCTATTAAAGATTTGAGTGATGAAGAATGGCAAAAAGAAGTAGTACATCCCGAACAAGGCAGAAAAATGAGCCTTTGGTTATTATTGGGCTTATATGCTTGGCATGGCAAACATCATGTAGCCCATATCACCACTTTAAGAGCAAATATGAATTGGTAATGATGAGAGATTTAAACTGGAAAATTGTTTCCTCTGCATACGTTTACAAAGACAGATGGTTTATTGCTAGAACAGACAAATGTGAACTACCAGATGGTCGCATCATTGAACCGTATTATGTATTGGAATTTCCGGATTGGTGTGGAGTAGTATTGGTTACCGAAGATGAAAAAATTGTATTGGTACGACAATATCGCCACGCCATTCAAGAAGTGACTTACGAAATTCCGGGAGGTGTAATTGATAAAACAGAAACACCGGAGGCTTCAGCATTGAGAGAAACAAAAGAAGAAACCGGCTACGAAGCTAGTGCAATTGAATTTTTATACAAGGTTGCTACTAACCCTGCCACTAATACCAATTATGCTTATTTCTATTTAGCTACCGGTGCAAAACCTGTTGCTGCACAACAATTCGATGCATTTGAAGATATGGATGTGTTGACGTTTTCTAAGGCAGAAATTTTTGCACTCCTTCGAGAAAACAAACTCTTACATGCCGCACATATTGGAGCCTTGTATGCTGCATTTGAAAAACTCGGTTGGATGAAAGCAACCTAACCTATAAAAAGATGATTACTTTCTTCTTTTTAGTTGAATCTGTTGCTTTTGAAGGCACGGAAATAATTACTTCAATTTTTTCTTCCGTTGCTGTCGGTGATGGAAGCTTTTGTTCTTGATATTGTTTGGTACGATACCTTGTTTTTACATCTTCTTTTGTTTCAAAACTAAACACCGGTAAAGGAATTGCTGCACTACCTGCAAAATTGTAAGCAAAACCGGGCACAACGATTGGTGCAGCAGGTATAGTTGGCGCTTTGACTAGTTTTTGTTTGTGCTGCTCAATACTATCTTTTATTGCTTGAACTTTCATTTTTTGTGCCTTGGTAAATAATTTTCCAATCAAAGTTTTTAATGCTGCTTCATCTTTAGATGATGTTGCTGCTTGCTTCATCATTGCCATAGATTTGGCTATAGTTTCTTTCATTTTCTTTTCCTCAGACAACATGGCAAAACCCAATTGTTTGGCATTCGATTCTAACTTGTCTAAAGATTGCTGTAAATCTTTATTCAACTGTTGTAGTTCAAGGTTTGAAATTGATTTGTTGTTGACCAATCTTGCAAGTTGTGCCATAGCCATAGAATCAATTGTTTGTAAACGATTAGATTGATTTGCAGCATTCAACAACAAAGGCTCCATATCTTCTCTACTCGCCAATAATGCCGTAGTAGCTTTTGTCAATTCACTTTCCATACTAACTTCAACATCCTTCATTAATCCTTCATTAAACTGAATATTTTTTGCTGCAGTAGCAGCCGCCACTTGCTGCAATTCTTCTTTGATTTGTTGCTGCGATTCATTATTCAAAAAGAATATAGGATTGAACAGCGGATTATCAACTGATGCTGCTACCGGCTGAACAAATACTTTTTTACTGTTTGTTATTTTCGAAGGCTGACTTGCAGATACATTCGTCACTACATTTACCGGACTTAACCAAGCCACGGCACTCAGAATACAAGTAACCATGAGCAATGCTAATAATTGCTGGCGATAAGAAAAACGTTTATCAGGTTGGCCCACTACCCTTCTTACCCTTTGTAATAAATCATTTTTTTTATTGGCTACATGCAGTGTTAATGTTGATTGCTGAACGGTTGCCAAACGCAATAAAGCCTCGGCATACATGGCACCATCATATTGAAATTGCAATACCCAATCGTCACAGGCATGTTCTCTTTCATTCTTAATTTGCTGACTTAATAATTGTGTGAACGGATTGAAGAACAACATTAACTCAGCAATGGAAACAAGAATATTTACGAGATAATCAAAACGACGAATATGAGCCAATTCATGTAAGATCACCGCTTCTAATTGCTGTACGGTCAGGTGATTCATACTTGCTGCCGGAATTAAAATCATAGGCTTTAAAAAACCAATTGTCAGCGGACTTTTTACTAAATCAGACAAGTAAATTTTTACGGTTTGTTTGATGCCTAAATGAGCAGCTATTCTATTCGTAAACAAACGCCAATCTACAGGTATTTTTTGCAAGCCTTGGTGGCGAATCATTGCTGTAAATTGATAGGCTTTTACCCAACGCATCAACAACACCAGCATCATCATTAAGTAAGCAACAGCCAAATAAGGCAACACTTGTTCTGCATAAATCAACACTTTGTACCAACCTTTATCTAGCACCATCGCATTTGTTAAATCAGCTCCCGATAAACCCAAAGCAGAAGCTGTAGCCAACGCTTCGCTACAACGGATGTAATAAAAATGAAGTGTAAATAAAAACCATATAAATCCAGCCAACTGAAAAAATAATGCCAAGCGATAACGATGCTGTGCCATCGGTTTAGCTATGCCAGTAATAAGGATATACAATAACCATAGCAATGCAAATTGCCAAAGGCTGTTAGTGATGGCATATCCCAATGCCTGCAAAAAAGGAGACTGGGTAAGGGCAAACATGTGTTATTGCTTTTTCAAGTTGTCGAGTAGTTGTTGAATTTCAGCTAATTCAGCGGCAGAAGGCGTTTGATTGCCCAAAGCCTGCATCACCAATTGGGTAGATGAGCCACTAAACAAACTACTAATCATTTTACCCACCATTTGTTGTTGGGTACTTTCTTTGCTCACATTGGCTTGATAAATATGCGTTTTGGAGGAATCGTCTCGGGTTACCAAACCTTTTTCATGCATAATCTGCATGAGTTTTAAAGTAGTGGTATAACCCGAATCTTTAAATGCAGCTAAAGTTTCATGTACATCTCTTACTGTTGCCTTGCCTTTATTCCACAAAACCTGTAGTATTTCTAATTCACCCTCCGTGGGTTTTAATGCCTTTTCAGTCATGATACGATTTTATTCGTAGGCAATTTACGGCAACGTTCGTAAATAAAGTCTTAAAATTTGGATGAGTGGAAAAATAGAGGGCTGACGACTATTTGTCTAGTAAGTTCATTAAGTGATGACGACCCTTAAGCATGTATTCTTTACTCTGCTCAATGGCTTCCATTACTTGGTTTAGAATCTCTTCAACCGGCTGGGTGTAATCAATTACCATCGGTTCTTTAAACCGAACAGAAAGTAAAGAGCCTTTTTTCTTAAATACCAACCCTTTTTTATTGAAAGCCCGCCAAAACCCGTTAATGACAACAGGAACAACAATAGGTTGATTGTTCTTGATGATATGAGCCGTTCCCCTACGTCCGGGAGCAAATGGTTTTGTAGTACCCTGAGGAAAAGTGATGACCCAACTTCGCTTTAAAGCCGAATCAATTTTTTGTGTATCGCTTTCATCTCGATTACGTTGTACATCTTTCCCTTCGGCACGCCAGGTTCTTTTTACGGTTAAAGCACCACCTAATTTGAATAAACGGGTAATGAAACTGCCGTTCATGGTTTCTTCAGCCGCTACGTAATACACGTTGGTAAAGGGATTAAGCAAGTAAACAGGAATGCCCAATTTGTTTTGCTTCCGCCATTTAACCGCACAAAAAATGTGAATGAATGTGATAACGTCGGCAAAGTATGTCTGATGATTGCTTACAAATAAGACATTGCGCTGAGGTAAATTCCTCAGATGCTCCGTGCCTTCAATTTTAAGTTTGTTAATCAAACTCAGTCCCGGATAAGTGATAGCACCTACTACACCGTAGATTAGAGAACGTACTGGTTTGATATGTTTTAGCTTTTCAACTAAATTCATTGCAATAGGTTTTGGCAAACAAGGTCGCAATATAGCCAATGTAAACATATTGTTAAGCTTGTACACTCCTATTTTTAATTTTTGTTCGTTTGCATAACGAAATGATTCAATTACCTTAAAACAAAGACTATGAAAAAAATCAGCATTTTACTTTTATTTGTTCAACTTACTTGTTTAGGATTCGCTCAACCCAGCGAAAACACAATTAAACAGAAAACCATTACCGTGAGTGGTTTGGCAGAGATGGAAATTACTCCCGATGAAATTTATGTACAAGTTGAACTGCGGGAATACGATAAAAAAGGTAGTGGGAAAGTGGACATTGACAAAATCAAAAACAACTTTTTGAATGCTTGTAAAAAACTAAACATTGCCGAAACCGATTTATCGGTGTACAGTTATCAAGGTTGGGATGGCAATTATTGGTTGTACAAAAAGAACAAAAAGAAAAATCCCGATTTAAATGCCAGTATTACATATTGGGTAAAACTGCCTAATACTTCAAAAATGGATGAATTGGTGAAACAATTAGATGATGAAGCCACACAAAATTTCTTTATTGCTAAAACATCACACAGTAAATTAACCGAGTTCAAAAAACAATTGAAGATTGCTGCAGTAAAATCAGCCAAAGAAAAAGCCATTTATTTAGCAGAAGCTATTGGCGAAAAAGCCGGCGAAGCATTAACGATCAATGAACCAACCGAAGGCGGTCATGGTCCTGTATTTTATGCCAATGCCATGTTTAAATCGGCCGACGAAAGTGCAACAGCACCCATGCAGGTAGATTTTAAAAAGTTGAAATTACAATTTGAAGTTACCGTGGTGTTTGCGTTAAAGTAAAAGCTCCTACTACCTCCTGTATGAAGGAATGTATGTAACATTTAAAGACAATTCTTTTTGAACAGCAGTTGACAAGACATTGTTTACTGCTGTTTTCTTTTTGTCAACATTAGAACAATTACAGTAGTTAGTCCTTGCCCTATATTTGCAACCATGCAATTAGATACGGTAATTTTTGACATGGATGGCTTACTGATTGACAGTGAACCTTTATGGGGCGAAGCAGCAGATGAAGTGTTTAAATGGTATGGTGTAAGTTTGAGTGAAGAACAATACAAAACCACCACCGGATTGCGAACCCGAGAGTTTGTACAATGGTGGTTTAGGCAGTTTAACATTGGTGATGAAGAATTGACTAATGCCGAACATGAAATCATTAAACGAGTTATCACTAAAGTTCAAGACCATGGCAAGATTATGCCGGGTGTTGAATATATTTTTCGGTTTTTTACTGAGCGTAATTTTAAAATTGGAATTGCGTCTTCCTCCCCACAAGAGTTGATTGATGTAGCAGTAGACATGTTAGGCATTAAGTCTATTTTACATACCACAGCTTCTGCACAACATTTGCCATTTGGCAAACCCCATCCACAAGTGTATTTGGATTGTGCAGAACAATTAGGCAGTTCTCCCCTCTCCTGTATTTGCTTTGAAGATTCTTTTAATGGAATGATTGCAGCAAAAGCAGCTCGAATGAAATGTGTGGTGGTACCACACCATAGCCAACTGAAAGATGAACGTTTTGGTGCTGCAGATATGCGACTATCATCTTTACAAAATTTTAGTGCATTGCATTTTAATTTGATGTAATCTTAACTATTTTGTCAGGCAAAAAATTATTGGACTAGTTGACAAGAGTGTGTTCATCATCTACTCCGCACATGTTTTCAAAATCTAGCTTAGTTTTAAGCTTAAACTGTAAACTATGATTCAACCTATTGGCATCATGGGGGCTATGCCCGAAGAAATTGAAGGCATAGTAGCCTTATTAAACAATAAAACTGCTGTTACCTCCGGCATGAGAACGTATTATTCCGGCACCATCAATGAACAACCTGTTGTGGTAGTATTTTCAAGATGGGGTAAAGTAGCAGCTGCAACAACTGTATCCACTTTAATTCACCAATATCAAATCAAGGAATTATTATTTACCGGCGTTGCAGGCGCTATTCATCCAACAGTAAACATTGGTGATATTGTGTTAGGACAACAATTGGTTCAACATGATATGGATGCCAGTCCGTTAATGCCCAAATTCGAAATTCCTTTATTGGGCAAAACCTATTTTGAAGCTGATGCTAATAGACTTCAAAAAGCAAATACCATCATTACATCTTTATTAGAGCTACAAGTACTTAACACTTATATAGCAGATGAGACATTATCAACTTTTGGCATTTATACACCAAAGCTTCACATAGGGACTATTGCAAGTGGTGATCAGTTTTTTGCACAACAATCTCAAAAGACGTATTTACATCTTGCTTTACCACAAGTTTTATGTGTTGAAATGGAAGGTGCTGCTGTTGCTCAAGTTTGTTACGAATACAATATTCCTTTTACAATAATCAGAACCATTTCTGATGCAGCAGATGAACAGTCGCCTATCGACTTTCCGAAGTTTATTGAAGCAATAGCGAGTAAATATGCAGCTGCTATCATGGAGCAATGGTTTGCATTAGCATAAAAAACTACATATCTACTCGCTATAGGTTGATTTATTTCAAATATTTTCCAAACCAACTGATATATCTTTCAAATCTATCTTTTTGAAAAGATGGAACAGTAATGCCATGAAACTGTCCCGGGTAAATAATCAGTTCAGTAGGAATACCAATAGATTTAAATGCCTGATACATTTGCTCACTACCAACAGCCGGCACATTGAAATCCTTCTCTCCTACCATAAACTGTGTTGGTGTTTTGATTTTATCTGCCTTTAAAAATGGATAGCTCAACTTCAAATATTTCTCATAATTTTTATCTTTCCAAGGCTGTCCTAATTCATTATCTAATTGTAAAATGTATTGATCAACACCATACAAAGACAATTGCAACGCACTACCTGCACCACTTGCAGCTGCTTTGAAACGAGTATCGGTTGCAATACTGTAATTGGTTAAAATGCCACCATAACTCCAACCGCCAATGCCTTGACGATTTTTATCAACGATACCTTTTAAAACCAAATCATCACTGGCACCTAAAATATCTAATACTTCTTTATTTCCCCAATCGGCATAAATGGCTTTACAAAAATCTAATCCTCTTCCGCTAGAACCACGGTAGTTTACGGCCACTACTGCATAACCTTGTGCAGCTAATATTTGACGAGATAAATCAAACCCGAATTCATCTTGTGCTACAGGGCCACCGTGTATGAAAAAGATAACCGGTAGGTTTTTCTTTTCCGCCCCCGGCGGGATAAACAATAGATTAGAAACCAATGCACCATCCTTACTTTTTGAAGTAAATTTTTCTACCGATGCTAATTGAACTTTGGCTAAAAAAGCTTCGTTCAAATTGGTTAAAGCCCTTGAGTTGTTGTTTTGCAAGACAAATAATTCTGCAGGAGTTTGAGGTGTACTAATTGAAGTTAACCAACTACCATCGGAGTGTAATTCTAATCCGTTAAAAACTCGTTCACCATCAGTAACTTGTTTGTAACTTCCGGTAGTTAAAGTATAACTAGCAATATATCTTTTACAATCATCACTCACCAATACCGCAATATCTGCACCATTATTATACCATCTTGGGTTGCTAACCGGACGGTCAATTTTATCCGATAATAATCTTGGTGTTCCGCCACCAACAGGAATAACAGCCAATACCTGTTGATCATACATGCTATAATCTGCATCATTACTATTGCGTAAATAGGCAATCATTTTTCCATCGGGACTCCATTGTACACTGCCATCGCTGCCTTTCCAAGTGGTGAGTTGACGAGCTGTTGCACCGGCTTTTGTTTCTATGATAAAAATATCGGTATTGCCATTTTTATCGGGATCGGCGGTACGATTACTGATGAATGAAAGCAAGGAACCATCGGGACTAAACATGGGATTACCTTCGTTGTAACTGCCCGAAGTTAAAGTGTCTAATTTTTTAGTAGCAATATCAAAAAGGTAGATATGTGTTTTACGATTATCGTACCTGTACCCTACTACATCTTGTTTAAATTGATAGCGATCGATAACATAAGGTTTTGTCATTCCTTTTTTACTCGTATCCTCAGGTTCTCTAATGACTAATGCTAGTTGCTTACCGTTCGGATGCCATACATAGTCGTTCAATTCTCCTTTTACATCTGTGAGTTTGATGGCTTCACCGCCCATTCTATTCATCAAATAAATTTGATTGGTACCACTTCTACTTGCGGTGAAGGAGATGAATTTATTATCCGGACTCCACTTGGCGTTGCCTTCACTATCTGGTCCGTTAGTTAATTGAATTTTTGTTGCACCATCCCAACTTACCATCCACAAATCGGTATTGCGTTTATCTTTTGCCGAATCAACAAATGAATGAGCATACAACACCCATTTACCATCGGGTGAAATTTGAGCATTACCGGCAGATTGTAGTTGATATACATCTCCGGGACGAAGATTTCTTTTAGCAGTTTGTGCTTGCAAAGAAGCAGCTATCACAAAGCAAAATAGGACAACAATAATTTGTCTCATAGTAATTTGGTTGAAATAATAGGTAATTAAAAGTTGTAAAATAGTGCAGTCTGCTTAAAGCAACAAATGACAAAACAAAAACCCCACCTTGCTGAAGGGTGGGGTTCTGTTACACTATACTGAAAAACGTTTCTAATGCATGATTACTAATTTCTCTGTAAACACTTCACCATTTAATAGCATTTGTACACTGTAAGTACCTGCTGCTAATTGTTGGGTGTTGTGGAAAGAAATGGTATTGCTACCGGTAAACAGTTTGGTATTGTTGGTTAATACTACCCTGCCTGTCATATCTAATACTCTTACCACTGCATTACCTTCTTTTGTTGCTTGTACACGAACATTGAAGAAATTGCTTGCCGGGTTTGGATTGATAGCCATTGTAGATTTAGCCTTGCCCAATCTGAAAACAATGGTGTTACTGTATGACTTGCTACCGCCTTTGTCTTCTGTAACCAAACGATAATAAACTACGGTTGAATTTAAATTTGAGATATTATCAGGATGTTGGTAATCTTTTACCGATGCAGTACTGGTTGATGCATTTACTGCAGCAATACCTGTAAAATTGGTACCATTAGTACTCCGTTCGATAATATATCTATCAACATTTACTTCGTTGGTTACTTTCCATTGCAGATTAACAATGCTGTTGTTTAAATTACCTTTAAACTCCATCAAAGTAACCGGCAAGATGGTAACATTTCTCCAGTCACGGTCCACATTAGGACAGCTACCCGGTTCTGACTGTGGTAATTCTGCTGTACTACCAGATGGGATTGGACCATCTAAATTACCGTTTGGTCCCATATTACCATGTGCTACGTTATTGGTAAAGTTGCTAAGCGCTGTAACAATATTGAAGTTATCAAACTCACCAATTAAACCATCGCCATCTACATCAGAATAATCTTCAACAAATCCACCTTCTTTACCGCTACCTTCATTAATATCCGGAGCACCATCATTATCGGTATCCAAATCATAAATATCAGGAGTGCCATCGCCATCTTTATCGTATGGCGTAATTCCGCCAGATGTACGACTGGTACAATTTGAAGTATTTACATCGTAACAATCGCCAACACCATCACCATCTACATCGTTTGTGCATGGTACTTTGTTGCTACATGTAGGCTGACCTTCTACATTATCTGTAATACCATCTTGATCGCTGTCAACATCATATGGATTTGGTTTGCCATCGGCATCAAAGTCTTTAAGCTTAATTCCTTTTGCCCCAAAACCATTGAAGTTATCGGCATTATCATCTACATTGGTATATAAACCACCTTTAGCTCTTACACCATCTGTATCAACATCAGTACCTGCGGTTAATCCATCTGTATCGTAGAGTTCTAATGCTTCTGTGATATCTGTTAAACCATCGCCATCGCTATCTAAATCAAGATAATTAGGTGCACCATCACGGTCTAAGTCTTGAGGCGTTATGCCCGGACCACCAATTACATTATCATTTGCATCGGCAGTAGATAACAAACCATCACCATCCACATCTACGCCATCAACCATACCGTCGAAATTATTATCAACAGCATTGGCTGCTCTTGTTTCTTGCACATCTAAAATGCCATCATTATCGCTGTCTAAATCCAGTTCATTGATGATGCCATCTCTATCCCAATCGTAATTGTCGTTGATCCCATCATTGTTACAATCTACCCAAGGCTGACAACCTGGTGCATTGGAATCTCTAAAGTTTGGAATACCATCACCATCACTATCTAACAATGGATCGCATCCACCACTTTCTACGATGTCTAAAATACCATCATTATCATCATCAATATCATCTACATCTACCACACAATCACCATCTGTATCTTTTTCACAAACATCTAATCCAATTGCTGTGATACCTACTTCATCGCCTGAAACATTTGAATTGGCTACATCTACAATTTTTAAAATAAGATTAGGTGTTGTAGCTGTGAATGTATAGCTGAAACGAACCCATCCATTAAGAGCTGTGTTATTGGCTGTGCCTGCTTCAGTTAATGTAACCGGTGTGCCTTGTACAGTACCATTAGCTAAACCTGATGTTCCACCAGTTTCGATTTGTAAAATCGGATCTAACTGATTATCTGTTCTAGTATTACTTGCATAAAAACGGAATGTATATGTTTTGCCAATTACTAAACCGGTTGCTGTTTGCTCCCACAATACTCTTTCGCAAGAAAATTCATCATTGCGGTGGTAAATCCAAGATAAAGAACTTGGAACTCCATTGGTAGCATCACCAGGGAAAGGCAATTGATTCACTGTTGATCCATCAATTAAAGCTGTGGTTAAATTGGCCGCAGTAATAATTTCAAAACTTCTTCCACCTGGTCTTGTATTTACACCATCATATTCTGCTTGAGCTTTAAAGCTGCCGCCACTGTAGTTGTATGTAATGGCTGATGCTGAAGCGATTCCGCTTGAACAAGTACTTGCAATAGAATTACCTGCAGCAGGACTTGTTATTGCTGAACTGAAGTTGCCATTTGTAACTAGTGTAGTTGTTTTTCTAATAAAGCCTGTGCCACAATTTGCCACAATTGGTGTACAAATTTGTAAGTAGTAACCGGCATCGATGGTATTATTGATTTGACCAGCAGCTAAAGTAACATTTACCACACCTGCAATAGGATCACTATCCACTGCATCATTTGCGCCAATATTGGAAGGCGATGGTACTTGACCAACAGGAGTTTCAAATGATACGATATAACTTCCAGGGCCAAGATTAGGGAAGAAATAATAACCATTCTCATCGGTTTGAATCGTTACTTGTAATCCACCGGGATAAGTTAAGGTTACATTCACATTTTGAATTCCGGCTTCGTTGACATCTTGAATACCATCTTTATCTAAATCATTCCACACAAAATCTCCAATACCGCCTAAGCCTTGTAAACCAAAATCTAAAGTTAGATTACCATTGGCACCATCCCCCTCATCGTTTGGTTCTCCATTTGATGATAAAGTAATATAATTACTTCTCACTTCTGTACCTGCAACGTTTGGTCCTGTTAAGTTTACACCATTGTTATCATCGTCAAAGTCGTTATTGGGATCCGAACTGGTTATTACAGTAACTGTACTTTCATAGCCTGTTGGAATAACAATTCCAACAATGTAATTACCGGGCATCAAAGTATTGAAACTGTAAAGACCATTAGCATTAGTTGTTGTTGTTGCAATAGCTGCACCATCTGCAATATTATCGCCATTAGCATCTGCATATAAACGTACTGTAACACCAGAAACAACAGGTTCTTCCGGCTCGTATTGGCCATCACCATTTGTATCGTTCCATACCAAATTACCTAAGTTAAGGCCAAGATAGAAACCTGCATCTATTGTTTGATCAGATTCACCTGCTACTAATGAAACAGAAACTGTTCCGTTGATAGGGTCGCTGTCTATGGCATCATTTATACCTTGGTTAGAAGGTGAAACTAAATAGCCATTTGGTGTAGTAAATGTTACAGTATATGTACCAGCTGCAAGATTGGTAAATTGATAATACCCTTGTGCATTGGTTGTGGTTGTAGCCATACCGGTTGGTCCGTTGATGGTTACTGTAACACCTTGTATACCTGGTTCACCCGGGTCTTGAATACCATTTGCATTTAAATCGTTCCAAACAAAGTCTCCTAAAGATGCAGGATTACCAATTTGATAGAAAGCAAAGTCAACAGTCAAATTTCCATTGGCATCATCTCCATCATAAACCGGTTCTGCATAAGGACTCAGTGTAACTGTATTGCTTCTAAATTCATTACCCAGAATAGCGATACCGTTATTATCATTGTCAATATTATTATCAGGATCACCACCATTTACACCTACAATAGCATATCCGCTTGGTATTACCACACCAACGATATAATCGCCGGGTGCTAAATTTGAGAAAGTATAAATACCGCTGGCATTAGTTGTTGTTGTTGCAATGATACCGCCATTTGGAATATTGTCGCCATTAGTATCGGCATACAAGTTAACAGTAACCCCTGCAATGCCTACTTCATTGGCATCTTTGATACCATCGTTATCAATATCTTTCCAAACTAAATTACCCAATTTCATTTGATTAGGGCAGGTTGTTGGTGTTACAGGTTCGGTGTTATTACCTGTTTTTGACGGGCTTGCATGTACACTTGTTAACGTTACATCACCGAAACCCGCTGCACCAAAAGCAGACAAACTAACAGTAACCTCATACCATACATCGTAAATCCAATTAGGGTAAGTTGCATTGGTAGTATAATTTGCATCTGTTGCCGGAGAGTTTGTGGTTAACACATAACCGTAATCGTTAAAGTTTACATCCATTGAAGTTCTTACGTCAAGAATATTACTTGCAGATCCACTTATCATTCCACCATCACCTCCGCTAACTCCTAAACTTTTATAGCCCGAAGGTGCAGCACCACTTGCTGTAATATAATCTAGCTTAAATTCTAATTTCTTAGCATTTAGGCCATCGAATAAGGCCAATTGAATTTTATCTGAACCCGTTAAATCACTAAACTTGTGTGCACTTGGCCATCCAATAATATTTGTGCCGTAAGTATTGTCTACAAAGGTTTTGGCCAGTGTAGTTCGTATAGTTACTGTACCTGCAGTTGGGTTTACAGACCATTGTATTCTAGCTCCAACTTTTGAAGGATTATTAGTACCGATATAACATTTCTCTCCTCCTGTTGGCGGTATAGCCGGATTATAAAAACCAAAATCCAAAGTAAGGTTGCCGTTATTACCATCACCATCAGATGTTGGTTCGCTTGTTGGTGTTAATGTAATGTAACCACTTCTCAGCTCTCCCCCACTTAAGCTAATCCCATTATTATCATTATCAATATTATTGTTAGGATTGGAGCTGCTTCCAACTTGTGCTGATGGAGCAAAACTACTTGGCACCATAACACCAACAATATAATTTCCTGCGTTTAGATTATTAAAGCTATATACACCATTGGCATTCGTAACGGTAGTTAATACAGCTGCACCATCAACAACACCATCAGTATTTGCATCCGCATACAATTTAACCGTTACACCAGCGATACCGGTTTCTCCAATATCTAATAATCCGTTGTTATTAACATCATACCAAACTTGATTACCTAAGTTTACTTTCAGTGCTGTTTGAAGTGCAAAGTCAACAGTTAAGTTTCCATTATTACCGTCGCCATCTGTTACAGGCTCGGCGTTGGCAGATAAAGTGATGGCATTACTTCTAATTTCTCCACCAACAACATTGATACCGTTATTATCATTATCTATATTATTATCGGGGTCGCCACCGTTAGTAGCTACCGTTGAATATCCGGTTGGGATAACTATACCAACGATGTAATTACCTGCATCTAGATTGCCAAAACTATATTTACCATCTGCATCAGTTACTGTAGTTGCTATTGCAGCACCATCTGCCACATTATTATTATTAGCATCAGCGTACAAGTAAACAGTTACACCAGCTAACCCTGGTTCACCACTGTTTTTAATACCATTCGCATTTAAATCAACCCAAACCACATCACCAATATTGAATTTTGTTACCGGACAAGTGATTGGATTTACTACTTCGGTATTATTACCTGTTTTACTTGGACTAGCATGTACATCTGCAATACGAGGGTAACCAAAACCGGCACTTCCAAAAGCAGAAAGTTTAACCGTTACTTCGTACCACACATCATATATCCAATTTGGATAAGTTGCATTAGGAGCATATGAAGTATTAGTTGCTGGAGAATTGGTAGTTAATATATAACCATAATCATTGAAGTTAGCATCCATCGAAGTTTTCCAACCTACAACATTACTTGCTGAACCCACAATCATTCCACCATCACCACCGCTTACTCCTAAGCTTTGATAGCCACTTGGCGCACCTGAAGAAGCAGTAAAATAATCTTGTTCAAATTCTAATTTTTTTACACCTGTTGCATCATACAATGCTAATTGTAATTTATCAGAACCGGTAAGGTTGCTGAAAGTATGACCACTTGGCCAACCAATTGCCCCAGTTCCATATGTATTATCTACAAATGTTTTGGCAAATGTGGTTCTCAATGTAACAGTTTGATTAAGTGGATTGAAGGTCCAAAATATTTTTGCATTTACTGTATTTGGAACAGTAGGACTAGCGAAACACTGTTCGCCGCCGGTTGCTGTAAATAGGATACCAAAATCTAAAGTGTAGTTGGTATTGTTATCTGTACCGTCAGAGGTCGGCTCTGTTGCTTCGGCCAATGTGATGAAGTTACTACGTAATTCGCCACTTACAATTGTGATACCATTGTTATCATTATCTGTATCATTATTAGGGTTGCTACTGGTTGCTACTGTTGCAGCATTGCCATAACCACCGGGTAATACAACACCAACAATATATTTTCCATTGTTCAACGCATCGAAAGAGTACATACCATTAGCATCAGTTGTGGTTGTTGCAGTAGCAGCACCATCAGGTACATTATTGCCATCTGCATCAACATATAATCTAACGGTTAAACCGGCAATTCCATTTTCACCAGCGTCTTTTATACCATTGTTATTATTATCATACCACACTACATTACCCAAACTTAAAGGACCTGGGCATGGGCCAACTACAACAGTTTCATTATTATTTCCTGTTTTGCTTGGGCTAGCATGAATTGCACCCAACACAACATCGCCAAAGCCAGCGGCACCAAAAGCGGATAAGCTTACTGTTACTTCATACCAAACATCATAAATCCATTTAGGATAGGTAGCGTTTGGATCATAATCTTCATTAGTTGCAGGAGAATTGGTTAATAACACATAACCATAATCATTCAAGTTTACATCTATTGAAGTAGTTGCATCAATTACATGAGCAGCACTACCTGTTGTGATAGCACCTTCTCCACCGGACACACCTAAAGCCTTGTAGCCGGAAGGAGCACCGGAACTAGCAGTGATATAGTCTAGTGTAAACTCCATCTTTTTGGCATTTACACCATCAAACAAAGACATGGTTAATTTATCAGAACCCACTAAATCACTAAAATTGTGGTTACCAGGCCATCCAATCTTATTGGTGCCATATGTATTATCTACAAAGGTTTTAGCTAATGTAGCACGGATTGTTACCGTATTATTATCGGGATTAATCGACCATGTAGTTTGTGCTGACACATTTGGATTTGATGGTCCTACAAAACATTTTTCTCCACTACCTTTTGGTGGTGTGGCTGGATCAATTAAACCAAAGTCTACTGTTAAGTTGCCATTATTGCCATCACCATCATTGGTTGGTTCGGAGGATAAAGACAAAGTAATAGCCTTACTTCTTTGTTCTCCACTTACTAAATACAATCCGTTATTATCGTTATCTGTATTGTTATCGGGATCTCCACCATTAATGAACCCGGCTTTGTAGCCATTGGGGATTATAATACCAACAATATAATTTCCGGTGAATAAGCCAGTGAAATTATAGTTACCGCTTGCATTTGTTGTTGTAGTTGCAACTGCGGCACCGTCGGCAATATTATCATTATTGGCATCTGCATATAAATTTACAGTTACACCACTGATGCCATTTTCATCAACATCTTTTAATCCATCGCCATCTGCATCAAACCACACTAAATTACCTAAATTAAATGTTGGCGGCGTTGTACTACAAACCGGGCCACAGATATAGCCAAAAGCGGTATTAGTTCCAGCTTTCGTTCCAAATACAACTGGTCCTACATCGTAATAACCATTCAAAGTGAAAGAAACGGTAGTACTTTGACCACTTGCCACACTAAAATCGAATTTTAAACCACAAATTCCTGTGGTAGGATCGGTGCCCATAGAAACCGGTGTTTGTGTAGCAGATATTAAATCTGAAGCACCATCAAAGCAACTTTGACAGGTTAAATTACCAAATATAAAATGACTAATATTTGGAGCAGACCCTGAAGTAACAGTGTAAGTAAATGTAGTTCTGATATTACCACTAACTGTGGTATAATTTACACCTTGATAAACTGCAGAATGCCCACCGGGAAGACTTACATTGGTAACACAAGGTGGATTTGCCGGATTACATTCTGGCAAACAAGCACTAAAACGTTGGTAATGAATTTCACCTCCGTTCAATGTAAAGTATCTGGCAATAGCCTGACCTTCTAGATTATTGGCATTACTCCAATTGATGGCTGCATACGGAGCAAATAAAGTGCCTCTAATTACATTAGAACCGGTGATAGTTATATCTCCTGTAGCATTTGCAAAATTAAAAATAATGAATTGACCTGAAGCATTGGTTAAACCGGTTGTTGCAAAAGGTGTTGTCCAATTAAAACTGCCGGTTTGATTTACATTAATTACTAATGGATTGGTTGCGGTTGGAGCATTAGTAAAAGTTATATTCGTTAATGCAGCCAATTGTGCACCTGTCAGGTTGATTACGTTTGTTTTATTAGACGCCAATGTAATATTTGCGGTACTACCACTTACATTGATAATATTTAGTGATGAAGCACAGCTTGAAGCAGCTGAATAACTCATCATGGTCATTGCAGATTTTTGTAACGCTGTAAATGCATCGGCGTAATTAATACCTGTAACATCTAATGGATCTGAATTGGCAGAGGTACTTTGTTGCTGCAATGCAGGCGTTGTATTGAAAGCAGTTGCACAAGTTGAATTAAAAGGAGTTACTTTGAAATTGGTGTTGGCATTATTACAATCTTTATAGAATAATCTAGAGTTTGTTGTACTACCTAATCTTATTTTACCATTATTTACGTAACTGATTGCACCACTAGTGTATACCATTTTACCACCTACAACTAAACCAAATTTATCTGCTGTAACTGGGTAAGTTAAAAAAGCACTGTTCATGGCAATTGTTGCAGCACCTTGTAAAGTTAAATCGCCGCCCATTGCTACACCACCATCGGTATGACCATTCATAAACTTAGCACCATCTTTAGCAAAAACATTAAAGCCCCTTGCACTAGCAGTGGGGTTGAATCCTGAAGCACAAGTAGTTAAACATGGCTGAGAAAGCACTCTAACGTCATCAATGTATAAGTAACTATCATAAGCACAACCGGCAGCTGCCGTACCTCTTAAACGGTATTTAAACGTTGCGTTGTAAAAATTAGATGGGATTGGAATATTTTGTGTAGTCCAGGTTCCTGAGCCAAATGACTGTACTAATTGCTGTGCAGTTCTTGTCCAAACGGTTGACCAAGTGGTACCATTATCGCTTGAAAACTCAACAAAAAAGCTAAAGCAAGTATTGTTTACATTTAAGGTGTAGGTGTACAATTTAAACGATAATGCTACAGAATTGGTACAACCCAAACTACCCAAATTAATGGTTGGTGAAGTAGCTCTAGAGGTAGATGCGGTACTTAAACCACTATTGTTGTAGTTCACAATTTTTAATGCATTGGGCGTAGTTTGCACATAAGCACCATTACAAACAATAGTTGCATTGGCATCTGTTGAAAATGTGGCCCAAGTTCCAGTTGAACCGGTAAAAGTCGAATTTACAGGCCTTGCAAAACCGGTATTGTACGAATTTGGAAATGACTCATTGCTAACCACTGTTTGGGCTTCAGCAAACCCAATGGCCAGTGTAAGAGCCATTACTGATAGAAATTGTAAAAACCTTTTCATGGTATAGTGTTTAAATTGTAACCTGATTATTGGACCAAATTTTTGGATATGACCCACGAATCCATTATTCGAGATGCCATACCAACCTGAATAGTTGCAAGTCTGAATGTTGAGCGACGAGGTATTTTTTTATTTTCCCAAGACGGGAAGAGTTATCCACAAAAAGCTTTTTGAAAGCATTGCAGCAACAATAGAAAACACCAAACTAACAGAATGCAGAGGTGTTTTTTTGTAGGTTAAAACAATAGAAATACGATAGAGTGGGATAAAGAAAATGCCATTTATTAGCAATACATTAGCCTTCCAAAGTATAAGTATTTTCATCGCTATAAACGTCAGGGTTTTGAATTTAGTATGTATAAAAAAATAGCCGAAGCTAAGGCCTCGGCTATTTCTTATTGGTTATAAAATGCTTACTGCTTGATGAATTTTATGTGTTCATTAATTGCATCGCCCTGCAATTGTAGCATGTATGCTCCAGCAATCAACGAAGCAGCTTCTCCTACACTGATGAAGTTAACACCTTGTTGTAAGGTCAACATTCTGTTACTCACCTGCTTACCGCTCATATCTATAATGCGTAAGTTAATACGGGCAGCTTTGGCAATATCAATCTTAATGGTTGCTGTATTGACAACCGGATTAGGATACATAACTACCGCAGCTTTAATAGCACCGTTGGTAACAACCGTTAATACTTTAGTATAATACGTTTTACCATCGTTTGATAATTGGGCAATTCTGTAATACACCACTTTACCAATTAGATTTGCCGGTAATACATCGTTATAACTATATCTGGCTTCTGTTGCATTCAGAGCTTGTTTGGTAGCAATTGCAGCGAAACTAATTCCATCTACACTTCTTTCTATCGTATATAAATTCAAGCCTTGCTCCTGTTTAGCCAACCAATTTAATATAGCGGTCTGTTGTTGTAATGCAACGGTAAAGTCAAGTACAAAGAGTGGCAAGATGGAAATATTTCTCCAGTCTCTATCTGCTGCTTGTGGATTTGACATCACTAAATCTACATTAGAGCCCGAAGGTGTTGGACCATCAAAATTACCACCTGTACCCATATTACTCATGCTGTAATTCTTGTATAAATTACCTGCAGTTGCAGTAGTAAGATTATTAATATCAAAATAATCCATCAAACCATCGCCATCTGTATCACCCGAATTATTAATGGTAGTTTGTGACAATACTGCAATCTTATCACCTTCATTTCTATCCGGTGCACCATCATTATCAGTATCAGTATCTCTATAATCCGGTGTACCATCAGCATCAAAGTCGAAAGGCGTTAATGCATTGCCGCCAAACATTGCATCGTTGCTATCATAAGCATCAACAATACCATCTCCATCCGCATCGGCATCAGAAGAAACAATGTAGCTGTACGTTGACATCCCTTCTACATTATCTGTAATACCATCATTATCACTGTCGATATCCAGATAATCGGGCTGACCGTTGGCATCGCTATTGGTTAATGTTATAGAAGATAAATTATCAACCGTATTACTCCAACCATCACTACCTAATGTACCTGGCGCAATGGTTACGAATGGATTAGAACCACCTAAAGCTGCTCTCAATCCACTTTCTTCATAATCACTTAAACCATCGCCATCACTGTCTAAATCGTATGGATTGGGAAGTCCCATCCGGTCAAGATTTTTATTAGGCCAACTATCTGTTCTGCCATCATTATTGTTATCAGCACCGGTTTTAATTAATGGACCATTGGTGTTATCTATTATGCCATCGTTGTTTTGATCGCCATCATAAGCTTGATGAAAACCATCGCCATCGGTATCACTAAAACTATCTACTTTACCATCATTGTTACTATCAACACCGCCTGCTTCTAAAATATCAGGTATACCATCGTTGTCGCTATCTAAGTCAATATAATTTGGAACACCATCGCCATCAAAATCGCTTGGAAATAAGCCTCTGATGCATGGAAAGAGGTATGCGTTATCAAAATTACCAAAATTGCCAAGGTTAATTCTATATATATAATTACCGGCATTTAAGGTAACACTTCCGGAAAGGTTGTACCAAATTTGATCTTCAGTAGCATCTGCATTGGTAAAATTTCTGGTAGCAGAAGTAGCTAATACAACACCGCCAGTTGTAACTATTTGAATGCTAGCAGTCCAGTTTTGGTAACCACCTGTTTCTCTACTAGAGAAATACCCACCAAAATCAATGGTAGCTCCTGCAGATAAGGTAAATGTTTGCTCAATAACACCATTTCCAACAATATCTAAATAATGTATACCATTTTGTGCATTGTCTGGGCCACCGGCGTAAAGACTGCCATTTGTTTTCACAATATTGACAGCAGCTCCTGCTGTATTTGTCCATGCCCCAAAAATATTTGAACCGGTAATATTATTACCAATACTAGATTGAAGAGGTGTTTCAAAACTTGGATTGGACAAAATATTACTACAACCACTTACATTATCGCTTAAGCCATCGCCATTAGTATCTGTATAATTATCAATTCTACCATCGCCATTGGCATCAACGCCATAAGCTTCAACTACATCGGCAATACCATCATTATCACTATCTAAATCGAGATAGTTAGGAACACCATCACCATCTGTATCTAATGTAGAACAAGTTCCGGCAGTGTTTAGTGTGCAATAATCAGCATCACGATAATTTACAATACCATCGTAATCATCATCTAATGAAGGATCTGTTGTTCCTACACAACTAAACGAAGCGGCATTTATGCCGCATGATTCAACTACATCAATAATACCATCGTTGTCATCATCAATATCATTATTATCAGGCACACCATCTTTATCGCTATCTCTCACCACCCAAATAAATACGACAGCGGTATCGCAATCGCCGTTACTATCACATAACTGATATACTAAACTATCTAAGCCGTAAAAACCTGTATTCGGTGTATATAATAATTTATCATCACTTTGATTATTAAGTGACCCTGGTAATACTTGTACACTTCCATTTACCGGAGCATTAGCAATGGTTAAAGTGCCGGTACCCGGACCATCTAAACCAAAAATATCATTCACTAAAACATCAATTTGCTTGGGTTGATTTTGTCCGGTAGTGGTATAATCCCACATGCCAAGAGGCACATCTTGTACTAAGATATAGACCCAAGCATCGGCAAATGCAGAAGATGTACCGCTACAGCCACTCACTTTAGGAATCGTATCAAAAATTCGGTAACGGAAAGAATCTAATCCAACATAACCTGAATTAGGTGTGTATTGAACAAGTCCATAAGTTAAAGCAGAAGCTGTTCCTCTAGTTGGATTAGTAATAATAGTTACCGGCAATTTCAACTCATGTCCATCAGGGTCAGAGTCGTTGGTCAACACATCGGCAAATAATACTTCATTTAAATTAATACGGAATGTATCTCTTAAAGCAATCGGTGCCGTATTAATTGCTGTTGCCCTAATCGTAATTTTAACGGTCACAATATTGCCACAAACAGATGGGTTAGCATTATCACAAACCTTGTACTTTAAACTATCAGTTGTGTTTTGAGTACCTGCATTTGGTGTATATAATATTTCTGAACTATTATTAATTAAAGTAGCAGTACCTCTTGTTGGATTTGAAGTAATTTGAGCAGTAATACTGCCACCTTCCGGATCAAAATCATTTGTTGTTATTTCAATGGTTGTAATAGCACAAGGATTAATACCTATTGAATCTTTCACTGCAACAGGCGGTCTGTTAGTAACCGTAAACACTACTAAAGCTGTATCGTTTAACGGAGAACAAGAATTAGTTATTTCTGCAATTTGATAAATTAAGGTATCGTTGCCTACAAAATTTTCATTTGGTGTGTACACAATATTACCGGAAGTTACAACAGCAGTTCCCCTCATTGGATTAACTGTAATAACCGGTGTAGATAAACTTGCCCCTTCCGGATCACTATCGTTAGTTCTTACATTCGCTGTGATTGAATTTGGGTTAGTAACCGTATTAGAAGCTAAAGTATAAGCATCGGCATTAGCCCTAGGTGCAGCATTGGTATAAAATACATATACAAATGCAGTATCGGATAAACTACTACTTGTAACTCTATAACTAAATGTATCTACTCCATTAATGGGTGGAACTTGTGTTGGTGTATAAATGATGTTTCCGCTAGACAATACTAAACTTGCACCTTTTGAAGAAGTTGCACCAATTAATGCAGTGGTCATGCCGGTACCATTATAATCGTAATCATTTGCTCTTACATTAATGGTAACAGCCGTTACTGTGTTTGTAGTAGCAGTATCAGGCATAGCTAAAGGTGCTCTTGAAGGAATTGCTATACATGAACCGGGAACACCATAACGGATGTATAATTTCGGATCGTATGTAGTACCTACATCTTCTCTTGTTGAAAAGTGCATGTCTTTTGAAGTAGAAACATTATCAGGATTTCTTTTCACCATCATACCAAAATTGGTATATGTACCAGTAACCCATTCTTGAACTAAAGTTTTTATATTCCAGTTTGTATAAGCCCAATATACCGATGGAAAAGCACTTGCGTAGATGGTAGAATTAAAATCACCACCGGATGAAGTCCAGTTGTTGGTACCATCGTATCTGTTCCATGTTACCCCACTTTCTGTCCAAGTCCGTGTTAAACGTTGAACAGAAACAGGATCGGTACTTGAATTATTTTTCCACATGAATAAACTAAAACTAGCAGAGTCTATTATAGCATTAGAGGGGATAGTAGTTAAATCAAATTGAAATAAAGCTCTCTTTATATCTCCCGTTGTACCCTTAACTTTTACATGATCATTACCATCATAATTAGTACTTGTATAACCTGATTTATTTCTTATATAAGAATCTTTTGTAGAGTATAGCAGTGTATTAAAGTAAGTTAGTGAACTTGTTTTATATTGGTTGGCAGGACAATTATCTTCTACCAAATTAACCACAACCCATGCAGTAGCAGATACGCCACTCTGAGTCGTAATTTGATATTGAAAAGAATCGATAGCATTAGGGCCGATATTATCTTTCAGATTTAAATATGTGATTGTATTATCTCTATTAATAGAAACTTTACCATACAAGGGTTGCGTAATAATTCTATTCACAACCATTTTAGAGCCTTCAGGAGAATTATCATTTGCATCTACATCAATAATTATGGGCTGATCTTCTAATGTAGTAGCGACATCATCACCTGCAGATGGTGTGGCATCTAAACAGCCATACACATCATATTCAATAGCATCTATAAATACCGTAGTTGCTTGTATAGTGATTCTAATAAATTTGGCACCTGCATTGATTGTATAATTATCAGAAAAAACAAAATTATCGGCACTGTTAACTGTAAATTGCTGGGCATTGGTAAAACTGATGCTATCTGTACTTTGAGATACAGTAAACAATCTTGTATTACTACTACCATCAGCATAAATGCGTAAAGTACCCGTTACTGGAATAGTTTCTGAAAGCGTATAAATGATAGACTGATTGGTATTGGTAAAACTGGTATAAGATGTATTATCTGCAACATCGCCATCCGGTTCACCCAATGAGTTATCTTTTCCAGTTGGTGAACCGCCACTAATGGTAGCCCTTAATGCAGTTATAGTTCTAGCAATACCCCAATATTGCCCAGGCAAACAACCATTACCATCTGTTGAACCAACTGTAATGGTTAAAGTGGCTGTACAACATCTGCCGGTATTATCACATACCTGGTATTGTACCTGATCGGTACCAAAGAAATTGGCATTAGGAGTATATTGAATATTGCCATTTCCCAAGTTTACAAAAGTACCATTGGCACCATTACCTAATAAAGTAGCGGTTAATGGATCGCCATCAGGGTCAGAATCGTTGGCTAAAACATTCACCGTTACAGAGGTATTGCCGCATCCTGCTTCAACACTACCATTATCGTTTGCACAAACCGGTGGTCTTGGTCCCGGGCTTACCACTACTGTTCTACTTTCATAACTTACCCTTCCGCAATTATCTGTTGTTTTACAGGTTATAATACAGTTTGCATCGGACATTACTGTAGGGGCAGTAAAAGTAGTGTTTGCTCCTGTTGGATTAGAGAATGTACCACCACAAGATGAAATCCATTGATAAGTAAAAGTAGCGCCGGGTACAGGGCTACTAACTGTTGCAGCTAAATTGTAAGACTGTCCGCTCATCACATTAGCCGGAATACCGGTAACACTAATAGAAGATTGTTTATCTAAAGTTGATAAAAAACTAAAGTTGAAATAAGCCCTTTGTGCAGCAATATAATCTGGACCTGTTGACGAAGCAATGTTATGCCCACCTTCATATAATACCCAACCTCTGTTGGCACTACCAAAACCACGACCAAAAGCAATAGCAGCAGCAGGACCATCAGACAAAGCAGGCACATTGGCCTGAGATGGATCGAATGAACCAATGGCAGTTGAAGTTCTCCAACTACCGCCTGGTTTATATGGCAAAAAAATCTGCTCCGATCCATTTTGGTGAGCCAAATCTGTTTTACCCAAAAACTGCATAATAGGATGACCGGGAAAATCTAAATTGTAAGGCGGCGTTCCATTTCCATGGTTATACCAAAAAACCGCATTTGAAGTTGGTGCCGGACCATCATTCATTAAAAAGTTCATTCTACGGGTAACTAGTGGATTGTTGATATCGGGACCGCTGATATTTTCCATGGCACTTACCGCATGGCATCCGGCCCAAATAGCACCTTTCGAACTTTCGTTCCAATAGTATAAATTTTTATGCGTTGCCCAAGTTGGGTCCGCATGTGGCATTACATAAATATCGTCGCAAGTTGTTAATTGGGCTGGCCCTTTAAAAATATAAGCCGATGCAGGAATTTCTGCATTGGTCATAAATACAACAGCAATTTTACCGTTTTGGGCATCCATTACCCATCTGGGTAAAGATTTTAAAGTGTAAGTAACATTAACATCGAAAGATGAAACGGTAGTATTTACCAAAACCCCTTTTGCTGTCCAAGTACTGATTAGATTATTTATAGTTGTTGTAAGATGGGGTGTAGTAATAATGAATGCACCTGTTTTATAACTGACACCATTATGAATAAAATCAACGCCATCTTTACTTTTAGCGGTATTAATTACCCATCTTACCGGTACATTATTCTGTAGTAATGCATAGACCAAACCATATGGCTTAAGTCCGTTGGCAACTGTTTGGGTAGTTGCCCCCATATTGATAATTCTAGAACCTGTTGGAATTGTTTCAACCTGAGCTTCAAGCACTTGTGTAGATAGCAAGGATATAAATAAGAACAAAAAAGTTCTAATTGCAGCCTTGGTTAATTGATTTTTCATAGTTCTTCATTAAAACAGATCAATGGATATACGTATGAACGTAGAACTATGGCTAAATATTGCTGATTTATCCCAAAAAGGGAAAAATTAACAACAAGCACAATCAGCAATTAGTTTTATATCTTGTATAACTGGCTTAAAACATTTGTATTAATACTTATTTTTTCAATAATTTAATTGTTTGTAATAAATCATCGCCACTAATGGTAACTAGATACAAACCATTAGAAAGACTAGCAATAGTTTGTAAACTGAGAAAATTATCACCTTTTTTGAGCCCAAACGTTTGAGCACTAATTCTTTTACCAGACAAGTCTGTAATTGCTACCTGAACATTCATGTTATTTTTTACATTCAATTGTAATGTAGCGGAGTAAAAAGTTGGATTGGGATAAAGTTTAATTTCACCCAAACTAGATTTTACGGTTCTGAAATTTATAATATTAGATAAGTGTATGGAGCCATCTTGCTTTTGTTGCCTGATACGATAATAGATAATAGCATGATTCAATAAACCGGTAATCGCATCAGCATATGTATAATCTGCTGTGGGTGTATTTTGTGCATTTACAACAGCAATTGTCTGAAAGTTAATGCCAT
Organism: Methylophilus rhizosphaerae; assembly: GCA_943370285.1. Taxonomy (GTDB): domain Bacteria; phylum Bacteroidota; class Bacteroidia; order Chitinophagales; family Chitinophagaceae; genus CALRQJ02. The sequence continues at coordinate 5,820 of CALRQJ020000013.1, read as the reverse complement.
CGGTACTTCTTTCAACTTGATATTGGTGTATGCCTTGTTCAGAACGGGTCTGCCAATTCAATTGAACGGTTTCATATCTTAAAGAGCCATAAAAATTGAAAATATGTAATGGCAAAATGGAAACATTCCGCCAATCTCTATCACCGGATGGGTTAGACTTCTGTAACTCAATAGTTGAACCTGAAGGTGTTGGGCCATCTAACGTTCCGCCGGCACCCATATTACTCATGCTGTAATTTTTGAATAATGTACCCACAGCGGCAGTTGTAGCATCATACGTATCAAACAAATCTACCAAACCATCGCCATCGGTATCTGCACTTGCAGTTATAGTTGATTGTGCTAATATTTTATAATTTCTATCGCCTTCATTTCTATCCGGTGCTCCATCGTTATCGGTATCGGTGTCTCTATAATCCGGTAAACTATCACCATCAAAATTAAAAGGTGTTAAAGCATTTCCACCAAACAATCCATCATTACTATCGTAGGCATCAACAATACCATCACCATCACTATCTGTATCAGTTGATTGCACATAACTATTGGTAGCCATTGCTTCAACATTATCGGTAATACCGTCATTATCAGCATCAATATCTAAATAATCAGGATTGCCATGACTGTCTGAATTGGTAAATGTGATACTTGATAAAGCATCAACCGTATTACTCCAACCATCGGTACCTAAAGTACCGGTTGCAATAGTTGCAAAAGTACTTGTACCACCCAAAGCTGCCCTTAAGCCACTTTCTTCATAATCACTAATGCCATCTCCATCGCTATCTAAATCGTAGGGATTGGGCCGCCCCATACGATCAATATTTTTATTGGGCCAACTATCGGCTTTGCCATCTGTACCTGCATCGGGTCCAGATTTGATTAATGCATTAGTACTACCTGAATAGTTATCATGCCAACCATCTTTATCCGCATCAGTAAAACTATCTACCCTACCGTCGTTATTACTATCAACACCACCGGCTTCCAAAATATCAGGAATACCATCGTTATCACTATCTAAATCTATATAATTTGGAATACCATCGCCATCAAAATCTTGTGCCCCCAAGCCTGCAACACCATTACTTTCAGCATTTTGAGATAAGCCATCATTATCCGTATCTGTAAAATTATCAATGATACCATCGCCATCTTCATCAACGCCATATGATTCAATGACATCAGGAATACCATCATTATCGCTATCTAAATCTAAGGCATTCATTATACCGTCTAAATCGGCATCGTAATTATCGTTTACACCATCGCTATTCGAATCTACCCAAGCAGGCATACCGCTTCCGGGTGAACTGTCATAAACATTAGGTATGCCATCATTATCAGCATCAGCTAATGGGTCTACACCGCTACTTTCGATTAAATCGGGAATACCATCATCGTCATCATCAATATCACAAGCTGAAATGGGAGGAAATTTCAATTCGGCTGAAGCCTGATTTATAATACCTAAAGCACCATCAATAGCTCCATAATCAAAAGTGAGCTTTCTTGTTCTTCCGTTAGCACCACCTGCTCTACTGCTAGATCCACTTACATTGCTGGTTGAATAAATGGCACCGCCACCACCGCCACCACCGGGTCCGTGGTCTTCGGCGGCTGAAGTTGAATAGTCTACGGTATTACCACCATCGCCTCCATTTACATTGACGATAAGGCTTGTTAATGCTCCGTTTGAAGATACATACACCGTTCCACCGGCTCCACCGCCACCACCACCATCATTATCTGCAGATAGGCCATCTCCTCCTTGTGCAGAAATAGTTCCTGCATTTGAAATCGAGTTTGCTTTTACGAAAACAATGCCACCGCCAATACCACCACTTGACCATAAACCATTATCCACTGAAACATTTGCACCACTACCATATTTTGAACCATTATTACTGGTACCGGCGCCACCGCCGCCACCCATAATGAGTCGGTTATTAGATAAAAATGTTGGAGCAATACCTCCAAAGCCACCTAGATCTAATTGAGAACTCCAACTATATCCACCTCGGCCGCCATTTCCGCCATTAGCACCTCCGCCACCACCACTATTTTGGTCATTAGTAGCCGGATTTCCATCTGTACCGCCTCCACCAGCATTTCCAGGTGCACCATTTGCATAACTACCATTTGGATAACCCTCAACTGTATTGTTCGTTAAAACACCATTGTAATACATATACCTTGGTGTTCCTGCAATACCTTCTGCTTTTGAACCATTATGGTCTCTACTTGTCGTAGTTCTGATATCGGTATTATTGCCACTTCCTTCATCAAATAGTTCTCTTCCCCCACCCCCTCTAAAGCCAATCGCATCTGCATTAATTGTTCTGCTGTTCATGTTAAGAGTGCCTGTTACCTCAATAGCAACAACACCTCCGGTAGCACCGTTCCATGTACTTCCGCCAATACTTGAGGTAGTATTTATGGTAAGATTATTGTATCGAGCAACTTTAATCAGTTGATAAGTGTATTGTCCGTTTGTGCCAAATGCTGCCGCAGTGTACGCATTGATAATAGGTCTAGTAAAATAAAGTGTGCCGCCAGAGGATGCAACATTATTTGCAGCGACAACAAACTCATAAGTACCTGCAATAGAAGTTAATAAACCACTTGCAGGATTACCGGCAACTCCATCACCATAAGCATTTGTATTGGTTGAATTAATAGTTGAACCCTGCATCTGCATGAGAATCAATACATCACCTCTTGTAATGCCAGCACTAACGCCTCGTACCGCACCAACAGTTACTCTTGTAGAACCTGCAGTTAATGAAGCTGTGTTGCCCGGATAATAAGAATTAACAACTTGATTGGTAGATGTAATGGTAACATCAGACAATGTACAAGTTTGAGAGAAGGAAAAATTAACTAACAAAACTGCCAAAGCAGTTAAATACTGTCCTTTTAGGAACAAGGAATATTGGTTCTTCATTTTGATGTTGTAAAATATTGGGGCTTGTTGGTACCATAAAAACGAAAACAGTATTTCAATTATTATATTTTTCCAAATTGGATAAAAAAAAATCCCTCCGGAAAACCGGAGGGATTTTAAATATATAGCTATTTAATTGATAATCAATTACTTGCTATCGCCTTCGCCTTCTTGTAATTTAGCTTTAATTTCTGCTAAAGCACCTAAATCACCCAAAGTGGCTTTTTCAACCTTACCTTGAATGTTTTTCACAGCCTTCTGTGTTTTTTCGGCATCTGCTTTTGCTTCTTTCTTAGCTACTTCTTTTTCTTCGGCTACAGCTTGCTCCCAAATACGAGTGTGGCTAACTACGATACGCTTTTCATTGCGGTCAAATTCAATCACCACAAATTGAGCTGTTTCGTCAGCGGCTACAGATTTACCATCTTCCTTATTAAGGTGACGGGTTGGGGCAAAACCTTCTAAACCATAAGGCAATTGTACGGTAGCACCTTTATCATCTTTACGAGTAATGGTACCATCATGAGTGCTTCCGATAGCAAATGTATCTTCTAAAGCATTCCAAGGATCTTCTTCTAATTGCTTATGACCTAATTGTAATTTGCGGTTTTCTTTGTCAATACCTAAGATAACGATATCGATATATTCTCCCACTTTAGTATAATCACTTGGGTGGTTGTAACGCTTCAACCAGCTTAAATCGCTGATGTGAATCATACCGCCAATACCAGGCTCTAACTCAACAAATACACCGTATGGCGTGATGTTTTTCACCAAACCTTTGTGCTTGCTGTTTTCAGGGAATCTGTTTTCGATTGTATGCCAAGGATCTTCAGTCATTTGCTTGATAGACAAGCTCATTTTACGACTGTCTTTGTCTAATGTTACAATCTTAGCTTCATGCTCATCTCCCATTTTGAAGAATTCTTTAGCATTGATTGGTGTATTAGCCCATGTAATTTCACTTACATGCACCAAACCTTCAACACCAGGCATAATTTCTAAGAAAGCACCGTAGTCTTCAATATTTACTACTTTACCTTTTACAATGTTACCTTCTAAGATCGTTTCTGGCAATACATCCCACGGATGTGGCGTCAATTGCTTCAAACCTAGAGAGATACGCTTTTTGTCGTCGTCGAAGTCTAATACCACCACGTTGAGGCGTTGATCTAATTTCAACACTTCGCTTGGGTGAGAAATACGACCCCATGAAATATCGGTGATGTACAACAAACCATCTAAGCCGCCCAAGTCCATAAAGGCACCAAAGTCGGTGATGTTTTTGATGGTTCCTTCCAAAACCTGTCCTTTTTCCAACTTAGACATGATTTCGGCACGTTGTGCTTCAATATCACTTTCGATAAGGGCTTTGTGAGATACAACGGCATTCTTAATGGTTTCGTTAATCTTAACCACTTTAAATTCCATTGTTTTACCTACAAACTGATCGTAATCAGTTACAGGCTTCACATCGATTTGAGAACCTGGCAAGAAAGTTTCCATACCAAATACGTCTACAATCAAGCCACCTTTTGTTTTGCTGGTAACCAAACCGGTAATTACTTCGCCGGTTTTGTGTACTTCCATAATTCTTTCCCAAGCACGGAAGATACGAGCTGATTTACGGCTAAGGTGTAAGTGACCCTGACGGTCTTCTTTTTCCACTACCATAACTTCAACTTCTTCGCCGGTTGCTAAGTTTTGCAAATCACGGAATTCGTTGAGAGAGATTAAGCCATCGCTCTTAAAACCAATGTTGATAACAACATCTGTTTTAGTAACGCCAACAACTAATCCTTTGATGATTTCACCATCATTAATTTGTACGAAAGTGTTGTCGTACACTTTGTCGTACTTTTCTTTTTCCTCTTGGCTGTAGCTAGCAACATTGCGTTTGTCAACACTCCAATCAAAATCGTCGTGTGCAGTTGCAACGGTTTCTACAACAATCGGTTCTGCTGCAATAACCGCAGCGGTTTCTTCCACAGGTACATTTGTTGTCGCTGCAGGTGCAGTTTCTGCTTGTTCAGCAGCAGCACCTTCCTGTGCATCAGCGTTTAGTTGTTTTAGAAAAAAATTCATGATAAAGCCCCGATGGTTTTATTTCGGGGCTGCAAAGGTAAGGGAAAAGGCAGTACAGTATTGAATTTTAGAAAGTTTTTTGGTTCAAAAATCAAAAGAATAGCAACACATAAACGATTAAAATAAAAATAATAAAACACTGAAAGTCAATACCATATCAAACAACAAAAGATTTTTGCCAGCTAACGCATAAAAAAAGGATAAGCAAATCGGTTTGATTGGCTTTGTATAAAATTAAATTGGGTTAGCTTACTTTTTCGGGTCTGTCATTCGTGGCATCAATTTTGGTTAATCAACGAATTAATTGATGCCTTCATTCACAGTATTCATATCTATAATGACCACAGAATATACAATTAAATAGATAGGATCAATGCGATTATAAAAAACAATGAATGATGACAATGCCCATTCCTTATAGACCTACCCACAGCAGGGTATTTTACCAAAAATATTCCAAAGGCTTTATGCAAAAAGAAAACACCCCACATCCTTATTCCGTAAAACGGTTAAAATAAAAGTTCTTTCAACCAGCAAAAAAATAAATACCTACTAAAGGGTATTTGGTTGATAGTAAATGAATTGTTATTTTGAACCGGAATTTAAAAACTCAAAACAAACAAAAAAATGAAAAAGTTTCTCTTCGCAGCAATCCTTGGTTTATTTACCATGAGCATCGTTCCAACAACTTCAACTTTAGCACAAGGTGCTAAACCAAAAAAAGAAAAAAGCTTAAAAGCTGCTGATGCTACTCGTGGTGCCAGCGACATCAAAGAAGATCGTAACAA
>CALRQJ020000012.1:0-130824 GCA_943370285.1 Methylophilus rhizosphaerae | reverse complement strand
GCACTTTGTGTTGATGTTTGTGTTTGTGTAATCGCTACCGGTGAACAGTTGTCTGTTGCTGTTGCTACGCCTGTGGCTGATGATGTGTTATCATCTTGACAGTTCACTGTTCTGTTTGCAGGACAAGTGATCACTGGGTTAGTTACATCTTGTACTGTTATCGTTTGTACACACTCACTAAAGTTGCCGCTTACATCTGTTGCTCTCCATGTTCTGGTGATTACATAGTTGTAATGAGCAGGGTTATTGATGTCTGCATTTTGTGTTGATGTTTGTGTTTGTGTAATCGCTACCGGTGAACAGTTGTCTGTTGCTGTTGCTACACCTGTGGCTGATGATGTGTTATCATCTTGACAGTTCACTGTTCTGTTTGCAGGACAAGTGATGGCTGGATTCGTTACATCTTGTACAGTAATCGTTTGTACACACTCACTAAAGTTGCCGCTTACATCCGTTGCTCTCCAGGTTCTGGTGATCACATAGTTGTAATGAGCAGGATTATTGACATCAGCACTTTGTGTTGATGTTTGTGACTGTGTAATCGCTACAGGTGAACAGTTGTCTGTTGCTGTGGCAACTCCTGTGGCTGATGATGTGTTATCATCTTGACAGTTCACTGTTCTGTTTGCAGGACAAGTGATCACTGGGTTAGTTACATCTTGTACTGTTATCGTTTGTACACACTCACTATAATTGCCGCTTACATCCGTTGCTCTCCAGGTTCTGGCGATCACATAATTGTAATGAGCAGGGTTATTGATGTCTGCACTTTGTGTTGATGTTTGTGTTTGTGTAATCGCTACCGGTGAACAGTTGTCTGTTGCAGTAGCAACTCCTGTGGCTGCACTGGTGTTATCATCTTGACAGTTAACTGTTCTGTTTGCAGGACAAGTGATGGTTGGGTTAGTTACATCTTGTACTGTAATCGCTTGTACACACTCACTAAAGTTGCCGCTTACATCTGTTGCTCTCCATGTTCTGGTGATTACATAGTTGTAATGGACAGGATTGTTGATATCTGCACTTTGTGTTGATGTTTGTGATTGTGTAATTGTTACCGGTGAACAGTTGTCTGTTGCAGTAGCAACTCCTGTGGCTGATGATGTATTATCATCTTGACAGTTCACTGTTCTGTTTGCAGGACAAGTGATGGTTGGGTTAGTTACATCTTGTACTGTTATCGTTTGTGTCTTGCTTGATGTATTTCCACAAGCATCTGTAGCCGTCCATGTTCTGGTAATCGTGTAATTGTAATGCGCTGCATTGTTTACATCTGCATTACGAGTACTTACTTGATTAAAAGTAACTACAGGTTCAACATCACAATTATCAGTCGCAGTTAAAGTAGCAGGTTCTTGTACCGCATCGCAACTTACTGTTACATCAGCTGGTGCTGCACTTAACGTTGGTGCTTGCGTATCTTGTACAGTGATAACTTGTGTTTTGCTTGATGTATTACCACAAGCATCAGTTGCAGTCCACACTCTGGTTAACGTATAGTTGCTTGGACAATTACCATTGGTTCTTGTTTCTGCATAAGTTACCACAGGTGCATTATCACAATTATCTGAAGCTGTTAAAGGAGCAGCTGCAGGAACCGCATTACACTCTACTGTTGTATTAGCAGGCGCTGCACTTAATAGAGGAGCTTGTGTATCCTGTACGGTGATGATTTGCGTTGCTGTTGTTGTATTGTTAGAAGCATCAGTTGTGCTCCATGTTCTTGTTAATGTATATCTACTTGGACAATCACCATTGGTTCTTGTTTCCGTATAGCTCACAGCAGATGTCGTACAATTATCCGTTGCACTTACTGTTACGGCTGCAGGTACTGCATCGCATTCTACAGTTGCATTAGCAGGTACACCTACTAATACTGGTGGTTGATTATCTGCTACGTTAACTGTAAATGTACAATTGCTTGAGTTTCCTGCTGCATCTGTTACTGTCCATGTTACATTCGTAGTTCCAACAGGATAAAACCCTGAAGCATTTGAAGTGCTATTAAAACTATTAGCAATGTTTAATCCGGGAACCGGAATTCCACTTACCCAGTTTGAAGCACTACCTGACAATGAGAAGCCAATTAATGTGCCATTATTATTTCCTCCGGAAGGGGCTGTATCCAGTAAATTACTAATTCCTGGATTCGATCCACTAGCTATTCCCTGATTAAAATTATAATAAGCATATAAACCAGATTCGCTGCCACTTAGTTGAATATTTCTATTTGCGGATAATTGGACACCTGTTCTTGCGTCACTCCATATTCTTAATTCATCTATTGTTCCATTTAAGAACCTTCCGACAAGCGGAAATCTTCCCACATTAGTAGAATTAGCTGTTTCTACATGAAGATTTGCACCAGTTAGCAAAGTAGCATCGGCAATTCCATTGACATAAGAACGAACAGTTGAACCATCTTGCACTAATGCAACATGTGTCCATGTATTCAACGGCACTTGAATATTGGTACTTGTAACTCGTCCAACATTTGGATGGAAAGTTGTAATATAACCAGAAGGGCTTATTTCAAACAATATTCCCCTATTTGCATTTTGCTCATCACCGAACAGATATGTATAACTAGGATTATAACTATTCATTTTCACCCACATTTCGATAGTGTATTTACCGCCGCCAGCACTAATGAAATTTAGATTATTAAGATCTACATAATTGTTACCATTAAATGCAAGTGCATTTCCCAACATTACAGAAGCATTACAATTTTCTGTAACTGATAATGCTGGCACTGTAATATTTGCTCCACATAAATTATTATCAACGTTTACTGAAATATTTGCGGGACAAACAATTATAGGCGGTTGATTATCTACTACTGTTACAGTAAATGTACAGCTTGATGTACCTACTGCATTTGTTGCTGTAGCTGTTACGGTTGTTGTGCCAACTGGGAAGAAACTACCCGGTGCATGGCTATATGTTATAGTAGATGCAGGTATAGCCGTTGATTCAGTTGCTGTGAAGCTAACATTGGCTCCGCATACACCTGGTGTATTATTTACCGTAATATTTGAAGGACAAACAATTTGAGGAGCAAGTCCTGATACAGTTACGGTGAATGAACAACTCGTTGATAAACCGGCTGCATCTGTTGCAGTATAAGTTACTGTTGTTGTTCCTATCGGGAAGGTTGAGCCACTTGCTAAACCTGAAGTTCTTGTTGTTGTTACACTACTACAATTATCTGTTCCTACAGGAGCTGTATATGTTGCAACTGCCCCGGCAGCACTTGTGGCAATTAAACTAATGTTTGCAGGACAAGTTATAGCCGGTGCTTGATTATCCACAACGGTTACAGTAAACGTACAAGAAACGGTTGAACAACTATTACTAGCAGTTGCAGTAACAGTCGTTGTACCAACATCAAAGAAACTACCGGATGCATGAGAATAAGCAATGGTTGGTGTTGGTATACCTGTTGCCGTAGCAGCGCTAAAAGTTACATTAGCACCACATTGACCTGTTGTTGCATTTACGGTAATATTTGAAGGACAGGTAATGGTTGGCAAAGGATTTACTGTTATTATTGTTGGAGCAGATGTTGCCAAACAACCAGAAGCAGAAGTAACACTAACTGTATATGTACCAGAAGTTGTTACATTAATTGATTGTGTTGTTGCACCATTACTCCACAAATAACTTGCTCCGGAACTTGCAGTTAGTGTTACGGAACTACCTGCACAAAATGTGGTTGGTCCACCAGCAGAAATAATAGCAGTAGGCAATGGATTTACAGTAATTGTTGTTGCAGCAGATGTTGCGGGACAACCACTTGCATTCGTTACCCGAACAGTATAGCTACCAGCAGCTGTTACCGTTATGCTTTGTGTTGTTGCACCATTACTCCATAAGTAACTTGCTCCGGAACTTGCAGTTAAGGTTACTGAACCTCCGGTACAGAATGTTGTTGGTCCACCGGCTGTTATTGTAGCTGTTGGGGCTATAAAATTGCTACATGTACCGGTTACTGTACCGTTCGTCCAATTAGAAGTTGTACCGGTTAATGCAAAGTTTTCTAACGTACCATTATAATTATTTCCACTGGCATCAGTAGCAGTTATAGTTCCTGCATTATTAAAGTTTACATAACCATGATTCAACTTATAATAAGCGACTAATCCTGCTTGTAGACCAGAAAGCTCACAACTGCGGTTCACATTAATTTCGCCGCCACATAATGCTCTATTCCAAATTCTTACTTCATCTATTATACCATTAAAGAACTGTGTTCCTCCTAAAACTGATCGACCACCAATCCACAATTCATCACTTGCATCTGCATCTCCTATATCACCAAAGCCACTTAATGTATGAACTTGAGTACCGTTTACAAAAGTCAGAATTTGGTTGGTTGACCTATTGTAAACCAGGCTAATATCAGACCATGTATTCAATGGCAAAACATAGCCGGTATTTATCCAATTCCAGGCCGGACTACTATTTGCCAAAGCATATCTCAATGTGCCATCTCCCCAACGGGCAATTTCATATTCACCTTCTTTGTTGATGATGATTCCACCATCTCCTGTCGAACCACCAGATCCGTTACCAGTTGGGTAAACTGTTGCTTGAAGGGTGAGTGATTGAGTAGTTATGTTGGTTAATGCAGGATTACCAAAGTTTACTCTGTCATTAATACCATCAAAATGTAAAGCAGTTGCCAAAGGCACATTAACCGTATAAGCGAATCCGGAAGAAGAAGTACCACAATTATTGGTAATTACAATATTGCCATTTAATACATTGTTTGGAATGGTGGCTGTAATACTTGTTGCTGATTGTGTTACAATTGGCATATTTACACCACCAATAGTTACCGTATTACCGGTTGATCCGAAATTAGTACCACTGATTACTATCGTTGAACCGGGTGCCCCATTAGTTGGAGATACACTCACAATTGTTGGCATAACGGATAATGTGTATGCAAATCCGTTAGAACTACTACCACAATTATTAGTTACAACAATGTTACCGTTACAAATGCCAGAGGGTAAAGTAGCGGTTATACTTGTTGCAGATTGTGTAACTATAGGCATATTTACGCCACCGATTGTGACTGAATTTCCAGATGTGCCAAAATTAGTACCACTGATAGTGACAGTAGATCCAGCAACAGCATTACTTGGTGTTACACTAACAATAGTTGGAATTAATGATAATGTAAATGCAAACCCATTTGAACTATTACCACAATTATTGGTCACCACAATATTACCAGAACAAAGACCTGTTACCGGAATTGTAACAGTAATACTTGTTGATGATTGCGAAGTGATTGGCATATTAAAACCGCCAATACTTACGGTATTACCTGTAGCAGAAAACTTAGTACCACTGATAACAAGCGTAGAGCCGGGTGTTGATCCGGAAGCAGAAATACTTACAATAGTTGGCACAGTAGCTAACGTGTAGTTAACTGGATTAGAGGTACTTCCACAATTATTTCTCACTATAATGTCTCCACCACAAATATCATAAGGCAACTCAGCCACAATGCTGGTTGCTGATTGCACCATAATTGGCATATTTATACCACCAATGGTTACTACATTTCCGGAAGTAGAAAAATTTGTACCACTAATAGTAATACTAGCACCACCATTTGCATTTAATGGCGACACATTAACTATCGTTGGAATAACAGATAACGTATAAGCAAAACCTGCAGAAGAAGTACCGCATGCATTCCGCACAACTATATTTCCGTTACAAACCCCAGCTGGCAGTGTGGCTGTTATACTTGTTGCAGACTGTGTAACAATCGGCATATTAAAACCACCAATAGTTACGGTAGCTCCAGTGCTTGAAAAATTAGTACCGCTTATTACAACACTTGAGCCGGGTGCTGCATTGGACGGTGATACACTTACAATTGAAGGAACAACTGAGAGGGTGTAAAAAAATCCGGTAGATGAAGCACCGCAATTATTTCTTACTACAATGTTTCCATTACAAGGTCCGGATGGTAAAGTAGCAACGATTGATGTTGCAGATTGTGTCACTATTGGCATATTAATACCTCCAATAGTAACGGTATTGCCTGTTGTACCAAAATTTGTACCTGTAATGGTAACATTGGTACCGCCTACTGCATTCAAAGGTGAAACTGAACTAATTGTAGGTGTAGGAGCAACGACATTTACCTGCAATGCATAAGTTGTTGTTTGAGGATCTTCCGGATCATTATCGGATGCAGTAAAAGTTACTGTGTTTGTACCTACGTTACAGGCTTGTCCGACAATGGTAATAGAACCCGAGACAGTTGCAGTATTATTATTCGTAATATTTGTAGTAATACCACAAATATTGGAGGGATTACTAAAACTAAGGTTACTGGTTTGAGTCGTTTCCGGAGCAGTAACAGTAAAGTTTAAAGTGGTTGTTTGACCACAGTTAACGGTTACTAAATTATTGGTAGGAAGATTATTGAATTTGGGTGGAAAATTTGGACTAAGTACTCGATAAGTACGACAACTACTATCTAATGAATTGATGTTACTCGACCCTGTTCCGGCTTGAGTTATCAATGCTTGGTTAAAAAAATTAATCCCATCACCGGCATCAAAACCAACATTCGCAACTGCAGTGGCTGGACTAGCAGTGCCAAGTACCCAATTCATTTCACCATGTATGATAGCAACATTGCCAGGTAAACCTGACCCACCACTTGAAACACCTAGATTTCCGTTTGAACTAATTATAACTTGAAAGGAATTTCTCAATGAGTTATCTGAAGGATATCTACCAACACTATCCCAATATACAATTAAACGCTGAGGCTCTATTTTGTAAAATACTTGATTAGAACTTGACTGACTTAAACCTGTTAAACCTCTTGTATCAGCATCTCCCCAAAAACCTGCAATTAATGGTCCAAACCCGGAAGCAGGAAAAGGCGTTCCGACATAAGCGGAGACACCTTGTGTAAAACTTAATACACCATTGGTGGAAATAAATACCTGATTATAATTTTGGCCATAATACGTAAATGTAAATGGCAAAGCAACCTGCTGAAAGCAGTCATCACATCTAGTTATGGCAGTCCAACCTGTACCGGTTCTAGGTATTAAAGTACAATTGCCGGTATAATTCGCCGACCGTGCAGCTGATTCAGGTGTGCCACTTGCATCGTACACCACAGTACCGGCTTTAGTACCTTTTTTACCAAGCGGAGTTGGCGCTTTAATCAGTGGAGAACCACTATTTGTTGCTACACGTTGGCTAGCAGCCGCTAGTTGGGCTTTTTGCTGGTAATAACTTGCATCTTGGTCTATTACTTGTTGTGCCTTTGTATTGTTGGCAAAACAGAAAAACAAGGTAGCTGCAAAAAGTACCTTAACAAAAGATGGCCATTGCTTTGTCATTGGAGCGTATTTTATTTCAGTATAAAAATTCATAAATAAATCACCTAAGACAGTTATGCCTTAGTCAAACAAGTTGTTTTTCAGTAAAATTGAAACTGTTAATCTAATACACGGGGGCGGGACAACCTAACAGTGTGGCATTCATAGAATTGGCTAATAAATAATTGAGCATTTGTTTTGGTTGCTTCAAGTATTCTAGACGATAAATATAGAGAAAATGTTAACGATTGTATAAAAATGGGATGAAACCGTCAAAAAATGGGATGAAGCACTCAAATATTTGAATTTCAATGACTTAAAATTCAAAAAAAAGGGTTGCCATGGCACCCCCCCTTCTCATTAAAAAATCCACTTAAAATTATTACCTACACGTCAATCTTAGCATATTTAGCATGGGTTTCAATAAACTCTCTACGTGGTGCTACATCATCACCCATTAACATACTAAAAACACGGTCGGCTTCGGCAGCACTTTCGATGGTTACTCTTTTTAAGGTACGACGACTAGGATCCATCGTAGTTTCCCATAATTGATCGGCGTTCATTTCACCCAAACCTTTGTATCGTTGGGTAGTAACACTATCATCTTTTCCACCACCAATTTTTTCAATTAAGGCTTTACGTTGCTCCTCATTATAAGCATAAGCCTGCTCTTTTCCCTTCTTAATTAAATACAAAGGCGGTTGAGCAATATAGACATAGCCATGCTCTACCAATGCTTTCATGTATCTGAAAATAAAGGTTAGGATCAGCGTTGCAATGTGACTACCATCTACGTCGGCATCGGTCATGATAACCAATTTATGGTAACGTAGTTTGGTCATATTCAAAGCCTTAGGATCGTCAGGTGTACCAATGGTTACACCCATTGCGGTGAACATATTACGGATTTCTTCATTCTCGTAAATCTTATGTTCCATCGCTTTTTCAACGTTCAAAATTTTACCTCTCAATGGTAAAATAGCTTGATAACTTCTATCACGGCCTTGCTTGGCAGTACCACCGGCACTATCTCCTTCCACCAAGTATAATTCGCATTTTTCAGGATCTTTTTCGCTGCAATCGGCCAATTTACCCGGCAAACCACCGCCTGTTAAAACGGTTTTGCGTTGCACCATCTCCCTTGCTTTTTTAGCCGCAACACGGGCCTGTGCCGCAAGGATGATTTTAGAAATAACGTTCTTACTTTCTTTAGGATTTTCTTCTAAATAAGCTTCTAATGCACGGGCAACGGTTACTTGAACAGTACCGGCAACATCGCTATTACCCAATTTGGTTTTGGTTTGTCCTTCGAACTGTGGTTCGGGTACTTTTACCGAAATAATAGCACTCAATCCTTCTCTAAAGTCGTCTCCCTCAATCTCCACTTTAGCTCTTTCAAATAAGCCTTCTTTATCGCCGTAGGCTTTAAATACCCTTGTTAAAGCTTGTCTGAAACCGGTAACATGGGTTCCACCTTCAATGGTATTGATATTATTAACGTAGCTGAAAATATGCTCTTTAAAGTCGTCGTTATACGTCATGGCAACTTCTACCGCCACATTAGAATTGGCATCATGCCCTTCGAAATAAAGGGTCTGACCAATTAATGGGGTACGATTGCTGCTTTTATCCAACATTTCTACAAACTCCACAATACCGCCATCGCTGTAGAAGTTTTTGCTGTAGGTAGTACCATCTTCATTTACCTCTCTTAAATCATTGAGGGTAATATTTATTTTACGGTTCAAATAGGCTAGTTCTCTTAATCTGCCTTCTAAGATTTCTCTATTATATACCGATACAATGAAAATGGAATAATCGGGCCAAAAATGCACTCTAGTACCCGTTGTATCGCTTACGCCAATTTCCCTAACCGGATATTGTGGAATACCTGTTGCATACTCTTGTTCAAAGGTTTTACCGTCTCTATTTACTGTTACATGCAGTTTGGTACTTAAAGCGTTAACGCAACTTACACCCACACCGTGCAAACCACCACTCACTTTGTAAGAGCCTTTATCAAATTTACCACCGGCATGTAATACCGTCATTACCACTTCAAGTGCCGAACGCTTTTCTTTGGTGTGCATGGCGGTTGGAATACCACGACCATCATCTTGTACACTAATGCTATTATCGGTATGAATAGTAACGGTGATGTTTTTGCAATATCCCGCAAGGGCTTCATCAATACTATTATCTACCACTTCGTACACCAGGTGGTGAAGGCCTTTTACACCTACATCACCAATATACATAGCAGGTCTTTTTCTTACCGCTTCTAATCCTTCTAATACTTGAATACTATCTGCACCATAAGCCTTTTGCTGTGCATTGTCTATGGGTTGTTGTTCTTCGCTCATTGTCCTTATCTGTATTGTGTTGTATTACTTTTTTGAATGGTGGCGAATGTACGTTTTTAAACCCGTTTACGGGCTAAAATATTCCCTTATTTATCCACTTTAAGCCCGGGGCTGAACAACAAAATGTTGAGCCAAGTGCTAATAAAAATCCCCTTCCCATGGGAGAGAAGAGGATATACAACTTAAAACGGTGCCACAGCAGTTGTTAATCTGATTTCTTTCTTAAATAACTGCCGCTTAATGCCGCCAAACCACTTACTAGGCCACTAATAAAAGCGGTTACCAACAATAAAGCAATCCAAGAACCGCCCAAAGGAAGCACATGAGCAATTTTGATGGATAAAATATGTTCGTTGGCCGAATCTTTCAACCAAGCCAATACCAAATGCAGTAGAAACAAGCCTAGAAATCCGGCTAAGAAAGCTTTACCGGGTTTTTGATGAATAGCCACCGCTACCACTGCAGCGGTTAAGGCAAAAGCCCACCAAGGACCAAACAATGGCGCAGCAAAGCCTAATAGAGCGGTTAATAGAAGTGCAGCAAAAAATTTCATATCAAATGTGATTAAGTATGAGTAAATGTCATAAACCATTTCATTCTTCCGGGCTGTTTAGCGGTTTTCTTATCTACAAATAAGAGTGGATAATATTTACCCGCCGCCCAACTATCTACAAACGTATCGTAATACTTGCTTCCCGGATTACCACTTTGTCCGCCGGGATAAACACCATAGGCTTCAATATTATCGGTAAGGTGCACAATCATTCGCCAACTAGGACCATGGTATTGTTTTGTAGCGTTGATGATATGTTCACCACCACCGATGGGCAAATGTAGCCTAGAGAGTGCCGGTACTTTTGTTAAGTGCTGAATACCGCTGTCTTTACATTTACCCCAAGCCAATTTGCCTTCTTTTTCAAGCTTGGCTAGTGCAGGTGCAGCTTTAGCAATGGCTCTTTTAATTTGATCGGCTACTGTTTCTTTTTGAAAAGTAGTGATGTTATCGGCAAATGTGTAAGTAGAATCATTTTTCAACAACCCTTCTAATAAGGTACTTTCATCGGGCCACTTCATCAGCAATTTAGCTTGGGTAATTTCATCTTCATAGATTTCTATTTCTAAACTATCCCAAAGGGCTTTAAATACACTTATACCGGTTTCGCCAATATCATTCCGCAAATTCCAATTTCTCATCACATCTACATACTTCTTTTCTTCCGCTGAAAGCGATAAAGCATCGAGGTGTTTCAATAAAACAGGTCGGGCCATTTCAGCAAACACATTATAATTATCGGTTTGCAACAATTGCATATCGGCTGCGGTAATATTACTCATGGCCGCTAGTTTTCGGTTGATGATTAACCCACGATACGGCGGATAAGAACCCCCCATGTAGTATGGATAAGTAGCATCTACCGGCAACTGATTGGCACTACTTACAAAGCCTCTTTCGGGATTCACCATTTGCGGATTTTCTTTCAATGGAATTAATCCTTGCCACATGTAACTACTATCGCTACCCGGCATGGGAAAATCGCCTTGGCGACGCCATTTTGCAGGAAATTGTCCTTGCTGACGAATGGCTATATCTCCCGATTTACTGGCAAATAACATGTTCTGTCCCGGACATTGAAAAGTAGAAATGGCTTCTACATAATCGTAATAATTTTTAGCGTGGTTTAACCGATTAAAGGTCAGCAGCTCGTTACTGGCATCATGAGCTTTCCAACGGCAAGCATAGTATTTACCATCTTTACTGCGGTTCTCAAAACTACGGTCGTACATCACCGGACCAAAAACAGTCATGGCAATTTTTTCTACTTTATCCGGCTCGCCTTTAATCTTAATTACCTCTTCTCTAAACTCAGTAGGTGTCCAATTACCATTAAACCAATACGACTGCATGGTAGAATCTTTGAAAGTGATTTCGTAGAAATCTCTCACATCTCTCATGGCATTGGTAAAGCCCCAGGCACAACTATCATTAAAGCCAATGATGACAGATGGCGTACCCGGAAATGATGCGCCATAAGCATTGAAATTAGGTGTACTAATTTGTATCTCGTACCATAACGATGGCAGGTTTAAACCCAGATGCGGATCGTTGCACAAAATAGGACGACCGCTTTTGGTTTTGCTTCCACCAACCGCCCAGTTATTACTGCCGTTGGCTTCGTCGGGCCGAGGTTCTGTAAATGCTACTACCCCACTATCTTTCGGTTGGTTAGAATAATAGACAGAATCTGCATCCGCCGGTGCCTTCACATTAATGGCAGGTGGTTCAAACGCTGTTCCTTTAGGGATGATAGGATCTAAAGTATCTTGAATGGTGGGATACAATTGTTCGAACAACTGACTGCCCAAGGCTTTTACCGCATTCTTCATTTCAAAATCCCATTCGGCGCCAGCCAAATCCCATGACATATATTTTAAGAATAAGGCCGATTTTAAATTGGTCCATTTTTCGGGCTGATAGTCGAGTAATTTATATTCTAGCGGAATTTCGGATGGCTTCAAATTTTCGATATAGGCATTAACACCTGCGGTATAAGCATCCATACTCGATTTGGTGATGGGGTTGGCTTCCATCTCTACTAAAGATTTTTCGGCACCTAACACCATTCCTACCCGACGAAAGAATTGGTCGATTTTTAAGAAATCGGTAGTGCCCCGCTTGGCTCCCATAATTTCTGATAATCGGCCCCCGGCGGCATAGGTTTGAAAATCCATTTGCCAAAGGCGAAACCTTGCATGCAAGTAGCCTTGTACAAAATAGGCATCGCCTTCATTTTCGGCATATACATGCGGTACCAAACGTTCATCGAAATAGACATCTACCTTACCCTTAACCCCTTGAAACTGTAAGTCTTCATTAAAGTCGACATTTACAGGTTCGGCATTTTGCCAAAAGCCTTGTTGGGGCGACAAAAAATAACCGAGTTTGGGTGTTTTACCGGTACTTAAAGGCAACGGTGTATTGAGTGCTACCACCAAACCGGTGGTTAGTAACGAAGAGATAATAAAGGGTACAACTCTCATATAGCAACAATTAGGGGTTCTAAAGTAAAGATTTAACAGATGCAAAGTGTAGAATGTAGAAAATAATGGTGGGTGAAAGTGGAAGTTAGAGGGTGGAAGGATTCATAGGCATGTTTGACTACAAGGTAAAAAGAGATTTGCTGCAAAGGATAAAATAAGTTGGTAAAATGCATTGGCGAACTGACAATACAAAAAGCGTTATATTAAAACATTGGTTATCAATGACAAAATTTTTGCATAGGAAGTGATGAGTAGCGTATATTTGTGTGTTGGTGGCAAGTGTAAAGGACACCCTTAACAAATGAACGAAACAGAGACAAAATATTATTTTGGTGGTTACTACTTGACTAAACTTAGACCTAAAAGTTATGGGGCTGAGACAGGTAGTTTGATATATACTTGTAGCGAATGTATTAATGACCACATACTTGACACTTGGTCTTACAGTTGGACACTTGACAACAACAAACACATAGAAGAAATAAAAAGTAATTATCACCTCTCAGACGAACAAATTACAGAAATCAGAAATTGGGTTGATGAAAAGCATAACGAAAATAAAATAGGTTGGACAAATGTATTTGTTGACATTGAAACAGCTCTTGAATACAAAAACAAGTTCTTTGCACATTTTAAAGACATAAAAATATTTGCACTATATTTTGACACAAATGAACGAATAGACATTCTTGAAGAGTTCAAACCTCAATCCGAAAAAATGGGAGAAATTGGTCTTAGGTTGACACTTTTGAAAGAGTTAGAAGAACAAGACAACGAAGAATTATTAGGTTACGACTATATTGGAATTGAAATTGGCGGTAGTATTCACTCTTTTCATTGCCACGACATTGGAAAAGAACTCTCAGACACATTCAACTTGACAATAAACAAATACGGCTTGTTTGACAGTGCTAAGCACTCAAAACAAGTTCTTGACTATTTGAACGATGAAGAAAATAGTTGTGAACCTGTTCCTTGGTATTTAGCAAAAACAAAACTTGTGACGAATGAATAGAACACCAGCCACCAACATCGGTTTGGCAATATGGCGGCTGAAGTGCTTCTATGAAACATTTGTGCAAGGCTCAACATTAGGAATTCTATTGAATTTTGTGCTAAAAATCCGCCACATCGCCAAGCCGTAAAACGTTATAGGCAATGCTGAAAGACCCAAACTGAAATGATAATGAATTTTATTTTTGCGAAACTTTACGAAGAATATAGAAGAAAAAATGACCCTGCAAAATTTTATATTACATTCTACATCAGCATAGTTTTTTTCTTTTTGATTTTTGCAATTATATTGCCTGTAAAGACATTTATAGACAAGAAACTTTTTGACAACAATATTGAATATGAAAAATCGACAATAATGGCTGTCACCTTTGGACTTTTCGCAGTCATAACTTATCTAGTATATTATCTCTATGTAAGGAGACATTACATTGAAACCTTGACAGAGAAATATAAAGACAAGAAAATAAATAGAACTATTCTGTATCTAATTGTTGCATTGACACCATTAATACTTTTGATAATTGCTGGGACAACAACTGTGTATTTAAATGGAGGAGAAATATTAGGATATGAAATACAAGGGTTATTAGAATAAAAAAGCACTGCCTATAACAAGAAAATTGCTACAAAAGGGGGCAGACCATCAATCATCGGCTGTAAATCATTACTCAACTTCATCCGGGCGGGACAAGCAACATTGAACATTAGTTGTTAACTTCAACATTAAAATAAGCAATCGGCAGCGGTTCCCGGCAGACGGAATACTAATTCCACACCTGCGGTAAGCCCTTTACGTTAGCGGCTATATTATGAAGACCCTATTACTTATAATAACTTTTTTGACATTTTGGTTTTTTGCGAAAGCTAATATAGATTGTATTTGGACAAGCCATAAATCTGGCATAACAATTAGTTATGTTGCCCCCTGCAATTTTGAAAATCAAAATACTGTTGACAGCATTTTAAAAATAGTTTTAACACAATTAAATAGGCAGGACACAACTTTAAAAGTATTTGTGCTAATTAATCACAAACAGCTTAGTTTTCCTGGCGGCAATTATGCAAACTTTTTTTCAATTGGGTTTGACACATTAAGAGAGATAGACAATGACTTTATTTTTGACTACTATTGGAACCAAGAAACCATCTCTACTGGTAAAAATGGCGGGTTAAACACATTTAAAAGTCAAGAAGCTCCCATTGACATAAATTCAACGAAGAACAAAAAGGCATCAAAAACAATCGGAGTTAAAATAATCTATGACATTGATTACAGAATTGGTAAACCGGTTTGGACAGATATTGTCAATGCAATAGTCTATGCTTCAAAAAATGCCGTCTTAATAAAATCAACTCAAAAGAGAGACACTGTGAGATACAATACAAATGGTTGGTACGTTTCACTTCTGACAATTGACACTTTCGCTATCAATAAAATCATCGGCAGACATAGTGAAACAACAAAAAAGGCTGCATCTCAAGAATTACCAATATCAAAAAGCAACTATTGGCTTTTCGGACTGTCAGGTTTGGCAGTAATGTGTGCTGCATTTTATGTGACACGAAAATACAGCCGCTAACAAAAGGTTTGCCGTAAGGCTGGCGGACGTGGTAGCAATCGACAGTTGTTCTACAATCAGCTAATATCGGGCTTGACCGAATTCTATTTGGCTTTTAGTTGTTAACTTCAACATTAGTTTTTCCATCGGCTTCAGTTGCTGGGCAGACAGTTATAAAATACCAGCCCTGCGGCAAGCCTCGAACGTTGTGCACCATATCTCACTCACATACCTTAAGAATAATAAAATGACAAATCCGACAACAAGACGAGACGCCATTCAACAGTTAACTTTGTTGACGGCAGGATTAAGTATTTTTTCTTTAGCATCATGCAAGGACAAAAAAGATTCATCGATTCCAAATACCGACGTCAAAAAACTATCACCGTTTTATCTTCCTCCTGCTGAACCTTTGCAACCAGGACCTGGAGGGATTGATATTCGTACTTTGGTGCGAAGCATTCAAACCAATATGCAGTTTTCTTGTGTGGAAACTGCCGTTAGACCAAAACAAATGGGACCTGCCCCACATTTACACAAAGACTTAGATGAAGTTATGTTGGTAATGGAAGGCACAGCAACTGTTATTGTTGACGGAAAGGTTGATGAAATTCAAGCGGGTGGTTGGCATATGCGACCAAGAGGAATTGAACATACATTTTGGAATGGTTCAGATAAGCCATTGCGTTTTATAGATATGTATTTCAACCAAAATTTTGAAGATTTTCTAGAGGAGTTATTTCATAAAATTATTCCTGATATGGTTCAAAATAAATTGACGCCAGCCGACCCAATAATTGCAAAACGTATGGACGACCTTAATAAAAAATTTGGTGTAATAATGTTTCCAGAAAAAAGACAAGCTATTCTTGAAAAATACAAATTGCAAGGATAAAAATTATACAGCATACAACAACCGGTTTGGGCAAGTGTGGCTGTACAAACTAATTTCAACTAACTATATCTTCGGTCTTCAGTTCTGGCTGTACATTCAATTTTGGGCTTTAGTTCTTAACTTCAATTTACAATCAGTACTTGTACCGGGCTAGATGTTCAATGAATTCCCGGCCTTCGCAAATACTCAACATTGGCTGTAAGTTTAAAGCAGTGCAGAATCCAAAAACTATTAATACAGTAAAACAAAAAGTAAAAAAAATGGCAATATTGACTATTTCTATTATTGCAAGTTATTTCATAGTTGGACTTATAATTCATCATTGGATATTTCCAACTAAAACACCCAACTTCAATGACTATTTCAAAGTTGGACAATCGTTTCATTCAAAACTAGAAGGTCTTACTCAAACAATCGTAAAAGTTGAGAATGGACTACTTACCACTGACATAACCATTCAAGCCAAATCAAATGGTCCTGTGCCACATATACACGAAAACTTCGAGGAGACTTTTGTTGTAAAGAGTGGAACACTTTCTATGTTATATGGCAACGACATTAAAAAATTTACAGTTGGACAGACAATTGTCATACCCAAAGAGACACCACATAAACCATTTAATGAAACAGATTCTGATGTTGTGGTAACAAGTGTAATGCCTTTGGACTTTGCTTATTGCCTCTCTCAAATTTATCCATTTTGGGACGAAAATGAAGCTAATACAAAACCGCCAAAAATTCTTTTACAACTCGCTGTATTTGGTAACAAATTCGATTCTTATCCAACAGCAGATGCACCACCAAAACCAGTTTTAAAAACATTGAAATTTTTATTAGCACCAACTGCAAGACTAATGGGGTACAAAAATTACAATGAAGACTACAAACCTCAGTAGAAAACCAACCGCCAATAAAAGGTTTTACGTCAGCAGGGCTGACGGGTCAAGCCACTCAACTTTTGTATTCTATTTAGCTTTGTCTCGACCTGAAATAGATTGACTACAAATCAATCATTTTATGGATTTTAAAGAACAGATAATTTGTAGTAGCCTCCCCCAAAAAACTACTCATTTAAAACCCATCAAAAATCTTAATTTCAACACTGTAACAGCTATTCAAAATTCATGTAGTATGCTTTAAATTGTTGATATGCGTAAGACAGTAATATTGCAACGGTTTGATAGTGGTATGCACTTTATACAACTAGATGAACAGGCAGTGAAAAAATGGATGGCCAATACGCCAAAAAGAGTGCTTTGTACCATCAACAAAACCGTTTCTTTTCATGCGGCGCTAATGCCTAAAAAAGAGGGAGGTTATTTCATCAATATTGGTCAATCCATTTGTAAGCAATTAAACATCAAACTAGGTTCGGAAATTACCGTTGAATTGAAGGAAGACACAACGGAATTTCAGTTTGACATGCCGGAAGAATTGGCCGAAGTTTTAGCCACAGACCAAGCCGCTGAAGAAAGATTTAATGCCTTAACACCCGGTAATCAACGCAGTTTAATGTATTTGGTAGCACAAGTAAAATCAACAGACAAAAGAATAGAAAGAGCCCTTACCATTGCTGCCAAAATTAAAATGGGCATCCATTCTCCTAAGCTCATATTAAAATCTTAACCGATAATTATCACTCAACATCCAGCTCAAATATGGTATCTATTTCATGCCAAGATACCCCATTCAAATAGATGAATGTTCCTTCAGCCACCTGTTTAAAAGCAATTTGATTTTTGCCATCTAACTGTATAGCCCTCTTAATTTTTTGTGTTAAGCCATCTATAAAAATATAGCCTTCCGTTTCAGGTTTTTGTAACAAATGCAGGTATAAAGTTTTGCCTTTTTGTGTAATCCCACCCCAAGGCTTTGGTGTTATCACCCCTCCTCTTGTTCCGTACACTGTTTTACCATATTGCTGTAACCATTGCCCCATTAGTTTTAATGTATCGGTAAATTCAGATTGAATTACACCATTTGGCATGGGGCCTACATTCAACAATAAATTAGCATTGTTGGCGGCAGCCTGCACTAAAAATTGTATTAATTTTTTTGCAGTTTTGTAATTTCGGTCGGTGATATTAAATCCCCAACTATTGTTCATGGTTTCGCAGGTTTCTAAGGGCAGTGTTGAGATGGCTGCTTTACCAAAACCTTTGGTATTATTACCGGGTAAGTCTTGTTCAAATGCTTGAAAATCTTCGCCGGGAATTACGGCTTGATGGTGATTATTGCTGATTAAACAATGTGGTTGAAGGCGGTGTATCAATTCATATATTTCGTTGTAATGCCAGTCTACTCTTGAAATGCCGGCTTTGGGTCCGGTTTTATCTACCTGATCCCAATGGCCGTCAAACCAAATGCCCGAAATTTCACCATAGTTCGTCAACAATTCGGTTAGTTGCGCCTTCATAAAATTGATATAACTATTCCAATCACTTTTTTGTGTTCGACCGGTTCCTCTTCCATTATTGCCAGTCTCGTATTGATAATCGCTACGGTACCAATCCATCAATGAGTAATAGCAAAACAATTTCATGCCCTGTTTATGGCATTCATCAGCTAATAGTTTCAACACATCTTTCCCATAAGGTGTATTGGTAATTTTAAAATCACTTTGTTGGGTATCCCAATTGCTAAATCCATCGTGATGCCTAGTAACAAAAGTGATATACTTCATACCTGCTGCTTTTGCAATAGCAACCCAAGTAGCTGCATCAAATTGTTGGGGATTATAAAGTTGTTGTAGTTTTTTATAATCATTGATATTGATGTTTCTGGCATTCATTACCCATTCTGCTGCACCCAAAATACTTGATGGTCCCCAGTGAATGAACATCCCAAATTTATTGTCTTGAAATTCCGCCCTTGCTTGTAAATTATCGGCTGTTGGAGTGTAGGTTTGGGATTGAACACTAACTACGAATACCAGTACAAGCGGCAACAGGAAACAAATAATTTTTTTCATAAAACAGCAATGTTGGGTAAAATGATCGCTTTATTCATAGATGCTAAATAAGCGATCCATTAATAAGCACAAGCTACCACATCCTTTTACTAAACAAGGGTGCTGAAATACTCAAATCTGGTTGGATAGCGTGTCAAAATCTTGGATTGTTTACAAGAATTGTGCATTCGAATTGTCTATCTAATTAGAGTTACATTTCCCTTGAGGTTGAAGAGTGTATTGTTTTCACAAACAATTTCGGCTAAGTAAACAAATACATCAGGTGCTAATTTTTGGCCTTTATACGAGCCATCCCAACCGTAGGCGGCATTGTTAGGACTAAAACCAACTCGTTCAAAAATCACTTCACCCCAACGGTTTAAAATCTTAAACGATTTTACCATGGCCAAGCCCCTTCCTCTCGGATAAAATACATCATTACTACCATCACCATTGGGCGAAAAAGTATTGGGAATAAATATATTTCCATCGCTACAAATCACCGTTACCGTTACTCGGTCTTCTGCCGTACAACCACCGGGATTGGATGCTATAGCACGGTAAATCATATCATTTCTTGGCGAAGCCAAAGGCTGAGGACAAGTGGTGCAACTTAGGCCAGTACTTGGTTGCCATAGCCACTTTGTAATATCGGCTGAGTTACTGGTTAGAATGGGTACACTACTGCCCACTGCTACATTCAGTTTATCTTCTTCAATACTAAATTTTGGTATTGGATACACTACCACTGCTACGTAACCGGTATCGGTAAAACAATTTTTACTATCGTTGCCAACTACTCGATACAGGGTTGTAACATTAGGAGCTGCAACAGGATTAGCAATGGTAGGATTACTTAAGCCTGTAACTGGAGTCCAACTATAACTTTCAGCACCGGCAGCACCTAATGTAAAACTTTCTCCTACACATAATGTATCGCCTTTAGCCGTTTGCATCACAAATGGTTGAACTACTCTCACTACAACTGTATCACTTGCAACACAGCCCTGCAAACTTGTACCATTAACAATATAAGCAGTAGCCAAAGCGGTAGGATAGGCAAAAGGATTTGGACAAGTACTACAGCTTAAGCTAGTATCAACATTCCAAGCAAACACGGCTGCGCCAGAAGGTTGTAAGCGAATAGAATCTCCTCTACAAATGGTAGTATCATTACCAGCTCGAACAACCGGCAGCGGATGCACCGTAACAGACTTTTGCGAGGTGTCGGCACAGCCGCTGCTATTGGTTGCTATAACTTGTATGATATAATTGCCTTGTTGTGAAAATAATTGTGGTAAAGGTTGCTGAATATTGGATGTTTGTCCGTTGCCAAAACTCCAATGCCAACTGAGTGCCGATGAATCTGCTCGTACAGTATCGGCAGTAAATATCACCGGTGCATTAATACAACCGATACTATCGCCAAGGGCAATAATACTCGGACTAGTAATGACTTGAATGGTTGGATTGAGGTGCATGGTATCGGTACAACCTAAACCGCTTATGGTAACCAATCGTACAGGATATACACCCGGGTTGGAATATCCATGTTGCGGATTTTGCAAACTTGAAATGGTACCATCGCCAAAATCCCATTTGTACTGTCGAATGGTATCTTGAAATGCACGGGAAGAATCTTGAAATTGTATGCTGGCAGAATCGCAGAATAATGTTTGACTGACGGAAATTTTTGCATCTACTGCTGCTACAGTTAGTGTATCGGGACCAACTACAGGAACTTGACAACCACTTGCATCCACTAAAATCATTTTGGGCCTAAACCTACCCGGATTAACATACACATGGCTGATGGTACTATCTGCTGTGCTATTAATATTTCCATCACTAAAATCCCAAATATAAGTAGCATTGCCCTTTGCTTGTGCTACAAAATTTACTGCAGTGGGTGCACAAAAAGTAAGTGGACTATATGTAAACGAACCGGTTGGTCCTCTTAATACAATTGGCTTGACTAAACTATCTATACAAGTACCAAAACCAAAGGCTTTAAGTTTTACTAAATATGTACCGGGTGTATTGTAAAAGTGAGATGGTGTATCTAACATTGAACTACTGCCATCACCAAAGTCCCAAGTAACGGATGCACTATTGATGGAAGTATTAGTGAGCCCTAATAAAAATGGCGGACAAAGCCCCACACTATCTGTCAATATAAAATCGGCAGTTACGTTGGCCACTCGTACAACATCTGCTACAGCAACAGAATCTTTGCAGCCAAAAATATCAGATACTAATAATTTAACACCATACGATCCTACTGCTGTAAAAGCATGTGAAGGCGTTGCTGCTGTTGACGTTGCACCATCGGTGAAAGTCCAGACATAATTTAAATTAATGCCACTCGATAAATTGTTAAACGTAGCTGCACTACCGGTACATCGTACAGAATCTGGTGTACTGAAAGCTGCTACAGGCTTGGTTATCAGCACTGCATTTGGTGTACGAAGTGTATCAACACATCCAAAATTATCTTTTAATATAAGTGTTACATCATAAGAACCTGTTGCAGTATAGGTATGCTGAAATGGCGGTGCTGTTAAGGTTTGTGTAGTACTATCGCCATACCACCAAGTCCATTCTACAATTGGGTGAATACCATCGGACCGAGATGAATCTGTAAACGGAATCGATCCGTTAATACATGTTCCGGGTGGATTAATAAAATCAGCTTTGGGTCCGTATACAGTAATAGCCGTTGTTCTTGTTACCGTTTTTCTACAACCATTAACATCAGTAATAGTAAGTGATGGTTGAAATGAACCGGCATCTCTGTAAGCATAGTTGACCGTCTTTGAAATCGTTTGTACCGTATCGCCATTGCCGAAATTCCAAGTGTAAGTATTGATATTACTTGTATCGATGTTGGTGGCGGTAAAATTTACTATGGCATACTTGCAAAACGCAGTACTGCTGATAGTGAAATCAGGTATTTCGTTGATAATTTGAATGGTATCTCTTTGTTCGTGGTAACAAGCACCATTGGTCACCCTTAGTTTGACGGCATAAGTACCTGTTGCCGAATAGAGATGTGATACTGCCGAATCGGTTGAAGTGCCGCCATCACCAAATGTCCATTCGTATGTAACAGCACCGATAGACAGATTATCAAACCTTCTTAATAAAGGTGTATCGCAAACCACCAACGGAGTGAAGATGGCAATAGGTGGTTTGATTTGCACATAATTTCGGATAACAATAGAATCACGACAAGTATTATTGATTGCTACTAATGTAACGGTGAAAAAACCGGTATCGTTATAATTGTAAGTTGGGGCTGTTAATGATGAAGAACCACCATCGCCAAAATCCCAATAAAAACTGGTAACCGAACCTAACGTATTATTGGTAAAAACAATATCTTCATTAGCACAAGCATATAAAGGAGTAGCACTGAAAGCCGGTGTAGGCTTGGGATTTAATATAACTGCACTTGGTACAGTGATCGAATCTTTACAACCACTAGCAGTGGTGATGATTAGTTTTATATCGAATGTGCCGGCAGTAGTATAACTATATACAGGCGTAGAATCAGTTGATGTTCCTCCATCTCCAAATTGCCAGAAATATGCCACCACAGGATCGGAAGTGGTGATATTAGGTCGAGGACGAATACTGTATGGCACACAGCCTTTATAGGGCAATCCGCCTACGGCGTTAATTTTTGGCGGACCAACATATACATAATTTGGTTTAACTAAAGTATCGGTACAACCATTAGCACCAACTGCAACCATCGACACGGTATAAGTACCTAAAGCAGTATAAGTTGTGGTAGGTACATTTTGTGTGGAAGTATTACTATTACCAAAATTCCAAACATAACTCGAAGCACCAATCGATTGTTGTTGAAACTGAACCGTAGCCGGTGGCATACAACCACCATTTGGACCACTAATACTGAAAGCAGCTGTAGGCTTGGCTAATACAGTGACTGTTTTGGTAATAGAATCTACACAAGTACCAAAATTGGTAATGAGTCTGATGGTGTACACACCCGATGTATCAAATTTTTTGACAGCATTCACTGCATTCAAATTGTTACCATCACTAAACAACCATTGCCCTGCAACAGCAGCAGGTGTAGAGGTATTTACAAATGTGATAGCTGCATTTTCACACAGTATTGGCGGAACAGTAAAGTTGGCTGTAACCGAGCCAATATTTATAACATTTTGTTTCACTTTCGTATCAACACACCCTGCACTATTGGTTACAGTTAATGATACAGTGTACGTTCCTGGAGTAGTGTATGTATTTGATGGATTGGGTTGCGTTGAATTAGTGCCATCACCAAAATTCCAGAGGTAACTTATTATGGATGGACCAGTTGCTTGTTGCGAAAAACTAACCGGTGTTGGCGGTGAACAGGTTGGCGGTGCCGAAAAAGAAAAATCGGCTAACACACCACTCAATATTCTGATATATGCTGTTTTACTAATGATTTTAGAGCATCCAAAATTATTCCTTACCCGAAGGGTAACATTAAAATTACCTGCTGCAGTGTAAGTGTGAGTGGGGTTTTGAAGGTTAGATAAATTACCATCGCCAAAGTCCCATTCCCAACTGCTGATAGTACCACTACCGGGAGTACTTAAATCGGCAAATTGAACGGGTAAAGGATAACAACCCGTTACAGTTGATGCTGAGAAATTTGCAGTTGGTGTATTGTATACCGTTATGTATTGCGATTTGGTAATGGAATCTGCGCCGGCGGCATTTCGAATAACAAGTTTTACTTGATACACTCCGGGGTCGAAATACAGTGTGGTGGGGTTTTGCATCAAAGAAGTGATGCCATTGCCTAAATCCCAAAACCATTGCGTTGCACCGCCGGTAGATTGGTCGGTAAATTTGACCACAAGCGGACTACAACCGGCGGTTTTATCGGCCGTGAATGCAGCAGTTAGTTGAGCTTTGGTAGTAAACCCCAATAGCAAACAACAAAACAAACCCAATAACCTTGATGGTTTGATATGATAAAGTGTCTTTTGCAAAAGTCTGTTAATCCAACCGTAAGACGAGTAAAAGCACTAAGCGGTTGCGTTACAGCATGAATAACACACATTTGTAAAAACCAAAAAGTGGCGGTTACTAACCTGCCACTCATTTGATATCCTTAACCCTAATTTTATGAAGCCTAATATCCTTTATTTTGACGTTCGTTTTTTGAATACAGACCTTCTCGATATGTAATCTAACTGTTGTTTGTCAACGATTTTAACCTGCCTGGTATAACTGCCATTAGGTTGTGGCGTCATCAAAATAGCTATCTCTTTACTGATATTTTTTGTACAGCCCGACTCACTTGTAGCCGTCAATTGAACTGAATAATTGCCACTTTTTACGAAAGTATGGTCAGGCTCTGCTTGTTCCGAAGTTTTACCATCACCAAACGACCATTGAAAACTCATGGCACCACTGCCGGTAGAAGTATTTTCGAAGTTAACAGGTAAACATCCCTGCTTTGCCGTTAGTTTAAAATCAGCCCTTACTCCTTCTTGAATAGTAATGAATGAAGGTTGCGTTAGTTTTCTAGTATATCCTTTACTATCTGTAATTTTTAGGGTTACGCTAAAAGTGCCCGCTGTTTGATAAATGTGTTGCGGATAAGCGTTTGTAGATGTAGTTCCATCTCCAAAATCCCATTCTCGTTGTACAATGGCCCCAATGGCGGTACTTTTATCACTAAACTGTACTGCTAACGGAAAACATCCTTCTTTTACTGATGCGTCAAAAGTTACGGTTGGCTTTGGTTCTACTACAATGAACTGGCTTTTTATGACAGAATCTACACCTTGAATATTTTTAACCACCAATTTGATGTGGTAAGTACCGGGCTGGACATAACTAGCCGTTGGATTTTTTCGGAATGAATAAAACCCGTTACCTAAATCCCATTTCCAGCTGGTGGGATTCCCCTTAGACAAGTCGGTAAACTTAACCGTAACCGGCGAACTGCCGCTTCGGGTGGAGGCAGTGAAGTCTGCCTGTAACTCAGCCTTAGCTGAACCGTAAGTTAATGGTAGTAACACCATGCCTGCTAGGGCAGATATTACCTGTTTTCTGGTAATCATAGTTATGGATTCTATTTGGTAATAAGGCAATCGAATTGACCGATAACCTGTAGCATCAATAACCTATGACGAAGTATTTTTAGTATGAAACCTATTGTGTAACCGAATAAAAAAAATTGGGAAACAACACAAAAAAACCCTCAAATCCTTTACAGGAGAGGGTTTCAGTATTACCATCGTAAAATTACTATCTACTGTTTGGTGAGTTGCATTTTATAATTGGTACTATTCTTAGTTTGGGAAAAATCTCCCACAGTGAGACTACTATTAACAACATTCCATGTTCCGGTGATGCGTTGCATGAAGGCAGGAACCGTTGCTGGCAGCGCTACAGTAAACTTAAAAGTTGTCAAATCTGAGCTCCAAGTACCTGAATATACCGTACCGGCTTTACTTGCAGTAAAGGTATTATCGTTGTTGAATTGACAAATCCAACCGGCATATTCTGTAGTTACATTGGTAGTACCTTCTTCCATATTGGTACAAATCCAAGTACCACTTGTCATGATAGATTTAAGCAAATCTTGTTTTTGCTCTTCTACCACTTTCTTAAGGCATGAACTGCCCGAAAAGATAATCAGCAAACAAAAAGCGGCTATTTGTAGGAACTTTCTCATATTAAATTCTCAATTTATGCTGTAAATAATGAACAAAAATATTACTGTCTAATGCTTTTCCGGTTGCTAAACTACATAATTCTTCGCTGTTATAGAACCTTCCGTGCCGATGAATATTTGTCCGCATCCATTGCAACAAAGCACTCACATCGCCGGTTTGAGCTATAGAAGCTTCAATATCAGGCATATCAGATTGTATCTGTTGCCAATATTGTGCCGCATATAAGCTTCCCAAACTGTACGTTGGAAAATAACCAAAACTACCATGACTCCAATGCACATCTTGCAAACAACCGGTTTTGGCGTCGGGCACTGTTACACCCAACCATTGCCGGTAAGTTTCGTTCCAAAAAGCAGGTATATCTTTTACTGCCAAATCCTTGCTCAACAATTTTTTCTCTAGTTCATACCTAATGATGACATGAAAATGATACGTCAATTCATCTGCTTCTGTTCTAATGAAAGATGCTTGAACCTTGTTAATCGCTGCAAGGAATTGTTCTAATCCTATATTTTTAAATTGCTGCGGAAATTGTGCTTGTAATTTGGGATAATAATATTGCCAAAAAGCAGCACCACGACAAACGCAGTTTTCCCAAAAACGAGATTGAGATTCATGTACACTCAATGAAGCATATTCACCCAAGGGCAAACCATATTCGCTTTCGGGCAAGCCTTGTTCATATAATCCATGACCCACTTCATGAATAGTGCTCCAAGTCATATTGCTAAAATCATGTTCGTCAATTCTTGTGGTTAAGCGTACATCTTTACTGTTGAAGTTTGTAGTGAAAGGATGCTCGGCAATATCTTGCCGCCCGGCTTCAAAATCAAAACCTAATTGTTGGGCTATATACATGCCCCAATCCCATTGCTGTTGTTTAGGAAAGTGTTGCCGCAAAAATTGATCAGCTACTTGTTGCTGATGCAATACTTTATCGAGTAATTTTTTTAGTGGTGAAACAAGATCACCAAATACTTTGTCGAGCATTTGAACAGAAGCACCTCGTTCATATTCATTCAATAAAGCATTATAAGGATGTTGCTCAAAACCCAACAAATCGGCTTCTTGTAATTTCAATTGCACCAATGTGGTTAACGGTTGTTCAAAAGCGGCAAAATGATTGTCTTTTCTTGATTGTATCCAAGCATGAAAAGCGGTTGAAACCGCTTCACTCATTTGCCGAACAAAAGCCGAACTGAGTTTTGTTTGCTTAGCATAATCGTACCAACTAAGCGCCACATTTTTACGCTGAAAATCTGTTAAGTCGTTTCTGTCTAGTAGCAATTGTAAAATTGTTCCAAATTGTTCAGAAGTAAATAATTCATGTGCCGTTTCGCTGAGTGTAGCCATTTGCCTGCTGCGAAAGTCATTTCCCTTAGCAGGCAAATACGTTTCTTGATCCCATTGTAAAACAGCTAATGCATATCGGATATCGGCAGTCTTTTGTAAGTGTTCGGTATAAAGCTGGTATAAATCGGCAGTAGATTGTTGGGGCATCATGGTTAATACATTAATTTTAATGTTATTCTGCCAACGAAGATATTGGTAAGCACTATATTCTACAATTAAGTTACGCTATGCGACAGTTAAAAGTTCTTGCTGTATTGTTCTGTATAATTTCTACTGCCATGGCTCAAAAGCCGGAAACGGCACTTGAAAAAATTAAAGCATATTACACCAACGAAAAAGTTTTTATACACTTTGATAAAGCAACTTACAGCGCCGGAGAAACAATCTGGTTCAAAGCCTATATAGTAGCAGGATTTTTACCGGCAAGCAATAGCACTAGTTTTAAAGTAGAATTAGTAAATGATTCGGGCAATATTGTAGTAGAAAAAATATTACCGGTGATAGCCGGAACGGCAACAGGACAAATAGATCTTTTACCAAATCTGCCGCAAGGCGTTTATTTGATTAGGGCATACACCAAATGGATGATGAATTTTGGCGAAGACAACTTTTACCACAAACAAATCAGCATTTTTAATCCAACTAATACAAAGCCCGAATTCGAAAAGAAAAACAATGTTGTGATTAATTTTCTCCCCGAAGGCGGATATATCATTGCTAACCTCAGCAATACGATTGCTTGTAAGGCCAATGATAGTTATGGTTTTCCTGTAGATGCAGATGGCATCATTAAAAACAGTAAGGGAGATACGGTGAGCAGTTTTTCTACCCTACACAATGGTATGGGTGTGTTTGAATTATTAGCAAAGCCGGATGAAATGTATACCGCTATTTGCCATTTTGAAAACGGTAGTACTTACGAGGTTAAATTACCTGCCGTAAAAA
Source organism: Methylophilus rhizosphaerae (assembly GCA_943370285.1). Taxonomy (GTDB): domain Bacteria; phylum Bacteroidota; class Bacteroidia; order Chitinophagales; family Chitinophagaceae; genus CALRQJ02. The sequence goes on along the minus strand of CALRQJ020000012.1, from coordinate 102,611 downwards.
GATACGGTGTAAATCTGCAAGTGAAAAATGATGCCAAAGGGAAGACCTTTATCATACAACGTGAAAGTAAATATAGCAATGACAATAAGCCGGCTTATTTATTAGGACAGATGGAAAATACGGTGTTATTCAAAGCACCATTAACTGGAGACAAGACAATAATAGCTGGAGTAATTCCTACCAAAGATTTACCAACGGGCATTTTACAGTTAACCGTTTTTGATGCTGAGGATAAACCCTTAACTGAGAGATTAACTTTTGTCAACAACAATGATTTTTTGGTTGAACCCAAGTTTGTCATTGATACTTTACAACTGAAATATAGAGCAAAGAACAGTTTTCATTTCACTATTCCGGATAGTATTGAAGGCAATTTTTCTATCGCCATAACAGATGAAGCTAAAACCATTCATAGTGATAGTAAAGAAAACATAGTTTCTACTTTATTACTATCGGCAGATTTAAAAGGATATATTCATAACCCTGCGTATTATTTTGAATCGAATGATGATACCCATAAAGACAACCTTGAGTTGGTGATGTTAACGCATGGTTGGAGAAGATTGAATTGGCAACAAATATTATCGAACAAACTTCCTCCCATCAATCATAAAGACAATAACTATATTTCAGTTGCCGGAAAAGCATACACAGCCAATAAGAAAAAGTTGATTACAGATGGCAATGTGAGCTTGATTATTGCTACCAAAGATTCGGCTCGTAATTTTTTCAATATGCCGGTTGATAGTGACGGCAACTTTAGCATGCAAGGCATCATTTTTGAAGATACTGCCAAGTTATTTTTTAGGTATGAAAAGAAAAATGGCAATTATCAACAAATGCTATTAGACATTAAAACACCAGCCATTTTACAATCATTTAATCAACCCATTAATATGTTGTGGGCAAAATATGCTAGGCCATTTCAACCCTATAATCAAGCCCTCATCAATAACTTATATCAAAATGCTACTAATCGTTTGGGTAAAGATGTGGTGGACTTAGGTAATATTAATGTGAGTAGCAGACGGAATCGTTCTTTAGCAACACAGGAAGTGGAAAGTAGATACACCACCGGTGCTTTTAAATCAAATGCCAACAAGATTTTAGATTTTGTAAACGACCCGCCAGTGAGTGGCGTTACCAATATTTTTGATTATATCAAAAGCAGAATTGCAGGTGTAACTGTAAGTGGCACACCACCAAATTATACCTTAAATTATAGGGCTACTAGAAGCTTATCCGGCGGAATGACACCAATGACGCTATTTTTAGATGAAGTTCAAACATCTGCCTATATGTTATCGATGATTCGACTAGAACAAGTAGCGATGATTAAAGTTTTTGGTGCCGGTTTTGTTGGTGCAGAAGGTAATGGACCCGGCGGCACATTAGCGGTTTACACTAAAAAAGGGAACGATTATAACAACTATGACCTCAACAGCAATTACAATAATATTAGTGTTGCCGGCTACTCAGTAACCCGAGAATTTTATCATCCAAATTACGGCAGCAAAGAAACATTTAAAGCAATAGATGAAAGAACAACATTGTATTGGAATCCATATATTGTAACGGATGAAGCCAATAGAATGGTGAAGATTTCTTTTTACAATTCAGATACGGCAAAGAAACTAAAACTAGTTTTCACCGGCATGACAACCGAGGGCAAGTTGATTGCTGTTGAAAAAATATTGGAATAATGTTGTTTTCACATTTTCTTTTATGAAATAAATAGAAGCGTCAGTCATTATTTTGTATTGAATCTGTAGATTTGAGTGTTGCTATTCAATAACTATTATATCACCACACCAATATTCCGGTTGCCAAAACGGTACCTCATTATATTTATATTCTTGCAAATTGCAATACAATCACAAGCACAAAGCTATCATGCATTGAAAGGCTCAGCTTATGCAGGTGCAGTTGCAGGAACAGAAAACCCTGCTGCATTGGTTAACAGTTACTTTAAATGGGATGCAACATTATTTTCAGCACAAGCAAGTTTTGCAACTACACTTGCCAATGTGAGTAATGTTTCGTTAAGTACACCTGAAAATATTACGATTAAAATCCCCGAAGGATATCGCAGTCGATATTTACATGCTGCAGCCGACATATCCCTTTTAAGCATTCGATACTTAATTCAACCCGATAAAGCGATTGGATTTAGCATCACCGGCAGAGTGAATAACCATTTGAAAACTTCTTCCTTTAACTACAATGATTCTATTACAGGTTTAAGAGGATTTTTTGCCAGCAACTTGGCTTCACCATTTGCCGAAGCCAATGGTGTGCATAGCGCTTGGTTGTCTTATAATTTAAGCTATGCTCAAACCATATCGCATCATGCATTGCATAAATGGAATTGGGGAGTAACCTTACACATTATGCAAGGTTTATCGGGTGCTTATGGTAGCCTAAATCGAACTTCATTTTATGAAGATAAAACGGGCAGCCCAAGTACTTATATCATTTCCAATGGCGGCGCCGGCTATGTCTATTCCAAAGGTTATGATATGTTAGATGGCAGGAAGGATGCTAAAGAAAATATTAAGCTGTTTAGAAGTCCGGCTAAATCATCGTTAGGCTTGAGTACCGGTTTTGAATATGTGATGAAGCAAACGGATGACCCGGATGAAGATTATAATCCATTAAACTATAAATGGAAGATTAGTGCTGCTATTATGGATATTGGAAAAAATACTTTTCTAGCAGGCAAAGGTTCTAAGCGAATGGTAGTACCACTTAATACAGCTACAGATTCTACTTTAACCAACTTGTATAATGGTACCGAATACTTAGATGACTTTATTGATACCTTAGGTTTTCAATTTGCTAGAGTCGATACTTTGTATGACCCTTTCAGTATTACTAATCCAACCCGAATGTCAATTAATGCAGATTACCAGTTTAAGAAAAATCTATTTTTAAATATTGCTTTTTCAGGTAATTTATTCTCTGCTTTCAGCGGAAAACAACAACATACCAGAGAACTGAATTTAATAACAGTTACACCAAGGTGGGAAACTGCTTTCGCAGGGTTGTATTTGCCTGTTCAATTTAATACACAGGGACAATTTTGGTTGGGTACAGCTCTAAAGATTGGTCCGTTGGTAGCAGGTGTACATCACTTACCGGGTTTATTACGCAAGCAGAATATTGTAAATGGTGGTGGCTATCTCATGCTGCGAATTCATCCTTACCATTTTAAGAAAAAACAAGAAACCTGGAAATGTCCGGAGTAATTATTTTGCAATAGCTGAGTCTTCTTTAACCGATTTGATATACTCACCTCTTTCATCTTTCAAAGAGTAACAAAGGTCTGAATTAATCAAGCCATATCTTCTTCCATTTTGCATAACATAGTTGAGGTAGAGCTTTCCATTTCTCCGCCAAGCTAAACCTTTACGTTCAGTTCCATTATCATAAATAATATATTTAAATGGTTCGCCGGTTTCGTACCATTCTTTAAAATCGCCGTGATAATTACCTTGCTTAAAATGATATTCAAATCGTTTGTTACCGTTATACCACCAACCATAATGGACACTATCTTTCTCCCCTTTTGTATAATACCGTTTGCTTTCTATTGCGCCACCACTATAAAAAGTAACACCCCAACCCTGCTCTTTTCCATTAAAGAAAGTTTGTTGATTGCTAATTGTTGTATTGGTGTGATATCGTAATAAAGTACCTGAAAAAGGTTGGTTATTATACAACCAAAATCCATTATTAAAACGCAACGAACTATCACCTACAACTACCGATAAAGCAGGAATTTCAGGCATCTCAATTGCTGCTTTTTTTGAAGCTGTTTGGGTACAAGCCATCCAAAAAACAAATGGAAAAAAGTATTTCATTTTTCGGCAAGTAGCGTTTTAATATCAGCAATTAAATCAGTGATATCGGGTTGATATGTTCCTCTATAAATTCCTCTGATTCTTCTGTGTTTATCAATCAGTAAGAAGTTTTCAGTATGTAAAAAATCGTTGGTTCCTTTTTGTAATCCTAAATCTTCATCTGCAAAATAAGATTGCCTTGCAATGGTGTACAATTGTTCTCGGCTTCCGGTCAATAAATGCCATTTGTTTTTGATGGCACCATATTCAGTTGCATACCGCTTCAATTTTGGTAAACTATCTGTTTCGGGAGTAACAGTATGAGATAGAATCAACACATTGGTATCAGCTTTAAAAGCAGCTTGTACTTTGGTAAGATGCGATGTCATTTGTTTGCAGATACCCGGACAAGTGGTAAAGAAAAAATCGGCGATATAAATTTTACCGGTCACAGTTTTTTCGTTGATGGTTTCACCATCTTGATTAACAAATGAAAAATTGGGAATATGATGAAACGTATCTGTTGTTTCATTGGCACTCATCCAAATTGGTGTAAAATCTGCCGATTGGTAATAAGGCAGTTGTTTTACTACCGGTTCATTTTTAATTGATTGCTTACAAGCACAAAACATCAACAATACCCACAACCAGTGTTTACATACCATAGCGAATATTTAGTGTTGTGGTGGCGGGGCACCACCTTGATTTCCGGGCTTAGGCCTTAATTTTTTTTCAACCTCCAAGTACTTTTTATATTCCTCGGCAGTCAATACTTTCTTGATTTTAGCATCCCGCTGACTAGCCAATTTATCTACTGCTTCTTTTTTGGGTGGTGCAGGAGGGTCAGACTTGCCTCGCAGTTTGTCCATTTCAACAAAAAATGTTTTAAACGATTCGTTGATTATTTTTTGCTTTCCAGGAGATAAGGTCATTTCTTTTGCTAAAGCTGCTTGCAATTGTTGCAAACGCTGTTCCACCGATGGTGGTTGTGGGGGCTGTGCCATTAACGAAGTAATGACAAACAGCCCCAAGATTAAATGAAGTATTTTTTTCATGCTATTTTTTATTGTGTTACGGTTCCTGCTGTACCATAAAATCCTGCACCATTAATATAAGGTCCATCTGCTGTTACATGATAATGATAAATGCCATTGGGATAATCGGCAGTGGCATGGCTATGTCCATGGTAAGTATCTAACATACTGCTTGTAATAGTTGTACCATTTTCAAGCGGCCCATAAACAGGAAATCCATCCAATAAAAAACCTAATAATGCATTTTTACCTTTTTGTGCAGTAAGGTATAATGGCTCAACATGATAATGATATTGACCCGATTGCTGTGGATGTCCATTGTACTGGTCAAAACTATTGATTTCATTGGTTAGTGGAGCATTCATGGCAGCATATTGATTGTACAAGGGAACACCGTTAATAGAAATACCTATGGGTCCACCGGGTGTGGCAGTATGTGTAGTTGCCACAGTTGGATTGATGGGAATTTTAAATACAAAATTTTGTTGTGCAATACGGTTGGGATTGATGGCAAAAGCAGGATTAGTACCATTGTACGCTTCGTACAATGTTGCTGCCCAAGCAGTACCTTGATAATATGGACTTTTATGATCGGGTAAACCATTGCTCTTCAGCACTACAAAATTACCCTCGGTATAAATGGTTACTGAGGAATTAAACTTTGCAAATACTGCCGGTGCAGTTCCAGTATTGGTGCCGCCTGTGCCAGCATCATCGCTGTTTTTTTTGCAAGCCATCAATCCAAATAAGCTAGCTGCTGCAAAAAGAACGGCATACATTATTTTTTTCATAATTGTCATTTTAGGGTTGGATGCTGTTTAGAAAACAAATCTTCGGTGTAAATACAAAAAATTTTGTTAATGCGATGGTGGCTCATGTTCAGGTGGTGGTGGTGGACCATCTACACCAGGCGGTGGTTGATGGCCATCTTGTTTTGGCGGTGGTGGCCCTTGTTGTCTTGGCCCCATCATACGCATGGCTTTATTGATTACTGTTTGAAACTTGATTTGCTGTTGAGGCGTACACAGTTTTTTTACTTGTAGAAAATGATGGAATGTTAATTGTTCCAATTGCTGTTGAAAAGCAGTAATTTTTCTAAGTTGGGCATCGGCTAAAAGCGAATCAATCTGAGGTTCTTGCAATAAGTCAAAGTAATTTGATTTGCTTTCCTTCAATTGCTCGTTGATGAATCTGCTTTGCTTTTGATGTTGCTGAATCAAATCTTGGTATTGTTTTTCTTGTTCAGCAGAGAAGGCTAATTCTTTGATTAAAAACGCTGCAGCTGCGCCACGTTTGGCCATTTCGGGCTTTGGTCTATCTACTAACTTGGCATACCAATACATAGACAACGTAGCTATATTGGCAATCAACAACAACAGAATCAAAACACTCAGCCATTTATTTTTTAATATCGTTTGCATGGTGGAAGATTTAACATCAATACGAGTAACCGTTTCCAGATAAGTTAAATGAAGTAGCAAAAGATTCTAGCTCATTGGTGTTAGCTGTGGTAGTCTTCTCTGCTTGATTCATCAAAAAAATATTTGCGACAAATAATACCAATAACATAGCCACTACCAATACTGCTCGTTTACGATCTAATACATACCATGCTTCAGATTCGTTTTGTTTGGCCATTCTAGCTTTCACTCGAGTATATAAGAACGGAGCAGGCTCAGCTCTTTGAATGTCTGCTACACTGTTCAACACTTCTTCTATAGGTATATTTTTTTTCATGTGTATGATTTGATTATTGAATGTAGTGCTGCTTTAATATTTTTTTCAAATTGTCTTTCCCTCTTTGGTATAACGATTCTACTGCTTTTACCGATAGCTGCATCACTGCTGCTACTTCGGCGTAGGACAAGCCTTCTGTTTTCAACAATACAACAGCCGTTTTTTGGTTGTCGGGTAACCGATTGATAGCTGCAAACAAGAGTGCCGCATTTTCTTTTTGATCTAACGCCGCACCAGGATGATGAAAATCTTGCTGCTCATGCAAGACTTCATTGTTTTGCCCAAACAATTGTTGCAGTACACTAAATCGCTTCTTTCTTTGTTGTTTGCGTTGCCAGTCTAATGCTTTATTGATCGCAATACGATACAACCAAGTAGATAATTTTGCTTCGCCTTTAAACCCCGCTACCGATTCAAAAGCCTGAATGAATACTTCTTGTGTAATATCATCTGCATCGTTAGCATGTTGGATGATACCCAATACTGTATTGTACACCATCGTTTGATAGTGCTCAATAAAGGAGGCAAATGCTTTGTCCTCACCCCTTTGCAGTGCTTGTATTATTTCCGTTTCTAACAATCGCAGTTAAGTATATGACGTTGATGGATGGAAAAACCTTCGGTAGGTTTAAAAATAAGGCTAAAGTTTTTGGCGTGAATGTTTAATTGAAACATCTTGTTGAATAACTATTCAAACGCTATATTGAAATTGTTTACGCCATTTTGTCACTGACATCGACATGACATTGAACCATCCATGACTTTAGTAAGGCTTATCTATGAAGTATCTATGGCTATAGGTAGACTGTTTTGTACTAAAAAACTTTACAGGTAGGAATACAAATACAGTATTTGCTTTACAGTCACCCAAAGAACAATGGACCGTTGACCGTCGTCCATGGACATTTTTTTCACGCAAAGCCGCAAAGGAGCTAAGATGATTTCAGTCTTAGCCGTGGACTATGGACTGTCGACCGTGGACTTCTTTTTTCACGCAAAGCCGCAAAGGAGCTAAGATGATTTCATTTCTAGCTCTAACGCCTATCTCCTATCTCCTATCTCCTAAATTCTAACTCCTCTCTCCTAATTGCTACATTCTTCCGTCTTATCAACACAACGCCTAACAAAAATATATTATTAAACCCTTGATTATCAATACTAAAAAAAATGATATAGGTATCAAACTATAATATATATTTGTAATAGCTTCCTCCCTAGAATAGTGCTTGAGAAACCAAGAAATTATTAGAAAGACTAATTGACCTATTACAAGCAGCATAAACGATTTGATTCAATATGTGATTTTTTGATTGGCTTTGTTTTCAAGTATTAAAACAATTGTTAACCTACCATATACATCAAATAAAAACACCACCATGAACCGCCTACACAGCCCACCTTATACAGTAACTGTCTAAACTTTACCTGAAAAACAAAAAAATATATTATGAAGCATACAATAACCTATTGCTTATTATTGGTATTGAGCTTAAGTTGCGAAAAAACTTCTACTACTACTGACCCAAACAATATACCCGGCCTGCCACCTGCCACCCAAATTGGGGCTAACACTTTTGGCTGTTTGGTAAATGGTATACCTTGGGTGCCTGCTGGTAGTAATGGGACAGCCAATTTGAGTATTGACTATGACCCAGGTATAAATAATGGAATATTTACTATCTCTGCTATGAGAATTACTTCCGCAACAGATGCATCAGCCATTGGTTTGGGGATAGGTGCACAATTAAATAACCTACAAGTGCCTGTAGTTCTAAATATAACAAATGGTTCTCAATACTTTGCTAGGCATTCTTATATAAGTACTTGTCAAATTAATTCCCTTGATACAAATGTCTATTCAAAAGGAAAGATATATTTAGATATTCACGATAAAGCAAAAAAAATAATCTCTGGGCGTTTCGAAGTAACACTATACAAAACAGGTTGTGACACTATAAAAATTACCAATGGACGTTTCGACTTTAAATTTTAAAACACCTTAAACCAAAAAAATGAACAAATTTATAATAGCTACTCTTTGGGTAGCATTAGCTACTGCTTTGCCTAATTTAGGAAAAAGCCAAGATACCAGTACTATAGACAAGCTATTAAACTATACACTAGCCCCTTTAGATAAAAGCCAAGTAACCACTAACTTTTTGGCAGAAAAGGGTACAATTATAATGGTTTGTGAGGACACAAAGCATGGCACAGATATACTTAAAACTATTGTTATATTAAATATTTCTTTTAAAGCCGCCATCTATTCAATCGCCCAAGGGCATGGGATTGCAGCGGTAGCCCCCGCATCAAGCGGGGCTACAAGCGGAAAGCCCACACCAAAGTTGACAAAAGGTTTGCGGCTGATTGCCCCAAAAAAATAATTACCTACTTAAAATTACCAATTGCATGCACCATATTGCGGATTAAAATCAGCTATCTCAGCCACCATCAAATATCCCGTGGCATCTGTAATGGACTGAACTGTATTGACCCATGCTTGCTGTACACTTTTAACTAACCTACCATTCCAGATTTCCGGACTACACAAACAACCTAAACTAGGCGTATGCGGATAATAGGTTTTACCCTTATACCATTGCGGATCAATGGCTGTACCATGTGCTATGATTTCGCTGCGACCCAATTGTGCAGCCCGATAACTTTGCCATAAATTAGTATATGTAATAAAGCTTGGCGATAATAATTGGCCATAAGCAGCCGCCAAATTTGTGGGGGTAGTATCAAAAAAAGATGGAGCACCATCTTCATCGGGCATTACCATTTGAAGGTTTGTAGTAGTGCCAATAAATTTATTATCAGACTGTGCCCAACCCTTCAAACGATACAAACCTTGTGGGGTATTGCCATTGGTTAAATAATAAGGTAAATTGGTAATTGACCTGGCCAACTGCGGAAAACGATAAGGCTTGCCAACACTATCGCTCAACCAACTGTGTTGTGCAGTTCGTATCATCAAATAGCCGGGCAAATTTCTATTGCAATGTTGAAAGCTACACAACACTACCTGACCGGGTAAAAAATCAGCTGCTAAAAAATCGTCTTGTTTGGGTTGTTCAACCGGATTATTTTGTTGTGTTTTGAAAGTAAGTAAATGCGGCGGCAAAGTATCGGTTTGCGTTGTTGTAAGCACATAAACATTATTCAGCTTTAGATATTCTAATGCTACAGCTTTCACTTTTGCATTTGCAAAATAGTTCCATTGCTGTTGTATTGGCTTAACAAATTGTCTTGGATAAACCGTGTACAACATTTCTAAAAAACGGTATTGTAACTCGGCAGATTGTTGGGGTAACTGACGAATCAATGCAGGAATTTGTTGCTCAAAACGTTTGGGGCGATACAATAAAATTTCGATGGCCCAACAAGCACCACTCCAAGTAGATTCATTGTTTTTAAATGGTAGTAGTATGGTGGCATGAATCATTGATTTCAATGCGGCTTGCATAGAATCTCTTGCCCTTGTCGTAGTAAAAACAGCATCGGTTTGTTGTTGTGCATGGGTAATCACACACCACAACAAACCGATGAGTATGATGCATTTTTTCATGCTTATTTTTTCTTTATCAACACAGCACTTATTACGGGTCTTTCGGTACCACCTGCATCGCCGGGACGAACTGCTTTTGTTCCGCCAATAACCAAGGACGTAGAACCACCACCATCTAAATTAATGGCATTGGTTGCCCCTAAATTTTTAATGAAACCTGCCAAGTCTGCCAGATTAATGCCGGTATAATTAGGCGGATTATCGCCTTCCACTGCTACTACCAAAACAATACCATTGGCTGTATAACCAATGGCAGAACGAGGACGAGATGTTGTATTATTAATGGAAATCAACTCTGCTGCATCGCTGATGTTGATGGCATTATCTTTTATGAGCATTGGTGATCCACCAATAGCGCTTGTCGTATTCCATATTGCACCACCTGTAGGAAATGAAGCAGTAGGCTGTGCTTGCGGTGCTTGTCCATCAACATTAGGACTAGGAGCAGGATAACTGTATATTAAGTCGTTCCCGGCACCAACATTATAGATCCAGCCAATAGTAGGCGAACCGGTATTGGATATTCCAAATGCTGCACGGGTGGGAAAATAGGAAGTATTTGTACCATTAAATACCCTTGTAACCGCCTTGATATTTGGCGATGAAACCACATTGTTATATTTCACCAAACTAAAAGATTGGTTGCTGCCAAAGTAGCCACCGTTGATACAGCCATATACAACACCTGCTTCATCGTTGTAAAATGCAGTTGGTGTTTTTGCAGTGGCACTTTGTACGGGTTTGAATTCGAAATTGGCATTCTTACTATCGTATGCCAAACAAACGGCTTTCACTGTTTTACTGTTGTAAATACTATCGAAAGTATACACTTGAATACCGGCAGGAAATGCAGTGCCCAATGTGGTGCTTAGTCTCCAACCCGATGGTAATGTAATTAAATTGGTTGTTCCGCCTGTTGGTGGTGGCGGAGGCGTAGTAACAACCGTTGTTTTTTTAGAACAAGCTACTATTGTAGTTGCGGCAAACAAAATAACTAGTATAAAAAATGGTATCCGTTTCATTCAATTCAATTTAGTATAATGATTTAATTTTATGTAATGATTCGAAATAAAATAAACACTCTCCTTCAAACCCATATTTACGGTTCAATGCAATCATTTGCTGCAATAGTTCATCGCTTATTTGATAACCATTGGCTAATCCGGTTAAAATACCGGGGAAGGTTTTTTTCTTTTGCTGCGGTGAAACCTGGCTGTCTAGTTCTTTCAGAATTTTTTCATAGGCTTTGATATCATAGCGATACAACTGCGGCAGTATTATATCTGCATATCCACCCTTTACCCACGCAGGCCAATCTTGCAGGTAGTTTTCCATACTCCAAGGGTAAATACTTGGCGACCAAGTAACAATACATCCGGGCTTTAACTTCTTAACTTGTCGATACAGTTTTTTACCAAATAAACTCAACTGATCGGCTTTCCATTGTAACCATTTTGGTTCTTTAAAATCTGATGGTGCGGTATTGCCTGTTTGTTTTTTGTACAAGGCCAATGTGTAATCATCATATCCGCCTTCGCCGGGCATAGCAGGCAATCTATCATCACCTTGTACACCATCAACATTGTATTTTTTCACCACTTCTTTTACCAACTGCAACATGAAAGATTGCACTTCGGGGTGCATAGCATTCCACCAATAAAAATCACTTTTTTGTAGTCTTTCTTTTTTGCTGTTACGACCCACCCAATGAGGATATTTTTTATACCAAATAGCGTTGCTGTCTTTATAAGCGTAAGAAAAACCAAACTCAAACCAAGCATGTACTTTTAATCCCTGCTTATGTCCTTCTTCCACCATACATTTCAAGGGATCAAAACCTTTGTACACGGTATCTTGCTTAATGCCTATATATTTCTCAACGACTTTACTCGGATACATGGTTACACCATCATTCCACACTACCATAAAAATGGTATTGATACCTTTTTCCTTACAAAGACTAACGGCAGCTTTAACATTAGCTTCGTTGAGCAATGCTTTACTGCCCACGTTAGTAATCCATGTACCACGAATAGGTGTTGTTTGCGACCAAGAAGTAATTACTAAGCAACAACAAAAGAGTAATAGAAAGATTTTTTTCATAGACTGAGTTGGTGTTTATATTCCAAATAACGGTTATACAAATGATGGGCTTGGGTGTAAGCAGATTGCGGACTCATAAAATGAGAGAACTCAAAAGTGATGGCTTTATCGTACCCGGCTTTACGAGCAGCCTCTAATTTCAATTTTAATTTTTCGAATTTGATGGGTAGAAATTTAATGGGCATATCACGGTCAAAACTTTCGGCATTGGTCCAACATTGCATCTTGTATTTATCGGCCAGTTGTTTGTTGATGCGGAAAAAATCTTCCAACTCATGATATTCAATATGCCCATCTTGAAATGCAACGGCGTCAACGGCACCTTGAATGCCACTGAATATTTCATTCCATTCTGCTTCATGTTCCTGCAAACTCACTGCATCTGTTTTAGCTATTTGTCCGGATGCAGCTAGCACCGCTTTCTTTCCATCTATCCACGGTGAAATAAACGTGGGCAAATTATTACTAACTGCTTTACATTGATTACCTAAGGCCCTAAATGCCTCAATAGCACCTTTGGTTTTACGGCTAATTTCCATGCTCAAATACCAACCCTTAAAAGATGGATGATGACCGTATTGTTTCCACACTTCATCAATGACAAAACGATTGGTATCAATTTCAGGCGTCATATCTCCGGTATCCCAATATTCGCCACTATCGTATAAACCAAAATAGAAATGCATATTATACTTATCCGCCAATGACAAAAACAATTCAACCAAATCTATCGGTGGATGATAACAACCTTTGGTATTCATTAAATATTTTGATGGATAAGTGATGAATCTTCTGTAACCACTTCTGATTAAAATCACTGTATCAATGCCCATCACTTTCATATACTGAAAGTCTTGCTCCCATTCTTTTGCACCCCAATTTTGGTGGGGAATATCGTGGCTGATTTCGTCTATAAAAGTTCCTGTAATTAACATGCTTGATAGTTTATAACATCCATTTATAGCAATCCTTTTTCTTGAATTATTTTTTTCCAAAGCATATAACCATAACCGTTGATGTGCAAACCATCGTTGGTATATTGTTTATTCAGTTTTCCATTTTCATCTAAAAAAGCATCGTGTAGATTCAAAAATGTCAACCCTTTTTCACTACACATTTTTTGTAACAATTGGTTTACAGCGGCAATATGAACCGTTTTATTCTGGTGATTTTTAAATGCGGTAAATTCATTATTCGTTGGCAAAATACTTTGTACAATAATTTTAGTTTTGGGTGAAGCCGTTTGAATACGTTCTATCATTTTATGATAGTTGGCTAGAATGACTGAATCGGGTATATTCCGTGCAATATCGTTGATGCCAATCATGATGAATATTTTCTTTGGCTTTGATGATACCACTTCATCTAACCTTGCCAATACGCCAAACGTATTATCGCCACTGATTCCCCTGTTTTTCACTTTTCTATTTTGCCAAATTTCTGTCCATTCGCCAATATCTGTAATGCTGTTGCCCAAGAAAATAATTTCGTTGGGTTCATCAGGCAACAACCTGAATAAAGTTAGTTTTTGTTCATAGTAAGTAGTTTGATAACTCGAATCATAAGCCACAGTTTGAGCAGCAGTTATTGAACTTACCATACTGAGGAAGCTTAATATACCATAATATTTGAGCATTACTTTCATTGTTATTCTACAATCGTTTGTGGTGTTTCTTGATAAGGTTTTAGCGGCACTAGCCAAGTAATTAAAAAAGCCGGTATGGTTGCTATCAACACCCAAATAAAAAAATCTTTATAACCCAAATAGTCACTCACCACACCACTGACCATTGAAGCAACGGTATAACCCAAATAAGTAAGTGAACTACCAAACGCATAGTGAGCCATTTGGTATTTACCGGGGGCTATTTGTTGCATGATGAAAATGATGATGCCAATAAATCCAAAACCGTAACCAAAATGTTCAATCGCAACAGCGCTACCAATTATCCACAAACTTTCTGTTTGTGTGATAGCTAAATAAGCATAAGATGCAAATGGCAGGTTAAAACAAGCACAGAGTAATAGTAAAGTGCTTCTGTTTAATCCTTTATTCGCCACAAAATATCCGGCAGCTAATGAACCTAATACAAAAGCGATGGTCCCAAAAATACCGGTGAGCATCCCAAGTGTAGATTCTTGTAATCCTAATCCGCCAACAGCCCTATCTGCTTTAAAAAATAAAGGCATTATTTTGATGGCTTGCCCTTCGGCAAAGCGATACAACATAATGAAAAGTATACCCCACCAAATGTATTTTTTCTGAAAAAAACTAACAATAACATCTTTCAGCGTTAACCAAACATCAGCAGCACTGGTAACAGTAGTTTGATTGGGAATAGCCGGTAAATATTTTCTATTGTACAACCCGAGTAGAAACATTACCCCTGCATAAATGCCCATAACAATTGCCCATGCTTGTGTATTACCAATTGCAGGTATAAGTAAGCCGGCTAAAAAAATCATTCCCCCATTAGAAAATAGTTTAGCAAAATTGTAAAAAGTACCCTGCCAACCTACAAATTGTGCTTGCTGTTTGGGTGACAATGCTTGCAAGTACAAACCATCAGCGGCAATATCTTGTGTAGCACCAAAAAAAGCCGTAATTAAAAACAAAACCACGGAAATACTAAAAAAAGAATCGGTAAATAATGATGCTGCAGATAAAGCAAACAATAAGCCGCAACAAATTTGAGCGGCATATATATAGAATTTTTTGGTTTTGTAGAGTTCCATAAAAGGGCCCCATATTGGCTTAAAACTCCAGGGCAAAATGATAATTCCGGTCCAAAAAGCAATTTGTGTATCTGAGAAGCCCATGTTTTTATACATTAATGATACCACAGTACCACCTAACACTAAATTGGGCAATCCCATTGCAAACCAAGTAGTTGGAATCCAACTCAAGGGCTTAGTTTGATGTTTTGACTGATTATTCACAAGCAAAAGTTGAGTAAATGTAGAATTATGCAGGGAAGATAATAAAATAAATTAAAAAGATTGTTTTGATTAATTATTTTTTTATTTAAGTTCGTGTTGTCAAATCAAACAATTCTACATGAAACGATTGCTACCATTATTGCCCATTACTTTAATAGCTACTGTGTTAATCAGCATCAGCTGTTCTAAAAAAACAACCACTACCTACACTCCTCCCGGTGGCGGTGGCACACCACCTCCAACACCTGTTTGGGACCCTAACGCATTAAGAGGTACTTGGGTAACTACGGCAGCTAGTAGCGCATTAACAAGTTTGGCTAATATCAAAGATGTAGTAGCCAAATGTAAAGCGGGCAACATTAATAACATATTTATGGTGGTGTACAATAATGGTAGAACCATGTACCCAAGCACCGTCATGAATAATTTAATTGGTAAGCCGATTCTAGAAAGCATGGCAGGCCGAGATCCACTACAAGAAATGATTACAGAGGCACATGCCAATGGCATTAAAGTACATGCTTGGTTCGAATATGGTTTTGCAGCTTCTTATTCTGCCAACGGCGGAGCCATTGTAGCGGCTAAACCCAATTGGGCAGCTAAAGATAAAAACAATGCACTAGTAGTTAAAAACGGTTTTGATTGGTTGAATGCTTTTCACCCTGAAGTGCAAGGTTTTATGAGTGATTTATTTAAGGAAGTTGTAACTAACTATAATGTTGATGGTGTACAAGGCGACGACAGAATGCCCGCTGTACCAAGCACTGCCGGTTATGATACCTATACATCTGCATTATATCTAGCCGAAACCGGTCTTACTCCACCACAAGATCATTTGCAATCTAGTTGGGTAACTTGGAGAGCAAAAAAGCTTAATGCTTATTTAAAAAAATTAAGAGGAGAAGTTAAAGCCATTAAACCTGCCATTCAATTTACCATGAGCCCAAGTCCTTACCCATGGGGCTTAACGGAGTATTTACAAGATTGGCCAACTTGGGTTGATAGTAGTTATGTAGACGCTATTTTGCCCCAATGCTATCGCTACGATATTGCGGCTTACAATGCAACCATAGCACAACAAAAGACATATTATAAAAATACGGCCATTCCTTTTTATCCTGGTGTATTGTTAAAATCAGGAACCTACTTACCTACAGATCAATTTTTAACGGATATGATCAAAACCAACAGAGCCAATAATTTTAAAGGCGAATGTTTCTTTTTCTACGAAGGTGTAAAAGACAAACTCACTTATTTTCAAGGACAGTATCCTTTTGTAAAATAATTTTCAATAAGTTTTTTCATGATAAAAAAAATAATTATAGCTGCTGTACTCATTGGGTACAGCAGTTTTGTTATAGCGCAACGGCTAACAAAATTTGTAGACCCATTTTTAGGAACCGGTGGTCATGGCCATGTGTACCCCGGCGCTACCGTGCCTTTTGGATTGGTGCAGTTAAGTCCGGATAACGGTGTAGAAGGGTGGGATTGGTGCGGCGGTTATCATTATAGCAGCAATACCATTGCAGGCTTCAGCCATACACATTTAAGTGGCACCGGCATTGGAGATTGGTGCGATATATCGGTAGTACCATTAACCGATACTCAATCCATAAGAAAAGAAAAAATCTTGCTCCCTTTTAGTCATGCCAATGAAAAAGCAAAGCCGGGTTATTATCAAGTACAATTAGACAATGGTATCAACTGCGAAATGAGTGCTACCAATCGCAATGGTTATCATCGTTATACATTTCCCGATGCGTCGGGCTGGCTTCGGTTTGATATGGGCTTCCGCATCAATTGGGATAAAAGCACCGCAGGTATGATTAAATTGGTAGATGATTATACCATCGTTGGTTATCGTTATAGCACGGGTTGGGCTAAAGGACAGAAAGTATATTTTGCTGCTCGATTTTCGCAGCAAGTAGCGGAATATTTATTTGTTGATGATTCTACCAATGATGGCAGAACGGCACATGGCGATAAAGTGAAAATAGCATTGCGATTCAATACCCATAAACCTTTACTGGTAAGGGTTGGCATAAGTTCGGTAGATACCGATAAAGCACTGCAATCATTGACCGAAACTGCCGGTTTAAGTTTTGAACAAACTACCATTAATGCAGAGAAATTATGGGAGAAAGAATTACAGAAAATTAAGATTGAAACTACCGATAAACCATTTGCTACAAAATTTTATACGGCTTTGTACCGAACTTGTTTAGCACCGGTAGTACACAGCGATGCAGATGGCCAATATCAAACCCATGACGATAAAAAACAATTCTTCCGTAAGGGAAATGAAAAATACACTGTCTTCTCACAATGGGATGTATTCCGAGCATTAAACCCACTGTTCACCATTACCCAACCGAAACGTTTACCAGACATGATTAATAGCATGTTGCAATTGTATGAAGACAATGGTTTGTTACCGGTTTGGGATTTAAGTACTTGGGAAGCCAATACCATGACAGGATATCACAGCATTCCCATAATTGCGGATGCCATGTTAAAAGGCATTAAAGGTTTTGATTATAACAAAGCCTATGAAGCCATGAAAAAAAGTACTTTTCAAAACCAGCGTGGCACACCAGATTACATCAAATACGGTTATTTGCCTCAAGACAAACATGGCTGGAGTGTGACCATTACTTTAGAATATGCTTTTGATGATTGGTGCATTGCACAAGTGGCCAAAAAAATGAACCAGCAGGCAGACTATGACGTATTCATGAAAAGAGCTATGAGTTACAAACAACTCTTTGATGCCAACACCGGATTTATGAGGGCTAAAAACAGCAAAGGAGAATGGGTAGAACCATTTGATCCTATTTTTTCTGAACATGGTTTTGATGGACAATATGTAGAAGGTACAGCCTGGCAACACAGTTTTTTTGTACCACATGATATTAATGGCTTTGCCGAATTATATGGTGGAAAAGATAAATTGATTAACAAACTCGATCAACTATTTACAGCCTCATCAGATTTGCATGGCGAAAATGTTTCGGCTGATGTTACCGGTTTAATTGGGCAATATGCACATGGTAACGAACCCAGTCATCACATTATCTATATGTACACTGCATTGGGTGCTCCTGACAAAGCAGCCAAATGGTTAAAAGTGGTGATGGACAGCATGTATAAAACCGGACCAGATGGACTTTCGGGCAATGATGATTGTGGGCAAATGAGTGCATGGTTTATTTGGACAAGCCTAGGCATGTACCCTATGAATCCGGCATCGGGCCAATATGTATTTGGTTTACCTTTTGTATCAAAAGCCACCATTCAATTACCCAATGGAAAATCGTTATACATCACTACTAAAAAAACTAAAAACAAAAACTTCAAAGCCGGTATTCGTTCTGTTCAATGGAATGGAAAAACAATTCCGGTTCAATCGATCAGCCATCAACAATTACTGCAAGGTGGCAATATCGTATTCACTGTAAATGAATAACGATTGGCAAGGCAGTTTTTGGTATTTTTAAACACTAAATCTTGCTTATGCCAATACGAATGGTAGATGATCCCAACGATCAACAAGACAATTCAAACGATAACCCCGGCGGAGGCAGAGGTCCCGGCGGCGGTGGAGGCGGTGGTTTAATACAACTGCTTCCGATGTTGATTGGACTACTCATCAAAAAACCCATCCTACTCATTGCTGTTTTAGGCATTGGCGGATTTATGTATTTCAAAGGCGGCTGTAACCAAGCAAGCAGTCTGGCGCAATTAGCCACCGGTGGCATTTTAGACCCCAAACAATTTTCAAAAGCTGAAGTATACGAAGGTTTAGATGAGAACAAAAACGATTTACCCGAGTATATTTCATTGGCGAAATTTGCACCCAACCGCCTCAACCAAGGTGCTCAAGGTAGTTGTGTGGCGTGGAGTAGTGCTTATGCAGCACGGACCATTTTAGAAGCCGCAAGTACAGGGGAAAATCCCAATCAATTGGCGTTTAGTCCGGCTTTCATGTACAACCAAATTGGTTTAGAAAATTGCCAAGGCAGTTATATTATCAGAGCGATGGAAAATCTTACACAGGTTGGTGCGGTACCCTTTAATGATTTTCCATACGATGAAAAAAATTGCACTCGTCAACCTGCCAGACAATTACTACAAGAAGCCGATCAATTTAAGATGCGAGGCTTTAATCGCTTAACAGAGTCTGAAAGTGTAAAAGGCATCAACCTGAGAGCCATCAAAGAACATTTGGCAACCGATGCACCTGTTGTTATTGGTATGATGGTTGGCGGCAGTTTTATGCAAGAGATGGAAGGTCAGGAAGTTTGGCATCCTTCTCAAAGCGATTATTCGCAGATGGGCTTTGGCGGTCATGCGATGTGTGTCATTGGTTATGACGATAGAAAAGAAGGTGGGGCTTTTGAAATCATGAATAGTTGGGGCGATAGTTGGGGAATTAATGGTATTGCATGGATAAAATATAGCGATTTTAAAGAGTTTGTACGTGAAGCCTACGGCTTAAATACATTACCCAAAAAAGGAGCTGCCGATGTACAAAACTTGTCTAGTAGTTTTGGTTTAGTGAATGCAACTACTAAACAGTACATTCCCCTACAAAACAATAATGGCAATGTGTTTGAAAATACTACGTCTATTGCAAAAGGAACAACATTTAAAATTGAAGTAAAAAACAACACAGATTGTTACGTATATGTTTTAGGCAAAGAAACCGACGGAAGTAGTTATGTGCTATTCCCCTACCCTTCTAAAGACGATGCTACCAAAACAAAATTTTCGCCTTACTGTGGCATCACCGGTTATCGCTTATTTCCGAGGGGAATGAGTATGATGGCAGATAGTATTGGCAACAAAGATTACATGGCCATTGTTACTTCTAAACAACCATTGAATGTATTTGAATTGAATGATGCAGTGAATCAAAGAAAAGGTAGTGGTTTTGAGGCAGCTGTTAATGCTGCCATCAAAAGACAATCTGTAAACAATGTACAATTCAACAGCAACAATAACGGAACAATAGCATTTGAAACAAGCACGGGAGATAAGAGTGCCGTAGCTTGCATCATTGCCATTAACAAACAATAAACAAGAAGCTAAAAAATGAAATATTTACCATTAGCACTTATTGCATTATTATGTTCGATTCGTGTTTGTGCCAGTGATTCTGCAAAGCTTTATAATCCGGCAGCCAATGCTGCAAAAGACATTCAAGCGGCCATACAACAAGCCAAACAACAAAAGAAACATGTACTCATTCAAGCAGGAGGCAATTGGTGCAGTTGGTGTATCAAATTCAACAAATTCACGACAACAGATAAACAAATTGATTCTTTGATCAAAGCCAACTACATTGTTTACCACCTTAATTACAGTCCGGAAAATCACAATGCAGCGGTAATGAAAAAATATGGCTTTCCGCAGCGGTTTGGCTTCCCGGTATTTTTGGTATTAGATGCAACAGGTAAATTAGTACATACCCAAAATTCGGCTTACCTTGAAGAAGGTAAAGGCTACAGCAAAAGGTTAGTAATGGAGTTTTTACGACATTGGACACCTGCTGCTTTATCGCCCAATAGTTATAAAGAAAATTAATGTTTGCCCGATGAATAGTCAATTTCAAGCTTTCAAGCAACAAATAACCAATCCTATCAAGTTTAGATTGTTTATGTTGAACAATCTACCCTCGGCATTTTTTGCCGGCCTAAAGATTGAAACACTCGACGAGCATAAGGCTGAAATTTCTGTTCGGCAAAAGTGGTTCAATAAAAATCCATTTCGGTCTATCTACTTCGCCATTTTATCAATGGCAGCCGAAGTAAGTACAGGCATACATTGCATGGGAGCCATTTATAAAAGGAAACCCGGAGTAAGTATGTTGGTGGTTGAAAGCAGTGGCAAGTTTCATAAAAAAGCGACAGGTAAAATTACTTTTACCTGTATTAACGGCGATGCTGCTAATACAGCAGTGGAAGAAGCCGTTGCTACAGGTGAAGGGAGAACGATTGTATCGCACAGCATTGGTAAAAATGAACAGGGAGAAACCGTAGCAGAATTTTGGTTTACCTGGAGTTTTAAAGCAAAAAAGAATTAATATGAAAATAACTTTTCATGGCGCAGCCAAAACAGTAACAGGAAGCAAGCATTTGTTACAACTCAACAATGGATTGAATGTATTGCTTGACTGTGGCCTGTTTCAAGGGATGGGAAAACAAACCGAAGCATTAAATGCCGATTTTGGTTTTGAAGCCGAATCTATCAATTACCTGATTTTGTCACATGCACATATTGACCATAGTGGTTTAATTCCGAAATTGTACAAAGAAGGATTTAGAGGGAAGATTTTTGCTACACCTGCAACAAAAGAATTAGCCGCCATTTTGTTGGAAGATTCTGCTACCATACAAAGAGATGATACCAGGTTTATCAATAAACGCAGGGCCAAACAAGGTTTGCCACCATACGAGCCCTTGTACGATTTAGAAGATGCAGCACAAGCACTCAATCTATTTGAAGTGGTCGAATACGACAATTGGGTAACCATAGAAAAAGGACTTGATGTACTATTCACCGATGCCGGTCATATTATTGGCAGTGCTGCAGTTCATGTAAGGATTACGGAAGATGGCAAAACAAGACAACTCACTTTTAGTGGCGATGTGGGCAGGTACAGAGATGCTATTTTGCGATCGCCTAGTACATTTCCGCAGGCAGATTATATCTTACTTGAAAGTACATATGGCAATAAACTACACGATGAAGTACATGCTACGCCAGACATGCTTTTAGAGTGGATCAACAAAACATGTATTGCCAAAAAAGGCAAACTGATTATCCCGGCATTTAGTGTAGGTAGAACTCAAGAATTATTGTACTCCCTCAACCAACTAGATGTAGAAAACAGGCTTCCCGCTGTACCGGTTTATGTTGATAGTCCGTTGAGTAAAGAAGCCACCGAATTACTCAAATCATTTCCGCAGTATTACAATAATCGCATTAGAAAAGTGATGGAAATGGATGAGGATCCATTTGACTTTAAAGGATTGCATTTTGTAAAAACAGTAGACGAAAGCAAGGCGCTGAATGATAACCAACACCCGATGGTGATTATATCGGCAAGTGGCATGGCAGATGCCGGAAGAATCAAACACCACATCATGAACAATATTCATGATGCCAAAAACACTATTTTAATGGTTGGCTATTGCGAACCCAACTCTTTAGGTGGCAGATTGATGCGTGGCGCTAAAGAAGTAAAAATATTCGGAGAATTTTATAAAGTAAAAGCCGAAGTGGGTGAAATGCGAAGCATGAGTGCACATGGCGATTACGATGATTTATTACAATGGTTGGGCTGCCAAAATATTCAAGCTGTAAAAAAATTATTCTTGGTACATGGCGAAGAAGAAGTGATGAATGATTTTCACTTTAGATTGGAAAGAAAAGGATTTGATGTAGAGATGCCGAATATGCATCAAACATTTAACTTAGATTAATCAAACAAACTACAATAAGAAAGCCACAAAGTGTACACTTTGTGGCTTTCTTCATTTACTAATAAACGAATATTAACTTACCGTACTTCCTGCATCTATTACACCATCGGGATTAACAAAATGGAGTTTACCTGCTTTGTCTTCGGCCATTAAAATCATTCCGTTACTTTCTATGCCTCTCATTTTTCTTGGAGCCAAGTTGCAGACTACAGTTACTTGTTTGCCTACAATAGCTTCAGGCTTAAAGTGCAAAGCAATACCGCTCACAATCGTTCTTGTTTCAACACCCAAATCAACTTGAAGCTTTAATAACTTATCTGCTTTTTCTACTTTTTCAGCGCTGACAATAGTTCCAATTCTCAAATCAATCTTAGCAAAATCATCAAATAAGATTTCAGGTTTTATGGCTAACGGCGTAGGTGTTGGGTCAACCGAAACAGCTTGCTTTTCATTCTCTATCATATTGCTCTTCCCTTTTAATTTTGCTATTTGAGTATCAATCTCTTCTTGCTCAATTTTTCTAAACAATAACTCAGGGGCTCTTAAACTATAACCCGTTTTCAACAACTTTACCGAACCTGCATTTTCCCATTCCAACATCTTATCTACTACCTTCATCATGTAACACATTTTCTTGGCTGTAAAAGGTAGAAATGGATGAATCAATATTGCAAGATTGGCGGTGAGTTGTAAGCACAAATGCAAACAATTATCAATAAGTTTTTGCACCTCAGGATTTTCTGCCAGTTGCTTCACCACTATCCATGGCTCTTTTTTCTGCATGTACTGGTTGGCTTTTCTGGCCAAATCAATCACATCAAATTGTGCTTCTCTAAATTTGTATCCTTCGAGTAATTGTTCAATTTTGTTTTTTGATGCAGCAATATCCAATATCAATTGCTTGTCTAATTCATCAATTAATTCGTTGTGAAATGGCGGCACTTTACCGTTACACAATTTATGCATCAGCACAAAAGTTCTATTGACGTAATTGCCAAACACACTCACCAATTCGCTATTGTTGGCATCTTGAAAACCTTTCCAAGTAAACTCACTGTCTTTTGTTTCGGGTGCAATAGCTGTTAAATAATAACGAAGTACGTCAGCCATGCTTTCGCCACCGTTTTCTTTCTTAATCCAATCGTTGATATAATCATCCATTTCAATACTCCATCCACGGCTCGTACTCATTTTATCGCCTTCTAAATTCATAAACTCGTTCGATGGCACATTATCTGGTAAAATATCGCCATGCAATTGTAGCATTACCGGAAAAATAATGGCATGAAAAACAATATTGTCTTTACCAATAAAATGTACCAGTTTAGTGTCCTTATCTTGCCAATAAGGTGTCCAATCTTTTCCGTTGTCTATTGCCCATTGTTTTGTGGCTGAGATATAACCAATTGGCGCATCAAACCAAACATAGAGCACCTTACCATCTACCATTGACCATTGACCATTGACCATTCGCTTCACCTGAACCCCCCAATCCAAATCTCTTGTAACAGCTCTTGGTTGTAAGCCCCCGTCAATCCAACTTTTACATTGGCCCAATACATTGGCTCTCCAATCGTCTTTATGTTGTACTAAAATCCAGTCTCTTAGAAAATCTTCATGCTTATTTAAAGGCAAATACCAGTGTTGGGTTGATTTTTTGATAGGTGCTTGTCCGCTAAGTGTAGACACCGGATTAATTAATTCTTCGGGGCTTAAACTCTTACCGCATTTTTCACATTGATCGCCATAAGCACCATCGTAGCCACAATTGGGACAAGTGCCTTTGATGTAACGATCGGCTAAAAAAATTTGTGCCTGTTCATCAAAATATTGTTCGGATTCTTTTACTTCTAATTCGCCACGGCTTTCTAATGCAGCAAAAAATTCCTGTGCGGTTTCGTGGTGTAAGGGAGAAGAAGTGCGGTGATAAATATCGAACTGAATACCCAAATCTTTGAAATTCTGTTCAATGATGGGATGGTATTTATCTATAATAGCTTGTGCTGTTGTACCTTCTTTTTTGGCTTGAATAGGAATAGCCGTTCCATGCTCATCACTTCCACAAACAAACACTACATCTCTTTTTTGGGCTTTAAGGTAACGTACATAAATATCTGCCGGCAAGTAAGCCCCTGCCAAATGCCCAATATGTTTTAATCCGTTGGCGTAAGGTAATGCTGCTGTTATTAAATAGCGCTTAGGCTGATTCATATTTTTCTTTTTTGCTGCTTAACGATTCTAAAGTACAAGAGTGCGACGCAACGGCTGTTGAAGTATGTACTTCTGCCGACTACCATAACTCTAAAGGGCTGCAAAAATAAGCAATTAGGAGATTGGCTTAATATTCATTGTAAACCAATAATACAATGACAATAAAACGATAAGAAGATAAAATCGAGCAGCAGCTTCATTTTTGATGAATTTCCATTCTTGCTTTTTCCAAAACAATTGGTAACAAACCCACACCGCATAGACTAGCAATACAACCGATGTGAGAATGATTTTGACCCACCAATTGTTAAAATAAAAGGGAAAATTGTCCATGCCAACAAAAATACCACTTAAACGGTATGCATTACTGTGGCGGAAGTTTTACTTTTAAGGGCTATTATTTATGAACAGAAAACATTTTTTGCAATCATTTATTCCTGTTGGATTAGCGGCCGCAGTATCGGGCAAACTATTTGCCGGATCTAATGGAGATCATATGCCGCAGCCTAACACACCTCCTTTTCTTAAGACCGGAGATACGATTGGTATTACTTGCCCTGCCGGACCGGTGGAAATTGCGAAAATGGATAACTGTTTTAAAGCTATGAAAAAATGGGGTTTGAATGTAAAGTACGGCAATACGGTTGGCAAAAAATGGCAACGTTTTGGTGGAACGGATGAAGAGAGAGCCGCAGACTTTCAAGCCATGCTTGATGATGATGCCATACAAGCCATTCTATTTGCAAAAGGCGGCTACGGCACTATGCGGATGATTGATAAAATCAATTGGGATAAATTTAAACAACAACCCAAATGGTTAATTGGCTTTAGCGATTTAACTACGATTCATTTGCATGTAAATAGCAACTTTAATATTGCTACTATTCATGGAGATATGAGCAGCGGCTTTAGTAGTAAAGACACCGACCCTTCTTTGATAAGTTTGAATGATGCCTTGTTTGGCAAACGTTTACAATACAATATTGAAGGGCATTTATTAAACAGACCCGGTGAAATAAATGCACCGCTTGTTGGCGGTAATTTAAGTATGATTATTGCCTGTACAGGCAGTAAAAGTGAAATAAAAACAGATGGTAAAATTTTATTTATTGAAGATGTTAGCGAATATAAATATACCATTGACAGAATGTTGATGCAGTTAAAACGCAGTGGTAAATTAGATAGACTAGCAGGCCTTTTGGTAGGTCAGTTTACCGCTACTAAATCGGATAAAGAAGATAACTTTTACAAAACGGTTGAAGAGTTGATCATGGAGAAAGTAGAGGAGTACAATTATCCGGTTTGTTTTAATTTTCCTGCAGGGCATAGCAAAGATAATCGGGCTTTAAAATTTGGTGTGCCGTATCAATTTACAGTTACTAAAGATGCAGTTTCGTTAAATGAAACTAGTAGTGGTTTATTACCCTCCATTACAAACCCAACTATAACGACTTTCACAATCGAAGATCCGGCAGGAAAAGATAGTACTGTAGCTGTACCAGATTCACTTCGTGTTAAGTTTTGAAATCCCTAATATTGTTGTATGATTACTGTACCACCCTACCTCAAAAAAGGAGATACGATTGGCATTGTTTGTCCAAGTGGTTATATGCCTGCCACCAATGCTGAAACTTGTATTAAAACATTAGAAAGTTGGGGCTATAAAGTTAAAGTGGGTAAAACGTTGGGGCATCAGTATCATTATTTTAGTGGTACAGATAAAGAACGTTTGCAAGACTTACAGCAGATGATGAATGACCCACATATTAAAGCCATTTTATGTGGTAGAGGGGGCTACGGATTAAGCCGCATCATTGATAATATTGATTTTCAAAAATTCAAAAAACATCCCAAATGGATTATTGGCTTTAGCGATATTACTGTGTTACATGCCCATATTTACCAGCATTTTCAAATTGCCACCATGCATGCCCCAATGGCTGCCGCATTCAATGGTGAAGGCTACAAAAACGAATACATTGCATCTTTAAAAAATGCGATAGTTGGTGAAGCTGCAAACTATAGTTGTGAACCACATCCGTTAAATAAAATAGGTTATTGTGAAGGCGATTTAATTGGCGGCAATTTATCGTTGATTGCTCATTTAGCAGGTTCACATTCCAGCTATAAAACCAGACATAAAATTTTATTTTTAGAAGATGTAGGCGAATATTTATACAATATTGACCGCATGATGATTCAATTAGAAAGAGCCGAATTATTTAAACATTTAAAAGGGCTTATCATCGGTGGATTTAGTGATATGAAAGATACCACAACTCCATTTGGTTCAACAGTGTATCAAATTATTCATGAACATGTTAAAGACTATAAATTTCCGGTTTGTTTTGGCTTTCCCGTTAGTCATGAAACAGAGAATGTAGCATTAAAGATTGGCGTGGCACATACATTAAAGATTGATAAAAATTCCGTTACCTTGAAAGAAGTGTTATAGTACTTGATTAACTTTTCTTCTTCTTCAATTTTAAATCTTGAATTTTTTTGGCTTTAGCAATAGAATCTTTAATGCGTTGTTTTTCTTTGTTTTTAAAGTAACCTCTAAAGAGTACACTTTTTTTAGCTGCTTCCATATTATCGCCAAGTCCGGCTGCGGCTTTGTCTATGGATTGAACTGTTTGTTTAGTAGAAGCAATGGTTGACTCTAGGCCTCTAGCTAATTTATCATCGTTCAATAAACGGCCCAAAGAACCTTTGCCATCATTTATTTTAGACGTTATACCAGCCAAATTACTCATCAACATTTCAGCATCTGTAGCAATACCATTTACCCGTACCATTATTTTATCCATGTCCATAGGATTAACAACAGGTAAAGTTTGATTATTTGAAATGGGCTTGCCCAAAGAATCGGTGCCGGCAGAAATGGTGAGTAACTTATCTCCCATTAAACCATCGCTACCAATACTTAATTTAGAATCGGTTTTAATGAAAGGTTTTACGTTTTGTTGTAAGATAATATCTACTAAAACCGTGGTGTCATTTACGATGGTAATATCATTTACCGTTCCTACATTGATGCCTGCAAAACGTACATTATTGCCTGACATTAAGCCGGAAACATTGTTGAAATAGCCTTTAACATTAAAGGTAGAAGAAAACAAATTTCGCCTGCTACCAATTAGGAAGATAAACAGGATGAGAATAATAAACCCAAGCGCAGCAAATACGCCGGTTTTAATTTTTTGTGAAGCTATTGTTGTCATGAATTAGTTTAAATAGTTAGATAAAAAATGAATTGATAAATGTATCGGTTGAATGTTTTAAGGTTTCAAAGTCGCCTTCGGCGCCAAATGCCCCATCTTTTATGATTAAAATTCTATCGCCAACGATTTCGGCACATTTCATATCATGGGTAATGATGATGGAAGTGGTGTGGTATTTTTTTTGCATTTGCAAAATCAATTCACTTATCTCTCGGCTAGTTATGGCATCAAGACCGGTTGTGGGTTCGTCGTACAGAATAATTTCAGGATTTACAATTAAGGTTCTAGCCAAAGCAATTCTTTTACGCATACCACCTGATAATTCAGCGGGCATTTTATCAATTGCATCTATTAAACCGACCGACTGCAACACTTCCTCTATTTTAGCATCAATGACCGCTTCATCTCTAATATGCAACACTCGTTGTAGTGCAAAAGCTAAATTTTCTTTTACGGACATGGAATCGTACAATGCACCACTTTGAAACAAGAAACCTATTTTTTGGCGTACTTCTTTTAGTTCATCTGTATTTAACGCAAACACATCTTTACCAAAAACTTCAACTACTCCGGCATCTGGGATAATCATGCCCACTATACATTTAATAGTAACAGATTTACCTTCGCCACTTTTACCAAGTATGACAACATTCTCTCCTTTTTTAACTTGTAAAGAAATATTAGTCAACACTTGTTTATCACCGAATGATTTTTGCAAGCCTTCAATATGTATGATGATAGCATCATCAACTGATGTAGTAGTTGCTGTAGTTTTTTCTAATATATTATGAATAATTGCTTGAGGCATCATGATGGTTTAGTAAATAAAAATACTGGTTAGTTGTACTGCAATAGCATCTATCACAATGATCCAAATAGAAGCGGTAACAACAGCGGTATTGGCTGCAATACCGACACTTGCCGTATCATTCTTTGCGGCAAATCCTTTATAACATCCAACAAAACCAATAGCGAAACCAAAGAAAAATGTTTTAATAACTGAGGGTATAATATCAGTGAATTCAAGTACTGAAAAACTTTTTCTGAAATAGAGTGTGGGGCTCATATCGGCAGCTGTGGTCATTCCAACAAATCCACCAATCAAAGATGCTAAGTCAGAAAACATCGTCAACAAAGGAATCATGACAATGCAAGCCAAAATTTTTGTTACCACTAAATATTGTACAGGATTAGCCCCAGATACTTCCATCGCATCAATTTGCTCGGTCACCTTCATACTACTTAATTCTGCACCAATACTAGAAGCAATTTTACCGGCACAAATTAATGCGGTAATGACAGGACCAATTTCTCTTAAAACAGAAATAGATACCATGCCGGGCACATAACTAATAGCACCAAAATCTCTAAGTGTTGGTATAGATTGAAGCGTTAGCACAAAACCAATAATAAAACCGGTAAGCACAACGATGCCTACAGATTTATAACCAACGGCAAAGCATTGTTTGAAAAATTCATTCCACTCAAATCCCCTGCGAAAAATATTTTTTATGAAGGAGCCGAAGAATAAGCCGTAATCACCAATAGCTTCAAAAAAATTAGTTGTTTTAACAGTCATAATAAAGCTTATGGTTTGTAAGACTTATAATAGGGAATTGTATGCCACATATTAAAAAAGCATAAAAACTGATGGAATTATGTAAAGAATAGCTTGAGTTATGAAAACAATGAAAAAATGACAGATTAATTTTCTGTCATTGATACTAACAGCTATATTTATTCTACCCGATTTAACTACTAAAGCCAACAGAATGTTTCGAAAAATAGGTTTAATACTATGTTGGGTAATACTTGCCATTGCATGTAACAGCATAGATATGGAGAAAGAAAAGGCGCTTCAACAAAAAGTAATTAAGCAATATGATGATTTATTAAGGCCACATTACAGTATTCAGAATTTTAAAACTGCTTTAAGCGTATTAGACTCTGCTTATTATTCAACAACATTGCACAACACCTATCAAAAATTTTATTATCATCATACCAATTGTTTAATGAAAACAGATTTGCTGCAATTTGAGCAAACAATATTGCATGCTGATTCTATTATTGGTATAATTGAAAAACTACCCAGCAATCACCTATTACAAGCAGAACTTCCAGGACTGCTGATGCTCAAAGGGTCAGCCTTTGTTGGCCTATTAAATTATCCAAAAGCATATGACAGTTACTTCAGGGGAAAGCAACTGGTAGCAAACACAACAGATGGGTGTCTTAAAGCGGCATTTGAAAAAAACATTGCTTTGGTTTTATATAAACAACAGCAATTTGATTTAGCAAAAAATAGTTTTTTGGAGGAAGTAAGACTACTACAAACCTGTACACTGCCAAGTCAAAACATAAGAGCAAATGTGTTACAACAAGAATATGACAATATTGGCTTGTGCTATACCAAATTAAAACAATACGATAGTGCTAAACATTATTACCTTTTAGCATTAGACCAAGTAGAGGAATTTAAAAAAACAATGGTAGGCGATACGGCAATTTACCTAAGAAGATATGCTGCTTGCAAAGGCGTTATTTATGGCAATTTGGCAAAGCTATTTGTTGCCAAAAATCAATTAGATAGTGCTGAATACTTGTACCAACAAGCCATTTATTTAAATACAAAATTGGGGACTGAATATGCCGATGCACAGTTGTGCCAAGCCCAATTATTGGAAGTACAAAGCAAAAAGAATGACTGGCCGGCAGTACTTCAAACATTGAAGGAACTGAAACTAAGTTTAGATACCTTACCCAATGCCGAAGCCCGGTTAAGTTGGTATAAACACATGGCAGCATATCATGCCCACAACAATAATGCAATTGAAGAATTACCCTATTTCAAGCGTTTCGTTGCCATGAGAGATTCGATTGATGCAGTAAAAAAAGTATCGCAGGAAACCATCATTACTAAAGAATTGAAAGACAAAGAGAGTGAACTTAAAATTTCTTTACTAGAGAAAGACAAACAATTGAGCCGTTTAATTATTTGGATTGTTGTTGCTATCTCTTTGTTAACCGTTGCCATTGCAGTATTAATTTTTAACAACTATAAAAAGTCTAAGAAAACGGTACAGGTGCTTACCAATTTGAATCAACAAATTAATGAACAAAAAGCACAGCTAGAGTTTGCTATGACCGCACTTGAAAAAAGCAATAAAGACAAGGACAGAATTTTACGAGTAGTAGCACATGACCTTCGTAACCCTGTTGGAGGCATTGCAGCATTAACACAATCTATGTTGGAGGATAGTGTAGAAGACGAGCAACACCATCAATTGTTGAAAATGATTGAAAGTACAGCCACCAATTCACTCCATTTAATCAATGAATTGCTACAAGCCAATAACAACCCAGTAGAACAATTAAACAAGCAATTAATAGACATCAATCAGCTGTTAAAGCAATCCGCATTTATGTTGCAATTCAAGGCAAATGAAAAGCAACAAAAAATTGAAACGATTTTACCTGTTGATTCAATCTTCATCTCTGTCAATGTAGAAAAAATGGAAAGGGTGTTTACCAATTTAATTGGTAATGCCATTAAGTTTAGTCCAACTGAATCTGTGATTAAAGTACAAGTTCAGCAGCAGCAAAACAATATTTTGGTTGTGATACAAGATAAAGGTATTGGCATTGCACCCGAACAAATACCACATGTGTTTGACATGTTTACAACCGCCAAAAGACGAGGCACTGCAGGAGAACAAAGTTTTGGCTTAGGTCTATCCATTTGCAAACAAATAGTAGAAGCACATGGCGGTAAAGTTTGGGTAGAAAGTGAAGAAGGAAGTGGTAGTTCTTTTAAGATTGTATTACCATTAACTTAAAATATTCAATCTTTTTTTGAGCAGTTTACCCTGAGCTTCAGAACAATTGAAAGTTTTAATGGCCGTTACAATTTCATCGGCACTAATTTCTTGTACAAAATCAATATTGATCAATTCTGAACGATTAATCTGTACAAATTTTTCTTTACATATTTCAGGTAAATAATTTTTCACTGTCTGTGGTAATGTACTTCTGATAAAATACGATTGTCCATCTTCGGCAGAAAAAAGTTTGGTATAATTTCCGTCTGATGAAATACCCACCACTTTGCTCCAGCGAATTTTTTTGTATCGGCTACCCACTTTTACAAAAACAAAATCATTTACTTCTGCTGACTTAACCACCTGAGCAGTGGTATTGTCTTGGTGATTTGAAATGGCATTTTGAATAGCTACCAGCAAGGATGTTCTATTGGCTGGTTTGATTATATAAGCCGAAGGCTTGGCAATAACAGCCTGTTCCATGGTATGGCTATCTGTACTACCGGTAATGAAAATAAAAGGTTTTTGATAAACAGCAGAAACGATTTTACCCAATTCAATACCACTGTTTTTACCATTAATGGTAATATCGAGCAAGGCAATATCAAAGTTATGACTAGCCATTAAAGTCAAAGCATCGTCGCTACTATTTGCGGTGGCAACAACCTCATAGCCCAATACCTGCAAGTCGAGCATCAGCGCTTTTTGCCAAATGGCCTCATCTTCTACAATTAGAACTCTAATGGCTTCCTGCATGAAAAAGTAGTTTGTGAATGCAAAATATTATTTTATTCCATACCAAAAAACACCCCATTCAGTCCCCAAAAAGGGGGTGTTCAGTCCCAAACCATCAACAGCCTTTGCGGTCGTTATTACATTCACAATAAGTAACCAACCCTAAAACTGCAATTTATGAAACGAGTATTACAAGCGGCATGCCTGCACTGTAGTATAACAACAAACTCAACAAATACCCATACAGCCTTTCTGTCTGGCTAATTTTTGTGACGAAAATGTATTTACAATCAATTATACCTATTTATAATAAATATCAATTATCTAAAACATAGCGTTATGAATACTTTTTTACAAAAAATCAGGCTAAGCCTTATCTACGTCTTATTGTTAACCTGTAGTGGTTTGTTAGCGCAAACAACATTTAATTATACAGGAGGACTTCAAACCTACACCGTTCCTGCTGGTATAACACTCATAGATGTTGATATGGCAGGAGGAAGTGGAGGTAGAGGTTTTGAAGGATCTCAAACCAATGGTTTTGGACTGGGTGGAAGATTGACTTGCCGAATTGCAGTAACCCCAGGCGAAGTGTTGAATCTTTATGTAGGAAATGCAGGTCAAAATGCTTCTTCAAATACCACCCCGGGAGCTGGCGGTTTTAATGGTGGCGGAAATGGCGCCAGTTGGAGTTCTAGCTCTGCTGGTGGTGGAGGTGGAGGTGCTTCCGATATTAGAAGAGGTGGGCTAGCGCTGGCTAATAGAATTTTAGTGGCTGGCGGTGGCGGTGGGAATAACGTTTTAGGTGGAAGTTTTGGTGCTGGTGGAGGAATCAGTGGTGGCAGCGGTTCTCAACACCCATTCATGACAGCTGTACCTGCAACAGGCGGTACACAAACAACAGGAGGCACCGGTGGCACATATCCAAGTTTTACATCAGGTGCTAATGGCACTTTAGGTATTGGAGGAAGCGGCGGGACCGGCACAAATGGTGGCGGCGGCGGTGGTGGCTATTATGGTGGTGGCGGTGGCAGTTTTGCCTCAGGAGCAGGGGGCTCTAGTTACGCCTTACCAGCAGCAACCAATGTGGTACATACGCAAGGCTTTAGAACTGGTGCAGGGTATATTACCATTTCACCAGTTGGTCCACCTGCAATCAGTTCATTCTCCCCTGCTAGCGGTAATGTAGGCAGTACAGTAACCATTACCGGCTCTAACTTTACAGGTGCAACAAATGTGTGGTTTGGTGCTGCTCCTGCAACCAGTTTTACGGTTGTGAATGCTACCACAATTACTGCTGTTGTACCGGCTACAGCTTATTCAGGTACCATAGCCATAAAAACACCAATTGGTTTTATTATAAGTCAAAGAGATTTCAGAATCAATAATCCGCAAAATGCAGTCATTAGTGCAGGTTCTAGAAATTATATTTTAAAAAATGGCAAACTGTATGCGTTTGGATATGCATATGTAGGTGACAGTTCTAATAATTATTTAAAAAACTGTACTGTAGAAATCCCATTAAAAGGATCTTTAACCGGAAAAACAATTGCTCAAATTGCAGCAAGTTCCAATTCTGCAGATGGAAGGCATGTCTTGATATTGGCTTCTGATGGAACAGTACATAGTTTCGGGAGTAACTTTAATGGCGCTTTAGGAGACAACTCTACCACCATTTCATTGGTTCCAATTGAAATTTCTACTAATGGTTCTTTATCGGGCAAAAACATTGTACAAGTTGCAGCAGGTGATGATAACAGCTATGCCCTTGCGGCTGATGGAACAGTACATAGTTGGGGTAGTCCATTAAATGGTGCATTGGGTAATGGAACAACAAGTGGCTCAAATGTACTTTTACCCATCAATATCAGCAGCAATGGCAGCCTTGCCGGTAAAACAATTATAAAAATAACAGCACAAAATTCAAACGTTTTTTGTATTGCGGCAGATGGTACTGTGCATGGGTTTGGTTCCAATGAACTAGGCACTTTGGGTATTGGAACAACTACTGTAACACCAAACCCAACACAACTATCTACATCGGGAGCATTAATGGGTAGAACAATTGCCGCAATACAAACAAGTTATAAAGGTAGTGTGTTTTTAACAACAGACGGCTATCTATTCGGAACAGGT
Source organism: Methylophilus rhizosphaerae (assembly GCA_943370285.1). GTDB lineage: Bacteria > Bacteroidota > Bacteroidia > Chitinophagales > Chitinophagaceae > CALRQJ02. Next base: position 67,770 of record CALRQJ020000012.1, on the reverse strand, counting down.
AATTCGACTATCGCAACAGGTACAGTAAATACTAATGTTCCCATCTTAATTGACACAACCAGTTCATCCTCTTCCTTAAAAAGCAAACAAATTTTAAGTATAAAAACACAAAATTTAGGGGTTCTTGCCATAGATAATACCAACAATTTACACAGTTGGGGAGAGGGTGCATACGGTGCATTAGGAAACAACGGCATCAGTGATTCAAACATTCCAGGGCTTGTAAACACAAGCACATCACTAAATGGTAAGTTGGTATGGCAAGTTGGTGGTGGTGCATATAAAGGAAATGCCATGACTAATGATACCAGTTTTCATGTTTGGGGAAGAGCCTCTGGCGGTCTTCTGGGAGACGGGCAAAACAGCGTTAATGCCCTGGTGCCTAAAAGTCTAACTATTCAGGCAAAACCTACTGTAGAAGCTTCAACTATTACTTTTTCAAGCAGTTCGCCAACTGCAGCAAGAATAACTTTTGTAAGTGGTAATGGCACCAACCGAATTGTTGTGGTTAAACCAAATAATCCGGTAAGTCCTAATGCTGCGATTGATGGTAATTCCTATACAGCTAATACAATCTTTTCATCGGGTGGTTTAATTGATGGCTCGGGCAGAGTAGTATTTAACGGCACTGGCAATTCAGTGCTGGTAACGGGCCTTACAAATGGTACAACTTATCATGTAGCAGTATTCGAATATTTTGCTGCAACAAGCCCTTGCAATATGAATTATTATAAATTGGGTAGTGCGGCAACGGGTAGCTTTACTGCGGGTACATTATTGCCACTTACGCTCCTCAACTTTCAAGCTACAAAAACGGGCCATCAAACTACATTAAACTGGCAAACCACCAATGAAATCAACACATCGCATTTTGATGTACAACACAGTACAGATGGTACAAATTGGAGTGCAGTTGGCGTAGTAAACAGTTATAATACCAATGGTACACATAACTATAATTTTGTACATACATCACCTGTAAAAGGCAAAAACTATTACCGCCTGGCACAGGTAGATAACGATGGTAGAACAACCTTCAGCAGCATCCGTTCAGTAGATTTTGAAGGCAAAAATAATCTTGTCAGCGTTTACCCTAACCCTATTAAAGGCTATAGCTTTACCGTTGATTTGGGCGTAGATATCACCAAACCAATTGCCTATACCTTATTCAATAGTATGGGTAAGCAAATACAACAAGGTACTATCAACAGCAGACAACAAACCATACATACCGGTATGTTACCGGCAGGTAGTTATCTGTTGCGTTTAACCAGTGGACAAACGGTAAGCATTATTAAATAACAATAACCAACAAACCTCCAATTACAAGAGCCACCTTCGGGTGGCTTTTGTAATTATAAAAAAGGTCACCCTTTCGAGTGACCCAAATTGATGCGCTACGGGGGTGCAGCGCAAATACACAAAAAAGTTAACTCAATATCATTGACTGCTTATAGTAGCAGCTTTTTTAAGTGGTGCAAAAGTATCACAACAACATAATCGGCAAAATCAATTAATTTTATGTTTTCATAGACAAAAACTATACACCTTTGACCTTTGTACAACTCGAATATATTGTTGCCTTAGACACTTTTCGGCATTTTGCAAAAGCCGCTGCTTTTTGCCATGTAACGCAGCCCACGCTAAGTATGCAAATTCAAAAACTAGAAGAAGAATTAGATATTAAAATATTCGACCGAAGCAAACAACCTGTTATACCAACCGAAACCGGACTCACCATTATTGAACAGGCCAAACATATACTGCATGGCAAACAAGCCATCACCGAAACAATACACCTAAAAAAAGGTACATTAGTGGGTGAATTAAAAATTGGTATCATCCCAACTATTGCACCTTATTTATTGCCGCTTTTTGTACACAATTTTACCAAACAGTATCCTGCGGTAAAATTGATGGTGAATGAATTAACCACCGATTTAATCATATCCCGACTTAGAGAAAATCGTATTGACGCCGGCATATTAGCTACACCATTACAAGAATCGGGCATTACAGAAGAAGTATTATTTTATGAAGAATTAATGGCCTATGTTGCCAGAAAAAATACAGCGTATCAAAAAAAGTTTGTGCTTACTAAAGACATAGATCCTGAAAAACTATGGCTGCTCGAAGAAGGGCATTGTTTTAGATCGCAAATCATCAACTTATGTGAGTTGCGCAGAGCAAGTGAAGAGAGCCGACATTTTGAATACGAAGCCGGGAGTTTTGAAACGCTTCGCCGATTGGTAGATGTAAATGATGGTATTACCATTCTACCAGAAATGGCTACTTTGGATTTTAGTGCGGCCCAACAACAACGCATCCGCCATTTTAAACATCCGGCACCGGTAAGAGAAGTGAGTATTGTATTGCACCGCAACCTCGTTAAAAAGCGATTAATCGAAGCACTTAAAACCGTAATTATCGAGGCTATGCCCGAAAAAATTAAGAAGAATAAAAAATCTTTTGTACTGCCTGTATAAACAAACCTTTCAAATCGCTTTTCTTTGCTCCAATAATTCATCTATCATGAAACTGTTTTTTATACGTTACACCAAGCTCATTTTTATTTGGCTGCAATTGCATCGCATTTTTGGATGGCTTGGGGGGGCATTAGCCAATTTGTATTACCTCACTAAATTTTCGGCATGGGCTTATCAAAACCGTAAAGTAGCGTACAATGATTTTCCGAGTAAATGGGATTATTTTAAACGCAACGACATGTACAAATGGGTGATTGAGCAAGAAGGTTTGACAGCACCTATCAACTATATTGAATTTGGTGTTGCCGCCGGACATTCATTTAAATGGTGGTTAGCACAAAACAAAGCTGCTGATAGCAGATTTTATGGATTTGATACGTTTGATGGTTTACCCGAAGATTGGGGGCCGTTTAAAAAAGGCTCATTTAGTAACGACAATGCTCTACCGGAAATTAATGATGAAAGAGGACAATTTTTTAAAGGGCTATTTCAACAAACCGTTCCTGGTTTTTTGCAAGGATTAGATACCAATAAACGCAATGTAATTATGATGGATGCAGATTTATATTCTGCTACCTTATATGCATTAACCATGCTTTCTCCCTACTTAAAAAAAGGCGATATTATTTTCTTTGACGAGTTTGTAGTACCAACACATGAATTCAAAGCCTATCTTGATTTTGTACAATCGCACTACATTAATCTTGAATTGATTGCTGCTGCTAATAACTACTATTTTGTAGCATTTAAAGTGAACTAACTAAATGGGGATAAAGTATAAACAAGCTACAGTTTCAACAGTAGTAGTTGTTTTGTAAACTTTCAAAGCTTACTTTCCAAATGCATTGATGTTAGTACTAAAAATTTTTACAGCAATGGCTAATAAAATTACGCCGAAGAATTTTCTTACCGCTAATAATCCAGCTTTGCCTAATGCACTCTCAATCCATTTCAAAGCTTTTAAAGCGATGTAAATGAAAATAAGATTGATTAAAATACCAACTAGAATCACTGTCTCATCATAGTTAGCTTTTAAAGACATTACCGTAGTTAATGTTCCGCTACCGGCAATAACAGGAAATGCAATTGGCACAACTGTACCGGCTTTTGCATCTTTATCGCTTTTAAATATCTCATGTCCTAACACCATTTCTAACCCAAGTAAAAAAATTACGATTGAACCTCCTACGGCAAATGATTTAACATCTACACCCAACACTTTTAAAAAAGGTTTCCCTACAAATAAAAATAAAATCATTAATCCACCCGAAACAATAGTTGCCTGAAAAGAACGAATAGTGCCACCCATTTTTTCTTTCAAAGAAATTAGTAACGGAATAGAGCCTACAATATCTATCACCGCAAAAAGGGTAAACGTAACCGTTAGTAATTCATCAATACTAAAATTCATGGTGCTACAGTTTTTGCAAAGAAGCAATAAAAAACCGGCTTTTGCAAGCCGGCTTAATAAAGTTATTAAAATGGAAACGCCTATTTATTGGTTTCTACTTTTTGCCTGCGCTATTTTAGCTTCATAACGCAATAGGTATAAACAATCGATACATAAACAATCTGTAAACTTACTTTCGATATAAGATTGCTCTTCATACGTTAACTGAATCTGATTACATTGACATTCCGTTACATTGCCAACTTTACATTCGAAGTGCTTGTTACAACGAACACATTGTTTCATTTCATGAAGCGGCATAAACAAGGTTTTACCAATTAATCGTAATACCGGTATTAATCATAAATGGTACTGCATTGTACCCTCGAATATCGAAGAATGTTTTACCACTAATGTTTTGAGCATCAGCAAATATTTTCACATGGTCATTATGAATATACTCAGCATAAGCCCCAAGTAGAAAATAATCGTCCAACTTTACATCTGCTTTTTTATAACCACCTACATCAAAACGGCTACTTACATACTTACCACTTACAGATGCAAACAATTTATTGTTGATCTGAAATCCTGTGTTGATATTTAAATTATGAGCCGGTCTGCGTAACAAATATGTATACGTTACCGTATCTTTTACCGTAATTCTATTTTGTGTTTCTTCTTCGGCCGACAAATAGGTGTAATTCGCACTAATAGATAATTTCTCAATAGGCTTAACTACCAATTCATATTCGATTCCTTTCACTACTTGTCTTACGTAGTTGAAATATTTAAACGTTATGTAGTTATAATCAATTCCATTGTCAATTACTCTGTCGAAAGCTACCAAACGGGTATTCACTTTTCCTTTTTGGTATTGCAGTCCTGCTTCATAATTCACAGATTCTTCTGCCAATAATTTAGGATTGATACTTAACTGAAACAAAGTAGGTGCTTTAAAACCACTTGCCACACTGGCAAATACTCTCCAATGATTATCAAAAGCATAGGACGGATTAAATGTATAGGTATAGTTACTACCGTATCTACTATGAGTATTTAATCTACCACCTACTTCAATATTCAACTTCTTATTAGCATTAGTAAAAAACAAGGAAGCATATAAAGAAGTTTGGCTAAGAGATGTGTCTCTAAATTTACTAGCATAAGGACCAAATCCACTTACCGAGAAAAAATCTTGGTTGTAAGAACTGTAACGATAATCAGCTCCTTGCAATAAGGTAAAACCTTTACCTAACTGAATACTAGCATACAATTCAGCAAATTGCGTTTTACCATAATAATGATTGTTTTCAAAAATGGTTGATGTTTTAAAAGCACTATCATTTCGATAAGTACGATTTAAATGACTATACTGGTAATTACCGGTTAAGGATACAATGCCATCTTTAAAACTGAAACCGGCCCCAGTAATAAAATTATTATTATTAATGTAATAATCTTTCTCATCGGCAAATACACCGGCATCAATATCTGCCTTATACTGACTGTACATAGCAAATGTTCTAATAGCTAATTTTGGCGTAAGTTGATACATTAATTGAGCATTAGTTACATTACCATCGTAATGATCATTATCATAATTTCTAACACCGGTAGAATCATATGCCGATGAAAACCCGGCTGTTTTTAATTTGGCATAACGTACTGAATAACTCAACTTATCTTGCTTTCCATACACTTGTACATTGCCACGCAACGTTCCAAAACTACCACCGCTAATGGTTGATTTCATATTCAACAGCTTTTTAGCATCCGGTTTAATAGTGATGATATTAATTACGCCGGCAACAGCATCGCTACCGTATAAAGTAGATTGAGCACCACGACAAACTTCTATTCGTTCAACATCATTAATAGAAAATAAATTAATGTCAAATTCATTGTTAATAGCCGATGGATCGTTTACCGGAATTCCATCCATCAAAATAAGTACACGACCCTGAGAGCCACCTCTCATATAAACAGTTTGCACATTTCCGGCATTATTAAATGCACCGTTAACAGTAACACCGGCTTGTTCATTTAACAGTTGCGCAACTGATTTACCACCACTTTTTTCAATTTGGGCTTTCGTAATTACTGTCACTACTTTGCCGGTAGTACTTTGCTTTTGTGGTTGTTTTGTTGCCGTTACAATTACATCGTCTAATACATTGACGGTAGAATCTTTTTGCTGTGCTTTTGCTACAGCGATACTGCCAAGTAACAACAAGGCTGATGAGGTTAATTTTTTGCTCATACACAATCGGTTTAAAAATTGATTGAATATGAACCTTCGATGGAATAAGAGATAAAGATGTAAAAGCTTTGCTACAGCAAAACCGATGCACCTGTAGCCTTTCACCCGAAAGCTCAATGGTTTCTGTTTGGTTTTGGCAGGTCTTCTGGCTCAGTCACAAGTTAAAAGCCTTCCCGTAAAACCTACAGTGGCATGGAGTTTAACTTGTTACCCGAATATTTCGGGGGACTTTACAGCTACGGGGATAGCTCCTGAATTTAACAGGATTCCCTTTTAATCTTTGTAATAAAATGTTGTAACCAACAGTTGTATTGCTATGAAACAGCCGTTGCGTCGCACTCTTGTACTGCTGCACTACTAGCATCCTTTTATTACGCAGAACCAAATCCGTTGCAAATGTATAGACTTCAATAGATGTGTAGCTTTAAATTTGTTCAACAAATTATTAACAGCATAAAATATACATCTACCTTATACTTTAGCCAATACTTTTCGTTCACCAATTTGTTGACGCCACATGGCATAGTACAATCCTTTCTCGGCTAATAAGTTAGCATGACTACCGGTTTCAACCACTTGTCCTTTTTCTAACACATAAATTCGATCGGCATGCATAATCGTACTTAATCGGTGGGCAATCATTACCGTAATTTGTTCTTTTTCGGCAGATATCGTTCTAATCGTATTGGTAATTTCTTCTTCGGTAATACTATCCAATGCAGAAGTAGCTTCATCAAAAATCAATAAATTAGGATGACGTAACAGTGCCCTTGCAATACTCAATCTTTGTTTTTCACCGCCACTTAACTTTAACCCGCCTTCTCCAATAACAGTTTCTAATCCGTTCTCCGCCCTTGATAATAAATTATCACAACTTGCTTTATGCATTGCCATTTTCAAATCTTCATCTGTTGCGTCAGGACAAACAAATAATAGATTTTCTTTTATTGTACCGGCAAACAATTGGGTGTCTTGGGTAACAAATCCAATTTGATTTCTTAACTCATCAAAATCCATATCATCGCCATCAATACCATTGTATTTAATATGGCCACTTTGCTGTCTGTATAAACCAACCAATAATTTTACTAGGGTACTTTTTCCGGCACCACTTGGGCCAACAAAAGCAATTGTTTCGCCTTTTTTTACATCAAACGAAATGCCGTCTAATGCTTTGTATTGTGCAGTTTGATGCTGAAACACTACATTATTAAACTCCAACTCAGCAATCAATCCTACTTGCTTAGGATGTTCGGGTTTAGGTTCCACTTTTTTCTCCATCAATGCATGAAAATTATTCAACGAAGCTTCTGCTTCTCTGTAACTCATAATAATGCTACCAATTTCTTGCAAGGGACCAAAAATGAAGAAACTATAAAACTGCAAAGCAATCAATTCACCAACCGTTAATGCTTTTTGAAAAATAAGATACAACAACGTAAACGTAATAACCTGTCGTAAAAAATTAATCATGGTACCCTGTATAAAACTAAGCGTACGAATGCTTTTAACTTTTCGCAATTCGAGCCCTAAAATTTTATAAGTATTGGTATTTAATCGCTTTACTTCTTGTTCTGTTAAACCCAAACTTTTTACCAATTCAATATTGCGTAAACTTTCGGTAGTAGTGCCTGCAAGTGCAGTTGTTTCTTTTACAATATTCTTTTGTATTAACTTAATTTTTTTACTGAGTATGTTTGTTACAAAAGCAATCAGTAATGCCCCACATAAATAAGTGGGCACAATACTCCAATGTTTCTGTGTAGCATAAATGCTTACAAACACTACACTTACTAAAATACCAAATAACACATTAATGAAATAACCAATAAACTTCTCTGTATCGGCCCTAACTTTTGTTAAGATAGAAAGCGTTTCTCCGCTGCGTTGATCCTCAAATTCTTGATAAGGCAATCGCATAGAGTGCTTCAAACCATCTGTAAAAATTTTAGCACCAAATTTTTGTACAATAACGTTTACCGTATAATCTTGAAATGCTTTGGCAATTCGGCTCACCATTGCAGTACCTACTAGTAATAGTAATAACTTCATCACACCCCACACAAATTCATCTTGGCTACGAGCAACAGTTAATTTATCATCATGAAAAAATGGATGTTTGGCAAAGTCATCTATAATCCAACCAAAAATCATTGGATCGAATAAAGAGAACGTTTGATTTACCGCCGCTAAAAAAAGGGCTAAAAAAATGAGGTTACGATAAGGTTGAAGGTATTTTAAGAGCAGTTTCATACAAATGTGTTGGTGATTAAAACTAAGAAAATAAACAGGCAATTAACTAAGCAATAATCATGTCAAGCCCAAAAAGATGACAAGTTGACTGAAAAAGTCATTATTCTTCTACGTAAGAAACCCTGCTTTCCATCGCAGTAGTCTGGCTTTCTTGTTCAAACAATTTAGGTACAGCTATGTAACCCTTAATCACACTATTGGTAATAGCATGTGCCAGTAAGTGATCGGCAATATGAGCAATAGGTGTTTGCAGCGCCATCAATTTTTGAGCAGCCGGCGCTGTGATGGCGTAAGCACTTGTATACATATGATACCCGGCTTTTTTTAAATGTGTCGAAAATGGTTTGGCGTATAAATTATTTATGGTAGTGTGATTCCACTTTAATGCACCAATGGCATGTTGTATGTGATAAATCATTTGCTTTATTGCAGTTCTAAAGTTGGTGTTGGTATTTTTCAAATAATCAAAATACAACAACTCCCAGTCTGTTGGCAATTCAGCCATCATTTGAGTAAAAAACGGCAAGGCTTTTTCGTTTACAAACACATCATCTTCCAAAATCAATATGCGTTGATACCCTTTGCGTAACATATCTCCATACACTTGCCTATGACTCCAACTACAACCTATTTGTCCACCATTCATTGGTTTATTGTAACGATGCCAATGTTTAGCTGCTGCTTCATCATAAGTACCATTGGCCTTTAAAGCTTCAATAGAAAAATCATTTTTATCGGCACCAAAAAAAAACTGAAAGTTTAAGCCATGCAATTGTTTGGCAATTTGTTCTTGCCGTGTGGTAGCTCTTTTAAGTGTAACCACATAAATATGATCGAAGAAATGGTTGAGTGCTGTAAAATCCATGCCGCTTAATTAATAGGCTATGTTACCCAATGTAACACTTGTGGTTTGATATGATTCTCGAATGGTCGATTTTCTTGTTGTGCCTTTACCCATTGTTTTTTGATTTCATAGTACCAACGGGCTTGGGTATCAGGTTCGCCTACCAACATCAAATTAGGATTTGTAGCTAACCCAACTTGCAATTTTTTGAACACGGCAACATCTTGACCAATAAATGTTTTGCCTAATTTTTTTAATGGTATCCAAAACAATCTAGCAATCTTTAATGAGGTATAAAAAAATTGGTTGATTTCCGTTTCTCCGTTATTCAAAGGAGTAAGTGTGGTAATTGATATCACTTCATCCTTCTCACCCACTTTAATATGTTCAATTCTTATGCCCGGAATTTGAAATTCAATTTCGGTAGATGTACCACCTTTTAAGACCTTGTAACCTTTTGAATTAGTGGATGGTGCATGGCGGGCCATTTTAAAACCATGCGGTGTTGGTTCAAAATGTTTTTCTTTTATCCGCAAAGATTTTTTTGACCGCCAAAACCAAGCCTGGTGAACAAAGGTTACATGTGCCGGATCTATCAAGCCGATAACAGAATGGTCAATATTGCAAGGCAGTACAGCTTTTTCTACATGCCAAAATTTTATATCCGTTGAAAGAATAGTATTAGGCACAGGAGGAATGGTGTCGTTATTACCAATTTTTTTTTCGGGGATATAAATCCAGACGATTCCACTAACCTCTTCGCATGGATAATGATTAACTTTAATTTTATTTACTTGAATATTAGTATCTGGCGCTAATGCAGGTATTTCTTTACATGTGCCATTGGTATCAAAAATCCATCCATGATAACAACATTGAATTGTATCGCCATTAAACCAACCACAAGAAAGTGGCACACCTCTATGTGGACAATTATCTTTTAATGCAAATGGTTTATCTTCATTTGATCTTCCAAAAACAATCTTTTCTCCTGCTATTTCTTTCGGCAATAATTTCCCTTTCTTCAATTCGCTGCTATGAAAAGCAACATACCAAAGGTTGGTTAGTATTACACAAGATGTATCATTTTCAATAGCCATAAACAAAAATTAATAGTACAAGATAAGCAACTAAAAAGGCTTAACAAGTTTTGAATTCCTACAGTTTAGCGACGAGCTAGTTTCATCCAATCATCTACTGTTATTGTGGAAATATATGTAGGTGCAGCACCGCCGGCATTCAATTTAAACACTGCACAATCGCCCCAATTTAAAGTAGCCATTGGTGCAGGTGTTGGTGTTGATGAAAATCCGGCATGTGTTGATGCAATATAATTTTTTGAATTGATAGACCTAGAAGCATATAAATTCATAGAGTTATTGTAACGATTGGCTTCATCGTAGACATAATAAGTAAGTTGCTGATATTCTTTAATAGGAATTGTTGTACCCATTCCAATATTAAAATATTCAACTGTTTGTTTACAGCGACAGTATTCACTTGTCATCATAGTGTCTATGGGCAATCGAAGTACTCTTAAAGATTTTCCGGTACTATCACTTTGAGCATAGCCAATAGGATTGGTGATTTGACGAGCCAAGGCCGGGTCACAACTCTTCCACCAAAATGGTGTAGTAGAATTTAGTTGATCACTACCTGTTGATGCATTGGCATGGCGAAAAGACATCACGTAGCCGCCGCTCTTCATTAAGTTAAACAGATTAGCATGTTTGGTAACAATTACCAAACGCATCACACTATCATTGGCATTTACCTTGTTTTTTGCTTTGATGAAATAAACACCATCTGATGTGCCGGATATAAATTGATTGGACGCATTAATCGTTCCGCCAACTGCTTTGTTTATACTCCAATCTGCTGGTACGTTTGATGTTAAATTTACAGTTGTATTAATATTTAGAATGGTGCTGTCATCAATTCCGTTGATTAATAACTTGGGTGGATCGGCATTTTTCTTTTTGCAGTTCAACAGCAATACAACTGATAACAGCATCATAACAAGGTAAACTAAACGTTTCATAAGCGTTTTGGGTTAGTGGTAAAAAAACAAATCTGCTTTACCCTTTTAATAATCAATTTCCATTTTAAGCTTCTCTCTTAATTCTTTGATGAGTGGATATTGCGTAATCAATTTTTCATATCTATCTCGAGAATTAAGCGTCGTTTCTTTTGGTATAGCAATTTGTACAGTTTCATCTACTTTTACAGTAAACATAATTGCCCGATTATTGTAGTGCTTCCATAACAGTTCTAGCACATCTCTTTTTTCTTGTTCAATAAATTTTTGCTGTATGGTTGAATCTACCGTAACTGTAAAGTGATTATCATCGTCAATATACCATTTTGCCAGATTAAAAGCAGTAACCAAAGCATGCTTTTGTTGTTGCTTCAAACCTTCGGTATAATTTTCCCAAATACTTTTCAATCCGCTATCATCTAATGCTGCAGCTTCTTTTACCTCTTCAATCACATATTGATCACCATATTGTTCTCTCAACGCTTGCAGCAGATTTTTCTTTGTTCCATTGGTTTGCGGCATTGCAGAACTTACCTGCGTTGTAGCAGTTGGAGCATTGGTTTTCGCCTGAACGGTTGGTGCAACAGGTGGTTGTGGTGCAACCGTAGTTTTTGCAAGCGGTGATTGTATGGTTAAGGATGGAGCTTGCTTAGCTGTGTTTTGTGTAATTTGTACTGATTCAACGGGTCTTTCTTTATACGCTATCGGACCCGCTACTCGTTTTTTTTTAACTATCGATCCGGTATTATTATCATACGTTAAATCAATAGCTTGTTTCAAAAAACTCAACTTTATCAAAGCCATTTCTATATGCAACCTTTTGTTGCGGGCCATTTTATAGTTGATTTCGGTTTCATTCAAAACGTTGAGTGCACTTACCAAATAGGCAGCATCTGTAGCTGCGGCTACTGCTATGTATTTTGACTGCATCCCTTCTACTACATCTAATAAAGCAGCGGCTCTACTATCCTTACAAACCAACACATTTCGTATAAATTCGGCATAGCCATTCAGCACCGAATCACCTTCAAATCCTTTTCTATTAATCTCATCAAACAAAACTAAAGCTGCGGCCATATCTTGGTTCATCATATGCTCCAACAGCTTAAAATAATAATCATGATCTAAGATGTTCAGGTGTTCTAAAGTATTTTGATAGGTAACTACACCATTCGTAAAACTTACAATCTTATCTAAAATACTCAGCGAGTCTCTCATACAACCTTCGCTCTTTTGAGCAATCAGTTGCAAGGCTGCTTTCTCGGCCTTTATATCTTCCTTTCCTACAATTTCGTCTAAATGTTCAACGGTATCGTTGGTAGTAATTCGTTTGAAATCAAAAATTTGACAACGAGATAAAATAGTTGGTAAAATTTTATGTTTCTCTGTTGTAGCTAGAATAAAAATGGCATAAGATGGCGGCTCTTCTAATGTTTTTAGAAATGCATTAAAAGCGGAGGCACTTAGCATGTGTACCTCGTCTACTATGTACACTTTATATTTTCCGGCTTGGGGTGCAAATCTAACTTGCTCAACTAATGCTCTAATATCATCTACCGAGTTATTACTTGCCGCATCTAATTCATGAATATTTAAAGATGAACCTTGATCAAAAGAAATACAACTTGTACAAGTATTGCAGGCTTCGCCTTCAGGCGTTTGGTTTTGACAGTTGATTGTTTTAGCTAAAATTCTTGCACAGGTTGTTTTACCAACACCTCTTGGTCCGCAGAACAAAAATGCATGTGCCAATTGGTTATTCTTGATGGCATTTTTTAGCGTTGTGGTAATATGAGATTGACCCACAACTGTATTAAAGTTTTGAGGACGATATTTCCTGGCCGATACAATAAATTTATCCATAACTAAACTGCAAGATAAGCATATTGAAAGGTTGAGATATCGAAAAACCAGGGTGTGGAAAAATGAAACAACTTTATTTAAATAAAAAAAAGTGGAAAATTATTTGGATACTTAACACTGTAAAGTATATTTGCATCGTTAACATAGTTTACATGGGTATTATTGAGCGAAAAGAAAAGCAGAAACAAGAAATCAGAAAATTGATTTTAGATGCCTCCATAAAATTATTTGTGGAGCATGGCTTTAGCAATGTTACCATTCGCAAAATAGCCGATTTAATCGAATACAGCCCCACCACTGTTTATCTCTATTTTAAAGACAAAAACGAGATTTTCTACAGCTTACATGAATTAGGCTTTCAACAATTTTTAGCCCTCAACCGCAACTTAGAACATATCCACAATCCCTTGCAACAACTGCTCAAAATGGGGGAAAATTATATACGTTTTGGTTTGGAAAATCCCGAGTTTTACGACATTATGTTCATTCAACAAGCACCCATGGAAGCTTTAAAGCACATGGAAAATTGCGATTGGACATACGGAGATGCCGCTTTAAATCGTTTAAAGCAAACTGTGCAGGAATGTATGCACCAGAGAATGCTTCAACCCGCTAACGTTGAAACAGTTTCATTGGGCATTTGGGGTATGGTTCATGGTTTGGTATCACTGGCTATTCGGCAACGAATAGACAAATTAGTACCGGCCGAAAAAATTGAGGAAACGATGCATCAGTCGTTACATTGGTTACTCAAATCTATTACCCAACAACAAATTACTGCACACTAACCTATTATTATGGCCATTAACCAAACACCGTACACAAACGCTATGAAAAGGTTCAATAGCATTACAATTACCTTGTTGCTTGCCTTAATATTCATTGCAAATTCTGTTCAATCACAAACCATCCTTGATAAGTACATCAAAATAGGATTAGACAGTAATTTGGCGCTACAACGAAAATCATTTGACCTTGAAAAAGCACAACTCGATTTAAAAAGAGCCGAAGCTTTGTTTTTGCCCCAAGTCAATTTTAATGCTCAATACACTTTGGCTACAGGTGGTAGAACAGAAAGCATTCCCGTTGGAAATTTATTAAATGGCGTTTATAGCACATTAAATCAACTCACCAATACCAATACATTTCCGCAAATTAAAAATGAAACCATTCAGTTTTTACCTAACGATTTTCATGATACAAAAGTAGAATTGCTAATGCCGGTTTTTAATAAAGATTTGCAATACAATAAAGCTATTAAAACAGAATTGATTAATGGCCAAAAAGCCGATACCAAATTGTACAAAAGAGAATTAGTAAAAAATATTAAACAGGCATACTATAAATATTTACAAGCCGGAAAAGCCATAAAAATTTATCAAAATGCATTGTTATTGGTAAATGAGAATTTACGATTCAGTGAGAAGTTGGTTAAAAATAATGTAGCTACGAAAGAAATCATTTCAAGAGCAAAAGCACAAGTGAGTCAGGTTACAGCATCATTTAAAGAAGCAGAAAACAATCAAAAAAATGCAGCTGCCTATTTCAATTTTTTGCTTAATCAACCATTAGAAAAGCCGATTGAAACAGATTCAACAGTTGGTGTGTTAACTGATTTCAATCCACAAATTCAGGTACCCACTAATCGTGAAGAATTAACACAACTCAATATTGGTAAGAAGGTTTTAGAAACCAATTTAAAACTCAATCAATCTTACAAATTACCAAAACTAAACGCTTTTTATAATGTGGGCTATCAGGGGTTTGGCTATTCATTTGATAACAAACAGTTTTACCAATTGGGTGGCTTGCAATTACAATGGAATATTTTCAAGGGCAATGACAACAAGTACAAAATTAAACAAGCTATTGCCGATGTGGCTGCCATCAACAACCAATACACAGAAGTTGAAAAGCAACTGATGTTGCAATCAGCAACTACCTACAACACTTACAAAAGTTTATTAGAAACATTACAAAGCCTTAGAGATGAAGTAGCGAGTACAAAAGAAGCATATGGCTTAATTGAAAAAAAATATAAAGAAGGACAGGCCTTACAAATAGAATTGATTGATGCAAGAACGCAACTTACCAATGCAGAGATTCGATTAACATTAGCACAACTTGCTGTTCAAACACAAGCAGCAGAATTAGAAAGAGTCAATGCTACTTATCCAATACAGTAACATCATCATTAAAATTAATTCATGAAACATACTACTCTAATTGTTAGCACAATGCTTTTGACCTTGCTTTTTGCATGTGGAAAAAAAGAACCAAAAGCGGTAGAAACAGATGATGCAGTGGTAGTAAAAACTGCTGCTGTTGAAACAATTGGCTATGCCCCTGTATTACAATATTCTGGCATGATTGCTTCTAAAGCAGAAGCTAAATTATCGTTCAAAATTGGTGGTGTTATTGCCAAAGTATTTGTGAAAGAAGGCGATAGAGTAAGCAAAGGTCAATTGTTAGCAGCACTTGACTTAACTGAAATTAATGCCCAAGTTCAGCAAGCTACCATGGCTGTTGAAAAGGCAAAAAGAGATGTAGCTAGAGTGAAAAATCTATATGAAGACACGGCTGCAACGCTAGAATTGTACCAAAATGTACAAACACAATTAGATGTAGCCAATGAGCAATTACGTATTGCCCAATTCAATCAGCAGTATGCACAAATAAAAGCTATTGATAATGGTACGGTGATAAAAAAAATTATGAACGAAGGAGAAATGGCCGGCCCCGGCACTCCGGTATTATTGATTTATGGTAATGCGAATAATGATTGGGTAGTAAAATTTGGTGTAAGCGATAAAGATTGGGCAGTACTTAGAAACGGACAAACAGCTACCGTAAATATTGATGCATACCCTAACAAAACTTTTCAAGGTGTTATTAGCCGTAAAGCTGATATAGCTGACCCTTATAATAATACTTATGAGATTGAAGTTAAAGTAATGCCAAATGGACAAAAATTTGCTTCGGGCTTATTTTCAACAGTACAACTTAAAGCTTCAGCTCCACAACAAACAATTATGATTCCCGTAGAAGCAATTACAGAAGGAGACGGAAAAACAGGGTATGTGTACACTGTAAACGCCGATAACAAATCAGTTAGTAAACATAAGGTTACGATTGCCTTTTTAGACAAAGACAAAGTAGCCATTAGCAAAGGCTTAGAAGGCATTTCGGCTGTAATAACTGACGGTGTGAGTTACTTAACCGAATCGTCAAAAGTGAAATTAGCAGGTCAATAATCCATTTTATAAAACATAAAATTTACAACTATGAACAAATTGTTTTTATGGCTTACTATCTTAACATGTTCAACTGCATTTACATTCAATCACTCAGGAAATCCTGACGCTGTTGTTGGCACTTGGCTTACCAGTGACAAAAACGGAAAAATTCAGATTTACAAAGAAGGCAATAAATATTTTGGCAAAATTGTTTGGGGCAAAGAGAATAGAAAAGATACCCATAACCCAGACCCAGCTTTACGTAGCAGAGATTTATTGGGCAGCGTTATACTTTCCAACTTTGTTCATGCAGGTGGCAACAAATGGGAAGACGGTAAAATCTACGACCCTAATAATGGCAAAAAATATTCATGTAATATGAAGTTGAAAGACAACAATACCCTTGAAATAAGAGGATATATCGGCATCAGCTTATTCGGCCGTACCGAAGTATGGACAAGACTTTAAATAAAGCAATACTATTCAAGCACCTAACACTTATCATGTAGCCATCTCATGATGCTACAAAAAATACGGTTATGAAAATAACAGACTTCTCGGTAAAAAACTATCAGTTTACCCTTGTGGTATTTGTTTTACTGGTAGCCATTGGTATAAACTCTTTACTGAATATGCCTCGTGGAGAAGATCCGGATTTTAAAATTCCGTATTACAATGTGGTGGTAATTTATCCGGGTACTAGTCCAAAAGACATGGAGGAATTAGTAGTCGATCCGATAGAAAAAAAAGTGAATGAATTAGAAGACATCAAACATATTGTTACTAAAGTAGATGATGGCTTAGCTATTATTAGAATTGAATGCAAACATGGTATTGATCCGGACAAAAAATACCAAGATGTGCTTCGGGAAATTGATGGTTTGAGAAGCGAATTACCCAAAGATATTTTAGGTATCAACATCATGCGATTTTCACCGAGTGATGTAAACATCATGCAAGTGGCATTACTCAGTGAGGTTGCACCATACAAGGATTTAGAAGATTGGAGTAAAAAACTACAAGAGCGTTTAGAGAAAATCAAATCACTTAAAAATGTACAGAGCCATGCTGTTCCAAAGCAGCAGATAAAAGTAGCCATCAACTTAGAAAAGATGGCGAAAAGTAGTATTCCGCTGAACCGGGTACTGGGTGCGATACAAAGTGAAAATGTAAATATTCCCGGCGGTAGTATTGAAATGGGTTCAAAACAATTTAATGTAAAAACGAGTGGCGATTATAAAAGTATTGACGAAATAAAAAATACTATTGTTAGCAGTATCAATGGCAAATTAGTGTACTTAAAAGATATTGCAACCGTTGAATCGGGCTATGAAGATATTACCTACATGGCACGTCTTAACGGCAAAAGAGGCGTTTTTGTAACGGCTGCTCGTAAAATGGGCACCAATATTTTTGCCGTTGAAAATGAGATGAAACCCATTTTGGAAGCCTTCAAAAAAGAGCTGCCGCCTGCTATAAAATTTGAGCAAAATTTTGACAATGCAGATAGCGTTAGAAAACGTTTAACCGGTTTTGCCAAAGATTTTGGAATCGCCATCTTTTTAGTATTGCTTACCCTATTACCACTTGGCACAAGAGCTTCCATCATCGTTATGGTATCTATTCCATTGTCTTTAGCCATGGGGCTTTTCATGTTAGATATTTTTGGATTTTCTATCAATCAATTAAGTATTGTAGGGCTAGTGGTGGCATTGGGTTTATTGGTAGATGATAGTATTGTGGTGGTTGAAAATATTGAACGATACTTACGCATGGGCTACAGTAAAAAAGAGGCTGCCATGCAAGCCACTAAACAAATTGGATTAGCAGTGCTCGGTTGTACCGCAACCCTTTGCTTTGCGTTTTTACCATTGATGTTTTTACCAGAGAGTGCCGGAGATTTTATCCGCAGCTTACCCGCAGCAGTAATCATGACGGTATTAGCGTCTTTGTTTGTATCGCTAACCATTGTTCCATTTTTAGCTAGTAGAATTTTAAGCAACAAACACAGTGCAGAAGGCAATATCTTTTTACGTGGCTTAAAGAAAATCATCAGTGGCTCGTACAGAAAGTTACTGCATCATGCCATTACCAAACCATATGTTACATTATTAGTTGCATTGGGCATATTCATTGGCTGCGTATCGTTAATTCCGGTGATAGGTTTTAGTCTGTTCCCCAACTCAGAAAAACCAATGTTTCTCATTAACATAGAAACGCCTTTGGGCAGCAACTTAGCTGCTACCGATAAAGCAGCTAAATATGTAGAAGCTGAGTTAAAAAAAGTAAAAGCAGTAAAAACCTATGCTACCAATGTAGGCAAAGGAAATCCTAGAATTTATTACAACCTTCTACCACAAGAAGAGCAAGTAAACTATGCTCAAATTTTTGTGCAACTCGACAAAACGCCGCCCAATAAAAAAGTTTTATTGATTGATACGTTGAGAACGGTATTCAAAAATTATCCCAATGCCAAAATTGAAGTAAAAGATTTTGAGCAAGGTCCGCCGGTAGAAGCACCTATTGCTATAAGAGTATTTAGCGAAGATTTAGATACGATGAGAGCCATAGCTTTTAAAGTGGAAAATATGCTTCGAAAGACAGAAGGCACCATGTATATTAACAATGACCTTACTACCTTAAAAACGGATATTAAGGTTAAAGTAAATAAAGAAAAAGCAGGATTGCTGGGAGTGTCTATTATTGAAATTGATCGTACGATAAGAATGGCCGTTACAGGCATCACCGCAGGAAAATTTAGAGCTGAAGATGGCGATGAATTCAGCATCAGCGTTATGTTACCAAGAGACGGCAAACAATCCTTAGATGTATTCAATCGAATTTATGTAAGCAGTTATAATGGTGCTTCTATTCCATTAAGTCAGTTGGCAGATATTCAATTTCAAGCATCTCCCACTACTATTAAACACTACGACAAAGACCGTTTTACAACTGTTACTGCTTTTGTAAAAAGTGGATTCAACACTGACAAAGTGTACAACAAAGTATTGGAGCAAATGGAACAAATGCCTTTGCCAAAAGAGGTGAGATATGTTGCAGCAGGTATCATCGAAAGCAAGCAAGAAAGCTTTGGTGGTTTAGGCACCATCATCCTCATTACCATTTTTGGTATCATGGGAATTTTAATATTAGAGTTCAAAACATTTAAAGGAACATTAATTGTATTATCGGTTGTTCCATTAGGTATTATTGGAGCTGTACTCATGTTATGGCTTACGGGTAATAGCTTATCGTTTGTAGCGGTGGTGGGCATTATAGCCTTAACCGGCATTGAGGTAAAAAACTCCATTTTATTGGTAGATTATACCGATCAATTGCGACGCAACGGCATGAACATCAATGACGCTATACAAGAAGCAGGTGAAACTCGTTTTATTCCTATTATTCTTACAACGCTTACTGCAATTGGTGGTTTAACACCATTGGTATTAGAAAATAATCCTTTGTATTCACCGCTGGCATTAGTAATCATTGGTGGATTGATTAGTTCTACCATTTTAACAAGAGTAGTAACACCGGTGCTGTACAAATTATTAGCACCTAAAGTAGTGTGAGTAAGATGAATTAACAGAACGGTTAATTCATTTTGAAAGGAGCAATCATTTCGAACATGGGAATTTGCACAGCAAAAATTTGTTTGTTGTTCTGGTTTTCCATTTGGTAGCTGCCATACATTTTGCCCATTTCGCTACGCAGATTACAGCCGCTTACATATTGAAAATGCTCACCAGGCTGCAATACAGGTTGTAGCCCAACTACTCCCTCGCCTTCTACTTCTCTATGTTCTCCGTTGGTATCAACAATAAACCAATGACGGCGCAACAATTTTACGGTGAAATGATTTTGATTTTCAATACTGATGCGATACGCAAACATGTATTCATGGTTAGTAGGATTACTATAATCAGCTTGATAATAAGTTTCGACACTTATTTGTACGCCTTGTGAAGTAATAGTTACCATGTTATTGCTTTAAGTAAAGATAGGGAGAAAAAAATCCGGTTGTTCTTGTTTATGCAACACCAACAACCGGAATATTCAAAAAGTTCTATTCCTTATTGACCTTGTGCTAAGCTGTAGGCTTTCTTACCATCCCACATATTCAACAGTTCGGTACTGCAAATTTTAAAATCTACAGATAATCTTTTGTACAATTCAAAAATATCTGTTTGTGTAAGCGGTTCATCACCAACACTTTCAAATCGGCAACGATATTGATTAATTAAGTTGGTAAACACACTACCCTTAGGCCAAACTTGTGTACCACGATTACTGATGGTTACCAATTTAAACAAATCTAAGGTATGCTTCAAACATTGCTCTGCAACTGCATTAGGCTGTTCATTGCTTTCAATAAACATATCTACACCTACAATGGCTTCGCTTGCCATTTCTGCACTTTCCAACATCGGATTTTTTTCTAACTTAAACACCGTTGGGGTTACATAATGATTCGGCAACACCGGCTTTGGATTATGTGCCGGTAGCTTTCCAAAGTTAGCAATGATAGCCTGTGCAAACTCTGTCGTATTAACACTTGCCGTGTCTTTGCTTCCAAAATCACCGGTATGAATACCACTTTCTAAAGTGTACAATAAAGCGTTTTCGATTAAGGCTGATTCTTCCATCAAACCTAGATGTCTTAACATACCAAATCCACTTAGTAACAAGGCAGTTGGGTTGGCAATATTCTTACCGGCAATATCCGGTGCTGTGCCATGCACGGCTTCAAAAATTGAAATATGGTCGCCAATATTGGCAGAAGGTGCAAAGCCCAATCCACCTACTAAACCGGCACATAAATCACTCACAATATCGCCTTGTAAATTAGTCAATACCACCACGTCAAATAAATCGGGGCGACTTACCAACTTCATACATAAATCATCTACAATTACATCATCTGCTTTTAAATCAGGATATTCTTTAGCCACTTCATAAAAAACCTCCAAAAATAATCCGTCGGTTATTTTCATGATGTTGGATTTATGGCCGCAAGTAATTCTTCTAGCTCCTTTTTTACGAGCCATTTCAAAAGCATATTTAATCACTTGCATACTACCCGGACGGGTAATAAACCTACGGCTCAAAGCCACATCATGTGTAAGCATATGTTCAATGCCACCGTAAGTATCTTCAATATTTTCACGAACAATAGTAATATCAATAGGAATTCCGGCCTTACTGAAAACAGTATCTACGCCATGTAAGGTTTGAAAAGTACGTTTATTGGCATAAGTGTTCCAAGTTTTACGGGCTGTAACATTCACACTTTTTACGCCTTTGCCTTTTGGTGTTTCCATGGGACCCTTAAACAAAATGCCCAATTTTTCTATGGTTTGCTGGGCTTCGGGTGTCATACCATTACTATATCCTTTGTCAAATACCCATTTGCCCATTTCTACTACTTCATATTGTAGGGGCACTTTTGCCGCATCGAATATGTTGAGTACGGCATCCATAATTTCGGGTCCTATTCCATCGCCTTTGGCTACAGCAATTGTTCTCATATCGTAAAATTTGCGGCAAAGGTAAAGCGGTAAGTTTTATTTACTTGTTAATTAACCCATCAATTATTACCAATGGTAGTAATTGATAACTTACTGTGATAAACCACCAACCCGTATCTTCGTTCTTTAACATGAAGGCACTCATTTATAAATCTACAGGAAGTTGGTATATCGCTAAAACAGCAGATGGAACCCTTTACAATGCTAGACTAAAAGGTATTTTTAAGATTGAGGGCATCACATCTACCAATCCTATTGCCGTTGGCGATGTAGTAAATATTGAGCCGGAAACCGACAATGAACCTCAAGCTACACTTACAGCAATGATTACCGGCATTGACGACCGTAAAAACTATATTGCCAGGTCATCGCCCCATAATAAAAACCAACACCATATTGTTGCTTCTAACCTAGACCAAAGCTTGTTATTCGCTACCATTAGAGAGCCCAAGACGTCGCAGGGATTTTTAGATCGATTTTTAGTATCATCCGAAGCATTTCACATACCTGCCATTATTGTTTTTAATAAGGCAGATTTGTACCGAAAAAAAGAAATGGAGCAATTTGAGTTGTGGAAAGACATGTACGAAAACATTGGCTACACTGTTATTTTAACCAGTGTACAACAACAAACAGGATTAGAAGAAATCAAACAATTACTGATTGATAAAACCACCTTACTGAGTGGGCATAGTGGTGTAGGAAAATCAACCCTTATTAATGCGTTGTTTCCCGATTTTAATTTAAGAACACAGGAAGTAAGTGGATGGAGTGGCAAAGGTTTACACACTACTACATTTGCCGAAATGTTTGATTTGCCTAGCGGCGGAAGGGTAATTGATACTCCCGGTGTAAGAGAATTTGGATTAGTAGATATTGAAAAACAGGAGTTGTCGCATTATTTCCCCGAGATGAGAAACCTGTTGCATGAATGTCAATTCAACGATTGTATACATATAGATGAGCCGGGTTGTGGGATTAAAAAAGCCCTCGAAGAGGGCAAATTTCCTGTTGAACGCTATGTGAGTTACATCAATATTTTGAGCAGCATGCAAAACAATAAATACTAAGCAGCTTTATTGGTAAGCTTATTGGCTAATTCCTGAACTACATTATTGTCTCTTACACTTTGTGGCATGATAGAAACGCCGTTGTAAATGTTGTATAACAATTTAAGTGGCGAACCTTTGTATTTGAAATGCCACTCTAAAGTGTCAAAATCGTCTTGTTTACCAAAGAATTTCACCTTTAGGTCATTAGCCAAGGTATTGGCAATGCTATAAAATTTGTTAAGGCTACCGTTATCGTCGATCACTGCTTCGATAGTGCCTAAGGGGTTGGTTAATTGGTAACTCATACGGACGGATTTAAATGTATTGTCAAAATTTATTGCCTTTGAATTTTTTTCCTTTTTTAATCGCTTTCATTGCTGCCGGGTCTCCACTTATAATTTTTTCGGCTCCTACATTTGCCCCGTTACTTGGGCATCCTTTTTTATTAGACCTGAACAAACTACAAGAAGCAGATATCATGCCAATAATAACAACGAACAATAGTTTTTGTTTCATAAATAATAATTTCGGTAAAACGGTTATTGTAATGAATGAACGTTGAAAATATCCAATCTATTGTTGAAGGCTAAGCGGTATAATCGTTTCCCGAAAGTATTACCCCATCTATATATAAGAGGGAATCTGACAATATAACGCTGCATCCTATTAATTATTTTGTTGGTGCTTCATTAAATGGATCAAACCAGGAAGCATAATGGGTGTAATTATTAGCAATTCGGTTGATTTCGCCATGAATTAACTCCTGTGAAACATCCTTTACCTTTTTAGCCGGTACACCGGCATAAATACAACCTGCTTCTACCACTGTACCTTCGAGTAAAACGGCTCCGGCTGCAATAATGGAGTTAGAATGTACCACACATCTGTCCATAACAATAGCTCCCATGCCTATCAACACATTATCATGAATAGTGCAGCCATGCACCAATGCATTATGCCCGATAGAAACATGATTGCCAATAACGGTAGCATTTTTTTGATAGGTACAATGAATAACCGCTCCATCTTGCACATTTACTTTGTTGCCCATGGTAATGTAGTTGACATCGCCCCGAATAACGGCGTTAAACCACACACTACACTCATTACCCATGGTTACTTCGCCAACAATAGTAGCGTTTGGTGCTACAAAACAATTGTCACCCATTTGGGGTGTTTTGCCATTAACAGGGAGAATGAGTGCCATAGTATTTTGTTTATTTCCTAGAGGAAGGTGGTTACGAAATTACTTTTTTCAATGCGAAAACTCAGCGTACTTTGCCACTAAGTAATAAAATAATGCTTTCTAACAGACAATTATTCTTACAACACGTTGCCCAAACCTCTACCGCCCCCATTGGCATTGAAATGGTAAAGGCAGCCGGCATTCATTTGTTTGATGTTAATGGTAAACAATACGTTGATTTGATTTCGGGCTTTAGTGTTGCGAATATTGGTCACTCCCACCCAGATGTAATCAAAGCCGTTCAAGCACAGGCTGCTGAATACATGCACTTGATTGTATATGGCGAATTTATTGAAGCACCTCAAGTACAATATGCCAAACTTTTAACCTCGGTTTTACCATCCACACTAAACTGTGTTTATTTTACGAATAGCGGTGCAGAAGCAACAGAAGGTGCTATGAAATTAGCCAAACGAGTAACCAATCGCAGTAAAATTATTGGCTTCCATAAATCGTATCACGGCAGTACACAAGGGGCATTGAGTTTGATGGGTGATGAATATTGGCGGAATGCTTTTCGTCCGCTATTACCCGATGTCTATCATTTCGATTATAATAGTCAAGAAGCCATTGATGCCATTGATAGTACAACTGCTTGTGTACTACTAGAAACGGTACAAGCCGAAAGTGGTGTTACCACACCTAATAAAGCATGGCTGCAAGCCATTAGAAAAAAATGTGATGAACATTGTGTGTTGTTGATTTTGGATGAAATACAAGCCGGCTTTGGCAGAACCGGAACACTATGGGCTTTTGAACAATTTGATGTAGTGCCTGATGTATTGCTATTGGGCAAAGCATTGGGAGGCGGCATGCCGTTAGGGGCATTTATAGCCGATAAAAATTTGATGTCCACACTTACCTATGACCCAGTATTGGGGCATATCACCACATTTGGTGGCCACCCGGTTAGTTGTGCCGCAGGTAAAGCTGCTTTTGAAGTGTTATTGCAAGATGACTTAATAGCACAAGCCAATCAAAAAGGAAAATTATTTGCCGATAAATTAAAAGATCAACCGGGCATTCAATCCATCAACCAACACGGCTTATGGGTGTCGTTACAGTTTGACAGTTTTGAGACCAATCAAGCTGTTATTCACCGTTGCATTGAAAAAGGAATCATAACAGATTGGTTTTTATTTGCAGCCGACAGATTGCGAATAGCACCGCCACTCATCATCAGCGAAGCTGAAATAGAAGCCATTTGTAACAGCATCATTGATTGTCTACCGGCTTAAAATGCCAATCTAAAACTGAAGAAAATACCAAAGCGTTTTACTTGTTCTTTGGGTAAAGGTGTGGGTGCAACTCGCCAAATAAAATCTACTCGTAATACTTTTAAAATATTGTCTACACCGGTTCCTAATTCAATATAGGTTTTATCGTTAAGTGTTTGAAAAGCATGATTGCCCACAAAATTAAAATCTCTGTTGGATTCACTCAGCTTACCCCAAACGCCTTTGGCACTCCAAAACTGTCTGAACTTTAGCTTTCTGGTAAGCGGAATAAAGCGAAACAAACCGTTGCCAATATTATGTTCTACGTTAAAACCGGTATAACGATCGCTGATGAATTCAAAACGATTCATTAAGTTGAATGCATATTTATTGTAAT
Source organism: Methylophilus rhizosphaerae (assembly GCA_943370285.1). Taxonomy (GTDB): domain Bacteria; phylum Bacteroidota; class Bacteroidia; order Chitinophagales; family Chitinophagaceae; genus CALRQJ02. The sequence goes on along the minus strand of CALRQJ020000012.1, from coordinate 41,954 downwards.
AATACATTTCGTTGCCGGGATGTATTTCTAACAACGTATAAGGCAATGTTCCATAGATTCTTCCTCCAAACAAATTCACATATAAACTACCGTAAGGTGGAATTTTGATATAGTCTGATACACTACCACTGAGTTTGGTGTAATCATAACTACTTCGCCAAACACCTGCCCAACCTTTTGTTACTTTAAATTCAGCAATGGGTAAATCGCTACCCAAACTTGTTCTGAAAAAAGTATTCTCCAAAAACTTTTCTAAATGAGCATATCTAAAACGCAGTGATGTTTCAAAGGTTTTTAAAGCATCGCCACGTCTGTTGAGGTAAAAAGATTTATCGGGTAAATTGCGCAGTGGAGTTACTTCTCGGTTGATGGCAGTTAGCAAAAACGATAGCCCAAAATTGGTTTCTTTAAATACTTCAATACGTTTTTCTTCTACTTTTTGAAACTTTAATGGAATGCCGGGCTTACGTACAGCTAGGGCAAAAATATTATCGGTTGTAATTTCATCGTAATACGTTTGGCCATTGTCTAAATCATTACTGTATGAGCCATACAAATAAAATCTAGGATTCTTTTTAGGCAGAAAAAAAGCTTCGGCCTTGCCTTTAAATGTTCGATCCGTAAATCCATATGCCAAATAGGTATGAAAATAAATTTTACGGTTGAATTTACGATTGGTGCCTAAATCAAAACGAATTCTTGTGCCTTCTACCAAATTGCCGGTAACCCAATTAAACCAAGGACCAATTTGATAATTACCCAAATTTTTATAGCCGGTGCCAATAAAATTAATTGTCTCGGTGTACTGTTTAAATTTGGGTAAAGACTGGATGGTATCAATCATTTTATACACCGCCTTTTCATTTTTACTTAGGGCTTCGTGTCGAGATGTCGACCAAAATGTATCGGGCTTTGCTTCAGAATCCGTCAATACGATTACTTCTTCTGTTTTTCTATTTTTTTTGATTTCTGCAGCAATAGAATCGCTATTGTACAGCACATTTTTATAAGTAGACGTTTTGCGACCTTTAAAGCCACTTTTGTTTTTGCCGATGGGAGAAATATCGGCAACAAATTTATCCTTACTTAAAAACCAAGTGCTATCGTTTATAAAACGAAACTCCTGAATCAAAGTCATTTTCTCTACAAAATTGAGATTAGCTTCTTCAGATGGACGTAAGGTAATTTTTTGAATGGCAAAGGATGTATCATGAATCCAACAATCGCCATTGAATGTATTCTCTCCTTTTCGCTTTGGCGAAAACTTTAGATGTACCAATCTTTTGCCACTTAAGTATTGAGTATCTAGTAATTTAAAGTTGTAGTAATTATCTCCATTCTCATGAAACGGACTTACAAATTGTTTATCAAAAACCGGTATGAAATTACTGTACACATTTACGTTTTGATAAGTACTACCCAATAGTTTAGTTACACTCTCATTATCCACCCCATTTGTTTTACTGGCTTTAATAATTTCTCTTGTTTTTCGGGGAGAACGTTGGTAGTAGTAATCAGATAATGTTTCGGTTAAAAATACGGGTAGAAAAGGTTTTTCTTCGCTGCTATCTACATTGCTCAAGACAAAACTGAATGGCTTCAATAATTTAACATTGCCTAATTTTTCTTTATTGATATTATTGAGGTCAAGCTCTAATTTGTTGTACACTTCATAACTATAATTATTATACTGTGTTTTTTCATACTTTGCTTTCACTTTTACAATCTTTCTCCAAAACCACAAGGCCCTGTTGTATTTTGTTTTAACAACCGGACTTTCCTTTACCGTAGCAACTTCAACTAAGATGGTGATGAAAATATCTTCTTTATAAGCAGGAAATGGAATGGTTACACTGTTGTATCCAACACTGGTAATTTCTAATGAATCAGTCGGCCATTCGCCAAAATTAAGCTCAAATTTTCCGGAAGAATCGGTTAAACTACCTCTACCGCTTTGTTGGTGAATAACTGAAGCAAAAGGTATAGGCTCATCGCTCTGCACATCTTTCACAATACCCCTCAAATACTTTCTTTGTGCTTGAGCAGAGAGAGCAGAACACAGCAACACCAACACCAATCCATAAAATCCTATCTGCTTCATGGCTTCAAATTTAAGTGTAGGAGGTCTATTTATGGTGGATTTGCAAAATATTAACAGCCAAAAAATTTGGATTTGAACTAATTGATCAGTTACTTTGTTTTTCAAAGTACTTTTATATGAAAGAAGCTAATCCCCATCTAGATGCATTAACCGACATCAAATCAATGATGGAAAAAAGCAGTCGCTTCATTAGTTTAAGTGGGTTAAGTGGCATATCTGCTGGTATATGTGCCTTGGTTGGTGCTTGGTTTGCACATGATGTTATTGATAACTCAAGGTCAAAACTGTTTCAATTAAAAGGTGAATTAGGCAAACCGTATGCAGATTCGCCGGAAGGCTTAAAGGCTTTTATGGGTTCCAAATTATTTTACATTGGTGTTGCTACTTTTATTACAGCATTTATATTGGCGATATTTTTTACGTATTTACGCAGCAGAAAAAATAATATTCCCATTTGGGGCACTACTTCTCGCAGATTAATCATCAATGTGAGCATACCAATGATGGTGGGTGGCATTTATCTACTCAAACTCATAGAAAATGGCACTTACGGCTTAATTGCCCCCGGCTGTCTAATTTTTTACGGACTAGCATTGGTCAATGCATCAAAATACACTTTGGGTGAAGTTAGATTTTTAGGCTATGGTCAACTATTACTTGGAGTAACTAGTTGCTGGTATATTGGCTATGGGCTTTATTTTTGGGCGATGGGATTTGGGATTTTGCATATTATTTATGGTGTGATTATGTGGTGGAAATATGAAAGAAATTAAACACCCGATATCAATTTTATCTTGAAAAAATAGTGGGTTAGGATATGAAGAATCCGATAGAAAATTTAAATAAAGTATTTGACAGTCGAATACGGCTGGGCATCATGAGTGCCCTGATGGTGAATGCTGAAGTTAACTTTAACGAGATTAAAGAACTGATTCAGGTAACTGATGGCAATTTAGCGAGTCATCTAAAAACCTTAGAAGAAAATAATTATATCAAAGTGCAAAAAGGATTTATTGGCAGAAAAACCAATACTACTTACAGTGTTACCAAAGCCGGCGAAAAAGCATTTAAACTGCATTTAGAAGCATTAGAAAATATGATTAAAGGATTAACCTAATTTTTTTAAACCAATACTTTGAATTTCAAAGTACTTTTAAAAATGCAAGAAGAAAGCAAAATAGCGGTATTCATTTGGTGGTATACATGGCTAGTATTTATGGCCGGCGCTTTTGTATTAGCCTGTTTTACAGGCGAAGCTTTTATGCTTGTTTTTGTGGTGGTATTGGTTGCATCGCTATTAGGTAGCCTTCCTTCACTCGTTCTGCTTTTGTTTATCATAATACCCATCAGCCATCTCAATAAACACTGGCAGGTAAAGTGTGTTCGTTTGATTGCTGCACTATTGGGTATTAGTGTACTCTATGGATTAGCGGCATGTTTAATACTGCATGATGAATACAGTAGCAGTACCATTAAAGATGATTTGACCGTCTTTGTCGTAGTTACACTTGTGTTGTTTTCCTGTACGTTAATTGGAACTGGTTTCATCTTTCCCAAGCTGCGTCAATTTTTTGCAGCATCTACAATTTACGAATACTATACGAGCCCCGAAGCCTTACCCGAAACATTAATATCACCATCATCAATCACTAAAACAAATACCGTCATGGAACAAGAAATCACCACAACGCAACAGGAACCATCGTTTTACCAACGCAATAAAATTTTATTGAAGAGCATTATTGTAGGCATTTTAATTTTAGTATTACTCATTCCAACTGCTTTTATTCAAGAATTGGTTAGAGAAAGAGAAGGCCGTCAACAACAAGTAGCGGAGGAAGTTAGCAGCAAGTGGGCTAATGCACAAACCCTATCGGGACCGTTTGTGATTGTTCCATATTTGATTAAAACTACAGATGCAAAAGGTAAAGTAAGTACTACAAAATCATATGCCCATTTTTTGCCGGATAATCTTTCGGTGAATAGTAAAGTACTACCCGAAATTCGGTATCGCAGCATTTATAAGATTGTGGTTTATCGATCAGAAAATACTTTTTCGGGTGCCATTACCATTAATCCGGCTGCTGCAAAAATTGACCCTGCCGATATGCTTTTGAATGAAGCCGTAGTTTGTTTTGGCTTATCTGACTTTAGAGGCATTGAAGAAAATATTACCATCAACTGGAACGATACACCATTAACATTTAAAGGTGGAATGTTTAAAAATGATGTAGCTGCAACAGGCATGCAAGCTGCCATTCCACTTACTGTAGCAACTTTGGGTAAACCCATTACTTTTTCTGTAGCGGTAAAATTAAAAGGCTCTGAAAAACTATACTTTACGCCATTGGGAGGTAGCACTACAGTTGCCTTACAATCTTCGTGGAATAATCCTTCGTTTGATGGCAGCTTTATTCCTGATGTAAAAACAGTGACCAATAACGGTTTTACTGCAAATTGGAAGATATTGAACTTGAATAGAAATTATCCGCAAGCATGGTCGGATGGGTCTTATGATGTAGCAGAATCTTCGTTTGGTATTAATCTATTACAGTCGACTGATAGTTACGGTAAAACAACGAGGTCGGTCAAATATGCTTTACTATTTATTGCATTAACTTTTATGCTTTTCTTCTTTGTCGAAATAATCAAAGGCTGTTCCATTCATCCGTTACAATATATATTGATTGGGTTAGCGCTCTGCATCTTCTACACCCTACTATTATCAGTTTCTGAATATCTTAACTTTAATATTGCCTACGCATTAGCCTCTGCTGCCACAGTAGGTTTGATTACATTGTATACTTCGGGAGTATTTAAACAGTGGCGAATTGCATTTGCCTTTGGTCTTGTACTATCGGCCTTGTATGGCTTTATTTTTATACTTATTCAATTGCAAGATTATGCGTTGTTGTTCGGTAGTATAGGATTGTTTATACTACTAGCAATAGTGATGTACTATTCAAGGAAAATTGATTGGTTTAATACAGCAAAAGTGACGCACTAAAGGTTATAAAACACCAACGGTTCGCTGCATGCAGCGAACCGTTGGTATATAAAATTAGCATTATTAGAAATCAAATCCCATAGCAAAATATGTAATGGGTTTACCCTTAAAAATTCCATTCATTTCCCACGCAGTATCAAACTTGAGGAAATAGCCCAACAAGGTACTACGAACACCAAATCCATATCCACCAACAAAAGGCCCGATACCGCCGGCTTTGAATTTAGCAGTCACCGGGTTGTTAGCATCACCGGTTGTGTAAATAGTAGATGGTCTTTCAATTTTGTCGAACTTGCCATTCCAAGCGGTACCTAGATCTATGAACTGCACCAATTGCAAATTGCGTAAAAAGGCATTGTTGATAGGTTTATTAAACAAGGTTGAGAAGATAGGCAATCTCAATTCACTGTTAATGACTAAAGCATTATTACCATTAGCAACATTCTGCTGAAAACCTCTCATATTCACCGCCAATGTTTGAAAAGCATAACTGTTATCCGGCGCAGGTTTGTTAGCATTGTTGAATTTTGGATTCAGCCAACCATCAACTCCACCTAGGTAATAAATCATTTTTTGGCTACCCCAACTTACATCTCCGGCGCCACGTACTGCCCAAATAAAATTGCGGTAAATAGGTTTGTAGTATCGGGCATCAAATCCAAAGTTATACATGAACTTTCCTTTGTTTACCGGATCTTTTACCGGTAAATTAAAGTCCATATAAACTTTCCAACGTAAGCCATCCCAAATGTTTTGCGTAGGATTGATAGTATTATCATGCACATATTCGATATGTGCTAAGCCAAAATAGCTATTCACATCTTCGAACTCCAAACCAATAACATCTGGCTGTCCCGTACTATTATTGAAAGACTTGATGATGTTTTTATCCTTACGCAAACCCATATTTACTCTTAAGCTTTTTACTTCATTAAAAGCAAAAGTGGCATTACCCTGATAGAGTTGTGTTAGCAATTGCGTATTATAAAAACCTCCAACGCCAGGACCAACAATTTCGGCAACAAAATTTCTATTGCTTGTTCGGTAGTAGGTAAAGCCCCAATCAATTTTCTTTCTGTAATTCTGAAAACTTAGCAAATAATCATTGTCTCTTAAATTGGTTCCCATTCTAAATCCGCCAATAAACTTCACATCTTCCATTAAGTCACTTACCCCAACTCGAAATGTAAAATTCAAATTAGATCCATTACCCAATTGTACAGGACCTGAACCACCGGCGTAAGGTTGAAAACGATTGATGAGAATATTATTCGATACGCCGCTCACCAAATAATCGCTACTAAACTTTAGTTTATAATTATACAGTTTAGCTTGAGACAAGATGGGTTCCACAACAGTGGCTGGGGCCGCAACGGTTGCAGCAGAGTCGGGTTTTTCATCTTGAAATTCTGTTTGAAAAACATTGCCAGCATTCTTTGCGCTATCTGTTTTTTGATACACATTTGCTTTACCCTCAGCTATGCGTTTTTCGGTCATTAATTTTTTCATGTACTCTGTTGGCCGAGCATTCACATTTCGCTTACGCAAAGTCAACGAATCTACTCTTAGCTTGTACAAGAACTTATAATCGCCTTGTCTACTCACTTCACTTACTTGTCCTTTATCGCCGGCAATTCTTGTTTCTAACAAACTGCTTTGATAATTACTCATGGGGAAGGTATAGGTAGAGTCTCTTGTAACAGAGAATGTACTGATACTATCTGGTTCATTTTTTTGCCAAGCTACCAATGCTGAATCTAATTCTCTATCGCTAGGATTTCGCAGTAATTCATCACCAATATAAAACAGCGTATCTAGGCCGTCTCTTTGTGTGGTGAAGAATCCTGCCCAACGGTTGCCAATACCATTTTCATCGGCAATAAATGTAAAGTGATTCACATTGTATTGCATGGGGTAGGTAGCATTACCATATTTCAAATCGGTTAATTGCGTAATTTGTTTTTTAGTCAAATAATCAAGTAAAAAAACATTGTACCTGTAATTACTTGGTAAAACTGTATCTGTATTTGGAGCATTGGGGCCGGGACGATTTGAAGAGAAAACAATACCGCTCTTATTGGGGAACGACACAAATGATGGATTCAAATCATCGTACACATCATTGGTTAACTGCTCTAGTTTACCTTGCTCTACTTTAAAAGAAAAAATATCGGTATGTCCATTTTTAACAGCACTAAACAATAGTGTGTTGGCATCTAACATAAACTGTACATCTAGAATTTGATCTACCCCTTCAATAGTTTGTCTAAATCTTTTATATCGGGCCAATGCATCATAAACAAATAGTTTGATTTTACCTTTTTCCCAATACACTACCGCTAATCTTGTTCCTTTACCATCCCACGCTAATAATGGATAATTAGGATTTACTTCGTCTTGCTTCATCCTAACACCCGTTTCTAGCAACACTTTTGTAGTTACATAATTCTCGTTGAGTTTAACACGGTAAATACCTCTTTTAAATTCAACTACCGCATAAGTATTACTACGTGGATTAGGATTGGCTTGAAAGCGATAAAAATCAGACTTTCCAATTTCTTCCATCACACTCAACGTACCTTTAGGAATGTTTCGTCTTTGGCGAATATCTTTATTGTACTTTTCTTGTTGAAACTGCATAAAATCTCCTAATACATCTTTAAACTTCTTTTTACAAATGCGTTGAGAAGCACTATTAAGGTTTTTGTAAATTCTAGCTAAGTACAAAAAGTAGGTTACATTTTCTTTCTTATATTTTTCAGCAATGTAATACCAAAAACTATGACCGGCCAATAATGGTTTTTCGAAAGCAAATTGATAGAAATTATTGTAAGAGCCACTCAACATAGCACTCTTTAAATCATCGTCTTTTGAAGTACTCCATGGTTCAGCAATGTAACTGACGTAGCCATCGGTTAACCAAACCGGTAAATCAAGCAATGCTTGATTACTGGCAAACTCCCCAATATCATCACCAAACAATTGATTATCGAGCAAAACCCTTGCGATACCTTCTCTAATTTGTTTTTTGAGATGAGCATGGTCACCATTAAAGTAAACTACCATTTTATTGTTTACTAACTTGGTGATGCCACCTGCCTGAGCCCAATCATTGCCTAAACCAATGTTGCTGCTCTTCATATCCTCAAAATTGTTGTACACCACAATGTTTACCCTGCGCTGCAACGAGTATTCTATGGCTGATTCTATTTGAGCCAATTCAGATTCCGCCAATTGTGCTGCATACTTACCTAACTCCAACCCGTTTTGTGTGAAATAAGTATTGAAATTGGCAGATTGATAAAATTTCCACTTAAACTTTTTATGTTGAATCCTGTTTTTACCATACTCTACGGCATTCACCTGGCTATTACCCAAAAATGCTATACTGCAAAAACACAATAAAACTGATACTTTGCGAATAAGACTTTTAACTTGCATATCCAATCTTTGTGGTTTTAAAATTAGGACAAATCACCCGAACAAAAGTGAAAAATAAGGTTATGATTAGCATACAGGCATTTACGTTTAGCCCAATACAAGAAAACACTTACGTTTTGTACAATGAACAAGGCAAAGCTATCATTATAGACCCGGGTTGTTACTTTACTAATGAAGAAGAAATGTTAAAAAAATTCATCGTTGAAAAAGCCCTAATGCCTGTTCTATTGGTGAATACCCATTGTCATTTAGACCATGTCTTTGGTAATCGTTATGTGTCAAAAACTTGGGGTCTTGAATTACATATTCATCCTTTAGAAGAAAAAGTACTGGCTTTTGCACCTCAAAGCGGACAAATGTGGGGTTTGACATTCGATAATTACAATGGGCCTTTGCATTTTTTAAACGAAGGTGATTCATTACAATTAGGTGATGACGTACTAGATATTTTACATTGTCCCGGCCACTCACCCGGCAGTATTTGTTTTTACCATCAACAACAAGGATTTATCATTGGTGGTGATGTGCTATTTAGACAGAGTATTGGTAGAACTGATTTACCGGGTGGAGATTACGATACTTTAATTAATAGCATCAAACAAAAACTATTTGTTTTACCCGATGAAACTGTTGTCTACAGTGGTCATGGCCAAGCCACAACAATAGGCTACGAAAAAAGAAATAATCCATTTTTAAATTAATCAACATGTCAACCTATTTAATTACTGGTGGTACAGGAATGGTGGGGAATAGACTTACTGAAATGTTATTGGAAAAAGGACATGAGGTAATTGTACTCACCAGAAAAATTCCTACCAACAAAGCAACCACAACAAATATTTCTTATGCCCTTTGGGATGTAAATAAACAAACAATAGATGCAGAAGCAATTGCTAAAGCAGATTATATTGTTCATTTAGCTGGCGCAGGTGTAGCGGATAAAAGATGGAGTGCTGCTAGAAAAGAAGAGATTAAAAACAGTAGAACAGAAAGCAGTGCTTTGATTGTAAAAGCACTTACCGATATGCCCAATAAAGTGCAAGCTGTTATTAGCGCTAGTGCCATTGGTTGGTATGGCGAAGTTGCAGAAGCAATAACAGAAAAAGAACATTTTCAAGAGGAGGCTACAGCCGACACTGAATTTTTAGGCGATACTTGCAGATTGTGGGAAGAAAGCATTCAACCGGTTGAGTTGATAGGAAAGCGGTTAGTGAAATTAAGAATTGGTATTGTGTTGAGTACAAAAGGAGGAGCATTAGCTGAATTTATTAAACCCATCAAAATGGGTGTGGCAGCTATTTTAGGAACCGGAAAGCAATTTATTAGTTGGGTACATATTGATGATGTATGTAGAATGTTTATTTATGCTAGTGAAAATGAATCATTGAGTGGATCGTACAATGCGGTTGCACCAAAACCTATAACCAACAAACAACTAACCATTCAAATTGCAACCTTACTTCGTAAACAATTTTTTATTCCCATACCCGTGCCGGGATTTGTACTCAAAATAATAATGGGTGAAATGAGTATTGAAGTGCTAAAATCAGCCTATATAAGCAGTAGAAAAATTAAACAAGCCGGTTTTACATTTTTGTATCCTGCCATTGAATCGGCATTGGGCAATTTATTATCTAAAATCAAGCAACAGTAGATTCAATTGATGAATTACATATCGTTTACAATTTTATTGTAACTCGTTACTAATCCTTTTATCAAAGAAGAACTAAAGCCTTGATGCTCCATTTCGTTTAAACCAGCAATGGTACAGCCTTTTGGTGTGGTTACTTTGTCAATTTCTTGTTCAGGATGTGTATTGCGCTGCAACAGTAATTCTGCTGCGCCTTTTACCGTTTGTGCTGCAATAAGCGAAGCCACTGTTGCACTAAATCCTATTTCAATGCCACCTTGAATATTTGCTCTAATGTAACGCATAGCATATGCGGTTCCACATGCTCCTAAAACTGTTGCGGCATCCATTAATTTTTCTTCGATGAAAACTGATTTTCCCAATTGGTTGAATAAATCGGTAGCGTAAAGCATTTGTTCATCCGATGCTTTATGAGCACAAATACAGGTCATGCTTTGTTGAATGGCAATTGCGGTGTTAGGCATTGAACGGAAGATGGTAAAATCGTTCCCTAACAAATCTTGCATTTCTTTAATCCAAACCCCGGTAACTACACTTACCAATACATGTTTGGCAGGATTAAGCTTAGGCTTAAGCTGAATTAAAACTTCTTTAATTTGAAAAGGCTTTACGGCAAGAATTACCCAATCGGCATATTCAACTGCTTCTAGATTGCTATTGCTTACCAACACCCCTTTAATTTCAAGATGTTGTAAAGTGGCAATATTACGCTTGGTGATGATGATGTGTTGCGGCAAGATAAAACCACTACTGATTAAACCTTCTGCAATGGCTGTTCCTAAATTTCCGCCACCAATAATGGCTATCTTCTTGCTCATAACATAAATTTATACGTAATTAATACAATATATTTTTTCTCAAATACTGTCGAACGTAATCATCTACTCCTTCCTCTAAAGAATAAAATTCGGCAGTATATCCGGCGGCTTTCAATTTATTCATATTGGCTTCAGTAAAATATTGATACTTGTCTCTAATATCTAAAGGCATATCGATGAATTCAATGTTTGGCGTTTTATCCAAACCAGCAAAGGTTGCCTTTACCAAATCTTCAAAGGTTCTTGCTTTGCCGGTTCCAAGATTATACAATCCATTATTGTTATCAAACCATTTGCAGGTTTCCATTTGCTGTTTCATCCAACCGATCACCTTAAGCACATCTTTTACAAACACAAAATCTCTCAATTGTTTCCCATCTTCAAATCCTTCTTTATGACTTTTGAACAGCTTTACAACTCCATTTTGCTGAATCTGATTAAATGAATGCCAAATCACACTCGCCATTCTGCCTTTATGCCCTTCATTTGGACCATAAACGTTAAAGAATTTTAATCCTGCCCAACATGGAGGTGCAACGGTTTGCTGAATGGCCCATTTATCAAATTCATTTTTACTTATGCCATAAGGATTTAATGGCTGCAGTTGGTTGATGATATCATGATTGTCATCATAACCCAAATTTCCATCACCGTAAGTGGCGGCGGATGAAGCATAAATGAGTGGAATATGCTGTGCTGAACAATATTGCCACACATCTTTTGAGTATTCAACATTCAATTTTTCATGAATACTGTAATCAAATTCAGTGGTATCCGTTCTTGCACCTAAGTGAATGATGATATCAATTTTGGGCTGATGTTGTGATAACCAATCCATGAAATTGTAGCGTTCAACAATAGCAGTAAATTTTTTGGACTCCCAATTTTTGCGTTTCGATTCCACACCAAAATCATCTACCAAGATTAAATTTTCAAATCCTTGTTGATTCAAATATTCAACCATACAACTGCCGATAAATCCGGCTGCGCCGGTTACAACAATAACACCGGTTTCAAGGGTAGAATGTTCACTAGAAGTTTGCAGTGGTTCGTATTGAAAATTTGTAGGTTTCATCAATCAATTCGTCAATTCGTTTATCAATAATCAGATTATGATTGTAGTAACTTTTCGATAGCTGTATCATACTTTGTTTTCCAATCATTGATTGAACCCCAATGTTCAGCATTAACACTTATAGCACCATTAGTAACAGTACCTAATTGCTCGTAAGGATGATTACCCATCAGAGCTTTAAATTTTGCTAAATTATCTGCACTTACACTCACTACAACTCTACTTTGGGCTTCGCCCAACCAATAACCATCTTTTCTTATAGAGGCATAAGCGGCAGAAACATCAAAACCAAGATTTCGATTAAAGCTACTTTCTAACAATGCAACCAACAAACCACCCTCACTACAATCATGTGCACTATTAATTAGTTTTTGTTTGATTAAAGCTGCTACTTTTTGCTGAACTTTATATTCTTCTTCTAAATCAAAATGTGGTGCAGGTGAATATTCAACACCCATTATTTTATGTAAGTATTCGGATGAGTTAATATCGCTTCTTGAAGTACCGACTAAGAAAATAATGTCACCGGCTGCTTTAAAATCAAGGGTCATTTTATTGTCTAAGTGTTCTATCAAACCAACCATTCCAATAGTTGGTGTAGGATATACTGCACCATCAGGATTTTGATTGTAGAAACTAACATTACCACCTGTAACCGGCGTTTCAAACTTCTTACATGCTTCACCCATGCCTTGCACAGCATACACAAATTGGTAATACACTTCAGGATCGAAAGGATTACCGAAGTTTAAGCAGTTGGTTACACCCAAAGGTTCACCACCACTACAAACAATATTTCGAGCAGCCTCGGCAACTGCTATCATACCACCAACAAAAGGATTGGCAAACACATAACGGCTGTTGCAATCAACCGTCATGGCAATACTTTTATCTGTACCCTTTGCCCAAATAATAGCAGCATCGCTTGGTGCATTTGTACTAGTATTTGCGGCACCAACCATACTATCATATTGTGTATAAATCCAACGCTTACTGGCAATATTAGGCAACTGCACTAACTGTTCTACCACGGCTTTTAAATCATCGGGAGGAGCAATAGTACCTGCATCAAATTTTGCAATTTCAGCAAAGTATTTTGGTTCGGTATATTCCCTTGTATTCTGCGGTGCTCCGCCACCCAATACCAAACTATCTGCATTCAATTCAGCTTCTAATAAACCATCTTTATAAAACTTCAACAAACCATCGCCGGTAACTTCACCAATTTGACTGCATGGCAAATCCCATTTTTCAAACACATTTAACACCGCAGCTTCTTTTCCCTTCTCCACAACCACCAACATTCTTTCTTGACTTTCACTCAGCAATAATTCCCATGCTTTCATGCTATGCTGACGTGTAGGCACATTATCTAAATTGATAATCATTCCTACACCACCTTTAGCACTCATTTCGCTGGTAGAACAGATGATACCTGCTGCACCCATATCTTGCATACCAACTACAGCACCGGTTTGAATCACTTCTAAACAAGCTTCTAATAATTTTTTCTCTTGAAAAGGGTCACCAACTTGAACAGCAGGTAATTCTTCTACACTATCGGCAGTAATATCAGCGCTAGCAAAACTTGCTCCACCCATACCATCTTTACCTGTTGCACTACCTACAATAAAAACAGGATTGCCGATGCCTTCTGCAGTAGCACTAATGGTTTCACCATTTTTTACAATGCCAACACTCATGGCATTTACCAAGGGATTGGTATGATATTTATTTTCAAAGTATACTTCGCCACCAACTGTTGGCACACCAAAGCAATTACCATAATGTCCAATTCCATGAACCACACCACGCAATAAATGTTGCGTTTTAGCTTCGTTGAGATTGCCGAAGCGAAGACTATTTAAAGCAGCTATTGGTCTTGCCCCCATCGTAAAAATATCTCGGTGAATACCACCTACACCTGTAGCAGCGCCTTGAAATGGCTCGATGGCACTTGGGTGATTGTGACTTTCAATTTTAAATACTACACCAAAGCCGTTACCAATATCCATTAAACCGGCATTTTCTTCACCGGCTTTTACCAACATACGTTTACCATCTCGTGGCAACGTTTTCAACCATTTAATAGAGTTTTTATAACTGCAATGCTCACTCCACATTACGCTGTAAGCACAGAGTTCGGTGAAGTTTGGGGTACGACCCATTTTGGTTTTAATGAGTTCAAATTCCTCGGCTGTAAGGCGGAGTTTTTCGGCTGTTTGTAGTGTAATTTCCATAACCCTGCGAAGGTAAGAAACGCATGGCAGGGGGCAAGGTGAAGTTTTACAGAAATAACCAATAAAAAGGTGGAGAAATTGTAAGCTTTACTTACAGCACCATTTCTTTAACCGAATCAGAAATAATTAGCTTACCAAGTGTTTTGGCTTTAACTTCTGCGATGGTTACACCAGGTGCAGTTTCTAGCAATACAAATCCGTCAGAAGTTACATCCATTACGGCTAAATCAGTCACCACTTTTTTTACACAACCAACACCGGTGAGGGGCAATGTACATGTTGGTAATAATTTGCTTTCTCCTTTAGGATTGGTATGTTGCATGGCAACGATAATATTTTTTGCACTAGCCACTAAATCCATCGCACCGCCCATGCCTTTTACCATTTTGCCGGGAATTTTCCAATTAGCAATATCACCATTTTCACTTACTTCCATTGCACCTAACACCGTTAATGCCACTTTACCGGCTCTAATCATACCAAAACTCTCAGCACTGTCAAAAAATGCACCACCGGGAATTACGGTTACGGTTTCTTTTCCGGCATTGATTAAATCGGCATCAATATCTTCCTCTGCAGGATAAGGTCCCATTCCTAATATTCCATTTTCGCTTTGCAGAATTACAGTCATGCCTTCGGGAATATAATTGCTCACCAAAGTAGGAATGCCAATTCCTAGATTAACATACATGCCATCTTTTAATTCTTGTGCTATACGTTTTGCAATACCAAATTTATCGAGTGCCATATTAGTTAGTTTATGAGTGCGGCAATAACCGGTTTAGCAGCTAAAATTTTGAATTTCTTATCTAGCGTAACTGCCATTGGTTTATTAAGCTTGTCTATGCGTTGTAAATTTTCAGTTACCATTTTCTTAATGGCAGCTACACCTTCTTTTGTTAGTCCTGCTTCTAAAAAAGCATTATCGTCTCCACTTGATTGATCTGTTTCTATGTCCTCTGCATCATCTAAGAGCAACAAAGTTGAAATCAATGCAAACCAATATTCTACCAATTGCATTGCTTTTGGATCATCGAATGCTAAAGCACAAAGGGAAAACAAAAACAGATCTCCTCGATGCAATGCTTTATAAGGCATTCTGATGGCATGAATTTGATTATTGATTTGACTGTTTGCATAATCAATTAATTCATAATAGTATTTTTCGTTGCGAAAATTATTATCGACTAATGCTATGCATCGTTGAATAGATTCTTGCCGGCTAATTTGTTTGGTTTCTTCTAATGCACTTATATGTCCTACTGCTTCCATCAAACCTACGTATGCTTCATTAAGCAGATCCGTCTTTTTAATACCAAGCTTATACAATAAATCAACGATTAAAGGAATAAAAAGGTATCCTGGCTCGGGCCTCAGATACATGAGTTTTTCATGCCAATATAAATTATTGGCAGGCGGTTCTCTATCAACAAAAAATTTAGCTATTTCATCATCTACACCGTAGTTAATAGCTAAAAAATTAGCACTAACAAACATATTTAAAAAATTAGCCTTTCAATTGCACTGTTCTGCGTTCAATTCTTTTCTCATAATTCAGTCCTTGAAATATGCGATGCACATATATACCAGCAACATTTATTTCATCAGGATTTAATTCACCGGGCTGCACCAAATGTTCTACTTCGGCAATAGTAATATCTCCGGATTTAGCCATTGAGGTTGAAAAGTTTCTTGTTGTTTTTCTGAAGACCAAGTTTCCCATTGTATCGCCTTTCCATGCTTTCACCAATGCAAAATTAGCATGCAAGGCATACTCCATCAGATGCATTTTTCCATCAAACTCTCGAACCTCTTTACCCTCGGCCACTTCGGTACCATAACCTGCAGGTGTAAAAAAAGCAGGAATGCCCATACCCGCCATTTGAATTCGGGTGGCAAGTGTACCTTGAGGGATTAAATCAACTTCTAGTTCACCACTTAACAATTGACGTTCAAACTCAGCATTTTCACCTACATAGCTGCTCATCATTTTTTTGATTTGGCGACGCTGCAATAATTGGCCAAGCCCAAAATCATCAACTCCGGCATTATTAGATATACAAGTAAGATTATTGATTCCTTTTTTTACCAATGCGGTAATACAGTTTTCAGGAATACCGCATAAACCAAAACCACCTAACATAATGGTGGCGCCACTTTCTATATCATGAATGGCTTCGTCTGCATGTTGCACAACTTTATTCATAGCAAGCAAAATTTATCATTGAGGTCGCTGCAAATTTTTGGCAGCATTATCTCTACTTCTCGTTCCTAAAGCAAAAACAGAATCTAATAATGTTTTATATAAAACAGGGTGCTGTTGATAATAACTGTAACTGCTATAAAAATCTGTTTTTGTAATCTTATGTATAGCAAAAACCTGTTGATACATTTTATAGGTCTCAGGTTCTTTTTTTTTCGATGTATCGATTAAAACAAAATTAGTAACCAATTCATCAGCTCTCGTTAAATCCCAAACAATCAGTTGCATTTTTTCTATCGGCAGAATACCCTTTGGTACATCAGTCTTAGCAGGTGAACAAGCTACTAAGCAACATAACAATGCAATCATTACAGCCACTATCCTCATTTAATTTCTTGTTTATAGTTAGCCGCATTAGTGACATCTAATTTTTGCAGTAAGTCTATGGCTTTCACTTTTTCCTGCATGGTAGCTTTCTTAAAAATTTTAATCAGCTCTTGCGATTTTCCTTGCATGAAAAATTGCACAATCATACTGTTCGGATTTTCTTGATTGAGTGTTTGTAATTGATTTAAAGCAGTTAAAATTTGGGCCCTAGCTTCTGCTTCATTATCATACATGGCATCTAACCCTTTTCGATAGTAAGTGTAAATGACATCATGTACAACATTGTATCTCGTATTCATCAAATTATCAACTAAAAAATATCTGTTGCGTAAGCCATCAAACACTTTCCAACCTGTTATACTTCTATTTTCGGGTGCATTGTTCACTATATTTTGTGCTTTTTGAAAATAAAGATCGCCTCCTCGTGGTGCAAAAGAATCAAAATCTAATCCTAAAACAACATACACATAATAAGCAAAAACAGCAGTTAAATTAGCGGCCAATGGATCATTGCCTTGCACTCTTGTCTCATTAAATTCGATGGGTTGAAATTCTATATATCTAAATGTAACATCTGCATCTTGAAAATTCACCATAGCAGCGTTGTAAGATGAATTAAAAACGGGTCTTGCAGCTTGCACTGTCAGTGATGCTTTGTACACATTTGTTTCTAGAACCTTATCAATATTCAATAAAAAATTGCATTCAATTTTTTCGCCACTTTGAAACGTTTCAGTTGTCCACTTTCGATTATTGATAAAATTGGCAAGCTGTAACTGTAGGGTATTGAAAATTTTTCTGTCAACAGTATTATTTACACGTTGTGCCATTACGGTCACTTTACACTGAATTTCTTGTGCATGGATTACGACTACAGTAGCACACAAAAACAATATTAATAGACTACGCTTTATCATGAATTTGTTGAATAATAGTTTGAACAATATCTGAGGCTACAGCTTTTTTACTTTTGGCTTCAAAAGCAAATGCGTTACCAGATTTATCAAAAATAGTTACTTTATTGGTATCCTTTCCAAAACCGGCTTGGCTATCCTGCAAAGAATTTAACACTATTAAATCGGCATTTTTACGGTGCAACTTTTCTAAGGCATTTGCCTGTTCATTATTAGTTTCTAAAGCAAAACCAACTAAAAATTGATGCGGTTGTTTCACGTCGCCTAATGCCTTGAGAATGTCTTTTGTTTTTACCAATTTCAACTCTAGTGTATCATTTGATTTTTTGATTTTGTTTGTTGAAGTGGTTTCCGGCTTATAATCTGCAACTGCGGCTGACATCACTGCAATATCAGCATTGGTAAATGCATTGGTAGTGGCTAAATACATATCATCGGCACTAACCACATTAGTTACTTGAATGGAAGGATTAGTAATTTTTTCGGTGGTTGGGCCTGTAATTAAATGTACCGTTGCACCTTTTTTGCACAACGCTTCAGCTAGAGCAAAACCCATTTTACCACTGGAGTGATTGCCAATAAATCGAACAGGATCTATAGCTTCATATGTTGGTCCTGCAGTTACAATTACTTTTTTGCCTTTAAGTTCGTTGGTGCTTCCAATATTTTGTTGTAAAAAAAGTATAATATCTTCCGGTTCGGCCATTCTTCCTTCACCAAATAAGCCACTGGCCAACTCTCCATTAGCTACTGGAATGATGTGATTTCCGTAAGCTGAAATAGTTTCAAGGTTTCTTTTGGTTGATGGGTGATTCCACATGTCTTCATCCATTGCCGGAGCAACTGCTACCGGACAAATAGCCGATAGGTAAACAGCTGTGAGTAGATTATCACAGTTACCATTCGCAAACTTTGCCAATGTATTACAACTTAATGGAGCCACAACCATTATATCGGCCCAGCGGCCTAACATTACATGATTTTCCCAAGTACTTCCGTTTGCCAAATCAACAACAACTTCATTCTTAGACAATGTAGACAAGGTTAGTGCTGATACAAAATTGGTAGCAGCAGGAGTCATGATTACTTTTACTTCGACACCTTGTTTTACCAAAAGCCGAACCAATAAAATGGCTTTATACGCAGCAATACTACCGGTTATACCAACAATAATTTTTTTGCCTTGCAACATACTTTCAAGTTAAAACAAAAAACGACAGTAGGTTACTGTCGTTTCAAAATATTTGTAGTTTAACATTTAGCTAAATAAATCAGTATCGTTTTTACGATAATAGATTTTATCGTCCATAAACTCTTGTGTGGCTAAAATTGCAGGATTTGGCATTTTCTCGTATGCTTTAGAAATTTCGATCTGCTCCTTATTTTCATGAATTTCTTCTAAACTATCGGTATGGCTAGCAAATTCTTCTAGTTTATTATGCAATTCTTCTTTAATTGTAATGTTGATTTGATTGGCTCTTTTAGCAACAATAGCAATAGACTCGTACAGATTACCTGTTTTACCTTTGATATCTACAAGGCTTTTTGTCTCCACTACATTTGGAGTATTGGCACTAATTTGCCTTCTTAGTTTGCTCATTTTTATTGTTTTTTATGAAGTTCTGTGATTGCAATTTATATTTTTCTACTTCTTTCTGCAATTTACTTTCAGGAAATCTATCGTTAAAGTCAATGCATTCGCTAATTACTTTATCAAATCGTTCTGTTTGCTTTTCCTCAATACTCATTTCCGCATACTTGTAATATGACTTGATAACGCTCAGTTTATACTCATCTGCTTTCTGACTATCCGGAAAGTTATCGATTAAAGTACCAAAAGCAATAGCTGCCGCCCTATAATATCCAAGATTATAGTATAATTCTGCTCCTTTATACTCTTTTTGTTCCAATTTAGCCCTACAGAGATCAATTATATCAGACGCTTCTTTAATCCTATTTGAATTGGGATGGGTATTGATGAAAGCCTGCATTTGACCAATTGTTTTTTGCGTAGCACTTTGGTCTAAATCAACTTTTGGGACTTGCTTGTAGAAAGAATAAGCCCTCATGAACTCGGCTTCTTCGGCCTTAGGACTACTTGGAAACGTTTCAACAAAAGACTTGAAGAGACTTTCCGAATTCATGTAATCTTTTTGATAATAATAACAATACGCAAATTTCATGTACATGTCTTCGAATCCCTGCTTACCTTTTAGCCAGGGAAATAAATCTTCAAATAACTGAGAAGCAAAGCTGTACTTCTTCTTTGCATAGTATTGTTCAGCCATTTTATACTTGTACTCGTTATCCTTGCTCTTCTGAATTTTTCCAAATTTAGACGTACAAGAAACTGCTACAAGACCCACCAACAGAACTATATAGTGTAATTTTTTCATCAAGGTGTGCAAAATTAAGTGATTGGGGGCAAATTATGGATGTAATGACTAACTTAAATTGAATACGGCGTTAATTATTCTATAATAAAAATCCCCGCTTTTGAGGCGGGGATTAAATATTGCTAAGATTTAACGTATTTACTTAGATCTTCTGAGTTTAGGATGTGGAGCCGGTATGGAGTTATTTCCGGTTTCAGAAGTACCTTCGAAATCAATTACATCACAGTCTCCACCAGATTCTCCGTACTTGAAGATGAATCTGTCTAGTGCAATGGCTTGTTTTTCCATCAAGTAATTGATAACCACATTTACTCTGTCCCAACTTCTTTGTTCAACATATTTAGTGCTTTTGCAGTAGCCAATCACGGCAACTTTACAATCAGCATTATCCTTCATCTTTTGAGCAATATCAGCCAAGATAGCTTTAGCTTCTTTGGTTAAGGTAATGCTATTGGGATTAAACTGAATGCTTGGCAAGAATCCAATTTGACAATCTCCAGAATTAATTATTGGTTTACCATTTGGATCTTTACTCGTTGGAACACCTTCTTTTTTGATTCTTTCGAGTTCTGTCTTAATGATATCGCAACATTTGTTCGTTGTATCAACCGGACAGTTACCAACACCATCTACATCAACTGGGAAGCATTTTTGTAGAGTGATTAGTTCTTTGTCTTTATAATCTGGCACACCATCACCGTCTGTATCTTTAGACACACCATGGGTATCTACTGGTGCATTGGGTGGTGTATTTTTCTCTAAGTCAAATTGATTGGTAACACCGTCATTGTCATCATCCTTCAAATCGATATTCACAATCATATTTTGCGGATTGGCCATTTCCTTGTAAGCATATTCTAAAGGATTCATCCACCATAATGGAGAAATACGCTTTTTCTTATTACCTACATTATAGTTGAAGCCAAGCTGCATGGTACCAATGTTATCCCACTCTGATGTAAAAGTTGGGTTAGCAAGGTCACCACTTTGACGATAATAGCCATCTAAATAGTCGTCTCTAGGCTGAATTCTTTTGTATTCGCCACTAAGTGACATTTTGCTATTCAATCTATATTCTATACCGAAACCAGAGTTAAAGGAATGTCTAAGCTGGTAATTGCTATTTCCTCCTGGCCTCCTATCATTGTAAGTTCCTTGTGTTTCATAAATACCATCTAACATTTGACGCAATTGCTTACGAAGCTCAGGTCGAGGTAATGTAGATGTTGCTAAAGTTTCAAAAGGATATCTTGCACCATCAGTCGTTGTAACATCCATTGTTGTTTTGTAATACAAAGCAGAATATCCGGCAACGAGATATAAATTAAATCTGCTCTGCTTAGAGTGAAACATAATATTGTTTAACGAAATGATAGCTTCAAAAGCTCCATTAAATGCCTGCGTTCTATGATTGGCGATATAGCCTCGACCAACAGGCAAATAGAGTTGTTCTAATAATGGATGGTTATTATAATTTCTATTGCGTTGATAATCTAAGCCAACCATGTTCATATAAGATAATGTACCCCTAAAAGAAAGTACATAACCCACAGCTTTTCTTGCATGGCCACCAAATACGTAGGCATAGTTACCAAGATCAGTGCCGGCACCTCTAATAGCAGTAGGCACATCACCATCTACATAAGCATAGCCGCCAAAAATACCAATCTGAAACTGGTCTCTTGGACGAGCAGGAAAAGCCTGCTTATGGTTACGATAATCTCTTTGTTGTCCCATATTACGTTGGGCGATATATGCAGTATCAAGGTAATTGTGAGTGCCTCCCAATTGTGCCCAAATACTAACAGCGCTAACCAACATAATGAAAAGCAACAGGAAGTGCTTTTTCATAATTCTCCTATTTGATGTATACAAAATTTATAAAAAAAAACGGCTACTTTTTATTTGTGGAAATTTGCTTTTTATTATGGTTGTTATTAACAAATGATACCATCTTTAGACTGTAAGACGCATAAGAAGGCATAAAAATTGCATGGAGGAGTACTAAAAATAAAAAGGCCCAGCAATGCTGGGCCTTTTACTATGATGCATATCGTAGAATTACGATTTTTTCAAATTTGGGTGTGGGGCAGTTACGGTATTAGGACCATCTTCTGTAGTTGCTTGTAAATCTACAGTATTTGCTTCTTCACCATCTTGACCATAAGAGAAGATGAATCTGTCTTCTGATATAGCTTGTTTTTCAACCATATAACGAATAACAGCATTTACTCTATCCCAACTTAATTGTTGAGCTCTTTTATCGCTATTGCCATAACTAGTAACTTTTACTTTACAGTTAGGATTAGCTTTAATTTGAGCAGCAGCTCCTGCTAAAATAGCTTCAGCATCTTTGCTTACCGTAGCACTCTTAGCTTTGAAAGTTACACTAGGCAAAGAAGTTAAATTACACTCTTTAGTGTCTTTCTTTTCCCAGTTTTTCATTTCTTCTCTAATTTGCTTGCAGCACTCAGGCTCAGGACAATTTCCAACACCATCAGCATTTACAGGGAAGCATTTTTGAGAAGTCAACAATTCTTTGTCTTTGTAATCAGGAATACCATCACCATCACTATCTTTTGCTCTACCATGGCTATCAACCGGAGCTCCTTCTGGAGTGTTAGGCTCAAGATCAAACTGATCAGTTACACCATCTTTATCAGCATCTGGTAAAACTACTTTTGGTAGTTTCATATGCTGTGGCTTGTTGATTTCATTATAAACGTAGTTGTTTGGATTAATCCACCACAATGGAGCTACACGTTTAGTCGTTTTACCTAAGTTAATGTTTAATCTAGCAGTTGAATAGCTAATTAAATCATTAGCTCTACCAGCAACGATACCATCTAAATTATCGTCAAAAACAGTTGTAAATCTTTGCTCGATACCGATATTGATACGATCATTTAATTTTCTAGTTAATCCAAAACCGGCAGAAACACCATGTCTGATGAGTTGATTGTCATCAAAACGACCAATATTTCTACGACTTCCACCTGCTGCAATGGCATTGTTTTCGTAAGAATCATCTAATAAATTCTTAATTGCATCTCTAATGTCTTTTCTAGAACCAGATGCATTGATAGAAGAGAAATTATACGCAGCGCCAGAAGCGTTTGTTGCATTAATGTCTACATCTGCAGAAACTAGGCTGTATCCGGCAAATACATAACCATCCCACTTTGGATTGCCTCTATAATAGCTTTTGTTGAACAAAGAAGCTAATACTTCAATTGAACCTTGGTGCATCTGCGTTCTATAATTCGCATAGAAACTACCATTATTAGGAGCAGCATTATAAATTACCCAAGGGTTAATTACATTGGTAAAAACAACAGAACTCACAGTTCTTCTACTGTAATCATATCCTTTGTTAAGGCTACCAAGATAGCTACCTCTTACAGAGAAAGTATGATTAATAGCTTTACGTAAAGAAATGCCACCTGTAATGCCAGGCTGAAGAGAAGATAAGTCTCCAATAATCATTGCAGCCCCTGCACTCAAGCCTAACTCCCACTGATTGCGGGGTTGAGCCGGGTAAGGGTACTCGTTGTTTTTAAATTCATTGTACTGAGGCATGTTCTTAGTGGCGATCTTGGATGAGTCTTTCCAGTCGAATCCAGCATCGTTTCTCTGAGCCATCAGAGAGGTACTAAGCAGGATGGTTAATCCTAAAATAATTGTGTACTTGTTGCTTGCCATAGAAAAGGTTTGTATTGTTTAAAAAGATTTGTAGTTGATTAATATTTGGTCAAAGGTAACCTTTGAACATGAAATACCAAACATTTACCATCTATTTCTTCTGTAAAATAAACAGAATAGCATCAAAATGCCAAAAAAATGAGGCTTTGGCAGATTAAATTAATGTGTATTAACTTGCGCCAATCCAAAAATCATGCAATTAGCAAAAAAAATCATAGCAGAAGAACTTGTATTGTTTGAGTCTCATTTTAAGGAGGCCGTTAAAAGCCGAGTAGCCTTACTAGACCGGATTATGCAATATATTGTTAAGCGAAAGGGCAAGCAATTAAGGCCCATGTTTGTGCTTTTAAGTGCAAAATTGGGCGGAGAAATCAATGAAAGTACTTACAGAGCTGCATCCCTAGTCGAATTACTGCATACTGCAACGCTTGTCCATGATGACGTAGTCGACGAATCTTTAGAAAGAAGAGGCTTTTTTTCTATTAATGCCCTTTGGAAGAATAAAATTGCTGTTTTAGTTGGCGATTATTTGCTTTCAAAAGGCCTATTGTTGTCGCTAAACAATAAAGATCATCAGGTTTTGGAGTTGCTTTCCGAAGCTGTAAAAATGATGAGCGAAGGCGAACTGCTACAAATTGAAAAAGCCAGAAATCTTAACTTAAAAGAAGATATATATTACGAAATTATCAAAGGTAAAACAGCATCGTTATTAGCCTCGGCATGTGCTGCAGGTGCTTCTACCACATTTGAAAGCGATGAAGCAACCGATAAGATGAAAGCTTTTGGAGAAAAAGTGGGTATGGCCTTTCAAATTAAAGATGACCTTTTTGATTATGGAAACCAAGATATTGGAAAACCTACCGGAAATGACATCAAGGAAAAAAAACTAACCTTACCACTTATTTATACCCTTAATAATTGTAATGTCGCTACAAAAAAAGCAATTATCAATATTGTAAAAAATGAAAATACAGACATACTTAAAGTACAGTTTGTTATAGATCAAGTAAAAAAGCATGGTGGCATAGCCTATGCAGAACAAAGAATGTTAACATTTAGAGATGAGGCATTACATATTTTACACAGTTTTGATCAGAATCCCGTTAGGGATGCTTTAGAAGAGTTGGTTAGATATACTACAGATAGACAATATTGACGCTTTGCAAAAAAGATGGAACATATTAAGTTATAATAATGAAGTGGCTAGTAGTCTAGCTACTACTTTAAATGTTAATACAACCATTTGTAAAATTCTTACTCAAAGAGGAATTGACAGTTTTGATAAAGCGAAAACTTACTTCAGACCTCAACTAACAGACCTACATGCTCCATGGTTGATGAAGGACATGAAAAAAGCTGTACATCGCATTTTAACAGCTTTCGACAAAAAAGAAAAAATCTTGGTTTTTGGCGATTATGATGTTGACGGTACAACAGCGGTTGCTGCGATGTATCAATTCTTATCGGCACAATACCCATTAGTAGATTTTTATATTCCTCATCGATACAAAGAGGGCTATGGCATTTCAAAATTAGGAATTGATTTTGCCGCAGCAAATGGTTTTACCTTAATTGTTTCGTTAGACTGCGGTATTAAAAGTGTTGATTTAATTTCATACGCCAAAACCAAGGGTATTGATTTTATTGTTTGCGACCATCACTTACCTGATACCGAACTACCGCCTGCCGTTGCCATACTTAATCCAAAACAAATAGATTGTGCTTATCCATACAAAGAATTGTGTGGATGTGGGGTTGGGTTTAAATTGATGATGGCATTAGCCGAACAATTACAACTACCAAATGATACTTACCTCAACTATTTAGACCTAGTAGCAACTGCTATTGCAGCCGATATTGTACCCATAACCGGCGAAAATAGAGTGATGGCATTTTACGGTTTAAAAAAAGTGAATGATAACCCTTGTCCGGGTATAAAAGCGTTGATGCAATTGTCGACAGTTGATCACCAAATGCATATTACTAATTTGGTATTTATTATTGCGCCAAGAGTAAATGCCGCCGGCAGAATGGATGATGCTAAAAAAGCCGTGCAGTTGTTTATTGAAAAAGATGCTGAGAAAGCCCTCCGTTTTGCAGAGATGTTACATAGCGATAATTTTGATCGCAGAGAAGCAGATGCCTCCATCACAACAGAGGCTTTGGCTATGATTGAGAACAACCCTGAAATGGTCAATCGTAAAACAACGGTTGTTTATCAAGAACATTGGCACAAAGGAGTTGTTGGGATTGTAGCATCTAGGTTGATTGATACTTACTACCGCCCAACTATTGTGCTAACTCGTAGTGGCGAAATTGCTGCTGGTAGTGCAAGGAGTGTTGCAGGTTTTAATTTATATGAAGCTATACATGCTTGCCGAGAACATTTGTTGGGTTATGGTGGGCATTTTGCGGCTGCAGGTATGACATTATTACCCCATGAAGTGGAAGCTTTTTCTCGAAAATTCGAAGCCGTCGTAGCTCAAACTATAACTGATGATTTATTAATACCTGAAATCATTATTGATGCCGAAGTTAACTTCAAAGACTTAACACCCTCTTTATACAACATTCTGTTACAAATGGAGCCTTTTGGACCAGAGAATATGCGACCGGTCTTTGTAGTTAAGAAAGTGTATGAAACCGGCTTTTCTAAAATTGTTAAAGAACAACACGTAAGGTTTGTTGTTCGTCAAAATAATATCACCTTTACCGGCATAGGTTTTAATATGGCAGAAAAATTTGCTTTATTACAAATGAAAGAACCCGTTGACATCGTATTTACCCTAGACTTAAACGAATGGAATGGAGAAAAAAACCTGCAATTAAAAGTGATTGATATTAAGCTATCGCTTGATTAATGAATGATAGAAAATGTTGCAGAGAGGAAGGGATTCGAACCCTCGATACAGTTTCCCGTATACACACTTTCCAGGCGTGCTCCTTCAACCACTCGGACACCTCTCTGTTTATTGGGCGGCAAAAATAAGATTTGAAACTTAGCATCCGAATATTTTTTCGGCATTGGCAGTTGTAATTGCTGCAACTTCTTCAATAGTTACACCTTTTGCCTCGGCTAATTTTTGTGCAATAAAGGTCAGATAGCTACTCTCATTTCGTTTTCCTCTATAAGGAACAGGAGTTAAATAAGGGGCATCGGTTTCCAAAACCATGTTATCTAAACTAATATTTTCGAGTGCTTTGGGCAGTCCGGCATTTTTGTAAGTGATAACCCCTCCTATTCCTAAATAAAAACCCATATCTGTAATTTGTTTAGCACTTTCATAACTACCACTAAAGCAATGAAAAATTCCGGTAAGACCTCTTTTAGCAAATGGCTTAACCGTATTGATGGTTTCTTGCATGGCATTTCTTGTATGAATTACAATAGGTAATTGATAATCCAATGCCAATTCCATTTGTATATTAAATGCTTCGTACTGTTCTTTTTCAAAGGTTTTATCCCAATAAAAATCTAATCCTATCTCACCTATTGCAATATTTTTTATTTTTTTTAAAAAAAATTTTACTGTTTCAAGTTCTTTCAAATAATCTGTTTTTACCGAACAGGGATGCAGACCCATCATTGGAATACATTCCCCGGGATAGACAGCAGCCAATTGAAGCATCTCATCAATCACACTACTATCAATTCCAGGCAAATAAAATCGTTGAATACCATGGCTTTTAGCCCTCTCAATCACATGATGAATATCTTCTCTAAATTCTCCCAAATAGAGATGACAATGCGTATCAATCAGCTTCATGCGACAAATTTCAGACTTTTTTTCCTGCATTTAAACTTATTGATTCATTTTGGGTCAATTAAAGCGTTCACCATTTATTTCATTTGCTAAATCACCACAATTATGAAAAAAATAAAATCACTTCAAATAGCGTTAGTAGTAGCAATAGCGCTGTCTTTAGTAGTTGTTAGCTGTCAAAAAAAATCAGATGCAGACAGTAGTTTAACAACCCTTGAATTAGCTCAAACTGCATTAACAGTTGAAAGCGATGCAGCCGCTGAAGCTCTTTATGACGATGTATGGGATAATGTAATGGGAGTCAGTGAAGAAGTAGGATTTGATGATGGCGTTGGCGGCGTTTTTGGCCGTAAGGCAGCATCAACAAACGACGGACTTCAAGAAATGAGAACCGATAGTGTTAGAGGACCAAGATGTTTGGTTGTAACTATGGCTCCTTTGGCTCCTAATGTGTTTCCGAAAACTGTAACTCTCAATTTTGGTACGGGTTGTATTGGGCCTGATGGTCGTACACGACGTGGTAAAATCATTACCGTTTACACAGGCCGTATGACAGTACCTGGCAGCAAAGCCACTACAACTTTTGACGGTTACTATGTTGATAGCAACAAAGTAGAAGGAACACATATTACAGAAAATACAAGCACCAGCAATAACCGTAGCTTTAATGTAAAAGTGATTGATGGTAAAATTAGTTTTCCTTCTGGTAACTATATTGGTTGGAATAAGAATAAAACTTGGGTTCAAACAGAAGGTAACGGAACACCAAATTTTGCGATTGACGACATTTTCAGCATTACAGGAACAGGAAACGGAACTGTAAAATTTGGAACAGACATTAACCAATGGAGTTCAACCATTTTACAGCCTGTAATTAGAAGATTTACTTGTCGTTGGGCAGTTAGAGGTGAGGTAAGAATTACTAGAAATACTAGAACAGGTATTTTGAATTATGGTGCAGGCAATTGCGACAATCAAGCTACCATGACAATTAATGGTAACACTTATAATATTACTCTGCGTTAAGCAGTAAGCTTTGTTTTCATAGGGTACGGATTAAAAAACGGGCCGAGGTTTCTACCTCTGGCCCTCCTTTTTTTAAAAAAACAACGAAATAGGCACTAATCGAGCTTTAATGCTTTAAAAGAAAATCCGAGATTAGTAAAATATGCTAATACTTTGGGCAATGCAACATGTAATCTCTCCCAGGCTTTTTCACTATCATGAAAAACAACAATCGAACCTTCGGTAGATTTTTTAATGACGTTTAGCGTACATGTTTCAGCAGATAAAGTCGTATCAAAATCACCACTCAATACATCCCACATCACCGTTTTCATATTAAATCGTTCAGCCAACAATTGAGCCTGAAAGGCTGTAATACGGCCGTAAGGCGGACGAAAAATAGTACTATCAATATACTTAGAGGCGGCGGCTATATCATTGATATACTGCTCATCATTCGTTTTCCATCCATTCAAATGATTAAAAGTATGGTTGCCAACTGCATGCCCATCATCTACAATTCGCTGATAGATGGAAGTATGTGCAGCCACATTTTTTCCTATACAAAAGAAAGTTGCTTTGGCATTATACCGCTTTAACTCATCGAGTACAAATGGGGTGATATCGATATGTGGTCCGTCATCGAAAGTTAAATACAATACTTTTTCAGTACCTGAAATTTTCCAGGTATAAGCACCATACATTTTTCTTACCCACCAAGGCGTCTTTATAAAGTAAAACATTAGCGTAAAGATAGCACCTCTCAATTGCTATCTTTGCGGCGTTATGGAAAAAAAAGTAAGAGTACGTTTTGCCCCCTCACCAACAGGTGGTTTACATTTAGGCGGCGTTAGAACCGTGTTGTTTAATTATTTGTTTGCAAAGCACCAAGGTGGAGATTTCATTCTACGAATAGAAGATACCGACCAAACCAGATTTGTTGAAGGTGCCGAAGATTATATTTTCGAAACCTTGAAATGGTGTGGATTGGAACCCGATGAAAGTCCAAAACATGGCGGACCTTTTGCCCCATACCGCCAAAGTGAACGCAAGGCAATGTATAAGCAATATGCCGATCAACTCGTAACAGCGGGAAAAGCATATTATGCATTTGATACTGCCGAGGAGTTAGATATTCAACGTAAAGCACATCCCAATTTTTTATACAATCATAGTACAAGAACACAACTCAATAATTCTTTAGTGCTTAGTGCAGCTGAAACACAAGCATTATTAAATGCCGGCAAACCTTATGTGATTCGTATTAAAATGCCGACCGATGAAACGGTTACTTTCACTGACTTGATTCGTGGAGAAGTAAGTTTTCAAACAAGTCTTGTTGATGATAAAGTGTTATTGAAAGCTGATGGCATGCCTACTTATCATTTAGCTGTTGTAGTGGATGATTATCTCATGCAAATTTCTCATGCTTTTAGAGGTGAAGAATGGCTGCCAAGTGCACCGGTACATGTTTTACTTTGGCAATATTTATTTGGTTTAGATGCGATGCCTAAATGGGCTCATTTACCCTTGATTTTAAAACCAGATGGTAATGGCAAACTCAGTAAAAGAGATGGAGATAGATTGGGTTTTCCTGTATTTGCAATGGATTGGAAAAATGCAGATGGTACAGTAAACAGTGGGTTTAAGGAAAGAGGCTTCTTACCCGAAGCTTTTGTAAATATGTTGGCTATGTTGGGTTGGAACAGTGGAACAGAACAAGAAATTTTTAGTTTGAATGAATTGGTTGAAAAATTTTCAATTGACAGAGTTCATAAAGGAGGCGCTAAATTCGATTTTGAAAAAGCCAAATGGTATAACCATGAATGGATTAAAAAGATGGATGTAGACTTACTTCGTCAAAAAGTGCAACCGATATTAGGTAATTTAATTACTCATAAAAACGAAGAGTTTATCAATAAAGTAATTGAATTAACGAAAGATAGATGTACACTCCTTGGCGATTTTGTTCAGCAAACAGCTTTCTTTTTTGAAGCACCTGCAACAATAGAAATAGATGCTATAAAACCTAAATGGGACGATAAAAAGCAAGCATTTTTTGGAACATTAGTGCAACAATTTGAAACTTCAACGCTGTGGGAAGCGGTAGCATTAGAAGCAAGCTTTAAAGCATTAGCAGCAGAACATCAACTTAAACCCGGCGAACTCATGCTACCATTCAGAATAATGCTAGTAGGTGGTAAGTTTGGCCCCGGAGTATTTGACATTGCAGCACTCATAGGTAAAACAGAAACTGTAAGCAGAATTAAGCATATGCTTAGTTTATTGTAAACAAGTTGTTCTAAAAACAAAATCGGCTCCATTGCTTTGCAATGGAGCCGATTTTATATGCTAACTATTTAGATTATTTAACTAATAATGCTTTATCAATTAAGAACACCAAATTAGAACGGTGTGCTCTAGTTTGTTCTGTTGTGCTAACTGCAGTTGACAACAAAGATTTAATCTTTTTTAAAGTATTATACGCAGCTGCTTTAGAAGCATTATCATAACCAACATTTGCATTGGCAATAGATGCAGCTCCTTTTACAAATTCAGTTTGTAAATTTTGTCTGTATAGATTAACATTCGTTTTCAAATCTGCAGCAAAACTTGCAGTAACAATATCACTCATTACATCAGCTACACTGTAAGTATTACCATACAAACTACTGCTGTTGATTCTTTGCAATGTTACCGGATTTAGGATACGCTGTAAAACAGAAGTCTGCAACGCCATAATGGTATTCTGTGGCTTAGGATCTTCGGTGTTACCAAAGAAACCAAAACCTCTACGCTGCAATTGCAAATAAGGGAAAAGATAAGTATCAGCATCAAATGCAGTAGGAGCAAAAACATGCTTAGACAATAATGCCATTGCTTTCTTCTGATAATCTACTGGCACAACAGTAAATGGTTTAGCATTGCTGTTTTGTCCGGGGAAACTTCTGTCCACTTGTACACCACCAATATAGTTTGCAATAGCATTCGCCATTTGCACTCTTTGTCCACCTAAATTATTATAACGGCTACGGAGTTTAGCGTACGATTCATTGGGCTGAGCATATCTAGCTTTCAATTTACCCATCATCGTATTCACTAATTTAAATCTTTCCTCTGCATAGGTAACCATATCGTTACTCATGTCGTTTACCATTACTCGAGGATCTATACCACTACCAGGCCCACGCATATCATCTGCATCGTTACCAAATGCTAATTTAGGATCGTTACTACGAGATAAAATTTCATCCAATTTTGCATTTTCCTCAGCTTCGCTGAATACAGCATAACCATATTCAATAGCCCAAGTATCATAAGGACCAACTTTAGTAGTATAATAATCACCTTGCTTGCTGCGATCTGCGCTTACATTGATAGCAGGGTAATCCATAACAGAACCTTGTAAACCTAATTTACGGGTAATGGCAGTATTATGCACTTCTGAAGGACTTAACATTTGGCTTGCTTTCATATTATGATTCAAACCCAAGGTATGACCCATTTCATGCAAAATAAGATAGTATAAAAACTGCTTATGCAATTCAGGAACGCCTTTAGCAATACCAGCTTCGCCATCTAATAATTCAACTGCGGTTTGACCAATTGCAAATTGATTTGTAAGATGTTGTGCCATATTGCAAGTTGCCCAATGTTGCTTGTCTTTAGCCGACATAAAATGTTGCATAGCTTCTGCTTTATCTGATTGAATACCCCAACCGTTAAAACCATTATACAACTCGTCGTTAACTACAACACCTGCACCACTTCTCCATTCTACAGTAATATCACTACCTAGAATTTGGCCTGTACGAGGATTTGTAAAACTTGGTCCGATAGCACCATACGAAGGATAAGCGCTACTCACCCAACGAATAACATTATATCTAATATCTGCCGGATCCCAATCTGCATTATCAGGCATTTCTTTCATCACAATGGCATTTT
The DNA here is from genome assembly GCA_943370285.1 of Methylophilus rhizosphaerae. Taxonomy (GTDB): domain Bacteria; phylum Bacteroidota; class Bacteroidia; order Chitinophagales; family Chitinophagaceae; genus CALRQJ02. The sequence continues at coordinate 9,302 of CALRQJ020000012.1, read as the reverse complement.
TAAATCCTGCTTTTTCAAATGCCTCATTCCATTTTTCTCCGGCTTCTTTAACGTATGGTCTTAATTCTACCGGTGTTGTATTTTCTATCCACCAAACAATTGGCTCTACGGGTTCACTAACTGCTGCAGTTGGATCTTTCTTTACTAAATGCCAACGATTAATAATGTCTTTGTATGGGGTTGGAGAAAAGGAAGTAAGATCATCAATCTCGGAACCAAAATATCCAACTCTTGGGTCATCTTTACGAGGACGGAAAGTATTATTTGGAACTTCTAAAAACGAATGTTGCATTTTAACTCGGTTGAATCGGGCATCGGTAATATCCTTTCCTCCTTGATTAAATGGCGCTGGGTTGTCATACGCTAAATCAACCATTACATCAGTATTGTTTGGATAGGAACGAATACCGGCATACTTACTTTTCATGGGATTGAGATTACCCAAATTAAAAGATGAACCCGGAGGAGCAGCAGGATTTGGCAATGGCTTAACTGGATCTAATTTATCGCTAATAAATAGACCATCAGCAGCAATTAAATAACCATCAGCATCCTCTACCACAACTTTTTCTGCTAAAAAAATTGCATCGGGATGATCTACGTTAGCAGACTTAGTAACGGCATTGTTTTTATCGAAATAGAAATTGGTATTCTGCGTAGCAAACTCAATTTTATCGTACGCCTTTCTTATTTGAAAAACAAAATTTGCTCGGTGCATACTTTGGTTCAAAAACAAAGACGTAGGTCCACTTAATGAAAAGCTCTGATAGATAAACTCTTTACCTAACTGGCTTTTCTTAATATACAACTGTGTACTACCGGTTGTAGTATCTTGATAAACAGTAAAAAGTCCTTCATGCTTTTTACTCGATTTTGTTTTTTCACTTACCGAAGGTTTTGGTGGAGTGCTTGGGGCTTTTTTAGCAGAATCTGCAACTGCTGTAGTTGTTGCCTTTGGTTGTGCAATAACTGAAGCAACTGAAAACAGGGTTGCAGATAACAAAAACATATGTTTTCTCATATCAAGTGATTTTTTAGACCAACAAAATGGTCATTTATTTTTAAAAAAAGATATTTTTTATTGCAAACGGGGTTAAAAGCGGATAAAAAACAAATAAGCGATATGAAAGATGGTTACTTCTTATGCAAAAAGCTACCCTTGTTGTTCTATCATCGTTAAAATTGGGAGTAAAGAGCCGGCTCCCATTTCCTCAATCATTAGCATATCTTCGGCAGTTAATGTCACAAGTCCACTTGTATTACTTGAAACATGATCTGGAGTTCTAATACCGGGAATGATAGTGGAAACCTGAGGATAAGATTTAATATAACTTAATGCAAGTTGGGTTTTATTGATTTCATACTTAGTACACAATTGCCAAATTGGTGCTAATGCAGTTTCTACTGCGGCAATAATAGTAGGCGTCAACCGCTTTTTCCGATGATCATTAGTAGGGAAAGAAACATTCCTATCAAACTTTCCGGTTAATAACCCAAATTGTAACGGCATTCTTACAATTATACCATAACCATTTGCAGCAGCTCTATTAATGGCTGGTAACGATTTTTGATTAACAAGATTTAATACAACTTGTAAACCATCACCTAATTGATGATTAATTAGCCAATCAGTTTCTGCCTCTGGTGAAAAAGTATTGAGTGATAAACCCCAATACTTAATTTTTCCTTGCTGTTGCAATTGTTGCATGGCTTCAATACAATTTCCATCTGCTAAGTGTTGTACCTTGGCAGTATGCAATTGATAATAATCAATACATTCTCTGTTAAGTCTTTTCAAACTTTTTTCACAGGCTTCAATGATATAGGCCTTAGTATAATCAGTTGTAAATTGTTCATCACGGGCAACATTACCAACCTTAGTAGCGATAATGGTGTCAGGTTTGTTTCCAATTGTTTTTCCTAATATATTTTCCGAATGACCAAGTCCATATATATCTGCTGTATCAAAAAAATTTATACCTGCATCTAAAGCAGCGTAAATAGCTGCTATAGAAGTATTATCATCAACATCTCCCCAACCTATTGGTGTTTTACCAACCATTGCACCACCACCAATAGCCCATGCACCAAATCCAATTTCACTTACGTTAAGTGTTGTATTTCCAAACTTTCTATATTCCATAAATAATCAATTATAAAATTACCAAGCATATCTGCTTCGCTGATTAATACTATTTTTGCTCATCTAACGAATCAATTATCTATTGTATGACCAGACCCATTAGAGTACTTGTTGCTAAGGTAGGATTAGATGGCCATGATCGTGGAGCAAAAGTTATTGCAACCGCTTTGCGGGATGCAGGAATGGAAGTCATTTACACCGGTTTACGCCAAACACCCGAGATGGTTGTTAATGCTGCATTGCAAGAAGATGTTGATGCTATTGGCATTAGCATTTTAAGTGGTGCTCACAATACCGTATTTCCTAAAGTAATTGGATTGATGAAAGAAAAAGGTATGCATGATGTGCTCCTAACGGGTGGTGGAATTATACCCGATGAAGATATTCATGAATTGCAAGCAATGGGTGTAGGAAAGTTGTTTGCTCCAGGCACAGCAACAGCTGATATAGCTACCTATATTGCTGATTGGGTGAAATTAAATCGAAATTTTTAGCTTTACCACATTGTAATTAGGCCATATCTACCTTTATTTCTCCACCCATGATGGTCATCTTCTTCTAAAATTGGAGACATTTCAATGTTGATGTGCTGTGTAGTTTTTGCAACAACTTGTAACTTATTTTTTTCTGTAGTGATGTAATCTTCCTTCTTAAACTTTATGTTATAAGTACCTGGTGTTGAAACAGTAATTTTAAACTCTCCTTTAGCGTCGGTAGTTGCGCAATGTTCTATTTTAGTGATAGGATTAATTGCAATGATAGTAACATCTGCAATCGGCTTTTTAGTATCGGCGGCTATTACTGTTCCATCAACTGTTGATGAGGCTTTTATTTGTGTTGCTGTAAATGCGATTAAGCAAAGTAAAAGAATAAAAAATTTGTTCATAGCAGACCAATTTTGGTATGCTAACTTACAAAATCTAAATATTGCTTAATGTATTTTCGTTTTATTTAACATTTTATCAAACAAGAATTTACATAAGTGGCTGTAAGAGAGCCTGTTGAAAATCTGACCAAACTTCTTCAACCACTTCAGCTGCAGATTTTATTTCCCTAATTAAACTGCTTACTTGCCCAATCTCCAATTCACCTTCTGCTAAATCACCTTCAAACATTCCTTTTTTAGCCCTTGCTCTTCCTAAAATCTGTTGCAATTCTTCCGCCGATGCACCTCTTAATTCAGCTTCCCTAATTTGCTTCGCAAATTGGTTATTCAATAGACGAACAGGAACAGTTTTTTTCATTTGTAACTGAGTATCGCCTTCATCGGCCTTTAAAATCGCTTCTTTAAATGAAAGATGAGCCGATGATTCAGTTGTACATACAAATCTACTTCCAATCTGTACGCCGGATGCACCCAAAACCATTGCGGCTAACATTTGACGACCGCTTGCAATACCACCGGCAGCAATCACAGGAATATTTACAGTTTTAACAACAGCCGGAATCAGAACTAAACTGGTAGTTTCCTCCCTTCCATTGTGTCCGCCTGCTTCAAAACCTTCGGCAACAACAGCATCGCAACCTGCTTCTTGAGATTTTAGTGCAAACTTGCTACTACTCACAACATGTACAACAAGAATACCATGGTGTTTAAATAAAGCAGTCCAAGTCTTTGGGTTACCAGCACTTGTAAAAACGATAGGTACTTTTTCTGCTATAATAATTTGAATATGTTTTTCTATATCAGGGTAGAGTAACGGAAGATTGACAGCAAAAGGTTTGTTGGTAGCTGCTTTACATTTTTGAATATGTTCTTGCAAAACATCAGGATACATACTGCCGGCACCAATTATTCCAAGTCCACCGGCATTACTTACGGCTGATGCAAGGCGCCATCCGCTTACCCAAATCATTCCTGCTTGAATGATGGGATAGTCAATTTTAAACAATTGTGTAATCCGATTATTCATTATCAAACTACATTATTAAAAAAATTATCCAAAATCGATTTCTGTATTATCACCAATATTCAAACTCCTGCTTAATCCTTTTACACTAGCATCACTACCAATCAAAGAATTATCTAAAACAACTTCATACAAATTCGTATAAGAACCAATAATACTATCTCTCACTATAGAGTGAGCAATTGTGGTATTTGTGCCAATGGCAACATGTGGGCCAATGATAGAATTTTTAATCTCACAACCGGGAGCAATACTAACCGGTGGGATAATGATGGTATCCGGAAAATGATGAGGTATATCAACATTGCCACCAAACTTTTTTAATAAAGTTGCATTACTTTCTAAAAGCGTTTCTTTTTTGCCGCAATCAAACCAATTCTTAACCTTAAATGCCTGAAATTTTGCGCCACGTTTAATCATGCAATCTAATGCATCGGTCAAATTATATTCACCGTATGTTTTGATATCCTGTGTAAACAAATGATGTAAACATTCGAATAAAAAATCAGTTTCTTTTATTTTATAGAGTCCAACTAAAGCCATGTTACTTTTTGGAATAGCAGGCTTTTCAACAACATGCGAAATAAATCCATCCTCACCTATTTCTGCAACACCAAAATTTCTTGGATCATCAACTTTTTTTACACCAAGCATACTGTGTGAACTATTGATTACTTCGTTCACATCATATTCGCAAATAGTATCTCCTAGTGTTACAAAGACTTCATCATTACCAACAATACTTTTTGCTAACTCAATGGCATGGCCGGTTCCTTGTCTTTCATTTTGATAAACAAAATGTGTAATAAGATTAGGATAAGTTTGTTTAACGTAATCTTGAATTTTTTCACCTAAATAACCAACTATAAAAATAAATTCATTGATTCCGGCCGTATGGAGTTGATCAACAATAAAGCTGAGAATCGTTTTACCTGCAATAGGAATTAAAGCTTTAGGTTGGGTATAAGTGTGTGGCCTAAGTTTAGTTCCTGCTCCTGCTACTGGAATAATTGCTTTCATACAACATATTTATCCGACATCAATTAGCACAAAATCGAAATACATTAGGTCGGTGGGTGAAAGTAAGAAATTTAATTGTTCTTGAAGAGATGGTTTTGAAATATTACAATAACAAAACGATGTTGTATTGTGAGGTGTGAACAAAAAAAAACCATTCCGTAAAAACGGAATGGTTTAATAAATATGGCAGCTACCTACTCTCCCAGTTGGTATACCAGTACCATCGGCCATGAGGGACTTAACTTCTCTGTTCGGAATGGGAAGAGGTGAACACCCTCGGCATAACCACCATAAGACAATTACTGTATTAACAGCATAATAATTTACATATTGGGAAGCATAAAATAGAGGCATTGTTTATAAATAAACAATAAAAAATAAAGCTTACGGGCAATTAGTACTACTTGGCTTTGATGTTACCACCTTTACACCTATAGCCTATCAACGTCGTAGTCTCCGACGACCCTTAAAAGAAAACTCATCTTGTGGAAGGTTTCACGCTTAGATGCTTTCAGCGTTTATCCTTGCCGTACATAGCTACTCGGCATTGCACCTGGCGGCACAACCGATACACCAGCGGTACGTACGTCCCGGTCCTCTCGTACTAAGGACATGTCCACTCAATTTTCTAGCGCCCATCACAGATAGGGACCGAACTGTCTTGCGACGTTCTGAACCCAGTTCACGTGCCACTTTAATCGGCGAACAGCCGAACCCTTGGGACCTTCTCCAGCCCCAGGATGTGACGAACCGACATCGAGGTGCCAAACCTCACCGTCGATATGAGCTCTTGGGTGAGATCAGCCTGTTATCCCCAGAGTACCTTTTATCCTTTGAGCGATGGCCCTTCCATACAGAACCACCGGATCACTTTAGCCTGCTTTCGCACCTGCTCGACTTGTTTGTCTCACAGTCAAGCACCCTTCTACTAATGCGCTCTGCGTACGATTACCAACCGTACTGAGGGTACCTTTGCGAGCCTCCGTTACATTTTAGGAGGCGACCACCCCAGTCAAACTACCCACCATGCAATGTCTCCCTTTAGGGATTAGACTCTAAGTAAACGAAGGTTGGTATTTCAACGATGACTCCACAATGGCTAGCGCCACTGCTTCAAAGTCTCCCAACTATGCTACACATCGTTTACTCAAAATCAATGCAAAGTTGTAGTGAAGGTTCATGGGGTCTTTCCGTCCCGTGACGGGTAACCGGCATCTTCACCGATACTACAATTTCACCGGGCTCGCGGAGGAGACAGTGTTCAACTCATTAGACCATTCGTGCAGGTCGGAACTTACCCGACAAGGAATTTCGCTACCTTAGGACCGTTATAGTTACGGCCGCCGTTTACTGGGGCTTCAGTCAGAAGCTTTGGCTTGCGCCGAACATCCTTCCTTAACCTTCCAGCACCGGGCAGGTATCAGGCTCTATACGTCATCTTACGATTTTGCAGGGCCCTGTGTTTTTGTTAAACAGTTGGTTGAACCATTTTACTGAGACCATCCGAAGATGGTACGCTTTATCCCGAAGTTACAGCGTCAATTTGCCTAGTTCCTTCTCCGCGGCTCACCCGAGCGCCTTAGAATATTCATCTCGACTACCTGTGTCGGTTTACGGTACGGGCCGCTTTAGCCTAGCCTTAGAGGTTTTTCTCGGAAGTCATTAGGGTCATCCCATTGGCCGAAGCCGCAGTGTACTTTCGTATTTCGCCATTCTAAACGGATTTGCCTGTAAAGAATATAACTACGTACTTAAACGGACATCCGTATGTCCCGTCGACCTTTCATTACCTCGTCACCCCATCGAAACTAAAGCGGGTACTGGAATATTAACCAGTTTTCCATCAACTACCCCTTTCGGGTTTGCCTAAGGACCCGACTAACCCTGATCCGATTAACGTTGATCAGGAACCCTTAGTCTTACGGCGAACAAGTTTTTCACTTGTTTTATCGTTACTTATGCCTACATTTTCTTTTGAAATCGCTCCAGCAATGGTCGCCCATCACCTTCAGTGCAGATTTCAATGCTCCCCTACCGATATACTACGTAGTAGCAATCTTAGAACTTCGGTTCGTAATTTGATGCCCGATTATTTTCCGTGCAGAGTCTCTCGACCAGTGAGCTGTTACGCACTCTTTAAATGAATGGCTGCTTCCAAGCCAACATCCTGGCTGTTATAGAAACTCCACCTCGTTTGATCAACTTAATTACGTATTAGGGACCTTAGTTGCTAATCTGGGTTATTTCCCTCTCGGCCATGGACCTTAGCGCCCACAGCCTCACTCCCGGAGATATGTGTTAGCATTCGGAGTTTGTTAGGGTTTGGTAGGCGATGAAGCCCCCTAGCCCAATCAGTAGCTCTACCTCTAACACACTTCTATAATCCGAGGCTGTTCCTAAAAACATTTCGGGGAGAACGAGCTATCTCTCAGTTTGATTGGCCTTTCACCCCTATCCACAGGTCATCCCATAACTTTTCAACGTTAATGAGTTCGGTCCTCCAGTGTGTGTTACCACACCTTCAACCTGCCCATGGATAGATCACAAAGTTTCGCGTCTACCCCCACTGACTAAGCGCCCTATTTGGACTCGCTTTCGCTACGGCTCCGTTACTTAAGAACTTAACCTCGCCAGTGAGGAGTAACTCGTAGGCTCATTATGCAAAAGGCACGCCGTCACATCTTACGATGCTCCGACCGCTTGTAGGCGTACGGTTTCAGGTACTATTTCACTCCCTTGTTTAGGGTGCTTTTCACCTTTCCCTTACGGTACTGGTTCACTATCGGTCTCTAAGTAGTATTTAGCCTTACCGGATGGTGCCGGCAGATTCAGGCAGGATTTCTCCGGTCCCGCCTTACTCAGGATACTGCTCGTCCCTCATAATTTGCGCTTACAGGACTATCACCTGCTTTGGTTCAACTTTCCAGAAGATTCAGCTTGATATGAGTTTCTAAATGCAGTCCTACAACCCTCCAACAGCACGCTATTGAAGTTTGGGCTGTTCCCTTTTCGCTCGCCACTACTTGGGGAATCACTATTGTTTTCTTTTCCTCCCGGTACTTAGATGTTTCAGTTCTCGGGGTTGACTCTCCTTTCGGAGTAATGCACCTTCAGTACATTAGGTTGTCCCATTCGGAAATCTACGGATATAACGCTTGTGTGCAGCTCTCCGTAGCTTATCGCAGCTTACCACGTCCTTCATCGTCTCTTAGAGCCAAGGCATCCACCATACGCCCTTATTTGCTTTAAAAAAATTAGAAGTGATTAAATCACTTTTGTTACTCTATTTTATAACTTTCCCAATATGTCAAAGAACTTTGCCAGTGTACTGGCTAGTAGATGTGATGGACTTGAACCAAGAGATTTGCCTTTACAAATCACATCTGATTAATTGTGGAGGATATCGGAGTCGAACCGATGACCCCCTGCGTGCAAGGCAGGTGCTCTAGCCAACTGAGCTAACCCCCCATAGAGAATTAGCCTATTAGACAGTGCTAACTTGCTAATTGTGGTAGACCCGACCAGATTTGAACTGGTGACCCCTACATTATCAGTGTAGTGCTCTAACCAGGCTGAGCTACGGATCTATATGTAGCCAAATTAATCGGGTAATAAAGAACTATATAAAAGTTTGAAAGTAGTTGAAGCAACAACTAAAAAGATAACATACTCTAAAAAGGAGGTATTCCAGCCGCACCTTCCGATACGGCTACCTTGTTACGACTTAGCCCCAGTTACTAGTTTTACCCTAGGCGGCTCCTTGCGGTTACCGACTTTAGGTACACCCAGCTTCCATGGCTTGACGGGCGGTGTGTGCAAGGTCCGGGAACGTATTCACCGTATCATTGCTGATATACGATTACTAGCGATTCCAGCTTCATGGAGTCGAGTTGCAGACTCCAATCTGAACTGAGAGAAGGTTTTTGGGATTGGCTTCATATCGCTATGTTGCAGCCCTTTGTCCTCCCCATTGTAGCACGTGTGTAGCCCTGGGCATAAAGGCCATGATGACTTGACATCATCCCCTCCTTCCTCACGTCTTACGACGGCAGTTTCATTAGAGTTCCCAGCATTACCTGATGGCAACTAATGATAGGGGTTGCGCTCGTTGCGGGACTTAACCCAACACCTCACGGCACGAGCTGACGACAGCCATGCAGCACCTTACTATCTGTGTATTGCTACAAAATGAGCTTTCACCCACGGTCAAATAGCATTCTAGCCCAGGT
>CALRQJ020000011.1:0-145924 GCA_943370285.1 Methylophilus rhizosphaerae | reverse complement strand
TTTTTTATGTTAGTTGTTGTAACATTTTCGTTGAACAGCGTGTCGATGATGATATTGTCTTTATACTTTTCTTTCAATTTTAGTGCTAGGTCACGGATGTCTTTGCTGCTGTATTGCAGGTTGAATTTGTTATCAGCAAATTTGTCTATTCCAATGCCAATGAAGTAAGCCATTTCTTTTTGCTGAATAGCAGGTGTATATTTTACGTATAAAGGCATGCGGTAACTTTCTGTACCGTTTGCGTTGGTGATGCTTGTTTCTATCCTGTTTTCTACTTGTGAAAGTTGAATGATGATTGTTGTATCAAGGCTGTTGCTATTTTTTAGTTTTATACTGATACCTCTTTGCCCGAATAGCGGTGCTTCGTTTACCCAAATATTGAAGCGGTCGAGTTTATACGTATTGTCTGTTCCTTTAATGTGTAATCGTAGTGAGCCGTTCTTTTGTTCATACTCAATACTGTCACGGTTTATAAAATCTGCTTCGGGTACACTATAGCCATCTCTAAACTGAGTCGTATCAATACCTAATTTTTTAATGCGTTTTTCCCAAGCTTTGCGATAGCTGTTGATTAAAGCCGTATCGGTGTTACCGATGGCTTCAAGTACTTTATCGGGTCGGTTGTATTTGACATCGAGTTGTTCGAAAGTGATGACTTTTAAATCTTTGGTAACGTAGTGTAGGAGTTTCGTGGCACCGGGTGAAGCTTTGTAATAGCCGGAAGGTATTTGAACAAAATAATCGGTGCTATCTACTGCAAAGAAAGTATAGAGGATTTGACCTGTTTGGGCATTCCAGAGTTTACAGGTGTTGTCGGCTGAAGAAGTTAATATAGTTTTTCCATCAGGGCTGAAATTAGCTGATGTAATACGGTCTGTGTGACCCGTTAAAGTTTTCAAAAGCGTTAGAGATCTAAAATCCCAGATTTTTGAAGTTCTATCATCGGAGCAAGTTAAAAATAAACTACCACTTGAGTTTAATGAAACTCCACTAACACTTCCTTGATGCCCATTAATTTCTTTGATCAATAGTCCTGATTCAGAATTCCAGATTTTTACTTTATAATCTCTGGACACTGTAATAACCATTTTTCCATCATTGCTATAAATGGTAGAATATACTTCCTTATCATGTCCTTTAAAGTATTTTATTATTTTATTAGCTTCAATATCCCAAATTACTATATTCCCATCTAGTGTACCACACACTATTTTTCTGTTATTTGGACTAAAATTAAAAGATGATAAAAAAATAGTTTTTCCTAACTTTTTAAGAATATCCCCATTGTTAGCATCCCAAATAATTATATAACCATCCGCTGATGCAGTTGCTACTCTTTCACCATCAGCACTAAATTGTGCTCCATTAATAGCTTCAAAATGATCATCTAATCTTAAAAGTAATTTCCCTGTTTCTGCATCCCATATTATGGCTGTTTTATCTCGTGAAGTTGTTATGATTTTTTTTCCATTAGGACTAAAGTTTGCAAAAAGGACTTCATCTTCATGACCATTTAATGTTAAAATAATCTTCCCTGCAAACAAGTCCCAAACTTTAGCTGTATTATCCTCTGAAGGAAGAACGACCTTATAGCCTTTAGGGCTATAATTACACTCGTTGATACTAAATGTGTGACTTACAAACTCTTTTTCTATTTTTCCATTGCTAGTACTCCATAATTTAGCAGTAAAGTCAAGAGAGGCACTAACAATAAAATTAGCATCTTGTGTTATATCAACTGATTGTACTCTTCCAAAATGACTTTCAAGGTTATAAATAGGTCTTCCAGAATTAACATCCCAAATAATAATTGATTTATCCCAAGAAGCTGTGACTAGCTTTTTTTCGTCGGAACTGAATACTGCATCTATAACAGTATTTGTATGATTTGAAAATTTTTTGATGAGCTTCCCACTTTCAAAATCCCATAAAAAAACTTCACCATCATCACCACATGTTACAAATTTACTCCCATCATGATTTAATGTAATTTTTCTAATATAACCATATTCACCTTTGTGGGAATTCAAATTTTTGCTAATTAATCCTGATTCTACATCCCATATTATAGCACTATTATCATGGGATGCCGTAACTATTTTTTTTCCATCTAGACTGAAATAAGCCGCTATGACATCACTCGTATGCCCTTTTAATTCTTTTAAGTGTAATCCTGTCTCAACATCCCATATTTTAGCAGTTTCATCGGATGAACAAGTAACTACAAATTTATTATCGTGACTAAATGAAGCTGATTTGACAAAATGTGAATGACCTTTTAATGTATGTAATAACCTGCCAGTTTGAACATCCCATATTTTAGCAGTCTCATCTGATGAAGTGGTAACAATTTTCTTTCCTGACTTATCAAAAACAGCCGAATAAACCCAACCTAAGTGCCCAACAAAACTTTTCATCAATTCTCCAGATATCATGCTCCACATTTTTATAGTACTATCCTCAGAAGTTGTTAATGCAAACATTTTATTTGGGCTTAATTCTACATGTATTATATCATCAAGGTGACCTTTTAATTCAACTATTTTATTTCCAGTTTTGACATCCCAGATAAATGCCTCAGCACCCCCAGAAGTTATAACTCTAGTATCATTGACAACAAATTTTGAAAATTCGAGTCCTTTTGTATGCCCAACCGGCAACACCAATCTTGGCTCTTGTGCAAAAGCGCTACAAACAAAAGGGAATAGTAAAACAAAAAAGAAACCCTTCCTTATACACATAAAGAAATTATTTCCTTAAAACTAATTGAAAATAATGTAACAAAAAATACGCTGTTTGGAGTATTTATACAATTATGCTTTTGTCTACATTAATTTTTCAAACCGCACATGGGAATAGAACGGAGAATCTTTTGATAATTGTAACTCTATTAAGGAAAGATTATTTGCTTTAACTGCTGTGTTAATATAGCTTTCCAACTGTTGTTGTAACGCAGGAATGTGAACAGTACAAATGATAAACACCTTTTCAGCATCAACATATTGGTATTCATGCACTGCAATATTTCTAAAACCTTTGATGAGTTGCCAAGGTATTTCAGGAATGTCATCTTTTACAGCCGCATCTAATTTTGTTGCTTGTTCCCCTGTTTGTACCAATAAAGTGAGGCATGCATTGAAATACAACTGGTCGTTTTGTTTGAAAAAATCATGCTGCGTAGTAAATCCCTTTACATACAAACTAATCTTGCCACAATATTCCAACATACGCAGCAGGAAAACCAATTGCGATTTAGTTGGCTTGGACATAAACTAAATCTTTATTGATGTAGTATAAAATGATGGGCTCCAGTTTATCTTTTACCACTACATCGCAAGGCACATGCATCTGCTGTTCAACAATATTTTTTAGTAATTCTCTTTTCTGGTATCCCGGGTCTTCATCGAGCAATAAATCTATATCATTATATTTTTCTCCTCGGCTGTATGAACCAAATACACCGATTTTTTCCACTCCAACTTGAGCAAAAATATTGTTGTCCAAAAAAAATTGATATAGCTGCTGGTTCATTATGCTATAAAATTAAACGAAAAATAAAGTATTAGATGAACTATTTGATCACCCCCAATTCCTTCCCCACTTTGGTAAAAGCTGCAATGGCTTTGTCTAAATGGTCTTGTTCATGGGCGGCGCTTAATTGTACTCTTATTCTGGCTTGGCCTTTAGGCACAACAGGGAAGAAGAAGCCAATCACATAAACGCCTTCGTCCAATAATGCGGCGGCAAAGTTTTGGGCTAACACGGCATCATACAACATAATGGGCACAATAGGATGGTCGCCGGGTTTAATGTCAAAACCTGCTGCCGTCATATTGTCTCTGAAATAACGGGTATTGTATTCTAATTTATCTCTTAAATCGGTTGTTTCGGTTAGCATATCCAACACTGCAATAGATGCACCAACAATTGAAGGAGCAACTGTATTGCTGAATAAATAAGGTCGGCTGCGCTGTCTCAGCATTTCAATGATTTCTTTTCTACCACTGGTAAAACCGCCACTTGCTCCGCCTAATGCTTTACCTAAAGTGCCGGTGATGATATCAATTCTGCCCATCACACCACGGTATTCATGTGTACCACGACCGGTTTTGCCTAAGAATCCACTGCTATGGCATTCATCAATCATTACAATCGCATCGTATTGATTGGCTAAATCACAAATTTTATCCAATTGTGCAATGGTTCCATCCATACTAAAACTACCATCGGTAACAATAATACGGCTGCGTAAATGAGCCGATTCTTTTAGCTTGGCTTCCAAATCTTCCATATTGTTATGCTCATAACGGTAACGTTGTGCTTTACACAATCTCACCCCATCAATAATAGAAGCATGGTTTAAAGCATCACTAATTATGGCATCTTGTTCATTAAACAAAGGTTCAAATACTCCACCGTTGGCATCGAATGCTGCAGCGTATAAAATGGTATCTTCTGTACCTAAAAAATCGGCTAGTTTTTGTTCCAGTTCTTTGTGAATGTCTTGCGTACCGCAGATAAAACGAACACTACTCATACCATAACCATGTGTGTCAATGGCTTGATGTGCTGCCTCAATTACTTTGGGATGAGCCGATAAACCCAAATAGTTGTTGGCACAAAAGTTCAATACCGTTTTTCCGCCTACTTCAATCTCAGGTCCTTGTGCACTGGTAATAATGCGTTCTTTCTTGGTAAGGCCGGCAGTATCAATCTCGGCTAATTCCGCTTTAATTCGGGCTACAAAACTTTCATTCATAATCTTGGCAGGTTTAGAGCAGCAAAGGTAAGGGGATTGTGTTTTGGATAAGAACGACTGTTAGTTTTTGTGTTGTGTGATGGGTTATCACATCAGCTTTCACCACTTGTAGTCTTATTTCACCGTTAATATATACGGCCCCATTTTTCTGTAATATGAAAATAGCTTCGCACACTAATTACAGCAAAACAACCATTATGAGCAAAATATTACTTATTAGTTTATCTATCCTACTAACCGCATTTTCGGTCAGTGCACAACAATTATCGGGCTTTGTAAAAGATGGCAATGGTAAAGCCATTAGCAACGCTTCTGTTTCTTTATTAAAAGCCAAAGACTCTACTTTGGTTAAATTAAGTGTAACCAATAAAGAAGGACAATATGTTTTTGCAGGTATTAAACCCGGAAAATATGTGTTGAGTGCTTCGTATGTTGGTTATGTAACCAATTATTCTGCAGTGGTAGATTTTAATGAATCTGCTGTAACAATGCCTGAACTGGTTATTTCAAAACCTGCATCTGCTTTGAAAGACGTGGTGGTAACGGCTAAAAAACCAATGATTGAAGTGAAGGCAGATAAAACCATTTTGAATGTAGAAAATACCATCAACGCTGCCGGACAAGATGCATTGGAATTATTGCGTAAATCACCCGGCGTATTGGTAGATAAAGATGATAATTTAAGTTTAAGCGGAAAGAATGGCGTACAAGTGTATATAGATGGAAGGCCATCACCATTGTCTGGTAAAGATTTGAGTGATTATTTAAGAACCTTGCAAAGCAATCAAATTGAAGCCATCGAAATCATTACCAATCCATCTGCTAAATACGATGCAGCAGGTAATGCCGGTATCATCAATATCCGCTTAAAAAAGAATAAATCATTTGGCACTAACGGTTCATTGACTACCGGTTATAATGTTGGTATTTACAGTAAATACAATGCCGGATTGTCCTTAAACAATAGAGGAAAAAAATTAAATGTATTTGGTAATTACAACTACAATCGTGGCTTGAACGAAAGCTTCATGAAGTTGTATCGCAGTGTGTTAGATACCTTGTTCGATCAAAAAGGCACTATGCGTAACAGCAACGAAAGCCATGGATTTAAAGTAGGTGCAGATTATTACATCGACAAAAAAAACACTATCGGTGTGATGGTGAATGGTAATCTTTCTGATAATTCAATGGGCAATATAAGTCGTACACCAATTTCTTATTTGCCCACCGGAGTTGTGAACAGAATTTTAGTGGCTGATAACAGCAGTGCAAGTAATAGAGACAATGCCAACTTCAACCTAAACTACCGTTATATCGATACTACGGGTAGAGAGTTGAATGTAGATGCAGATTATGGATTGTTCAGAATTAAGAGTGATCAAATGCAGCCCAATTATTATTATAATCCTGCTGGTACAACCATTACTGGACAGAATATCTATAACATGATTGCACCTACCAATATTGACATCTACAGTATTAAGGCTGATTATGAACAAAATTTTAAGAAAGGAAAACTAGGTTTGGGTGGTAAAGTATCGGTAGTAGAAACGATGAATGATTTTCAGCGTTTTAATGTATTTACCAACGGAAAAATAAAAGATACATTACGAAGTAATGCTTTTAACTATAAAGAGAATGTAAATGCATTATATGCCAATTACAATAGAGCATTTAAAGGGTTTATGATTCAGGCAGGTTTGCGAATGGAGAATACCAATATCACAGGTACTTCTGTTGGGTATAAGCAAACTGCCGGCAATTATGTGGGCTTTGATTCTACCTTTAAACGCAACTACACCGACTTTTTTCCAAGTGCTGCGGTAACGTTTAATAAAAATCCGATGAGCCAGTGGAGTTTGAGTTATAGCAAACGCATTGACCGTCCGGCATATCAAGATTTGAATCCATTTGAATTTAAATTAGATGAATATACTTTTCAAAAAGGTAATACCGATTTGAGACCACAGTACACCAATAGTTTTAGTTTAACCAATACGTATAAATATAAATTAACTACCACGTTAAATTATAGTCATGTAAACGATGTGTTTACGCAATTAATTGATACGGCAGAAAAGTCCAAGAGTTTTATCACCAAGAAAAACCTAGCTACACAAGACATTGCTAGTTTAAATATCAGTTATCCTTTTCAATACAAATGGTATAGTGGGTTTGCTAATTTGAACACTTATTATAGTCACTATAAAGCCGATTTTGGAACAGGTAGAACAATAGATTTAGATGTTTTTGCTTATAATATTTATTCTCAGCACAGTTTCAAATTAGGTAAGGGTTGGACAGGTGAATTGAGCGGTTGGTATTCATCCCCTTCTATTTGGCAAGGAACATTTGAAAGTAAAGCCATGTGGAGTTTAGATGGTGGATTCCAAAAAACAGTTTTAAAAGGAAAAGGTAATATCAAAGCTTCGGTGAGTGATATTTTTCAAACCATGCGTTGGAGAGGTATCAGCAATTTTGCCGGTCAGCGTTTAACCGCAAGTGGTGGATGGGAAAGCCGTCAGTTCAGACTCAATTTTACATGGCGTTTTGGTAGCAATCAAGTGAAAGCAGCTCGTCAACGTAAAAATAGTTTAGAAGAAGAAGCCAAAAGAGTGAATGGCGGAGGTGGCGGAATTGGCCAATAATGTAAGCAGTGGTTTTTGGTTAATACAAAAGCATCTTTCAACATCGAAAGGTGCTTTTTTTTACGTTAGCTGTAACTTTTTTCTAGCCAAAGCGTAATAAGTTAAAAAAATAGCATGTTACTAAAGCCACTATTTCGCTGTTTACCAGTTATTGTGTGTTTGATTTTGGTGGTGGCTGTAGGGCTATTTGTTTTAGTAAATAAAAGGTCAAGTAACTCATTTCTAGAGTCGAAATATAATGATGAATCGGCAAACGCATTTGAGGCAGGCTATAGAATGGTGCAGTTTACCAGAATTACGGCACAGATTCGCTAATTATTTTTAAAATAGCTGTAACCTTTTAAACAGATATACGTACAAATAAAGAAGCTGTTGGAATGGCAAACTCCAACGCTTCTCACAGGCAAACAAATTTTAGACCCGACTGCAATGACTGAACAACAATACAATCAATGTGTAAATCTGTACGCTGATAATGTGTACCGATTTATTCTAAAAAATTTGAGGCATGAAGAAGATGCCCGAGATATTATTCAAACGGCATTTGAAAAAATGTGGCGGAATAGAGATAGCGTAGAGTTCGATAAGAGCAAATCTTTTTTGTTTACGGTGGCGTACAATCAAATGATTGATCATATTAGAAAGACAAAACGTATTCATCTAAAAGAGGACTTCAACGAAAATGCTAAAGTACAGCAGATGCCGGTTCATAATGCAAAGAAGGTATTAAACGAAGCTTTGAATCGATTAAGTGAAACACAAAAAAGCTTAGTCATGTTAAAAGATTATGAAGGGTATAGCTATGAGGAAATTGGACAAATAATGGGATTGAATGAAAGTCAGGTAAAAGTGTATTTACACCGAGCAAGGGTAGCTTTAAGAGACTATTTGGTAAAGGCTGAAAATGTAATGTAACAAGATTGGTAAATCACAACATTTGAATCATGAATATTAATAGGCATAATTACGAAGAATATTTTCTACTCTATGTAGACAATGAGTTGTCGCCAACTCAACGTACAGCAGTAGAAGCCTTTGTTGCAGCCAATACAGATTTGCAAACAGAATTAGATATGTTGCAACAAGCCACTTTGATGCCGGAACCGATTTATTTCAACGATAAAACTCAATTATTACAACACAACAATGAGCTAATCAATTTGGCTAACTGTCAATCTTATTTTTTAAGTTATGTAGATCATGAATTATCTGTAGAAGAAAGTGCAGCGACTGAAAAATTTGTATTACAACATCCCGATGTACAGCCTGCTTTTGACAGCTTCAAAAAAGTAGTGTTACCGATAGAAACAATAGTGTTTGAAGACAAAGAAAGTTTGTATAGAAAAGAAGAGAAAGTAGTAGTAATGCGTTGGTGGAGAATGGCCGCTGCTGCAGTTGTAATTGGTTTCGGTATTACTATTTGGATGGTTGCTCCAACGCAACAAAACCCCATTGGTAGTGAGATAGCAGTAAACACAACACCAACACCATCAACAGATAATTCTAATCTAGAACAAGCAATTCCTGTTGAAGATAATGCTACTAGTACATTGCCCGTCATCAGTGGTCCTGCTGATATGACTGCACCTGTTTCTACAAATGCTCAATCATCTATATATCAAGCTGTCAATAAAACCAGTCAACCGGCTAAGCAAAATGCGCTGATGGCCAATAAAGAAGATAAAGTATCTCCGGCAGTTGTTATAGATATACCCGTAACTACACCTACTAAAACTGTAACTACTAATAAAAAGACAGATATTGTTGTGGCGGCTAAACCAGACATTGCAGACAGAATTGAAAAGCCGGAAGCCAGTACATTATACACTGCTGCAAGTGCTGATGGTATTAACAATACTGCTGTTATTACACCAACCGTTTACCGCACATTAGAAACAGAAGATGAAGAAAAAAATGTAGTGTATATAGGCGGTGCACAAATCAATAAACAAAAACTTAAAGGTCTCTTTAAAACTGTTACTAAAATGTTTGAAAAGCCGGGTCGTAAAAAACAAGCCAAGCAAGACGAACCTGCAGACGAGGACAATCAGAAATAAAAAAAATCAACAATTATGAAAAGAATTATTACCACATGTATTGCCTTAGTGGCAATGGGCCAAACATTTGCCCAAAAAGACAGCACATCAAAAGCTGAACCAGATACCATTAAGGTTGGAAACTATGTTATCGTTAAGAAAAATCAGCCCAAGAAATCAATCTCTATCAGTTCAAGTACAGATGACTTGGTTAACATCAAATACGATAATGGAAAAGACAAAAAGAAAAAGAAGCCATCTCATATTTCAACCAACTGGTGGATAATGGATATTGGTTTTGCCAATTTTGATGATAAGACCGTTTATGGTTCTGCAGATGCGAATAGCTATTTAAAAACAATTAGACCAGGCGAAGCTGCATTTACAGCCAATGATTTAAAGTTGAGAACAACCAAGTCAACCAATGTTAACTTATGGTTTTTCATGCAAAAGCTAAATGTTAGTAAAGGCGTATTGAATTTAAAATATGGTTTAGGTTTAGAAATGTTTAACTATCGATATGAAAATAATATCAGCTATAATAATAAACCAACCTCTTATATTTTTAGAGATTCGGTAGATTTTTCGAAGAATAAATTATACGCAAGTTATCTTACTGTGCCATTCATGATTAACATAAATACAACGCCGGGTAAAAAGAATGGCTTAAGTATTAGTGCAGGTGTAAGTGCCGGTTACTTGATGAATAGTCGCAATAAACAAATTAGTGACGAAAGAGGGAAACGCAAAAACCAAGGCGATTTTGATTTAGAAAAATTCCGTTTGGCATATATCGGTGAGTTAGGTCTCGGTCCGGTGCGTTTATTTGGTTCTTATAGCGTAAATCCCATGCATGAAAATGGGTTGAAACAACATCCTTATAGTTTTGGTGTTCGTTTTAGCAATTGGTAATTCATTTGTTATTTTTTCTCATGTGCATTATATATAAACACTGCTTTTCTAAGCGGTGTTTTTTGTTGTTTCATAATTGCCGAAATCAACTATTTTTGAGCCCTTAAAGATTAGTTATGAGTTATAAAATAGAAGAAATTGAAGGTATAGGCGAAACCTACGGTCGTAAATTGAGAGAAAGAGGTATTACAACAACGGGTGAGTTGTTAGAACATGGCGCTACCAAAAAAGGTCGTCACCATATTGCTGAGTTAACAGGTATTCCCGAAAGTTTGATTTTAACTTGGGTAAATCATGCCGATCTATTCCGCATAAATGGTGTAGCTGCACAGTTTGCCGAGTTATTAGAAGCAGCCGGTGTAGATACTGTAAAAGAATTTGCACAACGAAATGCTGAAAATTTACATGTGAAATTGCTAGAAACAAATGATAGGTTGGGTATTGCAGGTAAAGTGCCTTCGGCAGAAATGTTACAACACATGATTGATCAAGCGAAGTTATTAGAGCCTAAACTTACGTACTAAATTTTGACTTGAGCTTATTAGAATACAAAGCGGTACAGCAGTGCCGCTTTTTTTATGCCTAAACTTTAAAGTTTTGTGAAACAACATTTTATTATTAAGCCTTTCGGGTAGTTTCCCATCTCAGAAAACTAAATCCCCTAGTGTATGCAAAGATTCGGCACCACCATCATTATCTTTTTTTTATTTGTCATTTCTACCTCTTTTTACGCCAATAGTAATAGTAAGCATAACTTTTACTTGGTGATTGACAAAAGTGAATACGAACTTATAGTGTATAAAGATGATGATTGGATTATTGCTTATCCTGTAGTTTTTGGCAGTGATGACTTAGGCGATAAGATGATGCAGGGTGATAGAAAAACACCTGAAGGAACTTTCGCTATCACTACAAAAAGAAAGCATGATAAATGGAATAAGATCATGATGTTGGATTATCCAACCAAAGAGAGTTATGTCAAATTCAATCAACGTAAAGCCGCAGGAATAATTCCGGCCAATGCCAAGATTGGCGGCAGTATTGCTATTCATGGTACATGGCCACATGATGATTATATGATTGATCAATACCGCAACTGGACTTTAGGCTGTATCAGCATGAAGAATGAACATTTAGATGAGTTGTTTAAAGTGCTGCCTGCAGGTGCAAAGGTTATTATTAGAGAGTAATACTTTCGATAAATTGTTTCACTGATATTTGCACAATGGCACTTCCCTATTTTTATGAACCTAGTCTAACTGCTATCACAAGCAATTTTACGTTAAGTGAAGAAACCCATCATCATTGTGTGCAAGTATTGCGAATGAAAGAAGGTGAACGGTTACAATTAACGAATGGAAAAGGATTACTACTTACGGCAGCTTTACATGCAATAAGCAAGAAACAATCTATCGTTACCATCATCGATGAAAAACAGTTCTCATCACCATTAAAACAAGTGTCATTAGCCGTATCCCTATTGAAAAATGCCAGTAGATTTGAATGGATGTTAGAAAAAGCTACTGAGTTAGGGGTGACAGAAATTATTCCGCTATTGTGCGATAGAACTGAACGACAACATTTTCGTTTTGATAGAATGAATGGCATAATAATCGCTGCCATGTTACAAAGTCAGCAAAGTTTTTTGCCTACATTGCATCAACCGGTCTCAGCTGAAAAATGCATCATGCAATCTACTTATCAACAAAAACTAATTGCTCATTGCGAAGAAGATACCAAAACACCACTTCGTTCCATCAGCATCAGCAATCATTGTCAAATACTCATTGGGCCAGAGGGAGATTTTTCTCCTAAGGAAATTGAATTGGCTTTAGCCAACCAATTTCAGCCGGTAATGCTTGGTAATACTAGACTTAGAACAGAAACTGCCGCAGTTGCGGCAGCTACTTTATTGTGTATGCAGTAATTCATTATTTGGCCATATCCCCTGCAGGTACTTCTATTGTTTCTCTTAATACCGGCTCTCTTAATTCAACCGGCTTAGTTGTTTTCTTACGCATTTTCATATTTAACATTTCTACCAAGAAAGAAAATGCCATGGCAAAGTACACGTAGTTTTTAAGATGTAATTGTTCTGCTTGGTGATGATCCCATCCTTCTACCAAAAGTGTTAAACCAATCATCACCAAAAAAGACAACGCTAACATTTTAATCGTAGGATGTTTGTGAATGAAATTGGCGATGTTGGAGCTGAATAAAAACATCACCGCCATAGCCACAACTACAGCAGCTATCATAATTTCGATATGTTTTGCCGTACCACCTGCGGTAATTATACTATCGAAACTAAATACCATGTCAATCAGCATAATTTGAACAATGGCTTGTCCAAAAGTGATGGTCTTTTCTTTTTTACCATATCCTTGTTCTTGTTCTCCTTCCAGTTTGTGATGAATCTCCATTACGGTTTTATAAATCAAAAACAAACCACCCACAAGCATTACCAAACTGGCAATATCAAATCCTTTACCCCAAAGTGTAAATAGTGCTTTCCCTTTTTGTTGCAATAACCAACTCAAGCCAAACAATAAAAAAACTCGAACCGAAATTCCTGTAACCATCCAAGATAATCTAGCTTTTGGTTGTAAAGCCTTTGGTAAACGATTCATGATAATGGAAACGAAAATCACATTATCTATTCCCAAAACAATTTCTAGAATAACTAAAACAATAAAACTGATAATACTTTCACTCGTAAACAGATGTTCCATGAATTGATTTTTTTATGCGTCAAATATAGTTTTGTAAATTAAATATTGCGTTATGTTTTGTGCCATCGTTAGTAGCAACTTAAATCAGTTCCTTACAAATATTTTTTACGATTGATGGCCCTTCATACACAAAACCCGTCCATACTTGTACTAAAGAAGCCCCAGCTTCAAATTTTGTTGTTGCATCTTTACCGGTAAAAATTCCACCACTTGCAATAATGGGTATATTGCCGCTCAATTGTTGGTGTAAATATTGAACTACGTCTGTACTTCTTTGCGCTACCGGTTTTCCGCTAAGACCGCCTGCACCAATTGCAGCAATTGTTTCGGCCGAAGTAATCAAGTTTTGCCTACTAATGGTAGTGTTGGTTGCCACAATTCCAGCCAATGGAATGGTGATGGCTAATTCTATGATATCATCTAATTGCTCGTTGGTTAAATCAGGTGCAATTTTTAATAGCAAAGGTTTAGGCTTTTGCTTTCCGTGGTTAACATGTTGTAAATGCGATAGAATGGTATGCAAGGATTTCTTTTCTTGTAATTCTCTTAGTCCCGGTGTATTTGGACTACTAACATTCACAACAAAATAATCTACCACATCAAATAATTCATTAAAGCAAATCTCATAATCTTTCCATGCATTTTCATTGGCTGTTACTTTATTCTTGCCAATATTTCCACCAACAATCAGCTTTGAATGAACGGTGCTTTTTCTTTCTTCTAATCTTTTTCGAACCAAATGCACACCATCATTATTAAAACCCATTCGGTTAATCAATGCCTTATCCTCTGGTAGGCGAAATAAACGAGGCTTATCATTTCCGGCTTGAGGTTTTGGTGTTACTGTTCCAATTTCTACAAAACCAAAACCCAATGCTTCTAACTCATTCAAGTACAATGCGTTTTTATCAAATCCTGCACCCAAGCCAACCGGATTGGTAAAGGATATACCAAATAATGATGTATGTAGGCTGGGGTGATTGATGCAAAATTGACTTTCGATACTCTTTTTGATAAACCCAACTTGGCAAGCCATTTTAAGGGCATTCATACTAAAATAATGTACTCCTTCTGGCGAAAAGTTGAATAGAAACGAACGAATTAGCGGATACATGGCGCAAAGAACCTGCTTTTGATCGAAAAATATCATTTTCAGGCTCAAAAAGAGGTGCTATAAATTTAGTTGCATAAACAACTTTTTCTTATTTTTGAAGACCTAAAACAGATTTTTTATGCAGGAAGCATATATCGTAGCCGGATTTCGTACGGCAGTTGCCAAAAGTAAAAAAGGCGGATTTCGTTTTTTTAGACCTGATGATTTGGCCGTTGAAGTGATTAAAGGTTTAATGGCAGCTGTACCACAACTCGATTATAAAAGAGTGGATGATGTGATTGTTGGAAATGCAGTGCCCGAAGCCGAGCAAGGGTTGCAATTTGGTAGAATCATTGCTGCAAAAGCGATGGGAATTGAAGTGCCGGGAATTACTATCAATAGATATTGTGCTAGTGGATTGGAAAGTATTGCAATGGCAACTGCTAAAATCAGAACCGGTATGGCCGAGTGTATCATTGCGGGTGGTACAGAAAGTATGAGTTTAGTGCCTACTGCAGGTTGGAAAACAGTGCCATCTTATAGCATTGCAAAAGACGAACCTGATTATTATTTAAGCATGGGATTAACTGCCGAAGCAGTAGCCAAAGAGTTTAATGTGAGCAGGGCCGATCAAGATGAGTTTGCTTATCATTCTCACCGCAAAGCAGGAGTAGCTATTGCAGAAGGACATTTTAAATCCGGTATTTTACCGATAACAGTTGAAGAAACTTATTTGAACGAAAAAGGCAAAAAAGCAGTTCGCAGTTATGTGGTAGATACCGACGAAGGTTTAAGGGCAGATACGACAGTTGACGGTTTGGCAAAATTAAAACCTGCTTTTGCAGTTGGTGGAACCGTTACAGCAGGTAATGCTTCGCAAACCAGCGATGGTGCTGCTTTTGTGATTGTAATGAGTGAAAGAATGGTAAAGGAATTGGGCTTAAAGCCAATTGGCAGATTGGTAAATTGTGCTAGTGCCGGTGTGCATCCTCGTATTATGGGTATTGGTCCGGTTGCAGCCATTCCAAAAGTATTACAGCAAGCTAATATGAGTTTAAATGATATTGATTTGATTGAGTTAAACGAAGCATTTGCCTCTCAAAGTTTGGCTGTTATTAGAGAACTGAATCTCAATCCCGATATTGTAAATATTAATGGCGGTGCCATTGCCCTTGGTCATCCACTAGGTTGTACCGGTTGTAAACTTACTGTTCAGGTGTTGAACGATATGAAGCGTTTGAATAAAAAATATGCCATGGTTTCGGCTTGTGTAGGCGGCGGGCAAGGTATTGCAGGTATTATAGAAAATTTATAAGTTTTTTAGAATCATTTTATGCAAGGTCAACTCAAACAGTTGACCTTTTTTATTGAAGTTGCTCTTGCATTTGTAACAAATAAGCCATTACTTTTTCGGAAGTGTTATGTTGTAAAACAATGGTTGATGGAAATATACTACTGCTTAAGTTGCGATAAATACTAACACAGTTTGATAGTGCGGTAAGCAAACTTTTTCTATCAGCAGTGGCAAAAGTTGTTTGCAGTTCGGCTAAATCATTAGCAGCAAGCATTGTTTCTACTTTTCTTACGCCTCTTGGCAGATTACCATTCTTTATATGAAACAGAGGGCCAAAAACAGTCATCCTCAAAAAGCCAATAAAATCAATCGCTTCAATCAATTCTCCTCTACCAGTTTTTAATAATGCATAATGAATCCAAACCCAAAAACGATCTTCTATCCATTGAAAATCGGGATATGGAAATTCAGCAGTAGTTTGCTGAATAATTTGATGTAATTGTCCATCTCTATCAAAAAGAATTACCGGATTTTCTATTCGGTCACAAAATTCTTCAAGGGTTACAAATTTGATATCAACATGTAAAAATGGTTCATCGTACAAACAGATTAACAATCTTGGTTCGCCAACATGTTCTCCTGTAAATGCAGAAAGTACCGTCCCAAATTGATGGGCATAATTAAGCATCGCAACTTTATCGCCACCCACTTTTTGTTGGGTAACTAATACAAGATCAAGGTCAGAAAAATCATCTAGCTCATTCGTAATCCATGAGCCTCCCGCGGCTAATCCAATTACACTTGTATCAATTTCAATGATTGTTTTAATCTTAGCAGCAAAACTTGCAATTGGCATACCGTCATTTATTAAATGTGTGATTTAAAATTACAACAGCTAGATGAATATTATTGCTGTTTTATAAGCGAAATAGTTGTTATTGCTGCTATTTACTGATGCTTGTCATATTTTAAGCAAATAGAATAAAATAGCTTTAGAGTATTAAATACTGTTGTATGGAAAAGATATTAGTGCCGGTCGATTTTTCTGTCACAGCTAAAAATGCAGCTGAATATGCGATACAATTCGCCAAACAGGTAGGTGTCAAAACGGTATTGTTGTATAATGCTTGTCAGGCACCTGTTATGGCCGACCCAATGCTGCCCGCTATGCAATTGCTTGACATAGATACAGTTAAAAAAGGAAGTGAAAGTAGTTTGGAACATTTGAAGCAACATTTATTGCCACAATGCGGTAATGACGTGGCATTAGAAACCAAATCCGAATTTGCTTTATTGATAAATGGGGTAGAGGAGTTATGCAAGAAAGCAGATGTTGGATTAATAGTGATGGGAATTACAGGCGGTAGTGCTATTGAAGAAACATTAATTGGCAGTAATACTATTGCGGTGTCAAAGCATACCGATGTGCCGGTTATTATTGTGCCAAAAGATGCTCACTTTAAAACGATAAAATCCGTTTTATATACTTGTGATTTTAAAGACACTTCAGAAACCACACCGGTAGATGCTTTAACTAATTTGTTGGATGCAACAAAAGCAAGTTTACAAATTTTGCATGTAGAAAACAGCGATAAAGATTATTCTTCGGACACTGTGTTTGAAAGTGTTGCATTAGAAACATTGTTACAAGGCTATGAGAAACAATACCATTTTATAAATGGAGAAGATTTCGCCGAAGCTATCAACGTTTTTGCGAAAAATCATCATATTGACTTGATTGTTGCTGTACCTAAAAAACATGGCTTTTTTGAAAGCATTTTTCACAAAAGCCTAACCAAGAAGTTGGCATTTCATAGTCATATTCCTTTAATTGTTATGCACCCCTAAAACAACCCTCAATCAAAACAAAAGCGGCTCATGATACTTCATAAGCCGCTTTGTTATTTAGTAGAATACAGTCTATTGTTTGATAAACTTCTGCGTTTCGGTTACTCCATCTTTCGTAATCTTCAACAAATAAATTCCGGATGGCAAACCTGCAATATTCAAATTGGTATTTGTATTGGTTAATGTTGCGATTTGTACAACCTGTCCTTTACTATTCAATATTTGCACACCGGCATTTTTATAAGCGCTATTACCTATTAATTGCAAATTAGTGGTTGCAGGATTAGGATAAATTTTTATGCCACCTTCTTTTTTACTGATAATAGCTTGGGCGGTACTACTGTAACTAATTCTGCCATCTACATCAACTTGTTGTAAACGATAATAGTACAGCACATTCGGTTGAGCAGTATAGTCGTAATGATAATAACTATTATCTGTTCCGCTGTTTCCTTTACCATTTACAAAAGTGATATTGGTGTAATTTATCCCATCAATACTGCGTTGCAAATAGTAACCTTTATTATTTAATTCATTAGCTGTAATCCAATTTAAAACAATATGATTATTGTTTGCTGAAGCGGTAAAGCTGCGATAGTTAACGGGTAAGGTGCCACTTGTATAGCAAAGTCTAAGTGTCCAACTATTTATGCTTCCACCATCATCTAAAGCCCTGTCATTAACTTGTAAAGTCCAAGTGCCTCCACCAACTTTGCCATACAATGGTGTTAATGTTGATTTTGGCTGATAAGTACCTGCATTGGTTGGAGGGCATGGAATGGTACTATATAAATTACTCCCTTCTTGGTCAAATGATATATTCATGTTATCCTGACTGGTACACATATCATTTGCATCAATTAATAACACCGATGTATTATCGGGGTGAATAATTCTTACCGTTAGGTCAGAAACATAACTATGTGTGATATTAACGCTTAATACATCTACATCTGTAATGGTTGCCGTACCTGTAGGAGATACAGTACTATTTACAAAGATGTTGGCCGCAGTACCAATGGTTTTAGGTACATCTGTACTTACAAAATTTACACAAGTAGTTGCGCCGGTTGTAAAAGTAAAGGCACTTGTATAGCTACCGGTAGTGCAACTGCTTTTTGGTCTAATTCTCCACCAATAGGTATTGCCTGCATTTAAAGCAGGTGTAATTGCAAAACTGTTGGTGGTTAGGTTGGTTTGATTCACGACAATACTGCTAAATCCTGCATCTGTAGCAACTTGTAAATCATAATTGGCACCCGCAACTGCCGACCATTGTAAATTGGGTTGAGTTGAAACTCCGGTTGCATTATTTGCAGGGCTATTCAATGTTGATGTTCCTAGTGAAGATGCAACAACAACCAATTGAAAAGTATAGCTTCTGCCACCCGGGGTACCGGAACCATTAACTGCAAAATTGTAACTGCCAGGGGTTACGCCGGATAAATTACTCAACGTTAAAGTAGTACTGCCGCCAGCATTAACCGAAGTGCTGCCAAAATTGGCCACTACACCCATTGGTAAGCCAACGGTACTTAAACTAACTGCTCCTGAAAAACCCAAGATAGATCTAACATCTATATTATATACTGCAGTAGCATTACTGCAGGCAGAAACTGATTGTGTTTGCCCCCAAATTTGGTAATCGGGTGAAGCTGGTGTTTGAATGGCAAAATCAGAATTACTGATGTCATAGAAGATATTGCCAACAGCTTGTATTCTAATCCTGTTCGATAATCCGGGGTTGTTGGGAACAACTATAGTAGCAGAACCTGTATTGGGTACATTGCTAGCTAATGTAATCGGATAAGTTAAACCACCATCTGTTGAAAGAGTAATGTCAACATTAGAGCAGTTTACCGGTGCAGCATTTGTACCAGCCACATCCCAAGTAATCAATTCATTATAAAAAGCATTTAAGGTAACTGCAGCGTTCGGGTTGGTTACCACAAATGGTCCTGCATTGCTCACAGTTATTACCGCATTGTTATCAATGGAACAACCACCACCACTTCTGTTATCTCTAACGGTTCCTCTAAAATTAAGTGTACGAGCAACTTGTGGCAATACTTCCCAAGTGGGTGAAGTGCCTGAAATTACATTCGCTAATGGCGGAAAAAATCTTGTGCCGCTTGTGGTTGGCGCTTTGCTTCTAAAAACAGGGCCCGATGTATTATTGCCATTCGGAGGCATCGTTTGACCACTACCACCATTCATTTGTTCCCAAGCATAAGTCAAGACATCTGCATTGGCGTCAGTTGCTGTCATGGTTAAGAAAAATGGGGTGCCTTTCGGAATTGTTTTATCGGTTTGTGTCAAAGTAAATGATGGAGCTACATTCGTGAGTGTAGTTTTCACCGGACAACCATTTCCGCTTCCGCTGTGCATATAACCGGTTATTTCTTGTAAGCTGATGGCATGAAAATAATCATCACTATTATTCTGCACATTAGGCGAACAAATACCTGCATAACCCATAATTGAACTGGCACTACCCGGTTCCATGGCAGTAGCGGTATTGTTATTACAAGCATTGTATTGAGTATGGTTGGCATTCATCTGATGCCCCATTTCGTGGGCTACATAATCTACCACAAATGGGTCGCCAACAGGAGCAGCAACACCGGTAACACCTCGTCCCTTGCTTGTAGTACAAACAACACCTAAACCCGCCAAACCGGATAGACTTGATGCACCATATAAATGTCCGAAATCGTAGTTGGCACTACCAATTACGGTATTAAGATTGGAGTTGTTTGTATTGATATCGGTACCGGCACTACCGTTAAAAGGGTCTGTAGCAGCATTGGTATAGATAACTAAATCATTATTAGCTACCAAGTTTAATCGAACCGAGAATTCTCTTTCAAAAATTGCGTTTAATCTGTTTACAGATGTTACAATAGCAGCTAACGCTAAAGAGACTGTACCACCATGAAATGCCGTGTATTCACCCGAAGCTGCAATAGCTGTGCGGTAAGTTCTTAACTCCCCACAAATGCCGGCTGTTTCTCTATTTTGTGTAAGTGCCGTTGGATTAGTTTGGTGCTCGTCAAACAAACATTCAAAATTTCTATTGGCATCTTTTGGATAAGCCGATTTTAAATACACCATATATTCTGATGCAGTCATGTTCGAATAAGGGTCAATCAAATAGGTTTTTCCGCCTTCGGCGAAAATCATAGCGGTAATTCCATTAGGTGTAGATTCTAATCTGATTAGATTAGCAGGGTTGCTTATGCTTCTACCCATATAGGTTTCAATTTCCGGATATTTTGCAGCCAATTCCGGTGCCATAATTTCTTCTCTTATCAATTCGTAAGCTTCAAGTCCTCCTTGTGGATTAGGCAATTGAACCACCAATCCTGATTGATTGGCGATGCTTAAAACCCTTTGTGGTGCTGCATGCAAATACTGTTTAAAAGCAGCTGTCTGTAAGCTAAAAGTAGCGTAGCTGGTGGGATAAACTGTCCTAGCTGTTTTGGTAGATGGTGCTACAGATGCATCTGGGATAGATTTCCAAAAGTTCTGAGCACAAATTGTTGATGATGTTGCAAGCAATAAAGCTGCAACAAGCAGGGTGTACATTTTTTGCATAAAAAATTTTAGATAGGTTATAAAGATAAGCATCCAAATTTGGAGAAATGCATTTTGGATAGGAATAAAGTTTTAATAAATGCATACGAATTAAACGACTGATTTTTGTTGGCGTTAAACTTTACCCTAACTTTCCTATCCATAGCGCTACACCATCACCCCAAAACGATTGTTTATGGATAGAAGGGACTTTTTTGCAACTGCCGTTATGCCGCAGGAAAAGCAAACCCCACCACCGGATCCGATAAGCCGTACACAAAGCGGAATTAATCCTTATACCGGTCCTTGGACGGAAGCTGAAATCATTCACTTGCTCAAACGAACGATGTTTGGGGCAGTTAAAGCCGATGTTGATTATTTCAAAACCAAAACGCTTACCCAAACAGTAAACGAATTGGTGAATCCTACAACACCTTTGCCAGCGCCACCCGTAAAAGAATACAGTCATGCAAGTGCATTAACACAGCCTGATGCCCATATTGCAAACGGTACTACTTGGGTAAACGACCCCAATAACGACGGCACCATTCAGTCTTTGCGCCGAGCATCATTTAAAAAATGGTGGATGGGTTTAATGATTAATCAGGATAGAAGCATTAGAGAAAAAATGACTTTCTTTTGGCACAATCATTTTGCTACCGAATCGGTAGA
The DNA here is from genome assembly GCA_943370285.1 of Methylophilus rhizosphaerae. Taxonomy (GTDB): domain Bacteria; phylum Bacteroidota; class Bacteroidia; order Chitinophagales; family Chitinophagaceae; genus CALRQJ02. The sequence continues at coordinate 124,354 of CALRQJ020000011.1, read as the reverse complement.
TGTTGCCAATGCCCAATATTTGTATAAACATCATAACTTATTGCGTACTGATGCCTTGGGTAATTTTAAAACCATGGTGAGGGATATTACTTTAGACCCCGCCATGTTGGTTTACCTTAATGGTCAGTTAAATACAGCTGCTGCACCCGATGAAAACTACGCTAGAGAATTGCAAGAGTTGTTTTGCTGTGGTAAAGGCCCGCAATCTTTATATACAGAGAACGATGTAAAAGAAGCGGCCAAAGTGTTAACCGGATGGCGGAATAATGCAACAACTATTTCATCGTATTTTACTGCTTCTCGCCATAACTCAACCAATAAACAATTCTCTGCGTTCTATAATAATACCATTATCACGGGAAGAAATACAGCAACAGCCGGCGACCAAGAATTGGACGATTTGTTGACCATGATTTTCAATACCCAGGAAGTGGCCAAATTCATCTGCCGCAGGCTGTACCGTTGGTTTGTATATTACGAAATTGACAATAATGTTGAAACCGATGTTATTACGCCTTTAGCAACCATATTTAGAAATAGCAATTATGAGATAAAACCTGTACTCACTGCTTTATTACGAAGTGAACATTTTTTTGATGTATTAAACAGAGGTTGCCAAATTAAAAGTCCGATTGACATGCTTGTTGGTATGCTTCGGGAGTTTAAAGTTGTATTTCCGGTTGCAACAGATTTTACTACCAACTATGGTATGTGGAATTATTTAGTAGCCCAAGCTAGCAATATGCAACAAAATATTGGCGATCCGCCTGATGTGAGTGGATGGAAAGCTTATTATCAGGAACCACAGTTTTACGAAATTTGGATTAATAGTGATACGTTGCCTAAACGCAATCAGTTTACAGATACTTTAACCCTAAACGGTTATACGTTCAGTGGAAAAAAAATTCAGGTAGATGGTCCGGCATTTGCCAAAACACTGCCCAACCCAATGGATCCCAACGACTTAATTACTGATTCCGTTAAATATTTATTGGGTGTTGAACTCTCAACTGCTAGTAAAAATCAACTGAAAACTGATATTCTCCTCGGCGGACAAAGCAGCGATTATTATTGGACCAATGCTTGGGTAGGCTATATCACCAATCCTAACGATATGGCTAATACCACTACGGTTCGAAACCGCCTGAGAGATTTGTACAAATATTTAATGAACCTGGCCGAATATCAATTGGCCTAAATATATAGTCTATGAAACGGAGAGATTTTCTGCGTCATACGCTACCTGCCAGTATAACACTGCCGGGTTTATTCAACGGATTGTCGGTAAAAGCTTTCGGCGAAAATTCACCTTTGCTGCAAGCTTTAATGATGCCTACAACCGAAACCGATCATGTGTTGGTACTCATTCAACTCAATGGCGGCAACGATGGTTTAAACACTGTTATTCCGGTAGAGTTTTATGGCAATTATAATAATGCCCGAACCAATATTGCCATTCCGCAAAATCGAGTGTTGGCTATTCCCGGCACCAATAAAGCAGGTTTGCATCCTGCCATGACTGGCTTACAATCGTTGTTCAATGATGGGAAAGCAGCATTGGTACATTCGGTGGGTTATCCCTCACCCAACTTCTCTCATTTCAGGGCAACCGATATTTGGATGAGTGCTAGCGATAGTAATCAATTGGTAAATAGTGGTTGGGCAGGTAGGTACTTAGATTATGAGTTTCCGAATTTCCCCAATGGTTATCCTAACAGTACCATGACAGATCCTTTGGCCATACAAATTGGTTCTGTTACATCACTTACATTTCAGGGCCCTGCGGTAAGTATGGCCATGAGTATTAGCAATCCTACTTCTTTTTATAGTTTATTGAGTGGTGTACAAGATCCTGCACCCAATACACCGGCCGGTAAAGAATTAACTTATGTGAGAACGGTGGCCAAACAAACACAATCTTACGGACAAGTAATTACGGCTGCCGCCGGAAGAGTGACCACTCAATCCACTTATCCTACCAACAATACCTTAGCTGATCAATTAAAAATTGTTGCCCGACTGATTAAAGGCGGATTGAAAACAAGGGTTTATATGGTAAGCATGGGTGGATTTGATAACCATGCTTCTCAGGTAAATAGTACCGATACTAGTACCGGAACACATGCTACATTATTGCAACGTGTTAGCGATGCCATTAAAGCGTTTCAAGACGATTTGAAATTTTTGAATGTAGAAGATAGGGTAGTGGGTATGACGTTTAGCGAATTTGGTCGACGTATCAAAAGCAATGGCAGTACCGGTACCGATCATGGTGCAGCAGCTCCATTATTTGTGTTTGGCAAACAGGTGATAGGTGGTGTAATTGGTAATACACCAACTATTGGGGCTACTGTAAATGTGAATGACAATATTCCTTTTCAATACGATTTTAGAAGTGTGTATGCTACGCTGCTCGAAAATTGGTTGTGTATACCCAACAGTGCTTTGCAACAAGTATTGTTGAAAAATTTTCAAACCCTACCGCTGATTAATACGGCAGCTTGCCGTACGGTAAATCCCAATACATCGGGCAATAGCTTGATTGCCAATTATCCGAATCCGTTTACAGCAGCAACTACAATTAGTTTTACTACTGCCGGTGGTCATACCTTGGTACAAATTATTGACCCTATGGGCAGGGTCATTCAAAACTTGGTAGATAGAGACTATACTGCCGGCACTTATACCGTTAAGTTTGATAGTGGTGCTTTACCAAGTGGTGTTTATTATGCCCGATTACAAAATGGTGCCGTACAACAAGTAAGAACGATGATGAAGGTTAGATAATTTCCTTAAGGTTGATGTTGATGTAATCGCTTTCTTTCTTTTTTATAAGCGTCAAGAATCGATGATACGACCTGTTTAGGCTCTTGTTGTTCTAATTTAGTTAACCTATAACTGTATACCCTTCTGTTAACTTTAACATTAAGATTTATATCATGATATGAATTATAAATAATTTTAATCCGACTTAGTTTAGAATCTTGTAGGCTATCATACGTTGATGAAAAAGAGAAGATGGAATTTTTCAGCCTTCTATCGTAAAATACATAAATAGAATCAGGATAAGAGGCATCGATTTTTGTGCAAGTATAAGTTTCTTTGACGCTTCCGTTTGTAAGTTTTTCAGTTGAAAGTAGCTTATCGTTTTGTTTATCTAACAATTTGTCTGCACCATTTCTGGATTTCAGTAATAGAGAGTCAACATCAAATAGCTGACCATTCATCAACTGCGTTTCAACATAATAAAGCCCTTTTTTTTGATTAGTTTCAAACACATAGTACCTTTTTCTACTTTTTACAAAATCGTTTGTAGCTGTATTATTGTTTTGTGGGTTGATATCAATGGAGTGGTAAATACAAAACTTGCCATATTGGATAATGTCAAAACTATCCTCGTAAGTAAAAATTTGTCCACCTTGTTTATCTGCAAAGTCAAGACTTAAATTCATTCTATAGGTGATAAAACTTGGTTCACAACTGATGAGTAGTAATAATGCTGAGCAGAAGAAAATTGACTTCATATTATCACTAAAGTAAATTATAATTAGTTGTATTATTCGTAATGAACTAATTTTTTTCCAACATTGATAAAAATTATCGGCAATAAAGTGTAGTTGTTTTTTTTTGGAGCATCTAAGGGCAGTAATAATCAAGGCGAGTAATGTAATATACTTCTTAATATGTATTTAAAATTTGAAATGGATAATATAGGCAAGCAAGAAAGAATAGCAATGTTAACATACCCTGCAATAGAGACTTTGTATCAATTCATGTAAAGTACTGCCTATTTTATTCTAGCAATCAGGCAAAGTCATTAACCCGGCTATGCCTTTTTTCATTAATTTGGCTGCATGGATATTTCAATCAACACGCCGGCATTGTTGTTTCCAGCCATTAGTTTAATCATGCTGGCTTATACCAATCGATTTCTGGCCTTGTCAAACCGGGTGAGAAGTCTGCACGATAAATACCAAACCGATGCCGATCATATTATTCATGGGCAAATCAAAAACCTGCGTTACAGATTGAAACTCATCAAAAATATGCAAGCATTAGGGGTACTCAGTTTTTTGAGTTGTATTTTTTGTATGTATACGATTTATGAAGAATGGATGAAGATTGCCCATTGGGTATTTGCTTTTGCTTTATTCAGTTTCGCATTGTCGTTATTATTATCCTTACTCGAAATTCAGCTGAGTACCAAGGCTCTAGAGTTAGAGTTAAGTGATATGGAAGGATTAGAAGATCCCACCTTAGTAGAATACATTCGTAAAAAATTTGACAAGGAATAGTTCATTTGTTCATTCAAACATCACCAACTCAATACTATGCAATCTAACCAAAAGCTAAACTTGTTTTCATTTACCATGATTGTTGTAGGTCTGGTAATTGGTATGGGTATTTTTAGAACAGCAGCCACAAGTGCTAAAGATGCGATAGAACCTTCGGTTTATTTTACAGCTTGGTTATTGGGCGGCTTTGTTGCGTTATGTGGTGCCTTAACTTATGCCGAAATTGGAAGTCGCTACCCTGTAACCGGCGGTTATTACAAGATATTTTCTTATGCCTATCATCCCAGTATTGCATTTGCTATTAACTGTATTATTCTAATTAGTAATGCAGCAAGTTTAAGTGGTGTTGCATTGATTGGTAGTGGTTATATCACCAAATTATTTCCGCAATACCAATGGACCGATATTCATAAAGCACTGATTAGTTGTGGTGCTATCATTGTATTTTATGGCATTAACCTTATGGGTTTAAGAATGAGTAGCAGGGCACAAAATGTTTTAATGTTGATTAAAATTGGAATGATTGTAGTACTGATTGGTGCGTTGTTTTTTCCGCAGCATTATGCTGATCAAACTGCAGCAGTTGCAGTAGTAACAGATACTACAGCGCCTAGTATGAGTTGGATTCAAAGTCTTGGCATTTCTTTGATTGCTGTTTCATTTACGTATGGGGGCTATCAACAAACCATCAATTTTGGGAATGAAGTGGATAAGCCGGCAAGCAATATTCCTAAAGGTATTTTTATTGGTATTGCCATCATTATTGGTTTATATCTCTTAGTGAATTTAAGTTATTATAACATTATCGGTTTTAATAACATGAAAGGCGAAAGAGAAATCGCTTACAGTTTAATGCAAAAGATTGCCGGAAAAAATGGTGCCGATGTTTTCTCTTTCTTTTTATTCTTTGGTGTATTGGCTTATGTAAATGCGTTGCTTATGAGTAATCCGAGGGTAATGTATGCCATGAGTACCGAAGGTTCGCTACCCAAAATGTTTGGTAAGCAGAGTTCAAAAAATCAAGTGCTTACGGTATCGCTAACGGTGTTTGCAGCCATTTGTATTGTCATTTTATTCTTTGCACAAACTTTTGAAAAGATTCTAAACTTCACTATTTTCTTAGATTGTTTTGGCATGGTAGCAAGTAGTGCCACCATTTTTATTCTGCGTAAGCGTACTAAACATTTAGATGGAACAGGTATTTATAAAATGAAACTCTATCCCATATTGCCATTGATATTTATTGCTTGTTATCTTTTCGTTGGAGCTAGCATTGCTATTCAAACCCCAGATACTGCTTTAACAGGTGTTGTTGTGTTAGCAGCATTTATGGTCATTTACTTTTTATTTCATCCCAAAAAGAAAACTCAAGATGTTGAATAAACTACGTACCGTTATATATCATGTAGCAGACTTACAAGCTGCAAAACAATGGTATAGTAAAGCCACCGGTTTACAACCTTATTTTGATGAATCATTTTATGTTGGGTTTAATGTCAATGGGTTTGAGTTGGGTTTAGATCCTGACATGAGCGGTGTAGAAAAAGGTAATCACCATTGTGCTTATTGGGATGTAGCTGATATAGAAAAAACAATTGAACATTTCGTAACACTTGGTGCAACTGTTGTTGAACCTGCACATGGCGTAGGCGGCAATCTTCAAGTAGCAATTGTACAAGACCCATTTGGCAATCATATTGGGTTGATTTCGGGTGAATAAAATGGCTTAAATTTGATAAAATTGTTGTTATGAAAATTGATGTAGAATTAAGTAATCAACTCAGCCAATTTTCTGAAGAAGAAAAGCTATCAATCAATGCATTGTTGAAAGGTATTCTTGAAAGAAGAGCAAAAAACAAAGTTGCGACTGATTTTATTCTGCAATACAACAGAGAAATAGAAGATGCCCTTGCTGCTGTTGAATCAGGAGAATTTGTTGGTCATGAAACGGTTGTTAAATCTCTTTAGGTTAAAAGTATGCGTACCTATACTATAAAATGGGCTGTGCTTGCTGTTAATCATTTTCGAAAATTTATTGAATATATAGAAAAAGACTCCCCTCAAAATGCATTAAAGGTTAAAAAAGATTTGATTGATGCTATTCAATCACTTACAAATAATCCTGAATTTTATCCTCCCGATAAATATAAAATCCAAAATACCAATCATTCATTTCGGGCCTTCGAACTTCATAGAATAAGAGTATCCTATTTCTTTCATGAAGATGAAATAATTATTTTAAGAATCAGACATACCAAACAAAGTCCGAAAACATTCTAAACCATGGACATCTCCTACATCCTCAACGAATATGCCGAAGATCGAGACGATTATTTTCGTGCTATTGCACCACCGATTGTGCAAACCTCAAATTTTGCTTTTAAAACCGTTGATGATTTACGTCAAGCCTTCGACAATGAATACAGCACTTGGCTATATAGTAGAGGGTTAAACCCAACTGTAGAAATATTACGCAAGAAATTGGCTGCATTAGATGGAGCTGAAGATTGTTTGGTCTTTAATAGCGGTGCTGCTGCCATTTTTGCTGCTGTACTAGCCAATGTGAAAAGTGGCGATCATATTGTAAGTGTGCAAGGTGTGTATACTTGGGCAAGAAAAATGTTCGAAGAAATATTACCTCGTTTCAACGTTACGCATACTTATATCGACGGAACATCTGTTGATAATTTTAGCAAGGCCATCCAGCCAAATACAACCGTTTTTTATCTTGAATCTCCCAACAGTTGGACCTATGAATTGCAAGATTTGAAAGCTGTTTCAGAGCTTGCTAAAGCTCACGGCATTATTACCATTTGCGATAACAGTTATTGTACTCCAATCTATCAAAAACCAATTGAGTTTGGTATAGATTTGAGCCTCCAATCTGCTACTAAATATCTAAGTGGTCATAGTGATGTAGTTGCCGGTATACTTAGTGGAAGCAAGGCTATGATTGAACGCATTTTCAATAGTGAGTACATGAATATTGGCAGCGGAATTCAGCCCTTTAATGCTTGGCTGTTGATTCGTGGTTTAAGAACTTTGCCTGCTCGGCTCGATAGAATTACCCAAACAACTTATAAAGTAGTCGATTGGATAAAGCAACAACCACAAATTGAGCAAGTTATTTTTCCTTTTGATGAAGCTTTTCCACAAATTGCCTTGGCCAAAAAGCAAATGAAAAATGCTTGCGGACTATTTACCATTATATTGAAATGCAATTCGGTAGAAGCAATTGAAACTTTTTGCAATAGTTTGAAACATATATTGATGGCTGTAAGTTGGGGCGGTCATGAGTCATTGATTATTCCACGTTGTGCAGGAATGAAAAAAGCGAATTTTGATGCTATAAACCCCGAACACCGAATGTGTCGCATTTATGCAGGATTAGAAGAACCAGATTATATCATTGCTGATTTAAAACAGGCTTTGGAAGCAATTGCTTGATAATCTTCAGTTCATCCACTATAATCGGCAGCAACCCCTTTTCTGTTTTCCATTTATCCAAAATAAATTTGTTAAGGCTTTAATTGCTTTATTTTTGTTTATATGATGAACAAGCTATTCTGCTGCTGCTTGCTTTTGGCAGCTACTATGGTTAATGCACAAAATACCGGCGATAAATGGGATTTACGTCGTTGTGTAGAACATGCAATGGCCAATAATATATCGGTAAAGCAGGCCGATATTCAGGCTAGATTAGAAAAATTGCAGGCCAATCAGACTAAAATGTCTTTATACCCTACTTTAAACGGGCAAACGCAAATTGGCTATAGCCATGGTTTAAACGAAAATCCTACCACAGGTACATTAGAAAGTACCGATTTCGTTTCCGGAAGTATCAGTTTGTCATCCGGTTATACCTTGTTTAATTGGAACGTTAGGAAAAATAATATTGCAGCTGCTACATTGAGTTTAAAAGCTCAAGAGTTGAATGTAGATAAAGCTAAAAACGATATTGCACTCAACGCTGCCAATGCTTTTTTGCAGATTATGCTGCGCAGAGAACAAGCTAGATTGACCGAAGTGCAATTAAAACAAACCGAAGCACAACTACTCAACACCCGAAAATTAGTTGATGCAGGTAGCCAGCCTGAATTAAATGCTATTCAGTTAGAAGCTCAGTTGGCAAGAGATAGTTCAAGTTATTTGCAGGCCATTGCTGCAACGCAACAAGCTATCATCAACTTAAAAGCGGTACTGAATATAGATATGGCCACCCCATTCGATATAATTGCTCCGCCAATTGAATTAATTCCGGTAGAAAATATTACAGATTTACAACCCGAAGTGGTGTACAATTTAGCCATTGCCAATCAGCCACAACAAAAAGTTACTGCGCTACAATTACAAGCTGCACAAAAGAGAGTGTTATCTGCCCGTGGGGCCATGTACCCATCTGTATCCATCGGTGGTGGACTGAATTCTCGTTTTGTCAACAGAGCAAAAACAGTAGCATCAGTAACACAATTGCCCGATGCGCCAACCGGTACTTATGTAAATGTGGGTGCTAATCGATACGATGTATTCAGTCAGCGTTTCGCAGCTACGCTTAAAAACATCACCATTACCGATCAACTGAATAGAAACTTTGGTCAAAATGTTGGCTTGAGCATTAACATGCCCATTTTTAACGGTCATTCTGCCCGTACCAATTGGGAAAGATCTAAGCTGAATGTAAAAGGATTAGAATTGCAAAACGAGCAAGAATTGCAAACGCTTAAAGCCAATATATATAATGTATATCAAGACGCTTTTTCGGCCATGCAAAAATACAATGCGTCAAAACGAAATGTTGAAGCATCGCAAAAAGCATTAGACTTTGCCAAAAAAAGATATGATATTGGCTTGTTGGGTACGCTAGATTATATCACTACACAAAACAATTTGTTTAGGGCTAAAGTAGAAGAAGTGAGTAATCAGTATGAATACATTTTTAGACTTAAAGTATTGGAATTTTACAAAGGACAAGGCATCAGACTTTAAATTCAAACCTAAAAAGAAATAAGACCACCATAAATTAATAGTAATGAGTAAGAAACTGATTTGGATAATTGTTAGCATGTTATTGCTAATTGTAATATTGGTAGGATTAAGTAAGGCCGGTGTGTTTGGTAAGGATGAAGGCACTAAAGTGTCGGCCGAAAAAGTGGTTAAGCGTACCATAATTGAAACGGTAAATGCAAGTGGTAAAATCTATCCTGAGGTAGAAGTGAAAGTGAGTCCGGATATTAGCGGCGAGATAGTAGAATTGAATGTTGAAGAAGGTGACAGTGTTACCCGTGGTCAAGTATTAGCAAGAATTTATGCTGATATTTATTCTTCTCAAAGAGACCAAACCGCTGCAGGCGTTAATCAAGCCAAAGCGGGGGTGTCTAACTCTGCCGCACAACTCGAAGCTTTAAAAGCTACTTTAGAGCAAGCAGAAAATAACTTCAATCGTCAGAAGAAATTATTAGATGATAAAGTGATTTCAAGAGCAGAATTTGAACAGGCAGAGCAGCAGTTAAAAACAGCTAGAGCCAATTACAATGCTGCTAAAGAAGGCATTAAAGGAGGAGAAGCTTCAGTGCAAAGTGCATTAGCTCAATTAACCCGTGCCAATAAAGATTTGTCCCGTGCAACAATTGTAGCCCCCATGAGTGGTGTTGTAAGTTTACTTAATATTAAAAAAGGGGAAAGAGTTGCCGGTAATAGTTTTAATGTGGGTACCGAAATGATGCGTATTGCAGATATGAGTGCCATTGAAGTAAGGGTAGAAGTTGGCGAAAATGATATTCCTAAAGTAAAGTTGGGTGACAGTGCATTGGTAGAAGTAGATGCTTATAGCAAGAGAAAATTTAAAGGCCTTGTGTCTAAGATTGGAAGCAGTAGTACAAGTGCTGCCCAACAAATTAGTTCATCCACCGGTACTGAAGTATCTAACTACAAAGTGCATATTCGGTTATTGCCTGAGAGTTATCAAGATTTAATGGTAATGGTTAACGGTAAAAAAAGATTCCCATTCCGTCCGGGTATGAATGCTAGTGCTGATATTCAAACAACTACTCATAAAGATGTTTTATCGGTTCCAATCAATGCCGTAACAACCCGTGAAAAAGATTCTGACAAAGCAGTAGATAAAAAAGCCAATGCAGATCAAACAGCTAGTAACAACGAGTCTGATTCTAACACACCCGAGGATATTGATGAAGTGGTATTTGTGTTACAAAAAGATGGAACTGTAAAAAGGTTGAAAGTCAGAACCGATATACAGGATATTAACTATATCGAAATTTTAGGCGGATTAAAAGAAAATGATGAAGTCATTACAGGTCCGTACAGCTTAGTAAGCAAAACTTTAAAAGAAGGGCAAAAAGTGAAAGTTGTGCCGAAAGAAAAGTTGTTTGATGATAAAATCAAAAAGGACTAGATATAGCTCAACAGAAATTATAAATCCCTGCCGAAAACAATGCTTAGGCGGGGATTTTTCTTTTTAAAAAGGGGCTAAATCATGCATGTTATCAAAAAATAAAAGCCAATCTTGCCTGTAAAGCATTTTGCTGTAATTTCACGGCCTGTTTAAGCGGCTTTTAAAGGAGAAAATCCTCCTTTTTGGCTACAATTCAATCAAAACCAATCATCATAAAACCTAAAATAGCAATGGCTGAAGTGATTTTGATGCCCCGATTAAGTGATACCATGACCGAGGGTGTTATAGCTGGATGGCATAAACAAGTGGGAGATACCGTTAAAAAAGGAGATTTATTAGCTGAAATTGAGACCGACAAAGCTACAATGGAGTTAGAAAGCTACCAAGAAGGCGTTTTACTACATCTTGGCATTGCTACCGGTGGAAAATTACAAGTAAACGACTTGTTGGCGATTATTGGTAAGGCCGGTGAAGATGTAACCGCATTAGTAGCACAACACTCCGGTGGAGGATCTGCCGCCCCTACACAAGAAGTTGCACAAGCAGCCGCTATCCCCTCTGCACCAGCCGCTGCTGCTCCTGCTGCATCAGGTATTGATATTTCTACTATGGAAGAAATCGTTTTAATGCCACGCCTTAGTGATACGATGACAGAAGGTGTTATTGCAGGATGGAATAAAAATGTAGGCGATACGGTTAAAAAAGGTGAAGTGTTGGCTGATATCGAAACTGATAAAGCCACCATGGAATTAGAAAGCTATAAAGATGGTGTGTTATTGTACCAAGGTGCTAAGCCCGGCGAAAAAATTCAGGTAAACGATTTGCTCTGTATTATTGGTAAAGAAGGGCTAGATATTAATGCTATTGTTGCTGCTGTTAAAGCCGGTGGAAATGCTACTGAGACTGCACCAGCACCAACTACAGCACCTACGAAAGCAGAAACTGCACCTGTTGCCGCTGTTACTACTGCAGCACCTATTGTGGTAAATGAAGGCCGCATTTTTGCATCGCCTTTAGCAAAAAAATTAGCAGCCGATAAAGGCATTGATTTAAAATATGTACAAGGTAGCGGCGAAAACGGTCGTATTGTAAAAGCCGATATTGACAATTATTCACCTGCTGCTACAAGTACAACTAGTCCGGTTGTCATTCCGACGAAGGAGGAATCTGCGCCAACAAATTATGCTGCGCCAGTTGTACCAAGCGGAACGGTAAGTTTCGATGAAGTACCGGTTTCGCAAATGCGTAAAACCATTGCTCGTCGCTTAAGCGAAAGTTTGTTCACAGCCCCCCATTTCTATCTTACCATGAGTATTGATATGGATGCTGCTGTAGCTGCCCGTGCTAAAATGAATGAGAATGCTAAAGTAAAAATCAGTTTCAATGATTTAGTGCTGAAAGCTACTGCATTGGCATTGAAACAACATCCTAAAGTAAATAGCAGTTGGTTGGGCGATAAAATTCGTTTTAATCATCATATCAATATTGGCGTAGCCGTTGCTGTTGATGAAGGATTATTAGTTCCTGTGGTACGCTTTGCAGATGGATTAAGTTTGAGCCAAATCGCAGTTCAAGTAAAAGATTATGCTCAAAAAGCAAAAGATAAAAAATTACAACCTTCAGATTGGGAGGGCAGCACTTTCACCATTTCTAATTTAGGAATGTTTGGTATTGACCAGTTTACGGCAATCATCAATCCGCCAGATGCTTGTATTTTGGCTGTAGGTGGCATTGCACAAGTACCTGTCGTAAAAAATGGTGCTGTAGTTCCGGGTAATGTGATGAAAGTAACCCTGAGCTGCGACCATCGTGTAGTTGATGGAGCAACCGGCGCAGCATTCTTACAAACGCTTAAGAGCCTTTTAGAAGAGCCTTTGCGAATGTTGGTGTAAGCTATCACTTCTATAAACTTTAATATAAAAGCCCTGCAACATGCAGGGCTTTTTGTTATGCAAAATGCATGTAGAACCTATCGCAACTATGCATTACTATTTGATTTTTTTTTACTTTTTAAGATGTTTGTAACGTTGATTATGGTGGCCAAGAAAAACCATATAAATGTAAATAAAAACCAATGCAAAACTTCAGTGGTTCTTACCAAGGCTTTATTATACGTTTGAAGTAAGTACAATAGCTTTTTATCTTCTTGAATGGCAGCAATATCTTCGGGATAGCCAAATGTGCTTAGGCTTGGTGTTACAGGAAGTGATAAGTATAACACCACAACCATCGCCCCAAAAATGATACAATTACATTTGACAATCATAATTGCTTTTTCTACAGCTGAACTTGTTTTTTTCTTAATGCTTACTGCAAGAATGATGGTAATTAGCGTTCCAATTAGCAATGCCGGTGTAAAGATGTAAATCAATGCTGTATCTTGAAACATAGTATTGTAGTTTGATTGATAGTTGAAAATAAATGCATTTATTCAAATGGCATGATAAATATTGTCTAGAAACTATTGTATTAGAATTACACTTCTTTTAACATGGCACTATCATTGCCCAAAATATATTGGCTTTATATTTAGGTAATGTTTAAATGGCTACTACAATTTTGCGTACTGTTTTTTTCTTTTAACACTTATGCACAGAACTTAGTGGCCAATGGAGATTTTGAAGATGAGAATATTTGCACTGAGTACCGGGTACTTTGTGCACCTGAAGCATGGTTTCATTTTCCTGGTGTAGCTAATTATTTTATCAGTCGTAACATCGCTAAGCCATATAGTGGGGCAAAATTTGAAATGGTTAAAATGGGCAATATAGCGGCCCGTAGTAGTATGGGCAGTTATGTATATACTAAACTGCTATGTCCTTTGGTGGAGGGCAAAGAATATCGGCTTACGCTATATATTGCTGCACCCGGTGGAAATTTTAATCATTTAGACGTTTGGATTGGTGATGCAGAACCCGGTAGTTCGGCCATGCCCTATCACCAATTAGAACCTTCTTTCACGATTGAACCAAAATATATCATCGAAAGAATTCCACCCGGTTGGATAAAAACACAATTGATTTTTACCGCCGGTGGCGATGAACAATTTTTATTGTTTGGTAATTTATCAAACATTCCAATGACGAGGGATAAATTTATGGCATCGAACAGTAGGGGAGATGTAGTGTACCAAATAGATAAAATGGAATTAGTAGCATTAGATAGTACAATTCCAATTTGTCCACAATACAATGCTATTGTTAAACAAGTATATGATCAAAACAATCGTCATCCTGCCGGCTTGGTAGAATCCATTCCTATTGATCAATCACTAATTAAAGTGTTGCCACCAATGGAAGTAGTTAAAATTACTATTGTAGATACTCCGCCAGTACTTTCTACAAATGATACACTAGTAATTCCTGATGTATTGTTTAAATTCAACAGTAGTACACTTAACCCAGTATTTATTCAATTACTAGATAGTGCTTTGTTCAAACTTAAAACATCAAGCTACAAAAGCATTGAAATAACCGGCCATACGGATAGTATTGGCACGGATGCTTACAACAATATGTTATCATTAAACAGAGCTGCAGCAGTAAAGCAATATCTGCTACGAAAGCTTCAATTAGATGCTAATTTGATAACTATAAAAGGAAATGGAAAGCAACGACCTGTGGCATCAAATACCACAAAAGAAGGTCGTCAAAAAAACAGACGAGTTGAAATTGTTTTGATAAAATAAGTAACACTATTGTTGCTGCTGCTGCACCACATATCCATCAGAGATAAAGAAACTGTCTTTTGCATCTAGAGGTTGAGATTCGAGTTGCACATTTGTTACTTCTTCAAACTTTTGTCCATCTTCATAACCAACAGCTACAAATACTGATAACTTTTGTCTAGCCGGTCCTTTAAATGCTCCTTTTACCGGACTGCAATCATTAAAATGTCTGCCCACCGCTAATTTTACATGATGATTGGTTACCCAAACATTATTAGTGGGGTCGATGCCTGCCCAACCATATTGTGGCAACCATACTTCTACCCATGCATGGGTTGCACCTTCGCCTCGCATGCCATTTTTGTTCGGACAAATATAGCCGCTTACATAGCGACAAGGTATCTGTAGCGTTTTCAACATTTGCAACATCACATGGGCAAAATCTTGACAAACACCGCTACGATGGTCTAGAATTTCATCAACTGTAGTTTCAATAGTAGTAATGCCTTTGATGTATTTGAATTGCTTGAAAATATATTGACTAATTTGTTCAACTGCAGTTGCTACACTAGTATCAGGAGTAACAATACTGCTCAACATATCTTTAATTTCTTGTTGACGAGTAGTGGCATCCGGATTACTTAATTCAATCAATCTTAAATCAAAATTTACTTCATCTTGCAATTGTTGCCAATTGGTATGAAAGTTAAATTGTAACTGAGAAGATAGTGTAGTGCGGATGGTTAATTTACTCTCAATTACCATTTGTTGATGAACCGGCAATACATTGAAAAGACCTGTTTTGTTACCCCAATAATCAACAAAAAAATGAATATCCGGTTGATGAGAAATAATGACTTCATGTTGTAATGTTTCTTGTTCATGACATAATAAAGGAAAAATCTTAATCTCATTATTGCTCTCTTTAATCGGTCTGTCGTACTCGTATTTTGTGATATGATGTATATTAAAAACAGGCATATTGGTGAATTAAGCGTAAGAAAAAAATATTTGTCCAAAACGTCTTCCAAAGTCTAATAATTCATGATGAATATCATCAAGAAAAGTTGGCAGGCTATCTCTGTCTAGCGTATCAAAATCGGTAAATTCAACTTTACTACGCATTCGTCCAAATTGTTGTTTCATAGCAGTGATTTCTGAGGTATGGTTATCCGTTATCACTCGTTTTAAATACTTCTCTAAACAATTCATTGAATATAAAACTGATCTTGTAAAATGCACATTAAATAAAACCTGATGTAATACATTGGTATTGTAATTATTATTGCGATAAGCCTTTAAATGTAATTCGTAACCGGATAAACTTAATAGCAAATACTTCCATTGTAAAATATCTCTTGTGTCTGTAAGGTCGTAACCAATTTGTTTATATTGTTTTTTCGTAATCTCTATGGTAAATAAACAACGTTCTAAATAACGGCCAATATTCATGAAATTCCAACCCATTCCACGAGGCATAGTGGTATCGGTAACGCCGGTGTATAAAATACTTTGACGGCTTAAATCATCTATTAATTCTAGTGCTTGATAACTTTGTAATTTTTCGGCCAACACATCATTGTTTACAATATGGTAAAGTTGGTTAACCTGTTCCCACACTTCTTTGGTAATATGGTCTTGTACACCACGGGCATTTTCTCTAGCCCTCGTAACAATAATTCGTAAAGAGTTATTATTTGTTTTACTATACATTAATTGATGTAAAGCAGCATCGGTATTGTTTTCTAACTGTGGCATTTCATCCGGCGTAGCAGCAGCGAACATCTCTAATACTGGCTTCCAATTGTGATGTGTATGAATGCCTTTATCTAATAATAATATGTAATTGGTTTTAATTACCCGTAACATACCATCTGCCCGTTCCATATAACGGTTTAGCCAAAACATTGAATCTGCAATTCTACTCAGCATGTAATATGGTTTTATTGCCTTTCGGCAAGCTATTGATGTATTTAGTTTAAATATCTACTACCCATGTGTCTTTACTACCACCACCCTGCGAAGAGTTAACAACCAAAGAACCTTCTCTTAATGCTACTCTAGTTAATCCTCCCGGAACAATAGATACTCCAGAAGGTCCACACAACGCATAAGGTCTTAAATCCACATGTCTTGGTTGAAATTTGCCATCAATAAAACAAGGTACGGTAGATAATTTTATAATCGGTTGAGCAATAAAACTTCTAGGGTCAGCCTCAATTTCAACTTTAGC
The DNA here is from genome assembly GCA_943370285.1 of Methylophilus rhizosphaerae. Classification (GTDB taxonomy): domain Bacteria; phylum Bacteroidota; class Bacteroidia; order Chitinophagales; family Chitinophagaceae; genus CALRQJ02. The sequence goes on along the minus strand of CALRQJ020000011.1, from coordinate 107,747 downwards.
TTTTAACCAATCTTCTTCGCTAATAGTATTACCCATTACCATGCCGTAGCCGCCGCTTTGATTGGTTCTTTTAACTACCATATTTTGAATGTTGTCAAAAACAAATTGTCTGCTATCCGCATCACTCATTTGATAGGTAGGAACATTGGGCAAAATGGGTTCTTCGTTCAAATAATATTTAATCATCTGCGGTACATATGCATATACGGCTTTATCATCCGCCACGCCATTACCCATGGCATTTACAATCGCAACATTGCCTTTTCTGTAAGCACCTACTAAGCCGGGAACACCCAATGCACTATCGGGTCTAAATACTAATGGGTCTAAAAATTCATCATCAACCCGGCGATAGATGACATGTACTTGTTGTAAACCATTGGTTGTTTTGGTATATACCTTGTGATTATCAACCACTAAATCTCTGCCCTCCACTAACATAATGCCCATTTGACGAGCTAGAAAAGTATGCTCATAATAGGCAGAATTATATATACCGGGTGTTAATAATACAACAGTAGGATTAGAAATTTGCTGTGGCGATAATGACAATAAAATTTGATGGAGTAAAAGCGGATAATTATTGACCATCCTAACTTGATTACTGGCCAAAACATCAGGGAAAATACGTTTGGTAACTTCTCTGTTTTCCAACATATAACTTACGCCGGATGGAGTTCTTAGATTGTCTTCTAAAATGTAAAACGTTCCATCTTCTCCACGAATTAAGTCGATACCACTAATATGAACATAAATATCATGTGGTACTTTTATCCCAAATACTTCACGGGTATAATGCGGACAGGATGCTATAAGCGAAGGAGGAATAATGCCTGTTTTTAGAATTTCTTGTTCATGATAAATGTCTTTTAAAAAAAGATTAAGTGCTTTTAAGCGTTGCTTGATACCACTTTCAATATGATCCCATTCTTTAGCTGTGATGATACGTGGAATAATATCAAAAGGGAAAATTCTTTCTATGCCTGCATTATCGCTATATACCGTAAAGGTGATGCCTTGGTTCATGAACAACTCCGCAGCCAATTTATCTTTTTGGTGCAAGGCTTGTACATCTAATTGTAGCAAGGCCTCAACTACTTTTGCATATTGAGAACGGATATGTTCAGCATCTTTCATTTCATCAAAAATGAATGGCGCAGTTTGATATTGTTGCAATAGCTGTACATTACTCATATGCAATTGTTTGGTTGGCGCATAAAAAAAGCCGGCCACGATATGTGGCTAGCAAGCAAGATGCTACAAGATAAGAGAAAATAAATAAGGAATAAAAAAGCCTGCAAAATATTTTCTAGCAGGCTTTTTATTGTTGTTTAAAGTTAGTTATTTCAAATTTGGCTTAATGCTTAATTCGTCAAATTGCTTTGCGTTGATTTCACTTGGGGCATCTAGCATGACATCTCTGCCGCTATTGTTTTTTGGGAATGCAATAAAGTCTCTGATACTTTCGCTACCGCCTAAAATGGAACATAAACGATCAAAACCAAATGCAATACCACCATGTGGCGGAGCACCATATTCAAAAGCACCTAGTAAGAAGCCAAATTTATGTTGCTGTTCTTCAGTATCCATTCCTAATGCTTCGAACATTTTCTCTTGCAATTCTCTTTGAAAAATACGAATAGAACCACCACCGATTTCATTGCCATTTAATACCATATCATAAGCATTGGCTTTGATATTGGCGTAAGGATGTTCTAAATATTTATCTAAGTCTTCCACCTTAGGTGAATTGTTGATCATGATGTTGATATGATCTGGTTTTGGACTGGTAAATGGATGATGTCTTGCCACCCAACGACCGGCACCGCCACCGTCTTGATCTTCTAAAGCAAATTCAAATAATGGAAAATCTAGTACCCATAATAATTTGAATTCGTTTTCTTTTCTAAGGCCTAAGCGTTTACCCATTTCTAATCTGAGTTCACTAGTAGCTTTACGGGTACGTTCTTCTGTGCCGGCCAATATTAAAATTAAATCACCTGCTTGTGCATTGGTAGCTTCCGCAATCGCTTTTAATTGTGCTTCGCTATAAAACTTATCTACGCTGCTTTTGAAACTGCCATCCAAATTGCATTTGATATTCACCAAACCTTTCATGCCAATTTGCGGACGCTTCACCCAATCGGTTAATTCATCTATTTGTTTACGGGTATATTCACTGCAACCGGGTACGGCAATGGCTAATACCGTTTCGGCCTCGTTGAATACTGCAAAGTCAGCTTCAATCAAATTTGCCAAACTTGGTTTTGTTGAAAAAGTATGTGCCGGGAATTTTAAGTTACACAGTTTCATCCCGAAACGGATATCGGGTTTGTCGTTACCATATTGCCACATGGCTTCTTCCCAACTCATTCTTTCTACCGCTTCGGTATATTCAATGCCTTTCACATCTTTGAAAATTTGTTTGATCAAACCTTCAAACATGTTTAAAATATCTTCTTGTTCTACAAATGCCATTTCACAGTCAATCTGTGTAAATTCAGGTTGTCTGTCGGCTCTTAAATCTTCGTCTCTAAAACATTTTACAATTTGATAGTAACGGTCGTAACCGCTAACCATTAATAATTGTTTGAATGTTTGCGGACTTTGTGGTAAAGCATAAAACTGTCCGGGATTCATTCTCGATGGAACTACAAAATCTCTAGCACCTTCGGGTGTAGATTTTATGAGAAATGGTGTTTCAATATCCATGAAATTATTTTCATGCAAATAATTTCTGGCACTACGATTTACCGCATAACGGAGTTCTAAATTCTTTTTCACGGCATTGCGACGCAAATCTAGAAAACGATATTTCATTCGTACATCATCGCCACCGTCAGTATCGTCTTGTATAGTAAATGGAGGTACGGCCGATTTATTAAGGATGGTGAAATTGGTTACGAGTAGTTCAATATCGCCGGTAGCAATATTAGCATTTTTGTTACTCCGTTCGTTTACCGTTCCGGTTACTTGTAAAACAAATTCACGGCCTAAAGGCTGAGCATCTAAATCAACATTTAGGCTTTCGTTGAACAGTAATTGCGTTATTCCATAACGGTCTCTGAGGTCAACAAAAGTAATGCTGCCAAATTTTCTAACGGTTTGAACCCAACCGGCAAGGGTTACGGTTTGACCTACATGGTTGATGTTTAATTCGCCACAAGTATTAGTTCTAAACATATGTTCTTATCCCCAAAAGGGGGACGCTTTTTGGTTAAACGATAACAGTTTGTTTGCTCAAACATGAACAGAACGTTGAAGAGTGCGACGCAACAGTAGCTAAATAGTAGCAGTGTTGGTGGTTTCACCCAAAAATCAACGGGCTGCAAATATAGCCTAAATAGGGGTGTTGCAAAAAGGTTAAATATCAAAGGTTTTGCAGCATTGCTATTATATTTATTGCCTATATCGTTTTTGGTGCACAAATAACGCTACTCATGAGACATGCCATACTATCTGTTCTTTTCGCATTATTTGTTTTTAGTGCAAATGCTCAAATTAATTTTGGAAAAATCCCGAATAAAAGTCACCAATTGTTTGCCTACGCTATTTCGGCTGCTACTGCTGAACAATACCTGTTGTTGGATAGTATACCCGTAGATCATTTTTTGATACAACAACCTTATAAAACCTTTCAAAATGTGTATGCTAATACGGATTCTTTGCCCATTGGACACTACGTGTTAATTGCTGTAGAAAAAGGAAATATAACTGCTGAAATGATTTGCAATACTCGTCTTTTTGCTTACCCGATCAATAACCAGTACCGATTACAAATTGATGTAAGAACAAAAGCAGGAGAACCTGTAAACAATGCAGCGGTATTTGTAAATAAAACTTCTGCCCCTTACAATACCAAAACTCAAAATTATTGGGTACAACAACGCCAACCGGATGATGCTTTAGTCAAAGTTTGTACTCCCGGTGATACTATTTTTTTACGATTAGAAGAAGAAGATAATAACTATGTGCCTATTCGGAAACAGCAATGGCGAATATTTAAAACCACCAAGTTTTACAAAGTGGTAAGTTGGTTGCCAACAAAAATAATTGGATTATTTAAGCCGAATTACACTCGCTATAAACCATCTAGCATTAGAGGTAATGGCTTTATGGTTTTCAACCAACCTAAATACAAACTCAATGATACAGTGAGGTTGAAAGCATATGTTGTAGATAAAAAAAATAAACGATACAATAAACCTGTTGCTGTGTATTTGGAATACTACAGCAGAAACAAGCAATACAAACAATTGCTAACACAGCTTAAACCTGCATCAGCCGGTGCTTATGTGTTTGATTTTGTACTGAGGGATACTTTGGTATCGGATATTAGTTATGCGGTTACCCTGCGGAATACAAAAGGACAATCGGTGATTACTAAATCTTTTAAAATTGAAGATTATGTTTTAGATGAGGTAGCCACATATACTTTTAGTGCCGACAAAACAGCTTATTTTTTGCATGATACCATGTATTTTTCAGCTGAAGCCAAAGATGCTAATGGACTTAATTTATTAGATGCTACTGCTAAATTGATTATCACTGCCAAAAGTATTAATATAATTTATAAAGACACTATTCAAGTTAGTGATACTTTATGTGTAGCGGAACAAAAACTAGATACTAGAACGGCTACCAAATTTCAATTTGCTACAAGCCATTTACCAAATGCTCAATTGGAGGTAGAAGCGAAGCTTGTTTTCAAAAACAGTAATAACGAAATTCAAGAAAAATCTGTAGACCTTAGCTACAAGCCTGGCAATAGTGAATTGGTGGCATGGCAAGTGGCCGATACGGTGTATGCTGAATATAAAGTAAATGGGCAATCAAAAGCAGCGAAAGGAGAAGTAGAAATGGATGGCGCTATAGAAACGTCTCGGGCTATTACTTATCCGTATAAAACTAAAATTGATCCATTTGCAGAAGATTATACTTTTTACTTGGATTCATTATATCAGAAGGAGACTATTAGTGTTGAAAGAAATTATCGGGTTTTGTTGACTCGTACAAGTAAAGGTGATACACTTGGGTTTATATTGAAAAATCCTAATCGTATTCCTGTTAGTTATACAGTTTTTAAAAACAAGCAATTGGTTGATGCCGGTAAAAGCAGCGATGCAGCTATTGTTTGGACTATTACTAATCCCGATAAACGACAAGCTTACAAAGTAAAGTGGGAGTATATTTGGGCAAATGAACCCAAGCAGTTTCAAGAAACAATTGGATTGTTGGATAAAATATTGAACGTTGATATACATGCTACGCCAACCATTTATCCGGGTCAAAAAGATACGGTTGAAGTAGCAGTAAAAGATTATAAAAATAGACCTGCTGCCGGTGTTAATTTGACTGCGTTTAGTTACAACGGACAATTTAAAAATGATATACGAGTACCTGATCCGCCATACTTAAAAAAATACCAATCAAAGCCGCAGCTGCTGATGAAAAAATATGAATCATCAGATCCTTATTTGTTGAAACGCTATCCGTTAGGCAAGCATCAAAAATGGCGGCAATCATTTGGGTTAGATAGTATGTTGTATTTCAAAACCCTGTTTCCGGCAGATACCATTTTTGATGTGGTGAACCGTATCAATTCTTTTATACCTCAGGTAAGTGTGCATGTGGTTAAAAATGGTCAACCACAGCAAGTTTTTATGTTACTATTAAATAATGTATTTTCATATTATTATAATACTCAAGGTGGAAATCAGCCCTATAGTTTTGAAGTGATGCCCGGCTACACCAAAGTTGGTGTAAGACTATACGAACAATATTTTGAAATTGATAGTATTTATGTACAGCCCAATTACAAACACGATTTAGTGATTGACCTTGATAAATTACCGACAAGAGCCGTTATTGAAAATAAACCGAACTATCTCACTGACCGAGAAATAGCCATCTTAGAAAAACACTTATTTCAATTAGAATCTGATTATCAATACAATACCGGATATGTTTGGCAGCAGCAACAAGTAGTTTCATTAAATGGGTATAATAAACATATTGTTGGTCCATTCAAACCCAATGATAGTTTGCATTTATTTGCTCCGGGTAAATTTGATACCCATTTTATTTTTGAACCCGGTTATGCTTATCGTATTTCTGAAAAGATTTTACGATTAGAAAAAACAGCATTATTCCCACTAAGAAAAGAGCCATACCAGCTATCAGTAGATAAATCTTTTAGTTGGAAGCTTGGTGATACATTATTACCACCCCCGACAATCAGTTATCCTGAAGCCAAGCCAACGCCTTACATCCGCATAAACAATAACTACCTGCACAACAATTATGCAAGTAAAGAAAATGGATTAGGTCATTTGCAATTACAATTTAAGAAAGACACTGCTTTAAATTATCTTATTCTTTATCCTATTGCTGATACCGCTTTAAGACCAATCGTTGTGTATGGTAATAATAAAACGGTAAAAAATATTCCAATCGGTAACTATGAATTGGTACTTGTAAGTAAAAGTATGCAAGGTATGTCTGCAGGAAAATTACAATTCCTGCCCAATAGTACTTTGGTTGTACAAGTAAATGATTGGCGTTTTGATACCCATAATGCTATAGTGAATGAGTTAGTAAATAAAAGTATGCATCCGGAAGTTACTAAACCAGTAGAGGAAGAAAAACCAATAATAACTGTTAAGCCAACTGTAGCACTCGGCAAAGCAATGATAAAGGGAATTGTGGTAGATAAAGTAGGTAAAAGTGCTATTCCGTTTGCAACTATCGTAATTAAAGGAACAGCTACCGCAACATTTTCGGGTACGGATGGCAGTTTTGTATTTAATAATATTAAATCCGGTGAATATACATTAGTTGTATCTGGAGTTGGTTATGAAAGCGTTGAAGTGAATGTAACTACAGATGATGAAGTCATTAAAACTATTCCTTTAAAAATGAGTAATAGTTATTTAGAAGAAGTTATGGTGGTTGGTTATGGTAATAAAAGGAAAAAGGAGTTTACCTTTTCTTCTGCAAGAATCAGTACTTCTAGTTTGTTCGAAAAAGATGATGATAAATTCTTGCAAGGGAAAGCTGCAGGAATAATTATCCAAAACAGTTCAGGATTTAATTTTAGTCATGATATGAATCCTGGACTTATGTATAATATTACTATAAGAGGTACTAATACTGTTAATGCCACCAATAAACCCATTTATGTTATTGATGGTATTGTGTATGATGAAATGCCCGATAATATTAAGCCTGACATGATTGAGTCCATGGAAGTGTTGAAAGATGCAGCAGCTACAGCATTGTATGGTGCAAGGGCAGCGAATGGGGCAATCATCATTAGTTCAAAAGGCAAAACCCAACGAGAAATATTTAAAGATTATGCCATTTGGCAACCACAATTATTTACTGCTGCTGATGGAAAAGTAAAATTTGAAGTTACTTATCCCGATAATATTACCAATTGGCAAACCTATGTATTAGCTATCGATACAAAATTAAGAGTGGGTAAAGGGCTCACCATTACTAAGGCATCTAAACCGGTGATGGCGCAATTAAGTGTGCCACAATTTTTAACGGTTGGAGATAGTGTTCAATTTGTTGGTAAAGCATTGAATTATACCAAAGATGATTATCAAATTACAACCCGTTTTACTTTAAAAGGATCTACAGTAGATACAGCAAACAAACTATTGCCTGCAGCAGCATCTAATATTGACTATTATACGCATGCTGTTGCAACAATAGATACAGTAAAACTTGGATTTGGATTAGCAACTACTACCGGATTTAAAGATGCCGAAGAAAGAAAAATTCCCGTTGTACTACAAGGTGTGGAAGAAACCGACGGGCAGTTTTGGCTATTACCAAATGATACGGTGGTAACATTTCAAGCCAAAGCAAATAGCAACGAAATAAGCATAGGTGCAGATAATAAATCAATTGATATTTTATTGCAAGAAATTGATCGATTAAAAGCGTATCCCTATTTCTGTATGGAGCAAACAGCTTCTAAATTAAATGGGTTATTAATGGAAAAGAAAATTAGAACAACCCTTAATCAGCCATTTAAAAGCGAAAGAGAACTGAACCAATTATTGCAAAAATTACAGGAAGCACAACTGTTCGATGGTGCTTGGTCGTGGTGGGGCGGTGCTAATGCCGATAGTTATATTACCAATTACATTGTACAAATCTTATTGCAATGTAGAGCAGAAAATCCTTTGGTAGAAGATAATATTCGCAATGGATTATTGTATTTGCAAAACCATCTCAGCAAGCGAAACAAAGCTGAGTTGTTAGCAACATTGGTAACAATGGCGGCAGCTAAACATGCTATGGATTATAAACCATGGCTAGATGTCTTGCAGTTTGATTCCTTGTCGCTTCACCAACAATGGCAATGGGTATTTGTACAACAACAGTTGAAATCATCTTACCAAACCGAATTAAATCAATTGGTTGCCAAACAACAAAATACGTTATTGGGTGGTGTGTATTGGGGAAGCGAAACTTGGATATGGTATAATAATCATATGGCAACAACAGTACTTGCTTATAAAGTGTTAGAGCAAGAAGCGTCCTATCAACATTTATTAAACGGCATTACCCTTTATTTTTTATCAGCACGACAACAAGGTTGGTGGCGTAATACCGTAGAGAGTGCTAGTATTGTATCTACCATTTTACCCAAAGTGTTAGCTCAAAATTCAGCATTCGTTGAGCCGGCATCGCTTCGCATTTCGGGGGATACAATCTTTACAATTAATGCTTATCCAACTACAGTAAAACTGGGTAAACATATACAATCTATAAGTATTCAAAAACAAGGTGGGGGAATGACTTTTGTATCGGCTTATCAAAAAACTTGGAATCAAAATCCTCAAGCCATTACAGATAAATTTTCGGTAAAAACTTATTTTGAAAAAAATGGTCAATCGCAGCAAATTATCAAAACCGGCGAAAGAGTGAAGATGATAGTTAGTGTAACTGCTTCAAAAGATGCGGAGTATGTTATGCTTGAAGTACCCATTCCTGCCGGATGTATTTATGGTACTAAAAAGCAAAATGATGTTACTATACACAAAGAGTTTTTGAAAAATAAAGTCTTGATTTTTGTGGAATCGATGAAAGCTGGTACAAAGCAATTTGAGATTGAATTAGAACCAAGGTATAATGGACATTTTATCCTTAATCCAGCAAAAGCAGAACTCATGTATTTCCCAACTTTTTTTGGAAGAGAAAGTATTAAACGTATTGCAATCAAAGACTAATTGGGAATAAAAAAATACCGCACCTTGCCAAGCAAGGTGCGGTACAAATACAGGTATAATCTTATTTCTTAAACCCCGATGCTTGGTAAATGCGTTCAATAATCTCCACCACTTTCATACCTTCTAAAGCATTGGTGGTGATGGGGGCTTTGCCACTTACTACATCAACAATATTTTCAAAAATATAGTGGTGATTGGCAGCAGAACCTTTGTATAAACCATAATCATTCGGCGGATTAGATGGCGCTAATTCAGGCATAGTATAATCCTTGATATTGCAGTACTCCACTTCGTTCATATACTGTCCGCCTACCTTAACGGTTCCATTTTCACCAATAATGGTGATGCTACTTTCTAAGTTGGTATTCCAAACTGAAGTAGAATAATTGAAGCAACCCATCCCGCCATTTACAAAATCGAAAGTGAGGAAACCGGAGTCTTCAAAATCGGTTAAGTCTTTATGGTTGAAGTCTTTCAGCGTAGCATGAATATTCGTAATATCGCCAAACAACCAGTACATAATATCTACAAAGTGAGAAAACTGTGTATATAGCGTACCGCCGTCTAAATCTTTTGTTCCGTGCCAATTATTACCGGTGTAATAACGATTATCTCTATTCCAGTAGCAATTGATTTGAACTAGATATACTTTACCCAATATTTTTTTAGAAAGTATTTCTTTTAGCCATGCAGAAGGTGGAGAGTACCTGTTCTGCATAATGCAGAACACTTGTTTTTGATAGTGTAAGGCTTCAAACAAAATTTTTTCGCAGCCGGCTTTGGTAAGTGCCATTGGTTTTTCAACTACCACATGATGGCCACTTCTAATGCCTGCTAATGCATGTGCTTCGTGATAACCATTGGGCGATGCAATACTTAACACATCAAAATTGATATTAGAATCTAATAAATCTTCTATCGAAGCAAAGAAAGGAATACTGTCATTCTCTCCAAGGTTGAGTTGATCTTTTGGTTTCGTATCGCACAATGCAACAACTTCACAATGTTCGTTACCTTTTATCATGGCGGCATGGCGTTTACCAATATGGCCACAACCTATTACTGCAAATTTTAATTTATCTGACATGGGATTACGTTTATACAGAATAGAATTAAGCGGATAATTTACTGACTACCTTATCTTTTAACTGGTATGTTTCATTGCTTTCCGGGCAAATGGCTTTGCCGGCAGCATCAAAATGTAGTTTTTGTCCAAACTCACTCATCCAGCCGGTTTGTCTGCCCGGGTTGCCAACAATTAATGCATAAGCAGGTATATCTTTCGTAACAACGGTTCCGGCACCAATAAAACAATAAGCACCTAAGGTTACGCCACATACAATTGTTGCGTTGGCACCAATGGTAGCTCCTTTTTTTACAATAGTAGGTTTGTATTCTTTTTTACGTTCAACCGCACTGCGTGGATTGATGACATTGGTAAATACCATTGATGGACCCAGAAAAACATCGTCTTCGCAAATAACTCCTGTATAAATAGAAACGTTGTTCTGAATTTTGAGGTTATTGCCTAAGATTACTCCCGGCGATACCACCACATTCTGACCAATATTACAGTTATTGCCAATGGTGCAATTGGGCATGATATGGCTGAAATGCCAAATTTTAGTACCATCACCAATGGTACAACCTTCATCAATTATAGCAGATGGGTGGGCAAAATAGGGCGTCATGAATTTGGATTAAGCGTTTGTGTTGGCTAATTAACGAAAATGAAGATACAATATTGTAAAACAACGGCATAGATAGGATGCTGCTGTCAGCAAATATTGCGTTAATCCAAAGTTATTAAGGTGGTGGAGGTTTAAGCCGGTTCTACCCAAGCTTCATTTTCCTTTAATAAATTGATGAGTTCATCAACAGCAATCTCACTATTGATATTCTTTTTCACCACTTCTTTGCCTTTGTACAAGGTAATTTTTCCAACACCGCTACCTACATAACCAAAATCAGCATCGGCCATTTCGCCGGGTCCGTTTACAATACAGCCCATAATAGCAATTTTTACGCCTTTTAGGTGATTGGTTCTGCTACGTATTTTGGCGGTGGTTTCTTGTAAATCAAACAAGGTTCGGCCACAACTTGGGCAACTAATATATTCAGTTTTTGAAATTCGGGTTCGGGTGGCTTGCAGAATAGAAAAAGCGGTATTGTTGATGAATTGCTCAGCTGTTTGATTGTTCAAATAGTTTCGGCCACTTGCATTAACGGCAATTACATTGGCATATGCTGTTTTGTTTAATCCGAAGCAAACACCATCGCCAAAGCCATCTAATAATAATGCTCCTGCTTCGGTTGCATAATGAATTAGATGCTCATCGGCCGATTGTCCATTGCTGTCTACAATCAATACTACCGGATTATTGATTTTTCTGTCCATCAATTCCATAAACATTCTTCGAACTGCAGGCATGGCATGTGGATTCAAGCTACTAAGACAAAGTACTACAGATGAATCATTTGCCAATTCATCTAAATTCGTAAAATTATTGATGCTTATGTCATCACCAAAACAATCTAACATGACAAAATTAATAGTGCCGTGTTTCGCTGTTGCTTCCACATATCCTTTAGCATCGTAAATGGGTAAATACTTTGTTTTGTCGGAAGCTTCTGCTGCATAATTGGGCCAAGTAATAACTTTCAACGTTCCCGGTAAAGCAAAGTTGAGTTCGGCTTTGCCGGTGAAAATATAATCAGCCGCCATATCGCCAATAGCCCATTTGTCGGTAGCAATATCATATTTGTACCCTACACTTTCTAATTCGTATGGGGTGATAAGTTCTAATTTACTTAAGTCTGCAATCACCACCGGTACTTGCTTTCCGCCAATATTATCTACGGCAAAACTTTCTCTTTTAGTATATTGAAAAGGGGAGTAGGGAATTTTGTCTATAGTAGGGATACTGTTGACCATAGACTGTCGACCATCGACTGAATACCGCTTCACTAAATCTCTACACACAGGTATTTCAAATTCCGGATCCTCGGTTAAAGAAACCCTTACCGTATCACCAATGCCATCTTCTAATAAAGTACCAATACCTGCTGCGCTTTTTACCCTGCCATCTTCACCGTCACCGGCTTCCGTAACACCCAAATGCAAAGGATAACATTCGCCAAATTCTGCATCCATTTGTTGAATCAGTAAACGGTAAGCTTGTACCATTGCTTGTGGGTTGCTCGACTTCATGCTTAACACAATATTGTGGTAATTTTCGTATCGAGCAATTCGCAAAAATTCCATGGCACTTTCTACCATGCCCATTGGTGTATCGCCATATCTACTCATGATGCGATCACTCAAACTACCATGGTTAGTGCCAATTCGCATGGCGGTGCCATATTCCTTACAAATCTTTACTAGCGGTGTAAACCGTTCCTGAATACGTTCAATTTCTTCAGCATAATCAGCATCGGTGTATTCAATCAATTCAAACTTTTTCTTATCTACATAATTGCCAGGGTTTACCCTTACTTTTTCTACAATACGAGCAGCAATTTCTGCTGCATTTGGGGTAAAATGGATATCGGCAACAAGCGGTGTGGTATAACCTCTTTTACGCAACTCATTTTTGATGTTGAGTAAATTTTCTGCTTCCTTTTTACTCGGTGCAGTAATGCGAACCAGTTCGGCCCCGGCTTCTATACAACGAATACTCTGTTCTACCGTAGCTATGGTATCCATGGTGTCGGTAGTTGTCATTGTTTGTAGTCTAATGGGGTTGAAATTGCCCAATAATAGTCCACCAATATTTACTTCTTTGGTAGTCAAACGGCTGTATTGCGTAAGAGAGTTACAGTATAGTTGCATAAAGAATAATCGCTTTTAAATGTCTACTTCGGTTAAGAAGCATGCAAAGCTAACAACAAAACCAGCGTATTGTTAAAAAGCGAAAGTTTTATGAGCAGAAATAGCTAGTAGGGTAAAATTTAACAGCTTGTTCATGTACTGTTCATATAGCGTTAATCTTGGCAGTTTAGGTTTGTGCCAGCAGATTAGTCAGTGGATTATAGCAAAATAGTTAGTGATTTTCTCATGTCAACCCTGGTTTCTACCGGGGTTTTTCAATTTATACAACTAGTCTTTCTTAGCAGATAATGTAAACCCGATGGTAGTGCCCACATCAACTTTACTACGAACATGAATAGTTTCGCCATGAGCTTCAATGACATGCTTACAAATGGCTAGACCTAGTCCGGTACCGCCAATATCTCGGCTTCTACCACGGTCAGTTCGGTAAAAACGTTCAAAAATGCGGGGTAGATGCGATTCGGCTATGCCAATACCATCATCACTAAATTCAATCAACACATGTTTTTCGTCAGTTCTATAAATACTGGCAACTGTATTGCCATTTTGTTTGCCATATTTGATGGAATTGCTTACAAGGTTGATAATTACTTGTCTGATTTTTTCTTTATCGGCAAAAACAGTAATCGGGGCTTCGCAGCCTTTTTTAATACTGCATTTGATATTGTTTTTACTGCTTTTGATAGACAAGCTTTCGTACACTTCTTTAATCAGATCTTGAATAATAAAGTTCTGTTTATAGAGTGGTTGTTCACCGCTTTCAAGTCTTGAAATTTCGTCTAAATCTTCCACCAAAGTCACCATTCTATCTACGTTTCGGGCAGCATTTTCTAAAAATTTCTTATTAACGGCCGGGTTTTCTAAAGCCCCGCCCAATAAGGTATCTACATAACCCTGAATAGCAAAAATGGGCGTCTTAAATTCGTGTGATAAGTTTTGTAAAAACTCTTTGCGATAGGCTTCGTTATTTTTCAATCGCTCTATCTCTTCTTTCTTTTGTTCGGCCCATTGTTCCACATCTTCTCTTACTTCATCTATCCCTTTTTGCGGAAGAATATATTTGTAATACGTTTCTTCTCTTTTATTGGCTTTGGTTTGATAAATGAATTTATAAATCAGTTTGATTTTTCTGTAAATGAAAGATTCTAATACAAACCTGATGAGGTAATAACTGCCTGCAAAAGTGAGCAGCAAAGCAATTGCGGCAATTTGCCATTTAGGCGACACGATATAAAAACCAATACCAATAGGAAAGGAGAGCAATAATGCTGTGAAAAAGGAAAGCTGTCTGGGCGAAAGATTTTTTGTATTTAACATGCTGCACCTACAGGGTTTACCGCTGAATAGTACAAAGGTACTCCCTTATAATTCAAATTTATAGCCCACACCTTTAACAGTGGTAATACAGTCGATACCAAGCTTTTGACGAATTTTACGAATGTGTACATCAATCGTTCTATCCCCAACAATCACTTCACTTCCCCAAACCTGATTTAGTATTTCGTTGCGAAGAAATACACGGCCCGGTTTAGCTGCTAATAAGTACAATAATTCAAATTCTTTTTTAGCTAATATTACATCAGCGTCACCAATTTTTACCATAAACTTAACGGGGTCAATAGTAATGTTACCTATGGTTACTGTTTTGTTTTCGCCTTCTTCTTTATTGATTCTTCGAAACAACGCATTTACCCTGCTTACTAAAACTTTAGGGCTTACAGGTTTGCTCACATAATCATCTGCACCGGTTTCAAATCCTTTAATGTGGGAAGTTTCGTCGTTAAGTGCAGTAAGAAATATGATTAAAGTTTGTTGAAATGCAGCTTGGCTTCTTAATATTTCACAAACCTGAATACCCGTTTTTTTAGGCATCATTATGTCGAGAATAATTAAGTCTGGTTTTATTAGTTTGGCTTGGTCAATGGCTTCGTCGCCGTTTTTTGCGGTGTAAATATCATACCCCTCTTTGGCAAGGTTATAGCTGATGATTTCGAGGATATCGGGTTCGTCGTCTGCGATTAAAACCTTTTTCGCCTTAGCTTCCATTAACAATATGTTTACACAAAAATAATTTTCTCACTCCAGCAACAGGGCTAAAATAGATTATTTAATTGTTAACAGAATGCAACGAAATACGTTATAATCGATTGTAATACTGAACAAATTCAGCATTTAGCAGCTTTGGTAGTATTTTTGCTGTCCATTATGACGATGAAAACATTTTTTACATTATTTGGATTGATAGTAGGGCATTTTGCTGTTGTGGCCCAGCCGGAATTGAAGATTCCGCTGATGCGACAAATTTATCATGACAATATCAATAAGTCTCAGGCAGCGATTGAAAAGCTTGATAAAAAAACGGGTGCTGCATTTTACCCACTCAAAAATGAGGAGCTCAATCAGCAAATCAATCATGCATTGTACAATAAAGTAGGTGATTTACAGCGACAGATTGAGTTGGATAATGCCTTAGATAACAACGGAAAAATTAAGTTTTTGCGTGGGCTGAATGAAATGTTATCGCTGTTTGAATCTTCGTTTAGGTATCGATCTATCAAAGCTGAATTATTGCCCGATCTAGTTACCGCATATCAAGATGCGATGCAATTAGAAAAGCAAGAAGCTACTATTGAAAGTGTTATTGATCGTAATGAAATTGAGACCGGAAAAATCATTCTCAATTGTTTTCCATTTGCAAAAAGCAAAGGCCTAGAGCAATGTGGCTTCATTTTAGTTAGAAAAAATTGTGAACGATATCCCGATAAAATTCTAACCATTCTTAAGGATAATAGTCATGTGCCGTTTGCCGATAGTTTAATTAAAAAGGTTGCTTATCGCAAACAAGAAGAATTGTATAATTATGCGGCAGCAGGTTCAACGCCGTTAGGTAAACTCATTAATTCAGTTGATGATCCTTTAGTGAAACTCATTTCAACTTTAGCCAATCAAAATACCGGCCGTTTGTTTTTTCCTTTTTTGGATGATTTGTTTACCGGGAAAAAAACCACCGAGCAATTGGCTACAGTTATTGATGATACGGTTAAATATTTTAGAGTATTGGTGAATACGCAAATTGACTATGCCGGTCGTATGCAACGTGGCGATACGCCAATGGTAGCCAAAACTTTAAACGGCATGTTACGTAAAAAAGCCATTGATGTATTTATCAATGAAATCAATGGTTTGCACGAAGCTCCAAACGATAAAATTAGATTTAGAATTCTTGATTCTCTAACCATTCAAGAATTGTATTACTTGCCTGTGATGGGAGAAACAGAAATTTATACCTCAAGCTATTTGCGTGGTGTGTATGATGGCATTTTCAAAAAAGCAAAACAAATTCCAAAAGGTGATTCATTGTTAATGAGTGTGAACTTTGACCACTTTAAAAAGTGGATCAAAATCGCTGCTGGCTATAACACCTTAAATGATTTTTTAAAACGAATGGATAATGCCAGTGCCGAAAGTATCATGAAGTCATTCGTAAACAATCTAGACAAAACAGGTAGTTTAGAAGATGCGGTTGATGTGGCCGATTCTTATGCTAGCATTAGTGATACTGCAGTGAAGAAAATGATTTTAAATCAAGTGCAATTTAATTTATCGAAAGCTAAGGCCGACTCCAACACAAGGGCTACAACTATTTATGAAGTATTGCACAACATTTTTCTATCGCTTGATACCGCCAATAAAGTTGATTTGGCGCAGCTATATGGTATAAGACCTGTTTATACTGTGCCTGTCAATAGTTTAAAAGATAGTAGTGGTCGTATTATTGTACAACAGTTTTTTTATGGTGATGATGATGGCAAAAGTGGTTATGCCAACTTCATGAAAAACTTTAGAAACAGTAATTGGAAGATTGTAGAAAAACCGGAGTGGTCTGAAGTGATTGCATTAAAAGGAACGCCGATTACTATTTATTCGAATAGGCCACTAGATGAAGAAAAAGATTTAGATGCACAAGCTCAAAAAAATTTGAATATCTATCTTCAAGACAATAATTTTTTACCTACCATCACCATTCACCGAGGCCATAGTTATTTTGTGAAATATACCATTGAGCAATTGTTTCATACCGGTAAAATTGTGTTGTTGGGCAGTTGTGGTGGTTTTCATAGCTTGAACGAAGTATTAGAGATTTGTCCGCAAGCACATATTGTTGCTACCAAACAAGTAGGTACTCGTTCTGTACATCAACCCATGATTAATGTAATGATGGAAACCCTGCGTCAGGGTAAAGAGATTAGCTGGCCAATCCTTTGGAAGCAGGTAGAAAAAATCATCAGCACCAATGCCAAAGAAAAATTTGATGACTATGTGCCGCCGTACAAAAATTTGGGTGCATTATTCATCAATGCCTATAACATGGCTATCGAAAAATCGGAAGAGTAGTTGTAGAAAATTACAAGCGGTATGCAACAGCCCTAAGCAATAGTCGCATTACCCTTACTTTTGCTGCCTATGTCGAAAGAGGCCAATAAAAAAGTATTCGATTTTTCGCTCTTGAATAGGGTTTTTCAATTTGTAAAACCATATCGCTTTCAATTTATTGGAAGCGTTTTGTTGGCTATCACCTTAGCTTTTTTTTCACCGGTGAGGCCTTTGCTTATTCAGTTAACTGTGAATAAGGCCACTGGCAAAGCAGTTGATGTTCCCGATTGGTTAGCATTTTTTCTGTACAAAACAGATTTAAATGATGCGGTAAAGTTCATTATCGCAGTCACTGTTTTTCAAGTCTTTTTTATTTTTATTGAAACAGCAGTTCGTTTCAGTTTTACGTTTATCACTGCATTGTTAGGTCAAAGTGTGGTGAGAGATATGCGTATGGCGGTGTACAAAAAAGTACTGCACCTCAACTTATCGCAATTCGATAAAACACCTATTGGTACACTCACTACTCGTACCATTAATGATATTGAAAGCATCAACGAAATTTTTTCGGATGGATTGATTCCTATTCTAGCCGACTTATTATCCATCATCATCACTTTGGCTACAATGTTTTGGATAGATTGGCGGCTTACATTAATTGCTTTAATTCCATTTCCGGTGCTCATCATTGCTACTTACTACTTCAAAGAAAGTGTGAATGTTAGTTTTATTAAAGTACGCAATGCGGTGGCTAGTTTAAATGCATTTGTACAAGAACATATTACTGGTATGCACATTGTACAAGCATTTGCGGCAGAGGAAAGAGAATTCAAGAAGTTTAAGCATATCAATAAAGAACATCGCAACGCCAATATTGCTGCCATTTTTGCCTATTCCATATTTTTTCCGGTGGTAGAAGTGGTCTTAGCCATCAGCATTGGATTGTTAGTGTGGTGGGTAGCCCAAAAACAGTTGCAGCCCGGTTTACTCATCGCCTTTATTTTATTCATCAACCAATTGTTTCGACCGTTAAGGGTTATCGCCGATAAGTTTAACGTACTACAAATGGGTATGATAGCTGCAGAAAGAGTGTTTAAAGTAATGGACAATCCCGAAAACGATCCTTCGGCGGCAGAAACCAAGCAAATTGTTCAACCAACTACCATCAAGGGAGATTTAGTGTTTGACAAGGTTTGGTTTGCTTATAATGATGACAATTTTGTGTTGAAGAATATTAATTTTTCGGCTAAGGCCGGAGAAACAATTGCTTTAGTTGGGCATACCGGCAGTGGCAAAACATCCATCATTAGCCTCATCAATAGATTGTACCCTATTCAACAAGGACAGATTTTGGTAGATGGAAAAAATATTGACCAATATAGCGTGGCAGATTTAAGAAGTCATATTGGTGTGGTGTTGCAAGATGTTTTTCTGTTCTCCGGCTCTATTATGGATAATATTACATTGCGTAATCCGGCAGTAACTAAAACACAGGTTGAAGAAGCCGCCAAAATGATTGGTGTTCATGATTTTATCATGCAATTACCGGGCGGATACGATTTTAATGTGATGGAACGGGGTAATACCTTAAGTATGGGTCAGCGCCAGTTGATTTCCTTTATTAGGGCTTTGTTGTACAACCCATCCATTTTGATTTTAGACGAAGCCACTTCATCGATAGATACAGAAAGTGAAATGCTGATTCAGCATGCGATTGATACTTTAATTGCTGGCCGTACATCTATCATTATTGCACATCGGTTATCCACTATTCGCAAAGCCAATACCATTATTGTGTTGGATAAAGGTGAAATTAAAGAAACCGGTACCCACGATGAACTATTGCAATTAGGCGGATTTTACAGTAAATTGCATCATATGCAGTTCGAAAAACAAGCTGTACATAGTTAATGATGCAAACGTTCAATCCCGATGAACCCTTCCTGAATACTTACTCAACAACCCCAATGCCGGCTAGGAAAAAGCCGAAATGGATTTTTTGAGGGCTGCATTGAAAAGAACACCAGAGGAAAGATTTTCACTATGCCAAAACTTATAAAGCTTGGTTTTATGTTGAAGAAAGCAAAGGTTACGCATCAACCATTTCATCGCCAATAAATAACCGTTAACAGACCCAAAGATCAACTAGAGGTTATTTACCTAGAAAAAATCAAAGCCTTACGAGAAAGTGAAGGGCTATAATACCCACAATCATTTTTATTTTTTAAGTAGCCATTTTTCATTTGTCCCGCTCATCCCCCTATCTTTGCGGCAAATTTAGAGACAGGTATGGCTTTAAGACGTGTGAAATCTATTCTGGTTGGGGCTTTCAGCCTATTTTCTATACTTTTTTCAAATGTATTGCTGGCCGAAGAGCATCACGAAGGTGGTGCTGATACCGCTCAACATGCTGAAACCAAGAAAAAAGAGGGCTTTAATGCTTCGGAAGTCATTTTTGGCCACATCCTCGATGGGCATGAGTTCCACTTTTTAGACATTAAGGGCAAAGACGGTGAAATTCACCCCGTTTCTATTCCTTTACCCATCATTTTGTACACCAAAGAAGGTGGTTTCAAAGTGTTTATGTCTTCTAAATTCCATCACGGACATACCGCACATGAGGGTTTCCGCATGTTAGATGAACATTTTTTACACCAATTAACTGCAGCAGGTGTAGATATAAAAAAAGAAATGTTGAGTGTAGGTAAAATCATTGCCGTTGACCAAAACGACAAATGGTTGAGCAGCGTTAAGGTGTTAGATCTATCGCTAACTCGTAACGTGGTGCAAATGCTGATTGCTTTGTTTATTCTAACATGGTTGATGTTATCTATCGCTAAATCTTACAAAAAAGGATTGGGTGTTACATCTGCCCCTAAAGGCAAACAAAACCTAATGGAGCCGGTTATTACTTTTGTTAGAGATGAAGTAGCCAAGCCAAACTTGGGTCATAAATACGAGAAGTATCTGCCTTACCTCCTAACGGTGTTCTTCTTTATTTTAATCAACAACGTTATTGGGTTGATTCCGGGTACGGCTAACGTAACGGGTAATATTGCTTTTACTGCGGTATTGGGTGTTATTTCTTTCGTAGTTATTTTGTTTAGTAGTAACAGTCATTATTGGGGTCATATTTTCAATCCTCCGGGAGTGCCATTGGGTGTAAAATTCATTTTGGTACCGGTAGAATTTTTAAGCGTATTTATTAAGCCTTTCGCCTTGATTATACGTCTTTTCGCCAATATGGTGGCGGGTCACATTATTATCATCTGTTTAATTTCATTGATTTTCATATTCGGTCAAATGAATGCTGCCGTAGGTTACGGAACATCTCCTATAGCCCTTGGTTTTACGGTGTTCATTTATATGATTGAAGTATTGGTAGCTTTCTTACAGGCATTCATCTTCACCAACCTTACTGCTGTATTCATCGGTCAGGCTTTTGAAGGCGAACATCACGAAGAAGCACACCACTAAACAACGGTTTTTTATTTTTAATTATAAACACACAATCATGAGTTTAAGTGCAATTATGTTAGAAGCTACTGCAAATGCAGGTGGTGCGATTGGTGCAGGATTAGCTGCTATCGGTGCCGGTATTGGTATCGGTCAGATTGGTAAGGGTGCTGTAGAAAGCATTGCCCGTCAGCCAGAAGCTATGAACGACATCCGTGCTAACATGATCTTGGCTGCTGCCCTTGTAGAAGGTGCTGCATTGTTTGCCATCATCGTGGGCTTCCTTGCAATGGTATTGTAATACCTGCAACAAACTTTTAACTGCATTCGGCGCACAGGGCAATGAATGCAGTTATTTCAAACAACATTTCAAGCTGTTTTACAGCACAACATAAGAACTTTAAAACCTTAGCACTATGGATTTGTTGAATCCCAGTTTTGGCCTCTTAATCTGGACGTTTTTAGCGTTCATCGTGGTATTTTTTATCTTGGCCAAATATGCTTGGCCTGCCATCATCAAAGGCTTGAAAGAGCGGGAAGAAGGCATTGCTACTGCTATCGCTTCTGCCGAGAAGATGAAGAAAGAAATGAATGAGTTGAAGAGTGAAAATGAAGCATTATTGGCCAAAGCCAGAGAAGAAAGAGGCTTGATGATTAAGGAAGCCAAAGAAACTGCCGATAAAATGGTAGCTGAAGCTAAAGAAAAAGCAAAATCTGAATACGATCGTATTGTTGCGGATGCACAATCTGCCATTTTACAGCAAAAAAATGCAGCACTAACTGATGTTAAAAATCAAGTGGGTGCTTTAGTCATTGAAGTGAGTGAGAAGATTTTAAGAAGAGAGTTAAGCAATAAGAACGAACAAGAATCTTATATCAAGTCATTGGCCGAAGGAGTAAAATTAAATTAGCAAATTAGTCGATGAACTGCTTGCAGTAATCATCGGCACATTGTATTATACAACATGCCTAATCCACGTTTAGCATACAGATACGCCAAAAGCATCATCGATATAGCCGTTGAAACAGGACAGCTAGAAACGGTGTATGCCGATATGAAATACATGCAGCAACTGTTTAAGGTGAGTCGTGATTTTGTAAATCTATTGCGTAGCCCAATCGTTACACCCGATAAAAAAGCATCGGTATTGGTTGCGGTAACCGAAAACAAAGTGAGTGCACTCACTGCTTCTTTCAACAAATTAGTAGTTACTAAAGGCAGAGAAAGTGGCTTGCCCGAAATTGTAAATGCTGTAGTTGAGCAATACAATAAAATCAAAGGCATTCATCAGGTAAGATTAACCACTGCGGTTGAAATTTCTGATGACATTAAAAATACCCTAACTGCTAAATTGAACAATGAAGCAGGTTTAGGCAAAATTGAATTGGAAACAAAAACAGATGAAAGTTTAATTGGTGGTTTTGTATTGGAGTTTAACAATAACTTGTTAGATGCCAGCATTGCCCGTGATTTAGCCGACATCAAAAAGCAATTCAACCAGAATACTTACGTCATGCAAATGCGTTAAGTAACAATCATAGTTTAGAAGCTGTACTTGCGTAAGTACAAAACATAAAACCTAAAAACGTTAAACGGTTAATTTATGGTAGATATTAAACCAGATGAGATTTCGGCCATACTGCGTCAGCAGTTAGGCAACTTCAATCCAGGTGCCGATTTGGAAGAAGTAGGTACCGTATTGCAAGTGGGTGATGGTATTGCCCGTGTGTACGGACTGAACGGTGTTAGAGCCGGTGAGTTAGTGGAATTTGAAAACGGTACCCGTGCTATTGCATTGAACCTTGAAGAAGATAATGTGGGTGTGGTATTGATGGGCGAAAGTGGTAGCATTAAAGAAGGTGCTAAAGTAAAACGTACCGGACAAATTGCCTCTATTAAAGTAGGTGATGGTATGGTGGGTCGTGTAATTAACACTTTAGGTGAAGCCATTGATGGTAAAGGTCCTATTAAAGGAGAATTGTATGAAATGCCTTTGGAGCGTAAAGCACCGGGTGTAATCTTCCGTGAGCCGGTAAAAGAACCATTACAAACCGGTATCAAAGCGATTGATGCGATGATTCCTATTGGTCGTGGTCAGCGCGAATTGGTCATCGGTGACCGTCAGACAGGTAAAACTGCCATTTGCGTAGACACCATCATCAACCAAAAAGAATTTTACGATGCAGGTCAGCCTGTATATTGTATATATGTGGCCATTGGTCAAAAAGCAAGTACCGTAGCCGGTGTGATGAAAACACTGGAAGACAATGGTGCTATGGCTTATACAACCATTGTTGCTGCTTCTGCCTCTGACCCTGCTCCACAGCAGTTCTATGCACCATTTGCCGGTGCTGCTATTGGAGAGTTCTTCCGTGATACAGGTCGTCCTGCATTAATCATTTTCGACGATTTGTCTAAACAAGCCGTGGCTTACCGTGAGGTATCTTTATTGTTACGTCGTCCACCAGGCCGTGAGGCATATCCGGGTGACGTATTCTACCTACACAGTCGTTTGTTAGAAAGAGCTGCAAAAGTTATTGCAAATGATGATGTAGCCAAGAATATGAACGATTTACCAGAGTCTATCAGACATTTGGTAAAAGGTGGTGGTAGCTTAACCGCTTTGCCAATCATCGAAACCCAAGCTGGTGACGTATCTGCTTACATTCCAACTAACGTAATCTCCATTACCGATGGTCAGATTTTCTTAGAAGGTAACTTGTTTAATGCCGGTATTCGTCCTGCGATTAACGTTGGTATTTCTGTAAGCCGTGTGGGTGGTAATGCACAAATCAAATCCATGAAAAAAGTGGCTGGTACACTTAAACTAGACCAAGCCCTTTACCGTGAGTTAGAAGCCTTCTCTAAGTTTGGTGGTGATTTGGATGCTGCTACTAAAGCGGTAATTGACAAAGGTGCCAGAAACGTAGAAATATTGAAGCAAGCACAATACTCACCTTACACAGTAGAAAAACAAGTAGCTATTATTTATTTAGGTACGCAAGGTTTACTACGTGAAGTTGCGGTGAAAAATGTAAAAGCATTTGAAGAACATTTCTTAACTGAGATGGAAAACAAATTGCCTGATGTATTAGCCGAGTTTAAGAAAGGCCAATTGAATGATGGCAGCCTTGCTAAAATGACCGATTTAGCTAAAGGTTTGATGGCTCAATACAAATAATACTCATTTGATAGAATATCCAAAAGGACTGTTTCGAAAGAAGCGGTCCTTTTTATTTGTGATGCCCCAATCCCCGCCCTGCCCCCGTCCCCTGAAGGGGAGTAGAGCGTTAGCCTTGTGCAGGTGAGCTGTTGATAGCTAAAAAATCAACCAATTCATTGAATCCTGTAGCGATGCAATGTTATTAAATGCCGTAAACTGGTGTCATTTTAACGCAACAAAGAATCGATATACTGCTGCATTTGTTTATAATCGTTCAAGTTTTTATGATCTCCACCTTGGATGGTAATAAATGCATCGGTAGGTTTTAGTAAGGGTCGAAGTTTTTTAGCATGGCTATAATGAATCACCCAATCATTGGTACCATGAAAAATAGTAATGGGCTCAGGAATAAGCGGTAGATATTGATTTACCGGAAATTGATATTTGATTAACCGCTGAAGCGGATAAATAGGAGCATAGCCGGCTACCACATCAGGCAAACTGTAGTAGGGTGTTTCTAATAGTACTCGTTTACATTTTTTAATGCTTGCCAATTGTGCAGCAACGCCGGTGCCTAAAGATTTGCCATAGATGATGATGCTATCAGCACTCATTTTTGCATTCGCTAACTTGTAGGTTTGTAATGCCCAATCATATAAAGTTTGTTCTGTAAAATCACCGGTGCTTTTGCCAAAGCCGGGATAATCCATCATCCAAACCTCATACCCTTGTTGCGTAAAACGTGGTGCAAACTTGGCATACCAACCAATGTTTTTTCGGTTGCCATGAAAATATAACACAATGCCTTTGGGTGTACTATTGGTAGTAGTAAACTGAATGATATTAATATTGACACTACTGTCGTAATTGAGATTAACCTCTTTATACGGCTGATTAAAATTATACGAATAATCGGCAGGTAATGTCTTAGGATGAAACAAAAAATAATCTTGCAATAGATAGAGCATTACACCAACGAAGAGGTAAATGCCGATGGCCCATTTAAGGTACCGAAACAAACGTTTGAATAAAAGTGGTGACATGGTTACTGCAAAGATAATCTTAAGCTTATGGCCTAGTATTTTAAAATATCACGAATAAAATTATGGTATTCATCAAACGAAGGCAGGTTATTATGCCCACCCCCATGTATGCGAATTAATGTTATTTTATGTGGGTTGATATGTTGTAATTTTTCGCTGTGTCGAATAGGAATTAACCAATCTTTTGTACCATGAATAATGTAGGTATGACAGTTTACTCTTGTTATCCATTTATCGGTTCTTAAATGAAACCGGAGTACATATTTTACCGGCAGTATAGGTAAAAAACGTTCTACTACTTTTAAAAAACTATAGTAGGGAGCATCCAAAATTAAATAGCGAGGTGTATTGTCACTGGCAATTTTAGTAGCAAATCCGCTACCCATGCTACGGCCATATACCAAAATATGATGCTCAGGATATTTTTGCTTGAGTGTATCATACACAAACTGCATATCACTCAACATATCTTTTTCACTGCGTTTGCCGGTACTTTTGCCAAAGCCACGATAATCAACCAATACCACATCATAATCAAAGCGGTAAAAGTCTCGGGCATATTTAGACCAACCCTTAATGCTGCGGGTATTGCCATGAAAATACAATATCAATCCCTTTGGTTCTGGCCGGTAAAAATGCAGCCCGTTAATGACTACACCTGCTGCCACATTAAAAAACAATTCCTCAAAGGGAATATCGTAACTAAACTTAAAATCTTGGTGCAGTTTCTCGGGTTTAAAAATCAATTTCTCCTGTACCAAATAAGCTATTACAGATAACAGAACAATACCACCAATAATATATAACAACAGATTGGGCAAAGCAGCTAGTTTGCTGAAAAGATAATACAATTATAGATGATGGTTGTAATACCGGGGATAGTTTTTCATAGCAGCGTCGTTGCGTCGCAATCACTTCATCGGTAGTGCAAGGGGCAACTATTGGTTTTACCTACCCCACCAACGGATGAAACGGAAACCTTGGGTCTTGTTGCAGCAATTGTACCATGTCTTCGTACAAATCAGGATAGTGCGTATATAAAGCTTGTGGTCGTTCAAAAAATAATTCTACACTTTCTGCCCAAAACTCTTGTAAATCTTTAAAAGCATTAGCGGTAAACAAACCTATTCGCTGTTGCTTTTGGGTGTATACTTCAGCACCTTCTTCCATTACACCATTAAAATGTTTTTTAAAGCGATTGCCTTTAATAACATCGGCTATCAAATGCTGAAAATACAAGGCATGGGCCATCTCATGCAAACCAACATTGGCGCCGTCTTCGGGTTTGGTAAGTCCATCTAAAAAATGATTCCAAGCTATCGTAATGGTATGGCCTTGTACATTTCCGGCTAATACCCTAAAACTATTGGGGGCAAAATATTCTTGCGGATGAATTTGCAAGTATTTAAAGTAACGTAATTTGTATTTGGGTAATCCAAATGTGATTTGAATGGCAGCAGCACTTAATAATATAGGCATTTCTTTGTATGGGTCATGACCATTTAAAATAAATGTTTTCAGCGACAGAAACACTTGCAGCCGTTTAAGGAATCGGTCTTGCAGCGGCTTTTCTAATTGTTTGTAATAGGGAAAATGTTTGATGAGTATCTCATGTAATGCCGCTTTTTCAAGCTTTAAATAGCGACCACTATATACATAACTATTGTTGTTCATGGGTGGGGGTGTTGGAACGGATTCGGATAAGCCTGTCGTTTCGAAGCGAAGGCGAATGAGCAACGCTCTAATGATAACATAAACAACAGCCAGAGCAAATGCAGTCAAAAAAAAATAGACCAATCCTTTTTCTATTGGGTTTTCAAAATCTGTTTCGTTAAAGAGGGGTTTACTGGCTTTGGCGGTATCTAGAATGGGTGTTGTTACTATTCCTCTAAAAGTATCATTGATGTAAAGGGTGTCTGACATATAGTGTATTACACAAATGGGTTAAAATTAAAATTAACTGTTTTTTTGACAGAAAGTGTGGAATGGAAGAAGGGATTTGGAATTAGGAATTAGGAATAAGGCTTTGGTGGCTACATATTGACTATTCACCATAGACCATTCACTGTTTAACTTCCCTCTCAATCCGCAATTCTACTATTTGCTTTGGGTACAAAACTCAAACTTTTTCGCAGCGTTTGCTTGAGTTGAAGTTTTACTATTTGTCCCATAGTGGTGGCTTTTAAAAACTGGGGATTATTAAAATGGGCCGCTAGTTCTTTCTTCAATTGCTCAATTTTTTCGGGGGTGGAAATGGTTTCTCCCATCATAATATCTGCTAGTTCTTTAATGCGATATTTGGCAGCATTTAATCGAAATGCCATCAAAGTTCTTTCCTCTGCTTGGTATTGGGCAATCGATTCTTTGTTGAGGTGTTGTGCTACCATATCTACATAAGGCTTATTCTCTTTAAAGAATTGAGGCAGGTACAAATTCTTTCGGCCTTCATACGATTGTTGGTCAAAATCTATTGCCCTAAATCGGTATTGAAAATTGAGCACATCGGGTGTAATGTTCACCACAAAATTATAACTCCGCATATCGCCTAAGAGCTGACTAAAACAACGTTCGTTAAACTTGACAAACTCTTTAGCCAATCGTATTTGATTGGTCTCGGGTAGGTGTAGATAATCTTTCACAAAAATATCACCGGGTATGCCGGGTATATGTTCTTCTACTAAAGTGTTTTTATTGGTGAAATATGTGATGCGATTGGGCGATAACAAATGTTCTAACTCAAGTCCGAAGATGCGGCTGGTATCGGCTTGTTTAATATAGTAATGATCGTAATTGTCATTATATTTATTGATGATACGAATTCGAAAGGGTTGGCTATTGCCAAAGAAACAAAAATCAATCGCCGCTACATCTAAATGATTGATGTATTGCATATCGCCTTTGGTTTTTAAGATGGCATAATTGCGAACCAGATTTTCTCTTAAAAAATCCCATTCTCTCATATCGTATGATACCCTCTCCCAAGAAGAATCTTTGCCATTTTTTCCGGTGATAGGTGTAGTGAATATAAACCGTTGTAAATCTTCGTACGACGCTGGTAATGGAATTTCTCTACCATATTGCGTAAGGTAACGCCTTAATGTAGGGGTAACCTGAAAGATAGGTTTCTTTCTACTTGGCCTATCGGCAGGTGTGGTTTCTTGTTGTTGCGTTATCATAATGATTACACCTATTAAAAGAATGAATTAAGATTCGAGCAGTAAAGCATCGGTATCATCTATTAAGTTTAAATTTACTGCATCCGATCCGGCAATACCTTCAATGCTTGCACGAATATGGGTAGCATTTAGCATTACTTTTTCTAGTTGTTTTTCTCTCACTTTCCACAATCGTTCCATGGCATCTCTTTCTTTCTGTATAGATAATTTCATGGCCATAAAACCTTCTCTAATCGCTTTCCATTGTTCGCCAAATTCGTTGCCGGTTAGATAGTTGTACAACATCACCATTTTATCGCCTTTGTTCTCTTCGCTTTTTTTAGCATCGTAAATTTTTAGTAAAGCATTGCGAAGTAATAAAGCTACACTTCTCACTTCTGTAAAAGTGCAGATATATACGCCATCTTTTTCGCCAAAGCGTTCCATGTCTTTGGGCAAGGTTTGGGTTACAATGATGGCTACATCAGCCCCAAGGGTACGCATATCGGCTTTTAATTTTTCTATCCAATCGTTGGCAAAGTCTTTGGTACGTTTACTTTCATAAATAATTTTTCCGGCTTCGTTGCCAAATTTGTTGCGAATGATTTGGATGCAATCAGCACCACGAACGCCTTTGCCTACCTCTTCAATGGCATCAAACGGAAAAGTAGTTTTCAGAATTTCTTCCAGCATTAATTCTTGTACTTCACCTTGTAATTGCATACTGCCTTGTTCGGCTTTGCGTTTCATTTCATCTACCAGTTTTTTCTGGTCGTCAATTTGTTTTTCCAATTCTCTCATTCGCAGTTGGTACTGTTCTTCTTTCAGTCCCATTTTTTCCTGCTCTTCTTTTTGCAGCTGTTCTTTTATTTTTTCTCTTTCTTGAACCAATTGTCTTTGTAGGTTCAGTTCTGCTTCTGCTGCTTTATTAATGAGTGTTTGTTCTTTTTGCAACAGTTCCATTTCTTTTTGACGAGCTAATTTTAGTTTCTCTTCTTTATCGGCCGCCGCTTCTTGTAGCAATTTTAATTGGTTTTCAAAATCGGTAGCAATGGATTTACGCATAGCTGTTTCCAACTCTTTTTGCTGTTGCTGTAAGGCAGCTGCCAGTTGTTGTTTGAATTGTTGTTCTTGCTGTGAAGCAGATAGTTTTAATGCCTCTTCTTTTTGTTTAAAATCGGCATCTTTTGTTCTAAAGTAGTCTTCCATTTTTTTACGCATGTCTGCTCTTTCTTTTTCAAGTGAATCTTTTAATTCATCTTGAATAGCATCTTCTAATGGAAATACATGATTACAATTCGGACAAGTTACTTCTAAAGGCATATCTGGAAAAAGGGTTTAGGTATGAGGGTTAAGGTGTAAGGTTTATGGTATAGGCTTTTACATTTGCTGTTTCAAGTTTCATGTTTTAGGTTTGTGTTATTATAATCATACTATGCTACTCTATTCTGTTTTCTAGTTTCAATATTGGTAACTCATTTTTTCTGCCTTCTATATTCTGCCTTCTATATTCTACATGCTTTCATTCACTGCTCACTACTCATCATTCATCCCCGACTCATCGGGGCACTATTCAACATTCACATTCTTCTATCTCCTCTATTCTACATTCAGTATTCTTTCTTCACCACTCACTATTCTTCTCTTTTCTTGTACAAATTTCTAGCTAAAAAGAAAAATACAATATCTGCAATGGTTTTTAATAGTAAGAATACTGCCGATGGACTCATGCCCATAAATGCAGGTGCTAATATCATTAAGTGCATAGGAATGATACGAACATAGGGCATGAAGAATAATGTACTATAGTTGATGGTGCTATCACTTTGTTTGCGTTTGATAAAGCTGATGACTCCTTCTATCAATAACAATCCAATGCTTAATAAGATGATAAAGAAATTGGCGTCTCTTAAATATTTGATGGCCAAAAAAACAAAATAAGCCATATGAAAGCCACCATAATGCACTAAGAAGAAAAAAGCAGAACAGCCTTTATTGCTATTGCTAAGCGGTTGGTCGTTGATTTTAAAATCGTTGGGATTATAATTTTTGATGGTTAATAAATCTAGAAAATTAAACAAGCCAATGATGGCACTTTGAAACCAATAAATCCACACCACTGTTCCAAAGCCATTGGCATGGGTTTGAAAATAGTAGAGACAAAATAAATTACCTACTAACAGAAAAATAAAGTTGGGGTCGGTGAATATTTTTTTCATATCCATAATGGCATTTGTTTTAAAATCCGGCTACACTATCATCGCCTCTCATATCCGCTACCGCTTCAATTTTTCCTTTTCCAAGAAACCGAATCAGTTCTGTACGGCCAATCGGTTCTCTTTCTTTAATTGTATAACCCATTTGTTCCAATGCTTTTCTCACATTAGTAGGAAAAGCCTTTTCCACTAGTACTACATCGGGTAACCATTGGTGATGAAATTTAGGCTTATTCACCGCATCTGCACCTGTCATATTGTAATCGATGACATTAATCAATGCTTGAAATACCGAAGTCGGAATAGTTGTTCCGCCGGGTGTGCCCACCACAATATAAGGTTTGTTGTTTTTTAGCACTAATGTTGGTGTCATAGAACTCAACATTCTTTTGCCGGGTGCAATGGCATTAGCTTCTCCACCAATGGCACCAAACATATTGGCTACACCGGGTTGTACACTAAAATCATCCATTTCATTATTCAAGAAAAAACCTGCACCACCAACAACGGTTTTACTGCCATAATAGCCATTAAGTGTAGTAGTAACCGATACCATATTCCCCCATTGATCAAACACACTTAAATGTGTTGTTTCATCACTTTCAGTGATTGGTCCTGCGCCAACATTTTTACTGCTACTTGCTTTGGTAGAATCATAATCTGCCATACGTTTTGTCAGGTATTTATTGCTAGTGATGGTTTTAAGCGGCACTTTGTAAAAGTCAGGATCACCCAAATGTTCTGCTCTATCGGCGTAAGCCCTTCTTTCTGCTTCAATCATCAATTGTACACTTTTAGTCGTCTGAAAACCATAAGCCGGAAGCGGTCTTTTTTCTACCATTTTCATCATCTGCCATAACAATACACCGCCACTGCTTGGCGGGGGCATACCAATTATAGTATAACCTTTATAATTAAACTGTAAGGCTTTACGTTCTTTGGCTTTGTATTGTTTTAAATCTTGATAGGTGATGAATCCTTTACCTCTTTCCATTTCTTCTACTATCAATTTGGCTGTTTCGCCTTCATAAAAACCTTTTTGTCCTTTGTCTCTGATAAGGGTAAGGGTTAAGGCTAAATCTTTTTGAATCAAGGTATCGCCGGCTTTCCAAGCAGTTGTTGATACAAAGACTGGGGTTTTGGAGTTGTTTTTTTGAAACAATAAACGATGTCTATTTAATAAGTTGGCTTCTGCTTGGGTAATGCAATAGCCCTTTGCTGCAATATCTATAGCCGGTTGAATCAGTACTCGAAATGGTAGTTTGGCATATTTTAATGTGGCGAATAATCCGGCAACTGTACCCGGTACACCTGACGATAATACACCATTTTGAGATTGAGAAGTATCTGCCTTGCCGGTGGTGGGATTCACATACATGTCACGGTTGGCTTTAGCAGGTGCTGTTTCTCTGTAATCGATGGTGATTGTTTTGCCATTCACCATTCGGCCTACCAAAAAACCACCGCCGCCAATATTGCCAGCTTGGGGATACACCACTGCTAATACCAACTGGGTTGCAATGGCCGCATCATAAGCGTTGCCGCCTTTTTTCAGCATTTCGGCACCAACTAAACTGGCTAAAGGATGTGCCGATGAAACGGCGCCTTTGCTAAACGTTTTGGTTTTAACGATTTGATATTGGTAAGGATTAATGGTTTTACCCTCACCAATCATGCTTGTTTGTGCATGGCTAAATGAAATCAAACCGGCGAAAAAGCAAATGATCGCTGTTTTCAGTAGCGTGGGTTTGTAAAATGTGGGATGATTAACGTTCATATATACAAGTCTAGTTTTAAAATTTTTACTTCCTTCGGTTCAAATGTTCTTATTTTTAAGGCTACTTCGTTAATATTGCAAAACATTTGTTAATACTAAGGTTGAATTATATCCTATTCTAAGGTATTAATAGTGTGAATGTACATTTTAAATTAAACCATCTAACATGAGAAAATTCTCTGCAACTATCCGTTCTTTTGGATTGATGTTGTCATTTTTGTGCCTTACACTGGGTGCCCTTGCCCAGTCTGTGATTAAAGGTACTGTAAGAAGTTCGGCTAATGGACTTGAAGGTGCTTCTGTAGTTTTAGAAGGTAAAGATGTAGGTACTCGTACCAATCTTACCGGCAACTATGAAATCAAAACTCGTCCTGGTTCTTACACTGTAGTATTCAGCTACGTTGGCTACACTACTCAAAAGAAAACAGTTACGCTTACACTAGGTCAAACGCTTAACCTAGATGTGGTGTTAGAAAAAGAAAAAGAATTGCAACCGGTAGCTGTAGTGGGTACTCGTTCTCAAACCATTCGTACCAATACACAAACTGCAGCTCCTGTAGATGTGTTTTCTGTAAAAGAATTGCAGATGACCGGTCAGATAGAGCCTACACAAATGATCAATTTTGTGGCGCCATCTTTCAACTCATCTCGTCAAACTGTTTCTGATGGAACAGATCATATTGACCCTGCTACATTGCGTGGCCTTGGACCCGACCAAGTGTTGGTATTGGTAAATGGTCGTCGTCGTCATAATACTGCCTTATTGAATGTGAACGGTACTATTGGCCGTGGTTCGGTGGGTACAGATTTAAACTCCATTCCTGCTTCGGCTATTGAGAAGATTGAAGTATTAAGAGATGGTGCAGCTTCTCAGTACGGTTCTGATGCGATTGCAGGTGTGATTAACGTGGTATTGAAAAAAGATTATAAGAAAACCGGTTTAAACCTTCATGCCGGTCAGCAATATGCCGGTGATGGCACTACTTATGGTATTGGTTATAACAAAGGCATGCGTTTAGGTAAAAAAGGATTCTTTGACATTTTTGCCGATATGCGTTTTAGAGATGCTACTAATCGTTCCGGCGACTTTAACGGTACAGTATATTATAATATTCCCGGAAATGCTTCTCAGCAAGTACGAGATAGTTTAATTGCTTTAGATAATCAGGTAATTAAAGAAAGGGGCTTTAGTCGTAAGAAGAACATGTTGATTGGTAACTCAGCAGTTGATAACTACGCTGTAATGGTAAATGGTGGTATTCCTATCAGCAGCAAAGCTAATATGACTTTTACTGCCGGTACCAACTACAGAGAAGGTAGTGCAGCAGGTTTTTATCGTTATCCAAAACAAACGGCTCAAGTAATTGCCGATTTGTATCCTGATGGATTCTTACCATTTATCAATTCTACTATTCGTGATAATAATGCCGCTTTAGGTTTCGATTGGGTTGGTAAAAAAGGCTGGAACTGGGATGTGAGCAGCAGCTATGGTAGCAACTCTTTCCGCTTTGTAATTGACAGAACTAACAATGCATCTCAATTTGCTTTGGGTGAAAATGCGCCAACCAAATTTATTGCCGGTAAATTGCGTTTTGCTCAAACCGTTACTAACGTAAACTTCTCTAAAGATTTAGCAAAAGCGGTTAATCTTAAAACATTCAACCTTGCTTTTGGCGGTGAGTTAAGAACAGATAATTACCAAATTGCAGCAGGTGAAGCAGCAAGTTATACCAACTACGATCCGGCAAGTGGCCGTGCAGGTGGTGCACAAGTTTTCCCTGGTTTTCAACCTGCTAATGCAGTTGATAAAACTCGTTACATCGGTGCCGGTTATGTTGATTTAGAAAGTGATGTAAACGATAATTTCTTATTTAACGTAGCTGGTCGTTACGAAAACTACAGCGACTTTGGTGGCAACTTTGCCGGTAAAGCTTCTGTTAGATATAAATTTTCAGACAAGTTCACCGTTCGTGGTACCGTAAGTAATGGCTTCCGTGCCCCAAGTATGCACCAACGTTATTTTAGTGCCATCAGCACCGTATTTGTAAATACAACGGGTGGTTTAGTACCATTGCAGCAAGGTACTTTCCGTAATGAAAGTCCGGTAGCTAATGCTTTTGGTATTCCTTCTTTAAAGGCCGAAAAATCTACTAGCTATAGCATAGGTATCACTTCTAAACCAGCTAAAAACGTAAGCATTACTGTTGATGCCTACCAAATTGATATCAAAGATAGGATTGTATTAACCGGAAGCTTTGTAAAGAGTAATCCTTTAGTAAATACTATTTTGGCCGGATATCCGGATATCAACTCTGCCATCTTCTTTACCAACGCTATCGATACTCGTACAAGAGGTTTAGATATCGTTATGAACAGTAGCCATAAATTAGGCAAAGGTGTTTTAGACATTACTTTAGCCGGTAATTTAAACAAGACTGAAGTGGTTGGAAATATTAAAACATCTCCTGTATTAGCTGCTGACCCAACGCTAGCTAACGGTGTATTATTTAATATGGAAGAAAGAGGAAGAATTGAAAGAGGTCAACCAAGGGATAAATTCACTTTAAACTTTAACTATAAAATCAACAACTGGAACTTGATGTTGCGTAACACTCGTTTTGGTCGTGTGGCTACTATTTTCAATGGTACAGATCGTACCCGTGATGAGTTCTTTAGTCCTAAAGTTGTTACTGATGCAAGTATTGCTTATAAGCCTATTCACTGGATGACCATTACAATGGGTGCAAACAATATTACAGATGTTTATCCTGATCCTCAGCGTAATCCTGCTAATAATGGTGAAGGTCGTTTTGTATATAGCCGTGGTGCTACACAGTTTGGCTTTAATGGTGGTTACTACTACACTAACCTTGGTTTCGATTTAACCGATATTAAGCGAATGAAGAAGGCTAAGCCTGCACCGGTTGCTCCTGTTGTAAAACAACCTGAAGTAGCTGTAACTAAGCCTGCGGATACAGATGGTGATGGTGTCGATGATGCGTCTGATAAATGTCCTAATGTAGCCGGACCAAAAATCTTCAACGGTTGTCCTGACAGTGATGGCGATGGTGTAGAAGATAGTAAAGACAAATGTCCTGCTGTTGCCGGTTCTAAATTGTTTGATGGTTGTCCTGATAGCGATGGTGATGGTGTAGAAAACAGCAAAGACAAATGTCCAAATACTTATGGTGCCGCTAAATATGATGGTTGCCCAGTACCCGATAGCGATGGTGATGGTGTAAATGATGAGTACGACAAATGCCCAACTGTTGCCGGCAATATTGCAAACAACGGTTGTCCTATAACTAAAGAAGAAAAGCAAGCTAAGGTTGATATGGCTGCTAAGAGCATCTATTTTGAAACAGGCAGCGCTAAGTTAAAAGTTGCTTCAAATGGTGCATTAGATGACGTGGCTACTTTATTAAATGATGATGCTGATTTACAATTAGAAGTAGAAGGTCATACTGATAATGTAGGTAGTGCCGCTTCTAACAAAGTATTATCTCAAAAGCGTGCCGAAGCAGTAAAAACTTATTTAACTGCTAAAGGTATTGCTGCTTCAAGAATTGATGCAGTAGGTTATGGTTTTGACAATCCTGTTGCTACAAACAAAACAGCAGATGGCCGTGCCTTAAACCGCAGAGTGGTATTGAAATTGAAATAATAATAACAATAGTTAAATAGTAAAAAAGCCCTTGCAATTGCAGGGGCTTTTTGTTGGTTGATGTTGGAAACGAAGAGATAGTTATAATAAGTTAACCGTATAATTTACCGGACAATGCTTTTTTAGCATGATGGATACGCCGCAATATTTTTCCATGGAAAGTTCTACTGCTCTTTTTAATTTATCGAAGTTAGCTTCACTCACATCGCAGTGATAAGCTAAGTTGATATGTGTAAATACTTTGGGCACTTCTTCGGTCTGTTCGGCTTCGGCTTCAATTGTTAGTTTAGTAAATGGTACTTTCATTTTATTGAGTATATCAACTACATCCATACCACTACAGCCACAAACTGCTGCTAATAATATTTTCTTAGGACTCATGCCACTGTCTAATCCGCCACCTGCAATAGTGGTATCTAGTTTTACGGTATGCCCATTATCAGAGGTAGCTTCAAAAGCTAGGGCACTTGCCCAATTGGCAGTTACTTTCATATTATTTTGATTTAACGGTGCAAATTTCGGTTAAATAGTGTAGCAAATAATTTATTTTGTTTTGCATATTCTTTAACATCATTTTTTTTAATGTAATTGTCTTGAATAACAATTTTATCATCATTAAAAATGTATTCGTATGAAGAAATTTTCCTTAAGTATGATGGCTTTTTTTGTAGTGTTTGTTGCAAATGCACAGTTTAGTAAAGGGCAACAATTATTTGGTCCAACTTTAAGTTTTGGTGTAACAACTGCCAAACAAGAAAACGGTCCATCGGCCGGTAGTAATACCTCCAAGCAAAATAATTCGGGTTTTAGTCCGGGTATCAGTTTAATCACCATGCGGTCTGACAAAAAAGGGATTGGCTTTAGTATTAACTACAATCATTCTACCCTTAAAGTAACCGGAACAAGTGGTGCTATCATTACCGATAATAAATCAACTTCAAATGGATTTAACGCAGCATATTTTCAACGTAAATTCATGGATTTGAAGAAAGGTTTTTATTTCTTTTATGATATTGGTTTGGCAGCAGAATACATTAAAGAGAAAGTGAATAATAACCATGGTACATCATTTAGTACCGGCGATAATGAAACTGTAGGTGGCTATGTATATGTTAATCCGGGCTTTGTGTACCGGGTAAAACCTAAACTATTATTGGAGGCAAATTTAAACAGATTAGCTAGTGTAGGGTATAGCAATTCAAAAGGAGATTTTACTGATAACAATGGTAATTATAGCACCCAAAGGGCTACTTTCAACGGGTCTACCATACTTGGTACTAATCAGTTATTAAACAATATTAATTTTGGTGTTAAGTGGATATTGTAATGCCATACAAAAAATTTGGGCGGTGTTATTGCCGCCCAACTTCTTTTCAACTTTATTGATATCTTTTTTCAACTTCTGCCCAGTTTACCACATTCCACCAATTGGTAATATAATCGGCTCTTTTGTTTTGGTATTTTAGGTAATAGGCATGTTCCCAAACATCTAAAGCCAATAAAGGAGTTCCTTTTAGTTCACTCACATTCATCAACGGATTGTCTTGATTAGGTGTACTGCCAATTACCAACTTGTTATCATCGGTTTTAACCAACCAAGCCCAACCGCTACCAAATCTGCCTTTGGCAGCATCTTCAAACTTTTTCTTCATTGCTTCTATCGAACCAAAATCTTTTACAATTGCTTTTGCAAGTGCTCCATCTGCTAAACTTGTTGGTTGTGGTGTCATCAATTGCCAAAACAATTCGTGGTTGTAATGGCCGCCTGCATTGTTTCTCATTTTGGCAGAGTATTCACTAATTTCTTCCAGTAATCTTTCTAATCTAGGGTTTGCTTGTTTTTTATATTCGGCAGCTACTGCTTCGTTCAAATTTTTGGTATATGCTGCAGCATGTTTGGTATAATGAATTTCCATCGTCATAGCATCAATCACCGGCTCTAATGCGTTATAGGCATATGGCAAGGGTTGCTGTTTAAAAAATTCTCCCATGCTATTTTCAGTACCTGTTTCGTTGGCAAAAACAGTATTCAATAAGCTGCTGCCAAGTGTAACGGCCAAGCCTGCTTTGGTGCTGTTTTTAATAAATAATCTGCGAGATGATGCTTTTTTCATAAGAAAAAATTTAGTTGGCTTTCGCCGATTTGAGATTGCGGAAGTATGCCCTTATTTGTTTGAACGTACGATAATAGAATTCTTGGTTAAACAGTTGCGAGTCTCTCAATGCCTTGAATGTTAAAAAGAAACCTATAGGAATGAGTATGGCAGTGCTTAACCACATGCCTCCCAATGGCGACATGATCTGTTCCTTTACAAATTTCTCTCCAAAAGTGTTGAATAGGTGAAAGAATACAAAGAAAATAACAGCAAACACCAACGGTGTACCCAAGCCTCCTTTACGAATGATAGAACCCAACGGTGCTCCAATCAAAAACAACACCACACAGGCAACAGATAAAGTAAGTTTTCTATGCCACTCAATTTGGTGATACAACAAATCTTTGTAGCGAGTAGCATAATCATCTGCAATGATTTGAGCTCCATTTTTGGCGCTGTTTAATTGCGTTACAGCACGGTCTGCAATAATAGCTTTAGCAGAATCGGGAATGATGGCATCAAATGTTTTGGCTTTTTTCAGTGCTGTTGCATTTACAGCCGGCCAAGTACTATCTACATATTTTCCAAAAAACAAATAAGGTGTTACTTCGTTTTTGGCTTTTGACAAATAATATTTTTCTGTTTGTTGTAGTGAGTCTATTGACTTAGTTAATTGCCGAATACTCAACATTTTAAAGTTATCCTTCAATGTGCTATCGGCTGTTTTATTCAACTTAAAACTACTGAGGTCAAATACTTTTTTATAGGTTTTAAAGCCTAATCGAATGTACTCCGTATTAGTAGTCATTCGGTTGCCTTTTTCTTGGTACCGCCATCCGTTCACCAAATCAAATACCAAAAATTTTTTATCATCGGTAACACTCATTTTACCGCTTTCGGCCACAATGCTAAAATCTTGTAAGGAGTAGTTTTTTTCGTAGATGATGATGTTTTTAATGGTACTGCCATCGGCTTCTTTTTGACCAATTTTAATCACATAGCCATCAATCTTATCGTAAAACACACCTTCTTTAATGTCAAAGGCAGGTTTAGACACAATGATGTCGTACTTCAGCGTATTCAATTTTAAATTAGCAATAGGAATAATGTTATTGGAGAACAAGAATGCAATTCCGCCAATGCCTATGGAAACAATCAACAAAGGCTGCATAAAACGCAGCAGCGAAATACCGGCCGATTTGATGGCAACGAGTTCGTAACTTTCGCCAAGGTTGCCAAAAGTCATGATAGAAGAAAGCAGTAAGGCAATGGGTAATGCATAGGGCACAACCGTTGCTGCTACGTACATGATCAAATTTAAAATGGTCAATATGTCGAGGCCTTTACCAATTAAATCATCGATGTAGAGCCAAAAAAATTGTAGAATCAAAACAAACTCACCAATCAAAAAAGTGGCGAAAAATGGCCCAATAAATGCTTTTATGATGAGTGCGTCTAATTTTTTTATCACCTTGCAATAGTTTACTTACAAAAACTGCCTAAACACAAAAGTAATGCTTTCAGCAAAGGAACTTGAACTGGTTACTAACCCCAATATTATTTTAACAAAGAATGCCATAATTGGCAAAGTGTACGATTTGTTTGGACAGTTGAGTGAAGCCTATAAAACAGCACTAACCGATAAGGAGTTATTAGCTATCGGACCTAAAATAGCCCGAGGCGAAAACTATCAAGGCCTGCCTTGGGTAATGTTAGATTTCCCCCGAAAATTTACAGAATCAGATACTTTGGCCATCCGCAGTTTTTTTTGGTGGGGGCATTTTTTCAGTATCACACTACAATTAGCCGGAACAAGTAAAGACAAGTTGTTACCGCAATTGATGGCATCGTTAGAAACAGAAAACTGGACCGGCTGGTATCTTGGCGTTGGTACCGATGAATGGCGACATGATTTTGAGCCGGATAATTATTTGCCGCTCACCGCAGCAAATGTGCATGCAATAATGCAGCAAGGAGTGATTAAGCTAGCAACAAAAATCCCACTACAAGAGTGGGATGATGCAAATCTATTTTTTCAAGAAAATTATAAGCGTTTAGTTGGCCTATTACAGCTTATTGGCTAACTGCCTAAACGGTGGAACAGATCTTTTACTTGGTATTCCCAAAGTTGACTTTGGTCAGCAATTTCTTTCTTCTCTGCAAAATCTTTAATCACTAAAATGGTTTGATTGGTTACTTCAGACTTTTCAATCTTAAACTCAAAATATTCTTCTTTAGGATTATGCAGCCAATGAAAACGGATGAATTTATCTGCTTCTTGATCTAAAACTTCAGCCTTATCAGGCACCCCACCACTCCAGGAAAAGCTGTACACGCCATCTTTTTCATCTACCTTATCAGCAAACCATTCTTGCAAACCCGATGGGTTTGACAAAAACTCAAATAAAATACCTGGAGAACATCTAACAGGGTATTCTAAAGTGTATAATTGTTTTTTACTCATTACATATTCTTTTTTAGCAATCGAAGGGTTGCAATAATATTAAATAATTGAGAGCATCAAAATATTTTTTTTGCAAAGGCAATTTGTTCACATCTACTACCCGCATCTTTCAACAGAATTATTGGGTCTAATAGGCTTGAAACCCGCTACCCAAAATAATTTGGGCTAATTGTGATATAATGTTAAATTGCTTTAACATTTTACCAAGCGGCATAGAATTATAGCCTCATTTACCCCTGAATGAGTCAACCATAAACCACCAAAACAAACCCAGCGTATGAGTATGCGACAGCTTAAAATCAGTAAATCTATCACCAATCGGGAATCTCAAAGCCTGGAAAAATATTTACAAGAAATTGGTAAGGTTGATTTGATTACTCCCGAACAAGAAGTGGAATTGGCTACGCATATTAAAAATGGCTGTCACCGTAGTATGGAGTTGTTGGTGAAAGCTAATTTACGTTTTGTTGTATCTGTTGCTAAACAATATCAAAATCAAGGCTTGTCGCTGCCCGATTTAATCAACGAAGGCAATATGGGTTTGATTAAAGCCGCATTACGGTTTGATGAAACCCGAGGCTTTAAATTTATTTCTTATGCGGTATGGTGGATTAGACAAAGCATTTTGCAAGCATTGGCCGAACAAAGCCGTATTGTTCGTTTGCCGTTAAATAAAGTGGGTTTGAGTAATCGCATTAGCAAAGCGTATCAGCAATTAGAACAAGAATTTGAAAGAGAACCTACGCCGGAAGAATTATCAACTTTGCTCGAAATAGATGTTGAAGAGATTGCCGCCACATTGGGCATTAACAGCCGTCATGTAAGTATGGACAGTCCTATTGCCGATGGCGAAGACGGTACCTTGGCCGATTTACTAGAAAATCCCAATGCAGAAAGAACAGATCAAGCCTTGGTACATAACGAATCACTTAAAGTTGAAATTGAGCGTACCCTTAAAACCCTCACCGAAAGGCAGAAAGATGTGTTGTGTTATTTTTTTGGCATAGGGATAGACCATCCATTGAGTTTAGAAGATATTGGCGAACGTTTTCATCTTACCAGAGAAAGGGTAAGGCAAATAAAAGACAAAGCCATCTCCAAACTACGTAGCACAAGCCGCTGTAAACAGCTAAAATGGTATTTAGGTTGATAGTTGATACCCCTTATTCACCCTATATTTGCACCTCATTTAAGTGAACTGATTGGTTCACTTTTTTATTGTTCTGCCCTAGCGGTAGATAAGGCTGAAAAATAGAAGTATATGTTTAACAATTTATCAGAGCGGTTAGAATCGGCGTTTAAAAACCTAAAAGGTCAAGCCAAGGTAAACGAACTCAACGTAGCCAATACGGTAAAAGATATTCGCCGTGCATTGATTGATGCCGACGTTAACTTTAAAATTGCCAAAGAATTTACTGATAGGGTAAAGGAAAAAGCAATTGGTGCTAAGGTCATTAATTCCATTAGTCCTGGCCAATTGATGGTAAAAATTGTGCAAGACGAATTGGCCGAATTAATGGGTGGAAGCGAAAGTGAATTCAACGCTACCGGAAACCCTGCGGTTATTCTGATTGCCGGTTTACAAGGTAGTGGTAAAACAACTTTCAGTGGTAAATTGGCCAATTACCTGAAAACCAAAAAAGGCAAATCGCCTTTGTTGGTGGCTTGCGATATTTATCGCCCTGCGGCTATTGATCAATTAATGGTTTTGGGTGAACAGATTGGGGTAGATGTGTACAGCGAAAGAGAAAATAAAGATGCGGTATCCATTGCTCAAAATGCCATCAAAGAAGCTCGGAGCAAAAATAAAAATGTTGTCATCATAGATACTGCCGGTCGTTTGGCAGTAGATGAAATCATGATGACTGAAGTGGCCAATGTAAAAGCTGCGGTTAGTCCCAACGAAATATTATTTGTGGTAGATAGTATGACGGGGCAAGATGCTGTGAATACCGCAAAAGCATTTAACGACCGATTAGATTTTACCGGTGTTGTGTTAACCAAATTAGATGGTGATACCCGTGGTGGTGCAGCATTATCTATCAAATACACGGTAAATAAGCCCATTAAGTTTATGAGTAGTGGGGAGAAGATGGAGACCTTGGATATCTTCTATCCCGAACGTATGGCGCAACGTATTTTGGGCATGGGTGACATTGCCAGCTTGGTAGAAAAAGCCCAAGAACAATACGATGAAGAACAGGCCAGAAAACTGGAAAAGAAAATCAGAAAAAATCAATTTGATTTTCAAGATTTCTTAGACCAATTGCAGCAAATCAAAAAGATGGGTAACCTGAAAGATTTGATGGGTATGATACCCGGCGTTGGTAAAGCCATTAAAGATGTCGACATCAACGATAATAGTTTTAAAGGTGTTGAAGCCATTATTCAAAGTATGACATTGGAAGAAAGAAGTAATCCCGATTTATTAGATCAAAAACGTAAGTTGCGTATTGCAAAGGGTTGTGGAAAAGATATTGCCGAAATCAATGCTTTTATGAAGCAGTTTGAGCAAATGAAAAAAATGATGGGCATGATGAATAAAATGCCAATGGGCGGTAAAGGTATGATGCCCGGTATGAGAAGATAATTACTGCTTTTGGTTGATACCTTAGCGGACAGCCTACAAATGATAAAACGAAATCAAATATTGTCTATCCTACATTTTCTGATTATAGTTTTATGTAATCAGACTTATGGCCAAAACACTTTTAAAAAAGAAATTCTTTGGACAACTGATTGGAGTCCTAATGGTAAGTATATAGCAATTGGTGGAAATATTGATACGCTAAAAATCTTCAGCGAAAGAAATTTCAAACCATACAAATCTTTTCCAATAAAGAACACCATTACTCGTATTAAATGGCATCCATCCATAAATATTATTGCTGTTACAACTCAAATGTCATCCGAAAAATCATTTATTCTTAATCTAGAAACAAATGAAAAAATTGAGTTAAACGGCATCTCACCAGATGGAGCAAGGGGAATAGATTGGAACTGTACGGGGGAATATCTTGCGATTGCTGACAATGATGGCCAAATATTGATTTACGATGTTAAAGGTAAATTAATCAGAAAATTTGCAAATCAAAGCAATTCTACCAAAGCAATTACGGCGCTGGATTGGCATCCAAAAAAAAATATGCTCACAACGGTATCTGATAAAATTCGCTCTTTTGACATCGAAGGAAATGTATTACAATCCATTAAACATAGACAAGAAGACGTGTTGTTATTGAGTATTGCTTGGCATAAATCGGGTTCATTTTTTGTTACAGGTGATTATGGAGATGAAAACAACAAATCACTGC
Organism: Methylophilus rhizosphaerae; assembly: GCA_943370285.1. Classification (GTDB taxonomy): domain Bacteria; phylum Bacteroidota; class Bacteroidia; order Chitinophagales; family Chitinophagaceae; genus CALRQJ02. The sequence goes on along the minus strand of CALRQJ020000011.1, from coordinate 63,944 downwards.
TTCAATATTGGAATGAGCAAGGCGAACTTATAAAAACCATAAACATTAGTAAAGGCGAATACAGGAATTTAGCATGGAATAAAAGGGGAAATAGACTTGCTTCTGCAAGTGATGCCTTAAGAATTTGGAACACAAAGGGAAAGCTGATTGCAGCAGGTAGTTCGAAAGATTATTTATGGGGACTTGCTTGGAATGCAAAAGGCACAAGAATTGTTACATCAAGTATGGAGCAAATCATAATACTCTGGAATAAAAAAGCAAAAAAGATAATTACATTGGAATAATAGCTAGCCATTAAAATTGGTTTGGAAATATTTCAGCTGTATTCTTGCTATAAAATATTTTAAAAAAATCGTACACATTGCCAAAAATTGTAATTGGCAAAATATGATTGACAGCCTAGGTAATGTACTTAGGCTGTTTGTTTGGCACTCACCCTTAAATTGTTGTTTTTAGGAATTTGTTTTTCTAGTTCGGCTATTTTTTCTTTGAGTTGGGTGTTTTCGGCTGCTAATTCTAGTATTTTATAGTGGCCTTCTACAATTTCTGCTTCCAATTTGTTTTCATTATGTTCTACTTTGGCTTGATACATAAAATGATATAGCGCAGCTGAACCTGCACCCGCCAGCACAGCAGTGCCATAAGTAAGTACATTCGCAATAAAATCAGTCATAAGGTTAACATTTAAAGTACTGTGACTTTTGTTTGCGGTAATGGTTTAGCCACAAACATTTGGTAGTTAGCAATTAAGATGCCACAGATACGAAAAATGCAGTATTAGAGTTTTAACCTATTAAAAATTAACCCAATTTAGGATTGTTCTTATGCCTATCGGCATCTCTACTATTCTTTTTCTCAAAATTTTGTTGCAGTGCTTCAGTTAGATTTACTCCGGTTTGATTGGCCAAACAAATTAATACCCATAACACATCTGCCATTTCATCGGCTAAATGTTTTTCCAAATCTGTTTTTTTGAAGGATTGGTCGCCATAGGTTCTGGCCATAATTCGGGCTAGTTCTCCCACTTCTTCAGTAAGAATAGCCATATTAGTGAGTTCACTAAAATATCTTACTCCAACAGTTTTTATCCATTGGTCTACATCTTTTTGTGCTTGTTCAATTGTCATAACAGATGATTTGACATTTACTCTTTTTGTTTACTGTCAATTACAATGGTTACCGGACCATCATTCAATAAACTTACTTTCATATCTGCCCCAAAAATACCTGTGGCAATCGGTTTTTGTAAGTCTTGTGATAACTGACGAATCATTTTTTCGTACAAGGGAATAGCAATATCCGGCTTGCTTGCTTTAATATAAGAGGGTCGATTGCCTTTTTGGGTGCTAGCATGTAAAGTAAACTGACTTATTAATAAAACATCTCCACCCACATCCAACACCGATTTATTCATCACTCCATTTTCGTCATTAAAAATGCGGAGGTTTACGATTTTACTACTCAGCCAGGTAATGTCTCCATCGTTATCTATATCTTCAATACCCATTAAAACCAATAATCCCGTTTTAATAGCACCATTAACAACGCCTTCAATGGTTACAGCAGCTTCCGTTACTCTTTGGATAACAACTCTCATATTCCTTTAACAAATTTGGATTTACCTTTAGGGCAATGAAGATAGAACTATCACCCGAAATTGTATTTCAAACAGCAAGAAGTGGCGGCAAAGGCGGTCAAAATGTGAACAAAGTAGAAACCATGGTGGAGGGTCGTTGGTTGATAGCTGCATCTTTATTGGTTACCGATGAACAAAAAGCCATCATCAACCAAAAATTAGCCAATAAGATTACTGCAGAGGGTTTTTTATTGGTAAAATCTCAAACAGAAAGAACACAATTGGCCAATAAGCAACAAGTTGTGGCTAAAATGAATCTATTAGTTGGAGAAGCACTTAAAAAGAAGCGAACCAGAATTGCTACCAAAGTACCTAAAGTAGTGAAAGAGAAAATTTTAGAGAACAAAAAGTATAAATCAACCATCAAACAAGGAAGAAAAAGATTAAAACCGGGAGATTACTAATGAAGCGATTGAATTTGATATTCTCAATATGTATTATAGTGGTACTATTTGCCTGTCAGGGTAAAGTAGATGCCGATATTGCCACGCCTTATCAATTAAAACTCAGCTTTAAACCAAAAGTGGGTGCACAAGATTTGGTATTGAATACCAATTACACTAATCCCTTTGGTGAAATTTTTAGCCTTAACGCTTATAAATACTATATCACTAATATTAAATTGAAAGATGCCGTAACGGGTAATTATATTTTGATGCCCAATAGTTATCACTTGATTAATCATGCAGAACCGGGCAGTCAGGCTATTACATTGAAATTGACCCAAAATAAATTTAGCGCCATTCAATTTCTATTGGGCGTTGATAGCAGCAGAAATTTTTCGGGTGTACAAACCGGAGATTTAGATCCTGTAAAAGGAATGTTTTGGACTTGGAATACCGGTTATATTCAAGCAAAAATAGAAGGTGTTTCGCCGGTATCAACAGCCCCTAATAATTACTTAACGTATCATATTGGCGGATACAAGGCCGGAGAAAATACCATCAGAACACTAACACTTAATCTAACTACTACACCTGTTGACATTAGAAATGGCGCTACAAGTGAAGTTGTTATTAATGCTGATGTCAATAAATGGTTCAGTGGGGTTAATGATATCAGAATTGCGAATAACGCTGTTTGTATGAATCCAGGTACTTTAGCGGTACAAATTGCCGATAACTATGCCAACATGTTTAGTGTTGCCGCAGTAAATAATTAATGTGAAAAAACAGATTTCCATACTACTATTTTGTTTTTTTCTAGCAGGAATGTTAGTGGTGGAGTCTTGTAAGAAAAAAGATGTACAATCTTCTGCTGCACCTACGCCATTGTCCTTTACCAATCCGGCAGGATGGCCAACACCGGTGTATGATTTTACAGCGAACCCACTAACTAAAGAAGCATTTGAATTAGGAAGAAAATTATTTTATGACGGTAAACTTAGTAAAGATGGCAATTTTCCCTGTGCCAGTTGTCACCAGCAATTTGCAGCCTTTGCTACTTTCGATCATAACTTAAGTCATGGTTTTAATAACCAATTTACCACTCGTAATGCACCTGCAATATTCAACTTAGCTTGGCAGAATAGTTTTCATCACGATGGTGGCATTAATCATTTAGATGTTCAGCCATTAGCGCCTATAACAGCACCTAACGAAATGGCCGAAACCATCGACAATGTGTTAAACAAGCTAAGAACAGATGTCAAATATAAAAGCATGTTTACCGCTGCATTTGGCGATACTACCATTAACACACAAAGAATGACAAAGGCTTTAAGTCAGTTTATGTTGTTGATGGTAAGTAATAATAGTAAGTACGATAAAGTTAAAAGAGGCGAAGCTACTTTCTCGGTACCCGAGGCGGCAGGCTACGATATTTTTAAAGCCAAATGTGCTACTTGCCACACCGAGCCTTTGTTTACTGATTTTAGTTTCAGAAATATTGGTATGCCAATTAGTAACGATTTAAAAGATTTTGGTCGGATGCGAATTACTAATAACCGAGCCGATTCTTTAAAGTTTAGAGTACCTAGTTTAAGAAATGTGCAGTTTACTTTTCCTTATGGGCATGATGGTCGTTTTTATACGCTGAATAGTGTAATGGAACATTACAGAAATGGTGTTGTAAATGGCCCTACTACAGACCCAATTGTACGGAATAAAATTCCGTTGAGTAATTATGAAATTGGCCAGCTTACTGCTTTTTTACATGCACTAACCGATACTAGTTTTGTAGAAGATAAACGGTTTGGTCCGCCGCAGTAACAGCGTTAGAATTGGTTATTCGATACATTCCATTGTAATATCCTTTATTTTTACTGCCAGTCAACAAATACAGCATCAACTTTGAGTGGGATAAAAAAATTGGCAGGACAAACTTTGTGGTATGGCATACCCACTATTGCCAGTCGGTTTTTGGGTTATGCATTAAATATTTTTTTATTCTGGATTTATCAGCCTACAGACACCGCTAATATTACGCAGGTTTATGCTGTTATTCCCTTTCTTAATATTTTGTTTACGTATGGCATAGAGACTAGTTATTTTCGCTTTGCGCAAACAACCGATAAAAAACAACTCTACAATACCTTAATGACCGGCATGGTATTTACTACGTTGGTTTTTGCGGGATTAATTTATTTCAATGCAGCAACTATTGCAAATTGGATTGATTTTGCCGATCATCCCGAATATGTGCAATGGATAGCTTGGATACTTTTGTTCGATACGTTAGCCGTATTGCCTTTTTCAACCTTACGGCAAGAAGGAAAGCCCAAACGTTTTGCATTTATTAAAGTGGTGAGTATCGTCTTTAATGTAGGTATTACAATTTTTTTTGTAGGGATTTGCCCAAAGTTATATGCAGAAAATCCAAGCCATTGGTTATTGGCTTTTTATAATCCATCTATTGGTATTGGATATTACATCATTGCTAATATAGCCGGAAGTGTATTGGCTTTATTGTTGTTGTGGAAACAGCTAACGCATTTTCGTTTTCAATTCAATGGAAAATTATGGCAAGAAGTAATGCGGTATTCTTACCCATTGATTATTGTTGGCATGGGCGGAATGATTAACGAAATGTTGAGCAGATTGGTGTACACAAGGGTGTTGGATTTGCCTGCGGCGGAAGAGAAATTTCAGTTGGGTGTATTCGGCGCCAACTATAAAGTAGCGGTACTTATTACTATTTTTATTCAGGTGTTTAAGATGGGTGCAGAGCCGTTTTTTTTCAATCAATCTGCAGATAAAAATGCTCCATCAACCTATGCCAGAGTGATGAAGTTTTTTGTGATTGCTTGTTGCTTGATGTGGTTGGCGATTGCAGTAAATCTTCCACTGATTAAATATGTGGTGTATGGCAACAATCAAAGCTACAGTGAAGGATTACACATCATTCCCATTTTAGCAATGGGTAGTGTTTTTCTTGGCATTTACTACAATCTTACTGTTTGGTACAAGCTAACCAATAAAACCATGACCGGTGCATGGATTACTATTGCCGGTGCAGCGATTACCATTTTGCTCAATATTTGGTGGATTCCTTTATTTGGCTATACCGGCAGTGCTTGGGCTACATTGGTATGTTATGCATTTATGATGGTAGTGAGTTATAAACTTGGGCAACAACATTACCGCATTCCTTATGCTACTAAAAAGCTGATAGCATACATAGTGATTGTTGTATTATTATTTTTTGCTTATAGTGGCCTTGCCATGTTGTGGGTTAAATTATGGTTCACTACAATTATTGGGTTGATGATGGTGCTACTGTTTGTGTTGTTCATTGTAAAAGTAGAACGCAAGGAGTTTCAAAAGATTCCGATATTGAGTAAGTATATCAAGTAGTAATTATCTAAGCAACAAGACCGTTCCTCGCTTTTCAATTTTACGACCTGTATAATCTCTTCCTTTGAGTATCCATACATACGTACCCACAGGTTGTTCTTTGCCATTCATAGTGCCATCCCAACCTTCGCCGTATTTATTACTGTAATATACTTGTTGGCCCCAACGGTTATAAATAACAAACAATTCTACATAATCGGCACCAATGCCTATTGGTTTAAATACATCGTTTCTTCCATCTCCATTGGGAGAGAAAGCATTGGGCACAAATAAATCAGGATCTGATTCTAAAATTCTTACCCAAACACTATCATAGTCTTCACAACCTTCGGGGGTATAACCACGAACCACAAATTGTGTTGCATTATTTAAAACAGGTATGTATGGTGCTGCCACATTTGGATCGCTAAATAAACCTGCCGGTTCCCAATGGTACTGTTGTGCACCACTAGCTCTAATTTGTACTGGAATACCTTTTTTTACAAACGTATCTCTTCCTGCAAAAACATCAATTTTTGGTACAACCCTTACAGTTACTGTATCATAGGCCGGTGTTCTACAGCCATTCGTATCAATAACAGCAACGACATAATTCCTCGTTGCTTTGGCAAATGATATGGGGTTAGCAATATTGATTTGGGTAAGCCAATCATTGGGTGTCCAAGTAAACAATTGACCTCCCGTAGCATTCAATTGCACACTATCATCAAAACATTTAACTACATCTGCGCCGGCAAATGCCGTAGTTCTATTGCCTACGTTTACCCAAACGGAGTCTTTTGTAACACAGCCATTATTGCTGGTTTCAACACGGTATAATGTATTGATAGTTGGTTTTGCGGTTGGCTGTAAAATAGTAGGATTATTCAACCCGGTTGAAGGAGTCCAAGTAAATATGTTGCCATCACTTGTGGCTGTTAATGTTATACTATCGCCAACACAAATAATTTGATTTGGTCCTGCATCTAGTGCCGGACCTCGGTTAATAGAGATTGTTTTTTGCGTACTGTCAACACAACCAACAGTAGATGTAGATATGAGTTTTATTAATGCGTTTTCTGATAAATTGTTATTGCCCGTTGGCCACGAAAAATTATATTCGAATTGATTTTGTATCGCCACATTTACAAGTGGTGCGGTTGCCGGAAAAGCAATCAACCATTTCCAAGCACTAATATTTCCATAGGCTGCAATACTGCTGTCTCTAAATAGTAATAAGTTATTGCTGCATCTTGGGTCTAATGGGGAACTAATTTGTGCACTATAGCCTGGAAACATTCTAGCTTTCATGATGGCACTGTCAACACAGTTTAAGCCACGCTGAACAATCATTTTTACATTATAACTATCCGGTCGATTGTAGGTATAAGTTGGATACGCTAAGGTTGAAGTATCTGTTGAAACAGTAGCATCACCAAAATCCCATTTGTATATTAAATTAGGGTCATTTGGATGATTGACTGTAATGGTAAGATTATTACAATTTTGAAAAACAGGTTGAATCAAATTAGTGATATTGCAACTATCAACTCTAAACTGAAATTCTTTTCTAAGGGTGTTGATTTGTACACCATTTCTCCATTCATTCACACAAACCATTACTACAAAACTTCCTTGTTTGGTTATGGTACCGGATATTACCCCGGTGCCGGGATTGATGGTTAATTGCGGTGGATTTCCACCTACAGGGTTGCCACCCGAATAACCCATGGCATAATTTACCGATGGAAAAGGCGGAACATAAGTGATGATAGAATTACCATTATAGCCTAAAGCATTGCAAAAAGCATAACTCAACGAGTCGCCATCGGGGTCTGAAAAATTAAATTTGAAATTAACCGGAAAATCTTTGCAAATCACCTTAACGCTATCTGTACTGTTAGGGGTACTATTAAACTCTGTACTGCCCACAATATGTGGCGGAATATCAACTGTGTAAGTTGATTTTTCAATATTAGGTGTTACAATATTGGTGATGTCTGCCGAACGACAACAAGTGGCATGTGATAGGGTATAGCCAACACTACTTTCCATTAATTCTATCTCACCTTCAAAAGTGTAGAGTTGGTAACAGGTGGCAGGAGGTGTAATAACACAACTTGCCGTGGTTGTTGGCGGTAAAGTAATAACAGTTGGCGGCTGTGTTAATGTGATAGTAGTAATCTGAACCCCGGTTTGCCGATTGAAAATTTTTACGAGTGGATTATTGATGTCTTGATTAGAATTACAATCTCGATATAATTTCAATTTTATTTTATAGACATAACTAGCGGGGGATGTATTGTATTTGCGAACAAATTCATAGCCTAGTTCTCCACCCAAAATATGACTGGCATGGCAAGCAAACGCTACCATGAATAGTAGAAGCGAAAGAATAATTTTTCTCATTGAGCCGTTATCGAATTAATACCACCGTTCCTTTTCTAAACAATCTGTTGCCTAAGTAATCAATGCCTTCGGCGGTGTACACAAATGTGCCGCTGCCTTGGGTTTTACCAGCAAGTGTACCATCCCAACCTTTGGTTGCATCGCCGGTGCTAAAAACCATTTGGCCCCAGCGGTTATAAATTCTAAAGTAGTTAAACTGCTTTAGTCCTACAGGGATGGCTTTCAGTACATCGTTTTTGAAATCTCCGTTAGGGGTAAAAGCGGTGGGAACAAAAATTTCCGGCCCGGTTTTAAACACCCTTACTTTAATGTCATCAGTGGCAAAACAGCCATCGGCAGTACTTACTCTTACCAGATATACAATAGAGTCGATATTGGCTGAAAGGGTTGCAACAGGGTTCGCAATATTAGGATCTGATAGTCCGGTAGTTGGGCTCCAAGCATAACTATCGCCGCCTGAAGCTTGTAATTGAAGCGGTTGACCCGCTACAATTAAGGTATCTCTTCCTGCAAAAGCATTAACCGGCGGTATAACGGTAATGGTTATAGAATCTCTAAATGGTTTTGGGCAGCCAAGCGTATCAAAAGCCGATAACACATAAGTGGTAGTTACAGGTGGGCCGGCAACAGGGTTTAAGGTATTGGGATTTAATAAAGTGTTTCTTGGTGACCAATTAAATACACTGCCCACAAAGGTTGCATTGATGGGTGATCGACTGCCATAGCAAATCGTTGCATCGGGTCCGGCATTGGCTTGCGGATAAGGTGTAACGGCGATTCGGATGGAATCTCGGTCTTGACATTTTCCCAAATTGGCAGTAACGTAATAGGTTGTGGTGGTTAATGGTGTAGCAATTGGTTGCTTTTTTGTGGCATCATCTAGCCCAATAGCCGGTGTCCATTGATAACTTAATGCATCGCTAACGGTATTGATGGTGATATTATCTGTTAAGCAGATACCGGTATCGGCACTAGCCCTAACCGTAATAAAGTCTAACACATTTACTGTAATGGTATCTCTGCTAACGCAACCATTTTCATTAAGTGTTACTATGTATTTGGTGGTGTCTTGAGGAAATACGAAAGGATTGCTAATCGTAGTATTGCTGATGTTGTAATTGGGAGTCCAACTAAAATTACCTGAGCCTAAAGCTATCAGTGGCAATGTATCAATACTACAAATCAAGGTGTCTTTAAATGGAAGGGTTAGTAAAGGCACATCTCTAGCAATTACTTGTCGGTCTAGTGTATCTCTACATCCTTTATTATTCGCAGCAATTAACCGAACGGTGTAATTGCCCGGTGTTGTATAAGTATGTTGTGGATTTTGGATGCTCGATGTATTACCATCGCCAAAACTCCAACTCCAAAAATTGATTAAACCATATGTGCTGGTAGAAGCATCGGTAAATTGAAATGGCGATTGAAAACAACTACCTACAACACCTATACCGGGGTTAAACGTTGGATAAACGTTGACAATAGCAGTAGTTGAATCTTGACAGCCTGCGGCACTCAATACTTTTAATTTCAATATAAAACGACCAGTATCAGGATAAGTGTAGCTTGGGGTAGGAGAAGTAGACACATCGGTTGTAATATTTGGTACCCCAAAATCCCAAGCATAGGCAATGATATTTGATGATTGAGATTCATTTTGAAAACTGAGTGTAAAGTTTTGGCAATTGGTATAAGTAGGTTGCAATGTGGCTGCTGTTAATGCACAGTTTCCAACAATGATGTGTAATTCTTTTCTGGTAGTACCAATCGAAATACCTTGTCTAAATTCTTCTACACAAACCGAAACTACATATTCGCCGGTTTGAGAAGGTGCAGTTCCAGAAATGATACCTGTTTGTCCGTTAATGACCATACCTGTACCAAATGGGTCTACTGAGGAAAAGCTACCACTATACGGAACGGCCGGGTAAGGTGGTGGAGCAGCCGGGTTGGGTGCCGCACCATTGCCTTGATTACTTCCGCCTGCTAAAGCCGGGCATAAACTATACACTAATGAATCGCCATCTGCATCGGTTGCGCTATAGTCTAGTGTAAATGGCGAATTAAAGCAGATGATAGCAGTATCTTTTTCTGCATATTGTGGTGAATTATTTTGTGCAAAGTTGATGGTATTGATGGTTCCCGGAATAGTAGTAGAATAGGTATTGCCATAGTTATTAGATGGGGATTGAATATTGGCAATTCCGCCGATGCGGCAACAACGTTGAAAACTTAATGTATAGCCATTCACATTTTGTGGTAATTCAACCGTTGTTATGTATTCTAAAATTACATAACATACCTGCGGTGGATTGGTCATGCAAGGATTAGGAAATCCTTTTTCGAGTCGATAAATTCTTGTTCTTGGGGCATTGGTATTGAGCGTAATTTGACTAGAGCCACCATTGAATATAGTGATGGGTATCGCTGCATCATTTTGCGGATTAGAAGGGTCTGAGCTTTGTGCACCACAATCACGGTACACTTTAACGGTAATGCGATACCGTAAAGCAGTTTGGTCTAACAATCCCGGCCCTAGATATTCGTAATAAATCCATCCACCTTTAATATGGTTGGCATTAGCCGTTAAAAAACAGCAAATCGTACATAAGCAAAAGACTAATTTCTTCATAACAAATACGCTAATAACAACTCCCGCCAATTGTTGTTTTCAATAAACCGCCTTGGCAAGTTTGTGAAAATACAAACTCTAGTTAATATGGCTGCGTTAACTTAGTCATTTAACGGTGTGCTAACAGGTATAAAGAGTAATTAATTACACTAATTGCTGCCTGATATTGTGATTATTGTATCAGAACAATGTAATAAAAGGAGCAGCCTATATATTGTTTAGCAATCACATAAAAAGTTGGCTTAATCATTTGACGCTAATGCTATTATGATTATATTTGATGGGCTATATTTTTCAGCATTGGCATTATTGATTCATCACTTATTGTTTTTACTACCAAAATGTCATTGCTATGAAAAGTAATTTACTACTGCTTGCATCTATCTTTTTGTGTTTTGTTGTTTACGGTCAGCCTGCAAATGACGACCCAGCCGGCGCAGTTAATCTTAGTATAACACCTGTTTACTATGCCGGTGCAGCAAGTGGTACTACAGTTGCTGCTACAAGAAGTACAGTAGCTTCTAATCCAAGTTTTATTTATGATGATGTTTGGTACAAGTTTGAAGTAACTGGTACTGCTGATAATAATATTTCTATTGCGTTACGGAATGTTGTATTCACACCAAGTGTTCCCAATTATTTGAATATGAATTTGTGGAATGGTTCATTGAGTACCCGTTATTCCGGAACCAATACTGGCATTTACAATCAGTTTTCTTTAGGAGTAGGTACTTGGTATATTCAAGTATGGACTGATGGAAATAGTTCTGCCGAAAGGGCAAGATTTGAAATTGGTATTAAATCAATTTCGGGTGCTACACCTGTCAATAATGAATGTGCCGGTGCTGCCACTTTAACAAGTTTGCCAAATACTTGCACTAGCCCATCGCTGGGACATAATATCGGCGCAACAACTAGCACACCACCACTTGGAGTTACAAGTGCTATTAATGATGTATGGTACAAGTTTACCGCATCAGCCACCAAACATTTTATTGATGTTACCAATTTGAATTGGGCGCCGGGTATCGGTTATCCTAACATTACAGGCTCTGCAACCGCTAATGTGAATATAGAATTAGGGCAAGGTGGTTGTGCCGGTTATGCTGCCATTGCTAATAGCGGAAATACAAGCAGTTTAGAATCACCTAATTTAACCATTGGGCAAGAATATTATATTAGAATTTCCACTATACTTTCAGCTTATTCTAGGTTTGCCGATTATACTATTTGTGTTACCCATTTTGTGCCGCCTGCTAATGATAATGTTGCAGGTGCTGTTACTATAACACCGGCAACAGGCAACTGCTTTACGCCAACGGGCACCATTTCAGGTTCTACTAATGGGGCTACACCAAGTCCGCAAGCAACTTGTGTAAGTGGTTCAGACAACAGAGATGTGTGGTATAATTTTACCGCTACCTCGAATCATCTACGAGTATTCTTAGATGTTAGCGGCGTTCAATCGCCTAGCCTAGAACTATGGAATACCGATGCAACAACAAGAATCATTTGTGAGAATACTACGCAGTTAACAACTGCTGTTACCAATGGCGTAAATTATAAGCTTAGGGTTATTGGTTACACCGGTACTTTTATTAATACTTTTTCGCTAAGTGTATTGTGTACAGTTGCACCGCCTACAAATGATAATTGTAATACACCAACAACTTTACCAATCAATACTAGTTTAGATTTACCTGCCCTTACAGGTCAAACTACTGCTGGCGCATTTCAACAAGCCGGAACTTTTGGTTTTAGTTGTGCAGGAACTAATGAAGGTGGCGATGTATGGTACAATTTTACTGCTACTAAATCATCTACAACTATTGCACTTTCTAATGTGATGACTACCGGTAGCAATGCCATGAGTTTAACCTTATTTACGCCAAGTTGTATGTCAAGTATAGCGTTGGAAAATGCTTGTGGAAATACATTAACCGCTACTACAACACCTGGTAATAATTACTTGTTAAGAGTGATGAAAACAAATGGTTGCGAAACAGTAACCTTTAATTTGAGTACAAGTGGGCCGTTAAGTCCAATTAATGATGAATGTAGTGGAGCGATAGTTTTGCCGATACAAAATTATGGTGTTTGCAATAGTCCGTATGTAGGCAGAATTCGTTCTACTAATTTGAATGCCACACAAAGTACAAATCCAATAGGTGGTGCTTGTGCAACAACTAATGTAGCAGATGTATGGTATGCTGTTAATACACCTGGGGCAAGTATCAATAACTACTACTTGCAGATTGACGAAAAAGAATATTTTCCAATGTCAGGTTTCACCGGATTGAAATATGCCATCTACAGTAGTCCGTCTTTGAGTTGCGGAAGTTTAACGTATGAAAGCTGTGGAGATATCAGTTCATTTTCTGATGCAACACCTATTTCATTAAATGCTGCCCCCTATCATTACATTCGTATTTACAGTAATGATCCTTCAGTGCAAGTATCGTATAAGATAAGTATAGTTGCATTGCCTGCTAATCCTACAAATGTTACTTGTGCTACTGCTACTGCATTAATACCTTATACTGCAACCGTGTCGGGCACTTTGTTGAATAGCCTTACATTAAATGCTCCTGCCGATGAAGGTGATTGTATTGGTGGAACAACTGGTTCAAGGGGTGTTTGGTTCAGTTTTGTAGCGAATGCAACCAGCCAGTTTTTGAAATTAGGTTGTGTGGCTGCTTTGGGCGATGGTACAGTAATGGGACAAGCTAAAATATTTTCCGGTGCTTGTGGAAGTCTTACACAAATGACCTGTTTTGAGAGTATCACTATGGAAGGTGGTTTGATAACAGGATTAACTGTAGGTCAAACCTACTATGTACTGATTACTGATTTTAGTATCAATAGTGTTCCATTTGGTTTTCAGATTAGTATAAGAGCGGCATCTGCTTTAAATGATGAACCGGTTACGGCAAATCAATTACAGCAAGAGTTAATGTGTACCGCTTTTGAATATTCTTCTTCACTTTCATCCCTAAGTGCATCACCTGCGTTAGCTGCACATCCTTTGGGATATACACAAGTATCTGATGTATGGTTTAAATTCACCGCAGCCAACAGTAACGCAAATATTGCCATTACCAATAATGATTATAACTATTTGGTTAAAGTGTATAATAATGCATTAACGAGTGCACTTACTTTTGTTGGTGGAGCAGATGGAACAATAAATACCGGTGGCGGATCATTACAATTAACCGGTTTAACCGTGGGCCAGCAATATTATATCAGGATGGTATTGAGTTTTAATCCTGCAACACCGCCATTTACTGCACCTGCCGAAGGACTTGGCAGAAACTTTAATTTATGTGTATGGGGTGGTCCATCGCCTGTGTTAGCGAATAATGCAACGGCTGTTACCAGTTGCCGAACTGCAAATGGTCCGGTAACGAGTAATAATAGTGGCGTATGGCTTCATCTTACGGATGAAGGTAAAATTATTGCGTCTGTATTAGATGCACCCGGAGGTTCAGGTATGGGATTGATTAATGCGTATTATCATACACATACTTCAGGAGTACGTACGGTAAGTGGTTTAAGTTATCTAGATCGTAATTATGAAATTACCCCAACCGTACAACCTACCAATCCGGTAGATGTGATGTTGTATTTTGCAAAAGCAGAATTAGATTCACTTATTTATGCATCTGCAAGTAGTTCGTATCCAATCAGAAGTCTGAATGATTTACGAATTCACAAGCTTAGTGGTGTCAATTGTAATACGTTTATCTCTTTTGGTGGTGGGTATTATTTAGTACAAAGATTTGGAGAAGTTACACCTGATATTTATTTTTTACAGATTAGTGTTCCTTCTTTTAGTTCCTTCTTTATTGGTCCGCCTGAGATTAATATATTGCCTATCAATAACGAAAGCTTTACGGCACAGTTGTTTGGTAATACAGTTCAATTAAAGTGGCAATCAAATGAAATAGCATTTATTGAAAAATTTGAAGTTGAAAGAAGTATTGATGGTAATAGATTTGTTTTAATTGGAAGTAAATCAATTCAACAAAGTGTATTGCAATATCAATTTGAGGATAGGTTTATGCAACAAACTACTTATTATAGAATCAAAACCTATACTAAAGATGGTAACTATCGTTATTCTAAAGTAGTAGTCATTAAACCAGTAGCTACGGCAGATGAAATGGTGGTTTATCCTAATCCCGTAAATCAAGGAACAATTCAATTGAGTTATGTGGTGAGTAAAGCAGGTCAGGCAACGATACAATTATTGGATAATGCCGGAAGAAAACTACAATCCACAACCGGTTTTGTTACTATAGGAAATCAAGTTGAATCAATTGACATTTCTAATTTAAGAGCAGGAACATACTATATCACTTTATCCATTCATGGAAAAATGATAACGAGAAAAATAGTAAAACTATAGCTTAACGGATGAGCAACACGGTGCCTCTTTTGATGATTTTTTTACCCGTGAAGTCGATTCCTTCTGCTGCAAAAACATAATTGCCGCTTTGTTGAAGCAACCCATTGATTTTGCCATCCCAGCCTTTAGCGGCATCGGTGGTGGCAAAAATCATTTGGCCCAATCGATTATATATTCTGAAGTATACAAACTGTTTCAACCCAACCGGAACGGCTTTTAATACATCATTCTTATAATCGGCATTTGGAGTGAAAGCAGTAGGAATAAAAATATCAGGCTCAGTTTTAAAAACGGTTATTTTAATATCATCCGTTGCACTACAATAGCCATCACTTACTATAACTCGATAGCGAATAGAATCTGTTGTGTTGTTAAACGTTGCTATTGGATTTGCGATAGTTGCATCACTCAATCCAAAACTTGGCGACCATGCATAGCTTTGGCCACCGGTAGCGTTTAGTTGTAATGGTTGTCCGGCAACAACCAAAGTGTCGTTTCCTGCAAAAGCTGGTATTGGTGGAGTAACAAAAATTCGAACACTATCAACCACTGTTCTTGCACATCCGGCAACGCCGAATGCAGATAACACATACCAAGTGGTTTGTAATGGTGCTGCTGTTGGATTGATGCTTAGTGGATTTGCCAATCCATTGGTCGGACTCCATGCAAAACCGCTACCACTATAACTAGCTTGCAGCACTAGATTATCGCCATAACAAATAGTACTATCAGCACCGGCATTAGCTGCCGGGGGATTAAATACACGAATAGTAACGGTATCTTTTGCTATGCAATGACCTAAAGTTGCCGTTACTTCATAGTTTGTTGTAACGGTAGGTTTGAAAACAGGATTTTTAATAATAGAATTACTAACACCAATAGTAGGTAGCCAATGACAACGATAAGCTTCAGTGGTTGCCACAAGTTGAATGCTATCTCCCATGCAAACGTCTTTATCGGTGCCAGCAGCAACCGTAATAAAATCTACCACTCTTATTTTAACTGAATCTTCGCTGCTACAAATGCCATCGGTAACAAAAACTTTATACGTTGTTGTTGCAGTAGGATAAAATAATGGTGCTGTAATAGCATTGCTACTTAGGTTGCTATTCGGCAGCCAATTAAAATTGCCAATTCCGTTTGCAGTGATTTGTATGGTATCGCCTTTGCAAATAAGCGTATCTCTTGATGATAAACCAACAGGGGGCTTGTCGCTTACATTGATAATTTTCTTTAATGAATCTGTACAACCTTTGCTATTTCCTACAATTAGTCTGATTTCTTTACTGCCAATAGTCGGATATGTATATGAAGCATTTTGTATATGCGATGTATCAGCAAGTGTTGTGCTTTCGCCAAAATCCCAACTCCATTTGTCAACTACGCCATAAGTGGTTGTTGTTCTGTCGGTAAACTGAATAGGTGCAGAAATGCAGGCACTGCTTATATCAAATGCAGGTGTAAATACGGGATAAATTTTTACGGTAGATTCTATGCTGTCTGTGCAAGCAAGATTTCTGTTTACAACTAATTTGATGGTATAAATTCCGGTATCGGGATAAGTAAAAGTAGGCGTGGGAAGATTAGAAGTATCATTGATTTGATTGCGTACACCAAAGTCCCAGAAATAGGTATGTATACCGGTTGAGGTTGATTCATTCTGAAACTGATTGGTGAAACTTTTACATAATACATATTCCGGTTGTAGTTGAGCCCTTGGAATATCACAATCAGCAACTGTTAAAATAAAATCTTTTCGTCCTACACCAATCGCAACTCCATTTCGCCATTCTGTTACGCAAACTGCGAGTAAATATTTACCCGGTATTGAAGGTGCTCTGCCCGAAATAGTACCTGTTCTAGCATTAATAATTACTGAGGCACCCATAGGCCTTGTTTCAGTATAAACCGGTGTAGCAAAATCAACGGTTTGTAATAGCAATGGATTTACGGGTTGACTACCGTTAACCAATTGATCTGCGTTATAAGCAGCGCAAAATGAATAGGAAATTGAATCTCCGTCTGAATCAGTTGCGCTATAGTCGAGATTAAAAAGTTCATCATTACACACTAAACTAGTATCTCTTACGGTGCTAAATGGGGAACTATTACGGGCATTTGGAACTAAGTTTGTTCCAGGAATCACTGCCATATAATTGGCACCATCATATGCAAATAAATTTTTAATTCCGCCAACTCGGCAACAAGTGTAATAAGACAAAGTATAACCTGCTGCTGACCTAGGTAACTCTACCAATCCAACATAATATCCTAACTCAAAACAAACAGGTGGTCGGTTTTGTAAACAAGGAATAGAATAATTTACCATGTTAATGGTTTGAAATCCGCCTTCTAAACCAACAGTAGTTGTTTTAACATACGACATGGAGTTAGTATTGTAAATCCATATATCAGCTTGATTAGGTAATGCAGCATTATTGCTACCACATTCTTTATATAATCTAAGTATGACTTTATAAAAATCTGTTGTAGCAGAAGCCTGGCTGAAATATTCATAGCCTAATTCGCCACCGGTGATATGTGCACTATAAACAGGAACAGCGCCAAGAAGCAATACAAAAAAGAGGATAATTTTCTTCATGCTGGTGATTAGTACATTAAATGGCTGCTATAAACGCTTTCATATGTTGGTTGAGTTGTTCTGTTCGTTCCAACATGCCCATATGACCCGTATTTTCAAGGATGTGAATGTACGACACCTCAGGCAAATAAACCTGTTGTAAAACATCTGCCATGGGTGCAGCAACATCATCAGTACCTATGATAAACAAAACGGGAACTTTGCTGCTTTTTAAAACTGCTGTTCTGTCCGGTCTTTCTTGCATGGCCAAAGTATATTGCTGCAACGCTTTATCGGTAAATACTTTACTGCCTTCAATTAATGCAGCTACTTTTTCAGGATGTTGTTTTTTATATCGATCTGAAAAAAGATTAGGTATGGTATTTTTAAGAAAAGCATAACCGCCAAAATTTTCAATCAATTCAATACTTCTACTTCTATTTTGTTTTTTCTCTTCACTATCAGCAAAAGCAGTGGAATGCACTAAGCCAAATGCTGTTAATAAGGATGAATATTTTTCAGCAAATGCTAATGTGATATAACCACCCATACTATGGCCAAGCATAATAAAGGAATCAATTTTCAGATGCATTATTAAATCATGTATGACGTTGGCAAAATCTTCTATGCTGATTGGCTGATTGTTTGCTTGTATCATGTCCGACAATCCGGTACCCGGTAAATCAGGAATGATAAGTTGGCAATCTTTTTCTAATGCAGTGATTTGTTCATCCCAAACATGGCTGTCTTCGCCAAAGCCATGTAATAATACAACAGGTTTTCCTGCTCCAACTATCCTGAAACTGATGTTGCTATTTTGATAAATAGATTGTTGCTGCATAAATTTACTTTGATAATTGGTACATTCTGTACATCAAAGTAAACACAATAGGCATCAATGCAAGATTTAATTCCTGCGGCAGAAAAATCCACAGCAATAACAAACCGGCATTTATGGCCGATGCTATTCTAAAATAGTGTTGTATCCAGGTTGGCTTTTTCCAAATAAAAAATGCAGCAAAAAAATTGAATGGTAAAGCCCACAGTAAATTGTAATTGTAGCCACAAACTATATGGTCTGTTCCAAACCACATGAACAACAATAACAATCCCAATAAACCGGTGATGTACAATAAAAATGCATCCACAATTTTTACAGTGATAATTGCAAATGATTTTTTGCTTTTTGACACTGTAAACACAAAAGCAGCGAAAAATAGCATTACAACTAATGGAATGTTTTTATTGCCACTAATTGGTGCTATTGAAGCTTCAAATAAAGTTGTTTTTGAAGCTAGTAAAGGAGTATTGTTAGCCGATGCACTGTCAACACCTTTCATCAAATAGTCGGGTAGAAACATGGCTTGGTTATTGTTCACCGCCGCATCTAACTTACTACCCAATAAAATATCTATACCTAATTTTTCCCAAGCTTTTCCACCTTTATCTAAATACTCATATAACTGATTGCGATACGTAGTTCCTTTTGAAGTAAGTGGTGTGTTAATTTTAAATGTAGGAGTATGTTTGGCTAAAATATCTCTTACTCTTGACGTACAATTATCGAATAGAAAATCGTAGCGATAAAATCGATTCTTGCCTTCCATATTAACTGCCATTGCAGCAGCAATTGCGGCTTTCTCAGCACAAGTTAAATTGAGTTCTTGCTGATAAATACTGCGTTGGTCAATTTGATAGACATACAAAAAATTATTCAACTCTTCTGCCGATAAAAAATAATCTAATTTTCCTCTTACAAACTTGATATAGAAGTCTGGGTCATTAAAGTCGAATGTGCCATAATTATAAACTATATCGCTGCCTGTAGCGGTATCAGTAATTCGTAATGCAGTATGACCGAAAGTAGAATACAGTTCATTACCGGGATTACAGGTTAACACATATACTTTAAGTGTGCACACACTATCAGCTTGGGCTAATACTTTTACGCTGCCATGCAGACTGAATATCAACAATAAAATGCTATAAATCTTTTTCATTGTTTTCGCTTGATGCAGGCAATTTCGGTATTTTTATTCAAGTGTCCATCGATTGTATTCGCTAGGGAAATTTTCTACATACAGTTAGTTTTAAAACAACTTCAGTAAGTATCAAACAAAAGGCAGTGATGAGTAATACATGAAACTTGTCTTCGTAACGGTAGTAGGTGGTTACTTTTATAGTTGATTTTTCTAGCTGATTAATACTGTTATATGTTTTGATTAAGTTGTCTTTGTCTTGTGCATGAAAATATTGTCCGCCTGTTTCTTTTGCAATCTCTTGTAACAAAGTTTCATTAAATTCTAGTTTTTTACGAGTGGTTATTCTGCCCATCGCTGTTTCAACTTCTGCATCCACTTCTTTTTCGCTACCAACACCAATCGTATACACTTTAATGCCATATAGTTTGGCTAATTCTTTTGCAATATCTGGTGGAATGATGCCGCCAAAATCAACACCATCTGTCAACAAAATGATGATTTTGGTTTTTGTTTTACTGTTCTTTAATCGTTCTACACTTGTTGCTAAGCCCGAACCAATTGCTGTTCCTTCCGTTTCTAAGTAGCCACTTTGTATAGCATTGATTTGCGATAGCACCGTATTTTTATCTGTTGTAATAGGGCAAAGTGTAAAACTCTGATTGCTAAAAATGACAATGCCAATTCTATCACCTGTTCTATTATTGACAAATTCTGATGCTACTTGTTTGGCGGCTTCTAAGCGGTTTGGTGTAAAATCTTTCTCCGTCATGCTTCCGCTGATATCGAAGCAAAGTACAATATCAATACCTTCTCCTTCTGTGGATTGTTCTGTGAATTTAGCTTGTGGCCTTGCTAATGCTACTATTAAGGCTGCAATAGCCAATCCTCTAAATACAATTGGTGTATGAAAAAATACGGCTGACCAAGATAAAGATGGTTGCAAAAAATGTGTTGTAGTAATGGTAAATGCTGCCTGTTGTTGTCGCTTCGTTTTGTAATAATGCCACCATAAAAATGGAACGAATAATAATAATGGGAGCAGCCAAGGATACGCAAAGTCAATATGTTCTAGCCAATTACTAAGCATGGTATTCTTGTTTTTGAGCTACTGTATGAATCATGTTTTTAGCTTTATCAATCGAGGCGGTATTATCGATTTCATCCGGAATGTACTGTGCAAATTTAACTGCATCACTTAGTCTAAGTAATTGCATGAAGCTAGTAAGCACTCTTTTGTCAATCGGCAACTGTTGTAATTGTAGCATCCATTCATCTGTAGTTAACGTATGAATGGGATAATTTACTTGTTGTTGCAAATACTGCTTACAAATTGTAATCAATATCTGATAATGTTTTTTTTCTTGCTGTTGATTGTACCAAGCTGCTTGTTGTAGGGCAGCTAATTGTTGCATGGTTGATGCATAAATATCAATGGATGAATTGTTGGAAAAATCATTAATCCGTTTCTTGTATTTTTTTCTCAGTAAATACAAAACTACAATTATGGCGATACCCACTATTGCACCAATTACCCAAAAAATGAGTGTGTTATCATCCGTTGTTGGTTCAATAATATCTTTAATATCATGATAATCTACCAAAAGAGAAACGTCTACCGACAATACTGTTATTGTTATAGCATCGGTTTGTTTTTTTACAGCCGCTGAACTGGCATTTCCAAACATTACTTCTAAAGCTGGAATACTCCAACTACCGCTATCGAAGGAAGTAACGGTTACTATTTGTTGATAATGCAGCAAACCGTTAATTTCAAAAGTGTCTATTTTGTTGCGTTCAATAACTTCAATGTGGTTAGTAGAATCGGGTAATGCAAACCATTTTATGATTGGTTTTATTTTTTCTACATCTGTTACTTTAAGTGTTAAAGTAATAGGTTCGCCAATCAAGATTTTGTTTCTGTCAACCGTAGCGGTTACTTGTTGTGCATAAGTTGTAATTAATGGAAAAATCAACAATAATATTATTGTTGCTATTTTGAGCCATTGATAGTTTCCTTTAATTTTTTTTTGCATCATTAGGCTCTTCTGATAAAAAATTGTTGCAATTTCTTTACGTAGTCATCACCCGTTGCAAGCTGCATTAAATCTGCCCCTGCCGTTTTAAATGCTGTTGAAGCATCTTGAATGATTTTTTTAAATTGCTGTTCGTAATGCATTCGAGTTGCAGGATCTGAAGTATTCAACATCATTTGCTTTCCGGTTTCTGCATCGCAAACTTCAAGCCAGCCAACAAGGGGCAATCGTTCATCTGCTTTATCATATACTTGAATGCCTACAACATCATGTCGTTTAGCAGCAACCCTTAAAGCATCTTCATATCCTGCATCTGCAAAATCACTCAACACAAAAACGATACTTTTATGTTTGGTGGTATTATTGAGATAACGCAATGCTTTTACAATATCTGTTTGCGCAGCTGTTGGTGTGAATGATAACATTTCTCTTACCATATACAACATATGGTCTCTACCTTTTTTTGCAGGAATAAATTTTTCTACTTTGTTACTGAATAAAATTAATCCCGCTTTGTCATTGTTATTGATAGCTGAAAAACCAATGACAGCACAAATTTCTGTGATCAAATCTTTTTTTGTTTGGCGATTTGTACCAAACGAACTGCTGGCACTAAAATCAACCAATAAATAAACACTCAGCTCTCTTTCTTCTTCAAATAGCTTACTGAATGTATGCCCCATTCTTGCACTCACATTCCACTCAATAAATCGTACATCATCACCGGCTTGGTATTCTCTTACTTCTTTAAACGACATACCCCTGCCTTTAAAAGCAGTATGATATTCACCGGTAAATAAATGATTGGTGAGTTTTTTACTTTTGATTTCTAATGCCCTAACTTTTTTTATCAAGTCGGCAAAAGGAGAGGATGATATGTTATCGGTTGGTAGCATGTATTAGGGAACAGCAATCTTTTGTACAATTTCTGATACGATCATTTCAGCAGTAATGTTTTCTGCTTCAGCCTCGTATGTTACACCAATGCGATGACGTAATACATCATTGCAAATGGCCTTAACATCATCAGGAATAACAAAACCTCTTTTGTTTAAAAAGGCATGTGCTTTTGCTGCTAAAGCTAGATTAATACTGGCTCTTGGAGAGCCGCCATAGCTGAGCAGTGGAGCTAATTTACTTAGTCCATATTCTTGCGGAAAGCGAGTGGCAAATACAATATCAATGATATATTGTTCAATTTTATCATCCATGTAAATGGCTTTTACTAAAGCTCTACCATCAATAATTTCTTTAGTGCTTACAACTTGTTCTACTTTAGGTAATGCTATGCCTTGTACTTGTTGTTGAATAATCAATTGCTCTTCTGCTCTTGATGGATACTCCACCACAACTTTTAACATGAAACGATCTACTTGTGCTTCCGGTAAAGGATAAGTACCTTCTTGTTCTAATGGATTTTGAGTAGCTAAAACTAAGAAAGGCTCATCTAATGGATAGGTTTGTTCACCAATGGTAACTTGTCTTTCCTGCATGGCTTCGAGTAAAGCACTTTGCACTTTGGCTGGGGCTCTGTTAATTTCATCGGCCAAAATAAAATTAGCAAAAATGGGTCCTTTACGAACCAAAAATTCATTGCGTTGCTGGTTATAAATCATGGTGCCTACTACATCTGCCGGCAATAAATCTGGTGTAAATTGTATACGGCTGAATTTAGCATGAATGGCATCTGCCAAAGATTTGATGGTAAGTGTTTTAGCAAGGCCTGGTACACCTTCTAATAGCACATGTCCGTTACTAAGTAATCCAATCAGTAACCTGTCAATCATGTATTGCTGCCCAACAATGATTTTGCTGAGTTCATTTCGAAGTGTATCGGCGAATATTGCCGTATGCTGAATTTGTTCGTTGAGTCGTTTGATGTCTTCTGCCGTTTGCATAATTGAAATATATTCGGCAAAATACAAACTATGTAACGAAAAAGCGTTCCGCCATGCGGAACGCTTTCAGCTTTTAGAAATATTTAGGAGTTCTTAGAGCGAAGCCCTCACACTGAAGATAATATTACTGCCTGCTGCTACAATGCCGGACGAATAAGGCCTATATCGTTGGTTAGTGATATTTTCCCAACCAACATTTAATTGTACTTGTTGATTGATTTGAATCGACGATTTAATGCTAATAGTATACCAAGATGGCGCAAAAGGCAAACCATTGGCATCTTTTGCATAAATAGCATTCTTTGCTTTTTCAGTAGGAGCTAGATCAGCATTCGATATACTACTATTGTATTGAATGTTGAGTAGTGTGGTTAATTTTGCTTTAGTATATTTTATATTAGAGGAAGCATAAAATGGTGGAGCATGTCGTAATGGAACTTCAACATTTTTAGTGTCATCTGTTTCTTTTCCTTTAATATAGTTTGCTCGAATTGACAAACTGAAATGTTTGGAGGGTGTAAACTCCATTCCTGTTTGCAATCCCCAAACTTTAGCCACAGCAATGTTTTGTATCGCTTCAACGGCACTTAAAACGCCATCAAATACAATACTGTCGGCTCCGTTAAATGTAAATGGTCTTCTCGTTAAAGCATTATCTAACCAAGTGTAAAAAGTAGTGAAATCAACTTTTAAGGTTGGAGAAATAGTAGCTGCAAAACCTAGGTCTATATTGTAAGCATATTCAGCCTTCAATTGATTATTCGGAACCACTACAATGCCTGGAGCAGATTCAAACACTTTGCCAATATCATCTATGTTTGGCACTCTAAATCCGGTTGATGCGTTAAGGTTTATTTTCCATTTTTCCGATGGCCTAAACACTAAGCCTGCGTTAGTAGTAAATGCACCTGCTTGTAGATTTGCTTTTGTAAATGGAAATTTGAAAAACGTAGTATCGAACGGTGCTTCAATTGTTATGTAGTTGTAACGACCACCTGTTGTAAAACTGAATTTTTTTGCAAAGTTATTTTTGTAACTGATATAGGCGCCATAAGAAGCCCATGTTGAATTATCGGGATAACGAGTGGCAACTTTTTCATAATTGCCATTGGTAATATTGATTCTGTCTGCAAATGAACCCACTTTATTATGTACAAACTCTAGTCCGTAAAAAAGGTCATTATTTGCGTTGATGGTTTTAGTGAAGTCAATATTTGTTGAAATAGCAGCTACAGATTCTGTTTGATTTCTAAGCCTTGCGTTGTTGAATCTTCTATCATGCCTACTTTCTTCGTATTGTTGATAGGCCGTAATTAATCTCACCGAATTAAACCAACTATTATTTGCAATATGTGTGGCTTGAAAACTATGCATTTGCCACACTTGTGGGCCATAATACCATTGTGCAAAACTTGGATTAATACCTGTGTATTCAATTAAACGATCAAACCGAGGAATATTTCCGGTTGCAGAATAATGGTGTGCATACAAAAGATCCCATTTGCTATTTGGTCGATACCTTATCTTGTTCAAAACATTGGTTTGATGATAACCCGAAAATTTTTGAATCCTTGGATTAGTATTCACTAACACACTGTCTTTATTGTTAATTCGTTCCACATAGTTAGGAACAAGATAATTATCCTGCCCTCCGTTTTTCCCCATCTTTAAATCGTCAAAATCGCTGTGTGTAAAACTTGCTAACCAAGAAAATTTATTAGAGGAAATAGTGAAATCTGCATGAAAGGTTTTTTCTTTATTAGCCGTTGCATATCTACTTAATATATTAAATTTTGTGTAAGTTTTTTTGGGTGCAGCAAATTTTGGTGTTAGTGAATGAAAATCCATAACACCACCTATGGCATCGCTTCCATAGATTAAAGAGCCCGGACCAAAAATAACTTCCGCATCTTCTGTTGCTAAGGGGTCAAGTGAGATTACATTTTGCAGATTGCCACTTCTGAAAATGGCATTATTCATTCTAACCCCATCAATAACAATCATCAGCCGATTAGTGGAAAATCCTCTTATCATGGGGCTTCCGCCACCGCCCTGACTTTTTTGTATAAATACATCACCACTCATGCCTAATAAATCGGCAGTGGTTTGTGGGTTTACTAAACGGGCATCCTTAAAACTAACTTTTCTAATTAAGTTTGGAACTTCATTTAAGTTTTTTTCCCATCTTTTGAATGTTATCAATACATCATCCAAAGCTTGTTGTATGGTATCTTTGGCTTCCTTTTTTTCTTGCGCCAATGCCATTCCAATGGAGAACAGACTCAACAAAAAAGTAGCTATAGTTTTTTGCATATTCTTGTTTTATAAATGCTACAGTTTGATAATGTAAGCATATAAGAGGTAGTTACTCAGCTACATTAAGTAGCTGATTGCTTTACATGCTTAATCAATAAATGAAAATAATTTATACATTAACGTAGCTA
Source organism: Methylophilus rhizosphaerae (assembly GCA_943370285.1). Classification (GTDB taxonomy): domain Bacteria; phylum Bacteroidota; class Bacteroidia; order Chitinophagales; family Chitinophagaceae; genus CALRQJ02. The sequence goes on along the minus strand of CALRQJ020000011.1, from coordinate 38,145 downwards.
AACCAAGGTGGGACAGGTGGAACTGTTAAATATGGTGATGGTATAACAAATAGTACACTTGTGAAGTTGAAATTAGTTTCAATTGTTGCTGTTGCAATTTTGTAATCAAAACAATGCTGATGTGTGAACAGCAATTGATGAACCCATTCAACAGATGAAGTAGTAAAAGGAGTAGATTTTTTATCCCGCCTAATCATATTATCAATATTGGCAAATAACTCGTCTTCTTGCTCATCATATAAACCTGTAACAATATAATTGCCCTCTTGGGTTTTTGTAATGGATTTGATGTCAAACATTTTACCATTCAGCCTAATTTCTTTTCCTTTTTTCACCCAAACTAAGTCGCCTTTTTTTATATGAATTGTTTTCAAAATGCTTACTTCCAGCTTATGCTTCATTACTGTTTTTATATGCTGTTGTTTCGCTAATACCCATATACTGATTAGTGCCGGCAAACAAGCCAGCACTAATAACGGAATAACAAGTATATTTTTCGCAGTAGTTTTAATACCTAACTTTTCTTTTTGATTAAACTATCAATCGGATACACCGCCTTCATGCTATCCATTACCGATTGTGCCCATCCGGTAATTTGTGCTTTTTGTTCAGTGGTTAATCTTGCATCGCCATGAGTCCAAGTGTAAGATTTCAATGGCATTTCGCCTTCTTTTACCTGCTCTATTACTTCTTCCATTTTATGGTATTGTTTGCGAAGGCGATAAGTGCCAAACTCACTAAAGTTTAAGTGTTGCTTTCCTTCTTTAACATGGTCGGCCAACCACCAAGCTACGGGCTGAATATTTGAATACCAAGGGTATTTGGTGTTATTGGTATGACAATCATTGCAAGCTTTGTCAAGCAATGCTGCCGTTTCTGTATCGGGTGGATACATTGCCACAATATCATTCGCTGTTTTTTCTGCTGATTGATTTTTTTCAGGTCTGATAAACTGTATCACCACTAATGCAAAGAGTAACACGATTAATATTTTTTTTACAATTTTCATGGTTGGGTTGTTTAGGGGTTAATCAAAATATCGCCGGTCATTTCTGATGGAATGGATAAACCCATCATCGTTAAAATAGTTGGTGCTAAGTCGCCTAATTTACCTGGCTTTATGGTTCCTTTCCAAGATTTGTCGATGATGAAAAACGGTACAAGATTCAAAGTATGTGCAGTATTAGGGCTGCCATCTTCATTAATCATAAAATCGGCATTACCATGGTCTGCAGTTAGGAACACCGTATACCCATGTTGAAGGGCTGCTGTCACCACTCTGTTTACACAAGCATCTACCGTTTCTGCAGCTTTAATAGCTGCACTAAATACACCTGTATGACCAACCATATCGGTATTGGCATAATTCAAACAAATAAAATCTGCTGTTTCGTTTTCAATCTCCGGCACTAATTTATCAGTGATTTCTATAGCACTCATTTCGGGCTGTAAATCATAAGTAGCTACCTTAGGTGAAGGCACCATAATTCTTGTTTCTCCTTCATAGGGTTTTTCCCTTCCGCCGCTAAAGAAGAAAGTGACATGGGGATATTTTTCCGTCTCCGCAATTCTAATTTGCTTTTTCTGATTCGTTTCTAATACCTGCCCTAATGTGTTATTCAGGTTATCTGTTTCAAAAACCACATGCACATTGCTGAAGGTTTTATCATATTCCGTCATGGTGGTATAATGCAATTTCAGCTTATGCATTTGCTGTTCTTCAATATCTTTTTGTGTTAACACTTCCGTAATTTCTCTACAACGGTCTGTTCTGAAATTAAAACACAACACAGCATCCCCATCTTTAATCAATGCAATAGGCTCGCCATTCGCATCAACAATATTGGTTGGGAGTATAAATTCATCGGTAATATTTTCGGCATAGGCATGTTCAATAGCCGTTAAAGCATGGGTTGCTTTTTTCCCTTTTCCGTTTACCAATGCATCATAAGCCAATTTCACCCTTTCCCATCGTTTGTCTCTATCCATGGCATAATATCTACCACTAACGCTTGCTATTGTTCCGGCTGAATGTTGCAGGTGTGCTTGCAGTTCACTCATAAAACCCAAACCACTTTTGGGGTCGGTATCTCTACCATCGGTAAATGCATGAATATATACTTGGCTTAAACCTTGGGTTTGGCATAAATCACACAAAGCTTTTAAATGGTTGATATGTGAGTGAACCCCACCATCGCTTACTAAACCCAATAAGTGCAAAGGTTTATGGTTGGTTTTGGCATAAGCAATGGCGTCTAACAACACTTTATTTTGTGCCATTTCACCTGTTTTTACGGCCACATTTATACGTTGTAGTTCTTGATACACAATTCTACCGGCACCGAGGTTAAGGTGACCCACTTCGCTATTGCCCATTTGCCCATCGGGCAAACCTACTGCTTCTCCGCAGGTAACTAAAGTGCTATTGGGATACTTGCCGTATAAACTGCTCACAAAAGGAACATGGGCTTGTTGAATAGCATCTGCTGAGGCAACTTTTCCTAGTCCCCAGCCGTCCATAATGACTAAAATAACACGTTTTTCCATGGGCTAAAGCTACGTCATTTCAACAATTTTGAAGGTTTAAACAGCTATTCTACGTAAGGATGACCGTAAATACTGATTTTATTTGTTCTACAAGTATTTTTATTTGCAGTTTGGCATATTTTTAGCACTGAATATCATGTTCAAAAAAAAGAAACTCATGAAGAAGATATTGTTTTTACTGTTGCCTTTGATTGCCTTATTAGGCTTTGTTAGGCAAAATGAAACAGACGGAATTATTAACGCTTTGAAGAAAGCAGATGCGGAGCAGTTGTCTAAATACTTTGATAATTTTATTGATTTGAAATTGTCTGAAAAAGATGAGTTGAAAAATATTGGTCATAATCAAGCCACTATTGCATTAACCGGTTTTTTTGAGGATAAAAAAATCAAAGGATTTGAAGTGTCATCTCAAAGGGAGATGGGCGGCATCATGTACATTGCAGGTAAGCTGCAGAATAACGATAAAGGATATAATCTTACCATCATGTTGAAGACAAAAGATGACAAAAGAAAGATTATTTCTGTTCGAATTAACTAACAACAAATGAAAACCAATAGTACAAGCCTTGCACATTGCAGGGCTTGTTTATTTTTAGCCATTGGTGCGATTACGAGATATTGTATGAAGGCATTACTTTTGAGGAATGAATACGTTCAACGAACAATTAAGGCTTTTAGTTGCAGCTGCATTGGCCGAAGACATTGGTGATGGAGATCACAGTACTATCAGTTGTATTCCAAATGACAAACGAGGAAAAGCAGTACTAAAAATTAAGCAAGATGGTGTTTTAGCAGGTGTTGCAGTGGCCGAACAAATTTTTAGACAAGTAGAACCTGATATTATTTTTACCGCTTATAAGAATGATGGTGATGCTATGGAATTTGGCGAAAAAGCTTTTGAAGTAGAAGCTAATATTCATACCATTTTAAGTGCAGAAAGATTAGTGTTGAATTGTATGCAACGTATGAGTGGTATTGCCACATTAACCAAACAATATACCCGTTTATTAGCAGGTTATCATACTCGATTATTAGATACCAGAAAAACCACACCCAATTTTAGATTACTAGAAAAAGAAGCCGTGAAAATTGGTGGTGGCATTAACCATCGTTTTGGTTTGTACGATATGATTATGCTGAAAGACAATCATATTGATTATGCCGGTGGTTTAGAAAAAGCCATTCAGCTAGCTCACCATTATGTAACAACGGTAAAGCAAGGATTGAAAATTGAAGTAGAAACAAGAAGTATGGAAGATGTACAAATGGTTTGTAATATAGCTGAGGGCAAAGTGTTTAGAATAATGTTAGATAATTTTACACCTGAACAAGTTATTGAAGCAGTTAAATTAATCGATGGTCGATTTGAAACAGAAGCTAGTGGCGGCATCAATCTACAAACCATACAAGCTTATGCGGCAACCGGTGTAGATTTTGTGAGTGTGGGTGGATTGATTCATCAAGCACAAAGTGTTGATTTGAGTTTGAAAGCTGTAGTAATATGATTTTTGCTTCTTTAAGTAATTACGAACATCATAATTGATAGCATAGATTTTATCATGATTTAATCAGCGATATGAGTAAAAAAATTAAGCCCGATAGTAGGGGTTTTGTATATAGTACCGATCCTAGTTTTTCTTTTGAGTCTGACCGTACGCCGCAAGCCACACTTGCCCCTGCACAACAAAAATTAAGACTTTGGTTAGAGACCAAACATAGAGGTGGAAAAGCTGCCACCGTGATTACCGGTTTTGTTGGCACCGATGATGATATGGAAGCATTAAGCAAACAATTAAAGAACTATTGCGGCACCGGCGGTTCTGCTAAGGATGACGAAATTATTATTCAGGGAGATCAACGAGATAAAGTATTGCAATGGTTGCTTAAGAATGGTTATACACAAGCTAAAAAAGCAGGAGGGTGATGCAAAATGGTTTATCCCTCAAATCCAACTTTACGATGTGTACCATCACAATATGGTTTGTTGTTACTAGCGCCGCAACGGCATAAAGCAGTTTTACCTTTTTTAGTTTCTATCATTCCATCGCTGTTGGTAATTTGGCAATCTGTTGAAATAATAATGGGGCCATTAGGGCTGATTTGTATGTCTAAAATGTCGGTATTGGCAATTTGTTGTTCGTCAGCTATCGGTTGATTCAAAGTATAACTTAAAGCACCACTCGGGCATTTTTTGATTTGCTCAATAATAGTAGCTGTATCCGCACCCTCCATTTTGATCCAAGGTTTTTGCGTAGGGTCAAAAACTTGTCTTAGGTTAGTCCAACAAATTTTACTGTGAATACAAATGTTGGGTTTCCAAACAATTGTTATCTCATCATTGCTGTAATGAAAGGTTTCTCTTGGCATAGTATTACATTTTATCCTCTACTATAATTCGGGGCTTCTTTGGTAATCGTAATGTCGTGTGCATGGCTTTCTTTCATGCCTGCATTCGTAATTTTTACAAAAGTTGCTTGTTGTAATTCGGCGATGGTTTTGGCGCCACAATAACCCATACCTGCTCTCAATCCACCGGTATATTGATACACTACTTCACTCAAGTAACCTTTATAAGCTACTCGACCTTCGATACCTTCCGGAACAAACTTTTTTACATCTTCTTCCGGATCTTGAAAATAACGATCACTACTTCCTTGCACCATAGCACCTAAAGAACCCATGCCGCGGTATTGTTTAAACTTTCTGCCTTCGTAAATGATGGTTTCGCCGGGGCTTTCTTCTGTACCTGCAAAAACACTACCCATCATTACAGCATTGGCACCTGCTGCTAATGCTTTTACCATGTCGCCGGTATAGCGAATACCACCATCTGCAATGACCGGAATATTTCTTCCTTTCAACGCATTGGCCGCTTCCATGACAGCGGTTAGTTGCGGTACACCGGTACCGGCAACAATTCTTGTAGTACAAATAGAACCCGGACCAATACCCACTTTTACTGCATCGGCACCTGCATCTGCAATGGCTTTTGCTCCTGCAGCAGTGCCTACATTACCACCAATCACTTGTAAGGTTTTAAAGTTTTTCTTCAATGCTTTTAATGCATCAATCACACCTTTGCTATGTCCATGAGCACTATCTAAAGAAACAATATCAACACCCACTTGCTGTAATGCATGAGCCCGGTCTAATAAATCTTTAGTGATGCCTAAAGCTGCACCCACCAACAATCTACCAAAACCATCTTTGGCAGCATTGGGGTAATTACGTAGTTGAATAATGTCTCTGAAAGTAATCAACCCAACTAATTTTCCCTGCCTATTTACTACCGGCAATTTCTCTACTTTAGAAGCCCGGAGAATTTTTTCAGCTTTTTTCAAATCTGTTCCTTCAGGGGCAATGATGAGGTTTTCTTTAGTCATTACTTCACTCACTTTTTTCTTACGATCTGTTTCAAAACGTAAGTCACGGTTGGTGAGAATGCCTACTAGTTTTCTATTTTGGTCTATTACCGGAATACCACCGATTTTATTTTCTTTCATCAATCGTTGAGCATCGCCAATTGTAGCATCTGCGGCTAACGTAATGGGGTCTAAAATCAGTCCGCTTTCGCTACGTTTTACTTTTCTAACCTGCTCGGCTTGTTGCTCAATGCTCATGTTTTTGTGCAAAAAGCCAATGCCACCTTCACGGGCTAAAGCCATAGCCAACTGGGCTTCGGTTACGGTATCCATTGCAGCAGAAAGTAATGGTGTATTTAAACGTACGGTTTTAGTTAATTGAGCACTGATGTCAACATCTCGAGGTAAAACCTGACTGAATGCAGGCATTAGTAGTACATCATCAAAGGTTAAACCTTCACCAAAAAAACGAGTAGATTGACTTGAATTGCGAGGAGATTTTATTGTTGCCATGTGCAAAAGTAGGGTTGCAATAGCAAAACCTAAAATGAAATTTAGCTTAATCTGTACATTTTGCCGGGTAAACTGATGATCACTTGCTGTAACTCTAAACTTAACATGGCAGATGCTACCAAACTACTGTTGAGGCCACTTTTCAAAAACACTTCATCAATATGCGTTGTTTCTTGTTGTTTGAGAATATCAACAATCAGCTTTTCGTCAGGGGTTAGGGTGATGAATAATTCTTTTTGTGGTTTAGGGGTCACTTTTCTATCTACCCAACCCATAACATCCATTAATTGAGCAGCATCAGTCAATAAAATGGCTTTGTTGTTTTTAATGAGTTGATTACAACCTTCACTTTTATTGTCAAATACTTTTCCTGGTAAGGCAAACACATCTCGGTTATAGCCATTGGCTAATTCTGCCGTAATCATACTACCACCTTTAGCTGCTGTTTCTATTACAACAGTACAATCGGCCATGCCGGCGACAATTCTGTTACGACGTGGAAAATTATGTTTACCCGGTTTAGTATTGCTGATAAATTCTGTCAGCAATCCGCCGTTATGCAACAACATTTCTTTGGCTAATTTTTTATGCGTTGCAGGATAAATGGTATCTAGCCCATGTGCTAAAACCCCAACGGTAGATAAGTTTTCTTGCACTGCAGCTTTATGAGCAATCGCATCTATACCATACGCCAAACCACTTACTACCAAAATATGCAAGGGTTGTAAAGCGGCGATTAATTCATCGGTAAATTGTTTACCATAATCGGTATTGCTTCTTGTACCAATGATGCTGATTACTTTTGCGTTATTTAAATCGGCACTACCTCTGTAATACAAAACAGTTGGTGCATCGTAGCAATGGAGTAACCGCTGCGGATAGTTATCATCCAGAATAAACAGCGGTGTTATTTTGTACTTTTCAATGAATGCTATTTCGGCTTCGGCAAGACTAAAATCTTCAAATGTTTTAATCCATTTAGCTCTAACGGTGCCAATACCTTCTAGTTTTTCAAGGTCTTTTAATTTGGCTTTAAAAATAGATTCGGCATCGCCATATTGTTCCAACAAAATTTTGGCTTGTACGGCACCAATATTTGGAATTAGCGTTAAGGCAATTTGATATAATAGCTGTTCACTCATGTAAAAAAGTGAAGATAATACAGCTAAATGTAATTTGAAAAACGAATTATAAACCTGTTATCTCAAATTCTGTTCTTCTATTCAGTGCCCTGCCTTCTTCTGTTTTATTGTCTGCGATAGGTTTGGTAGAACCGAAGCCTTTAAACTTCAACCGATTGGCGGCTATGCCTTTTCCAATTAAATAATCAACCACGGCTTTTGCTCTATCGGTAGATAATTTCAAGTTGACAGCGGCATTTCCGGTATTGTCTGAGTGACCATTAATTTGAATGGATAAATTGGTGTTTTCTCTCAACAAATCCACCAAACGATCTAACTCTGCAATACTTATCGGTTCTAATTTGGCGGCGCCAAATTCAAACTGAATATTTTTCAATTTAACTGCTTTATTCAGCTCGGCAGGTTGTAAGGCAATGTCTTTTTTATAAGTGCTATCAGGCTGATTTTTACTCAATTCAAAATCATCGCTGTAAAAGAGATAACCTTTTCTATTTACGGTAAACGTGTAATCTTTTCCTACCGGTAAAGTGATGAAGTAAAAACCTGTTTCATCGGTTTGTACTTTGGTAATACTTTGTTTGTTGTTTTTGTCCGTTAATTCAACGGTGCAAGGCAAACCTTTATTGGTTTTGGAATCGGTAACAAATCCTTGTACATAAAGAGTTTTAGCAGGTCTGATATCGCTTCTTAATTCAAATGTGTAAATATCTAATCCGCCTCTGCTATCACTTCTATCACTGGCATAGAATGCAGTTTTGCCATTCGATGCTACAAATAAACTGCCCTCATTTTCAATGGTGTTGATAGGATAGCCCAAGTTTTCGGGCTTACTCCAACTACCATCCGGACCTTTACGGCACAAGAAAATATCACTTTGTCCGTAGCCTTGTAATCCATCCGAAGTAAAATAAAGCGTTGCATTATCGGCATGAATAAACGGTGCTAATTCATCACCTGCGGTGTTTACATCCGGACCCATGTTTTCGGCTTTACTCCACCTGCCATTGGCTTGGCGAAAACTTACATATAAATCTTTACCACCATAACCGCCGGGTCTGTTACTGCTAAAAAATAAAGTTCTTTTATCCGGACTGAGGCTAGGTGAACTTTCCCAAAATTCGGTGTTGATATTGCTGCCTAGATTTTCAGGTTCACTCCATCCGGTTGGCGTGTAGTAAGAAATGTGTAAATCAAAATCGCCATAACCGCCCCTAAAATTGTAGCCGGTAAATAACAACCATTCTCCATCTTGCGAAATATTGATAGCGCCTTTAGAGGCTTCGAGATTGATATCGCCATCAATCAATTTGCTTTTGCTGTATTGTTTATTGGGCAGAATAGTACACTCAATAAAATCTTCTCTAAAGCCTTCGCCACGGCGAGTGAAGACAAATAAACTATCGTCGATGGTGATAGAAGGATAATACTCGCTTTTGTCAGAATTGACGCTATCACCCATATTCTGCGGTGCAAATACATAATCTCCTGCCGGATGTTTAGCTGCATAATCAATGGCAAAACGATATGCTTTTTTGCGATAGCTACCGCTGCGTAAACTTCTTTCGTTTAATCCCGGAATTAATAAAAATTGCTCTATGGCGGCCAATGCTTTTTCAAATTGCCCCAAACCGGCCAAATTAATAGAGTAGGGAAGATTGTAATATTTGAAATAAGCCGTATCAATAGACTTTGCTTTTTCAAATTCAGTTACCGCTGAAGCATAGTCTTTTAATTCGCCATAGACACTACCCAACGATAAAATAGCATCTACATAATTCGGGACTAAGGCAATGGCTTTTTGTAGTAGGGGGATAGCAGCTTTGGTTTCGCCGTCTTGTAATTTCAAAAATGCTTGTTCATAAATAGCCACTGCTTTTGGGTTCACTTTTTCGGGGTCGTAACCTTGCGCCGATAATGTACCCAAACTGATTATGCTAATTAAAAAGGTGAAAAGCAATTTCATATTGTCGAAGTAACAATAAAAATGCCGAAATGCATTTATGGGTGGCAATATTAACTTTTACACTAGGAGAACAAATTCGGCATATTACCACTAAAAGGTTTGCGACCCAAATGAGCATAGGCTTTTGGTGTAACTTCTCTGCCTCTTGGTGTACGTTGTAAAAACCCTTCCTGAATTAAAAATGGTTCATACACTTCTTCGATGGTGCCGGCTTCTTCGCCAACTGCAGTAGCAATGGTTGTTAATCCCACAGGCCCACCTTTGAATTTTTCGATGATAGCCAACAAAATGCGGTTATCCATTTCATCTAAACCATGTTCATCTACATTCAATGCTTTAAGTGCATGTTGAGTGATGCCAATATCAATTTGTCCATCATTTAATACTTGTGCAAAATCTCTAACCCGGCGGAGCAATCCATTTGCAATACGTGGTGTGCCACGGCTGCGGCGAGAAATTTCACCTGCTGCTTCTGATGATATTTCGGTGGTTAAAATATTGGCACTACGTTCAATAATTTTTTTCAAGGTGTCGGCCGAATAATATTCTAACCTGGACTTAATGCCGAAACGAGACAATAAAGGCGCCGTTAACAAACCACTTCTTGTAGTGGCACCCACTAACGTAAACGGATTCAAATTGATTTGAATGCTGCGGGCATTGGGGCCGCTATCAATCATAATATCAATTCTAAAATCTTCCATTGCGGCATAGAGATATTCTTCCACTACAGTACTTAGACGATGGATTTCATCTATAAATAATACATCGTTGGGTTGCAGATTGGTGAGTAATCCAGCTAAATCTCCGGGCTTTTCAATTACTGGTCCGCTTGTTTCTCTGATGTTAACGCCTAATTCATTGGCAACAATTCTACTCAAAGTCGTTTTGCCCAAACCGGGAGGGCCATGAAAAAGGATATGGTCTAAAGCTTCGCCTCTTATTTTAGCGGCCTTGATAAATATCAGTAGGTTTTCAATGAGTTGAGGCTGCCCGGAAAAATCATCCAAGGCTGCCGGCCTGATGGCATTTTCATACTCCCTTTCGGCAGCAGACAAGTTATTATTATCCGTATTTAAATTAGGATTAGACATGCCGCTAAGTTATACCAAATGTACATATTAGGGTAGGTATGGTTTAGGTAGGAGGAAAAGGCAGAAGGAAGAGGTGGAAGGTAAAAGGTGTAGGGTAGAGGGAATACTAAATTTCAATGGTGTTAATGGAATAGGATATAAAACATCTTTAAATATGTGCAATAGCTATTTGCCGCATCAGAAAGAGGAATACCTTACAATTAAAGTACGCAATAGCTACCTAAATTGTTATTTGATCCATTCAACACAAACCAATAGCTTACTAAACTTCATGCCCCCAAACCACCTAAAACCCAATATTTCCGCCCTTTTTGTCATCTATTTTAAAAATATAGTCAAATTTATTATTGAAAATCAATTCGTTATGAAGGTGTGATAAAAAATAATCGCCTAAAACTTTGGAAAATTAGCTGTACCCTGCCTACCTTTGCCACCCCAAAATAAAGTGGGGTCTATTTTATACCGTCGGGATAGCGACGGGTCATTTAAAAAATATAACAATGAGCAAATTACATTTCACAACCAAACATGCGAACGAGGCTACCGTTAAACGCAACTGGTATGTTGTAGACGGTACTAATCAAACCGTTGGTCGTATGTCAGCAAGAATTGCGGCTATTCTTCGTGGGAAGAACAAAGCCTATTACACACCACACGTAGATTGTGGCGATTTTGTCATCATTTTAAATGCCGACAAAGTAAAGTTTACCGGTAACAAAATGGCCGAAAAAATCTACATCAACTTCTCGGGCTACCCGGGTGGTAAGAAAGAAGAAGTGGCGCAGGATTTAATTAAGCGTCGTCCTGAAGTGATTCTCGAAAGAGCTATCAAAGGCATGCTTCCTAAAAATCGTTTAGGTCGTAAACTGTATAAAAAATTATTCGTTTATGCCGGTGCTGCACATCCACATGGTGCACAACAACCTAAAGAACTTAAATTCTAATCAACCATTAACTCATTCCAAATCAAAATAAATGGAAAAGCAAAAAAACGCCGTAGGTCGTCGTAAAGAAGCCGTAACAAGGGTTTTCCTAAGCAAAGGCGAAGGTAAAATTACCATCAACGGTAAAGATTATAAAGAATACTTTCCGTTGGTTTACTTACAGAACCAAGTGGAATTACCATTAAAATCAGTTGAATTAACTGATAAATATGATGTTGTGATCAATGCCGCCGGTGGTGGTGTTAAAGGTCAGGCAGAAGCTGCTAAATTGGGTATTGCCCGTGCTATCTTAGAAGTTAGCGCTGATTATCGCCCAACATTAAAAGCTGCCGGATTATTAAAGAGAGATCCACGTAGTGTTGAACGTAAAAAACCTGGTAAGAAGAAAGCAAGAAGAAGCTACCAGTTCAGCAAACGTTAATCGAACAGTCCATGGTCCACAGTCAATGGTCCATGGTTTTCGAACAACTATGGACAATGGTCTATGGACTATCGACAAAACATTAACAATAAAACATTTAAATAATCAAAATGGAAAATAATACTTCACTTCAGCAACAACTTCTAGAAGCTGGTGTACACTTTGGCCACCTTAAGAAGAAGTGGAACCCTAAAATGTTGCCTTACATTTTTGCTGAGAAAAAAGGCATCCACATCATTGACCTTAACAAAACGGTTGATGGTTTGCAGGAAACTGCTGCTGCTTTAAAAAGCATTGCTAAAAGCGGTAAAAAAATCATGTTTGTGGCTACTAAAAAGCAAGCCAAAGAAATCGTTAGCGAATGTGCTAAGAAAGTAAACATGCCTTACGCTACAGAACGTTGGTTGGGTGGTATGTTAACCAACTTCAACACCGTTCGTAAGAGCGTAAAGAAAATGCAAAGCATTGAAAAAATGTTGGCTGACGGAAGTGCAGAAAGCTTAACTAAAAAAGAGCGTTTAACACTTACCCGTGATAAAGAAAAGATGGAAAAAGTATTGGGCGGTATTGCACAATTAGGCCGTGTACCGGCTGCTTTATTCTTGGTAGATATTGGACATGAGCATATTGCTTTGGCCGAAGCCAAGCGTTTGGGCATCACTACATTTGGTGTAGTAGATACCAACTGCGATCCTAATAAAGTAGACTACGCTATTCCTGCGAATGACGATGCTACTAAATCTATTGCTATCATCACTAACTATATCACTGCTGCAATTGCAGAAGGTTTGGCCGAAAGACAAGCCGCTAAAGATGATGATGTAGAAGAAGTAGATAACGAGTCTGAAAGAAGAGCAGCCCGTTTACAAGCAGAAGCAGAAGCAGAAGCAGGTAAAGGTGGTAAAGTTCGTGGCGGACAAGCTCCTAAGCGTCGAGTACCGGGTGGTGCAAGCCGCAGACCAGCCGGCCCGGGTACTGGCCCAGGTGGTGGAAAGCGTTAAGCCAAACTTCCCGAAGGGAAATGAAAACTTTTTAATATTCTAATACTGCTTAAGCCCCATAACGGGGCTTAAGCCAAAATATACAATCATGAGTACAGTAACAATAAGTGCACAGGATATCAATAAATTACGTCAGGCTACCGGCGCCGGTATGATGGATTGCCGCAAAGCGTTAACCGAAACCAATGGCGATTTTGAAGCAGCGATTGATTGGTTGCGTAAGCAAGGACAAAAAGTAGCGGCTAAGCGTAGCGACCGTGAAGCAAAAGAAGGTGTAGTCATTGCTAAAACTTCTGCCGATAACAAAACCGGTTTTGTAGTATGCATCAGTTGCGAAACTGACTTCGTATCTAAAAATGCCGATTTCGTAACATTTGCACAAAGCATTGCCGATGCTGCAGTTGCTAACGATGTTAAGTCTGTAGATGAGTTGAATGAAGTAACCGTAAACGGTGCTAAAGTAGCTGATATGATCAATGATAAATTAGCTTCTATTGGCGAGAAAATTGGCATTAGTAAGTTTGAAAGAATTGAAGCACCTTATGTAGCTTCTTATATTCACGGTGCAAATCGTATGGGTGTATTAGTTGGTTTAAGTAGCGAAGCTGCCGAAGCCGGTAAAGACGTTGCCATGCAAATTGCAGCAATGAACCCATTAGCGGTTGACCCTGCTTTAATTCCTGCAGATGTAATTGAAAGAGAAAGAGCGATTGTAACCGAGCAAATTGCTGCTGATCCTAAAATGGCAGGCAAGCCCGCCGAAATGATTGCTAAAATTGCAGATGGTAAGTTAAATGCATTCTTTAAAGAGAATACATTGTTAGCCCAAGCATTTGTAAAAGATGGTAGCAAAACTGTAGCAGAATATTTAAAATCTGCCGGTGCAGATTTAGTCGTTACTGATTTTAAAAGAGTAGCATTAGGTTAATTTTAATCACCTGTATTATAGTAAAAAGCCTGTACCAACCATGTGTACAGGCTTTTTTAGTACCCCTCAATTTTTATCCGCATCATTCAGTTATATATACATTGAGAAAATTAATCCTGAAGAATTGGAGGGTGTTATACGCACTGAGATGGGATAGTACAAAGCGTAATTTCGATGTTGAAATCATGATTGCTTAGCTGTATTGTATGATACAACTTAATTATACGTCAAAGGGCCTGTATGCAATTATCAGAAAATTTAAGTTATTACTATCGAGTATTTCAGTCGTTTAATACATAAAAAGCTCCTGAAAATTGGTTAAAAAGATAATTTGCTCAACTTGGTTTAATGGGCCTATCGTTGACTTTTGAGCAGCTATAATATTTTTTAACTTCTCATCCAAAGGCTTTGAAGATAATGTAGTAGAACTAGTTAATAGATTTAGCTTATTTTGGCATTTGAAAATCTAACACCAACTAATAATGCCGGCAGAATTTTTGTTTTCATGAATGTAAAAAACTACATTTTAGTTCCATTTCTATTTTTTAGCTGTGTAATTCTAGCACAGCAAAAAGAAGTATCATCTACTAAAATTCAAAAAGGCAGGTCACTCCTTTTTGATGGAAAAGACGACCAATTAAGGGTACCTTACTCACCCAAATTAAATATCAAAAGTGGCACTTTAGAGGCTATCATTAAAATTGTTGACAGTACCTATTTTGAATGGCACCCCATTATATCGAAACAACTAGCATATCAAATTACATTATATAAGTATCAACTGGCAACATATGACTGGAGAGAACGACAAACCTATGTTTCTGGCCCGAGTTTAAATGACAATAAATGGCACCATGTTGCCTTTGTATTTCAAGATGGCGTTCCCAATGGCTCGCAACTTTATCTCGATGGTGAAGCTACTGGCTCCCCTTTTACCTATCATGTTTTTAACCAAACAGGGCAATTAGATATTGGTGGCAATAATTTTTGGGACCAATTTTTCAATGGATACATCGATGAAGTAAGGGTGTGGAATAAGCCTTTAATGGCTTCGCAAATAAAACAACATGCACAAAAAGAGATATCTAGGTACAGTGATGGCTTACTGATCTATTATAAATTTAATCAAGGTAATGCAGATGGAAACAACACCGATATATTGCAAGTACTCGATGAAACGACCAATAAACTAGATGCTTACTTTTTTAATTTTTCATTATCCGATACAACATCAAATTTTAAGCAACAAACAATTTTACAGCCGTATAATGACAATGCTGTCATTGGATTTTTTGTAGATAACAAATGGTTAATCGGCTATACAGTAGTACTCATTCTACTTGCATTTATACTATACCGTATAAGACTTCAATACTTTGCCAAACAAAATAAGCAGCTAGAAAATAAGGTAGCACTCAGAACAGAACAGTTGGCAAAAATGCTGGGTGAAAAAGATATTTTAATCCAGGAAGTACACCACCGTGTTAAAAATAATTTACAGTTTATTTTATCCATCATAGATATGCAAATGATGATGGACAAAGAAAAAGACCATCCGGCACTTGAAGATGTAGCAAGAAGAATAACTTCCATTGCGTTGGTTCACGAATTGTTATTTAGACAAGGCGATATTGAAAAAATAAATTCTACCGAATATTTTAATGCATTTACGCAGAGCATCAACCAATTGATTGGCGCTAAAAATATTCTATTTGCTCACCATGTAGAAGAAATTACGTTTACGGTTAAACAATGTACCAGCGTAGGTATGGTGATATCTGAATTGATTGCTAACTCTTTAAAATATGCGTTTGAGCAACAACAAGCACCTGCTATTCAAATGTCATTAACCCTAGACAATAAAACCAAAGAAGTTACCTTAACGTATGCCGACAATGGAAAAGGTTTTAATGAAAACGATTACCCTAAAGGTTTGGGCACCAAACTCATCTCTGTATTTAGTAAACAAATAAATGGAACCTACCAGTATAGCAATAAGAATGGTGTATTGTTTACCCTAAAATTTACCATTTAAATGCTTGATGTTCATAAAATATTGATTGTAGAAGATGAGGCACTGATTGCAGCGCATTTACAAACTATTCTAGAGGAACTTCACTGTACCAATATTGTAGTGGTAGACACAAAAGATGCTGCCATTAGCACCATAGATACATTAAAGCCCGACATTACATTACTAGACATTAATTTATCGGGCAATATGGAAGGCATTGCTATTGCTGACTATATCAACAAAACTTGCCAACTTCCTTTTATTTTTATTACCGCCTATGCCGATGTTAATACCCTTTCTACAGCATTATTGAAACACCCGGCAGCCTATATTACAAAACCGTTTAAACAAGCCGATGTTATTGCAGCCATACAACTTGTTTTTTTAAATAACCCCAAACCCAAAAAAGAATATCTTGTATTTAAAGCAAATGAAACTTTAATAAGATTGAATATTACTGCCATTACGCATATTGAAGCAACAGGCAACTATATTGTTATTCATACCAAAGGAAAAAAGTTTACCCTTCGCCACCCATTAGCCTGGGCTTTAGAAAACCTACCTGTTCATTCGTTTATAAAAGTACATCGTTCTTTTGTTGTCAATATCAACCATATTCAAGAGCTCAATTACCATGAGGTTAAAGTAGACAATACCACAATACCCTTGTCTCGTATCTACAAAGATGCCCTCCATGAAAAATTAAAGTTGAGTAGAAAAAAACAATAACCCCTCTGCCTTTTACCATTTTTTGCCTACTGCAAAACCTTATGTGGTTACTCACATACAAAAACTTGCATTCTGCACCATTTATTTGAATAATCGCTGCTGACCAACTTACTTTATTTAAGCAATCAATTCATTTTTAAACATTGCTTTTTTCTGTACCCTACCCCTTAAAACAATAATAATGAAACACTCATTTACAAAACGCTTAGTCATTTTCCTGTTGGTTTTGGGAACTTCTATTACTAAAATAAATGCACAATGTTTCAGCAAAATAAGTGCTGGAAGTGAACATACCTTAGCTATAAAAGCTGATGGTACTTTATGGGCATGGGGAAGAAATAATGTTGGGCAGTTAGGTGACGGCACCAATACACTGCGAACAAGTCCGGTAAACATTGGAACTGCTAATAACTGGGCAAGTGTAAGTGCCGGATTTAACTATTCCATAGCCATAAAAACTGATGGCACTTTATGGGCATCTGGATTAAATGACAATAGCCAATTGGGCGATGGTACTACAACGAATAAAAACAGCTTTATACAAATTGGCACAGCCAATAATTGGGCAAGTATAAGTGCAGGCGTAGTACATGTATTAGCCATAAAAACTGATGGCACGTTGTGGGCATGGGGCGATAATTTTGATGGCCAATTAGGCAATGCCACCAATATTAATAGTAGTACACCTGTACAAATAGGAACTGATAATAATTGGGCAAAAGTTAGTGCTGGCGATAACCATTCTATAGCCATAAAAACTACTGGTACTTTATGGGGCTGGGGCTGGAATGGGAAAGGACAAATAGGCAATGGTACCACCACCGATACAAATAGCCCTGTACAAATAGGCACAGATAATAATTGGGCAAATGTGAGTACATACGATTATACAATAGCCATAAAAACTAATGGTACATTGTGGGGTTGGGGCGGTAATTTTTATGGGCAATTAGGCAATGGTGCTAATGCCGATTTAAACAGCCCTACACAAATAGGTACCGATAATAATTGGGCAACTATAGATGCAGGTGGTGGTTTCACTACTGCTGTAAAAACCAATAGTACATTATGGGCTTGGGGATTTAATGCAACCGGACAATTGGGCGATGGTACTACAATAGATAAAAACAGCCCCGTGCAAATAGGTACAGCTACTGATTGGAATGCAGCTTCTGCCGGAGGATCACATACAATAGCCAAAAAAATAGATGGAAGCATAATGGCTTGGGGTAGTAACAATCGTGGCCAATTGGGCGATGGTACAACTGTAAACAAAAGCGTACCCACTAGTATTGCTTGCCCGGGTGCAGCAATACCTACACCTAGCATAACAACAACTGGTACATTAAATGCTTATAGTGCCTGTTCTGGTGTAGTTTCTGCTGCACAAAACTTTACTGTAAGTGGTAGTGATTTAACAGCTAATCTAGTAGTAACAGCCCCTACAGGTTATGAAGTATCAACTACAGCAGGTAGTGGTTATGCAGCAAGTGTAAGTTTAACGCCAAGTACAGGTACTGTTGCAACTACAACCATTTATGCAAGATTATCAACAACAGCAACAGGTAGCCCATCAGGCAATATTACCTGTGCTAGTACAGGTGCTGCCACGAAAAATGTAGCTGTTTCAGGTACAGTTGCAAGTATTAGCCTTTCGGCAGCTTCTCAAACAAATATATCCTGTAATGGTGGTTCAAATGGAGCTGCAACAGTAAATGCTGCTACTGGAGGAGCAGGACCATATACTTACAATTGGACACCAGGCAACCCTACAGGTGATGGAACTACAAGTGTTACTGGTTTAACAGCAGGCACTTGGACATGTACTGTAACCGATGCAAATTCATGCACAGCTACAAGAACATTTACAATTACAGAACCTTCGGCTATTAGTACTGCAACTGGTTCGCAAACAAATGTATCTTGTAATGGTGGATCAAACGGTTCTGCTTCCGTTACTCCTTCGGGTGGTGCTGGTGGATATACTTATTCTTGGTCTCCATCAGGTGGAACAGCTGCTACAGCAACCGGATTAACTGCAGGATCTTATACGGTTACAGTTACTGATGCAAATTTATGCACAGCTACAAGAACATTTACCATTACACAACCTACGGCAATCAGCACTGCAACTGGTTCTCAAACAAATGTATCTTGTAATGGTGGATCAAACGGTTCTGCTTCCGTTACTCCTTCGGGTGGTGCTGGTGGATATACTTACTCATGGTCACCATCAGGAGGAACAGCTGCTACAGCAACCGGATTAACTGCAGGATCTTATACGGTTACAGTTACTGATGCAAATTCATGCACAGCTACTAGGACATTTACAATTACCCAACCTTCGGCAATCAGCACTGCAACTGGTTCTCAAACAAATGTATCCTGTAATGGTGGATCAAACGGTTCTGCTACTGTAACACCTTCGGGAGGTGCAGGTGGATATACTTATTCTTGGTCGCCATCTGGTGGAACAGCTGCTACAGCAACTGGATTAACTGCAGGATCTTATACGGTTACAGTAACTGATGCAAATTCATGCACAGCTACAAGAACATTTACGATTACACAACCAACAGCAATTTCTGTTTCGGCATTAAGTCAAACGAATGTTTCTTGTAGTGGAGGAAGCAATGGTGCAGCGAGTATAAATACACCTACAGGTGGTGCAGGTGGTTATACTTACAATTGGACACCGGGCAACCCAACAGGCGATGGAACTGCAAGTGTTACTGGTTTAACAGCAGGCACTTGGACATGTACCGTAACTGATGCCAATTCATGTACAGCTACTCAAACATTTACCATTACACAACCTTCTGCTATCAGTACTGCAACTGGTTCTCAAACAAATGTATCCTGTAATGGTGGATCAAATGGTTCTGCTTCTGTAACACCTTCGGGGGGTGCTGGTGGATATACTTATTCATGGTCACCATCAGGTGGCACAGCTGCTACAGCAACCGGATTAACTGCAGGATCTTATACGGTTACAGTTACTGATGCAAATTTATGCACAGCTACAAGGACATTTACGATTACCCAACCTACGGCAATCAGCACTGCAACTGGTTCTCAAACAAATGTATCCTGTAATGGTGGATCAAACGGTTCTGCTACTGTAACACCTTCGGGAGGTGCAGGTGGATATACTTATTCTTGGTCACCATCAGGTGGAACAGCTGCTACAGCAACCGGATTAACTGCAGGATCTTATACGGTTACAGTTACTGATGCAAATTTATGCACAGCTACAAGAACATTTACCATGACACAACCTACGGCAATCAGCACTGCAACTGGTTCTCAAACAAATGTATCCTGTAATGGTGGATCAAACGGTTCTGCTACTGTAACACCATCTGGAGGTGCAGGTGGATATACTTACTCATGGTCACCATCAGGAGGAACAGCTGCTACTGCAACCGGATTAAGTGCAGGTGCTTATACCGTAACAGTAACGGATGCTAATTCATGTATAGCTACTCAAACATTTAATATTACACAACCTTCAGCAATTTCAGTTTCAGCATTAAATCAAACGAATGTTTCATGTAGTGGTGGAAGTAATGGTGCAGCGAGTATCAATACACCTACCGGAGGTGCAGGTGGTTATACTTACAATTGGACACCGGGCAACCCAACAGGCGACGGAACTACAAGTGTTACCGGTTTAACAGCAGGAACTTGGACATGTACCGTAACCGATGCTAATTCATGTACGGCTAATCGCAACTTTACAATTACACAACCAACAGCTATTAATTTCACAACAACCGTTTTGCCTGGCTATGATTATAATACTGGATATAGCCAAACTATAGTATCTTCTGGAGGAACAGGGTCTAAAACGTATGCAGTTACAGCGGGAAGTTTGCCTTCTGGTTTTTCGCTTTCAACAGCTGGACAGATAACAGGTATTTCAACTCAAATTGCTGTTAGTAATTTTACAATTACTGTAACTGATGCTAATAATTGTACTGCTACATTTAATTATTTACTAAAATTAAATCCAATCCCAATTACCGTAACTGCAACGCCTTCTCAAACTAAAATATATGGGGCGATTGATCCTGTGTTATCTTACTCAGTCTCACCAAATTTGCTTTCTGGAGACTCATTCACAGGATCTTTAACAAGAGTTAATGGTGAAAATATTGGTAATTATGCTATTAATCAAGGTTCGCTTTCAGCTGGGCCTAATTATATAATTACCTATGTTGGTGCTAACCTTACTATTACCGCCAAACCAATTACTGTAACTGCAAATACCTCACAAACGAAAGTATATGGAACAACGGATCCTGTTTTTGTTTATAGTGTTTCTCCAAGTTTAATAAGTGGTGATTCATTCACTGGAGCTTTAACAAGAGCTGTTGGTGAGAACGTAGGTGTTTATGCCATAACACAAGGCACCTTAAGTGCCGGTGGAAATTATACCATTACGTATAATGGCTCCAATTTTACTATTACAAAAGCAGATCAGGTAATTACTTGGAATCAGACTTTGGAATTGGGTTGTAATGGAGGAACTAGTATTGTTTTGACGGCTGTTGCAAATAGTGGTTTAGCAGTAAATTATGCTTCTTCTAATGCTACTATTGCTACTGTTTCAAATAATTCATTAATTTTTCAAAATTATGGTTCTGCAACTATAACAGCATCGCAACCTGGCAACATGAATTACAATGCTGCTCCGGCGGTAGTTTTACCAGTCATACTTAGTCAGCCTAACTTAATTAGAAAACAATTTGAAAATATTATATTCTTTGACAACAGTTCGAAGAATTTTACATCGTACAGATGGTACAAAAATGGGGTTTTAGTTGCAGGACAAACTTCACAATATTTCAAAGAAAGTGGTGCTTTGAATGGAACTTATTATACAGTAGCAACAAAACTAGATGGAACATTAATTACAACCTGTCCGTTGACGCTCTCTCCAACAATAGAAGAAGATTACATAAGACTTGTTCCAAACCCTGTTAGGAGTAATGCAACTTTCCAATTGAAAACGAATGTTAGTACAAGCAGATTACAAAATGCCCGTATTGAACTTTATAATTTAACAGGCAACTTACTGAGTACTATTACAAACCCAAGTCAAAATACTGTTGACTTGAGTGCTCCAAGCGTTGAAGGAATTTATATTGTAAAAATGACCTTGGCAAATGGTAAATATTTTACAAAAAACCTTCTCGTCAAAAATTAAAATAATGTACAGAATAATCCATCCTCATTTTTTATTGAATGAGAATGGATTATTCTAATTAAAAAAACAAGTATGAAATCGCCATTAATAACAAGTTTGCAGGAACAAAAACTAAAACCTAAAAAGGCAATAACAAGACTACTAAAACTAAATTTTACAACTATGAAATTCAATATTAAAATCATTATTGGAATAATAGCTTTCTTAATTTCCAAAGAAATAGCTGCACAAGTTTATGTAGGAATACAGTCCGGAAAAGGGAATATTCAGAGTGATATTACTGGTATACAAACAGGTAATCGCCTTGGCGGAGCTGTAAAAGCAGGTTATATCTATTCTTTAAATACACATTTTGGTATTGGTGCAGGGCTAGAGTTCTCACAATACAAGCAACAAGTTTCTTTTTCTCAGCCTACTGCAACGCTTTCAAATTTTGAAGTTGATGCTTCAACTTCTGCATTTGTTTATAACATGACTACTAACAATTATAGAGAAAAACAAACTTTACAGGCTATACAAGTTCCTCTTTTTGTGCAGTATAATAAAACCATAAATACAGGTATTGATTTTAATTTGAGAGCTGGTGCTAAATATTTTTTACCTATCAACTATAAAATTAATGCAACTGCCGATTTTGCAAATGGCACTGGTTATTATCCAGATGTCAACCTTACTATTGGTGATTTACCAGAATATGGTTTTGGTCAACAAAACAATTACAATTCCTCAGGCTCGTATAAAACAAAAGGAGTTATTATGAGTGCTTTTGAGTTAGGATTTACATTTGATATGGGAAAGAAGAGTTCGTTATATGCGTCCGTGTTTCTGGAAAATGGATATGGTACAATTTTAGACCAAAACAAGAATGAATCCTATATTAGTTATAACCCAACATCAGTATCTGACAGGAAAACTAATGGATTGTACAGTACTGATAAATCTGCTGAAATCAAACCGGTAGCTTTTGGAGTAACACTAGGATGGAATTTTAAATAATTTCATTTTTGAAAATAATGCAAAAGGGCTTGACTCAAAACCAGAGCCTTTTTTTGCAAAAAAACTCTTTTCAAAGTATTCAAGGTACTATCAGCAGCAGACAACAAACCATACACACCGGCAATTTGCCTGCAGGTAGTTATCTGTTGCGTTTAACCAATGGACAAACGGTGACTATCATCAAATAGCAGCCCTCAACAATCCCTCATGAAAAAGCCACCTTCGGGTGGCTTTTTTTTGGTATTACACCAATCACTTTGGTACAAAACAATGCAGTACCGTTACTCACATACAAAAACTTGCATTCTGCACCATTTATTTTACCATGAGTTACTGAGGTAGTAATTTCAAACAGGTACTAAAAATGCCATTTCTGCGAAGCTTAATTGAATTACACCCATTTATTCATTAACCAATAAAACAATACTATTTACTTTTTATACAAGTAATGTAGCCCCTTGTATAACCATTAAACATCAGCTGTATCTAGGAAGCTGAAAAGCAGCTGCACATAGACAAATTCATCAAGCATCAATAATAAACACAACAACCTATTACCGATTCATCTCATACCCTTAAACCCGACCAAACATGAAGAAAATTACACTCCTATTGGCATTCTTTTTTAGCCTTCAATTGGCAAAAGCACAATGCCCTTATCAAGAAACTTTTGAAGGTTTTACAACCAATCAAGCAACAAGCTTTACATCTAACGGTGTTACTTTTAGTCTAACGACGCTTGTAGTGCCAACTGTATCATCAGGCACTTGCTTTTTTGGCTTAAATACTACATCAACTCTTGACATAGGTTGGAATAGTGTAACCGATTCTTATATCAATGATAGAAAAGTGATTGAGAATATACGTTCTAATCTTGCAACAAATACGCCTGGTGCATCAGTTAAAATAAGTAGTGTCACACCTTTTAGTTTAAGAAGGTTTTTCTTATTTGTAGCTAATGGCAATTATACTGTAAAGGGTACAAGTGGTACTATTTCTATTTTGGGTAAAAATGGTAGTACTACCGTTTTTAATGTTAGTGTTACCAGCAGCAGTTGGAATAGTGTACTTAGTGGAGCACCACAAAATGGTTATAACACCATTGATTTAGCCACATTTGGTGGGCAAGACAATTCGTTTAATACCATTACTGAGTTTACAGTAACCACTAGCGCTAACAGTAATATGGAATACTTAGCTATTGACGATTTTCAATTTGGGCCAGCTAACCCTACAGCCCCTACGGTAGCTAGCATTGCTGCATCTGGCATAGGTACTAGCACTGCTACGCTAAATGGCACAGTAAATGCTAATGGCTTAACTACCACTAGTCAAGGTTTTCAATTTAGCCTTTCACCTACATTGGCTTCAGGTGTTACATCTGTTAACGCATCTCCTGCAACAGCAAGTGGAAGTAGTGTAACCAATGTTTCTGCAAATCTTAGTTCATTATCACCAAGCACTACTTATTATTATCGCACTATTGTAACCAATTGCCATGGCAATAAATATGGTAGTATTTTAAGTTTTACAACAACAGGTATCGTAACTGCACCTACCATTACTAGCTTTTCGCCTATTAGTGCTAAACCTGGAGATGCCGTAACCCTTACAGGTACTAATTTTAATACCACACCGGCCAATAATATTGTATTTTTTGGTGCAACAAGAGCAACAGTTACCGCAGCAACTGCAACCAGTGCAACAGTAACAGTACCAACAGGTGCAACCTATGCCCCAATTACATTGTTAAACACAGGTACAAGTTTAGCTGCCTATAGCTTAAGTAATTTTACACCTAAATTTAGCCCTGCTAAAACAGGTATAACGGCAACTGATTTTGCAACCAAAGTAGATTTTGCAACTGGTACAAATCCTTATTCATTAGCCATAGGGGATTTGGATGGAGATGGCAAACCAGATTTGGCAGTAGCAAATCAATTATCAAGTACAGTTTCTATTTATCGCAATACCTCCACGAGTGGCAGTATAAGTAGCGGAAGCTTTGCTACCAAGCAAGACTTCACTACAGGCAATCTTCCTGTTTCAGTAGTTATAGGCGATTTGGATGGAGATGGCAAACCAGATTTGGCAGTAGCAAATCAAAGTTCAAATACCGTTTCTGTATTTCGCAATACTGCCACGAGTGGCAGTATCAATAGTGGAAGCTTTGCAGCGAAGCAAGATTTTGCAACAGGTTCTAGCCCTCAATCATTATCGATAGGTGATTTGGATGGGGATGGTAAACCTGATTTGGCGGTAGCAAATCGAGTTTCAAATAACGTTTCTATATTACGCAATACTGCCATGAGTGGCAGTATTGGTAGCGGAAGTTTTGCAGCAAAGCAAGATTTTGCAACAGGTTCCGAACCTTATTCAGTAGCGATAGGGGATTTGGATGGGGATGGCAAACCAGATTTGGTGGTATCGAATCTAAATTCTCAAAACGTTTCTATATTTCGTAATACCTCCACGAGTGGCAGTATTGGTAGCGGAAGTTTTGCAGCAAAGCAAGATTTTGCAACGGGTTCCGAACCAAGTACATTATCAATAGGCGATTTGGATGGGGATGGCAAACCAGATTTGGTTGTAGCGAATCAAACTTCAGATAACGTTTCTATCCTACGCAATACAGCTACCAGTGGCAGCATCAACTCTGGCAGTTTTGCAGCCAAGCAAGATTTTGCAACAGGTTCAAGACCTATTTCATTATCGATAGGCGATTTGGATGGGGACGGCAAACCCGATTTGGCAGTAGCTAATTATAATTCAGCTACTCTTTCAGTATTACGCAATACGGCTATCAGTGGTAGTATCGGTAGCGGAAGTTTTGCAGCCAAACAAGATTTTGCAACAGGTACAGGCCCTCTATCTGTAGCTATAGGCGATTTGGATGGAGATGGCAAGCCAGATTTGGCAGTAGCTAATTATTCGCCATATACTGTTTCAGTTCTACGTAATGCTGATATTGTGGTTGCTTCAATGGTGCCACCAGGCAATGCTTTAAGTTTTGATGGCACAAACGACTTTGTGCAAACAACTGCACTTGGTTTTGGCTTGTCAGGAGGAATGACAGTAGAAGCTTGGCTACGCCCTAATCATGCTACCAATACACTAACTTTTATTAGCACAAGAGAACCAGCAGAATATACGTTTGATGCTAAATTAGATGGTGGTAATAAAATCTTGGTAACTTATGGAAATGGAGGTGGAGGATTTCTGGGAACTCCTAGAATTGATGTATTAACATTCAATTACAACTATACTGTGGGTAAGTGGATCCATGTAGCCATAGTATTTGATCCTGTTAAATGTAACTTGTATGTAAATGGCGTTTTGATTGGAGCTCAAAATCTTAACTATATTCCTACATTTTTTCTTCCTCAATCTGTTATAAAAATAGGCAGCGTTCAGGGTTTACAATATTTTAATGGCAATATAGATGAACTAAGAATTTGGGAAAATGAGAGAACAGCAACAGACATTCAAAACAATTTTAGAGATACTATTGCACGAAATAGTGCAGGTTTATTAGCGTATTACCGTTTTGATGAAGGCACAGCAGGTGCTACTAATACAGGACTTACTACCTTACCGAATTTAGTAGGCAGTGGCTTAACAGGAACTTTAAACAATTTTGCTTTAACAGGTACGAACAGCAATTGGGTAGAAAGTTATGCCATGGCAATACCAACAGCTAGTGCTGCTACAAGTATTACTACCACAGGCTTTACAGCCAATTGGACAGCGCCTGTAAGAGGCACAGTAGATAATGGGTATCGATTAGAAGTATCTACTGATACTACATTTACCACAGGTGCTATTGCTGGTTCGCCATTTACCATTAGCAGTGGTACAAATAGAGTTATTACAGGCTTAGCTGCTGGCACGAAGTATTTTTATAGAGTAGTTGCTGATAAAACAAGCGTTACAGGGCAAGGTGGCTATTCAAGTACTATATCTACAACCACTACACCTATAGTCACATTTACCCCACCAGGCAATGCCCTACATTTTGATGGTACGAATGATTATGTACAAACAACAGTACGAGGCACATCATTAACCACCAATTTTACAGTAGAAGCTTGGGTACGACCTAACCATGCAACCAATACCATAACCTTCTTAAGTACAAGAGAACCGCAAGAATATACCTTTGATGCTAAGTTTGCCGATGGTAATAAAATACTGGTAGATTGTGGAGATGGTACTACTTGGGGTGCTGGTAATTCTGGCTTACGAACCTTTAATTACAACTATGCTGTTGGCAAATGGGTGCATATTGCCATTACTTATAATGGCACAGCATGTACAGTATACGCAAATGGCGTTTCATTAGGTACACAAACTACCACAATAAACATTCCTGTGCTGTTTAATACGAGCAGCTATATTAAAATTGGTAGTGTACAAGGCATACAATTTTTTAATGGTAATATAGATGAAGTACGCTTTTGGAGTACTACCAGAACAGCTACAGACATACTAAACAATTTTAGAGATACGGTAGCAGCCAATAGTGCAGGATTAGTTGCTTACTATAGATTTGATAATGGAACAGCAGGTGGCACTAATACTGGTATCACCAATTTAGATAATGCAGTTGGCAGTAGCTTAATAGGCACATTAAATGGCTTTGCTTTAGCAGGCAGCACCAGCAATTGGGTAGAAAGTTATGCCATGGCAATACCAACAGCCACGACAGCCACAAGTATTACCCAAACTGGTTTTACCGCCAATTGGACAGCCCCAGTAAGAGGCACAGTAACCAATTATTTATTAGATGTGTCCACAAGTGCAACCTTCGCTTCTTTTGTAAGTGGATACAATGGTTTAAGTGTGGCAGGTACATCACAAGCAGTTACAGGATTATCGGCTGGCACAGATTATTATTATAGGGTAAGAGCCGATAAAACAAGTGTTACAGGGCAGGGAGGATTTTCTGCAACAATTACAGCAACGACAGCAGCAGCTATTGCTCCTCCAGGCAATGCCCTACATTTTGATGGCACGAATGATTATGTACAAACAACAGCAAGAGGTACATTATTAGCTACCAATTTTACAGTAGAAGCTTGGGTACGTCCTAATCATGCTACCAATACCATAACCTTTTTAAGTACAAGAGAACCACAAGAATATACCTTTGATGCCAAGTTTGCAGATGGCAATAAAATACTGGTAGATTGTGGCAATGGTGTTGATTCATGGGGTACAGGCTTATTAACATTTAACTATATCTATTCTGTTGGAAAATGGATGCATATTGCTATAACATATAGTGGTACATCTTGCACAGTCTATGTAAATGGGGTTTCATTAGGTACCCAAACCACTAATATAAGTTTCCCTATGCTGTTTGCTTCGTCAAGTTTTATTAAAATAGGTAGCGTACAAGGGGTACAATTTTTTAATGGAAGTATAGATGAAGTACGCTTTTGGAGCACTACCAGAACGGCCAGTGAAATACAAAACAATTTTAGAGATACGGTAGCAACTAATAGTGCAGGGTTATTTGCCTATTATAGATTTGATAATGGCACAGCAGGAGGCACTAATACTGGTATTACCAATTTAGATAATGCAGTTGGCAGTAGCCTAACAGGTACTTTAAACAATTTCGCTTTAACAGGCAGCACAAGCAATTGGGTAGAAAGCTATGCTATGGCAGTACCAACAACAATAGCCGCTTCTAATTCCTCTACCACTGGCTTTACCGCCAATTGGACAGCACCGCTCAGAGGCACAGTAGAAAACTACTATTTAGACGTTTCTACCGATGCTAATTTTAGTTCATTTGTATCGGGTTATAATGGTTTAAGTGTAATAGGTACTTCTCAGGTTGTAACCGGCCTAACACCAGGCGTACATTACTACAGGGTTAGGGCCAACAAAATGAGTGTCAATAACCAAGGTGGCTACTCCAATACCACTTCAGTTAGTTTACCATTGCCAGTAACGCTAGTGTCCTTCACTGCTCAAAAGCAATTGAATCAAGTAGTATGTAAATGGCAAACCACCAATGAAATCAATACATCGCATTTTGTGGTAGAAAGAAGTACAACAGGTAATAATTTTAATGCAGTAGGTACCCTACAAGCAGCTAATGCAGTAGGTAATCACCAATACCAGTTTGCAGATGATATCAGCAACATTGCTACCAAAGTAGTGTACTATCGTTTACAACTCTTTGATAAAGATGGTAAGTTTACTTATAGCGAAATAAGAAGGATTGATTTTAAAGCTAAATCAAATGAATTATTGGTATATCCTAATCCTGTAAAATCTGGTATATTAAATATCGATTTAGGAGAAACAATTTACCAAAGCGAAGTATATAGCATTACTACTATTGATGGTAAAATGGTACAACAAGGTATCATCAATAATCGTCAGCAAACGATAAATATTGGTTCGCTTTCAGCAGGTAGCTATCTATTTAAAGTTGGTGGTAGAAAAATTGTCAAATTGATTAAAGAATAAGATGCCCCTAGGCCTTACGCTTAAAAGCACCCTTTAAAAGGGGTGCTTTTTTATTTTAAGCATCCTACAATAGCAGACAAACTGGCCGAAATGATGGCTACCATTGTTCATGGTTAGTTAAATGCATTCTTTAAAGAGAATACATTATTAGCCCAAGCATTGGTAAAAGCTGGTAGCAAAACCGTAGCAGCATAGTTAACAGCCGCCGGTGCAGATGTAGCTGTTACTGATTTTAAAAGCGTAGCATTAGGTTAATAATCAATCGTTTAGCCTTATAAATAGTAGCTGCAGCCAAACGGCTGCTGCTTTTTTGTTGCTCGTAGACAACACTTTCGGGTATTTCTTTATCTTTAGTGGCTTAATATTCTCCATAAGTACACTTGTTTATGCGTCAATTATTGTTGCTGTTATCTTTATTTATTGGCATTACCGCTGTTGCACAAAATAAATCGAACAAAGGAAAAGAGTTTTGGGTGGGCTATGGGCATAATCAATTGATGGGAACTAACAGCCAAACTATGGTTTTATACCTTAGTGCAGAACAAGCTGCTACCGTTACCATTTCAGTAAATGGTACCACTTTTTCTCAAACCTATAATATTCCGGCCAATACCGTTATTCAAACAGTAGAAATACCAAAAGCAGGTACCAATGACGCAAGGATTAGAACGGAAGGGTTAAGTAATAAAGGCGTTCATATTGTAAGCGATGTGCCAATTGTTGCCTATGCCCACCAATACGGCAGTAATTCCTCAGCAGCTACCATGCTAATGCCTGTTGAAACTTATGGTTATACCTATTATTCGCTAAATTATACCCAGCTTTCAAATAGTAATAACGATGCCTATTCTTGGTTTTTCGTTATTGCTAGTCAAGATAATACGGTGGTAGAAATTACACCATCCGTAACAACACAAGGTGGTAAGCCTGCAAACGTACCCTTTACTGTTAATTTGAATAAAGGGGAAATTTATAATGTGTTCGGACAAATCATTTCTTCTTCCGCATCTAGTACTACCGGTAGAGATTTAACCGGAAGTAAAATTGTATCAAAAGCTAATTTGAGTGGTGAATGTTATCCCGTTGCCGTTTTTTCAGGCGCAAGTCGGATGGTGCTATGTGGTAATAGTGGTGGCGATATTCTACAACAACAAATCTTTCCGGCAAGTGCTTGGGGAACTAAATATTTAACTGCTCCTACAATCGTTAGTGGCAATGTGAATCAATTTAATACCAATTTCTATCGAGTTGCAGTAAGAGATCCATCAACCGTTGTTAAGCGAAATGGCGTTACACTAACCGGCTTATTGAATAATTTTTATTATGAATTCTCAAGCAATCAACCTGAATTTATTGAATCAGACAAACCCATTTTAGTTTCACAATATATGCCATCCATTAGCGGATGTGCAGGATATACAGGAGACGGAGACCCTGAAATGTTCTTTTTAAGTCCAATAGAACAAGCCATCAAAAAAGTGGGATTTTATAGTACGTTTAATCAGAATATCACTAGAAACTATATTTCAATCATTATACCTTCCGCAGGACTAAATTCTTTAAAGATTGATGGTGTTGCCAGTTATGATCGACTCTTATTACATCCAAGAAATTTTGCGTATCGAATAGCGATTAAAGAATTATCACAAGGTCAGCATTTCATTGAATGTGATTCTGCATTTACTGCTATCACATATGGTATGAGCCAATTTGAGTCTTATGCATACAATGCAGGAACGCAAATTAATAATCTTGATAATCAAGGCATTATTCAAAATACATACAATACCACCACTGCATCAAATGCGTTTACGTGTAAGCGTACGCCATTCCGACCCATTATTCGATTGGGGTACAAGCCAACGCAATTAATATGGCAGTTTGGAATGGTGGCAGGCATTACACCAAATACTAGTGTTACCACCACAACACCTGTTGCTTTTGATTCTACGGTTATCAATGGCCGTAAATATTATTCATATCGTCCGCCAACCGATTATCAGTTTACTGATACCGGTAGTTTCCGCATTCCGGTAGTGGCCACTTCTCCCGAAATTGACAACTGTAACAATACCGAAACTTTTTATGTAGATGTAAGAGTTAATCCCGGTCCAAGTGGCGATTTTACTTGGACACATACCGGTTGCAGAACAGATACTGTTTTCTTCAGCGGTGCAGCAACAGCTAATGGTTTCAACATCACCAAATACAAATGGACTTTCCCCGACTTATCAACCGACTCCGTTCAAAATCCGGTAAAAATATTACCCAACCAAGGTGCTAATAGTGTAAAACTAGAAGTGATTGCAGATAATGGTTGTGTGGGAGATACCACAAAGATTGTTACGGTTAGTCCATCGCCGGTTACCAATTTTGGTATGACACCTCCATCGTCTTGCGGACCAACTACCGTCACTTTTACCGATACCTCAACTTATGGTGGCGGTCCTATTCAAACTTGGTATTGGGACTTTGGTAATGGTAATGTAGTAACTGTGAATTCCAATGCCAATCAAACCCAAAACTATACCGCAGTTGGCGCTTATACCGTCAAACATTTTGTGCAAGCAGGTAGTTGTAAAAGCGATACCATTACTAGAATATTTAATATTTATGCTACACCTGTGGCTGCATTTACGAGTACGCAAGGTTGTTTACAAGATAGTACGGTGCAGTTTACCAATGGCTCATCGGTTAGTGATGGTCAGGCTTTAAACTACGCCTGGAATTTTGGTGATCCAAATGCAACAGCAGGCAATCCCAATACATCAACGGCTGTTAATCCTACCCATAAATATTCGGCTTATGGTACTTATCCGGTGAGTTTAACGGTTACTACTCCGGCGGGTTGTACTAATACAATCACCATTCCATACACAGTGGTAGGCTTTGGTGCTGCAGTTAATTATACAGTAGCCAATGAAAACAGTTTATGTGTGGCTAATCCCATTCAAGTCACTAGTCAGTTAAATATAACGCCTGATTCTGTCTATCGAGTAGATATATATTGGGATTTTATCAATAATCCCACCGTTTTTGAAACAGATAATAATCCCACCGCAGGTGAAATATATCCGCATAGCTATACCATTTTTAGTACACCGGCTAGTAAAACATTTACCATTAAGTGGGTAGTGTATGGCAAGGGCGGTTGTACCAGTGAAAGGGTGAAAGTGATTACATTGAATGCAATGCCTGTTTTGAATTATCCAACACTGCCAGGAGTTTGTGTAAATGCATCAGCATTATCTATTGCAACGGCAACTGTAACGAATGGATTAACAGGAACAGGTGTGTATAGCGGTCCGGGTACAGATGCAGCCGGTAATTTTAATCCTGCTACTGCAGGTGTGGGCCAACATACCATTAAATATGTATTTACCGCTAACGGCGGATGTAAAGATTCGGTAACCCAAACGATTAGAGTATTTCCTAGACCTGTAGCCAATTTTGGAGTGAGTGCAGATATATGTGTGGGAGATTCTATACGTTTCTCCGATTCTTCAACGATTGCTTCGGGTAATATTGTGAGTTGGAATTGGAATTTTGCCGATGCGTCAACAGCAACCTACACCAACAATTCACCATTCTTTCATACGTATTTGGTGTCGGGTGGATTGAATCCACAGTTAACGGTAACTTCTGATAGTGGTTGTGTAAGTGTGGTCAAAACAAGAACGGTGAATGTGTCTTTAGCACCAAGTTCTGGTTTTAGCATTTCTGCTTTGCGTTGTGCAGATAGTACCATAACATTTACGTCAACAGCAAGTACTTCGGGAGTACCTATTCAACAATGGTATTGGGATTTTGGTAACGGACAAGTGGTAACTGCAGCCAACAATAATCCACAAACTATTAATTACACCGCTGCCGGACCAATTACCATTAAACATATGGCTTTGGCAACAGCGTCTTGTAAAAGTGATACTACCGCACAAACCATCACTATCTATGCTAATCCTGTTGCCGCATTTGATTTCAATACAGGATGTTTAGTTGATAGTTTAGTCAATTTTACCAATAACACAACTGTTAGTGATGCACAAACATTAAGTTACACTTGGAACTTTGGGGATGCCAACACATCTACCCAAACAGCGCCAAGCCATCAATATGCTGCATATGGAACGTATCCGGTAACCTTAACTGCTTCCACTGCCAATGGTTGTGTAAGTACGTTAACAAAATCGTACCAAGTAGCAGGTTTCAAACCCAATGTTGCTTTCACAGTTGCCAATGAAACGGCATTGTGTGCAGCTAGTCCAATCAGTATTACGCAACAAACAGCATTAGCACAAGATTCTGTTTATCGGGTTGATATTTTCTGGGATGCGTTGAACCAAGCAACTGTATTTGAAACTGATAATGCACCAACGGTTGCTGAGATATACCAACATGCTTATGCTGCATTTACTGCACCGGCAACCAAAAATGTTACCATCAAATGGTTTGTCTATTCCAAAGGTGGATGCATAACAGAATACAATAAAGTGATTACGTTGCATGCTAGTCCGGTTTTGAGTTATCCTACACTTACCGGTATTTGTGTAAATGCTGCCTCTAAATCTGTAGCAACAGCTACGGCATCTAACGGTGTTACAGGTACGGGGGTGTATAGCGGTCCGGGCACAGATGCTACAGGTAGTTTTAATCCTGCAACAGCAGGTGTAGGTGTGCATATCATTAAATATGTATTCACCACTTCAGGTGGTTGTAAGGATTCCATAACGCAGACCATTCGAGTATTTGCCAAGCCTTCGGCTTCGTTTACGTTGAGTGGGTCGGTATGTTTACAAGATTCTGTTCAGTTGAATAACACATCAACGATTGCTGCCGGAAATATTGTATCATGGAATTGGATTTTTGGAGATGGTAATACAGCGAACTATTCCAATGGTAATTCATTCTATCATACCTATAACAATTTTGGAAACTTCATTGCTCAATTGACAGTGGTGAGTGATAGTGCTTGTGTGAGTGATACAGCTTTTAGGCCGGTTGTCATACATCCATTACCTGTGGTAGATTTTACGATACCTGCTTTTGTTTGTATGCCTGCAGGCAATGCCGCTTTTACCAACACTTCAACCATTAATGGCGGAACAATGTCTAATTTGAATTTTGCTTGGGATTTTGGTGATGGCAATACATCGGTGCAAATTAGTCCAACGCATACTTATGCCGCTGTTGGTACGTACAACGTACGATTAGTGGCTACTTCACAACAAGGTTGTGTAGCAGATACGGTGAAACAGTTGTCGAGTTTCTTCCCGCAGCCTGATGCTAAATTTGGTATTTCTGCTCCTGAGTTATGCGAAGGTGTTGCTTCGGTTTTTAGCGATAGCAGTACAGCTCCATTAAGTGCAGTAGCGAGTTATGCTTGGGATTTTGGCAACGGCACAACTTCAACTCAACCTAACCCAACCGTTACCTATGCTACGCCGGGTAATTACACCGTTCGATTGACGGTTACTAATACACAAGGTTGTACCTCAGATATCGAAACTGCAACAGTGAAAGTGAATCTTCAACCGGTGGTTGATGCCGGATTAGAAAAAACGGTGAGTCAGTTTTCGAGTATTCAGTTAAGTCCAACGGTGAATAGTACCACGTTGAATTTTGCATGGACACCTGCTGCCACTTTAAATAATCCCAACAGTTTAAGTCCAACAGCTACGCCATTGGATAATACTTGGTACAAACTAACCGCCACCGGTGATGGTGGTTGTTTTGCTACCGATAGTGTATTGATTAAGGTGTTGATTGCGATAACTATTCCGAATGCATTTTCGCCCAATAATGATGGTATCAATGATGTGTGGAATGTAAAAGGATTGTCTAATTATGGTAATGCAAGAATTGAAATTTTTGCAAGAAACGGACAGTTGGTGTATAAATCTACGGGCTACAATATACCCTGGGATGGTAAACGAAACGGACAGCCATTGCCCGCCGGTGTTTACTATTATATCATTGAGCCAAATGATAGGGGTTATGGTAAACTAACCGGATTTGTAACGATTGTACGATAAAATTTAATAAAATAAAATAATCATATAGCGGCTTCCTAAAGGAGGCCGTTTTGTTTTGATGCAATGAATATGCCGCCCCTACGGGGCTTAATCATTTTATTAGATATTTGGCTACCAATATACGGCTCCTACGGAGCTACGATTATTTAAAATTTATAAACAAAGTATATAATGTGTTTTTTAGTGGGAATGGTTAGGCTTAATTTGCTGCACTCAGCACCAGCGGTGCGTCATGTTAATAGGAAACCGAAATGTTTAGCGTATTAGAGCCTCGTAGGGGCGGTATGTTTTCTCCAGCAATTCATAATTGCATCAATAATTAATGTTCAAAAACTAAATAGTAATTTACCTGTCTTTGAAACTGACATGAAAAATAATGTTGAAATAGTAGATTGGTTTTGTTATTTATTGTAAAACCTTTGTCTGATATTATTCTCTTCAATTACTCTAAAAGCATTGATTAATTTTATCGTACTGCTTTCAAGTAGTTCTATCAATGCTTTTCAGGCAAATTCAGGACTATTGCCTTTCTCCCTAAAGAAAATCACTGACGGAGGATTTTCATTGGTGTACTTAAAAATTAATTCACCGTAATCACTATCAAAAGTGAGAATGATTAAATCAAGCTGTAATGCAATTTTCATTACTGCTTCGTCTGAAATTCCAGGAGCATCTTCTTGAATACTTTTTACGAAATACCCTTTTTGTCTTATTAATGCGGTACTTGGGGCAGGAAAATTTTCATTTGCTAAAAACATATTACGCCGAAATTGGGAAATATAATTCTTGCTGAATACAGTTTTTTAAATAGGCGAATACTGCCTTCAACGATTCAACTGTTAAAGTAGGGTATGATTCAAGAATTTGGGCTTCCGTCCAACCGGTAGACAATAATTCTAAAATTAATTCAACAGAAATTCTAGTGCCTTTAATGGTCGGCTTACCCAATAATACTTGGCTGTCAGATACAATATAATCTTGCCATTTCATAATGCAATCTACAATTTTCTACGCTTATTTCAATCCAAAGTAAAAAATGATTGCATTATCAACTCTTCAAAGAAAAAGCTTGCAAACTTGCTTTACGACTAGGTATCCATGCAGCGGCTAATGCAATGCAGACAACAGTTACCGCTACAAGTACTACATCTGTCCATAATAAAGTAACCGGGTAATAATCAATAATAAATGTACCGCCACTTAACGGAATAAATTTATAGGTAATCTGTAGCCAACAAAATAAAACTGCTACTGAAATGCCTGTTCCTGCACCAATACCGGCCAACACCAAACCTTCGCTTAAAAAAATCCGTTGGATATAATTGTTGCTAGCACCCATCGCTTTGAGTACAGCAATATCTTTTTGTTTTTCTAATACCAACATGGTTAATGCACCAATCATATTGAAAGCAGCTACCACTAATATTAAAGAGAGAATACCATAGATGACCCATTTCTCCATCTGCATAATGCTGTACAAACTTTGGTTTTGTTCATACCTTGTTTGTACCAGATAGTTGCTGCCCAATAATTGTTGTAGCGTTTTTTTTAATGCATCTGTTTTGGCAGGGTTTGTAGCTGTAACTTCTACCGCTGAATATTCATCCGGACCCAAATCCAACATATACTTTACAAATGCCAAATTGGTGAACACATATTTGTTGTCAAAGTCTTGCTGAATCATAAAAGTGCCGGAAGCATTGGCATTGTAAGAATGCAGGGCATCGGTCCCCGAAAAAGTATTGGCAGAACGATTGGGCAAATAGACCGTTAAGGGATAAATGTTTTTGGTTGGGTCTGCACCAACAGCATTTTCAATACCGGCACCTAAAATAAGTTTAGGTTCATCAGATGTGCCGGCATCAAACTTGCCCCTTAAAATATGGCTTGGCACTTTGCTGTTGGCGGCAAAGGTTTCATCTACACCTTTTAAAAAAATGATCGATTGGTATTCGCCATTTACCAATACGGCTTTTTCTTCAGCGATAGTAACTGCCGATTTTACCCCGGCCGTTTGTTGAATTTTTTTCAACTGTTCAGCAGTCAGTGTCATGTACTTTCCCTGTGCTGCACCAATTTTTATGTCAGTGTAAAAATCGGCATACAATCCTTTTACCAATCCTTCAAAACCATTGAAAACGCTGAGTACTAAAATCAAGGCTGCAGAGCCAACCGTAATGGCTAGTACACTAATCCACGCAATGATATTAATGGCATTGGTAGATTTTTTTGACTTAAAGTAGCGCCAGGCAAACAGAAAATTCAAGGGATTAGATTTCTTGGTTTATCACTTAGAACAATTCTTTATTCCGCTTTTGGGTCTGATGGATTAATCGTTTTAAACAGTTCTTCCATCTTAAATACATAGTCTAGCGTATCATCTAAATAAAACTGTAAAATAGGAATGCGGCGTAATTGGTGTTTTACCCTATCGCTTAATTCCCTTTTAATTTCCCAAGCCCGGTCTTCAATTTTTTTGAGGGTGGCGTTGGTGTCTGCTACTTGAAACAGACTCAAATATATTCTAGCTTCGAGCAAGTCAGGAGTTACTTTAACGTTGGCTATAGATACCATACCGTTGTCCATCATATTTAAACCCAGCCGTACAAAAATATCGTTCAGCTCTTGTTGTAGCACACTGGCCACTTGTCGTTGGTGGGGTTGGTGAAGCGTACGGCGGCATGGCCCGGGCTGACGGTGGCGACATGGCCTTCGGCTTCCAGAGCGAGCTGATCGGTCAGTGCCCGGTCGGTATCGACCC
>CALRQJ020000010.1:0-165654 GCA_943370285.1 Methylophilus rhizosphaerae | reverse complement strand
TCAATATCATCTGATGTAGGAAGTGCAGCAGCTTCTGTTTTGGGTTTTGTTTTTTCAGGTGTGGCCACTTCATTGCCAAATAAATCTGTTTGTACACCTGCCGGGGCTTGGGTAAACACATTAAAATCTTCGCCTAAAATTCTTTTGCCTAAGGTTTTAAATTCCAGCTCAGCAAAAACTTCTTTTAATGCTTCTTTATTCCATTCTTTTAGTTTGAAATTTTCTTCATGAAATTCAACCGGCACTTTGGTAATAATAGTAGCGAGTTTTTTACTCATGATAGCATCTTCAACACCTGCTCTCACTTTTTCGCCTAATGCACCTTTAATATTTTCGGCGTTAGCCAATACATTTTCTAAAGTGCCATACTCTTTCAATAATTTGGCTGCAGTTTTTTCACCCACGCCTTTAATGCCGGGTATATTATCTACAGCATCCCCCATCAAACCCAAAATATCAATGACTTGATCTACTCGTTCAATATCCCATTTAGCACATACTTCTTTAGGACCCATAATCTCTACATCTCCACCTTGGTAACCAGGCTTGTAGATGTAAATGCCATCTCTCACCAACTGTCCATAATCTTTATCGGGTGTAACCATAAATACTTCATAACCAGCATCATGTGCTTCCCAAGCTAAAGTGCCCACAACATCATCTGCTTCATACCCTTCTACACCAATTACAGGAATATTAAAGCCTTCGATAATTCTTTTGATATAAGGAATAGCCGCCAATAAATCTTCCGGCGCTTCTTGTCTATTGGCTTTGTAGTCGGCAAAATCGGTATGGCGTTCTGTTGGTCCCGATACATCGAAACAAACAGCCATATGAGTAGGCTTCTCTTTATTTATTAACTCTACCAACGTATTGGTGAATCCAAATTGAGCATTGGTATTAAGTCCTTTACTAGTAATACGAGGGTTACGAATGAGGGCATAATAGGCCCTGAAAATGAGGGCAAACGCATCGAGTAAAAACAGTTTTTTTTCTTGCATCCGGCTAAGGTAGGCAACTGTTTAAAGCTGGGCAAACCGACTGCTTTTTAATTTTAGGAATCGACTTAATAGAGCATCAAATCAAGCATTTGCATTTTCATCTTGCATTACCTCTTTTTCTCTTTTCCACCAACGATAACCAATAAAACCGGCAATGGCCAATGGGGTAAACATGAGGTAAACAATGCCCGAATTAAGTGCTTTGGCGGGCTTTTCACCCAACTGTGTAGCTGTTTTTGTACAAATAGAACATTGACTATAGCTTGTTGTAGCCGAAAGCGTTAACAGTATGGTGAAAAAAATAGTAATAATGGTCAGCCTCACAGTTCGAAATTTTAAGTGGCAAAAATACGGCATCTTGGTTTTATTCTCCTTTTTGTTCAGCAAGCCGGTCTAATTTTATACATTTAACAACGTTTAAATTGTTGAAGCATGAAAAAATGTTTGGTTATCATTATCTGTATAACTTGGACCGCCTGTGTGAACAACACTCCAGCTCCCGTAATTGTTGCAGATTCGATAGTAGATGTAGATACCGAAACAGCCATTATTGATACCCCAATTGTTAAAGACACTACACCTACACCACCTGCTGAAACGATAAAACCAGTTACTTATATCGCAAGGGGCAATGAACCGGGTTGGATTGTGACGATTGTAGAGAACAAGTACATTAAATATGTAGGCGATTATGGACAAGATTCTGCTTTGTTTCCTTACACGAAGCCGGTTTTTAACAAACGATTACTCTTTAAGACATATAAAGGCAATAGAAGTTTACAGGTTGAATTTTACAAACAAACTTGTACCGATGATGCCGGCAGAAAATACCCATACATGGTGAAAATTAATGTTAGCGGCAGCGCCGAATACCGTGGCTGTGGCGAAAAAAGAAATGCTTCCAATAATGAAAAATAGTAGAAGACGATTTTTACAACAAGCATCTGCATTAACGGGTGCCTTATCAATAAGTAGTTTGTTTCAAGAAGTGCATGCCGAAACCTTGGCTACCGCTAACGAAAAAGTTGCAGGATTATCTCCCGAAGCTATTGCAACAGATGAGGATTATTGGTCTGTTATTCAACAAGCTTATACGGTTAATCCAAGCATCATCAATTTAAACAATGGCGGCGTAAGTCCTTCGCCCAAAATTGTACAAGATGCAGTCACTCGTTTTAATGCAATGGCCAATGAAGGACCATCTTATTATATGTGGCGAATTATGGATGCAGGCAGAGAACCTTTAAGAATGAAATTGGCCGAATTAGCCGGATGTGATGCAGAAGAAATTGCCATCAATCGTAATGCTACCGAAGCTTTGAATACCATCATTTACGGATTGCCATTACAAAAAGGCGATGAAGTCATTGGTTGTAAACAAGATTACCCCAATATGATTCAGGCATGGAAACAAAGAGCTTTAAGAGAAGGTATTCAATACACACAAATCAGTTTTGATTTTCCGATAGAAAATGATGATACGATAGTTGCAGCTTATGAAAAAGCGATTTCACCCAAAACAAAAGTTATTCATATAACGCATATCATCAATTGGGTAGGACAAATAATGCCGGTGCAAAAAATTGCTCAAATGGCACATCGCCGAGGCATAGAAGTTATTTGTGACGGGGCACATAGTTTTGGGTTGTTAGATTTCAAGATCCCGGATTTAGAGTGTGATTATTTTGGCACTAGTTTGCATAAGTTTTTATCTGCCCCAATTGGCAGTGGCTTGTTATGGATACAAAAAGAAAAGATTGAAAAGATTTGGCCATTGCTTTGCAACGATAAACCCAAATCAACAGACATCAGAAAGTTTGAAACCTTAGGTACTCGAAGCTTTCCCATTGAACAAGGAATCGGAGAAGCCATCAATTTTCATAACGCCATTGGCAGTAGCCGTAAAGAAGCAAGGGTTCGTTATCTCAAAGACTATTGGGCTACTAAAGTAAAAAATATTCCGGGTGTAAAATTGCACACTTCATTGCAAGCTAAATATGCATGTGCTATTTGTGGCATCAGTGTTGATGGATTAACGCCGAGTGAGTTAGACAATAAGCTCTATCTCGATTATAAAATTCATACCGTTGGTATAGTCTGGGAAAACATTAGTTGTGTTAGAATTACACCACATGTATATACCCGATTAGATGATTTAGACCGATTGGTTAAAGCCATTATGACGATTGCAAAAGAAGTAAAGAAAGGTTAATCTTCCCAAACGGTTAGACCTTCGCTGCAGTTGGCACAAATATCAATGTTCTTGCGGCTTGTCATTAATTCACGGCGAAATTGTTTGTAATTATCATTGTTCCAAATGGCTTTGAAACTTTGATTTTTTAAGTTGCCCAACTGGTGCGTTGCGTCTTTATCAAAACAGCAAGGCACTACCAATCCATCCCAAGTAATCACATTAGCATGCCATAATTTCCAACAATGATTACCCAAACCGCTTTTTACTTTTAATTGGCCGTTTTTGTCTTTTTTATACCTGCTGTATTTGTCAATCGTAGGAATTAATTGGTTAGGGTCCGTTTCGTAATCATAAACCTGTGCTGTTTTAAACCGCACTTGGTCAACTCCAATTTCGGCACCTAATTTTTTCACGGCATCTATTTGATGTTCGTTGGGTTTTACCACTAAAAACTGAAAGAAGATAAATGGCGTTTTACTGTTGAGTTGTTTTTTCCACTTCACAATATTTCTTGCCCCTTCTAACACTTTATCTAATTTACCACCCACCCTGTATTGTTGATACACATCTTGCGTTGTACCATCAATAGAAATAATCAATCTGTCCAAACCACTCTCAACTGTTTGCTTGGCTTTTTCTTCGGTTAAATAATGAGCATTCGTACTTGTAGCGGTATAAATGCCTTTGTCGTGAGCATATTTTACCATCTTCAAAAAATCGGGGTTCAAATAAGGCTCGCCTTGAAAATAAAAGATAAGGTAGAGCAATTCTTTATGAATATCATCAATGGTTTGGGTAAAAAAATCGGCTTGTAACATGCCAGTGGGTCGGGTAAATTCTCTCAAACCGCTAGGGCATTCAGGACACCGCAGATTACAACTTGTAGTAGGTTCAAAAGAAATAGAAATAGGATATCCCCACTGCACCGGCTTATTCGTTAACCGGCTCCAATAATAACTGGCATACACTTTGGCTGCATTGATAGCTCTACGCAGGGTAAGTTTAGAAAGCAGATTAAGGGTATCTATAAGGTTAAAATAAGCCATTAGGCGATAAAGATAATACCGTTGGCCGATTCTCAATTTACGATTCTTGATAATAGCTTAAGTACCTTGTTCAAATCGGCTTTTCCCTTTGACTGTTATATTGTTTCTTTGCCGCATGTGGCTGAATTATCT
This sequence comes from Methylophilus rhizosphaerae, assembly GCA_943370285.1. Classification (GTDB taxonomy): domain Bacteria; phylum Bacteroidota; class Bacteroidia; order Chitinophagales; family Chitinophagaceae; genus CALRQJ02. The sequence goes on along the minus strand of CALRQJ020000010.1, from coordinate 161,281 downwards.
CTTAATTATAACCTTGGGCTTGTTTGCGGTTTATGCTACCATCATTCTCTGTTACCGATGGTGGTTTAAGCAGTTGAAGCCTTTTGAAATTCCACCACATTTTACAGCTACCACTTCCTTTTCCATTATTGTTCCGGCAAGAAATGAAGAAGCCAATATTGGGCATTGCATTGAGTCTATTTTTTCACAACAATATCCGCAACACTTATTTGAAGTAATTGTGGTAGATGATCATTCAACCGATAATACATCGGCCATTGTTGCCCAATACCAACAGCAGTACGCCAATTTGAAGTTAATTCAACTGAAAGATGTGGTAATGGGGCAGTTGATGAATGCCTACAAAAAGAAAGCCATTAGTACTGCTATAGCGCAAGCTAAAGGCGATTGGATTGTAACCACCGATGCCGATTGTGTCATCAGTAATTTATGGTTGGCTAATTATGCGGCTTATATTCAACAATACCAACCTGTGTTTGTTGCAGCACCTGTGTTGTTCATTAATACCCATTCGTTTGTAAGTATTTTTCAATGTTTAGATTTTATCAGTTTGCAGGGCATTACGTCGGCATCGGTATCAGTTGGTTTTCATAGCATGTGTAACGGCGCCAACTTAGCTTACAATAAAGCCGTTTTTCATGAAGTGGGTGAATTTAAAGACATTGACAATAAAGCCAGTGGCGATGATATGTTGTTGATGCATAAAATCAAAAAACAATACCCAAAAAAAGTTGGTTTATTGTTTACACCATTTGCCATTGTTCAAACACATCCTATGCCGGATTGGAAGAGCTTTTTCAATCAACGCATTAGATGGGCCAGTAAAGCCACAGACATCAAAGACATGCGAATTTTCTTTGTGCTGTTATTGGTATATGGTTACAATGTTATTCTGTTGTTTATGCCATTGGTATCGTTTGTTGAGCCTATAGCATTGTTGTATTGGCTTGGATTGATTTTACTGAAATCCTTTACTGAACTCAGTTTTATGTTGCCTGCGGCTCGATTTTTCAAACAACAACATTTGCTGCGCTGGTTTTTGGTGATGCAACCTGTTCATCTATTTTACACTGTTGTTGCCGGATTTTTAGGCAAGTTTGGCAGCTATCACTGGAAAGGCAGATCGGTTAAATAAGCATTACAATAAAGGTTTGTGTATTTTAGACCTTATCTTCGATACCATTGAGTAATAACAAAACATACCAACATAGTTTTTATCAGCGCTTCAAAAAAAATATTGGTGCAGTCATTGGATTTTGGGTGATTGTTATGGCTTTTATTTTAGCGATGATAGCGTATTTAATTGCACCGGATAACTCTCCCAATGCCAACAGAATGATTACAGAAATTGGCAGTAAAAAACCGGGCTTTACCATTCAACTGTTACAAGTAAAAAGAGACAAAGACATTACTGCCACTTCGTGGATAGATAAATGGCTAAATGGCTCAGAAGACCATCTGCGCTACATTCCAATTACACAATATACCTTAACCAACGATAGTGTTATTTATCAAAAATATGTTGATGAAGGCATTACCGAAAGATTGGCTTTACCCAAACAACAACTTGCTCCAACAAATGCTATCACTAAGACTTATTATTTAGGAACAGATAAGTTTGGTCGAGATATGGTTAGTAGATTATTGGTAGGTATTAGAGTGAGTTTAAGTGTAGGCCTAATTACTGTGATTATCTCCTTAACCATCGGCATTTTACTAGGTTCTGTAGCGGGATACTTTAGGGGTTGGGTAGATGATATTGTCATGTGGTTTATCAATGTAATTTGGAGTATTCCAACCTTATTATTGGTATTTGCTATTACATTGATGTTGGGCAAAGGTTTTTGGCAAGTGTTTGTTGCCGTTGGTTTAACCATGTGGGTAAATGTTGCTCGATTGGTTAGAGGACAAGTAATGGCATTAAGAGAATTAGAATACATAGAAGCTACAAGGGCTTTGGGCTTTTCTCATAGCCGAACTATTTTCAAACACATTTTACCCAATATTTTGGGTCCGGTAATGGTAATTGCTGCCAGCAATTTTGCTTCTGCCATTGTAATTGAAGCTGGCTTAAGTTTTCTTGGCGTTGGTGTACAACCGCCGCAACCCAGCTGGGGCTTGATGATTAAAGAAAACTACAACTTCATCATTACCAATAACCCTATGCTGGCTTTGGCCCCTGGCATTGCCATAATGATTTTGGTATTGGCCTTTAACCTATTGGGTAACGGATTGAGAGATGCCCTAAACGTAAGAGCTAAACTGTAATTGAACCATGCGTACATTGTTAATGCAAAAAAAAATATTGATTGCCGCTTTGGTGGCTTTTGCATTGGCTATCGTATGGAGTAATTACAAAGGAGATGTTTGGGAAGAATCGGTTCGTAATACACTCTATCAACTGCGTAACGATTCTGTTCCTGATTTTGCGGTTGAACAGGTAGATGAAAAAGGCATTCCCTGGGTGTATTACCCCGAACAAAATGGCATCACTGCAGGTAAACAATACAATGCTACTATCGTTTGCAATTATGCCATCGATTATTACCATCAATTTCAAGCTACAAAAGATAGTTTGGCAGAAGCTAAGTTTTTGAATTGCTTGGATTGGTTGGCCAACGCCATGACACAAAAAGACAATTATGCCATCTTTTATTTCAATTGGCAACAGCCTTGGTATCCAAACATAAAAGTTCCCTGGACTTGTGGTATGACATCAGGTCGAGCCATCGAAGCGTTTACCTATGCTTTTCAGCAATATCAAGATTCGCAATATGTAGCTAAAGCCAAACTATTAGTCAATGGCTATTTTTTAGCTATACAAGATGGTGGCTTCACCTACAAAGAACCAACCGGTTGGTGGTACGAAGAAAATGCCGACACGGGCTTGATTACGCCTCGAATTTTAGATGGACATATTTATGCCATCAGTGGATTACAAGTGTATACCAAAGTGGTAAAAGACGATTCGGCTCAACTACTCATTCAAAAAGGATTGCAGTCATTAAAACACCAGCTACCAAGTTATGATGCCGGTAATGGAAACATTTTTTATAACGCCGATAAAAAATTGGCCGATAAAAAATATCATCGCATTCTTACCAGGCAAATGAAACAATTATGGGAAACCACCGGAGATGATGTCTATCAACAATATTACCAACGTTGGAATGCCCCATTAAAAAGATGGTATGTACTTAGAGTAATAGAACAGCGCAATATTTCGGGCATTATCTTATTTACTGTACTCTTTCTTGGCTTAGCTATCGGCAGCTATTTTTTGATGCGGCTTTTCCCACAAAAAAGATAAATACTACCTACAAATCAAATAACAGGAATTTGATGTATCAACCCGCTAAACTCGGTTGTAGCTTTTCTTTTTGCTCCATTTAGCGTAGTTTCGTGACTTATAACCCTTTGCTGAATGGCTATATTCGATATTACGCTTCCTAACTCCATTGCCAAAGCATTGCGGCTTCCTCAAAACAGCCCAAAGCGACAGCAAATCAAAGTGTTGAAAAAATTGCTGCGTAAAGCAAGATTTACTGCTTTTGGACAACAATATCAATTTGATGAAATTTTGATGAGCCGTCATCCCGGAAAAAAATTCCAGGAACTAGTGCCTACCTACAATTACAATAAAATCTATAAAGCTTGGTGGCATCAAAGTTTAGAGGGAAAGCCAGACATCTGTTGGCCCGGAAAAATAAAATATTATGCCCTTAGCAGCGGCACTAGTGAAGCTGCTAGTAAATATATACCCGTTACCAACGATTTATTGCGTGGCAATAAAATGGTGATGATTAAACAGCTACTCAGTCTTAGAACCTATGAGGGCATTCCCTATTCCTCTATTGGTAAAGGTTGGTTAACATTGGGCGGCAGTACCGATTTACAAAAAGAAGCCGGGTATTATGCCGGCGACTTAAGTGGTATTACGCAGAAAAAAGCACCCTTTTGGTTTCAGCCATTTTATAAGCCGGGCAAAAAAATTGCCCGTCAAAAAGATTGGAATAAAAAACTGAATGAAATTGTAGAAAAAGCACCGGAATGGGATATTGGTTTTTTGGTTGGCGTTCCGGCTTGGATACAAATGTGTGTAGAGATGATTGTTGAACGTTACAAACTCAATACCATTCACGACATGTGGCCGAATCTGGCATTTTTTGTTCATGGCGGCGTAAGCTTTGAGCCTTATAAAATGGGGTTTGAGAAATTGTTAGGTAAGCCCATCACTTACATTGAAACGTATTTAGCGAGTGAAGGTTTTATTGCCTATCAAGACAGGCAATATGCTCAAGGTATGCGGCTAGTGACTAGCGAACATATTTTTATGGAGTTTGTTACGTTTGACGATAAAAATTTTGATGCCGATGGCGAAATGGTTGACAATCCCGAAGCATTGATGATACATGAGGTAGAAGAAGGAAAAGATTATGCATTACTCATCAGCACTACAGCCGGTACTTGGCGTTATTTGATTGGCGATACGGTTCGATTTACCGATAAAGAACGTTGCGAAATCATCATCACGGGAAGAACCAAACATTTTTTGAGTTTGGTGGGAGAACATTTAAGTGTTGATAATATGAACAAAGCCATTCAGTTGGCAAGTGAAGAGTTGAATATTAGTATTCCGGAATTTACAGTTACCGGCGAACCTTATGGTAATTTCTTTGCACACCGTTGGTATATTGCTTGCAATGATTGTGTGAATACAGAAAAACTAAAAATCGTCATTGACAACAAACTGAAACATTTGAATGACGATTATGCGGTAGAACGCAAAAGTGCTCTCAAAGAAGTATTTGTTGATGTTTTACCCGAACAACAATTTATGGACTTTATGACAGCCAAAGGCAAAATGGGTGGGCAGCATAAATTTCCTCGGGTATTAAAAGGCAAAATGCTAGAAGACTGGAAATCTTTTTTAAAAAAGGAATTAACAACCGCTTAATTAAATACAGTAGCCTATTATGTTAGCGCCGTTACTGAAAGGAATTACATTGGGTTTATTATTAGCCATTTCAGTAGGGCCTGTTATTTTTTCCATCATCAAACAAAGTATTAATAATGGCCATAAAGGTGGATTTGCTTTTATTGCAGGCGTATCTGCCAGTGATATTACATTGGTGTTGATGAGTAATGTATTTACCGAACTCTTTCGCAGCTTACTGATTTACAAAACGCCTATTTCTATTTTAGGAAGCGGTTTGTTGATTGCGTTAGGCATCTATGTTATTTTCTTTAAAAAAGTAAAAGTGAATGAAGAAGGCTTAATGGCAGAAATTAAAATGCGGAAAAGAGATTATATTAAAATATTTATGTCGGGATATTTTATGAATACGTTGAATCCCGGTGTGATTGCATTTTGGCTACTAATTGCAACCACATTTGTTTCTCAAACATTATCGTATCGGGTAATTATGTTTATCACTTGCTTGGTGGTAGTGTTGCTGTTAGATATTATCAAAGTAATGGCAGCCGGAAAAATCAGGCAAAAATTAACGCCAAAAAATATTCATAACATTAATAAACTATCGGGCATTATTCTTATAGGTTTTGGCGTGGCTTTGATTTGGGGATTAATCGTTTGGGGCGATTCAATTTAACAGTTTATTTCAACCGTAATATCAGTAGTACACTAATTTGCGCCACATGAAAATTCTCTTTTCATTTTTGGTCATCTGTTGTTGTTGGAGCAGTGTTGCAGCACAAAGAACAGAACCTCAACTGCTGCTGCGTAAAAATGGAAAAGTCATTAAACGATTTTACAGAGGTGATGATATCATCATAACCACTTCATTACAACAACCGCTTTACGGCTATATCACAGGTATTAAAGAAGATTCCATTTTCTTAAATCAAATTGGCTTTAGCTTGAAGGAGATTACTGCTTTACAAAAGCCCAAGTCGCCTAAAAAGACCATGCAAATTTCAGCAGAACAATTGGCTTTAATTACACTTGGCGTTGGGCTTACTACTGCCGGAATTACCTTAAGTGAGTGGGAGAATTTTGGCACCTCTTTAGCGTATGCATCAGTATTGGGTTATGGCCCCATTGTGGTTAACAAGATAATGACTGCCCGAATATTTAAAAAGAAACGCTACCATTTGGGTAAAAAGTTTGGCTTGCAGGTATTAGATTTACGGCCTAACAATGCTATCTACTAATGGCTGTAACAAAACCATCTTTGTTGAAAAGAATCTGGCGAATAACGAAGAAAATTTTCTTTTGGGGATTTATCTCCTCTTTTGTTTACCTGCTTTTATGCAAATGGGTAATGCCCCCCATAACACTCACTCAAATTGGCGATAGCTTTTCTTACGGCTTAAAACGAGATTATGTGAGTTGGAAGGATATTTCGCCTAACGTTAAACTTGCTGCCATTGCCAGCGAAGACCAAGCTTTTCCAGACCATGGCGGTTTTGATTGGGATGCCATTGAAAAAAGTTTGAAGCCCAAAAAGAAAAGTAAAAAGAAGAAATTGCCTTTAGGTGCAGGTGCAAGTACCATTAGTCAGCAAACAGCAAAAAATGTTTTTTTATGGCAAGGCAGTGGCGCTACTAAATACATTAGAAAAGTACCGGAATTGTATTTTACCCAACTAATTGAATGGATTTGGGGTAAACAACGCATTATGGAAGTGTACTTGAATGTAATTGAAATGGGACCCGGCATTTTTGGGATAGAAGCTGCTGCCCAACACTATTTTGGCAAATCTGCCAAACAATTAACCCGGAGTGAGGCGGCCATGATTATTGCCTGTTTACCCAACCCTAAAAGATTTGCCGTAAAACCCATGAGCCGTTTTGTAGGTTGGAAACACCGTTGGATTTTAAGACAAATGAATAATATAGAAGATGATGAAGATGTTAGGGCTTTGATGCGGTAGTAGATGCATTTAGAAAAGCATCAACCGCATTTATTGCTGTTGCCAATCTCTCCTCATAACTGCCACTAATATTTACCCACGGCACTTGTTGGTTGATTAATATGTCTTGATACATGCGATACAACTCTTGGCGAGGTTGTTCATCGGGGTATTCCCGTAATTCATCTTTTACCCAAGGCAAATCAATATTACACAGTAAGTACAAATCATTTTTTCTGCTTACAATTTCATCTAAAATAAATTGATGGCATTTGCTAAAAACGTATTCACACCACACTTTCATCACATACATATCGGTATCGAGAAATAGTAAGGGTGAATGGTGAGTGGCAAGTAGTGAATGTTGATTAACATCGCTTCGGTCTTGATGTGATGCCCAATTCTTGTTCTCTTTTTCAACCGCTTCATCTTCTAATGCTAGTTGGCCTTTAGCAATAGTCATTAAATCATCGAATGTATATTGTATACCATGTGTAAGCAAGTATTCACGGGCAAATTCAGGACACCATTCGGTGTTATAATGTGCAGCCAACTGTTTACACAATGTACTTTTTCCGGTACTTTCCGGACCTATAATTACAATTTTTTTAAGCATGTTGTTGTTTTGATCTGTTGCGCCATTCTATTAATCCAAATACAGCCATTATTAAAAGAATGAAGTAGTACACACTGGTAACTACTAATCCCTTTACAAAATACAAAGGAATAGATGCCATGTTTGTTGCTATCCACCAATACCAACTTTCTACTTTTTTTCTGGTCATTAACCACATAGCGGTAAAGGCGGTGGCTGAGGCAAATGCATCGGCCCAAGGAATGGCACCGGCAAAAAAGTTATCTTTCAAATAAATCAACGAAAAATAAATCGTTCCATAAAAAAATAAAAAAAATGCTATTTGTTGTAGCCACATTGTTGAATTGGAATAGCTGATATGTATGATCTTTTCTTGTTGCTCATTTTTTTTCAGCCATAGACACCAACCATAAACACTCATAATGGTATAATACAAATTTACACTGGCTTCGCCGGGTAAGTGGTATTGAAGACTGATGAAGATATATATGATGGTATTCACCAATCCAATCGGATACACCAAAATGTTTTCTTTTCGGCTAAACCAAACACTTACAATACCTGCAACAACAGCGATGTACTCCAACAGAGAAGTATTGTACAATCCTGCTTTACATTGAAACCAAAATTCAGTAACCGTCATTTGCGTTGCTTTTCTTCCTGAATCAATTGGTTGTAATCTATGCCATCTATTTTCATCAAATTGATGCCGGCATTGCGAATAGTTTCTATCACCGGTATCAACAATCTCCCTTTTTCGTTCAGCACATATTCAACCCTTGGTGGTACTTCGGGAAAAACTGTTTTTACAATCAACCCATCTGCTTCCAATTCTTTCAATGCTTTGGTCAACATTTTTTGGCTAATGTGTGGAATATCTTTTTCCAATTCAGAATAACGATAGGTCTTATTCTTCAGTCGCCAAAGAATAGGCGTTTTCCAAATACCGCCCATCATTTGCAACACATAATCTACCGGATTATATACCACATGTTTATTGACAACCAAATCTGGCATGGCAGAATTTTTTCCAAATATAACCCTTAACGCACCTAAAAGTTCGTTGCAGCCCATATGGTGCTGTACATGGTTTTGGAAGTAGTAATCAACAGTTTTGTACCTCAAATTAAAAACTATGAGAAAAATATTAGTTGTACTCTTTGTTTTGGTTGCTGTAAACTTGGTTAAAGCGCAGCACAATGCCGGTAACAATGGTAAAATTTTGATGATTGCTTCTAACCCATCGGTTAGTAAACAAACCGGTTGGCCAATTGGTGTTTGGTATGCCGAGTTGGCACATCCTTATTGGCTGTTTGCCGAAGCAGGTTACACCATTGATATTGCTAGCCCCGACGGTGGCGAAATTAAATTTGACGGGTTTAGTGACCCTGAAGATGCCAGTAAATATGCAGCTTTTGATTATTTGTCTTTAGGATTTAAAAAAGACGAAAGCAAAATGGCGCTAACAAAAAATACATTGAAGTTGAGCAATGTAAATCCGAATGATTACAAAGCCGTTTTCATTTGCGGCGGTCAAGGGCCGATGTACACTTTTATAGACAATAAGCCTTTGCAAGAGTTCTTTGTCAATTTTTATTTGACCGGAAAACCAACTGCAGCTATTTGTCATGGCACATGCATTTTATTGAAAGCCAAATTGCCCAACGGAAAATTTTTGGTAGAAGGCAAACGCTGGACAGGCTTTGCTTCTAGCGAAGAGCAATATGCCGATAATTATGTAGGCATGAAAATTCAACCCTTTAGAATTGAAAATGAAGCCAGAAAAATGGCCAACAGTAAGTTTGAAGTAGGTGCTCCGTTTTCGGCTTATGCGGTTAAAGATGGCAACTTGATTACCGGTCAACAACAAAACAGTGGCAGCAAAGCCGCAGAACTAGTGTTGAAAGCATTAGAAGAAGATAAGAAGCGTTATCCCACTTATGTTTTAGTACATGGTGCTTGGGCCGATGAAAGTGCATGGGGTGCGGTAAGAAATCAATTGGCAATTAAAGCGAATGTAATAGTGGTTAACTTACCGGCACATGGCGTTGATTTAACTGCTCCAAATAAAGTAACATTAAACAGCTATGTACAAACCGTCACCAATGCTATTAACCAACAAACAGGAAAAGTGATTTTGGTGGGTCATAGCATGGCAGGAATAGTGATTAGTCAGGTAGCAGAAAATATGCCTAATAAAATTGGTAAGTTGGTTTATGTGTCTGCTTATTTACCCAAAAATGGTGAAGACTTGCTTTCATTGTCTAAACAAGACAAACAAAGTAAAGTAGGATCAGCATTGGTGTTTAATGCAGATTCTTCCGCAGCTACTATTAAGAAAGATATTATAGCAGATGCAGTTTGTGCCGATTGTCCGGATTATATGAAAGAAGTGTTGGTAAAATACCATAAAGAAGAACCTACCAAGCCATTGGGTGAAAAAGTAAAACTTACCGCAGCAAAATTTGGAAGTGTAAAAAAATATTATATCAGTACTACGCTAGACAATGCTGTTGGTTATGATTTGCAACAGCAAATGATTAAAGCAAATGGAACCATTAAAAAAGTAGTTGAGATGAAAACATCACACTTGCCATTTGTGGTTCAACCACAACAATTTGTTGACATATTGACCAATTTAAACTGATGAATCGATTATTGCTGATGATAGTTTGTTGTGCTGCTGTTTATTGGGCGGCGGCACAACAAACTATTCCCTTTGAACTATTTGCCGGTCATAAAAGAACCGGTGCTGATGTGTTGTGGTTTAAAAATCCTACCCAACATAAAAACGCACCTTGGTTGTTTTTTCATCGTTCAAGGGCTTCGGTAGATTACAGTAATCAAACCGCATTTGGCATTACCAATGCCATCAGCTATAATTTTAAGAATGGCATTGGAATAGTGGCTGCTACACAGTTTCAGCAAACCGGCTTTGTGGCCAAAGGTGGCGTACAATTGTTCCGCTCCTTTAAAAATGGTAGTGTGTTTAGTTGGATAGTGGTGGGCAATAATACGGCTCATCGTTTTTCGGGAGATTGGTTTGTTTTGGCCCGATATACACCCAAACTAAACAATCAAATAAGATGGTTTATACAAACAGAATTTTTTAATACGTTAGACAATCAACAACATAAAAGTTATACGCAACGATTACGATTAGGCATTAAATTAAAAGATTGGCAAACCGGTTTGGGTGGAGATTATACACAAAGCGGTATTCATCATTTAACGGCTACTCAAAACACCGGTATTTTTATACGAAAAGAATTTTAAGCAATTAAGATTCTAATTTTTTGATAACAGCTTCTAGTCCTTTTTGTAAACCAACTTCATATTGCTCGGCCTTAAAAGCAGGAATCATAATCGTTTCTACAATTTGCATACAGACTTCGTCTGTAATGGTGTTTTCTAATCCTTTACCCACTGTAATTCTCACTTTTTTCAACGCTTTACTAAAGATAATGGTGATGCCATTATTCTTTGATTTTACACCTACGCCCCAGTTATTACTCAGCTCTACACAAAAAGGAAAGAAATCAGTATAAGGTGAAATAGACGCCACCGTAACAATAGCAATTTGATTGGTGGTTTTTTGTTCGTGCTGCTGAATGCGTTGAGTAAGTAGTTTTTCTTTGGCACTATCCAGTATGTTTTCATAATCATTGACAAAGCCCACCGGCTTAGGAAAATGACTGGTTTTTTGCCATTGAAAAGTAGGTGGAGTATTTGTAGTAGTTTGCTGTGCATTAACAGCGAGTGCACTCAACACCATGAATAGCAATACAGTATATTTCATTCGCAAGGTTACATAACTGTTTAGCATATCACAATATTACTTCAACGGTTTTTTGAAACCGACAAATGGCAGTACATTTATACAAAATTTACAAGTTATGATTTTATCTACTACCAGCACATTAGAAGGTAATCCGATTAAACAATATTTAGGTGTAGTAAGCGCCGAAGCCATTATTGGAGCTAATATTTTTAAAGATTTATTTGCCGGTTTAAGAGATATTGTGGGCGGCAGAAGCGGTACTTATGAAAGAGTGATTGAAGAAGCCCGTAGAGATGCCATGAATGAGTTGGCACAAAAAGCCCAACAAATGGGTGCTAATGCAGTAATAGGTATTGACCTAGATTTTGAAACTGTTGGCAGCGGCGGTAGTATGCTGATGGTAATAGCTACTGGTACTGCGGTGAAGATTTAATTGATTTCAAAACTATTTCATGAAACAAATTCTCTTATTGCTGCTTTGCTGCGATGTCCTTGCTTTTGCTCAAGCCCAACCCCCTAAAACACCAACAAAAACTACCGCAACCAAAGTTGTTGTAAAAGACACAGCCATTCGCAAAAATATTCGGTTAAGTGCAGCAAATATGATGGCGGCATTTAAAGTGAAAGATTTTACAGCTTTTGCTCAATATATGAATCCGGCCATTATTACCATGCTAGGCGGAGTAGATTCATTTGCTGTGTTTACCAAAAATCAAATGAAAGATATTCCCGATACTGCTATTAAACTGATGGCTCCCGGTAGAATTTTGCAAATTGTAACTACTCTAACCGATATGCAATGTGTGGTAGAACAACATATGGTAATGGAACTGAGCGGTTTTCGGTTTGCTTCTACTTCTCCGCTTATCGGAGAATCGTTGGACAAAGGAAAAACTTGGACTTTTTTTGATGCAGCCGATAACGGTATGGCCGGCGCAAAGGATGTTAAACCAAATATTAGTCCCAAACTAAAAATTCCAAAGAAACGGCAAGCCCTTAAAGACCTAGACTAAAGGCAAACTATTTGACAGTATGATTATGAGATCCATCGCAAAACGGTGGATTTTTTGTTTGCTTACAATTGCATAACCACACATCGCCATCTGCATCGGCGGTAAATTTTAAACTACGATAAGGCATTACCACTTCTCCATTTTCTTCGGTAGCTAAGGTTTTGTGCTTGCCATCGCAAATCGGATTTTTTTCACTCAACCCGCAAGTACACCAAGCATAGGTTTTTCCGGCTTCAACAGTAATGGCAGTTGGTTCGCACTTGGCAATATGTGGCAAATTCATGGTAAAATATTTTTGCAATAATACACTTGTACCGATAAATGGTTCAAACCATTTTGCTTAATTATCTTCGCCAACTAAATAATACCAGATGACAGCCTGCAAAGTTTGCGGTAACACAGCCCAAAACAAAACCTATACTGTTAAAGAAATGCAGTTAGGCACAAGAGAAGATTTTGCATACCAACATTGTGCAGATTGTGGATGTATGCAATTAGTGGAGATTCCGGAAAACCTCGGTAAATACTATCCTAATGAAGATTACTATTCCTTCAATCTTGGGTTAGAAGTAAGAAAAAAGCCAGATGCGTTGCGAAAAATTAAAGCTGATTATCTGTTACACGGAAAGAATGTGTTGTTGGGCAGTCTGTTAAGTATTGGCTATACCCCACCCGATTATTTTGATTGGGTGAAAATTCCGCAAGTGCAGTTTAACGATGCTATTTTAGATGTAGGAACGGGTAACGGAAGTCTGTTGTTGAACTTGTATAAAAACGGTTTCACTAATCTCACCGGTATAGATCCATTTATAGACAAAGACATCAACTACGGCGCTATCAACATTTTGAAGAAAGATATTTTTGAATTAGACAAGCAGTACGATTATATCATGCTGAACCATGTATTTGAACACATGGATGAACCGTTGAAAGTATTGCTGCAGCTCAAAAATTTATTGCATCGTGGTAAATATATCCTCATTCGTACACCGGTCATGGGCATGTATGGTTGGAAAACCTATCAAGAAAATTGGGTAGGATTAGATGCTCCACGACATATCATCATTCACAGTGTAAAAAGCATGGAAATATTAGCAGAAAAAGCCGGGCTTGAATTGAAGAAAGTAGTGTTTGATTCAGGCCCTTATCATATGTGGGCCAGTGAACAATACAAAAGAAATATTGCATTAATGGCGCCTGAATCTTACATGCTCAACAAACAAACCAACGTATTCTCTAAAGCAGACATAGAACGTTACAAACAAATTGCCGCACAAACCAATACAGCAAAAAACGGCGATCAAGCAGCATATTATTTATACAAGCCGTAGATATTTGCGACATGCTTTTTGGCAGAAGTAGAGCGATATCGGCGGCTGCTTTAATAAAATCTTTGGCAACTTACTTTGTGCCAAAACAATATGTTTGGCTATCGCCGGAATTGCTCCGGTATATACCGATTCTAGTTTTGTGATGCTGTCTATTTTACAACGTCTGAATACTTTCCATAACCCTTCATACACCAATGGAGATATGGCAGATTGAGGCAATAATTTTTCATACAATCCCAAGTACTCTTTAATTTCAATAGTGGCATTTTTATAAGCACCGCTACTAATTTGCGTAGCACTTTTACCAATATGGATAACCGGTTGTGAGATGTAACTGAACTTAGGATAGGCTTGTAAAAAGCCGATGTAAAAATCTATATCTACCACCCAAACAAATTGTTCATCGTATTGCAAGCCCGGAATATTACGATGCATCGTTACACTTGGATGGCCTAAAGTATTTTCTTCAAATAATCCTAAAGGATAGTTCTTGTATTGTTGCGGTAATAATTGTTTGATCACTTGTTTATTCGTTTCCAAATACACATCTGTGTAAGCAGAAAAAACAAAATCAACCCCTGCTAAAGCCTTGTCGGCAAAGGCTTGTAAACTTTCTGCATGGGCAAACCAATCATCATCATGCATCATCTTAATCCATTCGCCTTTGGCTAATTGTAATCCTTTATTCCAGTTAGCAGGAGAACCCAATGCAGGCATATTTTTATGGTAGATGATAGGTAGCTGCTTATACTCTTGCACCAATAGTTCAACGGCATCGTCAGGACTATCATCTGTTATCACCACTTCAAAATCGGTAAAACTTTGTATAGTAATACTATCCAACAGCCTTTGTAGAAAAGCGGTGTTTTTATAAGCCGGTATACAAATAGAAATAAGTGGCATTTAATATTGTTGTGTGAAAGCATATAAATTGAAAGGCTCATTATTCAACATAGCAGCTTCTATCATTGCTTTCAATTGTTTTTTATCTACACTTTTCATGCGTTGTTGCTGAATAATATGGTAAGCTCTTTCTGCCAACAACCAAAATCGTTTTTCATTTTTCATCCCTTTGGTCTGTTGTTGAATGGCATTAAATAATTCATCAATACCTTGCTTTTGCGAAGCAATCGTTTTAATGATGGCAATTTCATGCTGTTTAGTATGAAACGCAGGGGCTAACATCAGTCGTAGGTTACGAACAAAAGCATCTGCATCTGGTCGATCAGCTTTATTCACCACAAATACATCGGCAATTTCCATTAGACCTGCTTTCATGGTTTGCACTTCATCTCCTGCTTCCGGTACTACCACAACTACCGTTACATCTGCTAAGCCGGCAATTTCAATTTCACTTTGTCCAACCCCAACGGTTTCAATGATGATATAATCAAACCCGGCAAATTTCATGGTATCTGCAATCTCCATAATCATGGGGTGCAATCCACCCAAACTTCCTCTTGTTGCTAAAGAACGGATGAATACATTGGGATGATTGTACCATTCACTCATCCGAATTCTATCGCCCAATAAAGCCCCCAAATTAAACGGCGAAGAGGGATCTACACATAACACACCCACTCGTTTATGGTCTTGCACAATGGCTTCAATCAATCCATCAACCAATGTACTTTTTCCGGCTCCCGGCGGACCCGTAATACCAATTACAGGAGTGGTAGATGGCGGCAAGTGTTGCAAAAAGTGCAAATAACCTTCAGCTTGATTTTCTACCAACGAAATCGTTCTGGCCAATGCTTTAGCATCGCCTAATTGCATTTTATGTCGTAAATCAGTCCACATGAATTGCTAAAGTAGTTGGGAAGTACGAATTTCGGTACTTCATGCAAAGCTTGTTGAAAAATAATACGGCACAAAAAATAATGGCCACCGCCATTTGCGGTATGCTATTGGGCCTTTTTGTAAGCAGGGCTTTACTTTCAATTAGCATGATAATGTTGATTGCAGGCGGTTTGCTACAAATCAATGCTACCACTTTCAAAAATGTGATCAAACATCCGTTGGTATGGATGGGGTTAGTACTATTTATCGTTCCATTCATCAGTGGTTTGTGGAGTGATGATATAGCTGAATGGTGGCGACGCTGTCAAATGAAATTGCCCTTACTACTATTGCCCATTGCTTTTTTGAGTTATCCGGCTTTGCCGAAACATTGGTTTACAAACATCAGTTGGTTGTTTATTGGATTAACGATGCTTGGTTGTTGCTGGAGTTTGTCGCAATACATTGCCAATTATCAAACCATCACCGAAGGTTATTTACGAGCCAAAGTAATGCCAACACCATTTGATAATAATCACTTGTGGTTTAGTTATGCCGTTGTAGTATCGTTGTTATTGCTTTATCAACTACCAGACATCAGCACAAAAAAAATATGCAAAGCATTCACCTATTTGCTTGCAGCATGCCTCGTTATTTATCTGCACCTATTAGCAGCAAAAACCGGATTGGCTTGTTTGTATCTTGCTACTCTTATTCAAGTGGTGGTTTGGATATGTCAACCTTCAAACAGAAAAAAAGCCATCATCATTTTGTTAGCAATGATTGCGCTGCCTATAATTGCTTATACCACTATTCCAACCTTCAAAAATAGGGTACAGTACATTCGTTATGATATTGGTGAAATGCTGAAAGGCAATACCACCAGAGAGTTGAATGATGGAGCTAGATTACGTTCTATCAAGGCAGGATGGGAAATCTATCAAACAGATCAATTGAAAGGTGTGGGCATTGGAGATATGATGCCTTTAACACAACAATGGTACTACCAACAAGCACCTCCACTACAGCCTTGGGAAAAATTAATGCCAAGTAGCGAATGGATTATTTATCCCATGAGTGCCGGCATAATGGGTTGGATAGCAATTGCTTTGGCTGCCATTTTGCCCTTCTTCGCTTTTACAACTACAAGCGGCAAAATCATAGCCTGTTTAAGTGCTTTTATTTGTACGTATGATATTCCTTTAGAGGGTCAGTTTAGTGTGATGATTTTTATCTTTCCTTTGCTGTGGTGGATGATTAAACCACGCTACACAAATTCCTAATATGGTTCCTATTTCTATTATCATTATTGCTCGGAACGAAGCGGCTATTATTGCAAGAACATTACAGCCCTTGCAGTTTATAACCGATGATGTCATTGTGGTAGATAGCGGCAGTACAGATGGCACACAAGATATTGTTCGGTCTTATGGTTTTAGATTGATGGAAACAAATTGGGCCGGATTTGGACCGAATAAAAACAAAGGCATTGATGTGGCTAAGTACGATTGGATTTTAAGCATGGACAGCGATGAAATTCCGGACAAAGATTTAGTAGCAGCCATGCATTATATTGATTTAACGGATGTGTATCAAGTGTTTAATATTCAGTTCAAGACTTATTATTGCCAACAACTAATTCGCTTTGGCGAATGGGGAACGGATGCTCATATTCGGTTGTTTAATAAAACAGTAGTTAGATGGTCTGATGATGCAGTACATGAAACCTTGTTATTGCCTTCGACTATTTCCATTAAGCCCATCAATGGCTATTTGCATCATTACACCGTAAGTAGTTATGAAGATCATTTAGAGAAAACCAAACGCTACGCCAAACTCAATGCAGAGAAGTATTTAAAAAAAGGTAAACGTCCTAGTTTGCTGAAAGCCATCTTTTCAGCCACGTTTAATTTTTTCAAAAATTATATATTTAAAATGGGCTTCTTAGACGGCAAAGCCGGATGGCAAATTGCCAAGCTGAATGCCTTGTACTCGTATCTGAAATATGCCCCGTAGCACCATTACTTAAACAGTTATTTCACTCCAAAACACAAACTTGTAGCTTTGTTATATGACTAATTTTATTCCCATATTTCCACTTGGCATTGTGGTGTACCCCGGCGAACAATTAAACCTCCACATTTTTGAACCGAGGTACAAACAACTGATTACCGAATGTTTTGCCGAAAACAAACCCTTTGGCATTCCTACCGTGTTAGAAAACGGTTTAGCAGACATGGGTACATTGGTGGAAGTGAAAGAAGTGGTTGAAGTATATGAAGATGGAAAGATGGATATTAAAACGAAGGGGTTACAAATTTTTAGGGTGTTAGAAGTAGTGCATCAAATTCCAGATAAATTATTTAGTGGCGCTATTGTTACCTATCCGAAAAACGACCAAATGCAGCAGCAACAATTAATACAGAAATTACTCGTATCGGTGATGGAACTGCATCAATTATTACAAGTATCAAAAGATTTTAAAAAGCCTGAAGCTGAATTATTGAGTTACGACATTGCCCATCACCTTGGATTAACATTGCAAGAAGAATACGAATTGTTGAGTCTTTTACGAGAAGACCAACGATTGCAGTTCCTCAAAAGGCATTTACAAAAAGTGATTCCGGTAGTATCGGGCATGGAATCTTTAAAAGAAAAAATAAAGCTTAACGGGCACTTTAAAGAGTTGAAAGGTTTTAACCTAGATATTTGAGCCCACAAATCATTTGCATGTCAACAACACTTTGCTTCGATTTTGGAAATACCCGGCTTAAATGTGCAGTTTTCAAAAACAGGGAATTTGCTCAATTACTCGTTTTAGAAAACGACGAACCAGCTACCATTGCAACCCTGTTAGACCAATATCAGCCGCAAAAAACAATTTTGTCTTCGGTTATTAAACATCACCCCGAGCTTGAAACCATCTTAAGCCAACGAAGTCAGTTTCATTTGCTCGATTATCGCAGCAAACTCCCATTTACCACGCCGGTTGGCAAACCGGAGACTATTGGTGCCGATAGATTAGCCTTAGTAGCCGCAGCGGTTGACTTATTTCCGCATCAGCACAACTTAATTATTGCCTTGGGTAGCTGTATTACCTTCAATTTTGTAAACAAATACGGCGAATTTTTAGGTGGTGCCATTTCACCCGGTATGGAAATGCGTTTTCGGTCAATGAACCAGTACACTGCTTTATTACCACTCATTAAAGCCACCGAATTACACGAAGATGCCAGCTTTCCGTTAATTGGGTACGATACCAAAACAAACCTCATCAGCGGTGTTATTATGGGCATGGCTAAGGAAATTGATGGAATTTCTGCCGCTTATGCCGAAAAATACAGCAACTTTAACGTGCTGTTAACCGGGGGGGATATGGCTTTTTTTGTGGCTCATCTTAAAAACAAGATATTTGCCGACCCTTATTTAATTTACAAAGGACTGTATGCGATTAGTGAGCACAACCAACCATAAACGTTTTTTACTTTCTATAGCAATTGTAGCAACGTCTGTTTTAGCCTTAGCACAGGATAATTCTCCTTATTCCCGTTACGGGTTAGGCGACTTTATTCCAAGTCAACATATTATTGCCCGTGGCATGGGGGGAGCTTCTGTTGCGTATGTAGATGCCCAATCTATCAACTTCACCAATCCGGCTACTTACGCCGATCTACGCATTGTAACTTTTGATTTTGCGGCCACTATCGACAGCCGTACGCTTAAAAGTTTATTGCCTGAAAATAAATTCAACACCGGCAATTTTCGTCCGGCATATGTTGCAGTAGGTATTCCATTATCACTCGTATTCGATAAAAAGAAATGGGCTAAAAACACCGGCCTTGCTTTTGGTTTAAGACCATTATCTAACATCAGCTACGGCATTTTTGAATCAAAACGCATTCCGGGCATTGATAGTGCCACCACTTTTTACGAAGGTTCGGGTGGCTTAAACCAAGCTTTTGTTGGCATGGGTAAAAAATGGTACGGCAAAAAATCTACTTTCAGCATCGGTTTTAATACCGGTTACACTTTTGGCCGAAAAGAAACATCAACCCGAGTTAATTTAGAAAACGATACGGTTTTGTATTACAAATCAAATTCAAGTACCCGAACTTCTTTTGGTAACTATTTTTTGAACAGCGGTATACAATTTGAAACCGAAATTGGCAAAAACGATGTGTTGAGATTTGGCTTAACCGGAACGTTGAAAACCAAGCTTAAAGGCAAACAAGATGTAGTTCGTGAAACTTTTGGCTACGACCCCAACAGTGGCAACACCGTTACCATTGATAGTGTGTACAGAGTAAATGACATTAGAGGCAATATTGATTTACCGGCTAGCTATAATATTGGAGTAATGTACCACAAAACGGTAGATGATCGTTTTAAAAATAAGCTGGATAAATTCATGCTATCTGCCGAATATGAAACTACACAGTGGAGTAATTATCGCTTTTACAATCAAGCCGACAAAGTAGTAAACAGTTGGCAATTAAAATTGGGAGCTCAACTCACCATAGACCCAGCCGAACCCCGTGGTTACTGGAATAAAGTGGCATTTAGAACAGGACTTGCTGTAGGTAAAGATTATATCAATGCCGATGGCAAAGAATTAAAAACCTTTGGTGTAACTTTTGGCGCCGGCTTACCGGTTAAAAAATATCGTTCTTACGACAATCAATTTACTACTATCAATACCTCTTTTGAATTTGGCAAGAGAGGCAGCAACAACAATAACATTACAGAAAATTACTTCCGTCTTAATTTTGGTCTTTGCTTAAGCGATGTGTGGTTTGTTAAACGCAAATATGACTAAGTCTTTTTTAATACTATCTAATGTAAGAAAAGCAGCACTGTTAACAGGCTGTTTTTTTGTGTTGGGTTGCGAAAATGATGAAGCAACTGTAAAAGCACTTACAGAGAAAAAGTTAGGTATTGAAGAAGGCACTTACATTGAAAGCTACCTCAGCCAAAACGGCAAAGTGAGGGCTAAATTGATGGCCCCGAAAATGTTGCGTTTTCAACTCGATACCCCGAAAGTTGAGTTTCCGAAAAGTTTACATGTCGATTTTTATGACAGCACTTTGCAGATAGAAAGTAAATTGGATGCCAAGTATGGCCGTTACCTCGAAAATGAAAATCGAGTTTTCCTAAAAGATGATGTTAGGGTCTTTAATATTAAAGGCGATACATTGTTTTGCGAAGAATTATACTGGGACCAATTAAAAGGTCTTTTTTATACCGATAAACCGGTAAGAATTCACAAGCCAGACCAAAAAATTAATGGTAGGGGTTTAGTGGCCGATCAAGCTTTTAAATGGTTTACGCTTCAAAAAGTATACGATAGTTACGCCGATATTAAAGACAGCAGTTTTGCTACTTTCTAAAGTATAAAAATCCTTAGGCTACCAAACAGTTACTTTATTTTCTTGTTTAGAGTTTACCGTACTTTGCAGTAATCAAAAACATTAATTATGGAATATAGAAGAATGGGGCGTAGTGGCCTGCAATTAAGCGTTTTGAGTTTTGGCAGTTGGGTTACTTTTCACAAGCAAATTGAAGATAGTAGTGCAGATGAGCTCATGAGTATTGCCTACGATAGTGGTATCAATTTTTTTGACAATGCAGAAGTATATGCCCTTGGCGAAAGTGAAAAAATGATGGGCCGAATACTCCAAAAAAAAGATTGGGAAAGAAGTTCATATGTTGTTTCAAGCAAAGCTTTTTTTGGCTGGAAAACTGGCAATACTGCCAAGCCCAATCAAAAAGGTCTTAGCCGCAAACACTTAACAGAGGCTTGTAACGAAGCATTAGAAAGATTGCAGCTAGATTATTTAGATTTATTTTATTGTCATCGTCCCGATAAAAATGTGCCCATAGAAGAAGTTGTTTGGACCATGCATCAACTTATTCAGCAAGGTAAAATTTTGTATTGGGGAACGAGTGAATGGAGTGCTCAAGAAATTATGGAAGCACATCTATTCGCTGAACGCAACCATTTGATTAGTCCGGTGGTAGAACAGCCGGAGTACAATATGTTCAACCGTCATAAGTTAGAATCTGAGTACTTACAAATTTTCAAAAACTTTGGTATGGGCACCACTATATGGAGCCCATTAGCAAGTGGATTGCTAACCGGCAAGTACAACAATGGCATACCCGAAGGCAGTCGCTTAGCTATTGAAGGTTTTGAATGGCTGAAAGATAAAAACTTGCAAGCCGAAAAGATTGAAAAAGTAAAACAACTCAGTGTAATTGCTGCTGATTTAGATGCTACGATGGCGGCGTTGAGTATTGCATGGTGCATTAAAAACCCCAATGTTACAACCGCAATACTTGGTGCAACAAAAGCCAGTCAATTACACGATAATTTAACCGCTTTAGCAGTGCTGCCCAAACTTACCGATGAAGTAATGCAGCAGATAGAAGTCATTCTGCAAAACAAACCCATTCTACCGCAGTGGTAAAAACAATCGAAAGCCATCTTAACAACTGAGTAAGGATGGCTTTCTTATTTCACCTGCCAACCAAGCTATTGACGTTACAATGCTTTTATCCTATATTCGTTATCATGATTGACCTGTACACCATACTCTGGTTATTGATTACACTATTGTTTATTGCATTTTTTGCTGGTATAGAGATTGCTTTTGTGAGTGCCAATCGGCTAAATATTGAACTCAAGAAAAAGCAGGGCAAAACAAGTGGTATCATTCTCTCAAGGTTCATGGAAACCCCGGCCCGATTTATTGGCACTTGCTTAATTGGCTTTAATATATTCTTCGTTATTTATGGTTTATTGTTCAGCCAATTAATAGAGCCTTTTTGGACGGTATTGGGCATCAACAATCCCTATTTTAAACTAATTATTGAAACCTTTTTTTCTGCTATGATTGTTTTGGTGTTAGGAGATTTTCTTCCCAAAGCATTGTTCCGTGCCAAGAGCGATGCATTGCTGAGTTTTTTTGCTCCGCTCACCAATTTTTTCTACCGCATATTTTATCCTATTGCTGCAGTTGTAGTAGATATGGCACAATGGATTTTAAAATATTTATTGAATGTTAGAGTGACCGATAAAACCGAAGCATTTAGCAAGGTAGATTTAGAACATTTTTTTCAACAAACCAAAGACCAAGGCGACGATAGTCAAGAATTAAACCAAGAAATGTTTGAAAATGCCTTGTCGTTACCCATGCTAAAAATCAGGCAATGTTTAGTGCCAAGGACAGAGATTGAAGCCATTGATATCCATACACCCATCGAAGCGGTTCGACAACATTTTATTGAAACCAAATTGAGCAAGTTGGTGGTGTATGACGATAATATCGACAACATTCAAGGTTATATTCACCAATTAGACTTGTTTAAACATCCGGCAGATATCAAAGCCATACTATTACCCATTCCCGCTGTTCCCGAAAGTATGAGTGCAACAGATTTAATTAGTAAATTATCTAAAGCACATAAAAGCATGGCATGGGTGGTTGATGAATTTGGCGGTACCGCCGGAATCATCACTATGGAAGATGTGCTAGAAGAAATTTTTGGCGAAATCAAAGACGAACATGATACTGAGGAGTTTGTAGAAAAGCAAATTGCTGAAGATGAGTATATTTTTAGTGGTCGTTTAGAATTAGATTATTTGATTGATAAGTACCATCTTGAATTCAATAACGAAGGTTCTGAAACATTGTCCGGCTACATCATAGCCCAGTACGAAACAATACCCAAGTTGAAAGAACGCATCATTATTGATAATTACGCTTTTGAAATATTAAATGTAAGCGATACCCGTATAGAAATGGTGAAGCTTAAACTGCTGTAAAGCAATACTATATTGCTGTTTTTTTCGTTATTGGCTTTACAGCGTTTGCGGCTGTGCAATTGCACTAACGGTTAAATACGCTTTTGAGCCCATCTTATATGAACACCTTACAGCACAATAGTACCGAAAGCCAGGTGTATACGATTGCCAAGTGTTTGAACGAACTCATCGTTAATAACAACCCCGATGAAGCACTGGAAAAAATTGTAGAATGGCTATCGAATGCCCTTCACTTAGACCGCTGTTTCATTTTTAAGAACCATACCGATATCGCTACCGGCGAATTACATACTTCCATCATTCATTGGTGGCAAGATGGAGTTTTTGATAAAACGTCTAAAGAAATTCAATATGTACAAAACTTAAAAACATCTCTTTTTCCGGAGATCAAACGTTTATTAGAAGATAAAAAATCATTTCAAGTAACTACTGACACCAATGCTTCGCCGCTGTTGCAGCAAATTTTATTGGCAGCAGGATTGAAAGCCGTATTACTTACTCCTATTTTTCAAGACAACTTGCTATGGGGATTTATTGGTTTTGGCGACAGATACGAACCACGCAAATGGCGTTTGACAGAAACTGAAATGTTACAATCTTTAGCCGGAGCCATTGGTGTAAATATTGAAACCCGAAGCCTGAAACAAAAAATAGAAGAACGAAATTTTGTTTTCGAAACTGCTTTAGGTGCACTGAATGAATATTTGTGGGAGTGGGATTTAGAGAAAAATATTTCTACTATTATTACAAGCAGCGCATCTAACGGCAAAATAAATGCCGGTACTTATCCACTGACCTATGATAAATGGTTAGAAGATTTAGTACACCCCGGCGATAGAGAAAAAATGGCCGCTCACTTTAAAGAAATTACAACAGACCATAACATTAAAGTAGCCGAAATTTCTTTTCGTACAAAAGCCACGCCTCAATCAGAAGAATATTATTGGGTGAATACCCGAGAAAGAGTCATCAGAAATAAAGACAACAAAGCCATTAAATTAATTGGGCTTAGTGCCGATATTACCCGCAATAAAATGGCGGAATATGAGTTAAAAACGCATAAAGAGCAGTACGATTTTCTAGTCAATAATCTTAGTCAGATTGTATTCATGCTTAGCCCCGATGGCAAATGGAGTTTTTTGAGTAGCGCTTGGCAAGATATGTTAGGCTATGACATAGCTCCCTCTATTGGCACTGATTTTACCCACTACTTATTGCCTGAAGACAAAGACAAATGTGTGGCCAATTTTTTGTCGATGTTGGTGCAGCCCGGCGACCGCTGTGAACAGAAAGTTCGATTTATTCATAAGAACGGAGATGTAATTTGGGCAAGAATTTTAGCCCGTGCAGTTAGTGATGATGCCGGAAATATTACTGGCAGTTTTGGTACCATCGAAAACATTAACGAAAAACATGCTGCTGATGTATTACTACAAGACAGTAACGATAAACTGCAAACCATTCTTAACAGTAGTAAAGAAATCATTCTCACTATCGATTTAGAAAATAATGTAATTGAAAATGTAAATGATGCGATTAGCATTTTAGGATACACACCGGCTGAATGGGTAGGACAGAGTTATAAAAATTGGAGCCCCGATCAGCAAATCAAATTTGTAGATTTGATGAAGCTGGTGGTACAGAATAATTTTCAAGTAAATAATCGTCTAATCAGTTTTCCAAATAAAGACAATACCACACAAATTGCGTTTGAGTTTTCATCTTCTACCTTCCAATTTAAAAACAAGAAATATTTACTCTGTGTGTTGAGAGATGTGAGAGAACGATTGAAGTATGAAGAACATTTAAATCGTATTTCTGAACAGCTTACTCACCTCATCAACAACATTGATGATGTGTATGCCATTTATGATATTGAAAGTCAGCAATATGAATTTGTAAGCGACAATGTTGAATTTTTATACGGTTGCACTAAGGCAGATTTTATTGCCAATGGCCTTATATGGAAAGAAAGAATTCATATTGAAGATGCAGTAGGCGTAAGCAGAGAAATAGAAAAAGCCATTGCCAACAAAGCAAAAGGAGAAATTTTTTATCGCATTTCAACACCTGATGGCGAAACAAAAATGATTTTGGAAAAAATTACAGTTGCGAAAGATGCAGGCGATACCGGTTATAAACTGTACTTAGTAAAAACAGATTATACGCATATCGAAAACATTGAGCAATCGCTATTTGAAAGTGAACGAAAGTTCAGGTTTATATCAGAGAATGTAAGCGATTTTATTTCTATTCACGATGCAGATGGAAGATATACCTATGCTTCTCCTGCAGTAAAAAGCATTTTGGGTTTTACACCCGAAGATATCCCCGGCAAAAGCTTGTTTGAATTTGTGCATCCCGAAGATGTTGCAGCAGTGATGGAAAATGGCATTGCTCCAGTTGTATTACATAAAAAAGAAACACAAGTTCGTTATCGTTTACGAAACAATAATGAAGAATACAGATGGGTAGAAACGTACAGCAAACCCATTTTAGATTCGGCGGGCAACACTTCTTCCATCATCTGTTCTACCCGAGATATTACCGAAAGAGTAATTGCCGAAAATAAAATTAGAACCAGTGAAGAACGCTACCGTTTGTTGTCTGAAAATAGTAACGACGTAGTAGCCATATACAACTTAAAAGGAGAGTTTATTTACGTTTCTCCATCTTGCGAAACGGTTTTGGGCTACAACGCAGAAGAGTTGTTACAAAAACCCATCGTTACTATGCTGGTTAAAAACGATGAAGATAAAATGTATGTAACCAATAAAATTTTAGGTTTATCCATTGATCAAATTCCAAGAAAATTCACCCATAAAGTACATACCAAAACCGGCGAAGAAAAAGTATTAGAAGTTTGGATAAAACCCATTTTCAAAAATGGCACTATCGATAGTATTCAATCTGCCAGCCGAGATGTTACCGAAAGAGAAAGTTTATTGAAAGAGTTAAAGCAATCATTAGAAAAAGAAAGAGAACTGAATGAATTGCGAACCATGTTTGTTTCTACCGCATCGCATCAATTTAGAACACCACTAACGGTAATTCAAAGTGGGGTAGAAATTATGGAGATGTATGTTGAAAATTTGACCGAAGACAAACAAAAACCCTTCAAAAAGCAATTCACAAAAATTCAAGCCGAAGTAGAACGCTTACAAAGCTTAATGAATGATGTGCTATTACTTGGCCGTGCCAATGCAGACCGAACACCATTTAAACCCGAAACTGCAGATTTGGTGGCATTTTGCACCAATATTGCCGAAGAAAAATACAACCCTACCGTAGCAAATGACCGAAAAATCAATATCTCCATTACCGGAAAACCGGTTGTCGTTGATTTTGACCCAAAGCTACTTGGTCACGCTATTGAAAATATCATCAGCAATGGTTTTAAGTATTCTGAAGAAGGCAATATTTTACTAAATATTCATTTCTTGACAGATGTAGTGGAAATTGCCATTACCGATTATGGTATTGGTATACCCGAAGAAGACCAAAAAAACCTGTTTCAGCCGTTTTATAGAGCCACCAATACCGATGATTTTGATGGAACCGGCTTAGGTTTATCTGTTGTAAAAGAATTTATTGAACAACATAAAGGCAATATTTTTGTAAAAAGTCAGTTAAATAAGGGCACCACCATCACCATACAAATACCTGTAAAGCAAAATAACCATCATGGAAAACCAAGTTAGACTACTTATAATTGAAGATGAGCAGGGAATTAGAGAGAATATTCAAGAGCTGTTAGAAGCCAAAGGCTATGTTGTACGTACTGCCGCCAATGGTAAACAAGGCGTTTTAGAAGCCATTGATTTTAGGCCCACCTTGATTGTTTGCGATATTATGATGCCAAAAATGGATGGCTTTAAGGTGTTGGAGTATGTTCGCAAAACAGCCATTATTCAAAATACGCCATTTATTTTTTTGACGGCAAAAATTGATAAAAACGATATTAGGCACGGCATGGAATTGGGGGCCGATGATTATATCACCAAACCATTTACTGCCAAGGACTTAGTAAAAGCGATAGAAACAAGGTTAAAGCGTCATGAAAAAGTAGTTGGCGAATACACTAAAGTAAAGCATGAATTAGATACTACCGTTTTTGCTACTTACTATCATGAGTTTAATACACCACTACATGGTATTTTGGGCGGGCTGAACCTATTACTAAATGCAAGGGACTCCTTTACCGATAAGCAAATTCATGATTTGCTGCTGTCGATTTTAAAATCAGGCTTAAGGCTTAATCATTCTTTGGCCAACCTTATGTTGTTCGAAGAAATTAAAAGAGCTGAAGTTTATACCGAACTCCTATCGATGTTTTCAACCGGAATTGCCCGGAGCAATTGGACGCAAAAGGTCAAAAGCGAATTGCAAACCATGACCAAAGAGATTTATGGTCGTATTCCGGATTTAAGTATCGATTTAGAAGAATGTGACATAAGGATGAATGCCGAATACTTACAACGAGTGATATTAGAATTAACGGATAATGCCTTTAAATTTTCAAAAGCCAATTCTCCGGTTCAAATTAAGGGTCGTAAAGAAGGGGATGATTATATTATTGAAGTAACAGATTACGGCCGTGGTTTTGTGTTAGAGAGTTTGGATGAAATAGCGCCTTTCAAACAATTCAACCGTAAAAAGTTTGAACAACAAGGCTTAGGTATAGGGCTATACCTCGTTAAACGTTTGATTGACTTAAACCAAGGCGAATTAAAAATTATTTCCAGCGAAGGCGAAGGAACCAAAATAACCGTTCAACTTCCTTTGGCAAATGAGCATGAATAAAACCTTTGATCATTAAATTCTATAAATCAGCAGTATTCTTTTCGGGCTCAATACTCAATACAATTAACTTTGCCGCTTTCGTAAAGCATTATGGCAAACCGGCTTTTTGGTAGAAACAATAGCAGCAATCAGGCTGAAATGACCTTTATAGACCATTTGGAGGAACTCCGTTGGCATATTATGCGGTCTGTATTGGCCATCCTATTCTTTGCTATTTTCATTTTTGTAAAGATGGATTGGATATTTACCAATATCATCGCCGGCCCTATTCAAAACGATTTTATTAGCTACAGAGCCCTTTGTGCCCTAAGTCATAAATTAGGTATTGGCGATGCCTTGTGCATGCCACCAATGAATGTACAATTACAAACTACAGCCTTTGGTGCACAGTTTACAGGCAGTATCAATATTGCATTAGCAGGTGGCTTTATTGCGGCTTTCCCATACATATTTTGGGAGTTTTGGAAATTTGCAAAACCTGCCCTTAAACCATCCGAACTAAAATATACCCGTGGTATCATTTTTTGGGTGTCGTTTTGTTTTTTTGTTGGTGCCGCTTTTGGTTATCTGCTATTAGCCCCATTTACATTTAACTTTTTAGCCAATTATAATATTGGTATTGGTAATCTGATTGAAACCAAACCAACACTTACCGATTATCTCGAAAACCTCATCAATTTAATTTTAGGATGCAGTATAGCGTTTGAATTACCTGTATTGGCTTATGCCCTTACTAAAATTGGTTTGATAACACCACAGCTACTCAAAACATCTCGTAAATATGCTATTGTAATTATATTGGTATTGGCAGCCGTAATTACACCAAGTCCCGATTGGATGAGCCAAATGTTGGTCTTTACCCCACTATGGATTCTCTACGAAATTAGCATTGCCATTTCTGCCAAAGTGCATAAAGAAGAATTGAGGAAAGACGAAGAGTGGAGCTAATTCAAATCGCATCATATAACATTTAAGTAATGTATCCGTAACGTTCAGTTAACCTAAGATGTGGAGTTTTGATAAACCCCATCTTATGGAAAGAAGGCCTATAGAAGTTGTAGTACTTAGCGATTTGCACTTGGGCACTTATGGTTGTCATGCCAAAGAAATTGTTACCTACCTAAAAAGTATCAGCCCACAAATTCTTGTGCTTAATGGCGATATCGTTGACGTTTGGCAATTCAACAAACGCTACTTTCCTGTGTCACATATGCAGGTGATTAAAGAAATCATGAACTTGTTAAGTAAAGGAACAAGGGTGATTTATATTACCGGAAATCATGATGAAGTGCTTCGCAGATACAGCGATATACAGATGGGCAATTTTCAGTTAACCGATAAGTTGGTGATGGAAATTAATGGCAAAATGACTTGGATTTTTCATGGAGATGTTTTTGATGCCACAACAAAAGGTAGTGCCAAAATCTTAGCCAAATTAGGTGGTCATGGTTACGATTTGTTGATATTACTCAATCGTTTTATTAACTGGTGTTTGAAGTTGGTGGGTAGAGAAAAAATGAGCTTGAGTAAAAAAGTGAAGAATAGCGTAAAGAAAGCTGTTTCCTGGATTGCAGACTTTGAAATGACCGCCGCAGAACTAGCGATTGAAAAAAAATATGACTATGTGATTTGTGGTCACATACATCAGCCGAGCAAAAGAATCGTAACTACGAAAAATGGATCGGTTACCTATATGAATAGTGGCGATTGGATTGAAAACTTAACCGCATTAGAATACAACAATAACGACTGGACTATTTATCAATACGAGGAAAACCAGTTTAGCCAACAAGAAACACCGGTTGTTACGATGCATAAAAAGGCTCCTGCCTTCTCGGTTGTAACAGACGAAGTAGCCCTTTTCATCTCCACATTACAGCAACAACAAGTGTCGTTTTTTACCACTCAAACCACCTAAATGAAAATCTTTTACGCCATACAAGCCACCGGAAACGGACATATAGCCCGAGCTATGGAATTAATGCCCTATTTGCAACAGTATGGCTCTGTAGATGTTTTTTTAAGTGGCAGCAACAACAGCTTATCCTGTGATTTACCGGTTAAATTTAGAAGCAAAGGCTTAAGCTTATTTTACGGCAATCGTGGCGGATTAGACTATTGGAAAATGTGGAAAGCCTTAAGCATAAAACGCATCATCAATGAAGCCAAACAATTACCGGTAGAAAATTATGATATAGTGATTAATGATTTTGAAAGTATTACTGCATTGGCTTGTAAATTAAAAAATATTCCTTCTATCAATTTTGGACATCAAGCAAGTTTTCAAAGTAAGCTTGTACCGAGGCCTTCATTTAAAGACCCCATTGGCGAACTGATTTTAAAGTATTATGCTGCTGCTTCCCATTATGTTGGCTTGCATTTTGAACAATACGATAGCAATATTTTTTCGCCAATCATTAAAGCGGATATTATGTCTGCCGTTCCAAAAGACAAAGGTTTTATTGCCGTGTATTTATCGCATTATACAGATGAAGTTGTATTTGAAGCAATAAAGAACATAAAAGATATTCCATTTAAAATTTTCTCAAAACAAGTAAAACAGGAAGTCAAAAAAGGGCATATTAGTTTTGTGCCAATCAGCACAAACGGTTTTAATGAGGCCTTAATTAACTGCCACGGCATGATTACCGGTGCCGGCTTTGAAACCCCTGCTGAAGCTTTATACTTAGGCAAAAAATTATTGGTTCTACCCATTAAAGGGCAATATGAACAACAGTGTAATGCCGCAGCATTAAAAAGATTTGATGTTCCTGTTATTGCTTCCATCACTTCTCATTTTGAACAAACGATCAGCCACTGGCTACACGAAAGCAAACAAAAATCTTTGAACTTAACACACCATACTTACGATACTGTTCAGCATGTAATGGAATTAGGCAGAAGTTTGAAAAAAGAAACGATTCACACCAACTTATTAAGCGAAGAAGATTTACTGGTGATGGGATAAGGTAATCACTATACATTCCCTACTTTTAGGGCATGGATTTTACAAATAGTCAAATAAACCCATACCAAATACCTCAAACAAAGGATATTGTTTTACAGCCCATTCAGCCCGCTTATTTAAAAGCACTGCGATTAACTTGGCTCATTACTTTTGGCAGCATACTTATTGCCGCAATTGCATTGTTTTATTTTATTGATGACTGGCATAACTATTGGGCTATGGGTATTGCAGCACTTGCCTATTGCATAATGGTTACATTAACCGTTATTATAGGAACCGGTTCCTTCAAAAGAAAAAGTTATGCTGTTAGGGAGCATGATATTTTGTATAAAAACGGCTGGATTTTTCAAGATTTTCATGTTGTGCCTTTCAATCGTATTCAGCATGTAGTAGTTAATAGCGGGCCTATTGACAGAAAATTTAAATTAGCCTCGTTGACGCTTTATACCGCTGCAGCCGAAACAGGAGATATATCTATCCCTGGTCTTCAACAAGAAGCGGCAGAACAACTCAAATCCTTCATTCTGCAACATATAAATCCGGCACAAACACATGAGGGACTGGAGTAAACCACAACAACAATCAGCCGTTGCATTATTGATTTTGGGCATCAAGATTTCGAGGCAAATGCTAACGATTTTTTGGCCCTTACTACTGGCTACTGTTTTTAGAAAAAAGGATAATCCGGTTTTTTTCTGGAGTATTGCTGCACTTGCCATTTTGTTGTTTATTATAGGAAGAAGTGTGTTAGAATTTTTCACCTTTAAGTTTAATGTACTCAATAATGAACTGATCATACGACAAGGCATATTTAGTAAAAAAACGATTACTATTCCTTTAGAAAAAATTCAATCTGTTCACCTTGAGCAACATTTTTGGCATACGTTAACCGCTACCACAAAAGTGCTGATAGATACACCGGGCTCCGAAAAAACTGAAGTTGCCATTCAAGCATTAACAATTGCAGATGCAACTGCATTTAGACAAATGATTTTAGCCGGACATGTTGTTGAAACAGATATAAAATCTACAACCGTAAGTGAAACCATTGTACACTTACAAGCTATTGATTTAGTAAAGTTGAGTTTATCTGCCAACCACTTAGAAACACTAGGCTTGATATGGTTATTTGTGTTAGCAAGATTAGATGATGTAAAACGAATTTTTAAGATAGAAGCATTTGATTGGTTAGAAGCCCATAGCGAAACGGTTGAATTTACTTGGCAACTCATCTCTGCTATTGTTGTAATGGTACTGCTTCTAGCAATAACCATTTCTATTGTTAGAACAGTGCTGCGCTACTTTAACATGCAAGTAAAAACCAATCCCAAAGGATTGGCGATAAAATGGGGATTGATTCAAGTGAAACAACATATCATTCCTTTTAATAAAATACAATTAGTAGAATGGCGTACCAATTTCATCCGCCGCAAACTGGGCTTATATGTAGTACAATTAAAAGCTACCGGCGAAAATGCCAATGAGAAAAAAAAGCAAAAAATTGTAATTCCTACCACATTAAAACACCAAACAAATGCCATTGTAGATTGCTACCAACAAGCTATCCCGGCTGCAACTGCTGAAGCTAATCGTATTCAGAAAGCTTATGTACAACGCAGAATTGTAATGATTGGATTACCAATTGCTGCCATTAGTACAAGCATTGCTGCTATTTGGTTGCACTGGTATGCACTTTTTCTATTGCTTTGGTTGGGCTATTTTGTTTGGAGTATCATTAGCTTTCAACGCAACTTTCGTTATTGGGTATCGGAACACGGATTACAATTGTACAAAGGCATTTGGGGCAGAAAAAATATGGTGATGAATTGGGAGAAAATTCAATTTGTAACCAAAAGCCAATCGCTATACCAACAACGTAAAGGTTATGCTAATGTGATTTTGCATACTGCTGGCGGACAAGTAACGCTTCCTTACCTTACAAATTCCGAAGCAGAAGACTTACTTGATTATGCGTTATACAAAACCGAAACCCTACAAAAAAACTGGATGTAACCTTTAGCTGTTTTCGGCTGCTAATAATACTTGCCACGCTGCTGCTACCTTTTCTTCCTGTAACAATACAGCAGCATATTTGTGCAGTTCTTTTTCCATTTCATCGGGAGTGATGGAAAAGTATTGAATGATATTTTTGAGCTGTTCATCTTCAAATGCAGGATCTACTGTAGGTAATTCATGCACATTCGCTAATTGACCTAAATGATTGCCCGTTAATATAGCGCTGCTGCGAATGCCTTGTGGTAATGCATCAACACCAATACCCAATTGTGTATTGGGTTTAGCTACTTTAAATAAATTAGTAGCATCGGTTTTGCAATACCAATCGCCGCCTAATCTTGCAATCAAATTAATTTTAGTTTGGTCAATCATTGTTCCATCGGCATTCAGTATTTCATCTGCTACATGCATACACAATACTTCGGCAATAACCAACTGACCTGCACCACCTTCCTCGCCTAAAGATTTTACTTCAACTACTTTACACTCTAATTTAATTTTGGCTTCTTTAACCATCGGAGGTTTTACCATACTTGCTTTTTGTTTTGAAAAGCCAGCCTTGATGAATTCATCTGTGTTTTTATCGTATTCGCAACTGCTTAAACTTACTTGTTGCACCATATCGTAATCACAAATATTAATAACTACTTCGGGCACTTCTAATACATTTTGTAAAGTGTGTTTGGTAGTATTATCTCTCACCCTCCGAGCTGGAGAAAAAATGACGATTGGAGGATTGGATGAAAACAAATTGAAAAATGAAAACGGACTAAGGTTTACATTTCCATCTGTATCAATAGTGCTTGCAAAACAAATTGGTCTTGGTGCTATGGCATGTTGTAGCCAAGCTTGTTTTTGCATCGGGTTGAGTTCTTGAAGGTTGATTTTCATAACAATTTTTTTTACCGCTGAGAACATGAAGTGCGGAGGTTTTCGCTGCGCTAACTCATCAACTCTTGTTCTCTGCAGTTATTGAATTTTCTTTTTAGCAAGTATTGAAAAATCACTTTCTTCTTTCACAATGGTATTATTCAATCTTCCTAAACCTTCTATTTCCATTTCCACAACATCTCCATCTTGCAACCATTGTTCTTGATAATTCGAATCATTTAGTTTTCCTGTGCCATTTAATTCTAAGAAACAACCGGTGCCAACTGTTCCACTACCAATGACATCGCCGGGATACAAATTCACCCCATAAGCACAACGTTCTACAATTTCTGCAAAGGTCCAATCCATATCTGCCACATTTCCTTCACTCACTTGCACACCATTTACCCAACACTTCATACTCAAATTCCAGTTTTTTCCTACATGGTTGGGTTTGCATGGCACTTCAAATGGCGCTAACTCATCTAAGGTTACCAACCAAGGACCAATCACTGTACAAAAATCTTTTCCTTTAGCCGGACCAAGATTAAGTAACATTTCTTCCATCTGCAAACGCCTTGCACTCATATCATTCATAATCATTAATCCTGCAATATGATCATCGGCTTCTTCAGCTGTAATATTTCTACCACCTTTGCCAATTACAATAGCTGCTTCTAATTCAAAATCTAATTTTTCAAAATGGTCGGGCATGCACATAATTTCTCCCGGACCTTGAATACTATGATGATTAGTGAAATAGAAAATAGGGTATTGATCAAACTCTGCAATCATATCTACTTTACGGTTACGCCTCGCAGCAGCTACATGTTGCCGAAATGCATAACCATCTCTGCAACTGTTAGGAAAAGGAACCGGTGCCAATACCATCGCTTCTTCTATAGGCACACCAACTTTCATCATTCTACCTTCTGCAATAGCAAGTTCACCTCTTTTAGCTAAAGCAAAATTCTCATCCCAATATTGCAACATCATACTCATGGTATTGGGCAAATCGGGATGCAGCTGATCCATATCTATTAACTGACCATTGATGAGTGCTGCTAATTGTTCATTGCCGTCTTTGATGTACGTAACTAATTTCATATGGTGGTTTTGTGCGGCGAAGATACAACACGCTATCAAGTCGTTCTATTATCAACACCATTTTAAAGCAGGAATCTTTAACTTTAGCAAGACCCTTATACTAACCACACATGAAAAAATGGCTTGCTGCTTTACTTGCATTGGTTGTAGTTGCATTTAGCGATGAAAAACAGCCCATGCAGTTTATTAGAATCAATCAATTGGGTTATACACCAACCGGCAATAAAGTAGCAGTTTGGTGTTCGTTGACCGATGACCAAGTGCGTACTTTTCGTATTCAGGATATTCGTTCCGGAAAAATTGTTTTCAACGGATCTACAGGAAAAGCATTCGGGGCTTATGGTCCGTTTTTACAAAGTTATCGGCTTGATTTTTCGGCATTGAAACAACCGGGTAAATACAAAATTATTTCCGGCAAAGCCGAATCTCCTGTTTTTGAAATTGGTAATGATGTTTACAAAGGCAGTGCTGATTTTTGTTTGCGTTACATGCGACAACAGCGCAGTGGATTTAATCCTTTTTTAAAAGATAGTTGTCACACCAAAGATGGTTATACATTATACGGGGAAAAAGCAGGGATTAAAGACAGTACATTCATAGATGTAACTGGCGGATGGCACGATGCAAGTGATTATTTGCAATACAGTACTACAAGTGCCAATGCTACTTATCATTTATTGATGGCGTATAGAGATTTCCCAAAAGTATTTGGCGATGAAAAATTGGCCAATGGCTTAACAGGCAGTAATGGCCGGGCCGATGTGTTAGACGAAGCAAAATGGGGATTGGATTGGCTGTTGAAAATGCATCCGAATGATGAACATTTATTTAATCAAATAGGTGACGACAGAGACCATATTAGCATGCGAATTCCAAAGTTAGATTCGCAATATGGCAAAGGCTTTGAAAGACCGGTATACTTAGTTAATGGCGAACCGCAACAACGAGGTAAGTTTATGAATAATACTACAGGCACAAGCAGTACGGCAGCGAAGTTTGCTAGTGCATTTGCTTTGGGTTCATCGGTATTAGCCAATTCTGATAATGCTTACGCAGATGTGTTGTTTAATAAATCTATTTCTGCATCTCTTTATGCCTTCAAAAAAATGGGTGTTACTCAAACTGCATCAGTAAAAGCCCCATACATTTATGCAGAAGATAATTGGGTGGATGATATGGAATTACATGGTGCAGCGCTTTACAATAGCTTCAAGCAACAAAAAATTAGAGATAACAATCATCCTTGGCGATACAATCAAGTTGTTGATACCAACTTTCTGTCTTTAGCCTATAAATATGCCAAACAAGAACCTATTACACCTTGGTTGGGTACAGATACAGCAAAGCATTATCAATGGTATCCATTCATTAATCTAGGCCATTATGAATTAGCTAAACAACTACCTAAAACTGATAAACGCAGAGATACACTGATTGGGTTTTACAAAAAAGGGATTGACTTGGTTTGGAATAAAGCAAAGCAAAATGCCTTTTATCGTGGTGTGCCCTTTATTTGGTGTAGTAACAATCTTACGGTATCGTTTGCCATTCAATGTTATTGGTATCGGCAATTAACCAACGACATTAGTTATATTGATTTAGAACAAGCCAATATAGATTGGTTGTTTGGTTTAAATCCGTGGGGAACAAGTATGGTGTATGGATTACCAAGTTTTGGCGATACCCCAACTGATCCGCATAGCGCTTTTACACATTTAAAAAATTATCCTATTGATGGCGGATTAATAGACGGTCCGGTGTATACTAGCATTTATCAAAATTTAATTGGTATTAAGTTGTACCAGCCTGATGAATATGCTGCTTTTCAAAGCAATTTGGCAGTATATCACGATGACTATGGCGACTATAGCACCAACGAACCAACAATGGATGGAACAGCTAGTTTAATATATTTATTAGCAGCACAAGAAGCGGCCAATAAAACCTTCAACAAACAAAAACCACTGCCCATTAAAGTTCCTGTTGAACAAGTTAATAACGGATGGACTGCTATTCCGCCGGGAAAATTGGTACAAACTTCGCAGGGAGCTATCATTAAAGCTTACACAACTAAAAAAGAAATCGCATTGGTGTTTACCGGTCATGAATTTGGTGAAGGCTTGCCAACCATTATGCAAACATTAGCAAAAGAAAAAGTAAAAGCTTCATTTTTCTTTACCGGAGATTTTTATCGCAATACAGCATTTCAAAAAAACATTAAACAACTACAACAAGCCAATCATTATTTAGGTCCGCACAGCGATAAACATCTACTTTACTGCGATTGGAAAGAACGAAATAAACTTTTAGTTAGTTACAAAGCATTTGATGTTGATCTGACAAATAATTTCAAAGTGATGGACAGTATTGGCATCAATATTAAAGACATGCGATATTTCATTCCGCCCTACGAGTGGTGGAACGATAGTGTTGCTACTTGGAGCGATTGGAAGGGATTAAAACTGTTTTCTTTTACACCGGGAACTTATACTAATGCTGATTACACTTGGCCTGAAATGGGCGGAAGTTATAAAGAGAATGATTACCTGTTACATCATTTAAAAGCAAGAGAAATAGCAGGTGGATTAAATGGCGACATCATATTGATACATGCCGGTACAGACCCTCGTAGAAAAGAAAAACTCTATGATCGTTTACCCGAACTTATCAAATGGTTAAAAAAGGAAGGTTATGCCTTTAAAAGAATTGATGATTTGTTAGATTAATCTCGATTGTTATACGCATCAGCTATTGGTGCTTATTTTAATTCGATGAATCCAGAGAATAACATTTAAATATTCATTTAGCAGTATGAATAAAATATTGATAATTGCCACTTCAGTTTTGTGCCTTTCATGTATTGGTTTGCTGAAGAAATAGAATTTTGTTATACCTTATCGAATAGACAATGAAACAGAACAGAAATTTAGGATTATTACTCTTCTTTACTATTTTTTTATTGATAGTTTTTCGTTTTCAAATTGGTGATTTTTTATTGAAAAATTTTGGAAGGCTTTGCGTCGGTACAGTTATTTCTGACGTCCGATCAGTTAAATATGTAAAGCCGACATTTCTATATCAATTCTATCTCAATGATAACCGTTATTTAGGGAATACAACTTTAAGTGATAGCTCAAAAATTGGTATGAATATTTGTATTGTGTACCTTCCTTATATACCAAGTATAAATAGACCAGCTTTTTTGCTAAATAAGGAATGTGGATTGAAAACACCTAATCAATAGCATAGCTAACCACGACCTTTGTTTGTTCATGCCGATTTTACTAGAGTTTTACAAATCGCCTGCTAAGTGATTTTCTTTGCTTTATTTGGTAAAATTAAATTATGAATAAGTATCCCAAGGTTAAGAAAAATAAAACACATGCCGCTTAAAAGCAAAGTCAGAAATAGAGAAATGCAAATACTTAATATCAAACCTTTTATGCCATAATAATCTGTTTCATTAAAGTATACAGGGCTTATTCCTAACAAGGACAAAACTCCAATAAGTAAAGAAATAGGGATGAGACCAAATCCGAAACCTATCAATAATTTCTTAAATGAGTAGTAGCTTAGTTTCATAAAAATATTTTCACTTTTACAAGTGTATCTTGCCAGCAATGTAGTTTAAAAATTGCTGTTATGAAAAGTAAATACTAGAAATATTAGGCTTAGTTGCGAAGTGGTAATAATGAATAAAATTAGAAAGCGATACATGCCGTGCCTCTGGCATTCATTTTCTATCATTGATATTTTTTCTATTCTCATGTCATCCCTAGCGGGATTGTTTGCCCATATTTTAGAATCGGCCTTTCAAAAACAAAGCATGCTGTAATCAGACCAATTAAAAATGTGGTTGAATGGTTCAGTCTTTTTTCAATCACCACCTTTCATCATCATCATTTGGCGGAGGCTGTTTAAACGCTGCTCTACTCCTTTCTTTTTCTGCCAAGCGATCGATGATAGCATCAGCCATCAATTCCGCAGCATTGGTATCGGGATTGTTTTGCAATAGCAACTTTATTTTCGCTTCATTCACATCAATGCGATACAGCAGCGATACCAACTGCTCAAAATCATGGACAATCAAATGATTAATGGCATCAACCAAACTGGCTCTATTCAGTTGATGTAGGGTAGCAATATCTAGTATTTGTTTCATTGGCTTGCCTAAAGTTAGTACTGTTCTACCACGCCTAGGCCAAATAATGCAAAGTCATATTTTACCGGATCGGTGGGGTCTAATTGTTTTAAATAATTGGTGAGTTCTACCGCTGTTTGCCAATCATTTTGTTGGCGTTCTAACAAATTAAATCTTCTTGCTACTCTTGCAACATGGACATCTAAGGGACAAATGAGTTGTGCCGGTGTAATGTTTTTCCATAACCCAAAATCAACACCACAATTGTCTTGTCTTACCATCCAACGCAAATACATATTCAAACGTTTACAAGCCGATTTTTTAAAAGGTGCTGCAATATGTTTCTTAGTCCTTTCAGGATAATCTTCCGCAACCGCAGTAGAAAAAACATAGCAATGAAATCCGTCTAGTGCTTTTTCAATCGTTTCATCGTGGCGATGCATCCATTGGCTAAAGGCGTTTTCTAAACTAACGTTGTTGTTGTAGTGGTATTGAAAAAATGCCAGCAACCAAAACAAATCGGTACTGTTAAACGTACGATGTACAAAGCTTTGCAGCGGTTTAAGGTCTTTGGGCGAATGATGCAGGATAAAATCATGCGGCGCATCATCCATAAAAGCAAACAATTTATGGCAAGAATTGATAATGCTTCTTCTATTGCCCCATGCTAAAATGGCTGCAAAAAATCCGGCAATTTCAATGTCTTGTTGTTTAGTGAATTGGTGCGGAATAGAAATGGGATCATGTTGAATAAACCCGGGTTGGTTGTATTGTTCTACTTTTTGATTAAAGAATTCAGTAAGATTATTGTTTGGCAGTTCCATTCATCAATAATTATTGTATCAACCTAAAACAGTCTTTGATAATGGCTATCGAAAATTCATCTGCTGTTGGCTTGGGTTCGCCATCAATATGAAAAGGGGCTAGTTTTAGATTTTTAATTTTCAGATTAGCCGTTTGAAAATACACAATGTTTTTCTTGGTAACCGTTTCTACTAAAGCTTCTAACTTATTATTACCTCTCATTTGTCGTAACACGGCAAATGGCAATTTTGCTTTATTCATTTTTTGCACAATCACCACATCTAATAAACCATCACTTAAACTAGCTTGTGGTGCAATAGTAAAGTTGTTACCAAACTGGTTACTGTTGGCTATGCTGATAAAAAAGGCATCTGTAAAAAAAGAAAAATCATCAACTACCACTTCAAATTGATAGGGCTGTGCTTTAAAGTAATGTAAAATACTTTGTTGGGTATAAGTGATTAAACCACGGCTTGCTTTTGTGGCAAATTCATGAGCTACTTTGGCATCAAAACCAAGGCCGCTTAACATACAAGAAAATTGACCATTAACGGTAAAAGCATCCGTCCATTTAGCATCTCCCTTAAACACCAATTCTAACGAAGACTTGATTTTTTTAGGAATACCGGCAGCAAAAGCTAATCCATTGCCAGAACCCATGGGGATAATGCCAAACTGTACATCACAA
Organism: Methylophilus rhizosphaerae; assembly: GCA_943370285.1. Taxonomy (GTDB): domain Bacteria; phylum Bacteroidota; class Bacteroidia; order Chitinophagales; family Chitinophagaceae; genus CALRQJ02. The sequence goes on along the minus strand of CALRQJ020000010.1, from coordinate 120,685 downwards.
TCTCTTAACGCAGCTACAACTTGGTTTACGGTACCATCGCCACCAATCATCACCACATCTGTAATATTATCGGCAATAATTTTATCTTTTATAAAATCATAATTGCCCGCTGCATTGGTAGGAATAACTTCATAAGCAATACCGGCATCGGCAGTAGCTTTTTCTACCAAACCAATGACAGCAGTTTTCTTTACAGTACCCGAAACGGGATTAACGAGATAGGCAATTTTTCTACTCATATCACAATCCTTTACTTCCAGGCTATAGTGCCTAACAAAAATCTTCGTACTCTAACAGTAGCTGCAACATTAGGATCATTGGGTAATGAAACCGTATAAATATGCACTTGTTTTTTGCCGGCTAACTTTTTCAAATCTTGCATCGAAAAAACAACAGAACCTGCATTGGTTGCAATATCTTTTTTAAGCAACACATTATCATCTGCATCGCAAATGGTAAAGGTTCTATTCCAATCGGTATTGGGAGCATCATTCCTATAGGTTACTTTCAAAGAGCCGGTAGCATCTTTAAATGAAAGTTGAATAACCGCAGGTTCATCAGCACCCACATTGCCTTTCAAAATCAATTTGTTATTGAGGTGAATTTGCCAATTATCTATCGTATCTGCTTTAACCATAGTAAAAGATAAAAGGGCAAAAATCGTTAGTATCCATTTGTTCATAGTGTAACTTTATGCAAAGGGAGTACAAAAAATGATGATTATCTGAATTGTTTGTATTTCTTAACGTGGCTTTAGGCATTGTTTACCATTTTAGTAAAGCACTAGCCCAAGTAAAGCCGCTACCAAAAGCTGCCAAACACACTAAATCGCCATCTTTAATTTTACCTGCTTCCCATGCTTCGCATAAAGCAATGGGTACCGATGCTGCAGTGGTGTTGCCATACTTTTGAATGTTGTTGTAGACTTGATCGTCTCTTAATTTAAGCTTCTGCTGCACAAATTGTGCAATACGCAAATTTGCTTGGTGCGGTATCAACATATTAATATCTGATGGCTGGTATCCATTGGCTGCTAAAGCTTCCATAATTACTTCCGGAAATTTGACCACTGCTTTCTTAAATACAGCCGGACCATCCATGTACGGAAAAACTTGTGCATCATCAATCATTGCATGACTGAAAAACATTTGCCCAATTTCGGCTTCATCAAAGCTGGCATATTTTTCTTCTTTCCAATGATTAGCATGTGTACCTGGATTGTACATCGCTAAAATCTCAGCACTTTCTCCATCGCTATGCAAATGCGTACTCAATATACAACTGTTATCATCAGCCGAAGGCTGCAATACAACAGCACCGGCACCATCACCAAAAATCACCGAAACATTTCTACCACGGGTACTAAAATCTAAACCAAAAGAATGTTTTTCACTACCAATCACCAATATGTTTTTGTACATTCCGGTTTTAATAAATTGGTCAGCAATACTTAAAGCATACACAAAACCACTGCACTGGTTGCGAACATCTAAAGCACCAATTTCTTTCATTTGCAAAGCCCGCTGTACTAATACACCACAGCCAGGAAAATAATAGTCAGGAGACAAAGTAGCAAACACAATAAAATCGATATCCTGTGGAGTTATTCCGGCTCTTTCAATAGCAATTTTAGATGCTTCTACTGCCATAGTAGTAGTAGTTTCTTGAGTGCGGTGTGCATACCTACGTTCTTGAATGCCGGTACGTTCTTGTATCCATTCGTCAGAGGTATCCATGTATTTCAGCAGGTCATTATTTGTTACCACTTGCTCGGGCACATACATACCAATACCTGCAATTTTGCTGCGTAGCATAACAATCGTTTTAGGGTGGAAAAGTACTTATTTTCTTGTTGTTATAAACTGATGTTTTTCAATGTGGCATTCTTGCGACGCTCCGTTCGTCAGCAGTGCAAGCATGAAACCACTAATATGTTATCATAAATCCATTAAAAAATGGACGAGATTAATTTCAGTAGGCAAGCCTAATTTTTTTCTAAGCCGGTAACGACTAATCTCTACTCCCCTTAAAGAAATATTTAATAGTTGAGCAATTTCTTTACTGCTTAAGTTCATGTATAAATAGGCACTTAATTTTAAATCTGCAGAAGTAAGATTGGGATACTTGTTTATCAATTTGGATAAAAAGTCTTTATGTACAGTATTAAAATGTTTAGAAAAAGAATCCCACTCATTATCTATCACTTCATCTTCGCCTAATCTTTTTAAAAGCTTTTTTATTTCATTAGTGGTAGCAGTATTATTAATGCCTTTAGATAAATGCATAAGAGTATTTCTAACGCTAGTAATAATTTCTCTTTTTTGAACTAAATGCAAGGCAGATGATGCTAATTCTGCATTTTTAAATTCTATTTCTTGTGTTAATTTTTCATTTTTAAGCACTATAATATCAGCTTCAGTCTTTTTTAATTCAAGGTCGTATATGTACTTTATTTTCCTTTGCTCCTCATCGTGTTTTTGTTGCTGTAATTCAAACTTAGCTTTTTGTTTTTTATATAAAAAGTAAATAGAATAAGCTATTACAATAGTATATATCAATAGCATTAATTTGGTTTTATACCAAGGTGCCAAAACTTTAAATGTATAGGCCGAAATTGGGGACTCAACATCTAAACTATTTTTAACTTTTACTTCAAATTCATAAGTGCCTTCATCTAAGTTGGTGTATTCTTTTTCAGTAACGTAACTCCATTCGCTCCAATTATTATCGAAACCCTTAAGTCTATAGCTATATTTCAAACTAGCATGATTAAAAGTATTGGTTGATGAAAATTGAAATTTCAAACTTTTCCATCCATAAGACAAACTGGGAACATTGGTTTCAAATGCTTTCTTTTCTTCATTATAGTAAGCAAAACCACCATATAATAAACTATCCTTAGTACTTAATAAGGTTACTCTTCTTATACCTACAGTGGGTTTTTGAAGTACTTGTTTGTATTTATCGAAGTTGAGTAAATAAAAGCCAACTTCACCTGATATAATTATATTACTACTATTTATCGGATAAATATTTTCGAATCCGCTTAATATTTTACGATTCAATTCTTCTATAACTATATTGGCTATTTTAGGAGAACTAACATCTAAGACACCCAATCTTTTATCGCTGATATACCAAATATTGCCTTGTGTATCTTCTTTCAAATATCTTACACTAAGATTGCCTAACACTTCAAAGTACTTTGGCTGAATTTGAAACTTGTTTGATTTAGAATTATAGTAATACAATCCATTGGGAGTAGCAGCAATAACTTCATTTTTTATTATAAATACATGGTTATTAACGTCGCCGGGTAATCCATTTTTGGTATCGAATTTCTCAACAGTGGCAAGGGTATTAAGATTGCTATATTTCGATATTTTAAAGATGCCATGATAGGGATGAGATACCCAAATATTTTTATCAATATCAATACTTAAATATCTTGATGACTCTTTGAAGTTAGAAATTTTTCCGACCGAAGTAAAACTGTTATTTATATAATTAAAAAAACTGAGTCCATTATAATTACCGCCTATGATAGTTGGTGTAGGAGCAATAGAAGAAGAAGGTATAAAATTCCAATAACCTGTTTCTGATGATAAACTTTTAGCCACATCATTCTCTACCACAAAAGCTCCTTCTTGGTGACTCAACAATACCTTATTATTAATAGTAGTCAAGCCCCAGTTTTGGCCTTTTGAATTTGCTATAATGTTATAATTTGCTTTAGTAAGCCCAATGTCACCCAAGCTGTCAAGCTTTACTGCATATAAATTATTGGATGTGCCTAGGTATAGATTTTTTTCATGGAGTAATGCCGCATAACCAGCTACGTTTTGTAAAAAAGGATTAATTATTTTAATAGCACTCTGGTAGTTAATGAAATCTATACCGTTATTTAAGCCAAGCCAAAGATTTCCGGTATTATCAGCAAGAATGGAAAGTATATTATCGTTTTGCAAACCCTCTTTTTTGCTAATCTTTTGCTTAGTTATACCTAGCAAATCTGTTATATATAAACCACTGCGTGGAGAGCCTGCAGCAAAACTGTTATCATCAATTTTTTGAGCACAATAAATTTGTTCATCAGCCCAAAATGTTTTGTTGGGTGTGGTAATTGTATTAGTATTATAATCGAAGCAATATATACCATCTTTTAGCGTACAAGCAATGATTTGGTTTGGCTTAAACCACATTAAACCGGTTACGGCAGAAGTGTTTTTTGGAATATGATTGCTTTGGTTCCAAACATTGTTTTCGTAAACAAGTAAGCCATTGTTGCGTTCTTGAGCATATACCTTGTTATTAGCTATTCCTAAGAAAAGCCAATTGGTGTTGCTTTCAAAAACTTCAAATGTATTGTTACAATACTTAAAAATATATTTATCTGTTCTAAAGAAAATACAATTGTTTTGGTTTACGATATCCCAAACGTCTCCAAAATGATTGTATTTTTTGGGTAAATCGTTAATTAGACTGATATATTTGAGATCTCCTGACAAAGAAGGTAAGAAATAGCCTATCTCATCTTCCCCACCAACATAAACTTTATGTTCGTACTCATTTATTTCAACACTTCGCACTATGGTTTTATTGGGCAGCGCATAGGTTGACCAATACTTGCCATTGAATGTTATTAAGCCTTCATTATTGGCAAAATACAAAATGCCACTCTTGTCTTGTTTAATATCCCAGGTTTGCAACCCGCCATTAAATGCCTGATTATTAAAGTTTAATAGAGACGGCAGGCCAATTGTACTTTGGCCAAATACACAAAAAGGAAAAAGAAAAAATGTAATCAGGACTTTCATTAGCAACGTAAATATAAAGAAATTGTAATTGTAGTAGTAATGATGTAGTATATTTTTATTGAAAATCAAGCACTTACAAAAAGTTGATGTATAGATGTAGGGCTATTTTCTTATTACACAGGCAAAACATGAATTAAATTTGTTGTCGAATTTCTTTATTTAATCAATTAAAAATCTAACGATGAAGCTCAAAAATCTACTTATGAGTATGATTGCCATCTTATTTGCAATCTCAAGTTACGCTCAGCCTGCTACACCAGCCGCAACACCACCAGCTAGAGATCCTGCCAAAGTAATTTCTATTTTCAGTGGGGCCTACACTAATGTATCTCCTGTTAATCTAAATCCGTTTTGGGGACAATCGGGTTTTGGCACTGCTATAGGAATCAAGGTCATGGGTGATTCCATCAGAGAATACACGAACATGAATTATCAGGGTATTGAATTTCCTAGTCAAAATGTGGCATCTTTAGATAGTGTGCACTTTGATATTTGGTCTGGTAATTGTACTTCTATTGGTATTTCGTTGATTTCTGTTCCTCCTGGTGGTGAAAGAGAAATAGTAAGGGCATTAACGACTGGTGCTTGGAATTCTATCGATATCAAATTGTCAGATTACGCTGCTTTAGGTCTTCCATTAAACCAAATTTTTCAGTTCAAGTTTGTTACAAAAACACCTGCAAGTGGTGCCAATATTTGGGTAGATAATATGTATTTCTATACCAATCTAAATCTGCCTACACTTTCTAATTTCCCAAATATTACAAAAAACGAAGGCGATCCCAATTTTACTGTTGCTGCACCAACATCAAATAATAACCCAGCTACTTTTACATATGCAAGTAGCAATACAAGTGTTGCTACAATTAATCCAACAACTGGTCTAGTTACTTTAGTTGGTCCTCCAGGTACAAGTACAATTACTGCAACACAACCAGCATCTAATGGCTATTCTCAGGCTATGATTGCTGCAACTTTAACCGTTAATCCCGCAGTTCCAACAGTGGCAGCTACTACACCAACAAGAACACCAGCATCAGCTATTATTTCTGTTTTTAGTGATGCATATACACCTACTGCTACAATGACAACTGCTCCTTGGTCTGGTAATACTACAAGTGTTGTACAAATTGCAGGAAATAATACATTAAGGGCATCAACACTAAATAATACTGATCCTTTCGTTGGATTTGATTTAAGTAGTGCTCTTAACTTAACAAATATGACACATATGCACCTTGATATTTATATTTCAGGAATTATCAACATAGGATCTGTTTTAATTCCCAAACTTTCACAACATAATACGTTCCCTGGAGGTAATGAAGTAAATGCTTATTTGCATACTATCAGTGACCCTATGGCTTTTCAGAGAGGACAATGGAAAGGGCTAGATATTCCATTCACTGCTTTTACTAATAATTTACCTAATTCACCTAGAGATATTATTGCTCAAATAATTATTAGTTTCAATAACCTAAGCATTGGAGGTCCAATATATTTTGATAATATATATTTCTATAATCAAAGTCTTTTACCGGTAGATTTCAAAGGATTTGAAATCAGCAAAAACAACAGCGGTATTCAATTACAGTGGACTGTAGGAACTGAAGTAAACGTAAACGAATATATTGTTGAAAAGAGCTTAAATGGCAGAGATTTTAGTGCTATTGGTTCTGTAACAGCTAAAGGCACAGATAAATACAACTTTACAGATGGTAAATTGCAAAATGGTACATCTTATTACAGAATTAAATCTGTAGATAAAGATGGTTCATTTAAGTACACTGCTATCAAGAGCATTAATCATGTTAGCCCAGGTAAATTAGACTACACTATTTATCCTAATCCTGTAAAAGGCAATCTATTCATTAAAGACTTGAGTGGTAGCAATAACATTTCAATCTTAGATGCAACAGGTAAAGTAGTTTACAGAAGCTCAAACGTTACTAACGCTTCAATGAGTATTGATTTAAGCAAATTCAGTAGCGGATTGTACACTGTTTTGGTTAATAATGGTGCTGAAAGTAAAGCACATAAAATATTTGTTGAAAAATAAGGAAATTGCAAAAAACTTGGAACAGACTGTAGTTTGTTCCAAGTTTTTTTTTAAAATACTTTTCTAATTTGCTATCGGAAAAGTAAGGCTACTAATCTGCCGTTTCTACTACTGCATTGTTAAAAATGTAAACGACTATATATGAAAAAATTGCTTGCTTCAATGCTACTCTCAGTAGTATCGATGGTTGTTTTTGCACAACAAAAAGTTACTATCGTTAGCACAAATGATGGTCAAAAACTAACCGTCAACAACAAAGACTTCTTTGTAAATGGTATGAACTGGGATTATTTCCCAATCGGTACCAATTACACCTACAGTTTATGGAACCAGTCTGATGATGTTATTAAAGCTGCCCTCGATTATGAAATGCCTTTGCTTAAAAACATGGGTGTAAATACCATCAGGCAATACACTGGTGTTCCTGCAAGGTGGATTAAATATATCTATGAAAACTACGGCATTTACACCATGCTTAACCACTCTTTTGGTCGTTATGGACTTACCATAAAAGGAAGATGGGAAGCCAATACCGATTATTCCAATCCATTTGCTAGAGACTTACTATTAAAAGAGGTAAAAGAAATGGTGAATCAATACAAAAACACACCAGGTATTTTATTATTTCTTTTGGGTAACGAAAACAACTATGGTCTTTTCTGGAGAGGTGCCGAAACCGAAAATATTCCAATGGCCGATAGAAAATCTACCAAAGATGCCTATTACCTATACAAGTTATTTAACGATGCAGCAAAGGAAATGAAAAGCATCAGCCAAAACCATCCGGTGGCAATTTGTAATGGAGATTTATTATTCTTAGATATTATAGCGAAAGAATGTAATGACGTAGATGTTTTGGGCGTTAATGTGTACAGAGGAAGTACATTCACCGATCTTTATGATAGAGCCAAAAAAGAATTTTCTAAACCAATCATTTTAACTGAGTTTGGAAGTGATGCCTATAATACACAGGCAAATAAAGAAGATCAAGAATACCAAGCCAAAATTTTAGCAAGCAACTGGAAAGAAATTTATGCTAACGCAGCAGGATTGGGTAAGAATGGAAATAGTTTAGGCGGTTTTACCTTCCAATTTAGTGATGGTTGGTGGAAAACCGGCCAAACCACAAACCTAGATGAGCATGATGCTACAGCCTCTTGGAGCAATGGTGGTTATACCAACGACTTTGCGAAAGGCGAAAACAATATGAATGAAGAGTGGTTTGGTATTTGCGCCAAAGGCAAAACCAACGAAAGAGGTATTTATGAATTGTACCCACGTGCCGCATACTATGCGTTGAAAGATGTACACCAGTTCAACCCTTACAGCAGCGATGCCAAAGCAAGATTGAATTATTTAGACAATATTCAATTAACAGATGCGGTATTAAGAGCCAGAGGCGACAAAGCAGCTTTACAAGCCGAAGACAAAGGCAAGTTATACTTAAGTGATTTACAAGCTAACTTTTCTACTTTCCATACCGGCGGTAGTCTAATTTCTACGCCAAAATCATCGGAACCAGCGCTTACAAATGGTTACCCCAATCGTTTGGGCTTCGATCATATGCAATCATTCAACATCGGAATTACTGCAAAACCAGCTCCAAATGTTTCTGCTAATATTCAATTTAATGCTTTAGGAAATGTTGCAGAAAACCCAATTGACGAAGTGTTTTATGAAAATAGAGGAAGAAGAATTACTGTAAATACTACCAATGGACCTGTTGTAATGAATTCAAACAATAGGCTTCAACTATATAGAGCAAGTTATAATTGGGATGCCAAAGATTTTAAATTGACCGGTTTTTATAGAACAGGTCATTACCATTGGGCATACGAAGGAGACTTCTTTAATTTATACCAAGAAGCGAACTACGGACCAAATATTGATATCTATAATGGCGAAGCGCCATTTGGCTTTGAAATTGAAGGTAAAAGAGCTTTAAAAGGATTAAAAGTTGCTTTTGGGCCAGAATTGTGGTGGGGAGCTAACCCAGCTATCTTAGTTAAGTACACCAAAAAAGTTGCCAAGTTTGATGTAACCAGTATTTGGCACGAAGATTTGGTGCAACGTAGTGGTTTACAAAGCTCTTTTGCGGTACCAGTACCTAAAACAAGAAGAGTAACCTTGAGTGCCTCACGTAAGTTCAAAAACTTCAGTTTAGATATTGGAGGTATTTGGGGTGGTGAACCTTTAAACGGAAGAAGCTTCCAATTAATGCGTAACAACACCGTTTACCAAGATGTCATCAAAACTGAAGATAATTTTGGAGGAAAACTTAAGTTAACATTTACCAGTGGAGCCCTTCAGTGGTACGGTTTAGCTTCTTACATGGGTTTAGTTGCTAACGGCAGTGTAGATCAAACCAAAACATTTACAGGTTGGAGACTAAAAGATGTTGGTAGCGGAAACATGTACAATGTATTAAGTGGTTTTACAGTTAATGTTGGAAAATTACAGATTGCTCCAAACTTCTTATACCAAAAACCAATAGAAGGTCCTGTTCCTTCTGATGTTTTGGCACCCGGCAGACCAAGAAATATTTTAGATGATCCGTTCTCTGTTCGTTCTAATAGAGAAACAGTAGGTGGTGAGCTTTTATTAACTTACGACCCAACTCCAGCAACCTGGATGTACGAATGGGATAACGATAGAGCAGAAGATGCCAAATTTGCTGTTAGCGCAGGATTTGTATTCAGACATTTACCAACTGTACAAGATGCTGCCATTGGTATTTTGGGTAATGGTAGAACTACTTTTGTTTTCCCGGGTTCTGTACCAGCTCAAGATTTGTGGGAAGCTAATATTAGAACAGTATCTAAGGTAAATCCAGATTTCGGCATTATTGCTAACTTTATTGTAGGTAACGGGCAGGCAAATGGTATTGATCCAAGGGTAATTAATAGGTATGGTGTTGATGTTAGAACCATATACAAAAAAATGAAGTTCACTACCATTGCAAGGTTTAACGATTGGGGTCCTTTTGACTATCACCGAGATTTTAACCTTACTTTCCCGGTACAATTGATTGGAGATATTTCAACTGAGGTAGGTAAACCAGACTGGTTCTTAATGCCGGGTACTAAAATTGGCTTAAGAGCAACGTATAGAACCTTAGACAGATATTCTAATCGCTATTCTCCGGTAAAAATGCAAGACCCAGCAGGAAATTGGGTACCAGATCCCACTGCCATTGGTTTCCCTAACGGAAATGAATGGGAGTTTAGAACGTACATTCAAATAAATTTAGGCAGATAACATATTTTTTAACGTTTGAAATAAATGCAATATGAAAAATAATTCAATCAAAAATGTTTTCTATTACTGCATTGTAGCCACTTTATTAACTACAATGAGTTGTAAAAAAAGAGACGTTTCAGAACTTGCACCACCTACATTTCCTGCAACAGCAGATGTCTTTATAGATGACTTTACAGGAGATTTAGCATATGCTGCATTTGGAGGCTCAGATGTTAGAGCGTTTCAAGTAGACAATAAAGAAACGTATAACAATACTCGCCAATCTATGCGATTTGAAGTACCTGATGCAAATAGCCCAAATGGCTCTTATGCAGGTGGTGTATTTTTAAGTAGAGGAGGTAGAGATTTGTCGGGCTTTAATGCTTTAACTTTTTACATTAAATCTAATCAGGCCACTACAATTGGCGAATTAGGTTTAGGTAATAATTTAGGCGAAAACAAATATGTTGTGTCTATATCTGGTACAGCTGTAACAAGTAATTGGAAAAAAGTGATTATTCCAATTCCCGATGCTTCAAAATTAAATGGAGAAAGAGGGCTGTTTTATTTTGCAGCATCACCGGATGCAAATGGTAGAGGATATACATTTTGGATAGATGAAGTGAAGTTTGAAAAATTGGGTACGCTACTGCAAGGCCAACCTGTAATCATGAATGGCAATGACCCAAGCGTAACCACTTTCAACACTGTTACCACACCTGTTACAGGATTAGCAGCTACGTTTAGTTTACCTACAGGAGTTACTCAATCATTAAATGTTAGTAATGCCTATTTTAATTTTAGGTCTTCCAATCCGGCAGTTGCTAGTGTTAATGCAAATGGGTTGGTAACATCTTTATCTACAGGTACAAGTGTAATTACAGCAACCTTAAATGGCGTACAAGCTAAAGGAAGTTTGACCATCAATTGTGCCGGCACTTACGTTTCTGCGCCAACGCCAACTCGCAGTGCGGCAAATGTGATTTCCATTTTTTCTGATGCCTATACCAATGTAGGTGTTAATTATTATAATGGCTATTGGGCACCCTGGCAAACGACTATTTCAAACGACTTTAAAGTTGGTAACGATAATGTACTGAACTATACCAACTTCAATTTTGTGGGTATGGAGTTTAGCTCGCCAACAGTAAATGCCAGCAGCATGTCGCATATACATTTAGATGTATTTTTCCCCGGCGCCATAGCAGCTGGCCGTCAACTAAGAGTTATTGTTGTGGACTTCGGAGCCGATAGAGTATTTGGTGGCGGAGATGATACCAGACATTCTACAACATTTACAGCCCCAACTTTAGTAACCAGACAATGGATACAACTTGATATTCCGTTTGCAAATATGCCTGGTTTAACCAGCAGAAATAATTTGGCTCAAATTATTTTAGAAGGTGGCGATAACTCATCTTTATATGTAGATAATGTTTATTTCTGGAGTCTGCCAACAGCTCCTACCACTGCTGCACCAACACCAACAAGACCATCAGCCAATGTGCTTTCAGTGTTTAGTGATGCTTATACCAATGTAACCGGTACAGATTTTAATCCTAACTGGGGTCAAACTACAGCAGTATCACAACCAACAATAGCAGGTAGTACAGTGCTTAGATATGCTAATTTTAACTATCAGGGTACTCAGTTTGCTTCTGCTTTAAATGTGTCAACTTACACCAATATTCACTTGGACTTTTTCTCAGCAACTGCAACCCAGCTAAGGTTCTTTTTAATTAGTCCCGGCCCGGTTGAAAGATCAGTGAGCTTATCGGTGCCTACTACTGCCGGTTGGAACAGTATTGATATACCGTTAACATCCTTTGCTCCGGTTAGTTTGAGTAATGTGATACAGTTTAAGTTTGATGCGAATGGTGCACCAGGAGCACCAGATATATTCTTGGATAATTTATATTTCTGGCGATAATGTATCTTTTAAACAATTAAAACAACAGGTATGAAGCATATAAATAATCATATATCAATACTAACAATTTGTGTCCTGCTTTTTGTAACAGTATCATTTGTTAGTTGCGACAAAAAAGCGATTCAAACCTTACCAACCAGAGAATGGGAAATGGTTTGGAGCGATGAATTTACCGGAGCTGCAGGTGCTGCACCAGACAATTCAAAGTGGGTAGCCGATATTGGTACGGGAAACGGCGGATGGGGTAATGCGGAATTGCAGTATTATACCAGTAACGCTAGCAACTTACGGTTAGACGGTAGTGGAAATTTACAAATAACTGCAAGACAAGAAAATTTTGGAGGAGCAGGATTTACTTCAGCTCGTATCAAAACACAAGGCAAATTCTCTTATGGTTATGGCAGATATGAAGCAAGAATAAAAACACCAAGTGGACCTGGAATTTGGCCGGCATTTTGGATGCTAGGCAATAATATCAATACTGTTTCCTGGCCTCAATGTGGTGAAATTGATATCTTAGAACAAAAAGGAAATCAACCTAACACTACTTATGGAACGGTGCATGGTCCGGGCTACTCAGGCGGAAACTCAATCGGCAAAGCCTATTCTTTATTAAATGCTAGGTTCGATGCCAATTTCCACCTGTATGCAGCAGAATGGGGTCCGGATTATATTGATTTTTATGTTGACAACTACCTATTCAACCGTATTACTCCAAATGATGTCAAAGGTCAATGGGTATTTAATCAAAACTTTTTTATGATACTTAATGTAGCGGTAGGCGGCAATTTTGTTGGCTTCCCAACTACAGGAACACCTTTCCCACAAACGATGACTGTGGATTATGTAAGGGTTTACAAGCAAAAATAGTTTTTCATCCTGTCTGAAGATTAGCATTTAATCTTCAGACAGGTTTCTTCAAATTACTAATTATTATCAATTTTTTTGATAATAATCTCCTTCTTTATTTAAATTACTCAGCATTAAAACGATTGCAATGGGTCAGCTTCAATCTGTTGAAATTAACAATGAATTGTTTTTTAAAATAGCCAATACCAATCTCATGAGACCATTTTTCATGAGTATTGTAAGCGATTCTAATCATTGGCTTTTTATTTCGAGCAATGGCGGTATAAGTGCCGGAAGAAAAAATTCAGAATTTGCACTTTTCCCCTACTATACAGATGATAAAATAACAGATACGGCTGAAATAACCGGTAGCAAAAGCATCATTCGTTTACAGCAAAATGGAAAGTGGATTGTTTGGGAACCTTTTTCGGTTCGCAGCGAAGGGCATTTTAATATAACAAGAAATTTATACCAAAATAAATACGGTAATAAAATAATATTTGAAGAGATTAATCATGATTTGGAGTTACAGTTTCAATACGAGTGGAACTCCACCAATATGTTTGGATTTGTAAAAAAAGCAAATATTGCTAATCTATCAAGCAAACAAATTGAATTTGAAATCTTAGATGGCTTGCAAAACATTTTACCATTTGGCGTACCAAGTGATTTGCAAACAAAAACTAGCAATCTGGCAGATGCTTACAAACGTTCAGAATTAGTTGCTGAAACCGGACTGGGTATTTTTGCCTTGAGTGCCATTATTGTAGATAAAGCTGAACCTAGCGAAGCATTAAAAGCAAATGTGGTGTGGAGCTTAGGAATTGATCAGCCTACCTACTTGCTCTCAGCCAATCAATTAAATCAATTTAGAAATGGTTCCGCCCTGCAACAAGAAGAAGATGTGAAAGGTGAAAAGGGTGCATACTTTATTGTTAGTCCTTTAACATTACAACCGAATGCAGCTAAACAATGGATGTTTGTTGCGAATGTTAACCAAAACCATTCCGGTGTTATTCAACTCAACGAAACCATTAAAACAGATTCCTTACTCAGCGAAAAAGTCAATGCTGATATTGCTTTAGGTACAATCAATTTAATAAAACTTTGTGCTGCGGCTGATGGCGTACAAACTACTGCCGATAATTTAAAAGACTCACGACATTTTGCCAATGTGTTGTTCAATATTATGCGGGGAGGAATCTTCGACAATAATTATCAAGTTGAAAAATGGGATTTTGAAAATTATCTTAAGAAAGCAAATAAGAAAGTGTATGCTGCTGTTGCAGATTCATTGCATGCTTTACAAAACGAGTTTTCAATTTTTGAATTAAAACATATTGCACAGGAAACAGGCAATCAAGATTTTATTCGTTTAGCAATTGAATATCTTCCTTTAAAATTTAGTAGAAGACATGGCGATCCTAGCAGACCATGGAACCAATTCTCCATCAATACCCGAAGTGAAGTTGACGGATCAAAGATTTTAGATTACCAAGGTAATTGGCGTGATATATTTCAGAATTGGGAAGCTTTAGCACATGCCTATCCGGCATTTATTGAAGGTATGATATATAAGTTTCTTAATGCTTCAACGTTTGATGGTTATAATCCATATAGAGTAACCAAAGATGGTTTTGATTGGGAAACAATAGAGCCCGACAATCCATGGAGTTATATTGGCTATTGGGGAGATCATCAAATTATCTACCTACTTAAGTTTTTAGAATTCGCTGAACAAAATAAAACAGGAACGATAAATAACTTACTGGCAAAAAATGATTTTGTGTACGCCAATGTTCCTTACCGTATAAAAGCGTATTCCGATATAGTAAAAAATCCTAAAGACACTATTGAATTTGACCATGCCAATGAAAAGCAAATTCATCAAAGAATACATGACATGGGTGCTGACGGAGCGTTGCTTACGTCGGCCAATAATGAAGTTTACCATGTAAATTTTATAGAAAAAATATTAGCTACTATACTTTCTAAACTGTCCAACTTTGTACCCGAAGGTGGTATTTGGATGAACACACAAAGGCCCGAATGGAATGATGCCAATAATGCATTGGTAGGCAATGGTCTTTCGATGGTTACGCTGTATTATTTGAGAAGATGCTTGAAATTCATTCAACCTGTTTTTGAAAATGTCAATGCTAACAATCTTGAAGTTTCGGAAGAGTTGTATCAGTTTTATGCAGCATTAGCAGCAACATTTGATAAATACGCTTCATCGTTAAACACTTCTATTGACGATGCTACTAGAAAACAAATAACAGATGCATTAGGCATAGCCGGTAGTAATTTTAGAACTACTATATACAACAATAAATTCTCAGGCACAAAAAGGACTATTACAGCTAGCGAATTGACTGGCTTTGTAAATATATCCGTGCAATTCCTAGAGCACTCAATCAATGCAAACAAACGAAGCGATAATTTATACCATGCTTATAATCTATTAAGCATTAATGAAAATGGCTTTTTCGTATCGCATTTAAGCGAAATGTTAGAAGGTCAGGTTGGTGTATTAAGTTCAGGATATCTTTCTGCCAAAGAAAGTTTAGCAGTACTCGATGCATTGAAAAATAGTTCACTGTATCGTAAAGATCAGAACAGCTATATACTCTATCCCAATAAAAATTTGGCAGGATTTTTACAACGCAATAATATACCGGAGGATTTATTTCAACAATCTAATTTGTTGATACAATTGCTCGCCGATGGTAATAATGCCATAGTAGAAAAAGACATCAAAGGCAATTATCATTTCAATGGTAATTTTAAAAATGCCGACGATGTGTTGCATGCCCTATATGCACTCGGCGCAAAGTATCAATTGCAAGTAGCAAAAGAAAAGGCATTAGTGCTTCAAATTTTTGAAGCAGTATTTAATCATAAAGAGTTTACAGGTAGGTCTGGTACATTTTACGGCTACGAGGGATTAGGGTCTATTTACTGGCATATGGTGTCTAAGCTATTACTTGCTGCTCAGGAATCTTGCTTGGCAGCTATAAAAGAAAATGCAGATGCAGCAACAGTAAGCCAATTAACGGCACATTACTACAATATTCATGCAGGTATTGGCGTACACAAATCCCCTGAATTGTATGGTGCATTTCCAATTACACCGTATTCTCACACACCATTTAATAAAGGGGCACAACAACCCGGTATGACCGGCCAAGTTAAAGAAGACATCTTGTGTCGTATTGGGGAATTAGGTGTAAAGTTCAATAACGGTCAATTGTTATTTGAACCTAAATTACTGTTAGCTTCTGAGTTTATTCAACATCCAAGCAATGCTGTGTATGTATTATGTAATGGAACCGAAAAACAAATTGAACTTTCGGAAGGAAGTTTAGCATATACCATCTGTCAGGTGCCAGTTGTTTGTAAGAAAAGCAATGCCGATTCAATTGAAGTGCATTTTACAAATGGCACAAAAGAGCAATTCAATACAAATCAAATTAATGCAGCAGTAAGCGATAAAATCATTAACAGAACCGGCGAGGTAGAACAGATAATTGTTAGCATTAATGAAAACAATTTGCTATGATGTTAAGGTGTTGTTTACTATTCATCACTACTTTAGTTTTCTGCTCTTGTAGCAGCAAAAAAAATGCGATGGGCAAACCAATAACTGCTGCAACTATTTTAGGTAATACTAATTACCAAGCCATTTGCTATGGTGGTTATCGAACACCAACAAGAGATGTCGTGCCAACAGTCAATGAAATAAAAGAAGATGTAAAAATTCTTGCAGCGCTTGACTTTAAAGTATTGCGAACCTACAATGTTAGTCGCAAGGAAATCAATAATCTACTCGAAGCCATTACACAGCTCAAGCAAGAACAACCATCTTTTGAAATGTATGTGATGTTGGGTGCTTGGATTGATTGTAAAAATGCATGGACGAAAAATCCTCCCATTCATACAGAAGAAAGTGAAGCCAATGCAACCGAAATAGCAACTGCTGTTCAATTAGCCAATCAGTATCCTGATATTATTAAAATCATTGCCGTAGGTAATGAAGCAATGGTTAATTGGGCTGCCTCGTATTATGTAACACCTGATATTATTTTAAAATGGGTAAACCACCTGCAGCAACTTAAGAAAGACAATAAATTGTCTAAAGATATCTGGATTACCAGCTCAGACAATTTTGCTTCTTGGGGTGGCGGTGGAAAAGAGTATCATGTTCCTGCTTTAGAAGCGTTAATCAAATCAGTAGACTATATCTCCCTGCATACTTATCCCATGCATGATACCCATTACAATCCTGATTTTTGGGGCATTAAAGCATCGGAAAAAAATTTAACCGACTCAGCAAAAATCAGTGCAGCTATGTTGCGGGCAAGAGACTATGCCATTAATCAATATAACAGTGTTGTTGCTTACATGAAATCGTTAGGCGTAAACAAGCCGGTTCATATTGGTGAAACGGGTTGGGCAACCATGTGTAACGAACTATATGGTGCTAACGGATCTAAAGCGGTTGATGAATATAAGTCTTCCTTGTATTATAAGCTCATCAGAGATTGGTCAAAGGCCAATAACACAACTTGCTTTTACTTCGAAGCTTTTGATGAAAACTGGAAGAACAGTGCTAATCCATTACACTCTGAAAATCATTTTGGTTTAATCAACCTACAATCAGAAGCAAAATTTGCCATTTGGGATAAAGTTGACAAAGGTGTATTTAAAGGCTTAACAAGAAATGGCAAACCGATAACAAAAACACATAACGGCAATGATTCATTACTCATGCAGCAAGTGGTAGTGCCCACTAAACTGACAAAAGATTAAAATGCTTAAAACTATGCTTGCCAAATACTACAAAAACATTTTAATCATACTACCTATGATGGGTTTATTTGTGGGATGTAAAGAGACCAATTCCCTTTCTGCTGACATTTATGAAACCTCCGCTTCCGGAAATGCACTAACAAAAATTGCTACCTCGCCAAGTTCTAATCAAGCAGTAGAGATTGAGATACATACTGAAGAAAAATTTCAGACCATTACAGGCTTCGGCGGTTCTTTTACACAAGCCACTGCAACTTTGCTCAATAAGCTTAGTGCAGCGAATAGAAGCAAAATATTAGCTGCTTATTTTGGTAAAGATGGTGCCCAATATTCTTTGACTAGAACACATATTAATTCTTGCGATTTTTCTACTCATAATTATGCTTATGCGACCATACCCGGCGATACAGCATTACAACATTTTACCATAGCAGAAGACCAAAAAACTTTGATTCCCATCATCAAAGAAGCTATGAAAATGTCGGAAGATGGATTTAAAATTATTGCTTCACCATGGACTGCACCACCTTGGATGAAAGATAACAACGATTGGAAAGGCGGAAAACTATTGCCACATTACAGAACAACATGGGCAAATTATTTTTCAAAATACATTGCTGCTTATCAAAAAGAAGGCATTGATATTTGGAGCGTTACAGTAGAAAATGAACCATTGGGTAATGGTAACAATTGGGAGAGTATGTATTTTACTGCAGAAGAAATGACTGCATTTGTAAAAGATTATCTCGGTCCGCAAATGGAAAAAAATGGACATGCCAATGTTAAAATATTGGGCTACGATCAAAACCGTGGTGCAGAATTAGAACATTGGGCTAATGTAATGTATGCCGATGAAGCTTCTTCTAAATATTTTGATGGGATGGCAGTGCATTGGTATGCTAGTACATACGATGTCTTTGCCGCATCTTTACAACATACGTATAAAAAAGCACCGCAGAAACATTTAATCAATACAGAAGCATGTGTAGATGCAGAAGTACCACATTGGAAAGATGATAAATGGTACTGGAGTAAAGAGGCAACCGACTGGGGTTGGGATTGGGCAAGTGAACAAGATAAATACCTGCATCCCAAGTATGTACCTGTGTTTAGATATGCAGGTGACATTATAGGATGCTTGAACAACTTTGTAGACGGCTGGGTAGATTGGAATATGGTGCTCAACAAACAAGGTGGCCCTAATTGGTTTAAAAACTGGTGTACCGCTCCTGTCATAGTAGATGAAGAAAAAGATGAAGTATACTTTACACCCTTGTATTATACATTAGCACATTTCAGCAAATTCATAAGACCGGGTGCAGTGAGAATTGGTTTTAAAAACGCAGATACTACGCTTCAAGTAACAGCAGCACAAAATCCGGATGGTTCAATTGCAGTGATTGTTTTTAATCCAACTGATACAGAAAAGTCCTTCAATATTTCATTAGAAAAGCAACATACAAAAGCAACAATAAGTGCAAAAGCCATTCAAACGATTGTGATTAAAAAATAGACCCTTAAACCCACGAAACAACAAGCCATATGAGTAATCTTAAAAACAGCATAAAAGTACCTATGGGGCAAAAAATTGCCTTTGGGTTAGGTATGCTTGCCAACCAAATGTTTCCTGCTGCATTGGGAATCTTTACCGTTATATTAGTAGAAAAACTCGGCTTTAGTGGATTATTGCTTGGGTTAACTTATTTTATTCCCAAGTTTTATGATGCGTTGTTTGATTTGATTATGGGATATGTGAGTGATAATACTAAATCGAAATGGGGCAGAAGGAGACAATATGTTTTAGCAGGCGCCATCATTTTAGGAATTTCATTTGCATTTATGTGGCAGTTGTATGCCGAAAATGGAGTGACTTATAATTTCATTTACTTTTTAGTTATTTCATTGATTTTTTATTCAGGACTTACCATATTTAGTATTCCGTATGTAGCAATGGGGTACGAAATGAGTGACGATTTTCACGAACGAACCAATATCATGGCCACCTCTCAATTGATTGGTCAATTGGCTTGGGTTGTTGCACCTTGGTTTTGGGTGATTATGGCGGATAAATCATTGTTTTCGTCTAGTGATGTGGCGGTTAGAACCTTAGCTGTGTATGTAGCTATTGGTTGTGCCATTTTAGCAGCTATTCCGGCGTTTTTTATTCCCAGTAAATCTACCATAAACGAAAACTATAGCCCCATTGATTTTAAAGGCATCCTCAATAGTTTTGGAGAAATTAAAGAAGGACTAAAAGCTTCGATTGAAATTAAACCTTTCAGAAAAATATGTATTGCAACGTTTTTAATTTTTAATGCTTTTCAAACAACAGCCGGCTTTTCTTACTTTATTATCAAATATTATTTGTTCAAAGGAAATGAAGAAGGGTTTGGATTGTGGCCAACATTATTTGGAAGTGTAGGAGCAATCATAACAACACTTTTAGTCATTCCAATTGTGGCAAGAATGTCTAAAGTAATGGGCAAGAAGAAGGCTTTTTTACTATCTCAAGGCATTTCAATCATTGGTTATATCTTACTTTATTTACTGTTTGTTCCAGGAAAACCGTATTTGTTTTTGTTTGCGCTACCGTTCTTTTCTTTTGGCATAGGTAGCTTGTTTACCTTAATGATGTCGATGACTTCTGATGTCATTGATATTGATGAGTTAAATACGGGCAAAAGAAGAGAAGGCAGCTTGGGCGCTATCTATTGGTGGATGGTAAAATTTGGAACAGCTGTTGCAGGTTTATTAAGTGGCTTGATTCTTTCTTTGGTAGCCTTTAAATCCAATGCACCAACCCAAACAGATGATACCATGTTTTGGTTAAGAATCTTCTTTGTAGGCATTCCAATACTAGGTACATTAACGGCTATTTGGGCCATGAAAGATTATGATGTAGATGAAACCAAAGCATTAGAAGTAAGAGATCTTATTGCCAAAAGAAAAGCGTCCAAAGCCAGTGGATATGGGGTTAGTAGCGTATTCAATAGTTTAGACCTGAAAGGGTTGTCAAAAATAAAATTGCTTGAAAAATATCCTACTTATATTAATACAGGCATTGATATTGAATCGTTATCTAAAGAAGCAATACACGAAAAATTCAAAGAGGTATTTAAACAAAAAATGCATGGCATCTGCTTTACGCCTTATGCCCAAAATCAAAATCCCGGTGATATAATCACCGAAGAACAAATTGTAAAAAGATTAAGTGTGTTGGCTGATCATGTGGAATGGATTCGGGTGTTTTCATGTACAGACGGTCATGAAAAAATTCCGGCCATAGCAAAATCTATGGGAATGAAAGTAATGATGGGTGCATGGATTGGAAAAGATATGGAACGAAACAACAAAGAGATTGATACATTGATACGGTTGATTAATGAAGGAAATATAGAAATTGCCTGTGTTGGTAATGAAGTGTTGTTTAGAAAAGAATTGGATGAATCTGTGTTGATCAACTACATCAACCAAATTAAAAAAAGCACTAACGGGGTTCCTATTTGTTATGTTGATACATACCACGAAATCATCAGTCATCCAAACTTGGCAGCGATAAGCGACAAAATACTCATCAATGGCTATCCTTTTTGGGAGGGAGCACCTATTAACCAAGCAGGGATTTATTTACAAGAAATGTACAATAAAACAGCTGCCATAGCCAATGGAAAAGAAATCATCATCACCGAAACGGGTTGGCCAAGTAAAGGCGATGTTGTAGGTGAAGCTGTACCATCTACCGAAAACCAGATGTTGTATTTTCTAGAAGTAAACAGTTGGGCAAAACAAGTAAACGTATCATTGTTTTATTTTGCTTCTTTTGATGAATCTTGGAAATTATATTCAGAAGGATGGGCCGGAACATCTTGGGGCTTGTGGGATCAAAACGAAAACCTGAAATTTGATAATTAATATTTTATTTTATGTCATTTAGAAAAGATTATATTCTCTCCTTAAAACCAGATACACATCATAGCTATGTTGAAGGAGAAACAGAAGAAACCTTAAAAGATTTGTTTGCCGAAATTTTGCAAACCGGCGTACATGGATTTTGTTTCAGCTTGTATGAAGATGGACAAAAACCCGGCGATATCATTTCTGAAGATCAAGTTCGCAGAAGAATGGAAATTCTTAAGCCACATACTAAATGGATTCGTTCCTTTTCTTGTACCGAAGGCAATGAGTTTATTCCAAAAGTGGCCAAAGAATTTGGTATTAAAACATTGGTTGGCGCATGGCTTGGAAACGATGATGAAATCAACCAACGTGAAATCAACGGCTTGATAGAGCTAGCTAAAGCAGGGTATGTTGATATAGCCGCAGTGGGCAACGAAGTGATGTATCGCAAAGATCTTACTGAAGAACAACTACTCGATTTTATTAAGCAAGTAAAGGCTGAATTACCCGGAATACCTGTGGGATATGTAGATGCGTATTACGAGTTTTCTCACCGACCAGCCATCACCGATTTGTGTGATGTAATTTTATGTAACTGTTATCCTTTTTGGGAGGGTTGTCCAATGGACAATTCATTAGATTACATGAAGCAAATGTATTACCAAGCAAAAGACGCTGCTAACGGCAAACCAGTTATCATCACCGAAACCGGATGGCCAAGCCAAGGAGAAAATTTGAAAGGTGCAGTACCGGGAGAACTAGCTGCTAGAAATTATTTTATCAATACACAGTTGTGGTCGGCAAATGATACTATTCCTGTATTCTATTTTTCATCATTTGATGAAAGTTGGAAGGTTGGCGCAGAAGGTACAGTTGGTGCTTATTGGGGTATTTGGGACAAGCATGAAAAACTAAAGTTCTAATGAATTTTTTCGAACATTTTGGCGCAGCGCCGGCAAAAGCAATTTGTTATTCCGGCTTTAGAGAAGGACAACAACCGGGTGGTAAATATCCAAGCTACGATGAAGTACATCAAGATTTACTGTTGCTACAACCGCATTGGAAGTATTTGAGAATGTATGACTGTGATGATCATGCCAAAACCGTTTTGGAAGTAATTCACAAAGAGCAACTACCCTTTAAAATATTATTGGGTGCTTACATAGAAGCTGAGATGAATAATTTCGGCTGTCCTTGGGGTGGCGGTGTTTATGAAGAAGAAGTGTTGGAATTGAACAGAAAAAATAACGATGCCAAAATGGATAAGCTCATAGCATGGGCTAATCAGCATCAAGACATTATTTTTTCTTTATCGGTAGGCAATGAATCTTGTGTAGATTGGTCGGGCAATTATGTTAGTGTAACCCGAGTGATTGATTTTACAAAAAAAGTAAAAGCCAATACAAAGCAGCCGGTAACCTTTTGCGAAAATTATGTGCCGTGGTTAAATAAATTAAAGCCTTTGGCCGAAGTGGTAGATTTTATTTCCATTCATACTTATCCCGTGTGGGAGTATAAGCATATTCATGAATCACTGAATTATACCAAGGAAAATTATAACGCAGTGGCTGAGCTTTATCCCAACAAACCTGTCATCATTACCGAAGCGGGTTGGGCTACGAATTCCAACGGAAGAGGCATTAATCCGGAACAGGTAAATGAAAAAAATCAACAAATTTATTTTGAAGATTTAATGGACTGGACCACCAAAGAAAATATACTCACCTACTTTTTTGAAGCGTTTGATGAGCCTTGGAAAGGTTCATCGCATCCATTAGAGCCTGAAAAACATTGGGGGGTATTTTATGAAAATAGAAAACCGAAGATGGTGATCGCATCATTGATGGAGACAAAGCAGTAATACTTTTTTGATACAGTGTTAGTGGTTAAGTTATTGATGTTAATGAGGCTTCAAACCCATCACCTCCACTAAAAATTGTTCTGTTTCGGCAATTACACTTTGTACATCTTTCGACTTGATGGGTGAACCAATCACATGGTCGCCGGTATTAGGCAAGGCTTTATGTCTTTTCAATGCCTCCTGTGTTCCCAATTGCGACATCATTTTTTGTATAGCAGAAACTTTAACCACAGGGTCTTGTTCTTTTTCATTTTTATAGTAGTATAGCGCAAGTGTGGGTTGTTTTACTGCACTAAATGTTTTTTCGGTCATGGTAGTTTCCAGCATCTCTTGTAATGCCACAATGGCTTCTAAGCGGTAGGGCTTATTCCAGTATTGCTGATAAATAGGTCTTTCATCCGGCGGATTATTAAACTTACTTTGCTTCACCAATCTAGCAATGTGCAAACCCCAAGGATTATTGAGTAGCCCTGCATTAGGATCGTTAATTTCAATATTGGGCGAATATAGAATCAACCCTGCTACATCATCCGGAAAAGCAGCCGCCAATTGTAATGCCTGTGTACCTCCCGTTGAAGTGCCCATCAGTATTACTTTTTTTCCTAATCTTCTACCAATAGTTAGTGCTTCTACGGCACTCTCCCAATAATTATCCGGCGTAAGCCTAACTAATTGGTCTACCGTATCTATCCCATGTTCGGCCAATCGGGCTAAATATAAATTACAACCAAATTTGGATGCAATGGTGCGGTGTGTAGGATTACCTTCTTCCTGCGAAGCAGAAAATCCGTGCAAATACACAATAGCATATTCCGTCATTTGCTGTAACGAATCGTTTGCCCAAACAATTCGGGCCTCATTATTCGGCTTTAATTGATGTGCCTTTTCTTTAGCCGCAATATAGGCGACTAAAGCAGCGGCGGTAGTGGGCATCCCTGCTACGTCTGTTTTATATACCGGCGTAGACGGTGTTGGTCCAACTAAATAAATCAATAACAGTATTACTAAAAAAACAGCGATTCTTTTTAACCACTTCATGATGACAAGTATTAAAACAAAATTGATAAGATTACTTAAAAGCCAGGCGTTGGTTTTCTCACCCACCAAGCCCAAGCTATTAAAATAGGATGTACCACTACTAACCTAGCCCATGCTACCCATAAAGGCACACACAAACTATCTGACAAACAACCCTTGGCTTCAATAAAATAAATATGAGCCGGAATAAATGCCAATAACATGAGAATGATGCCGTAAGCAGCAAACTTTCTCGACATTCTAAAAAACAATAATACACCTAACAACATTTCGGCCATACCGGCAATGATGTTAAGCATATCGTCCCACTGTTGTAAATAAGGCGGAATTAAGGGATAATAAAACTCAGGATGCCAAAAGTGATTAAATCCTGCAAAGAGGTAAAATGCAATGAGTAATAGTAAAGCGATTCGCTTAACAGTCATAGTTGTGGTTTTGCTTGCATATTGAAGGTAGTGAAAAATGTTCCGATGTAACTTGAAATACGATATTAAAACGGAGAATCATCATAAATCATCCTTTACAATAGGGGTTAATACATGTTTGTACTACTTGATTTCTTTTTTGTTATGGAGTTAAATTGCCTTTATCTTCATAGCCTAATCATTGCATATGTCATTTCAAAACAGAACAGTTTTTATTACCGGTGCCAGCCGAGGTATTGGTAAAGCCATAGCCTTAAAATTAGCCGCCGAAGGTGCTAACATTGTGATTGCAGCCAAAAGTGTAGAAGAAAACCCTAAATTGGGTGGTACTATTTTTTCTGCAGCACAAGAAGTGGAAGAAGCCGGTGGTAAAGCCTTAGCACTGCAATTAGATATTCGTTTTGAAGATCAAATTCAAGCGGCGGTTGAAAAAGCAGCTGCTACGTTTGGTGGTATTGATGTACTGATTAACAATGCATCTGCCATAGCATTAACCAACACCGGCCAAACAGAAGCTAAACGATTTGATTTGATGCATGACATCAACGTTAGGGGTACTTTTTTAATGACCAAGGCTTGTGTGCCCTATTTAAAAAAGGGTAACAATCCGCATATCTTAACTCTATCTCCGCCCATCAATATTGTTCCAAAATGGTTAGGACCACATGTGGCTTACACCATGAGTAAATTTAATATGAGCATGATGGCATTGGGTTGGGCCGAAGAGTTTAAAAAAGAAGGTATTGCATCTAACGCCATTTGGCCAAGAACAACGATTGATACTGCTGCAGTAAGAAATTTACTAGGCGGCGATGCTTTAGCTAAAATGAGTCGTACACCGGCCATCTTAGCCGATGCAGTGTATTATATTTTAAGCAAAACCAATCTGGCCTATACCGGTAATACATTTATTGATGAAATAGTTTTAGCCAACGAAGGCATTACAGACTTAAGTGCTTATAGTGTGGTGCCAGGTGCACAGTTGTACCAAGATTTATTTGTGTAAGTTTAAAATGTTCATAACTCGGCTTGCAAGTACCAAGGCTGTTGATTAATTTGGTAGCATTAACCTTAAAACTACTGCTATGAACATTAAAAAACTATTGGCCGGCGGCATTGCCGGTGGTACTGTTTCTTTCTTTGCAGGATGGGTAATTTATGGCATGCTGCTCATGGATTTTGCTGCAAAACATACCGTACAAAATGTAAGTAAGCCGGAAGATCAAATGATATACTGGGCATTAATTGCCGGTAATATTGGGTTTGGATTATTGTATGCTTACATCTTTCAACGGGCAAATGTAAATACGGTTGGCGATGGGCTAATTACAGGAATTATCACCGGTGTTTTGATGGCCTGTGGTTGGGATTTGGTGATGTTTGCCACATCAAATATTGCCGACTTGGTGCTCACATTAACCGATGTTGCAGTTTCGGGCATTATGGGTGGTTTATCAGGTGCCGTCATTGGTTTTGTAAATTCGAAAATGAGTGATTAAGTATTTGACAATGTTAACGATAGCTGCCATACTCGTGTAGTGTGGCAGTTTTTTTATAAAAGTGGTCGAAATAAATGTATACCAACAATGACAACATTAGCGCCAAAAAGAATTGAGTCGATAGATATTTTACGAGGCATTATCATGGTGATTATGGCATTGGACCATGTGAGAGATTATGTACATATTGGCGCCAATATTGATGACCCCTTAAATTTAGCTACAACCACACCGGCATTGTATGCTACTCGTTGGATTACCCATCTATGTGCACCACTGTTTGTATTTCTTTCCGGCGTGTCTATCTATTTACAGGGCTTAAAAAAATCTTCACAACAATTAGGCAGCTTTTTAGTAAAAAGAGGATTATGGTTGATTGTTGCCGAATGTGTAATCATTTCATTTGCATGGACATTTAATCCTTTCTTTAATGTGATTGCGTTTCAGGTGATTTGGGCCATTGGCATAAGTATGGTAATTATTGGTTTGTTGTTACTGGTAAAAGTTCCGTATAAACTGTTGTTGGTATTAGGTTTGATGATTGTGTTTGGACATAACGCATTAGACTTTATTGAAAAAGCACCGGGTTTTAAAGCTAATTTTTGGTGGGATTTATTGCACAGCGGCAGTTTTGCTTTTTACCCCTATGCACCCAATCACTTTTTAATTATTGCTTATCCGTTTTTACCGTGGACAGGGTTGATGATCTTGGGTTATTGTGCCGGCACTTGGTTTACGGCAGATTATTCAGCAGCAAAAAGAAAAAAAATATTGTTGCAAACAGGCACAGCTTTAATACTCTTTTTTGTTGCCCTTCGCTTTGCTAATTTCTATGGCGACCCAAAACCTTGGACCACTCAAAAAAATAGTCTCTACACTTTTTTATCGTTCATGGATGTACATAAATATCCACCTTCTTTATTGTACCACAGCATTACCATAGGCATTGGATTATTGGCTTTAGCCGGAATAGAAAACATTAAAAACCGCTTTACCAATATCATGCAGGTGTTTGGCAGAACTGCTTTTTTCTACTACATCCTGCACCTTTACCTCATTCATCTTGTTGCCACTGTTATATTCTTTGTTAATGGTCATACTATTGATGATGCTTTCAACTTAGCACAAAATATGCCCTTCTTATTTGTTGCCCCCGGCGAAGGATTTAATTTACCGATGACCTATGTTGTATGGATTGGTGTTGTGGTAGCATTGTATCCATTGTGTAATTGGTACAATAAGTACAAAACCAATCACAAAGAAAAATGGTGGTTGAGTTATTTGTAAGGGATAGAATTGTTATGGATTTAGTTTTCGTTATAACCGAATTCTCTAGTTTGAAGCACTTCTTTCCACCAACTTTCTCTTTGAATAATAAGATTGTCGTCTGTTGTAGATTTAAAAATATCTAAGATTGAATATCTAAAGTATTTTCTTATATGCCCATATTCAAGTTTTTTTAGTTCTGAATTTCCGCCATGGTCTGTTTTAACGTAGGATTTCCAACGACCTAAAATCATATTTTCTCCATAAGCTGAACCAACATATTTTTTGCCATTTGAAGTATCAGAAATTAGATAAATCCCTTTTTGATTTTGTAGCGCAGTTTTCCAGCTTTCTTTTTCTAACACTCTTGTCAAATCATCCCAACTAAGATTGACTTTGTCGTAACCTGGAAATATATCATTATCAAATGTGTCTGGCAATATTTGCACTACTTCACAATCATCCATAACTGAAGTGGCAGTTCGTATCATATTTTGAGAAGTATTCTTAAACTTGACTATCAAACGACCAAAGTATTTTTCGTACTCAACAAGCGTTTCATATTCAAAGCCAACACCATTAAATACGTTTAAATCTTTTGTTATTCTCCCCACATGAAAAAGTAACCATAAATTTTCGTTGCTTTTTATTCTAATAAACCCAATTGTTATTTGACCCTCTTTGTAAGACTTGTTTTTATTATAATTCCAATATTGTCCACGTAAGATTGTTTCAAACTCTTTGTTTTTGAATATCTCAATAGGATTCCAATTGTTAGCGAACATCAAATTAAATCTCACCTTAACATTCTTTAAATCATCAATTCTTAGAATGTCATTCAGCTTTATTTGATTCATGAAAATCGAATATTTATGTTGTTATTTCTCTTCCGACGCAATCCTCAAATAATATCCATTGCAATCAACAATGGCAAATTCTCTAATGCCGTATTCGTAGTTGTGCAGAGCGGATGCAATAGGAATACCTTTCTTCATCCATTCTTCGTAAATGGCATCTATGTCTGTTACATATAACATTAATCCCAACCCAATACATTGTTGGGCTAAGGCTTCGTTTTGAAGGAAAAACATCTTCAATTCGTTTCTAGTACAACCACCATCTCTTACGGGATTGCCCCATGTCCATGGTTCGGAAAAGCCCAACACATTACAATAATAATCAAGTGTAGCTTGCATGTTTTTTACAGGCAAGCTTGGCACTATTTTATGAAACACTGGCTGTGACATGGTTAAATGGCTTTGTAATTCTTGTAATCAAAAGGTCGCTTACCCGTTAATTGTTCAATCCAGTTTTTAAAGCGGTCTTTGAGTTTTAAATTGTTGTACGACAAATCTCTATCAAATTGCCAATTCATTCGGCTGATGCGATCTTGCATCACTGCAGGATGTGTACCCGTAAATTTTTTCAAACTATCAATTTGCGAATAATCAAATTCACCTGCAAAGGTTTTTGCTGCTTCTACACTCCAAGCATCGCCATTCCAAAAGCGACCAAAATTGTTCCATTTGGCTTGCATCGCCGAAGGCTCTCTCACCCAACCATAATGATAGATATACGCATCAATCGCTTTCACATTCAACTTGGTATCGGGTTTTTTTCTAAAGCCTTGTGCATCTTGATAAGAATATATCGCCGGATTATTTTTAATCACCCGAATCTCTCTGGGATACCATTTGCTGCTGTTGCCCACATAATCGTAACTGCCATAAAAGTGTAAATACTTAAATAGTAATCCATCTACATTTTCATCGGCTTTCCATTTTTCCATAGCCGCTTTTACAACAGGCAAATATTGTTCATGCATACCTTCATCACCCTGAATATAAAAACACCAATCGGCATCGCTGCTAATGGCTGCAAAAGCTTTATTGGTTTCGTCGGCCAACACCCTTCCGCCTTCTTTTAATGATTCATCCCAAACCGTATCAATGATTTTAATTTTATCCGGAGCAATGCTTGCTATCAATGCTCTTGTGGCATCATCTGAGTTGCCAACAGCAACAATCATTTCATCGCAAATGGGTAAAATAGATAGAATGGCTTCCTTAACAGGATAATCAAACTTGATGGCATTTCTAATAAAGGTAAATCCGGCAACTTTCATGATATTCAATTAAGACCAATGATAGCAAGGTAAATAAGTTTGTTGGTTTTGCTAAACAAAACTGCCACACTTTGTGGTGTGGCAGCGGTATTTTGTCGATACCATTAATCTGTTTTTTCAGGTCGCATTTGCGGAAACAACAACACATCTTGTATGCTCGGTTGATTGGTCATTAGCATACATAATCTATCAATTCCAATACCAATACCACTTGTTGGCGGCATACCATATTCTAATGCTCTCAGAAAATCGTAATCAATAAACATAGCTTCATCATCGCCACGTTCCATTAATTTGATTTGTTCTTCAAAGCGTTCTCTTTGGTCAATAGGATCGTTTAACTCGGTATAAGCATTGGCAATTTCTTTGCCATTAACCATCAACTCAAAGCGTTCTACCAATCCGGGTTTGCTGCGGTGTTTTTTGGTCAGCGGACTCATTTCTACCGGATAATCTATAATAAATGTTGGTTGAATGAATGTGCCTTCGGCTTTAGCGCCAAAAATTTCATCAATCAGTTTGCCCTTGCCCATGCTAGGTTGTACGGGAATATGCAATTGCTGACAAACTGCTCTCAACCCGGCTTCATCCAACTCACTTACATCAATGCCAGTATTTTCTTTGATGGCATCATGAATAGAAATACGTTTGAAAGGTGCTTTAAAGCTCAATACTTTATCACCCACTTGTACATCAGTAGTGCCATGCAAAGCCAGTGCAATTTTCTCAAACAATTGTTCGGTTATTTCCATCATCCAGAAATAATCTTTGTAGGCTGTGTACCATTCTAGCACCGTAAATTCTGGATTGTGTGTTCTGTCCATTCCCTCATTTCTGAAGTTGCGACTGAACTCATATACCCAATCAAAGCCACCTACTATTAATCGCTTCAAATACAATTCATTGGCAATACGCATATACAAAGGGATATCCAATGCATTGTGATGCGTAATAAACGGACGGGCCGCAGCACCACCGGGAATAGCCTGCAACACCGGTGTATCTACTTCGATAGCACCTTGTTGATTCAGAAAATCTCTAATGGTATTCATCAACATAGTACGTTGTAAAAACGTATGTTTTACATTAGGGTTGATGATTAAATCGGCATAGCGCTGGCGATAACGAAACTCAGGATCGGTTACTTCGTCGTATACATTTCCTTCTTCATCTCTTTTTACTACCGGTAATGGTTTTAAACTTTTGGTCAATAAAGTAAGCGTTTGAGCATGGATAGATGTTTCGCCGGTTTTGGTAATGAACACAAATCCGGTTACACCAATAATGTCACCTAAATCCAAGCCATGTTTTACCAATACTTCCCATTCGGTTTTATCTTCTCCGGGATATAAATCATCTCGTTTTACATACAATTGAATGATGCCCTTGGTATCTTGAATTTTGATGAAAAACACTTTACCCTTATCGTTCATACTCATGATACGACCGGCCACACAAACATTGGTAAATTGTTCTTTGGTTGCTTCGCTGTATGCAGCTTTAATATCTTCTGAAAAAGCATTCACAGGATATAATGGAGCAGGATAGGGATCGATGCCTGCCTGCTGCAACTTGGCTAATTTTTCTCTGCGTATTAATTCTTGCTCACTTAAAGGTTGACTCATAATAAGTATCGTATAAAGTGCCGCAAAATTAGCGGATAGTAGGCATACGGGCAAAAAGCCTGTAAACGCCACATTTGATGCAATATTTTTAGGGCCAATGGATGAAGACTACAAAAAAAGAGGCAGGATCAATATCCTGCCTCTTTTTTAATTTGTTGATGTTTAATTACTTAATACCATACTTGTACTTATACCTTTCGTACAACTGTTTGGCTTTGTCCGTTAAATCTAACTGACGACCTTGAATAAATGCATGTGTAATAACATTCGATTTCATGTCGAGCAAATCGCCTTCGCAAACAACAATATTGGCATCTTTACCTGTTTCAATCGAACCGGTTTTAGCATCAACCCCTAATATTTTTGCTGCATTTAATGTTACGGCAGACAATGCTTCTTCTTTGGTTAAACCATAAGTGGCCGATGTGCCTGCATTAAAAGGCAGGTTACGATAACGGCTGTTGCCATCTTCATCATTCAATGCAAATAATACCCCTGCTTTTTGTAACATAGCAGGTGTTTTAAACGGTTGATCTACATCATCATCTACCATAGTTGGTAAACTGTGTATTTGATCTAAAATAACGGCAATATTATTTTGCTTGAGGATGTCTGCAATTTGCCAGCTATCTACACCACCAACAATCACTACATCAAATCCAAACTCTTTTACAAAGTCGATGGCAATCAACATTTCTTTTACAATATTGCAATGCACAAACAACTTTTGTTTTTTGCTGAATAAGCCTTTAACTGCTTCAAACTTTAGGTTGGTAGTAGCATGTATGGATGCTTCGTAATAGGCTTTGGCTTCTTTGAAAAAGGTTTTTACTTTTTCAATATTATCTAAGCCTTGCTTTACTGGGTCTCCGGCAGGCTGCTGACCAAACCGGCCGCCGCCACGTCCACCACGTCTTGCCAACAAAGAGGGCATTCTAAAGTGAATACCATGATCGGTTTGGTAGGCGGCATCTTCCCAATTCCAAGCGTCTAATTGTACTAAAGAAGATGAGCCGGAAATTAAACCACCATCCGGTACAATATTGGCAAATAAGATGCCTGTATTGCGTAAGGTGTTGGTTACTTTAGAGTCGGTATTGTACGCCACAATAGAACGAACGTTAGGATTTAATTCTCCAATTTCAGTAGCATCTTGTGTTGCCCTTACACTATTTACTTCTACTAAGCCTAATTGAGAACTAGAGAGAATTAAGCCGGGATACACATGCTTACCAGTGGCATCTACCACTTTTACATCACCTGAAGGAATAGCAATGTTTTGGCCAACTGCTTCAATTTTGCCATTATTTACTTTAACGGTGCCGTTGGCAATCACTTGTCCGTTGCCCACATGAATAGTGGCATTTTTAATGAACAGTAATCCTTTGTATTCCTTACCCGGATATACTGTTTCTTGAGCCCATAAGTTGCTTATAGTAAAGCATCCGAGGGCTAGTATGGAAAGTATTTTTTTCATTTTCGTAATTTTAAGATGAGAACGCTTGAACTTTTGAACGCTTAAACTTTTGAAACTAATCTTCTACTTCTTCTGCATCTATCACCAATAATCCGTGGCTATGGTAATGATCGCTACAAGTGTGCATTACTTCAAATCTTGGTCTTGCACGCTGCATATTTGCAGCACCTGCACCACCGCCGGGTACTCTTTTTGCAGCAGCCATTTTTTGAACCAATCTTGTTTTTTCTGCCATCATTTGTTTACTTTTTTCAGCATCTTTTTCACGGTCAAAATAAATGATGCCGTCTACCATTGTTTTTTCGGCCTTGGCATAAATACTCAACGGATGATTACTCCATAGTACAATGTCTGCATCTTTTCCTACTTTCAAAGAACCGGTTTGGTTATCGATATGCAGCATTTTAGCCGGATTTAGCGTAACCATTTTCAACGCATCCTCTTCGCTTACACCACCATACTTTACAATCTTTCCTGCTTCTTGATTTAAACGACGAGCCATCTCAGCATCATCGGAATTGATAGCTACATTCAATCCTACTTTATGCATGATAGCCGCATTGTAACCAATAGCATCTACCACTTCCATTTTATAATTCCACCAGTCGCTAAAGGTAGATGCGGCAACACCGTGTGCTTTCATTTTGTCGGCTACTTTGTACCCTTCTAAAATATGGGTAAAAGTGTTGATGGGAAAGCCAAAGCGTTCAGCTACTCTCATGGTTGCAGTAATCTCACTTTGTACATAAGAGTGACAAGTAATGAAACGTTTTTTGTTCATGATTTCTACTAACGCCTCTAGCTCTAAATCCCTACGAACATTTTTTCCATCAGGGCCTTTCATTGCTTTTTGATAATCTGATGCTCTTTGGAAGGCATCTACCAACACTTGTTCCACTCCCATACGAGTATCGGGGAAACGGTTATTTCCTTGTGTGGCAGCCGTACGCTTTACATTTTCGCCTAGTGCAAATTTGATAAAGCCATCAGCACCTTTAAATTTCAATTCTTCATCATTTGCACCCCAACGCAATTTGATTAATTGGGTTTGACCACCAATAGTATTGGCAGAACCATGCAGAATATGTGAAGTGGTAACACCTCCACTTAACTGACGATAAATATTAATATCATCCGGATTTAAATTGTCTGCAATTCTAACTTCAGAAGTTACACTTTGTCCTCCTTCGTTGATAGAAGCCGCAGCAATATGTGAGTGCTCATCTATAATACCTGCGGTGATGTGTTTGCCGGTAGCATCAATCACTTTCGCCGAAGCATCTGATAAATTTTTGCCAACTGCAGCAATCTTGCCATTCTTCACCAATACATCTGCACCTTCTAATTTGCCTTCTTTTTCATTCGTCCAAACAGTAGCATTTTTAAAAAGTACTGTTTCTTGTTTTGGCATTTCTTCGTTACCATAACCTAAGAAAGGAAACATTACTTTGCCTACTTGTACCGGCATTTTTGTTCTGGCACTGTCCGATTTGGCAACTGCAGGTTTATCCAAACTAGCAGTCCAAGTAAAATAAGCACCTGCACCATCACGACCGCTACCATTCCAAACAGCACCATTGCTTACACCACTCATAGTGGTTTCTGTAGCTCTTGGACCACGGCCTTCTGTATAACTCAACTTCACCATTTTACCATCAAAATTGTATTTGCCGGTAAGGGTATCTTGAGCAATAAAAGTGGCTACACCACCATCTTTCAACTCTACTTGAAAAGCATTGCTTTTACCATTTTTGTTTGCAAGCAATGAATAGTTGCCTTTTACATCATACCAACTTTCTTCTTTTACACCATACTTTACACCTTGTACCCAGTTTTGTAATACGGTGGTTTTTTCACCAAAAACAGGACCGTTAGTAATAATAAAATTGGCCAATTTGCCATTATCAATGCTTCCTACTTTATCATACACGCCCAATAATGTAGCAGGATTTTTTGTCAATGCATCCATCGCTGCTTTTTCACTCAAACCATATTCCATGGCTTTGCGAAGGTTAGCCATAAACTCGGCCGGAGAAGCCAAGTCGGCTGTAGTTAAGCAAAAAGTAATGCCTGCTTTTTCAAATGCAGCAGGGTTAGACGGTGCTAATTCCCAATGTTTCAAATCATCTAATCCGGTAAAACGAACATCGTTAGGATCATCAACATCCATTGCAGCAGGATAACTTAAAGGTAAAATAAACGCTGCTTTGGTGTCACTCATTTCTTTAATACGTTGGTACTCATTTCCACCGGCTTTAATAATGTATTGCAAACCAAACTCATCGCCAATTCTATCGGCACGCAGTGCATTCCATTTATCATTGGCTTCAAAGATTTGAGGTAAGCTTTGTTGCTCGTTAAAATATTTTAATGATAGGTTAGTGCCTTCGGCAGATGGATTTTTTTTGTACCAATTCGCATCAATATAAGTTTGGCGCAATAAGGCAATACTACCCATCATAGAAGAAGGATAGTTTTGGCTAGAAATACCTTTGCTTAATGAATAATGTGCCGATGCTTTTTCTTTTAGCATCACCATATTTTCTTTGTCGTTGGCTAGGGTTACTACCGTGCCGGTACCTCTTGCTATACCATCTGGGTGATGGGCTAGTACTGTACCAAAACCAATATCTCTCAACGATTTCGCTTTTGTTTCATCATTCGCAAAAACTTTAGCACCTTCAATATCTGTTCTTAATGCTTGGTTCCAACCATACACCCCTTTTTGATTAGAGGTAAGTTGTGCCGGTGCAAAAAAGTTGAACGCAGCAGTAGAACGTTGTGGCACAGGCATACCATAATTGCTGTACATGTCAATAAACGAAGGATAGATAAACTTATCCTTACAATCAATAACTACAGCATCTTTAGGAACGGCCACCCCATTTCCGGCGGCAATAATTTTTCCATCTCTAATCACCAACGTAGCATTTTGCCAAGTGGTTTGAGCATCTTTTACAATAGTAGTGTTGGTAAAGGCATAACAACCATCTCGTTTGTCGGCCACCCCATTCACCGGAAAGGTTTCTTGGGCATGCAACAAAGCAGATAGCAGCAAGCCTGCTGTTAGCAGCTTTAATTTTCTCATTGCGTTTTAGTTTTAGGAGGTGATAAAGCTACTTAAAACAATTAGCTATAGAAACCGTTCATAAAAAAAGGAATCGGTGAAGATTTGTTGTTGTTCGGCAAAGCGAATTACT
Organism: Methylophilus rhizosphaerae; assembly: GCA_943370285.1. Taxonomy (GTDB): domain Bacteria; phylum Bacteroidota; class Bacteroidia; order Chitinophagales; family Chitinophagaceae; genus CALRQJ02. Next base: position 84,565 of record CALRQJ020000010.1, on the reverse strand, counting down.
GCTGTTGTATGAAGTATGATAACTGTCAACCTATCCCTTCTTATAACTTGCTACCTTTAAACATTACCAATGAACGTTCTACCATGATCAATAAAAATGTGCAAACCGAAATAGATGCTGCTTATCTATACCAAAAACTAGCAGAAAAAGAAGCCGATGCCACTATTGCCAATGTGTTTAGACAGATGAGTGAAATTGAAAAAAGCCATGCAGTAGCATTTGCGGCCAAAGAGCAGATCAGTATAGATAATTTGATGCAGCCATCGTGGCGGGCAAAAACATTGAATACAATTGGTAAAATTTTTGGCTATGATTATGTGTTAGGTGCTTTAATGGATACTGAGAAAAGTTTGGCCAATGCTGTCATCAGTACTAAAAAAAGACAACAAGAAAAATTAAGCGGAACTGAAACAACACATGTAGCTATACTGCGTTCCATTTTAGAATCTGAACAAAAAGTTACCGGTGCACAATTGTCGAGGTTTGAAAAAAAACATCGTTCGGTAGGAGGTAATGCTATACGAGCTGCTGTATTAGGCGGCAACGATGGATTGGTATCTAACTTTAGTTTGATTATGGGTGTAGCAGGTGCTACAGCAGGACAAGAAGGCGTACTCTTAGCCGGATTAGCGGGTTTGTTGGCAGGTGCATTGTCTATGTCTTTGGGTGAATGGATTTCGGTAAAAAGTTCTCAAGAATTGTACGAAAACCAAATGCAGATTGAAATGGAGGAGTTGGAAAATAATCCTGAAGGAGAACGGAAAGAACTAGCGCTGATTTATATTGCTAAGGGTATACCCGAAGTGCAGGCTTACGAGATGGCAACAGAGATTATGCAAGACAAAACAAAAGCACATGATGTTTTAGTGAAAGAAGAATTGGGCATCAATCCCGAAGAGTTGCAAGGCTCAGCTATGGAAGCTGCTGTGTATTCTTTTATTCTGTTTGCGATTGGAGCCATCATACCAGTGATACCATTTTTATTTACCAATGGTATGCAAGCCATACTATTAAGTGTAGGTATGAGTGCTGTTGGATTGTTTTTGATTGGTGCAGCTATTACTTTGTTTACCGGAAAAAATGTATGGTACTCCGGCATGCGACAAGTAATTTTTGGATTAGCCGCAGCAGCTATCACATTTGGGATTGGTAAGTTGATTGGTGTGGCGGTAGCGTAATTACTCTACCACTTTCTCTACCCTTATCAATTTTCCATCTTCATTCATGCCTTCTAAAACAATTCTAAAGCGGCGGGTGATATCGTTGTTGTAAAAATGCAGTTTCAGTTTTCTGTTCTCACTATTAGTAAGTACTGCTGGGTTCCAATATAATGTTGTTCTTAAATCTTTTTCGGTGCTGTTTGTTGTAGCATAGTCAGGCGAATAGAATTGTTTGATGGTAGAGAAACCTACAACAGTTTTTCTTTTCATACCAGGAGAACGATCAGGTGATTGACTATCACTGCCTCTTTTAGTGTACACCACAATTGCACCACCAATACCACCAAACTGTCCGCCAAAAAATGGCGGCGGAAATGCTTTGATATATGCTACATCATTCATCGAAATACCCTCTAGGGCAGCAGCATCGGTTAACACTTCATTGAGGTAGATAGAAGTCTCTGCACCACGCCATGTAATGAGCGGCGCACCTGAAGCATCATTACTAAATTTGATACCTCCAACTCTTCCTCTCAAATAAAAAAGAACACTATTGCCGCCAATGGCATTCACATCTTTTTCTACATCAAATGTATAAGCATCAAACGAACGGAATAAAGCACTGGTGTATTTTTCCTCCAATTCCTCCATTCTTGTTTTCTTAACAGTGGTTTTTACTTTCACTGTTCCTAACTCATTCCATTTGCCATTTTGTTCCTGCTTTAAATGTTGTTCTGCTAAATACCTCGATAAAGTTGTTGCAGTAGAATCACCTAAACGATATTGGTGCAAAGGAATAGCCATTATACTATCTGGCCGCAATACAATATTGCTGTTTAAACTATAATCAAAGTAATTATTGTTGATTTTATTATTATACCGTAAATACACCAAAACGGTATCAAAAAAGACCAAACCATTCAATGCAAAATGGCCAGACTGTTCTAACGGAACCAAAAACATATTTCTGCTCGAATCACTGCCAACGGTAAATAAAAATAAATTGTTTATTTTTTGCAATTGTTTTTTGCTTAAGTCATTTATTTTACCAGATAAATTAATGTACGTCTGCTCAGCCGGAAAACGAACAGCCGGAATGGTGTCATTTATTATCTGTTGCCAATTGTATTGTCGCCAACCATTGGTAAGCATGAGTAAGTCTAATTTTTCTTTGCCTTGTTGCATGGTGTCAGAAAAATAACTTGCTGCATCGTGAATATATCCTCTAAGGTCGCCTTGTAATAACAGGGAGCTGTAAATGTTTTGTTGGGCAGATTTTTCTGCATCTGCATCGGTCACCGATAACGACATATTAGCGGCATAACTCACCGGCACTTCAACATCAATCGTATTATAGCCTCTTGGCTGAAGGTTTATAGTATCGGTTTGAACAATAACATTAAAACTAAAATTATCATTATTCAACATCACTATTCGTTCTGCAAACGGCTGCCAATTGGCATCGAAAAAGCTGAGTTGTAAAATGCCCGTTGGCAAATCGGTAATATTCCATTGTTTACTGATGATGGACTGATTCAGCATTTTCAAATTGGCTTTATAAACGACTTGTTGGTTGATAGTAGCCAACACATGAATCATATCAAAAGCTGGGGCAGCATTGGCTGATTTGTAGATGATATAATTCAATGCGGTATCAGCATGATTCACGGAGATGCTTGCCCCTTGGTCTAAAGGCGTAGGTAGCGCCGTTTTTTGTGTTATGCCATCCTGCGATTTCCATACGGCAAAATAGCTCATGCCTGTTTCCGGTGTAATGAATACAGTACCCATACCATTATGCCAACTACTAAAATCTGTAATGGAGTCACCTTTCTGATTTTCAATTTTTCCTTTCACCGCTACAGGTAAGCCATCGGGCATTATTGCTTTAAAAGCGAGGTTTGCAGGCAAGCCATAAATCCAATGTCCGCCTTCAGGATAAAATTTAAGTTTGATGTCCGCTTTTTGGGAAATTATTTTTTTGGATGGCGAAAGTGAAACAATCTTGAGTTGTTGTTTAAAAAAGAAATCTTCACCTTCATTCTTCATCCATTGGGTATAGGCTTTAAGGTGTAATTTATCCGAACGATAGTTGTTGGGGATATCAATATTTCCTCTTGCAGATGCCGCCATAATGGGCCACATGGTATGCTGAACCAAATGACCGGAATCATTATAAACATCTACATACAAATTACTACTGATGTAGGAAGGAGATCCGGCAGATTGTAAATAGGCTTTGAAAAAAATAGTTTCACTGGCAGCATAGGTATGTCTGTCAAAATGAATATGTATTTTTTCTTGTGGCCTTGCAGCTACATATTGTTGAAATGATGTATCAATATTTTGTTGAGCATGGGAACATAAAAAATGGCATAAGAAAAACCCTATAAAAAACAGACGCATAGTGAGCAGTGTTGGTACTACAAAATAAAGGCAGATAGTGCTATCATCTATTACTTTGTTTGTTAAAGTTAGATAGCACTATCTGCCTTGTTTAACCCCAAGGGCTATGTATTTTAAAAGCGATAAACTATTTGCCTTTGTCCACTTTCTTCATAAAGTCAACTAAGCCTTTCATATAAGTTTGTTGATCATCCCACATACTGCAATGGCTACCGGTTGAACAATACAAATATGTTCCTTGCTGTACTTTTTCACTCATCATTTTCATGTGTAGCGGATCCATGGTATCAAACTCACCACCAATCGTTAAAGTAGGTACTTTAATTTTAGGTAAGTCAGCTGTTCTTGACCAGGTAATTAATCGGCCACCTGTTTTAAATTCACTAGGTCCCTGCATGGTTACATAAATGCCTTGGCTCAAATGTTTAAACATTCGGTTAATGGGTTCTGGCCACTCAGGTAAACGACACAAATGTTTGGTATAATATTCACTAAAAACTAATGCTTGATAAGTAGGGTCGCTAAACTGTCCTTTGGCTTCGTAAGCTTGCAAAGAATCCACCAAAGATGTACGCATTTTGCTACGCAATACACCATTATATTTTTCATAATCGGGTATGCTGCTCATCATATTTGATATGATTAATCCTTTTAAATTATCCTGATACTTCAACGCATATTCCAACGCTAAAATGCCACCCCAAGAATGGCCAAGTAAATAGAAATTATCTTTCGTTAATCCCAATGCTGTTCGCACTTGTTCTACTTCTTCTACAAAGTGTTCTGTGGTCCATAAGCTACTGTCATTGGGTTGGTCGCTGTAGTAAGAATCTAACTGGTCGTAGTAGATGTATTCAATGCCTTCGGCCGGTAAAAAACTGTCGAAGCATTCAAAAACTTCGTGTGTACCACCGGGGCCTCCGTGAAGTAATAACAGTTTAATACGAGGGTTATTGCCCACTCGTTTTGTCCATACTTTAAACTTTCCTTTAGCTGTGTTGATGGTAATCATCTTAACGCCACCGCTTTGTACGCCACTATCAACATTTGTAAAGTAAGTGTTGGTTGTTGTGTTGTTGTTCGATTGGCAAGCCATCAACACCACCACTGCAAAAATGAATACGATAATTTTTTTCATGCTTTGTATTTAAATAAAAAAGAGGCTGTGCAAACAGCCCCCTGATGGTTTAAAATTTATTGTCTATGATGTAAGGCAGCATGGCTCTCCAGGTGGGCCAATCATGGTGAATGTCGGTACCCCATAAATCAAAATCATGCCAAATGCCTTTATCCCACAATACTTGTGAAAAACGTTTGTTGGATTCGGGATCTTCAAAGTTGCCACTGCCGGTTGCAATATGAATGTGGTGACTCGATTTTATTTTTTCGATATAATAAGGATCATGCAAGTTTGGAATGTAATGCATGGGGCTGTTGAAATAAACTTGCTCATCCCAAAAACCTTTGGTGTATTCAGTTAAATCGTACACACCACTCATGCTGATGCAGCCGTTAATAATATCTGGCCTTTTCAAAAACAAATTCATAGAATGTAATGCGCCAAAAGAAGCACCCGAAACATAAATCATCGTATCGGCGCTGGTGGCATTGCGAATGAAAGGCACTACTTCATTGTACACATACTCGTTAAATTGATTGTGTCGAATGGCTTTATGTTCCCCTAACATCTCATTATTCATCCAACTTTCTTTGTTCATGCTATCGATACTGAACACCCTCATTTTGCCCGAGTTGATAAATGGTGCTAAAGCTTCTAGCATTTGAAAGCGTTCATACTCTAAATAATCGGCTGCTGCCGTAGGTACTAAGAGCAGTGCAAAACCAAAGTGACCATAAGAAACAATGGGCATTTCTTTATTTAAAACGGGGCTATACCAAGAGGTAATTTGTCTTTGCATGTAATTTTGGTTAAGGAGTGATGTGATTAATCAGAAAAATCTTTCAGTAGGTTTACCCGTACATCAGGCTTTTCGTTTAGAGGCACAATTACGATAATTTTTTTGGTAATTGTTACCCCTGCAGGGATATAGTACCCAATTTGAACCCGTCGTCTATTTTTAGTGACTTTTCCGGTGGTACAATCTTTGTCTTCGACGAGGGCATTGGTAAAACAAGGTCTTGCTTCAAGCGTTGTATTTTTGCTGGTAAGTCTTGCTCCTGTGGCATTCAAACATTCAAATTTCACCACATCATCTAAAGCACTTTCAGGTTCTGAACTACCCCAAAAGCCCGATTCTTTGTAAAAGATAATTTTAGCATCTGCCGTACGATTAACCACATAACAATTGATTTCATATCGGCTAAAATCTCCTTTATCACCCACTTCTTTGGTGCTGTTAGTTAATATTCGGTAGCCGATTTCTAATCCGTCTTTTATATAAGGCGTAGAGTCGGTAATGGTTTCGCTTCGTTGTGCGGTAACGGCAAACGATAGCAACAGCAAGAAGCCGATAAAAACAATTCTCATAACAATGATTTAATGATTAACCTAAGCAAGTTTTTTTGATTTCTTTCCATAAATCTCTGTAGCAACCTGCGGCATAACTGCTGTTCGCAAATTCAAATAAGGGTTGTTCATGCACTCCCATTTTTTCTACATCGCTTAAATAGGGCACATAGTTTTTGAAGAAAATGCGGTTATTATAAAACTGTTGCATGGTTTCGTGGTGTAGTGTTTTACGATGATCTACCATGCTGAAGAAACATTTTAATTTACTGCTATCCAACTCGTTTTCTTTAAAATAGGTTTTTACCGTTTCGTAAGAACGAATAGATAAAGTAGTAGGAATATTGGGCATCAACACCCAATCTACTGCATTAAAAATATTATCATGTAATAATGAAATACCCGGCGGACAATCCAATATCACTACATCAAATTGTTTTAAGCCACTGAGCAAGCTTTTCAGTCGTTTTTTACTTTGTTTTAAATCATCTAACAACAGATCTGCATTTCGGGCAGAGATATCGGCCGGTATCACCCAAAGATTTTCGAACCGAGAGTCTCGAACAGCATCTTTAATGTCCAATTCATCACCCAACAGTTTAATACTTTCATTTTTCGCAGTTGCTTTCACATGCAAATAAAAAGAAGCAGAACCCTGTGGGTCAAGATCCCAAACTAAAGTTTTGAGTCCGTCGGCAGCAGCTAAATACGCTAGGTTGATGGCAGAGGCAGTCTTACCAACACCACCCTTTAAGTTGTAAAATGCAAGTGTTGTCATAGATTAAATGTACAAAAAGAATCTTTTCCATCAACTGTTTTAGAGAATGCTGTACTAATTATTTGCCCTGTTATAATGAGCTATCTGCATGATTGTTCTGCCGTCTTTGGTGTGTTGTTCTTTCAACTCCCCCATTTTCGCCTACATTTGCGCAGCAAAAAACAATTCCACTTTTAAACGATTAGAACGTATGAAATCAACTCCGTTTACGCATAAACATATTGCCTTGGGTGCTAAAATGGCGGCTTTCGCCGGATATAATATGCCCATTTCCTATACTGGCATTAACGACGAACATGCTGCGGTACGTAATAATGTGGGCATTTTTGATGTGAGCCATATGGGTGAATTTATTTTGAAAGGACCCAACGCTTTGGATTTGATTCAACGTGTTACCACAAACGATGCTTCAAAACTCACCAAAGGAAAAGCCCAATACAGTTGTTTGCCCAATGCTAATGGTGGAATAGTAGACGACTTGATTGTGTATTGTGTGGAAGAAAATGCAGTGTACATGTTGGTAGTAAATGCTAGTAATATTGAAAAAGATTGGAATTGGATTAACAGCCACAATACCAATAATGTGGAGATGCATAATATCAGCGATAAAACTTGTTTGTTGGCCATCCAAGGACCAAACGCTACCAAATTATTACAGCCGTTGACAGAGATGGATATCATGAACCTGAAATACTACACTTTTACCAAAGGTTTATTTGCAGGGGTTGAAAATGTGTTGGTGAGTGCAACAGGCTATACCGGTGCCGGTGGCGTTGAAATTTATTTTGAAGACAGCAATGGCGCTGCCGATTTGATTTGGGACAAGATGATGGAGTTGGGTATTAAACCTATTGGTTTAGCGGCTAGAGATACCTTAAGATTAGAAATGGGTTATTGCTTATATGGCAATGATATTGATGATACCACAACACCTCTAGAAGGTGGTTTGGGATGGATTACCAAATTCACCAAAGATTTTACAGCCCGTGCCATTATAGAACAACAAAAAGCCGAAGGCATTAAACGTAAATTAGTAGGTTTTGAAATGATTGACCGTGGTATTCCTCGTCACGATTATTTAATAAAAGATGAGGCCGGTAATACCATTGGTAAAGTAACAAGCGGCACTCAAGCCCCAAGTTTAGGCAAGGCGGTTGGCTTAGGATATGTTGCCATTGAACATGCCGGATTAGACAGCGACATTTACATTGACATTAGAAATACTTTAGTAAAAGCAAAAGTGGTGAAAGCGCCGTTTGCCTAGGGTTGTAACGTTATGCCTAACATTCACCTAACAACTTTTATTGCAGCACCTGTAGAAAGGGTATTTGATTTAAGTCGCAGTATTAACCTGCACATGGTAAGTATGCGGCATACCCAAGAGAAAGCCATTGCAGGCCGGGTACATGGGTTGATTGAAGCAGGCGAATCCGTAAGTTGGCAAGCCAAACATTTGTTCAAGCTGCGGTATTTAACGGTAAAAATTACGGCCATGCAGCCGTTCGATTTTTTTGAAGATGAAATGGTAAAAGGCGATTTTGCAGCCATGAAACACCAACATCATTTTAAAGCAGTTGCCAACGGCACTATTATGATTGATGTGTTTGATTTTGAAAGTCCTTATGGAAGAATAGGGCGTCTGGTCAATAAAGTTTTCTTAACCGGCTATATGAAGCGATTACTTGATAATCGAAATGCGGTGATTAAAGATTACGCAGAAAGCGATAAATGGAAAGCCGTGCTGTTGTAACAACACGGCTTTTTATATGGAGATAATGTATTAGTTCTTTTTCCCTTTTTTACTATGCCCTTTTCCTTTCTTAGAATTGGTATACTGTTTAGTAGCTTTCCAACGACCGGGTACCCAATAGTGTCCGCCATTACCATTTTTCCAATAGCCGTTTTTCCAAGATTTACCATTACCGGGAACCATCCAATAACCGGGTTGGTGAACGTATTTTCCGTTACGCAAAACCCACTCATCCGTAATCCAAATATGATTGGGCGAAGGGGCAGCTACCCGAACAACAGCCGGTGTTGTAGGTACTACTTTAATGACTACTAATTGAGCCGCTGCTTGTTCACCATAAAAAGTAAAACCTGCAAGGGCAACTGCTAAAACCAATATTTTTTTCATGTTGCTGTTGTTTTATACCATAGTATGGCAAAACGCTGTCCATGATTATAAGCAACCTGTTTTTTGGCTATTAATTGTGATATGAATTTGGACCGTTTCATATTTTACTAATCACAATAATCTCGATTTTATTGATAAAATCATTTTCAAGTGCTTGTCAATTGTATTGATGAAAGCAAGGGATTGATATGCATGAAGTAGCGTATCTAAAAAGCCGTGCTGCACTTACAACACGGCTTAATGGTTATGATTTAAAATCTTCTTCCTCTGTTTCTTGCCCAATGACCCGGAACCCAATAAAAGCCACCACGACTGTTTTGCCAATGGCCCGATACCCAAACCCTGCCACGTTTTGGCGCTGACCAATATCCGGGTTGATGCACATAAATTCCGTTTCTAATAATCCACTCATCGCCAATCCAAACATGTTGTGGCGAAGGTGCAGCCATTCTAACCACAGCAGGTGCTGATGGTCTAATGTTTACTACTATTCGTTGTGCTGTACTTTGTTCGCTAAACAAAGCAAAACCTATAAAGGCAACAGCAATCAATACCATCTTTTTCATAACTATCATTTTTAATGACTTTAAGATGCCATGAAAAACAAATGGTTTAATCGAGTGAGAATATAAAATAAGATTAATTGCTCTCTTCATTTCGTTTCACCAACAATAACCAATCCCCTTCTAATGGTAAATAGCCGTATTCGTAACAGAAATAATACACATTCCCTTTTTTGTTGGTGTAGGTATGGGTAAGGTATTTAAACTGAAATCCCTTATCAATGAGTTTTTGTTTGGTGGTTTTGCAGAGCTCTTCTCCCGGCTTAAAACTATCTTCTAATAATTTGCGATTTTTCTTAAGTATAGCATTCACCTGACGCACAACAGCACTGTTATCGCTATTGATTTTATTGTTGTAAGCATTGCGACAGTAGTCATCACAAAATTTTTTGTCTGCCCTGCCTTTTACGGCCTTGCCGCACTCTAAACAGGCTTTGGTATTGCTTTCCATGGCTTAAACCTACAACAAATTATCCGTTTTTAAACGCTTATACCCGTTTTTATCTGGTAATAAATGACTAAAAACCGACTCCGGCTTTTTCAGCATATCACCTTTGTGTTGTCAAAGCAAATGCAGTTGACGAATCAAAACACATTTTTAAACACAAAAATTTACGGACATGAACACGATGAAGAACAAAGTACAATTGGTAGGCAATTTGGGTAGCAATCCCGAAGTAAAGACAACAGACAGTGGAAAAAAATTAGCCAAAATTAGTATTGCTACGAACGAAACGTATCGCAACGCTAAAGGTGAAAAAGTAGTAGAAACGCAATGGCATAATGTTGTTGCCTGGGGTAAAACTGCAGACATTGCAGAGAAATACCTCAGTAAGGGTTTAGAAATTATGATTGAAGGTAAACTCGTTAACAAACAATACACCGATAAAGATGGCGTAAAAAGATACAGTACCGAAGTTCAAGCTAGTGAACTGCTGATTTTATCTAAAAAGCAGTAACACTGCAACCAAGAAGCAGTTGGCTATGCCGGCTGCTTCTTTTTCTTTCTACTCCACAATCTTCAACTTGGCATAATTCAACATAATTTTCTTTTCGCCATTCAATTCAAAATGAATGGTGGCGATAGGATTATGTGCTGAGCCTTCTACATTCTTTACCACTCCAAAGCCAAATTTTTGGTGCTCTACTTTTTGTCCGGCTTCTAAATTACTGGTATCGCTTGGGGCAAAATCTGATGAAGGAATATGTGCTACCACTTTAGGTGTAGGCGGCACTACCGGCATGTAAGATGGTTTCTCCTGTGCTTTTTTTGAAGGTGGTGCACCATATCTTTTTTCAGCCGATGCAGTATTGCTATAATCGCCAAAGCCTCTGTTCATTCTTTCAAAAGCTGAGCCCATATTACCATAACCTTGATTTCTGGCACCACCGCCGGCAAAAGATTTGTCTAAAAACTCATCAGGCATTTCGTCTAAAAAACGGCTGGGTTCATTTTGCACCAATTGTCCAAAACGGTATCGGGCATTAGCATACGTTAACCATAAACGATCTTTAGCACGGGTTACGGCTACATAAAATAATCTCCGCTCTTCTTCTAACTCTTCTCTTGTATTTATTGCCATTGCATTGGGAAACAAGGTTTCTTCAATGCCACCAACAAATACACAACCAAATTCTAATCCTTTGGCGGCATGTATGGTCATTAACTTTACTACATCAGTATCTTGTTTGTCGTCATCGGCATCGGTCAATAATGTAATTTGTTGTAAATAACTGCCTAAGCTTTTATCGCCTAATTCGCCATCTTCTTCATTCAACGGACTTTCGGTCCACTCTTTAATAGAGTTCAACAACTCTTGAATGTTTTCGTAGCGGGCTAAACCTTCGGTTGTTTTATCGTTAAAGAGTTCTTTTACAATATTGGTATGCTTGCCCACATTCACCGCTACATCGTATGCATTTTTTTCGGTAAGCATACTTTGGAAATAGCGAATCATAGTAACAAAATTCTGCAAGGCTTCTAAAGTGCCTGCTTTAAATCCAAATTCGCCGGCACGGCTTACCACTTCATACATTGTAATGTTGTGTTCATTGGCGAAAATGGCTAATTTCTCCATGGTGGTTTTTCCAATTCCTCTAGCCGGATAATTGATAATCCGCTTCAACGCTTCCTCATCTCGCTGATTAACAATGATGCGTAAGTACGCCAACATATCTTTAATTTCCTTACGTTGGTAAAAGCTTACACCACCATAAATGCGATAAGCAATACCCATACGTCGTAAGCTTTCTTCATAGCTACGGCTTTGGGCATTGGTACGATAGAGAATGGCAAAATCGCTGTTGTGGTAATGATTGCGTAGCTTCTGTTCTTGTATGGTATCGGCTACAAATTTTCCTTCGTCATTGTCCGTCATTGTACGGACTAATTTAATTTTTTCGCCGGTGGCATTTTCGGTCCACAGGTTTTTAGGAATTTGACCTTTGTTATTACTAATGACTTGATTGGCAACATTTAAAATGGTTTGCGTACTACGATAGTTCTGCTCCAACTTCACCATTTTTACATCGTCATAATCTTTTTGAAACTGCAAGATGTTTTCTATCGTTGCTCCTCTAAAAGAATAGATGCTTTGGGCATCATCTCCCACCACACAAATGTTTTCATGTACCGCAGCCAATAGTTTAGTGATTTGATACTGCACAGGATTGGTATCTTGATACTCATCTACCAACACATATTTAAATTTATGTTGGTACTTATGTAATACTTCGGGAAAGCCCTGTAACAAGTCGTACATCTTCAACAACAAATCATCAAAATCCATAGCCCCGTTTTTAAAACAACGGGCTGCATAAGCGGCATAAATTTGGGCAATAGCCGGACGGTTTGCCCTCATATCTTCTTGCTGAATATAATAATCGTTGGCATATTCTGCCGGACCCACCAAAGCATTCTTGGCCGATGAAATTCTGTTGTGCACAACACTTGGCTTGTAGTGCTTATCATCAATATTCATTTCATTGATTACCGCTTTAATTACACTACGGCTATCGTCGGTATCATAAATCGTGAAATTATTGGGATAGCCGATGCGATGAGCTTCGGCCCTTAAAATTCTGGCAAAAACGCTGTGGTAAGTACCAATGTATAAATTACGAGCATCGCTACCACCTAATATTTTTTGAATACGTTCTTTCATTTCGGCGGCTGCCTTATTGGTAAACGTAAGCGCCAAAATATTAAATGCATCTACCCCGTTAGCCATTAGGTGAGCAATACGGGTGGTTAGAACTTTTGTTTTTCCGCTGCCGGCACCGGCCACAATCATCAACGGCCCTTTCATATGCGTTACCGCTTCCCGCTGTTGTTCATTCAATCCAATTAAATAATCCTGCATGTTGCGAAGGTAAGGTTACAATACCCTTGAAAATGGCATGGTTGATAAATTTGACTAGGTGTAGCATTGTATTTTGACGTTGTTCTGTACAATCACCCTTAACTTTAAGAGGCGAAATAATAAACATTTGCCTTGCTTTTGTTTTAAAATCAGCACTGAAACAATCAAAACATACCCTACAATTCACTAATGCATTAACATGAAGCAATATTTTCTCCTGTTATGGATGTTGACTGTTTTGTCATTTTCTGTGGTTTGTGCACAAGATGCAGAACAATGGAAGCAAAAAGTTCTATCGGCTACAACAGATAGTGCAACTATCGATGCTTTGATACAATTAAGTAACTTATGGTATAGAAATAATTCGGTTGAAATACTTAAGGTTGCTAGTATTATTAAAGCCCGCGGTGAGCAAACAAATAATGCTTTACTTAAAACGAATGCCTATCACCATATGGCATTAAGCTATAGCAATTTAAGAAAATATGACAGCGGTTATTATTTTTTTAGAAAAGCAATAGATGAAAACAAACTATTGAAAGACAATGCTTTGCAAGGAGTACTTCTGCATGATTTTGCCTATCAGTTTTATGTACAGAATATACTTGACAGCAGTTTGATTTTTTATCACCAATCTTTGGCAATAAAAACAAAGTTGGGCAATAAAAAGGGGATGGCTGCTACTTTTAATGGTATTGGCTTGGTGTACAGAACAAGAAATAATTTAGAAACAGCACTAGAATATTATTACAAAGCATTGGCAATTTATGAAGAACAGAAAAGCCCAGATGCTCTTAATGTACTCATGAACATTGCTAGTATTCATAATTTAGATAAACAATATGATAGTGCTACACAAATATTTAAACAAGTTTACAAAAGAGCCGAATCTGCTAAAAACATAGGTTTGATGTTGACTAGTAAAGTAAATCTAGCAATTGGCTTAAATTACCAGTCACGATTTGAAGAAGCATTACCCCTTTTTCTAGACCTCGAACAAAACTCAACGGTAAAACGAATGGAGGATTTAAACAATGCTATACAATACGGGTTGGGCCAAGCATATGTAGGACTAAAACAATACGATAAAGCTATACCTATTTTAGAACATTGCCTTACCCTGCGTTTTAAAAATACTAAATACCAAAGCTTGGCGGCTATTACAAATCTACTGTACCAATGTGAGAAAGCAAGAGGCGATTATAGCAAAGCATTAGCACATTATGAAAACCTGAAAATTTACAGTGATTCATTAGTAAGTGCAAAAAATTTAGAAAGTTTGAATGAACTAAAAACAAAATATAAAACCGAACAAAAAGAGCAAGAGATTGAACTACTCAATAAAGAGAATTTGGTAAAAGATTTGTCGCTACAACAACAGAAACAAACCATACTTCTCAAAGAAGCACAGAATAAACAGAAAGCACAAAAAATTGAATTGCTGAATACAGAAAGTATTCTAAATGCCATCAAATTACAGCAACAACAACAAACCCTGCAATTAACTCAAACTAAGAATAAGGAGGCGCTGCAGCAGGTTGACTTGCTGAATAAAGAAAACGCCATCAATGCACTACGATTAAAAGAGGAAAAAAGAACAAGGCTGCTTTATACTTTAGGATTAGGATTGATTTCGGTAGTGGCTGGTTTTATATTGTTCTTATATTTTAACAAGCAAAAAACAAGTAGACAACTAGCCCAAAAAAATGCCATCATTTCTCAATCATTGGCGGAAAAAGAAACTTTACTTAAAGAGATACATCATCGAGTAAAAAACAATTTGCAAGTAGTAAGCAGTCTGCTTAATTTACAAAGCCGAAACATTACAGATGCAACAGCTTTGGCAGCTATTACCGAAGGAAAAAACAGGGTGAAAAGCATGGCATTAATTCACCAAAACCTGTACAGAGATGATAATTTGATGGGTGTTGATGTAAAAGAATATATTGAAAAGCTTACACAGAGTTTATTCTCAAGTTATCAGATAGCACCAAATGCAGTTAGTTTAAAAACCGATATTGACCAATTGCAACTAGATGTAGATACTGTAGTTCCGTTAGGCTTAATTCTAAACGAACTTATTAGCAACGCATTGAAATACGCTTTTGAAGAAAATACCTTTGGTGGTGTGGTTGAAATAAAGTTGAAACAAGAAAATGATAAATTATTGCTCGAAGTAAACGACAACGGAAAAGGTTTACCATTGGGTTGGAACTATGAACAATTATCTTCAATGGGTTATCAGCTCATCCGCTCCTTTGTACAAAAAATGAAAGCAGAACTTTTTATCACCGGTAGTGATGGGACAAAAGTGAAAATGCTGATTAGTAAATTCAAACTAGTAGCATGATTGAAATTCGAATATTGGTTATTGAGGACGACCCGTTAATTGCAGCTGATATAGAGCAGAGCCTAAACAATATAGATTTTAGAGTTTCGGCAGTTGTCTATAATGCAGCTGATGCATTTTACCAACTACAATATAACACACCCGATGCGGTAATGATGGATATTAATTTGCAAGAGGAACAGGATGGTATAGATATAGCCCATGTCATTAATGAACAATATCATATTCCATTCATTTTTCTTACCTCTCATGCTGATAGGGGAACCCTAGATAGAGCTAAAAAAACACATCCTTCGGGTTATATCGTAAAACCATTCGACGAGCATGATTTATTGGCAGGTTTAGAAATTGCATTGTATAATCATGCCCAAAGGCAAACCTTACTACAACCCAAATTATCGCTTACCCTCATCAATAAGCAATTACTGAAGCCACTAAGCGAAAGAGAGTTTGATGTGCTACAGTCTATT
The DNA here is from genome assembly GCA_943370285.1 of Methylophilus rhizosphaerae. Lineage (GTDB taxonomy): Bacteria > Bacteroidota > Bacteroidia > Chitinophagales > Chitinophagaceae > CALRQJ02. Next base: position 68,872 of record CALRQJ020000010.1, on the reverse strand, counting down.
TATGAGGGTAAAACCAATCGACAAATGGCCGAACAAATGTTTGTCTCTGTTAATACGATCAAAACGCATATTGCAAATATCTATCTCAAATTAGATGTTCCCTCCCGTACTGCTGCAATAGCCAAAGTAAGGGCCTTCGTTTAGTATTTGACCTCCTATAATAAGCTTACCGCACAAAATCATCCTTTTGGGTGAAAGCTAGGTTAATGCTAGTGGCTACTTTCACCTCGCAAACAATTGCAGTAGTTTCTATTATAATACCCCTTAAAACCATTACGCATGAAAAAAGCATTACCACTTGTATTAGCCTCCTATTTATTGATTGGCGCTATTCAGGCCCAAACATTTATTGCCGATGTAGAATCTGTGTATGGCGGCTCCATTAAAGGCATAACAGGTGGTAAAGTTGGGAGTTATGTAGATAGCTTTAGGGTATTTATAGCTACCGAAAGTGCCAATTCTATTTTTTATGCCGATGGTAATAAACTCACCATTGGAAATGCTAGCATTAAATCATTTACAGTGTTGCCATCGACAAATGCTGCAGCCGGATTGGGTAGTGGGATAGAAAAACTAGCGTATCACAAAGCATCGGGAAAAGTGTTTTTTATAAATTTGGGTAACCTCTATGCATCTTCTATCACTGCTTTATCCGCTACGCTAATTGTTCCTGCAGGCATGAATGGACCTATTAACGATGTAGCTATTGTTGACAATAATATTTTGTTCACAAGTTTTAACATGGGCAATACCTATGTAAGCAAAGGTAGTTTAGACGCCGTAGGAAATTATACCGCAGCTACAACAGGAACAATAGCCGGAAGTTTTGATTTGCATATTGGCAACAATGCCGATTCTGTATATCTTTTTCAGCAAGGAACTGCTCCTAAAGTGTACAAGTTTAATCAGGATGCAGCAACATTAAATTTCCCTGCTACCTATGTATCGGTTAGTCCTGTTTTATCTCCAACTATTTTCTGGAAAACAATGGGTGTTGCAACAGATGGCAAAATTTTTATTGGCGGAAGTGATAACATGAACAAACATGTTGCCAATGGAAACATTAACTCCGCTGTATTTACAAGTGTAAATACCGGCATAGCCGGAACTTTTGGTAACAATATTGATTTCTATACCGGACTGCTCGGCAACTACTATGTGTATTTTGGCAGTGCATACAGCAATGCAAAAGGGGCCGCAAGTACCTGGTTTAATTTTGGTAATGTTTCTTTTGAAACACACCCTAACGACGGTGCTGTATTTACACTTGGCACCAATTTACCCGGAGGTGTTATTCTTTGTACTACTGACCAAGGCTTAGGCTGGAGCAAAAACAGCGGCGAAATCATTCGTGAAATAGATGAAGGTATTGAAGCAGTGCAAGTAAATGATTTTGATATGCGTAGTGCCAAAGATTTTGGTTGGCTGGCTAGCAAAGCAGGCATAAGATATGTACGCAACTATAATACCGCTTCAAAAAGTTGGAGTAGTCCAATGTTTCCGAATGGTGATGGCTCGCCTTATTACGCTTGTGAAATGGTGGGTAAAACCGATAGCAATAGTGTTTACGTAGGAAATGTTAGAGTATATAAAACAACCAATAAAGGTACAAACTGGACACAGGTATTCACTGCAGAAGCAGCACCGTACAACTTCTCCGGGCAATCACAAGTAAGAACTATTGCCGTGAGTGATTCTATGACCAATGTGGTATTGGTAGGCTATAACGATCCATCCAATAATCGGGGTGGTGTGTTCTACAGTATGAATGGCGGAACAAGCTGGAATCAGTTGCTGTGTTATGCCTCCACTACCGGACAAGATATTGACGTAAACGATATTGAAATCACTAGCGACAGCGGAAAAATTGTAGCCTATATTGGTGTTGACTACGACAACTCGGTTTCTCCACCCATTACAGGAATGTATAAAGCCCAATACAATGGCACAAGTTGGTCGGTAAGCAAAGAAACTATTTACAGTCCATCTTCCTCACTCATTCGTATCAACGATATTGTAATTCATAGTAGAGATACCATTATGGCTGTTGGCGGATTTAACAATACCGTTTACGGTTATGAATATGGTATAATGTTCAGCATAAGCAGACCTGTCTATAATGCTTGGACAAGTAATGTTGTTACCACTCATAATCCATATTACTCAGCAGGTTCCTGGAATAATGACACTTTATTTTATGCTTGTAGAGATACAGTTTGGTACAGACAATTAACCTATACCGCAACAGGCACCACTGCTACAGCTGAAAAAATTTATAGCACGGTACCAAAAGGCACTGAAATAAATGTGTTGTATTACGATGAATTATTGGGCGGAAATGGAACCGGTTTTTATGCTTTTAGACCAACAGGTCCTTTGCCCATTCATATTAGCAAGTTTACGGCAACAGCTAAAAGAGAAGGTAATCTTATCAGCTGGATAAATGATACCGAAGCAGACGTACTTCAATACGAGTTAGAAGTAAGTTGTGATGGCATACATTTTAGCGGCGCAGCCAATATAAAAGCTACCGGTGAAAGAACCTATCAACATACTGATAAAACGCCCTGCAACAATATCATTCACTATCGCCTAAAAGTGCATAACAAAAACGGAAGTATTGAGTACAGCAAAATAATTACGCTAAGGCGTGACGGGAATATGCAAGTGAAAGTATATCCCAATCCCGTAACCAAAGGCAACTTAACGATTGAATTAAGTACTGCCTCCTCCTCCAACATCATCATTTTCGATGCATTGGCAAAAGAAAGATTGCGGTTTAATGGCAAAGCAGCAGGCATACATTCGCTAAATACCAGTTCGCTAAACCCTGGCACTTACTTTATGCAGGTTGTCACCGGCACTGAACGTAAACTAATTACAATCATAGTTCAATAGGGGGCCAATATATTGGCATGCCCTTCTTGTCTAAGGAGGGCATTTTTTATTTATCAAACAATCAGCTACACAAATTTGAGTTGTATAAAGTTTGCAGTACCGCCCTTTGAACTTTTGAAAGCTACCAATCGTTAGCTTTGTTGCCTAACGACAAATTATGCAACCACTCGAAAATTATATCCTCGGTTCTTGGATTACCGGCGAGGGAAACGGTCAAACTTTATTCAATGCAGTAAATGGCGAAGCCATTGCCACAGCATCTACCAAAGGGCTAGACTTTGCTGCCATTCTCGATTATGGCCGAAAAAATGGCTATCGCCTCAGACAAATGAGCTTTCACGAAAGGGGCTTAATGCTAAAAGCATTGGCCCTGCACTTGAGAAATCATCTCGATAAATTTTACGCTATTTCTTACCAAACCGGCGCCACAAAAGCCGATAGTTGGGTAGATATTGAAGGCGGCATTGGCAACTTATTTTCTTATGCCTCGCTACGCAGAAAATTTCCGGACACCCCTTTTTGTTTGGATGGCGAACACCATCCGTTGGGCAAACTCAATACGTTTATGGGCCATCACTTGTTGGTACCAAAAGAGGGTGTTGCCGTACATATCAACGCCTTTAACTTCCCTGTATGGGGCATGTTAGAAAAAATTGCCGTTAACTTATTGGCCGGTGTACCTGCAGTGGTAAAACCCGCTACAGTTACGTCTTTTCTAACCGAAGCTGTGGTGAAGGAAATCATTGCGTCGGGCATTTTACCACAAGGTGCTTTACAACTCATCTGCGGCAGTGCAGGCGATATGCTAGACCATGTTACCAACCAAGATATCATCACCTTTACCGGTTCTGCCCAAACGGGATTGATGCTGAAAAGCGGCAAACGCATTTTGCAAGAGAATGTTCCTTTTACCATGGAAGCCGATAGCCTAAACTGTATTGTATTAGGCGATGATGTAACGCCTGATATGCCGGAGTGGGATATTTTCATCAAAGAAGTTCGCAAAGAAATGACCACTAAGTGCGGACAAAAATGTACCGCCATCCGCCGCATATTTGTGCCACAAAACAAAATAGAAGACGTACAAATTGCCTTGGGCAAAGCACTGGCACAAACGACGATTGGCAATCCGCTGAACGATAAAGTAAGAATGGGCAGTTTGGCCGGACAAAGTCAAAAGCAAGAAGTATTGGCACAAGTGCAAAAACTATTGGCTTCTTCGCAACTGATTTATGGCGCTCTAGATAGTGTGGAATTGATTGATGCCGATGCCACAAAAGGTGCATTTATTTCGCCGTTGTTGTTGCGCAACGAAAATCCATTTGGCGATACTGCTGTACATGAAGTAGAAGCTTTTGGTCCGGTTAGTACCTTAATGCCTTATGCCAATATGGATGAAGCCATTGCCTTGTCTAAAATGGGTAAAGGCTCTTTGGTGAGCAGTATTGTTACCGCAAGTACCAAACAGGCACAGCAATATGTATTGGGTGCCGGGGCTTACCATGGTAGAATTTTGGTGTTGAATAGTGCTTGTGCCAAAGAGAGTACAGGGCATGGTTCTCCCTTGCCGTTGTTGGTGCATGGCGGACCGGGCCGTGCCGGCGGTGGCGAAGAAATGGGCGGCATACGCGGTGTAAAACATTATATGCAACGAGTGGCCATTCAGGGCAGTCCGGATATGCTTACTGCCATTAGTCAGGTGTACCAACCCGGGGCAACAGGCATCACCGGTGATATACATCCGTTTGAAAAATATTTTGAAGATTTACAAATTGGCGACCAAATCACAACTGAAAGAAGATTGATTACCGCTGAAGATATTGACCGTTTTGCCGATTTGAGTGGCGACCATTTTTATGCCCATTTAAAAGATACCGATTTCAACGGAACCATGTTTGAGCAACAAGTAGCCCATGGTTATTTTATCATGAGTGCTGCTGCGGGATTGTTCGTAAGCAGCTACCATAAAAATCCGGTATTATTAAATTATGGTATTGATGAATTGCGGTTTACCAAGCCGGTGTATCCCGGTACGGAAATTTATATTCGTTTCAGTTGCAAAGAAAAAATTAGTCAAGAGCAAAGAGATGAAAACGATATACCCAAAGGCATTGTAAAATGGTTGGTAGAAATTTTTGATGATACCAATGAGTTAACGGGTATTGCAACTATTTTGACGATGGTGGCGAAAAAGGCCTAACCAGTATGCTTTCTTTGTGCCTTGGAGTCTTCGTGGCAAAAGGGTTTGAGGTGAAAGGTATAAGGCGGAAGGTGTAGGGCGGAAGCCCAAAGCATCATGCTTCCTTAGTGCCTTTGAGACTTTGTGGCAAAAAGGTTTAGGGCGGAAGGCGTAGGGCTTAGGGTGTAGGGAGTAGGGCGTAAGCAGTATACCGCTTTTGAGGCTTCCCGGCGAAAAAAATTTAAATCATAAACAAAAGGCTGTAACGCTAAGTGAAACGCACTTGTTGTTACAGCCTTATTTTATTGTCGCATAAACCGATACGGTATTTAGAAATGACGATTATTTCCATTGCGTCTGATGCGGTTTAATTTACGTTGATACTCCATTTGTACTTGTCTCAATTCCATTCTACGTTCATCTTCTAATTGGCGAACCATGCGTTGCTTTTGAAAACGGTTAGAAAAATAACTGTTGTACACTCGTTGAATTTTACGGTCGTATTCTCTGTTAATACGAGCCATATCTCGGTCTCTTTCTCTTTCGAGCCATACAAACGGATTGTTGTTTCGATTGGTACTATTACCATTGCCCCTTCGGTCGTAGGTAGCACCATTATCGTCGTTGTCATAACCGTTAGAACGTTCTTCTGTTTGTTGTGCTTGTGCCACCGATACTATACCGGCCAGCAACAATAGGGTAAACATTTTTTTCATAATTGGTAATTTTAAAAATGAATAATACCAATAAGATGCCAATGCTTGTGTCGGGCTTACTAAAGGTTTGTTAAGGAATGTAGCCGAATAATGAGTGAATCAAATAAATAATATGATAGTTTGTCACTGCCCTCCGACTCGTCGGGGGACATAACATTGAACCATCCATTACTTTAGGTGGACTTATCTATGGCTTTGAGTGGGCTATGAAAGCAAATTTCAAAAAAATTATCTTGCACTACATAATTTGTTTTAGTATATTCTGAAAACTATTTATATTGTTGATTGAAATTTAAAGTGTTTTCTATGTTTGATACCTCAATTGACCTAAAAGTATTATTTGACAAATTATTCTCTGCTAAAACAGAAGAAGACATAGAAGTAATTATACAAAGCCAACCAGAAATTTTCAAGCAAGAAAATTGGGTACCAGTTGGTGGTAATGAAAGCAATTATGGAATCATAGAAAACCAGCAATCCAATCCTATAGCAGCATTGGTTGAAAAAGTTACCAATTCTATAGATGCAATACTTACTAAAAAATGTTTAGAAAAAGGAATACAACCTGATGCTTCAAATGCTCCTAAGTCTATGGAGGAAGCCATCAAAACATTCTTTCCAGAATATAAAAATTGGGACTTACCTACACACCGTAAAAAGCAAGCAGAAGAAATTCAAGTGATTGCAGATGGTCTGCCAAGAAATACTTCTGTAATAATTTATGATAATGGAGAAGGGCAACATCCAGATGATTTTGATAATACATTTTTGTCTTTAGTACGTGGCAACAAAAACAAAATCATGTTTGTACAAGGTAAGTACAATATGGGTGGTTCTGGTGCTATTGTTTTTTGTGGCAAAAAAGGCTATCAATTAATTGCATCTAAAAGATATGATGGTACAGGTCAGTTTGGTTTTACATTGGTTCGTGAGCATCCTTTTGCTAAAGGTGAAGCCGAAACCAAAAAGAATACTTGGTACGAGTTTTTAAAAATAGATGGTAAAATACCTGCCTTTGATTTGCAAGGCGACCTCGATTTAAACTTATTTAATCGTAAGTTTAAAACAGGCTCAATTATTAAAATGTATTCGTACCAATTTCCTTCTGGCTATTCCGGTTTTGCACAAGATTTAAATCAAAGTTTGAATGAGTTTTTGTTTGAACCAGTCTTGCCTGTTTATACAGTTGATAAAAAAGAACGTTATCCCAATAATAAAGTTTTGGAGCTTGATTTATTTGGATTGAAACGAAGATTGGAAAATGAAAATAATTATATTGACGACCATTTTTCTGAAACATATACGGATGAATTATTCGGAGATATGAAAGTAACTTGTTATGTTTTTAAAGCCAAAGTTGGTAACAATGATGTAAAGCAAACCAAAGAAAATATCCGTCGAAATTTCTTTAAAAACAACATGACAGTAATGTTCTCCATTAATGGACAAGCACATGGGCATTATACTAGTGAATTTATTACTCGTCAATTGAAGTTTAATTTGTTGAAAGACTATTTACTAATTCATGTTGATTGTACGAAGATGAAATATGAATTTAGAAAAGAGTTGTTCATGGCTTCGAGAGATAGATTAAAAGAAGGTGATGAAGCAAGAGAATTAAGAGAATATTTAGGCAAAAAATTACGCAAGAGCAAATTAGATGAAATTAACAGACACCGAAAAGAATCGATTGGTTTAGATAGTGAAGACACCAACGAATTATTAAAATCTTTTGCAAAGAACTTACCCAAAGATTCTGATTTGTTTAAGCTATTGCAAAACACATTAAAGCTGGAAGAAAAAAGAGATAAGGAAACCAAAAAAACCGAGCATAAAAAAGATAAAGAAAGGCAAGAACAGAAGCCTTTTAATCCCAAGCGATTTCCTAGCTACTTTAAACTGCATAGTGTTAAAGAAGGAGATAGAACTGTAGTTGCCTTACCAAAAGATGGAGAGAAGATTATTAAGTTTGATACCGATGTAGAAAATGAATATTTTGACAGAAGCGAAGAACCTGGTGATTTAGAAATAGCTTTATTAGATGTAAAAAGAACAGCAGCAAAAGGTGGCGACCAACAAGGTTCTGATAAAGAGATTGGTTCTTTATTAAATATTACCAAAAGCAGCCCTAACCAAGGTACTATTAAATTGGCTTTGAACCCTACAAAAGACATGCATGTAGGCGATGAAGTACAGTTGAAAATTACTTTAAGCGGAGCAGGAGAAAATTTTGAAGAGTTATTATGGGTGAAGGTAAAAGATAAAGAAGCACCTAAAACAGATGCACCCAAAGAAGAAGAAACATTTGACAATATTGGCTTACCAGAATTGGTGAGAATTAAAGAAGATAAATGGGCAGACCTTGAAGCTGCTGGAATTGAAATGAATTATAATACGGTAATGTATCCTGTTGGCGAAGGCAACACTTTAGAAAAGATTTACATTAATTTAGATAGCAAGGTTTTTTTGTCTTACCGAAGTAAATTAAAATCTGTTGATCAAATAACTATTGCTGAAAAACGCTATTTAGCTTCTGTATATTTTCATACGTTGTTTTTATACATGATTACCAAAAAACGAAATTATAAATTACAACTCACCAAAGATGGTAATGAAGAGGAAGTAACTGTTGATGATTATATACGTGATGTATTCGATAGTTATTATTCTGACTTTTTATTGAATTTTGGAATGGAGCAGTTGATTAATAGCTTAGAAGACTAATGCTTTGTTGATTTATTCAAACTTTGAATAAATTGAAGTATTTGTTGATGATTATTTTCCGGATTATATTTTATTGTATGTAGTTTAAAATCCCTTAGATGACTTTTTGCTTCAACGTCTAATATATCCTTTTCGTTTATCAATATATAATGGGGTGGGCCTCCGCCATGGTATGCTGAATGAAGATAACGCATCAACAAAATGAAATCAGGGTCGGTAAAAGAAGTACCAATAAACAACAACGATTTTGTTGAAAATAAAACTTGAATCGCACTTTGGAAACCGGGATTTTTAAAAAGAATGCTTCTGTAATCAGATTCTGTCATCACTATTTCATCTCGTCTTACTGCAACATCGCCATGTGCTTTTAAAATAAAAAATTCATTATTCCAAATTTTATACGCAATATCTCTACTGTTGGTTTGAGTTAAAGTTGGTGGAATTTCACCAACTTTAGAAGCTTTTATATAAGCTTTTTCAATTAAGCGGTCATAGTTTGTAGTTATGACAAACGAAAATGAAATTTTTGTAAGAGCAGAATGAGTTGGTGTGGGTTGCAAGGCTGGATTCCCAAAAATTCTAGCTAGGACATCATAAAATTTATCCGCAGTTAGTGTGTCTTTAATATCCTGAGCTAGCATCAAATATTTAGATGTGTCAGATAATAAAGCATTATACTGTCGAACTATTGATCTAGTATCATATGGTAAGGCTTTAACTTCTTGAATTAATGTTGTAAGCAAGCCTTTCCATGTTGGCAATCCTGCCCCAACAGATAAACCAGCTCCAACAAATAATGCACAATTATTCCCCTTTAATGCATCAATTAATGCTTGAGGTATCGTTTTACTATTAAATGGCATGTAGTATTTAATTTAATTTATCTTCAAAGAAAAACTCAAATGCAGCTAACCGCAAAGTTATGTTTTTAGGATTCCCTCCATTTGATTTAAATGAAACTATATAATTGTATAAATTTCTTTCAGTATCCGATGGAGTTTTTCCTTCAATTAATTTTTCTGGGTTTTTTACTTTTATACGCTGTTTTTCAAATTCAGTAAACGCAGTGGAAATCTTTTTATAATCAATAGATTCTATTTTGTCAACCCTTGACAGAAAAAAATTAAATAAATCAAAAAAAGACCATTTGTTAACAATTTTTCTTTTGCTATTTTTTTCGATTTCAGTTAAACAGGTTAATATTTTAATTGTGGTATCAATATATTCTCTTGGCAATTCTACTGACAAATCGTAATATAATTTTTGAAGAACTGGGGCTTTTAGATCAACTTTATTTTTATAATGAATTAAAGCGAAACAATGACTCAAATAGTCTTGCCTTTTGAATCTTTCAGGCCTTATTTTACAAACTTTAAAGAAATCATGTTCACTAACAATTAAATCTATTTGATCTCCTAATTTACTTATAATAGCATTCCTGATTTCTGGTGGAGTTAATGGATCTCCCATTTGTAATCGCCCAAATAAAGTTCGGATATCATAATTTGAAATATTACTTACAAAAGCAACAGTTAGCTTATATTTTTTAAACCTATCTTGTAATTTCTTATTTAGTTCTGTAAAACTTTTTCCACCAACTTCAAATGAACCAATTTTTGACAAATTGAGGCCTTTATATATATTTCTCGATAATTTTATTTCATCGTTTAAAAACTTAAGTATTGCATTAATTCTTTGTTGACCATCGGCAATCTCATAAGTATAAATGCCATACTTTGTTTCACGTAGATAAAATTTCGGCAAATCAATCCCCCTTAATATTGAATCTATTAGCAGTTGATCTTTTAATTGGCTCCATACTTTACCCCTCTGGTATTTTGGCTGTTCTAGTATTTTTGCTTTTTGTTGAGATAGGTAATTAATACTCCATTCGCCAATGCTTACATCCATGAATATAAGTTTTATAATTATTTCTTTCTATTATAATTTTTAAATAAAACAGGACGCACAACCGTCAACCTCTGCTTCTTCCAATATATCTAACAGATAAGAAGATTTTGATTGGGGTTTATTGCGGTTAACAAATTCGGTTTTAATTGCTTCAATACGTTCTGGTTGTATTAATTCTTTTAGGCTTTCGTTTTGGTTCCAAGTAAAACCTTCTTTTTCATTCTCATATTCCATAGCTAATTTAAACTTGTCTGGATGTTGTTCGTACAACCAAACCCATTCTATTTTTTGTTGAAAAAAACAGAAATAACAGCCACTTCTACTACGGGCATATTCTCCTTTTTTGCCATCTACTTCAAAAGCTATTTTTTCATAATAGGCTGGTACACCTACGCCACTGTTTCTAAGTAATCTAAAAATGTCTTCCCTTACCAATATATCTTCATTGTTTAGTAAAGCAAATTCTTGTTCAAAAGCCAAAGGATAATTGGTGGTTTTTAATAACTGAAATACTACTGTATTAAACTCTTTAGTTCCTTGTTCTAAAAGTAAATTGAGTTTTTGCTGTAAGCTAAACTTTGCAGAAATAGGTTGTTGTACTATTTCAATAATTCTACCAATATTTTTATCTGAAAAATGAAATTCATATACTTCTTTTACAGCTGCAATATTTTCATTCTTCAACACTTTTGCAATTACATCTTCACTCCAAATATTTTTTCTAAAAGGAAAGATGGATTGTATGTTCTGCTTTTTAGAGATATAACCTTCTCTATCTTCATCGCCTCTAATACCAACATAAGAAACTACTAAATCATCCCCCACAAAAGCTTCAAAGGGTTCTAGCTTTAATTTTTTGGTGCACCATCTTGCGTTAGAAGAAGGCAAATAACCACCAAATACATGGTAATAATGGTCAAATGGATCTTGTGTGCTTGTACGTGCTGCTTTAATTCGTGTAATAGGTTTACCCAAATAAACTTCTAACCTATCAATCAAATCGTAGGTTTCCTGTAATTCTTTACCAGTATCAGTGGTGTAATATTCAATATTTAAATGTGGGCATTGTTGGTGCAAATAAATAGCCAAGGCAGCACTATCCTTGCCTCCAGAGATACCCAATACATGTCTTACTTTTTTACTCATTATTCAGCAATTGTTGAAGCAACTTGGTTAATGCTGCTATGTTCAACTTTTTGTCGTTACCTAGTTCATTTTTTAATTGTGCAATGGTATTGTCTACCTCTTTTGCCTTTGATTTTGGAATACGCAAAAGGTTCTTGTTCAATCCATTTACAAAGGAAGTAATCTCTAATTTCACCACTTCTTCTGTTTCATCATCTATTTCTTGTGTACTAATATCGGAAAGATTATCTAATTCATAAAAAATATCTTTAATCTTATCATATAAAATCACTTCATCTTCATCGGTAATATTCACTAATGGTTTTCCTATTAATGATTGTGCTATAGAAGATAGCCATGCTTTTCTATCGTCTAACTCAGATTGAATTCGGGTAACAAAAGTTTTTTGGTGTTGCAAAAGCAGGTGTTGCTTAAGGTGTTTAAACCTATTTCTAATGGCTGTTTTATATGCCGGAAATTCAGCTTTACTACCTAAAACCTCTTTAACCAAATACTCCTCAACACTATCTACTAAAACATCGTATTTGGTTCTTAGTTCTTTAATAGATGCTTGTAATTGTTTTAAAAACGATTCTACTGATGCTGTACCCTGTTGTAATTGTTCGATATTAAAACCTAAGGCTAGTGGAAAATCTTCAAAAAAAGCTTTCTCTGGGTCTTTGGCTGTGGCAATTACTTTTCGAAGGTTGATTGTTTTTTTGCTAAGCCTGCTTGTTTTTTTAGCATACTCAGGTAAGTCTCTGTAAAAGGTTAAAAAAGGTCTAATAGTTTGTATAAATACTTTGTTATTGGGTTTGTTATTTTCAGTTTGGTTTAAGAAAACCCTATATCTATTAAATAAAGTAAGTTTTACACCTGCTACATCAAATGCTTTTACTGCAAACATGCCTGGCTTTTTGCTTAGTAATTCAAGTGTGTCCACGGTTATTTCTGGCACATATGTATCACCTTCAAACAAGGCAAAATCATCTTGCTTTGCCAATAAAAAAATCGGCAACCAAAAATCAATAAATCCTTGCTTTAACTTAAAAGGCTTTACCAATAGCACATCTATAAATTCCTGTAAGTTTCTTTCTTTATTTTTTGTACTATTCAAAAAAGATTCACTAGCCTTCCAAATTTCATCAAATGAGTTGTCTGTTGGTTTTTGTAAAACACCAATACCATCTTCTATAAAATGCATTCCTGTTTCACGCAATAGACTTAAATAAATAGACTTTTCTGGTGGAAATTCTGATTGCTTAAAGTCGAGATTTGCTTGGTTTAATTTTGTGATTATTCTTTCAAGTAATTTTTTTCGTGCTTGTGAAACTTGACCAGAAACTTTTGTTTTATTAATTAACTCGTTTTTGTAAACGGGTGTATAAGTATAAACTCTATTACAAATTTGTGAAAGCTGTTGGTTAAAACTATGCCTACTTTGTATGTTCAGTTTTTCGCCATTTGCAAACCAAAGAACATTGCCACTATTGTTGTATAAACTATCTAATACATAGTGATTTAATAAAGCCACATAATGCTCTTTTACTGATTGTAAATTTTTAACTGCAATTCTATCTTCTTTATGTGTTTCTTTTACTTTTTCTACTTTTTGTATTTCGTATAATATGTTTTTTACTTCTGCTGTGTTTTTATAATAACCATAGATAATAGCTTCTTTACAGCTAACTGAAGTCTGCTCTATTTTTTTAATAGTCTTTGCATCCTCCGAAAAAATTAAATTAATAAAACCATCAACTTCTCCTTCAGGTACAGCCACAAGTGGTTCTTCAGTTAACTTAAACTGAAAAAAACGAGGTGTCCCTTTTTCATAGTAAGCTGCTTTAGCAGCAATAAAAGGGAACTCAAAGTATTGGTTTAAATGGTGTACAAGATTGGTTACTTTTTCAACTAATTTTCCAGCATCATCAATTGCCATTTCAATATCTAGCTCTGTGCTATCTACAAATGTGTATCGCAAATTATGCCTTACGTATCTAATGATTAGTTTGCTCTGTAGTTGTCTAAATATTTCTTCTGGACTTTTTACTCCTAGGGTAAGTTTCACATAATCTATATAAAACTGTGGCTCTAGTTTAGCAGCATTGGTTGTGAATATATTGATTAAGCCAATCGTTTTAATAATTGCCTCTGCATCTCTTTGCTCTTGCTCTGTTTTAAAAACACCATCAATCTTTTCTAATGTTGTTCTAATATTAGACCATTGCTGGTAATTTACGTTTGTGTTTTTTACTGTTAGTTTTGTATAAAAGTTGAATAGCAAATAATCATATACCTGTGGTAAAGAATAATAGTTGGGATTATTCAATTCAACAAATGCAGACAAGCCTAAATGGTCATTCGATTCGATAAAAGAAAATAAGCTTCTTTCGTTTTGTCCATATCGTTGTAAAGACAAGGTTAGTATAGAAGCTGATAAAATATCAAAGGGATAAAGCTTTTTAGCTACTTCTTTATTAAAATAATCTCTTAAAGGAAAAGCTTTTGCCTTTTTAATTACATCAAATAACTTATCAAAATTTTTATCTGTTTTTGTATTTGGAAATTTTTGGCTAATCCTTTCAGCTGCTAAAAAAAGTAATTGTTCTACTGGTTCATTAAAAGGTATTTCTTTTATACGACCACGTACTTTATCCCACTCTTGTTGTTGGGTTTTATTTAAATTAAGAGCATAATTACTAAAGCCTTGATGTAGTGTGGCGATAAGAAAAGTATCGTTATTTACATCATTTATCCATTCTGCTAGCTGTTGAATAAAATACAGTTCTTTTTCAGGATTGTATTTAGCTGCATATTCTAATAATTTTCCAAACTCATCTATTAAAATAGCTAATCCTTTAGATTGTTTCTTTAGGCTTTTATATTCCTTATCAATTGCCTTAATTATATCTGAAGTACGATAGCCTTTCGTTAAATGATAACGTGTAGCAAAAAATTCTTCTAAAGAGGTTGCTTCTCCCACAATAACAATAAACTCATAATTTGCAAATGAGCTTAATAACTTACTATGTCCTTTAAAGTGAATGGTACTGCCTTCAAGTGTTTGCTTTAAAGCAAGCAAAAAAGAAGATTTACCAGTACCATAAGCACCAACCAATAAATGAGCTTTAATACCTACTACAGCATCATTTAAAATTGTAGTAAACGTATCAGTAGCATTGGGTGTTGCTATATAGTTAAACTGGTAACTACTGTCTCTTATAATATTTACTGATGGAGAATATTTTATCTTAGTAACAGCCATTCAATACCTCCCATTTATTAAGTGTATTTTTAAATTGAATTTGTCTAACTCCTGCTGACTCTGAATAGGTAATTTGCTTGTACTTTTTGGTTATTGATTCAATTTTATTGAATAATCCATCTTCGTTCAAACAAAAAATTAATCCGGGAGAATTAATGCCAACCAATAGTTCATTAAAAGAAATAGATGCGATATTTTCATAGTTATCAAGAATAGCAAATAAAACTACTTCCCAAGGCAGGTCAGTTTGTTCTTTACTAGGCACAACATACCAGTCTACAATTTTTTTCTCATCATTTACTGTTTCGTAGCTGTTCATTAAATCCAAGTCCATTAATAAAGTAGAAAAATCTTCCTCAATATCAATTTTGGTTTCTTTGTAAGTTGGTTTTAAATAACTTCTGATAAATACACTAATATCTGACTTTAAAGTATTCTCATTAAAAGACTTCAAATTTTCATCTTCTAACAAACGTCTTAAAAAATTATGAACATGCTCTCTAGTAAACTCCACTCTATTTTTCCTGAAATAATTAAAAAACAAGTTGTATATCGAAGCTTTGTTTGTTTTTATTAAAGTATAATGCAATAACCAAAGAGAAGCTATATTTTCAATGTAAGGATCTTTACCATTTACAGGTTGAAATAAAAAATTAGCTAGTTCAGTATTATCATTATTTACATCTTTAATACCAAAGGTTTTCAACCAAAAAGCAATTGAAGTAACCATGTTCTTACCAACACCTAATTCAATTACAGCATCTTCTTCATTAAAGTTGCCTGTAAAATCATAACCCTTTTTTAGCCAAAAGTGCTTACAAATAAAAGATTCGTGACCAGAGAATTGAAGTTTCATTAGCAATGGTTAATTGTGTGTTTTTTTGAGCTATAAATACAAATCTAATAATTTAGAAACAAAACAAATAAGTACAGTTAAGATTCTAGAAAATAGTAAAATAACTATTGCTGTAATTTTAAAATCCAAACATCAAACCACGAATTTGATCAATTGCATTTTTCTTCTCATTGGCTTGAATCAATAAAGTTTAACCCTCGTTTTCAACAGACTTGCCCCTTCCGTCCTACCTTTGTAGTCCAAAAAATGCTTGCTATGAAACAGGAATTTTTAGATGGTGCATACATCCATTACGAAGTGCATCAACATATTGCTACTGTTAGTTTTTATCATCCACAAAGCAATTCTTTACCCGGGGCTTTATTACACAGCTTGGCTAAAACCATTCATAGTGCCGGTAATGATCCGGCGGCACATGTCATCATCCTGCGTAGCGGTGGCGATAAAGTGTTTTGCAGTGGTGCCAGCTTCGACGAATTAGCGGCCATCAGCACCGAAACCGAAGGCCGTCAGTTCTTTAGCGGCTTTGCCCATGTCATCAACGAAATGCGTAAATGCCCCAAATTGATTATTGCCCGTGTGCAAGGTAAATGTGTGGGCGGCGGTGTTGGTTTGGCAGCAGCGGCAGATTATGCGATTGCTACCGAAGCGGCACAAATCAAACTGAGCGAATTGGCAGTAGGCATTGGTCCGTTTGTAGTAGGCCCGGCAGTTGAACGTAAATTAGGCGTAGCTGCTTTTTCGCAATTAAGCATAGATGCTACTTCTTGGCGTACAGCAGATTGGGCTAAACACAAAGGTTTGTTTGCCGAAACGCATACCGATATTGCTTTGATGGATGAAAGCATTGCTAAGTTGGCTACTACGTTGTCTAAAAGCAGTCCGGCTGCTATGGCGGCGTTGAAAAAAGTGATTTGGCAAGGCACCGATCATTGGGATGGTTTATTAGAGGAAAGAGCTGCGATTAGTGGTCGATTAATCTTGAGTGATTTCAGTAAGGCGTTTATTGCGCAATTTAAGGGGAAGTAGGTATGAAGATGTCCATGGACCATGGTCGATAGTCGATGGCTGGAAAGAAAGCCCCTAACCCCTGAAGGGGGACTAATTTGTGCCCTTCGTGAAAAAACTTTGTGTGCATTGTGGTAAAACAGTCCATGGACGATGGTCCATAGCTGGAAAGAATATAGGAGTTAGAATATAGAATACAGAATGCCATCCTGAAATTAGAGAAGCTACCTCCTATATTCTCTGTGAAAAAACTCCTTTCACTCTGTGGTTAAAATACTCGTTGCGGGAAAATAGTTTCACAAAGTGCATTAAGAACCAGAAAGAACATAAAGTTTTGTCTTGCTGGGGTCTTCTTTCAAAGCCATTCGAGCCTAGCTAAGAGACCCTGGCATTCTGGTAAATCGTCTTTCTTTTCTTTTTTGCGCCGCCAAAAAAGAAACAAAAAAGGCGGCCCGAAATCGATGACGGCCCGATTTCGGGGTAGTTCCCTGATGTAGCAGTTGTGCTACTGTGGTGAAGTACAGTAGTTCCTTGATGGGTTGGGAGACTATTGTCGATGGTCAACGGTGAATAGTGAGTGGTGAATGGTCAATTCCTAATATACCGGTAACCAGCAACTTGAAACAATAAAACCTTCAAACCTCATTTGTGTCCATTGTGGTTAAAAAAAGTCCATGGTCGACGGTCCATGGTCAATGGCTGGAAAGAAAGCCCCTAACCCCAAAGGGGGGCTATTTTCTGACCTTCGTGAAAAAACTTTGTGTCCATTGTGGTAAAACAGTCCAGGTCAATGGCTAGTTTAATATTCCGAAAGTTTTCGATAGAAAAGGTCTGTTAGGCCTTACTTCTGTGTGTGGCAGATTCCTTCTTCGTCGGAATGACAACAACACTTGAACATTGAAACAAGTGAACGTTTGAAATCAACCTTCCCTTTGCCGCTTTGTAAACTTCGTTGCTTCGTGTGAAACCTTAATATGTTCTCCCTATCGTATCGCAAACCGCTTTCAGCAAAGAATTACCATCATGGGCATCTTGCCCTTTTTCCCATAACATCACCCCATTACCCATTCCATTTTTGGCGTACATGGTTTTGAGTTTGGCGGTGCGTTGTCCATTGTAATAAATTTTATAATTGGTGAAACTGCCGCTGCTTACTACGGCACTATCACTTTGAGCAGAACCACCTTGTCCTAAAATGCCGCTGTACGTTAGAATTGTTCCGGTTTGGGTAATGCCACTTGGCCGCCCATATGCCGGAATACCCAAAACTGCTTTACTTGCCGGCATGCCACGGGTAGTTACCCAATAGGTCATACAAGTTTGTGCCAGCGTCATATCGCTATGGTGTCTGAAAGGAACAGTCGTATTAAAATCATCATAAGCCATGATGTTGAAGAAATCTACATAGTTGCCGGTCCATAATTCGGCTTTTACGGCATCTCTAAAACCACCGGCATATTTACCGGCAGTAATGGCTGCGGTTAAATAGTATTTAGAACCCATATGACAGCTATCGCCAAACTCTTTCATCAACGCCGTAAATGTAATATCTGTACCATCTGAAGTAGAAGGAAATTCCCAATCTACATCCACCCCATCTAAGCCATAATCTCGTACCACTTGCATTACTTGTTTTATAAAATTGGTTCGGCCGGTTTGAGTGCCCGCCATATTTTTCCAATCGGTAGTAGAACCGTTTAAGCTGATGAATACTTTTGCGCCATTGGCTTTTGCTTTGGTTCGAACCAAACCAAGTCGGAGCGGATTTTCTACCGTAACACCACCAATACCATTTACCGATGCAAAAGCATAGTTGATGACATTGCACATTTTAAACTTTTGGTCGGGTATGGTTGAAGGATCTCTGTACGATGGCACATAACCCACCACATAAAAACCAAATGCAGGAGGAGGAGCAATAATAGTACCGCCACCACCACCGCCGCCGCCAGTGCCTCCACCTGTACCAAGCGTAGTAGTAGATTTTTTACAGGCAACCACAAAAGCTATAGCTGCAACAAACAGCAAAGCCACGTACATTTTTTTCATGAAAACTGCTTTAAGCCTGTAATATAATCAATACAACAATGTATTTGCCATTTTGTGCCAGTTTTTCTGCACTGTTCTGCCGATTATGATTTAACACCTAACATGACCAATGTCTTTACAGCGGCTCAATTTTATTTGTAGGTTTGCGACCTTAAATAAATTGTCATTATGAAAAGAATCATTGTTTCTATGGCATTACTGCTGATGGTGTTTCGCAGTATTGCCGATGAAGGTATGTGGCTGCCCATGTTATTAGGCCAGCAAGTGTACAAGGATATGGTTAAAAAGGGTCTTAAGCTAAAGCCCGAACAATTGTACAGCATCAATAAGTCTTCAATTAAAGATGCCATTATCATTTTTGGTGGCGGCTGTACCGGCGAAATTGTGAGTGATAAGGGTTTGATTTTCACCAATCACCACTGTGGTTATGGCGCTATTGCAACTGCATCTACTGTTGAGCACAATTACCTGAGAGATGGTTTTTGGGCCAAGAGTATGGACCAGGAAATTCCTACCAACTTATCGGTACAATTTTTAAATCGTATTGATGATGTTACCAAACGTGTAATGGATGGTTTGGCTAATTTAAGTGGTGCTCAACGTACGGCTAAATTACAAGAATTGAATGCGGCTATTGTTAAAGAAACTACCGGTGGCGATGAATTTAAAAGAGCCGTTGTAGCACCAATGTTCAATGGCAACCAGTATTTATTGTTTGTGTACGATGTGTATAAAGATGTTCGCTTTACCGGCACACCGCCAGAAAGTATTGGTAAATATGGTGGCGATACCGACAATTGGGAGTGGCCTCGTCATACCGGCGACTTCTCTGTTTTTCGGGTGTACATGAGTAAAGACGGTAAGCCTAGTGCTTATGGCAAAGACAACTTGCCTTACAAACCCAAGCACTTTTTACCGGTTAGCATCAAGGGTTATAAAGATGGCGACTATGCCATGATTTATGGTTACCCCGGTGGTACTACTCGCTATATGGTTTCTCCTGCTGTTAAGTTGAAAACAGATATCGAAAATCCTACATTGGTGAAGTTGAGAGACATGCGTTTGAAATATATGTTTGAAGAAATGAAGAAGAGCGAAGCAGTAAAATTACAGTTGGCTTCTTCTTATGCCGGTATTGCCAATTACTGGAAATTCTTTGATGGCGAAAGCAAGCAATTGCTCAAATTTAAAACCTACGAGAGCAAACAAACACAAGAAAAAGTGTTTATTGATTGGGCTAAGGGCAAGCCGGAATATGAAAATATTTTTGCTGACTTAGAAAAGAACTACAGCGATTGGAGACCATACGCTAAACACCGTACTTATTTGGCAGAAGGTATTTTGGGTTCTCCGTTAATGAGCTTTGCTTCTAGTTGGATTGGATTGGAAGCTCAGTTGATGCGTAAAGATGTTAAGCCAGAAGATCTGAAGAAAGCAGTAGATGCGGCTGAAGCAGCCCGCAAAAATTTCTTGGCCAACGAAAACAAAAAAAGCGATCAAAATATTTTGGCTGCTGTGCTGATGATGTATTACAGCGATATTGACAAAGACCAACATCCTGCCGGTTTTTACGATGAGTTGTTTAAAAATTACAATAGCTTAGAAGCTAGTCCTTACAAGGCTTTTGCGGCAGATGTATTTGCCAATACCATGGCTTTTGACAACAGCAAATGGGAAGCATTTAAAGCCAAACCAACAGCTGCTGCTCTAGCAGAAGACTTGGCGTTTAAAGCAGCTTCAGCTTTTGTAAAAAACTTTAATTCCAAGTATGCACCTAAGTTTCAAACTTTCAATACCGCTAATACAGATTTAAACCGTTTGTATATGAAAGGCTTGATGGAGATGAATCCGGAGAAGGTAAAAATGATGTACCCCGATGCTAATTTCACCATGAGAGTAAGTTATGGTCAGGTAAAAAGTTACCAACCGAAAGATGCGGTGAAATACGATTTTGTATGTACCATGAAAGGTGTAATGGACAAATACAAGCCGGGTGATTATGAATTTGATTTACCTGCTAACTTGATTGAAAAATACAAAGCCAAAGATTTTGGTCCGTATGCCGATAAAACCTACAACGATATAGTGGTAGCATTTATCACCACCAACGATATCACCGGCGGTAATTCAGGTTCGCCTGTATTAAATGCCAAAGGCGAATTGATTGGTTTGGCTTTTGATGGCAACTACGAAGCATTGAGTCATAAAATTGCATTTGATAAAGATTTGAACCGTACCATTTGTGTAGACGTACGTTATGTATTGTGGTGCATGGATAAATTGGGCGGTGCTCAAAATCTAATTGACGAGTTGAAGATTGTACAATAAATCGTTTCCGCTGTAGCGGAAGCATAAAGCTGTTTCAGCATTGATGTGATAGCATCTGTTGAAACAGCTTTTTTATTGGTTTAAAGTTTTATTCTTGCATCCATGACTCCACATCGCTATTTCATAGTAAACAAGCCGTACAATATGGTATCTCAATTTGTGAGTACACATGATGTTGGTTTATTGGGCGATATTGATTTTGATTTTCCTGAAGGCACACATGCCGTGGGCAGATTAGACAATCACTCTGAAGGTTTGTTGATTTTGACGACCAATAAAAAAGTGACAAAACTGTTGTTTCAAGGTGAGCAACCGCATCAAAGGACCTATATGGTATTGGTTCGCTTTAAGGTGAGTGAAGCTACATTACAGCAATTGCAAAACGGCGTTGATATTCGCATAAAAGACAATGCGTTGTACACCACTGCCCCATGCCAAGCGGAGATAGTAACCGACCCGGGAATCGCTTTTCATTCGCCGTACATCATGAATGAATACATTGATTTTACCTGGTTGAAACTTACTCTGACAGAAGGCAAGTTTCACCAAGTTAGAAAGATGGTAGCGGCAGTACGTCATCGTTGTAAACGATTGATTAGAACTGCTATAGAAGATTTGGAATTGGGCGATTTACCACCCGGTGCCGTACAAGAAATTCCTGAACAGGCGTTTTTTGATAAACTACATATTCGCAACTGGCACTAGACCGCCTGTATTAGGTTGCTTATTCGTCTGCTGTTACACCCAAGTAAGCAATAACAGCACCTGCCAACAATATTAAACTGCCCAATACAATAATACCCACTGCCCCCGATCCAAATAATGCTCCCAATAAAATAACAAAACCGGCTAAACCAATCATTGTACCCGCCATCGTCAACAACAAAGGTTCTACTTTTTTCTTAGCGAAAATACTTTTCCATTTGGCTTTAGCACCCAGTGCCAGCATCTTTAATTTAGATACTTTTTTAGTTTGAGTGGCTACTGCAGCGGTAGCCAATGCTGCTATGGCAGCTGTTGTTGCTAATTCATTATTCCCATTAGAAGCTGCTGTGGCAACGGTTTCAGCGGCTTCATTCGTCAGACTAACCAATACATACGCTAAACTCATAAAGTAGTTTTAAGATCAAAAAAAAGGATTGAGCGGGGGAGTATTTCAAATGTAGTAAAAATATATATTGATCATTATTTTTTACATGAAATATTAAAGCGATTTTTACGGCTATGCGTCAAGGGCTTATTTGTTTGCTATTGTTTATAGTTTACAGTTGTAGACCATCAGAAAGCGTAACCTTGTTACACCATAAGTATCAAGTGATGCAATACAAGGATACCAGTAACACTTTTTTACTTGCTACTTTCCAGCAGTTCCAAGTAGATTTTTCGAAGGATAGTACGATTTACGTTTATGCTGAAGACAATGTGTTATCCGCCAATTATCGCATTATAAATGATTCTGTTTTGTTATCAAATGCAACCATGACAGATGTTTGCTGTAACTCAGATACTGCCAACCGCATATTTGATTGTTTTGACTCATCGCTTCGCTGGCAACAAAAAGGCGATACCCTTTTACTGCAAGCTGCAAAAGCACAATTGCAATTAGTAGTTTTCAAAAACTGATTTATATCAACCAACAGCAACTAGTACATTGTACCTTTAATGCATGAAATATGTTTTACTGCTTACTGCCTGTTGCATAGCAATGGCAACATCGGCACAAACAAAAAAATCAACCCCATTACAAGGTGGTGTAGAATTAGATGTGTTACCCTACATTACCGGTGGTTATTTTGGCGCAGCATGGGTGGGTAAAAACAATTGGCGAATAAGGGCATTAACAGCCACGGTAAACAAGCCCGATTGGTCAACCAAAAAAGGATTTGTGAATCATCATATTGAAGCATATGCAGTAGTGGCAGATTATTTTTTCAAACCGGAATGGAAGGGTTTTTGGCTAGGTGGTGGATTGGTGCATTGGACTTCTACCATTCAAACGACGGCGCAACAACAAACGGCTACCTTAAAAAACGTATTGGTAAATGGTAGTATGGGTTACCATTTTAGTTTGGGTAAAAAAATATACCTATCGCCTTGGGGTGGATTAAGTTTTAGAATCGGCGGCGATAAAAATGTAGCGGTAGACAATCAACGATTTAGTTTACCTGTTATCAATCCGGAGGCTTCGTTGAAGTTGGGCTATATTTTTTAAGCTGAAGCTACCTCATGGTTCCTGTCACACGAACCAAGGTGTAGATTTTTGTTGTATTTTGAGCCAATGAACGCTACCGCATTAGCCCAATCATTAACCAACAGTTATCACAACTTTAACGCTACCGTTACGGCACTGAAAGCGGATGAATTTGTATTTGCACCTGCCGGAAAATGGAGTGCAGGTCAGCATTTGTCGCATTTGATTAAAAGTGTAGCGCCGGTTAATTTGGCATTTTGGTTGCCCAAATTTGTATTGCGGTTGTTATTCGGCACAGCCAATCGTCCTTCAAAAACATACGAGGAATTAATAGCCAAATACCAATCCAAATTGAGTTTAGGTGGTAAAGCCACGGGAAAATTTGTACCTAAAGTGGTAACCACTAGTCAACAACAACAATTAGCGCTGCAATTGCATCGGCAGGCGGCAGTACTTGCCCGTAGGGTAGCCAAATGCAGTGAAGCAGATTTGGATAGGTACATTCTACCGCATCCCTTATTGGGGAAATTGACATTGCGGGAAATGATCTATTTTACCAGCTATCACGCCATACACCATAACCAATTGGTACTAACCGGTTTGAAAAACAATAGGATATGATGGACATCACCTTACGCAAAGCACAATTAACCGATGTAGAAGACATCAGGCAATTATTCTTCGATACCATAACCGAAGTAAACAGTCGAGATTATAGTCCGGACCAAATCAGTATTTGGTCAGCTTCGGCCGGGCATTCCTTAAAGTGGATGGAAAGAGTAATCAAACACTACTTTATTGTAGCAGTTGCTCAAAAAAAGATAGTTGGATTTGCGGCACTAACCGGTAGTGGCGACTTTGATTGCTTGTATGTGCACAAAGAGTTTCAACGTAATGGTGTAGGACAACTACTGCTCAACCATATTGAACATGAAGCTACAAAAAGAGCCTTGTCTTTAATTACTTCTGATGTTAGTATTACGGCCAAACCATTTTTTGAAAGAAATGGTTATGAACAGGTAAAAATTAACCGAAAGAAAAGAAATGGAATGGTTTTTATCACCTATGCCATGGAGAAAAAGAACGGCTGAAACACTGCCTTGTATCTCAGCCGAATAGCCTCAATACCCATTAGAAATTGTTGAACCGAACTGAACGGTTTAATACATTGGTACTATTGGTACCGGTTTCATCCATTTGCACGGTGTTTTCTTCTTGGGTGTTTGTTGTATCGTTATGAGATAAATAACCGATAAACAAACCTGGGATTAAGATTAATAATCCGATAATGTTGGTGATGCTTAATACTCGTTTCATGATTGTTATTTTTTAATTGGTTTTTTGATTTGTTGTTTGATAACACAAAGCTAAGTGATATTTCAGTACTATGCAACACATAATACCTGTTTATTTTTAGTAATCGGCTTGCCGTACTATTCGGCTTTGTGTTAGAATGCAGTACAGTAAAGGGTTTTAAGGGAAACGGGCCAATAAACAGAAAGTTATTCTGTTTTTACGAATGGTTATTAGGCGGGACAAATGGCGAATGGCCTCACAAAAATTTATACTTACCTAAAGCTTTTAAGGCTACTTCATTAAAAAGAGAGCCCTTGCATAAGCGATATTTTGAAATTTGATAACTTTAGCAGCATTACTTCAAACAATTTCCATAAACAATGCCTAAGTTTTTTACCACCTTGGTCCTACTTCTATTAGGAATCGCAGGTTTTACACAACAAAACTCAAATAATACCAACAAAGTAGATAAAGCATTGCCTCGACCTTTAGGGAGTTTCATCATTTTGTATACCTCAAAAAACTTAGAAATCAATGCTTGGGAGGTATTTGAAGTTTGGGATACCAAAATTATTGGTGAACGAGAATTGGCAGAACAGTTAAGGGATAAAATCAATCATTCTATAATTGCCAGTTATCATTGGAAACCTGGTTTTAGGTGGGATGATGCGGCAAGGTTTGCCCGTTCAAGGTCATCGAAATTTGCTTTTAAAAACAGTTATACTACTGTTGATGGACATGGGAATAAATTTAATCCAAATAGTTCAGGTGGTGGCTATACATCGGTTTATACCGGTGACGCTAAAAGAACACAAGCCGATGGCGAAGTCATTGATTTTTCAAAAGAAGATTACATCGCACAACTTACCCCTTCAGAAATTAATACCTTAAAACCAAAGTTTGTTAAGGAACAAACTCGTCTTATTCAAAACGGATGGGTTAGGTATTCATCTAATTATGAAAGTACACCCACCAAGTATTTGTATTTTAATAAACAACTCGATTGGGAGTACAGCTATACAGCTATTGCAGTAGCGCTTGATACCGGCATTGTAGTTAAGGTTAATTGCAGCGCCTCTGCAATTGGCACAACTGAGCAAGAAATTCCAAAGGATAGTTACTTTGCCTATTACGATATGCAATCACCCAAAATGGGAGTAACGTATGAGATTAAAATAAATAGTCCTAAAGCAACAAAAGTACCAATTGGTTTAATTGTATTTAGACGAAAGACCAACTTGGAAAAAGAAATGGAAGAAATTATAAGCAATGCAGCAACCGGGTTTAATGGTCTAAAAGGTGAGCTCACAACTAGCCCAGCCGGTGAGGAGCATTTTGGGGCTAATCTAAAGTTGGGCATGACACACTCAAAAATTTATTTCGATATCAAACAAGCTATTTGGGTATATGAACTTACTAGTAATGCTGAGAATGCTGATGCCCAATACCAGTACGGTAAGCTTTTACAATTACTCACCAATCATGAAAAAAGCGGTAAATATTTGCTCGAAAAAAATCAGAAAGATGGCGTAGACACTACAGTTGTATTTGATAAAGACAAAAAGAAACTGATGACTTTAGTTAGCAGTAAAGCCATTACAGCAGTTTACTTTTATAGTAACTAATTATATAGATATCCCATTAATTGGCATTTCTTAACTCATTTTCAAAGCAGGGGCAATAATAGAGCCAAATATTTCTATTGACTCCATCAGCTTACTGTGGTCGGGTCCGCCAACATCCATATGTGCTGTAAATCGGGTAAGTTTGAGCAGTTGTTTCAGTTCCAATATCTTATCAATGGCTTCTTGGGCATCGCCAATGATTAATGCCCCGTTTTTACTTCGGCCCATATCGAATTGTGCTTTTTGGTATGGCGGCCAACCTCTAGTGCTGCCCACTCTATCCATCTGCGCTGCATAATGCGGAAAATAATAATCGGCAATAGCTGTACTATTCTTACCAAAAAAACAATGCATATGAACACCTACTTGCATGTTTTTTTCATTATGGCCATATTGCAAGTATAAATCTCGGTAATAATTAAACAACGGCACAAACTGTCTGGGATATCCACCAATGATAGCAAAAATGACGGGTAATCCTAAACGAGCAGCCCTATCTACCGATTCAGGCGTACCGCCTACAGCCACCCAAATGGGCAAGCTGTCATTCACTGCACGGGGTAAAATGGTTTGCTGCTGTAAGGAAGGTCTGTATTTTCCTTTCCAAGTAATAGTGGGTTGTTTGTTGATTTTGCAAAGCAAATCGAGTTTTTCATCAAATAAACCGTCGTAATCTTTTAAATCGTACCCATATAACGGAAATGATTCAATAAAGCTACCACGGCCTGCTATGATTTCGGCCCGACCGTTGGAGAGTTGATCGATGGTCGCAAATTGTTGGTACACCCTAACCGGGTCAGCAGAACTCAATACCGTTACCCCGCTACCCAATTTGATATTTTTGGTAACGGTAGCAGCAGCGGCTAAAATAATTTCGGGGGTTGAAACGGCATAGTCTGGTCGGTGGTGCTCACCCATGCTGAAAAAGTCGAGTCCTAATTCATCCATCAATTGTATCTCAGCAATCAGTTCTTTAAGCCGTGTTCCAACCGGCTGTACTTTTCCGTTACTGTAATGATTATCGCCAAACATGCCAATGCCTAATTCCATACGCTATTTTTTGCTGCGCAAAGATATTGTTGCAAGCTGTATGAAAGGCTTTCATGTTGAATTCATGACCAAGGTGCAAAAATTTTACTTTCCTTTATCGTATGCTACTTTAGCTTTATTCAAATGATCAATAAATCGTTGAATATTAGGATCGTAGCCATACCCTTCGTTAATCAATCTGTTCTCATTGCCATCTAAAAAGAAATAAAAAGGCTGACTATTGGCGCCAAACTTGGTAACCTGCATATCGGCATGTTTATCGCCTAATGTTTCTACTTTTTTCCCCAATGCTTTAGAAAAATAATGTTCACTTTCGGGCAAGTCTATATTGTTTACATCAACGTACAGCGATACAATTACAAAATCTTCTTTCAGCATTTTCATTACCGCAGGGTCACTCCAAACTTGTCCTTCCATTTTACGGCAGTTCACACAATTGATGCCGGTAAAATCAATCATCAATGGCTTTTTCAGTTTTCGAGCTGCTGCTAATGCTTCATCGTAATCAAAGAAAGTAATCAACCCATATTTAGTCACCACTTCGGGTTCATAAATTTTCATTCGATCGTAATATTTAACCGGATGAATTTTGGCTTCGCCAGATGAAGTAGCACTGCCAGTAGCAGCATGATTGGCAGCCGAAGCATTAAAATCTTGTGTGCCCATCGGTGGTACAAAAGCACTAATACCTTTTAATGGAGCACCCCACATGCCGGGTATCATATACACTGCAAAAGAGAATGCTGCTATAGCAAAGAACAATCGAGTAACAGTTAAATACGGTAATCCAAAATCGTTCTTAGGTAATTCATCGTCATGATGAAATTTAATTTTACCCAATAAATAAATGCCTAATAAAATAAATATCACTACCCATAAAGCAATAAAGATTTCTCGGTCGAGTAATCGCCATCCCAACGACAAATCGGCATTCGATAAAAACTTCAATGCTAATGCCAATTCTAAAAAGCCTAAGGTTACTTTAACTGCATTTAACCATCCGCCAGCTTTACCTAAAATATTTAATTTACTGGGGAAGAATGCAAACAATGCAAAAGGTAAAGCCAATGCTAAAGAGAAGCCAAACATACCTATCAACGGGCCATAATAACTGCCTTTTGCAGCTAGCACCAACAAATTACCAATGATTGGACCGGTACATGAAAATGACACAACTACTAACGTTAATGCCATGAAAAAGATACCCATGAAATTGCCCATGCCAGCTTTACTATCTGCTTTGGTTGACCAAGAAGAAGGTAGATTAATTTCGAAAGCACCCAGAAAAGAAATTCCGAATACAAGAAACAAAACGAAGAATATCAAATTAGCTATCCAGTTGGTGGCCAAATTATTTAATGCTGCAGGACCAAAGATTAAAGTGATTAAAAATCCGAGTAAAGTAAAAATGCTTACGATAGATACGGCATAGTAAATAGCATTGCGTTTGCCCTCGGCTTTTGTCTTGCTGCGTTTGGTAAAAAAACTAACCGTTACCGGAATCATGGAATACACACAAGGTGTAAGTAAGGCCAATAATCCACCGCCAAATGCTGCAATAAAAATCCACCACAAAGATTGGTCGGCCACATCAGTATTGCCTTCGGCAGATGCTGTTGCTGGTTCTGGCTGAATAAAAAATTTAAATGATTCTTCACCTGAAATAAAGTTGTCGCCCTGTTTTACCAAATACGTAATGTTACCCTTAATGATGGTACTATCTGCCGCATTTATTTTTAGGAGCTGTTGCCAAACGGCAGAGTCGGTAACAAACCGAACCGTTGCATTTACCGATGCATCCTTTTCTGATTTCAGTTGACTTTTATCTGTTACCGCACCACTTAAAAATGCTGTGGCGGTTGTATCAAATGTGATGGCAGAAAATAACGTTTCATCAGCTTGCTTTTGTAAGGCATATAGCTTTGCACCTGCAATAGGTTTAGCTGTAATGGTAAGCTGAACGGTAGTATCGTTTAAACGTTGCTTGTTGTAAAAAAAGTGAACAGCAGTATCTGTTTGAGCCAGAACGGTACTACATGAAAATGCCAATAGTAGGAACGAACAAAAACGAAGCAAAGAAGCCATATAAAGTAAGTTAAAATGAAAACGATAATGCCGTTGACACAGCAGTGCTGCAAAATTAACTGTAATCGTACAGTAAATGTTCAGTTTTAACTAATAACGAAACAAAGGCAATTGCCTTACAGTATTGATGAGCAGAAAATGATTCAATAAGCTTTTTGGTATGGCGCTTTCAATATTCAAAGTTTGATATATCCTGCAAATTTATTGCTAGACAACTGGCTATTGATGATAATTTAAACAACTGATAGTGTATTTTGGGAAATCTTACCTATTGTGTAGTACTCTTCTCGGATAACCTAAAAAGCTTGCCCAATACCAAAATAAAATAGTTTGTCTTCTTTTGAAATTCCATAGTCAAATGAAATAATTGTTGATTGATTCCAAGCTACTCTTAAACCACCACCATACGAAGTTTTGATATTCGTAAAGTTTAAGTCTTGCCACTTATCTCTTGCAGTTCCTGCGTCAAAGAATGGTGCTAATGTAAATGCAAATCGTTGTTTGCCTAATTTGGTATCAGCTATTCGGTAACGAAGTTCAAAGTTTGCAAAAGCTAAAGAACGGGCTAAAAAACGATTGGCTCTATGTCCACGTAACGACTGTTTACCGCCCAAAGCATTGATACTGCCATCTGGGCTCCATTGGTCTTGAAACTCAAAGAAAGGAGCATTATCGCCAAAAATATTTCCTACACCTAGGCGTCCACCAAAAACGGTTCTTTTGCCAATAGGTAGCTTTTTGTAAAACCTTCCTTGTATGAAGAGCTTATTAAAGTTGAATTGAGAACCAATGATGGAATTTGAAAACTCATTAGCAATTTCCAAATAATAACCACGGGTTGGGTCTGGTTCAAAATCTCTAGTGTCGTAAATGAATGCGGTTTGTAAAATAGAAACCCAACCACCGTCAAGACCTGAAATTAAGCCTTGCTGAAAATCTCTTCTCAGTAAAGATGTTCCGTTTGGTGCTTTTGTTTCTTGTCCATTTACAGGATTAATTGCTTCAGCTTCCGTTCCTTCAAATGTTTTGTAATTCAGATGTTGAATCTCGTATCCACCCATAATTCTCCAAACGCCTTTTTTACCAAGGGCATAGTCTGCTTTTAGATTTAGCATAAACTCTGTTTCTCTAAACCTGTTTGAAAGTGCATCGGTTACAAGACCCGCTTCGTCAACTCCACCAGGCCTTAATGTTTTTCTAGCTTTATCAAAAGCGGCATAGGTTAAGTAGGTTTGTCCGCCATTTGGTGTAGAAGGAAGCCTTAGTTCACCAAGCGTTTGTTCGGTTGATCCAAAGTATAAATTGGCAGGATTTTGTTGTGCTTTGAAGTCAATTTTAAAACGCCAACGACTCCCTTTGTAATACGGAACATCGAGTGATAAAATGAGTTCTTTTGCATTAGAAGTATAGTACGCAGCATTAGCCTTGAGTTTAGCAAGGTAGGGGGTATATGCAAAAAAAGGATTTGTCCGTTTGCCGTTCCAAAAAACATTTGTCCTTATACCAAGTCCAAATCCGGTTACAGGGTCTGATGAAAAGTCTGGAATACCGGTTACAAATGTGCCTTCCCTTTTTTTGGCTAGGTCGGCATCCGACATTCGTTTTGCCTTGATAAAAGAAATTGTGTCTTTATTTTGAGATTCTGAAGAAAAATTAAAAACACTACTTAATACTACTACAAAAATCATTCGTCGCATAAATACAAAAATAGCTATTGAAAATAAAACGGCTCACTTGCCATTAAGATTTGTAATTGAATACACACAACGCAAAAAATAGCTGCCGAAGGCAACATCTTCGGCAGAATATAATATTTAAACTAAACTAGCTTCGCTGCTAATGGCAGTATTTAATAACTTAGAGATAGGGCAATTAGCCTCCGCATCTTTCACACTTGCTTGAAAAGTAGCTTCATCAATACCCGGAACGGTGGCTGTTACTATTAAATGACTTTTGGTGATAGCGCCATCTTTAAATTCTAACTCACATTTGGTATTGATGCTATCCGGCGTAAAGCCTGCGGCTCCTAACACAAAACTCAACTTCATGGTAAAACAACCGGCATGGGCTGCTGCTACTAACTCTTCGGGATTGGTGCCTACACCATCTTCAAAACGAGTATTGAAAGAATACTGGGTTTGATTTAACACAGTGCTTTGAGTAGTTAAATGACCTTTACCTTCTTTACCTGAACCGTTCCAAACGGCAGCTGCTGTACGTATCATAGTTGATGTTTTAGTCAATGAAATTAATCTAATTTTTTCACTATGTCTTCGTAATTACAGAAAATCGTGTTGTAACACATTATCTTAACAAACCGGCAGACCATTGAATGGCGTATTGGTTTTTGTACCATTTGGTTTTAAGGTCAATCAGCTTTTGTAAAGTCTCCAACACTTTATTTTCTCTGGTGTTGATGAGGAATAAAGAAGACTCTCCATTTCTAAAACGAGTTTCTTCTGCTGCTAATAAACGACTGTAACTATTGTAAGCCCTTGCAGTAATATTGATTTGTGCCAATAAGTTACTGGCTTCATTCAAAGTAGTTTTTACTTTGGTTTCAAGCGCTGTTCTTTTCAACGATTGTTCTAATTGTGTTTCCTGAATTTTAAGTTTGGCTTTGCGATAATCACCTCTACCTTCCCGTAAAAAAAGCGGCAGTTTTACATCTAATCCAAACTTATAATTATTCTCAAACAGACCGGCATTAACGCCTTTAAACACATCATAGCCCTTAGTTAACCAATTGTATTTTACATTAAAAGTAGGCAGCAAATTTTGAAACTTTAAACGCTGCTCTACTTTTAAATCATTGAGTTTGTAGGTATACGTTTGTAAAGAAGGGTGTGTGTTGATGACGGTATTAATATTATTAGCATCGAATAATGCAAGGGATGATTGTAATGCTCCTTCTGATAAATTGACAGCCGGTTTAATATTATCAGGCAATTGATAAGACGATTCATTCATCGTCCATAAAAAGTTAGACAAATCAATGGCCGTATTTTGAACTTTAATAGCTGCTTCCGTTTGCAGTATTTGAAAACTCAACAGTTGGGCGGTTGCTTCAATAGAATCTATTGCAGCCCTATCGCCGTTTTCAACAGACACTGTTACCAATCGTACTCGTTCCGCAGCATTATTGGCGAACCTATTGATGACTGCCAACAATTGTGAAGCTCCTGCCCAATTCCAATAACTGGCAATGGCGTCGTAAAACAAATCATTCAACATCGCCAGCCTTTCTTGTTCACTTTGCTGCCGATATATTTTTGCTTGTTGTACAGCTGCCCTTCTTTTATCTATGGCCAATCCTTTCAACAACGGCATTTCAAAACCAATATAACTACTGCGGCTGGCAGATTCTTCACTACTTAAAAACTGACCACCGTTATTTTCTAATCCGGCTTTAATATCGGCACCAAACCAAGTGGGCACCTTCAATTCGGGATTGGTATAATAGAAATAATTTTTTCCGTCAAACGTTTTATTAGAACTACCAACAGCAGCAACCGGATCGAACATACCACGGCTTGCCAACAAGCCTGCTTCGGCTTTTTGTACCACTAAATTGGCTTGTTTAGCAATAGGATGATAGGAACGTACCAGATTCATAAAATCGGTTTCAGACAATACACTATCAGCTTGAGCTTGTGCAGCAACTAGCGCCAATACATAAAACATTGTTGTAATCCAACCCTTCATCACTACTAATTTATTTGTCCTCTTTTTTATTGCTTGTTGTACTGTTGGGCTTGTAATATTCCGGTGGGAATCCGTTGATGTTTCGCCACAATTCATAATAGATAGGAACATCTTTCAATAAGGCAATACCTTGAGCACCACCGCCCATTCTTAATTGTCTGGGCCAACGTTTTTCGGTTGTGTCTGAATCTTCGGCTACTAATACTCTAAACTTGCCATTATCACTTACACTCGTTTCTACTGCAGTTACTACTCCACCGAAAGTACCATAACTTGTATTAGGCCAACCACTGAAAACAATGGCAGGAAAACCATCGAAAATAAAGCGAACTTTTTGGCCTTTATTCACCAATGGCAAATCCATGGGCTCAACAAACATCTCAACGGCATACTGAATATGATCAGGCACAATTTCAACCATCATTTCTCCTTCTTTCACAAACTCTCCAATACCTGCTTTTTTGGCTTTGGTAATTTGTCCGCTTTGCGGTGCGGTGATATAATAGAGTTTGTTTCTTATATCGTAGTTAGAATAAGCATTTTGCAATTTGGCTACATCAGCCTGACCGGTTGCCGCATTAGATTGAGAGGCAAATTTCTCTCCTTCGGCTTTAGAAATTTTATCGGTATATTCTTGCACCGTAGCATTTTTTTCAATTCGTAAATTGATGAGTTCTTGCTTGTTTTGTAAGAATTTATTTTCTGCAGAAATGCGTTTGGCTTGTGCATTTTGAAATGCCACTTTTCTACGTTCAAAATCAACCAAACTTATTACACCGCTATCTAACATTAATTTAGCTGCATCAATTTGTCTTTTCGCAACTGCAAGTTCATTATTGACTGCAATTAAATCGGTACTATCGCTAGTGATTTTTAACTGCTGCTGACCAATTTTATTGTCTAACGATTGTAGTTTTAATTGTAAGCCTTGGGTTAATGCTGACACCTGAACATCGGCAGTTGCAGCTTTACCTTCGTATCCGGCAACAGCAGCTGTTTTGCCTTGAATTTGTTGTTGTGTTCTTTCCAACAACTTCGGATCAAAATAATCTACCTTAACCTCACCCAATTGTAAAATGGTGTCTCCGGCTTGTACAAAATCGCCTTCTTTTACATACCACTTTACCACCTTACCTGCAAGTACGGTATTGAGTTGTTGTGGTCTTTCTTCTTGGCGTAAAGTAGTTACTAAACCTTTGGCTCTAATATTTTGCGTCCATGGTAAAAGCAATAGTATAAAAAGGACGAACAATATGCCTATCATCCAATACTTTACTTTACTAGATCTGTTTACACAGTAAATATTTTTGAAGGATGTTAAATTAGAATCCCTCACTTGATCTTCTATATTAGCTGCTAAATAATTTTCCATGTTTTAAAACACTGTATTTTTTACTTCGGTCCAAGTTCCTTGATTAATAATTTTTCCATCTTTAATGAGTATAACCTTATCACATGATGCAGCAACATCGGGGTCAATAGTTGTTAATATTATAGTTGCACTGTTATCATGTTTCAAAAAGTCTAGCACTCCTTTACGAGAATAATCACCTAAATGGTCAAATGGTTCTTCTAGTAATAACAAGCGGTGATGACCAAGTAAAGCACGGAGCAGTAAAATATCTTGTCTTACTTTTTTAGACAATTTTTTACCAAGTGGATCTAGAACAGTATCATATCCTTCTTTGTGCGATTGTATAAAATCGATAAAGCCGATTTTTTGTGCTAGAGCAGTAATTTCATCGGTTGTAATACTACTATTGCCCATCGTAATATTTTCCATTAGTGTACCTTGAAAAATATCTTGCTGGCTTAATAAAATACCGGTTTGAGAACGCAGTGATTGTAAGTTATAATTACCAATCGGCACGCCATCTACCAACACATTACCTTCATAGTTTTTAAATGCACCGGTAAGTAACCTTAATAGTGTACTTTTTCCTGAACCAGATTCACCCATTAAGCAAACCAATTGGCCTGGCTCTAGCTTGAGGGAAACTTGATGTAAAATTTCTTCTCCATCACTATAAGCAAAACTTACATTGTCAAAACGAACCGTAACACCGTCGTCTTTTGTTGATAGCACCGCAGATCCTTCGCTTTCAATTTCACTATCTGTAATTTTATTCAACTTTTCTACCGAAGTAAGGGTAGAATATATTACATCTAAATTGGTGATGAGTTTTTCTACAGAGTTAATGATGGCAATGATTACGATATCAGCTGCAATAAACTGACCAATATTAATTTGCTGATTTACCAACAAGGTAGCACCCACAATCAGCATGGCAGCTGTAATGATAATTTTAAAACTGATTAAGCTCCAATATTGCGTCATCAAGATTTTAAAATGCTTTGTTCTACTGTGTAAATAGCTTGTCGTTAATGCATCTGTTTTACGAATGTGCAGTTTTGTTCCTTTGCTGTATTTAAAAGATTTAATGACACGGGCCATTTCTTCTAACCAAGAGGCGATACTGTATTTGAAATCACTAGCTTCAAAACTTGTTGCTAATCCCTGTGCTGCAGAAAATCGTATAATCAATACCACAATTATTAATAAAATAGCGCCAAAGCCAATAAATACCGGATGATAGAATGCCAATAATATTAGACCAAAAATAATTTGAATAACTGCGGTTGGAATTTCGAGTAACAGTTTGTCGATACCTTTTTGTAAAGCCGGCGCTTCAAAAAAACGATTCACCAATTCGGGCAGGTAATATTTATCTAATTTTTCTATATCGAGTTTGGGTAAACGATCGCTAAATTCTAATGAATAGCGTACAAATATTTTTTGTTGTACTTTTTCGATGATTTGCATTTGTCTAACCTGCATCAAACCATACAAAAAAGTACCCAATACTACCATTACTATCAATACCACAATGGAAGTAGAAATAGAACCAGCCATTACAAAGCTTAAAATGGTTTGGATACCTAAGGGTAAAGAAAGTTGTACCAAGCCAGCCAACATGGCATAAATGTAGATAGACGAAATGTCTTTACGATCTAACCTTAATATGGAAAACAGTTGCCTAACTGATGATAAAAACGAGAATTTTTTTTGTGCCATAATCTACAAGTCCTTAGGATTTTTGCAAAGTTGCCTCAATTTACAGGTATTTAGCATTAAATTATATCACCTCAGGGTTTGAATTGGCTAACAAAGCATATACCAGTTTGTTTATCATTGCTGCTATAACTTTGTGAAATTAATTTAATACTCATAATGAATTGGAATATTCTCGTTAGTAACCTTACCAACCCCGTTTTGCTATTTTTTATGCTTGGCATTTTAGCGGCAGTTGTTAAAAGTGATTTAGAAATACCGGCTACTACAGCAAAATTTATTTCGTTGTACTTGCTTTTTTCTATAGGATTTAAGGGTGGTCAAGAGTTACAACACAGCGGTTTAAATAGCGAAATTATTATCACATTAGCCATAGCGGTTGTATTAAGTATGGCTATTCCGCTGTATGTATTTCATTTGATGCGGTTAAGATTAAATGTGAGTGATGCGGGGGCCGTAGCATCGGCCTATGGTAGTGTGAGTGCGGTTACTTTCGTGTCGGCGGCTAGTTTTTTAGAAGTGATGGAAGTACATTATGGCGGGCACATGGTAGCAGCAATGGCAATGATGGAGGCACCGGCCATTATTGTTGGCTTTATGCTGATTAAACGATACGACAAAACCCAACAACAAACTAAAACCAAAGTAATATTGAAAGATGCATTTACCAACGGCAGCGTTTTAATGATTGTAGGTAGTTTGGTGATTGGTTTAGTATCTGACAGTAAGCAGGCAGAAGGCATTAAACCTTTTACCAGTGATATTTTTAAAGGCTTTTTAGCGGTTTTTTTACTCGAAATGGGGATGGTAGCGGCAAGGCGTTTTAAAGCTTTTCGGAGTTATGGCTGGTTTGTAAGCTTGTTTGGCATGATAATTCCGTTAATAAATGGTTGCGCAGTCATACTTCTTACAACTGTATGGAATATATCTGATGGCAATCGCTTCATATTGGCTGTGTTAGCTGCATCAGCTTCTTACATCGCAGTACCTGCCGCTATGCGATTAGCTGCACCTAAAGCTGACCCGGGCTTATACATACCCATGGCATTAGGCGTAACCTTTCCTTTCAACATCACCTTAGGATTTCCATTGTATTGGTGGCTAATTACTTGCTGTTAATAAAAAAGCTGCTTAACATGGTTGAGCAGCTTTAGCGACTTTTCTTAATGAAGTTTTACAAATCATCAAATTCGTATAAGGTATCTATATGTGTACCTGCTTCCATTTCAAAAACTGGTTTTATGATGCCATCATGCAAATCGTACACCCAACCATGTAAGTGTGGCACTTGTCGTTCTTTCCATGCTTTTTGAACAATAGAGGTTTTAGCCAAGTTCATTACTTGTTCTTGCACATTAAACTCAATGAGTTTATTTACTCGTTTATCGTAATTATCCATTGCATCGATTTCATCTCTATGAATGCGATACACATCTTTAATATTGCGTAGCCACTTATTAATGATGCCAAGGTTATGCTGTGTCATTGCCGCTTTTACACCACCACAACCATAATGGCCACATACAATAATATGCTTTACTTTAAGGTGATGTACAGCATATTCTAATACAGCCAATAAATTTAAATCGGTATGCACTACCATATTGGCAATATTGCGGTGTACAAAAATTTCGCCGGGTTGGGTACCGGTAATTTCATTGGCTGGCACACGACTATCGCTACAACCAATCCATAAAAATTCGGGTGATTGCAAATGTTCTAGTCGAGTAAAAAAGTCGGGGTCTTCGGTTACTTTTTCTTTTGCCCAGGCTTTATTTTCCAAGAGCAATTTATCATATACTTTCATTAGAATGATTTTGTGGTGTATGAAATAAGAGGTGCATTGGTTTATGTAAACTCTTTTTAACTTCTACTTTGATGTTTTTTAAATAGGCATGAGCAATAAAACTATTTACTTCTTCTATCACATCTTTATCTATAAAATCTGCTCTGGTAGCGTCTATAATTACAAAAGCATTTTCGGGCACTTCTTCAAGCTTTCGTTTAATGATGGGTTTATTAAGGAAAGATACATCTTTACGTAACCTTATTAAATAGTTGTTTTTGTCATTTACCACCAACACACTACTTCTAAAATTACTTCTTATCATAAAGAATAAACCCACTATAATACCGATGATAATACCCATCAGCAAATCGGTTGCTAAAATGGCGAGAACGGTTACTGTAAATGGCACAAACTGATCCCACCCTTTAAGATAAAACTCTTTAAATAAAGATAGTTTAGCCAATTTATACCCTGTAAATATGAGGATTGCTGCTAATGCAGCTAAAGGAATTTTATTGAGTACAAACGGAACAAATACCACAGACAGCAGTAAGAAAACACCATGTAAAATGGTGCTTACTTTAGTTTGTGCACCGGCATTAACATTGGCCGAACTTCTAACCACAACTGAAGTTAATGGCAATCCGCCCAATAAACCCGATACCATATTACCCAAGCCTTGTGCTTTTAGCTCTCTATTACCTGGAGAAACTCGTTTCAAAGGATCTAATTTATCAACCGCTTCAATGCCTAATAATGTTTCTAAACTTGCTACTAAAGCCAGTGTAAATGCCACCATCCAAACTTGAGGATTATTGAGGTGTTTGATAGAAGGTGTTTGAAACGAATTGAATAATTCTGATTTTGAGGAAGGGAGATCTACCACATGTTTTCCGGTCAAAGCATATTCGGGATAAGCAATGATAAAAAATTCGTTGATG
Organism: Methylophilus rhizosphaerae; assembly: GCA_943370285.1. Lineage (GTDB taxonomy): Bacteria > Bacteroidota > Bacteroidia > Chitinophagales > Chitinophagaceae > CALRQJ02. The sequence goes on along the minus strand of CALRQJ020000010.1, from coordinate 30,058 downwards.
AGTGTGCCTACTACCACCACAATTAATGCACCGGGCAATAATTGAAAGAGTTTTTTTGTTTTAAACCATTTGGTTTCCCACAACATCATCAGCGATAAACCTATACCGCCAATTATTGTGGCAGATGGTGTTAAATGCTGTATGGCACTCACTATGGCAGTAAAAGTATTTTGCTTATTGCTTTGTATAAACGACTCATCACCTTCGGGGTTGGTGTCTTCGCCAATTAAGTGTGGGAATTGCTTTAAAATAAGAATCAAACCTATTGCGGCTAACATTCCCTTAATCACTGAATTGGGAATATAATCGCCGATAACTCCGGCTTTTGCAAACCCCATGACTATTTGTAAAACACCGGCAATAACAACGCTCAACAAAAAGATTTCGTAAGCTTGAGGATTGCCACCTAGTTTGATTAAAGCTGCTCCAACAATTGCAGTAAGACCTGCAGCAGGACCGCTAACACTTAACTGAGATCCGCTAAACATGCCAATCACAATACCACCAACCACGCCGGCAATGATACCTCCCAATAGTGGCACAACACCTGTTTGCCCTTGCGGATTACTTGCCTGCGCCACACCCAAACATAACGGCAGTGCCACTAAAAACACTACGATTGAAGCAGGTATATCTTTACCTACATTCAGAATATATTTTTTCATTAGATCCCTTGAAAGATGAACAATTGATTACAATAGCTAAAGCATCAGGCGTTGGGAGGAGGATTATGAATGTCTTTTGAATGGTTCAGCGGTAATGAAACCTTAACATCATTCAGGTTAGCTAACGCTATTTGAACGGCTTTAAATGAGAATTGATCAGCAGAAGGTCCTAAAAAATCGTTGATACTAACCGCTTTTTTTACTACTTCGGTATCTGCGCTATGGGGCAGCTCTTCGGTAATTTGATTGGTAGATAATATTTTACCCATCTGCTCTACCGGAAGCATTTGTGTGGCTAATACCAGCACAAGAAAAATGTTGATGAGTTTTTTGTACACGACAGCAAATGTATAGATATAAGCTATAGACCACAACCTTTATGTTTATCAATTAACACTTAGGTGACACCAATTTACAAAAAAAGCAGGAAAAATCCTGCTCTATCTAAATTAGTTATTACAATACTAAATATTCAACCCGCCACAAACGCTAATGGTTTGACCGGTAATATAATTACCCATATCTGATGCTAAGAACAAAACGGTATTGGCAATGTCTTCGGCGGTAGCAAATCTACCCAATGGAATACCGGCTTTATATTTATCGGCACCATCACCATCTTGCAAATAAGCAGTCATATCGGTTTCTACAAAGCCCGGTGCAATAGCATTGCAACGAATATTGCGGCTACCCAATTCTTTGGCTACGGATTTTGTAAATCCAATCACTCCGGCCTTACTTGCGGCATAACTACTTTGGCCTGCATTACCCATTTCGCCAATTACCGAACTCATGTTAATGATGGCACCACTTCTTGCTTTCATCATCGGTTTGATGACTTGTTTGGTCATATAAAAAACACTGTTCAAATTAACGGTAATCACTTCTTCGAATTGTTCAGGAGTCATTCTTAACAGCAAGTTATCTTTAGAGATACCGGCATTGTTTACACAAACATCTATACTGCCAAATTCTTTTAATACATCATTTACAAAAGCTTCGCATTGGGCAAAGTTGCCGGCATTACTTTGATAGGCTTTTGCCTTAACGCCTAGTGCAATCAGTTGTGCTTCTAATGCTGCAGCTTTTTCGGCACTGCTATCACTTACATAAGTGAAAGCCACATTGCTGCCATGTTCGGCTAATTTTAATGCTACGGCTGCACCAATTCCACGGGCAGCGCCGGTTACTATACTTGTTTTTCCTTCGAGCAGTTTCATACGTTAATGTATTTGATTAATGACAGTTACAAATAAAAGAAATTTGTACAAACTGTAAACTATAAATGAATGTGCAAAATAAAACAGCAATAATAGCAACAAACTTTGCCACCACTTAAAGCTATAAAACTGTTTAAATGCTTTGATGCAAAATACGGTAACCCCTAAATATATAATACCACCAATAATAGCATCGTTAAACGGCAAGTATTGGTGTGCAAACAAATAATACACTTTATTCAACACACTCAACAGCAAGGGCAACAGCAGAAAACCCCACATCATATAAAATGCATTTATTTCAGCAGCAAAAACCATTTGATCAAAAAAATAATTGCGGCGCCAAAAGGTACAAGCATATAAGAATAGCGCTGTAAATGGAATTAATGTAAGCAGTAAAAACTTAGACGTTTTTTCTCCTTTTTGATGAAAAATTGTTGATAGTGTTTCTTTACTATAACCGGTTTCTTTCAGCTTTTCAACGATTGCAGTTTCAGCATAACTTCCGTAATACTGTTGTTTGGGATAGTACTTCAACTGCATATTTAAACCTTCTAATAATGGAAAAAGCAGATATAATACAACCAACAATAAAAACAAAGGAATGGGCTTGAAGTATTTTTTTCTGATGCCATTACAATAATCGCTAGATAATTGACCAGGCTTTGTAAAGATTGTTTTAAGCGTAGTAAATAAAGTACCTTCAAAATGGGTGATAAAATGAACTCCTTCTTCTACAAAATGAAGCACTTTTTTATCGTGTTGGGAATATACTTTTTCACCACAATTATTACAGAATTTTCCAGTAAAATGATTGCCACAATTAACACAGGTATGTGATGAGATTAACGGGTTACTCATGCCGTTGTTTTTTTAATCTCTTCAATCAATGCCCTTTCATTGCTCAATCTTGGCACTTTATGCTGCCCCCCTAATTTGCCTTTACTACGAAGCCAAGCTTTAAATACACCAGGCGCTAATACTTGTACAATCGGCAAACGAAGGGCTATATCTTTATGGCGTTTGGCTTCATAATCGCTATTTAAGCTTTTCAATGCAGCATCTAATTCGTAGGTAAATAATCCCAAATTAGTGGGCGGCACTTCAAACTCAATCAACCATTCATGGGCACCATTACTGTTTTCGCTAAAGTAAACCGGCGCTGCAGTATAGTCCGTAACCACTACATTACATTTTTCGCTAGCTATTGCAATGGCTTTATCGGTATTATCTACCATTACCTCTTCGCCAAAGGCGTTGATATAGTGTTTCAACCTGCCACTTACTTTTATGCGAAAAGGATACAACGATACAAACTGAATCGTATCTCCCAACAAATAACGCCATAAACCGCCATTGGTACTTATGATGGGAGCATAGTGTTTGCCCAATTCTACTTTATCTAACCCTATCGTTTGTGGATTGTCTTTGCCATACTCTTCTAACGGCAAAAACTCATAGAAAATACCGTGTTGTAAAAACAGTAACATGCCCTCTGTTCCAGGATGATCTTGTGCAGCAAAGAACCCTTCACTAGCATTGTACATTTCTAAAAAATGAACACTATCATCACCTATTAATTTTCTAAATTGTTCTTTATACGGCACAAAAGAAACACCGCCATGCATATACAACTCTAAATTAGGCCACACTTCCTTTAGGGTTGATTTACCGGTAATTTCTAAAATACGTTTGATCAACACTAATGTCCAAGTAGGTACACCACTAATGCTTGTTACATTCTCCGGAATCGTACTTTGGGCTAACTGTTCAATTTTATTTTCCCATTCATCTAATAGGGCAATGCTTAATTCGGGTGTACGAATCCAATTAGCCCACATGGGTGTGTTTTGTAATAGTACGGCACTTAAATCGCCATATTGTATATCGTCATTTACTTTACTGATTTGATGGCTACCGCCAATCACTAATCCTTTACCTGTCAGCAAATCACTATCGGGATTAAAGTTGTAATACAGCGACAATACATCTTTAGACGCATGAAAATGACAATCTTCTAAACTCTCCTCTGTTATGGGAATGAATTTGCTTTTATCGCTTGTTGTGCCGCTACTTTTGGCAAACCAACTAACCGGAGTATTCCACAACAAGTTTTCTTCGCCATTCATACTTCGCTCAATACAAGGCTTAAGGTCTTCGTAGGTATGAATGGGTACGGCTTTTTTAAAATCTCTAATGTTGAAAAGCTTGTTCATGCCGTATTTTCGACCCATTTCTGAATATTGGCCGTGGGTTACCAAATCCATCAGCACTTCACGCTGTGCTGCAATGGGGTTTTCTACCCATTGTTCAATACGCCACTGCCTTAGGCGGGCTAAACGAGAAATGGTTGGGCTAAGCAGTTTCATGGTTGGGGGCAAAATACGCAATGAAACTGAATTATTAAAGTGGTGGTATAAACTTATAGTGCTTCGTCGGCAATATCGGCTGCTCTTCGTTCACTGTCTTCTTTCTGCATGTCTAAAATCCAATCTTTTCGCTTTAGTTCAAAATTGGTTCCTAAATACAAACGTCGAACTTGTTCGTCATCGGCCAATTGTTCGGCAGTACCTGTCTTAAAGATTTTTCCTTCAATCAATAAATAAGCCCTGTCGCAAATACTTAAGGTTTCATTTACATTATGGTCGGTGATGAGTATGCCAATATTTCTGTACTTCAATTTGGCTACCACGCTTTGAATATCCTCTACCGCAATAGGATCTACACCGGCAAATGGTTCATCCAACAAAATAAATTTTGGGTCAACGGCTAATGCTCGGGCAATTTCGGTTCTTCTTCTTTCGCCACCGCTTAAGCTATCGCCATTGTTTTTACGAACATGGCCGAGATTAAACTCTTCTAACAGCGATTCTAATTTATCGTGTCGTTCTTTTTTATTCAGTTTGGTCATTTCCAAAACAGCCATAATATTATTCTCTACACTCAGTTTCCTAAACACACTAGCTTCTTGCGGCAAATAGCCAATGCCCATCTGTGCCCTTTTGTACATAGGCAGTTTGGTAACGTTTACATCGTTAAGAAAAACATCGCCTTCATCGGGCTTAATTAAACCCACTACCATGTAAAAAGTAGTGGTTTTGCCGGCACCGTTGGGACCTAACAAGCCTACAATTTCACCCTGTTTTACATTTACACTTACATGGTTAACCACCGTGCGGCTTTTGTAGCGTTTTACAAGGTCTTTAGTATGTATGGTTAGGCTCAATGGAAAAGTTTTGGCAAAAATAACTGTTGCAAGATTATCGCTTTATATAATTCTGTAAGTTAACAGATGTTTCAATTATTGCCGTCTGGTGTATATTGCACCAATTTTACAAGTATATGAAAGTAACTGAGCATATTCAACAGGCTAATGACACTTTAATTTCATTTGAAGTACTACCTCCGTTAAAAGGGAAAAGTATCAATTCTATTTTCGATCATTTAGACCCATTAATGGAGTTTAAGCCTTCTTGGATTAATGTTACCTACCACCGCAGCGAAAGTATGTTTAAGAAAAAGGCCGATGGCACTTTTGATAAGGTGGAGGTTCGAAAAAGACCGGGAACTGTTGGTATTTGTGCTGCCATTATGAACCATTACCGCATTGATACGGTACCACACTTTATTTGTGGTGGTTTTACCAAAAGAGAATGTGAAGATGCATTAATTGACCTTAACTTCTTAGGCATTGACAATGTTTTGGTATTACGTGGCGATGCCGAAAAAAACGAACCTAGTTTTATTCCTGAAAAAGATGGTCATGCTTATGCTATTGATCTACAAAAGCAAGTGGTTAATTTAAACCATGGTTTATACTTGGATGAAGACATACAAAATGGTGGCAAAACCAATTTTTGTATCGGCACAGCCGGATATCCTGAAAAGCATTTTGAAGCACCAAACTTAGAAATTGATTTACAACGATTAAAAGACAAAGTAGATGCCGGTGCCGATTATGTGATGACGCAAATGTTTTTTGACAACCAAAAGTTTTTTGATTTTGTAACGGCTTGTCGAAACATGGGCATTAATGTACCCATCATTCCGGGATTAAAGCCAATTACCACTAAAAAACAATTAACCGTTCTACCTCGAATTTTTCATGTAGATATACCAACCGAATTATCTAATGCCATTTTAAAATGTAAAACCGACCAAGAAGTAGAAAAAGTAGGTACTGAATGGTTGCTACAACAAAGCAAAGAGCTAAAAGCTTTTGGTGTACCAGTTTTACACTACTACACATTGGGTAAACCCAAAGTAATTTGGAATGTAGTTAAAGATTTAGTGTAGGAGTTTGTTAATGTTTTCGCTATCGAATTAAAATACCCATTTAGAGTTATCCACATAGCAATCAATTTTGGCTTAATTTGAGATTGATATGCTTAAGAAACACCAGACCTACAATTTATTATTGCTAACATTTTTGTTAGGCTGCTCCCTGCTGTCGTATGCACAAGGCGATAAGGGTGTTGCTGTTTTACAAACTGCCGCTACAAAAAAAGGAACAACTTATGCCCTCATCATTGGTATATCTGACTATGCCAATCCTAAAATGTCGTTGAATGCGGCCGATAAAGATGCTCAATTGTTATCCGCTTTTTTATTGCATTCCAAACGGGTAGAAGAAAAAAACCTAACCCTACTTTTAAATAAAGAAGCTACAAGCGCTGCAGTTAACAAAGCCATCACCACATTCTCTAAAATAAAATTTCAGCCAGGCGATGAAGCCATCATTTATTTTTCGGGTCATGGCGATATTCAAAAAGAAAAAGTAAAATACAAAGGCTACTTACTCTGCCATAATGTAAATGTAGAAAGGGTGTATGCAGGGGCCGCCGGCACACTAAGTTTTGAACGTTTGAACAGGGTGATTGATAGTATTGCCAAACAAAAAGTGTTGGTGAATTTAGTATTAGATGCTTGCCATTCCGGCTATACTGTAAATGAAGAGGGTGCTAAATTATTAAGCGAATCTGCTTTACTATCCTTCAGCAATACCATTCGTTTTTTAAGTTGTGGGCCTGAACAACGTTCTTATGAAGACTCTACTTTAGGTCAAGGTTATTTTACGTACTACTTAGTGAAAGGCTTATCCGGCGAAGCCGATAACGGTCCAACCGATAATAAAATTATTGTAGATGAGTTGAACCGTTTTGTAAAAGACAAAGTAAAACTCGTTTCCCGTCAAAAACAATCGCCAAGTATTAAAGCAGCTGATGATGATAAGATTGTTGCGTTGATAAATGATGATGCTAAAAATTTTGCATTAGAGCATTATAAAACCAATCCGGCATTTGTTGCATTTGCCAAAGGCAGAGGATTAGCTAGAGGTTTTTTAGCCGGAGGAAATTCAAGTGCTGATAGTGCAGCTCAAGCCGATGCAATTGTATCTACACAAATGCTGTTGTTGTTGAAGCAACAAAAATTCAGTGAAGCGATATCATTTTATCTATTGCACAAACAAAATAGTAGTGTGTCGGAAACTACTTTAAACGATTGGAAATATGCCATTACCGAACTATTAGAAACCGAACCTCAACAAGCTGTAAATACCATTTTAGCCGGTAAAAACAATTTACCCACCGCAGCATACTTTAAAGCAGCTGCTGATAAAAGTAATCAACTGCTGGCTGTTCTTGACACCGCAGATTATGGTTATAAAGTTTATACACTTTACAGTTTGTATTTAGAAGCCTACTCCTATTTGCGGGGCAAAAACTTTAAACAGTACACCAAGGCAAAAGCCTTATTAGAAAAAGCCATTGGCATAGAACCCAATGCGGCTTATGTATTGCATGCATTAGGCTTGGTAGCAGAATACCAACACCAATTTGCTATAGCTGAACAATATTACAAACAGGCCATTCAATTAATTCCTACATGGACCTACCCTCGTAGTTCTTTGGGTAATTGCTTAAAAGACCAAGGCAAATATGCACAAGCCATTAAGGTGTTTAAAGAAGTGATTGCAATGGCCCCTGATTTTAGTTGGCCGTATAACAATTTAGCCAATGTATATCACGATTTAAAGAATTACAAAGAAGCTGAGAGATTATATCGCATTTCAATTAACAAAGACACAGCAGATGTATCGATTGAAACTTCCAACTTAGGTGTTGTATTTGAAAAAAGGAAAAATTTAAAGCAAGCCGCTTACTATTATCAGCAAGCCATTCAAAAAGATAGTACTAATGTTCATGCCTGGTACAATTTATCGGAAGTATATAAAAAAACAAAGCCGGAAGCGGTAGAAAGTGTTTTGCTATTAGCTTTACAGATTGAACCTTTTTTCTCTGAAGGATATACGGAGTTGGCCGATTATTTTGCCAACGCTTATACTACAAAAGATTGGCTTAAAGCAGATAGTTTATACCAACAAGCCGCCATCAATAATCCATATCATCCTTGGGCTTATGCAGGCAGGGCCTGGGTTTTAATGAAATTGAAAGACACAGCTAATGCATTGGCATTATTTCAACAAGGTATTGCCATAAACAAAGAGAATGCTGAGGCTATTGCATATTATGCTAGGTATTTTCAAAATACAGATCAGCATCCATCTGCCATCACATGGTTTAAAAAAGCATTGGCCATTAATCCGTACTACTTATGGCCCTATGAATGTTTGTCTGAAATATATACCGAGCTAAATCAGCCTGATAGCGCTGAATTAATCTTGAAAAAAGCAATTCCCAACTTTAGCCAAAGTCCGGAACTGTATAACATTCTCGGCAACTTATATTATGCCAACGGAAAATATAAAGCTGCATTAGAACAGTATAGAAAAGCAGTTGACACCGATAGTAATTTTGCAGCTGCTTATGGCAATTTAGCCTATGCAGCTTTAGAAAACAACAGTTTTGAAGAAGCCGTAAAACTTATTTTAAAAGCCAACGAAAACAATCCGGTAGATTTTAAACTGTCCGATTTTGTAGTTGTTGCACTTGATAAGGCCGATGCTTTAGTACAACAAAATAAGACAACCGAAGCGATTGCAGATTTAGTTGAGTTAAAACGCTTAACACCTAACAATCATCAACTAAAATATCGGCTGGCTAGATTGTATTACTTAAATGGTAAATCGGCAGATGCGATTGTAGAATTATTGCCTTTGGTGGCTAACACATCGTTAAGCAGTTCTTACTTAAATCAATATTATCAAACATTGGGTTGGGCATATATTGATGCCGGAAAAATGACAGAAGCTGAAGCTATTTTTAAACAAGGGTTAATGTATAGCGGCAATCCATCTCAACTAGGTTTAGCAATTTGTGCATTGGCAAAAAAAGATAGTACAACTGCAGCACAATTAAAATCAAAAGAAGATAAAGCTTACCCCAATTGGAAAGATGCCACTAAGTGGAATAACAAATACAGTAAAGCAAGTCAAGTATATTTACAACAGTTAATGCAATTGCCATGATAAAAATTGTAATGCCAATATTATTGCTGCTATTAATCTCCAACACTGTAATGGCCGGTGTAAACATCAAAAACGGCAATTTTTATATTAGCTATACCGACCATGATTTTAGCGGTGTTAAAGGGGTTGACATTACACGTACTTATAATTCTAAAGCTGTTGGTGCCGGATTATTTGGTAATGGTTGGGGTTGCGATTATGAAACTTTTTTGGTAGCCATGGGCGATGGTGCTTTAGTGGTGTATGAACATGGAGCCGGGGCAAAAACTTTTTTTGAAACCGGTACTATTGATGAAGACTTACTGGCTAGTTGCATCAATCAAATGAGCACAGCCGCTATTAAAAACAAAGACATCAATAATAATCCTGCGGCAATAGCAGCATATAAAGAAAAGCTGAGAAACAGTCAAGAACAAAGAGCGATAGATTGGCTAAAATACTTACGGTTGAACTTGATTGAACCCTACATCAATACAATTAACACGGTTTGGCAATCTTCAGATAGGGGTTTTCAAACCATCACCAAATTAGATGCTGCAACGTACAAAAGAGTATCGAGTGATGGCTACGAATTGTTCAACAACAATGGTCAGCAATTAGGCGAATATGATAAATATGGTAAACTAAAATTCAGCATTACCTACAACAGCAACAGTAAGATGGAAACATTAACCGATGCAGTTGGCAATGTATTGCGGTTTACGTTTAATGCAGATAATCTGATTACTACTATCACTAGCAGTAAGGGAACATCTGAGTACAAATACAGCGGTAAAAATTTGATTGAAAGCAAAGACATCAGTGATAATATCTACAAGTTCGCTTACGACAATAATTACAATATGGTTAGTATTACATATAGTGATAGTACTACCATGTTGATGGAATACTATCCTACTACGCAGTATGTAAAAAGAGTAACCGACAGAAATAAGGTAGCTACCGAATATGTGTATGTGCAATTTTTTGATGCCAATGGAGCTGTAGATGATGACCACTACGCCACCTATGTCATTAAACAAAATGCGTATGAAACATTAGACAGCAATTACTACGAATACGAAATTAAAACCAAGGCTACAGGGGCAAGATATACTTACAAAATTGTAACCGTCATCAACAAAATAAAAACCGAAACCATTTACGACGAAAACGGTTTACCGCTAAGCATAGTGAGGGGCAACTCCACCACCACATTTAGATACAACAGTAAAGGCGGATTGCTGTACAAGGAAACAAAGAATGAAATCATCAACTCTACCTACAACGAAAAAGAAACAAAAATCATTCGGTATGAGGTGATTAATAAATTTTACAAAGACACTACGGTATACACTTACACTTATAATGATAAAGAAGATTTGATTTATGGTACAAAAGATACCACTTGGGTTAGACTAAGTTATAATGATGCACATCGCATTAGTAAAATGGAATACAATCAAGGCGCCATTAGTTTTGAATACAATTCCATTGGCAAACCCATCACCATGACAATGGAGGGAGAAACCAAAGGCATGATTACAGTAGACTATGATGACAACGGCGAAATCAAAAAAGTGAATAGTCCTGAGGGTAGCACCATGGCCATGAAAATTACTTCTGCTTTTCAGCAGTTGATGAATATTACCAAACCTTCGGGGGTGAATTTGGGGCTGTAGAAATAGCCTGAAAATTAAGGTGCTTTTTTTCCAAACTTCATGGCATTAAATTCGGCCGATTTATTTTTGGGGATGGATAAACTATCCCAATCGCCATGCTTTATTTGTTTAGCAACAAAAACAATTTGTCCAACATGGTATGCATAATGTGCCAATTGTCTATTAATAGCCGACACAACAGTATGTGATTCGTTTCGAATAGTAATCATATTCAATAATTGATGCGGTTGTATTTCATGTAATGCATCATACAAACATTGCCAACCGTCCTTCCAAAGGTTTAGCACTTCATCTGCTGCTAAATTATTCACTTCAAATTCTTCATCTCTTTTGCGCCAGTCTTTTTCGCCATCTTCGGTCAAAAAGTTGGTCCATCGGCTAAGCATATTTCCCCAAAGGTGTTTTACAATTGTTGCTATACTATTTGATGCATCGTTTAATGCAAAAAATAGCTGCTCGGGTTGTAGTTGAGCCATTGCTTTTTCACCTAACGATTGATAGTATTCAAATTGCTGTCGTACACTTTTTAAATATTCTTCATTCATATCGTCTCGATTAAACTTTTCAGCATGGAAAAACACTTTAGCCTTCAACTATACCGATACTTTTATAATTACTGACAATCAGTAGCAAATCTTTTCCGGCAGTATAGTTTTTAGCATATTGTTTATCAGTTGTTTCCAAAACTTGTTGGGATAATTGTAGTGCGGATGAAAAGCGTAAACCTCCGGTTGTTATAACACCTGGTTTAAGCTTTGGTAGATGCAAGTTAGAAACACCATACCCCACCCAACTTTTCCTTCCTACTAAAACTGCAAACGCATTTTTAATCATACCAAAACCACCAATAAAGATTTGAATAGGAAAGCTGATGAGAATAAAACCGGCTACGCTAACATCAACCATTCGTTTCATGCGGCGATAATACGGTTCGTTTAAATGATACTGTTCTTCTGTACTTAATATATCGCCACTGCTATCTTTTGAATCACTTCCTACAATACTCGTACTGCCATAAGCATGAAACCGAATACTTACTGCAGCAGGAATAGTAGGCAACAATTCAATCATTCGTTTATTACTCAATTGTCCTTCGCAGAAGATAATTTCTCCAATATTCAATTGTTGAATCAACAATGCGATATCGCTCAGTTTGCCTAGTGTTGCCATATCGGCATCATCGCTAACACGGCCCAATACTCTCTTTTGTTGATTCACTTTTTCGAGCATGGCCAATACCTCAGCATATTCAGTAGCATTGCCTACAATGAGCAGCGGCTGTTTTAATTTTTCTTCTTCAGTGGCATCTACCAAATGCCATTTCAACATCAGCCATCTAAACAAAGTGATGAGCATTAAGGCTAACAATCCGCCAAATAAAATCACCCCTCTAGAAAAGCGAATTGTTTCAGGCAATAAAGAATAAATAGCCAACATCACCACTATTGCAATTCCGGCAGCATACAACGCTTTTAACGGATGGTATTTTTTATCATAAATACCCGCCATCGTTGCCGTTCCTAAAAACAACAACGAAAAACTAACGAGTGTAATATTCACCAGCTCTTCCACAAAATATTTTCCGTTTGTGGTATAATTTACCCAGTATGATTTTACCGCATAAAAAGAAATGACAATCAACAAAGCATCTATCAACGGAAAACCAACTCGAACCAATAAACCTCCTAAAGCCGACAAAGCAGCCCTTGCCCAAATAGCCAATTGAATAAAGCTGGAAAAAAAGGCAGCTTTACCACCACCATAATGCTTTTGTACAAAAATACTCATCGCCTGATAAAACATTCGTACATAATTAAGGCTTCCTTTTTTTGTACTTTCTCCTTTGAAATGAATGATGCTACTGCCGGAGAAATAATAATTTTTGTAGCCAGATTGTATGATGCGATAGCTGAGATCAATGTCCTCGCCATACATAAAAAATGTGTCATCAAATCCTTTCAATGATTGGGCTACTGTTCCTCGCAATAACATAAATGCACCGGCCAAAACATCCACTTCATGGTTTTGATGTTCGGATAAATAACCCAACGCATACTTGGCAAATAATTTTGATGTAGGAAATAATGCGGAAAGTCCTGTTAGTTTAAAAAAAGCTGTTAATGGCGACGGAAAGGCTCTTTTACTTTCGGGCAAAAACTGTCCGCTACCATCTAACATTCTAATGCCTAAAGCTCCAGCATCGGGGTGTTGCTCCATAAAGTTGATGCACTGTTCAAAGCAATCTTCCGGCACAATGGTATCGGGGTTCAAATACAGTATATACTTCCCCGAGCATCGATCTAAAACTTGATTATTGGCTTTTGCAAAACCTACATTTACAGCGTTAGCTTCAAACTTTACCCAAGGAAATTTATCCCTCAAGTATTCCATACTACCATCTGCCGAAGCATTATCTACCACCCATACTTCTGCCGAAATAGGTTGTATGGCTTTTTGTACTGAGCATAAACATTGCTCTAAAAAATGCCGCACATTGTAGTTTACTATGATGATGGATAATTGCAATGTCAGATTATGATGTACGAAGTAAGAAGTTTATACCAAAGCATCCAAATTAATCAATGTTCGGCAAGCTATCGTTTGGGTTATCTTTGCGCCATGATTAAAGCAACTTTACTAAAAGCGGCCGAAGCAGGTGCCGCAGTGATGCAACATTATTTTCATGGTGAATTTAAAGTTTCGAACAAAGAAGGTATCAACAACCTGGTAACCGAGGCTGACCATGCATCGGAAAAAGCCATCATGGATATTATTAAGTCCGATTTTCCGGACCATTATATTTTGAGCGAAGAAGCAGGTGAAATTATCCAAGATTCTACTTACAAATGGATTATAGACCCTATTGATGGTACCGTTAATTTTGCGAATGGCATCCCCATTTGCTGTGTAAGTATTGGTATTGAAAAAGATGGTGTGATGCAATTGGGTGCAGTGTATAGCCCTTTTTTAAGAGAATTTTTTGTAGCCGAAAAAGGCAAAGGGGCAACATTAAACGATAAACCCATCAGCGTAAGCGATAAAACTGAACTCATACACAGTTGTTTGGTAACGGGTTTTCCGTACACCTATTTAGATGCCCCTAACGGTCCGTTACAAGTTTTTGATAAACTGATAAGAAAAGGTATTCCCGTTAGGCGTTTGGGCAGTGCAGCCATTGATTTATGTTGGGTAGCTGCCGGCAGATTTGATGGCTTTTACGAACATAAGTTAGCAGCATGGGATAGTGCTGCCGGATTTTTAATGGTGGAAGAAGCAGGCGGAAAAGTAACTGATTTTGATGGCAACTATTACAACCCCTATCAACCACATTTGTTGGCTACCAATGGTAAAATTCACGATGAATTATTAGCAGTTGTAAACGGTGGCGCAGTAAATGGATAATTATTTATTTTAATTGAAATAAGCATACGATGAATTCGAGAACAGAAATTGCAACCCTTGGTGAATTTGGTTTGATTGATCACTTAACCAAGAATTTTGAGATACAAAATGCTTCGACCATTTTATCGGTAGGAGATGATGCCGCTGTGATAGATCATTTGGGCAAACAAACAGTGATTACCACCGATTTGTTGATTGAAGGCATTCACTTTGATTTGATGTACACACCATTAAAACATCTAGGCTATAAAGCAGTAGTGGTTAATTTGAGTGATGTGTATGCCATGAATGCGACGCCAACACAAATAACAGTGAGCATTGCGTTTAGTAATCGCTTTAGTGTGGAGGCTTTAGACGAATTTTACGAAGGGGTGTATGCTGCCTGTGAAAAGTATGGTGTTGATTTGGTAGGTGGCGATACTTCGTCTTCTCAAAAAGGATTTATAGTTAGTGTTACCGCCATCGGCGAAGCCAATATTGAAAAGATTGTAAAACGCAGTACAGCTCAAAAAGGAGATTTATTATGTGTATCCGGCTTTTTGGGCGGTGCATTTTTAGGGCTTACTTTAATGGAAAGGGAGAAGCGAATTTATTTAGAGAATCCGCAAATACAACCCGATCTTGAAAACCGAGATTATATTGTTGGTAGATTACTTAAGCCCGAAGCTAGAAAAGATATTATTGAATTCTTTGAACAAAACAATTTATTGCCTACGGCGATGATGGATATTAGCGATGGATTAAGCAGCGAAACTTTACACATTTGCAAACAAAGCAATTTGGGTTGCAGATTGTATGAAGAAAAAATTCCCATTCATGAAGATAGCCGACAAGCTGCATTTAGTTTTGGTTTAGACCCAACGGTTTGTGTACTCAATGGTGGCGAAGATTATGAACTCTTATTTACTATCAAGCAAGAAGATCATGAGAAGATTGTTTTCAACGAAAATATTTCTGTCATTGGTTATATGACAGATTGGGAAGAAGGTGTAAAAATAATTACAAGGGGTGGTGGCCTCCATGAAATTAGAGCCCAAGGCTGGAATGCGTTTGACAAAGAATAATGGAATAAAAAATCAGGGTTGAAACTATTTCAACCCTGATTAACTTTTACTGAACGCCAAAATATTTTTGTTCTTCGGCTATAAAGCTCAGCCCATCTTTTAACCCCTCTCCGCTAAATCCTTGTTGCTGTAATTGCTTGGTGGCTGATTGTACAAAAGCAGTCACTTTTTTATTGGTCATATATGCTAACACAAATCTATTGCAGGAAGTTCCTTTTTCTGCTGCAATGGTAAAATAGTAGGTTTTACCTTTTTGTAATCTTGCAGTCAATTGTTGCAAATTAATTTCACTGCCTGTAATACTAGTATCTACAACAATATTTCCACCTTTGGGTTTGTCATACACCACCAAATAAGATGTATTAAAGGGCTCTGTATTACGCCATTGTAGTACACTGCTTTTACCACCATAACGAATAGTGTCTTCAAAATTTATCGGCTGAATGTATTCGCAACCCCTAATAGCAGCACCATAATTTTTCATAAACGCTTTACGATTTTGTGCCGGCTTTTCATGTGGATGCGTAAACGATTCCCATACATACTTAAAATAATTGTAGGTAATATTTTGAGGCTGATTGATACAACTTTGTTGTAATAATTTCAATTGAAATACACCGGGCTTTGTCAGCTTCAACACACAAAAATCTTTTTCTCCTAGTATATAAACTGCATCACCCTTTAACAGACTAATGCTATTTTCTATGGTTAGCACAGTGCCTGTTAGTAATGGTTTAGCTTGTTTGCCTTCCATTACTTCTGGTTTGCCCTTAATGGCATACACCAAATATTTTTTTTGTGCCGATGCTTGTAACATAGTTAAGCATACAGTCATTACTAATAGCATCCCTATTTTTTGCATGTGCACTTATTTTTGTTTTGACTTTAAAATATTTTTCAACAACATCCAATTGGCATTTTCTATCATTACCGGACTACGAGTTGTTGTGCCTAAATTAAACAAACTATTTATACTGCTACCAATACTTCGACCTTTAGTTAATACGCCTTCTTGTTCAATAACCAGTGGGTTACTAATTGCTTCATCTGTAACCAACATAAAATAATAATCAGTACCCGATGGTGGCTCTACCAAAGAAGCAAACAAGAATGTTTCTGTTTCCAATTTACCATTCACTTTTTGAGGTAGCTTATTTTCAACATTTCCAAAATTTGCACTCGGATACATCAATTTTATAGTGCCGGCACTATCTAATAAAAACACATATACATTCTTCGGGTCTTTATCGTCAAACTGTTTCAATTTTTTTTCATCTACTACAAAAAAACCACTTAAGGTATCACCAAAATAAGTCACGCTATCTTTAAAATTTCTAACGGAATTATTGTATCCTTTTTTTATCACTAAACTGTACGGAGCATCACTATTGCCCGGTGCATCAATACCTGTCCAGGTTCTTATTTTAGCTAGTTTGAAAGCATATTCAGCAAGATGATCGGCTACATCATTTTCTATACCTACGCCATATATTTCATAATTGGTTCTTTTAGGCAAAGGCTCCGCATTGTCTTGTAGCAATGCCTGACATTTTACTAAGGCATACGATATAGTGCCATCATCATTCATCTTTCCACATACACTGTACTGTGCTTCGTTGATATCGTTAACCAACGCCACATTTGTATTTTCTGTTTTAACACTTAATGCTTTGATTAAACTTTGCGGTGGTGGAATGTTTAAGAAAAAGGGAGCACCATTCATACGCTTATTGATAGCAGCTGCATCAGGAAACGTAGCAAAATGTTCTAATGCTTTTTTCTTGGTTGATAATGTCCATTTGCCATTATTATAGAATAGAATTCCAGACGGTTGGGTCGATAAAATATCTTTCACCCAACTTGTGGCAGACATGCCATTTTTTAGCTTTGCTGACAGTGTTCGAATATCATCAATAGATAAGGACTTTTTAGGAACATATATTTTAAGTGCCGCTTTTCCTTCGTTCATCCAATTGGTTAATTCAAATAAATTACCCGATTGTACATTTTCTTTATTCCCTTTAACCAGCTTTGCTTCTGCACTATTGATTCCGGAAACGGCTATGATTTCTATGGTTTCGGCTGCACCGATTTTTTTTAATCTGCTACCAATATTAATGCCTAACAATCTGCCGCCATTCACTTTCCATTTTCCATTCTTGTCGATAGTAATGCCAATCAAAAGCCTGTTACTTGCAGCTCTATAGGTAGCGCCAAACAAACCGGCATTTTTTCTTTCCTCCGGACCACCTAACACAGGCTCTTGCATTTTGCCATAAGACATCATCGCTGCTCTTACACTAGCAAATAAATTATTGACAGATACATTGCTTGGCAATGTTTTGATTGCTTTAATTAACGATAAAGTAAAAATGCCATGTCGTTCACCATCTTCACTAATCTCCGATGCACTTTCAATATCCTGCGAAGCAGCCATTATCAATGCACCATTTTTTCTATTCTCCGGCGCTATAGCTTTATCGTTACCACTATTATCCTTAGCATCAAAATCTACACCTTGTATATAACGAACGGTTGGTGGTTCATGCAATAACAAATTATTGTTTACCCCTCTGCCCAAAGAACCGCTATGACAGCAATCTGTAATCACAGTAAGTGTTACACCTTTATCGATGAAGCGATTGTAAATGGCACTGAGTTCTTTGTCTCTAATAGGTTTAATATCTTTTTTCCAATAATCTGCAGGTACAATTGCTTCATCTTTTTTATCTGCCTCAACCGATAAACTATTAGTGACTAACATACCATGACCGGCGTAGAAAAAAAAAGCCACATCGCCGCTTTTAGAATCGGTTAACAATTGTTCTAATGCTTGTATAATGGCAGCTCTGTTGGCTGCATCATTATAAAGCTCAACAATATTTTCTTCTTGAAATTGATAGCGGGCTTGAATAATACTTTTAACAGCCTGTGCATCGTTTACCGCTCCGTTTAAATTAAAAAATGCCGTTCTTGGTTTATCATCTTTCGATGCATTTGCCGGCGGTTCATATTTATTAATGCCAATCAACAAAGCCCTTGCTGTTTGGGCTTTGCTGTTGAGTGCAACAAAAATAAAGAGTAAAAAAACTAAACCTTTTTTCATGATGGTAGTTTGATGGATGCTTTCATGAATGATGAAAAAAAGGAACGGATTACAGCGTTGTGCAAATGCCCACCCACTCATCCGTTCCTTACTTGTAATTTATTGTTAGTTTTCTTAATTCTTTTTCAATGCTCCTTGTGCTTTATCACCAATCATATCAATGATTTTATCAGAATTATCCATTAGTAACTTTGTTACAAATTTATCTTTTGTACTTTCTTTCACATGTACACTAATACTATAAGCACCCTGACTCCAAGATTTTTCTGTTTGATTAGGTCCGGTTATATGATAACCAAATGAACGAGGTACAATAAAGCTTTTTCCATCTACTGCTTTTCCAGCTTGCTTAGCATAATAATCGTTGTATCCGGGCTCTGATTTATCGACCGGTGCGTTTCGAACAAAATAATAAAACTTGCCCAGTGTAACGTTATCAAACAAATGTCCTTCTTCGTTTACATAAGATGTAGTGAAGGTAATATCAAAATCCATATTGATGGTTTTCTTTTGACCGCTAGTAAGTTTGGCACGGGTTGAATTAATCACCAAACTTTTTAAGCGTAATCTAAATATGGAGTTATTGATGATTTCATATGCTTTGTTGTTGGTAGTATCTAACTCAAACTCAGCAATCATAGCGGTATCACTACTTCCATCACTATTTTCTAATAAACGAATCACTCTAAACCCCTTAAATTTCATTCCAATAGGATCGAATGCACTTTCTGTTGATAATTGATCATAGAAGTATAAATCAGTTAAGGCAAAGTCGTAATCGGCCATGTATTTTTTCTTGTCATTGGCAATCATTTTTTTAACGGCACTACTACCTGCTGTAAAAGCAAGGCCCACTAAAGCTGCACTTCTACCACGGCCACGGTTGGCAAAATTGGGTACTTCTTGTTGCTTTAATTTATCGAAAGGAATATAAGTGCTGTCTTGTCTAATTTCCATCACGGCATCATCATCTTTATTAACTGAACTATATTTTGAAGTTTTGCAAGCCGTTACCATAAATAAGGTAACAACGAGTACACAAATTGATAATTGAAACTGTTTCATAGCCACAAGATTTACTGGTAAAAGGTTGATTTAAAAAGGTTGTATCGGGTTTTATAGAAATTATTTTTAGGTGCTGCAAGAATTGCTTTTTTGTAATACAGTAATGCTTCGGCATAAAAGTTTTCATGCTCTAACAAAAAGCCTAACATAAAAAATGATTCGGCTTTATCTGTAGCAACTACTTGCTTTTTGAGATTGATTAATACTTCATTAAACTCAGCTTTATCGTACACTCTAATATATTGTCTTTCGCAACTTACTTTAGCATCAACAACGGTTAATAAATAATAATCTCCCGGTGTTTTCACTTTCTTCAACAACGAAGCTACATTGTAACGGTATCCGCTAATAGCAGTATCGGCAATTTTTCTACCATTGTAGAGATCGTCATATAATGCAAAACCTTTTACATTTACCCCATCTGCAGTGGTCCAAGCTAATGTCCACTGACCTGAGAAATAGTTGAGTGTATCTGTACCCGGGTTTATATCGATTCCTTGACAACCACGACCAACGGCACCCGTAGTTCTCATGAACTTTTTATGGTTATCGGTAACTTTTTCATGCTTATGTGTAAACTCCTCCCACACATATTGTAGATACGCTGTTGTTACAGAACCTGAGGGTTTAGCACATTTGTTTATCAACGCTGTTACGGTATAACTGCCCGGTTGTTTTATTCTAACGATGTTATAATTGCTGCAAATAAACATTACATCATCGCCTTTTGAAGTGGTGATGGTTGCCGAAGATTTGATGACCATCCCTTTAGTGAGTTTCTTTATTTTACCATCTTGCTTTGCTTCGGCTTTTCCGGTTGTGGCATAGACTACTAATGCAGCAGTTTGCTGCTGTGCGTTTGTTTGAAATACAACAAAAACCATCAAACAACAAAAAATAATTCTGTTCATCATTTTAATGGCTATGGTGTGCAAAAAGGGTTTTGTATCCAAATTTTTTATTGGCCCACAAAGCAAATGCTTCGTAGAAATATAAAATATCTACCGATAGAACAACAGCTGTTAATGCAGCAACCATATCTAATTTAATATTCAACCCTTGAAAGAAAAGTAATTGCAAGTACACAATTAACACCGCATTAATGAGCTGTATTACTTTAAACCTTAGGTGAAACCAAATATGGTTATGAATAAACACTTTGATAAAGTATGCCATGTGTAACCAACAAATAACTATGGCCAACAACCAATACAACCAACTATATACTTTGCCGATGTAATCTTTATCCAATATCATAGAGATGATATTAGCATGAATGATGACACCGTTCATATCGGGTGTTGATTTGCCCACAAACTTGCTGTTCATTGGGGTAAAATGTTTATCCTGAATATTATCAGGATTCTCATCTACCAACCCCATCAACACAATTTTATCTTTTAATAAGGTAGTATCGATAACCGCAGTGGTATCTAACAATTCGCTGCCGTTAATGATTAGATATTTATCTGATTGTCTTTTGTAATGTATGATTTCCACTTCCTTACCTCTATCTATAATTTTATCGGCAACAGTTGCATCGGCAATACGAGCCACAGCTACAGCAAAAGCATTTTGCTTTTTATCGTTTATTCTTTCTGATGGAGAAAAGTATCGAATTGTGCCTCCATCTTCACTAATAAAATTGGCAAAGCCTGTGCTAGCAGCTTTATCATTAAAATAGCCAACACTACTAAATGCTCCCTTCTCGTAATTGAGTTTACTCGCTAACACCAAATTGGGTGTTTGTTGTATGAATGTCGCTAACGCCGAATCTGTTGTTGGTTCTTTTGCCGTTTCAAACAATACATCTAATCCAATTACTTTAGGTTGATATTGCTTTACTTGTTTTAAAATAGCTAAAATTCCGGCCCTATCTGCCTGTTCAATATTCACCACCACAATTCTCGTATCAGTACTACTTTGTTTGTTTTTACCCAGCCGACTATACGTCATGTCGGTAAAATCAAAATCTTGCAAACCCAATTGAATAGGATCAAGTATATGGGTATTGACAGGCAATAACGATAGCAAGCCCATCAATAAGAATACACTTAGTGTGGCAAAAATGGTATCTCTTTTAAACAAGTATTTCATTGGTGTTGGTTATATCTAACCGCAATATGCTTTACTTTTCTTTTGTCTGCAATATTACTTTTTGAATATTCCAATTGGCACGGGTAATTATACGGCCTCTTGTTTTTGTACCGGTGTTGCCAATCAAATCTTCTATACCCGATGATTTGCCTTTTGCAGAACGGGTTAATACGCCGCCTTGCTCAAATACAGTAAGGTTTACAATAGGCTCGTCGGTAGATAGCATAAAGTAATGATCACTACCCGCAGGTGGTGTAATTAAAATATCGGCGATATAACTTTTAGCTGCATTGCCTTTATCATCCATGGCAGGTAACATGTTTTCGGTACTGCCACCTTCTGGGTCGGGGTACATTAAACTCATGGCTCCTTTGCTGTCAATAGAGAACACATAGATGTAGCGTTTCTTTCTATCCCAATCCAAAATATTTTCTTTATCCGGTGCAAAATTTATAGTGAGTGTATCGTTGATTTTTACCACCGGATTAGTGATAGGCTCTTTGCTGGTATATTTTACAAACTCTAACACAAAAGGAAAATTGTTTTCGCCTTTTGGCCCCGTCAATGTCATCCATGCTTTGAGTTTAGCGATTTTGTAGCTGTAATCTTCTAAACTATCGGTAATGTTTTTTATGCTAGCTGCAGTGCCGTCAAAAGGTTCAAAATTGGTTCGCTTTGGTAACACGATAGCAGAATCAGATTCCATAACCATCGGTTGTACCAATCCATATTCCAGTTCTCCTTTGTCGTTCATTCTACCAACCAAAGTGTAATCTGCATCGTTTACATCTTTGGTAACTTTTACATTAGTAGAGTCATTGTATCTTTCTTTAATGGCTTTATGCAAAGCAGTTTCCGGCGGAAAGTTTACAAATACCGAAGTTTTAGCAGTAGCAAATTTTTTAATATCGGCTTCGCCGATAGAAGCGCCAATTACTTGTAATCCTTTCTTTCTGTCCGATACTTTCCATGCTCCTTTATCGTAGAAAAAAACAACATCGGCACGGGTCTTAGCAATATCTGTAATCCAAGTAAACGCTTTTGCATTTTTCATTTTTTCAAACAACGCTTTAGCTGCATTTAACTTGGTTTGGTCTAATGCCGTTTGTGGCAAATACAAGGTTATGGCCGGCGCTGATGAAGACACCCAATTAGTTACTTCAAATAAATCACCCGGATTAATAGCAGCAGCAGATCCGGTAATTACTTTGGCTTTGCTACGGTTTGCTCCACTCATTTCTGTTACTTCCAATTCGTTGCCTTTGGCATCTTTCAATTTATTACCCACATTAATACCTGTGGCAATACCGCCTTGCAATTCTACTGTTCCGCCATTGTTTTTAATAACAGAAATAAATACTTTGTTGGGTACTTTATCTTTTGCTAATCCAAACAACGTTCCTTTTTGTCTTTCGGCAGATCCGGCTAATACAGGCTCTTGTGTTTTGCCATAATATTTCATGATGGCCCTAACACTAGCAAAAATATCCTGTACTGATGCATTGGTACCCAAACTATTCAATGCTTTCAATAAAGCCAATGTAAATGCACCATGTGAATTGCCATTTTCATCTTTTTGTTCTTTGGCAAATTCAAAATCCTGCGCAGCAGAAATTAACAAAGCTCCTTTCCCTTCAGGTCGAGGGTTATCGGTAGCATCGGCTACATCAAACTCTTCTGCACCCATATTACGGGTTTTAGGTGGCTCATTGATAAAGCCACGGCCAATACTTCCGCTGTGGCAGCAGTCGTAAATACCGGTGAATGTTATTTTCTTATCCAATAATTGATTCAGATAGCCCGATAATTCTTTATCTCTAATATCCTTTTCGCCAAAAGCAACATCGCTGGGTACAATAGATTCATCAAATTGATCTTTCTCTTTCGATTTAGAATTACGTACTTGACTACCATGCCCTGCATAAAATAGAAATACAATATCTCCTTCTTGCGATTCGGCGATTAACTTTTTTAAAGCCGCAATAATATTGGCTCGGGTTGCGGTAGAGTCGTACAACTCTGTAATATTTTCAGGCTTAAACCCATACCGAGAGATGACCATATCTCTCATGCTTTGAGCATCATTTACACAACCGTCTAAATTTGGCCAATTGCTACGTTTAGTGTTGGTGGCCGGTGCTTTATCTCCCGGATCGTATTTATTGATGCCGATAAATAAACCCCGCTGTGTTTGGCTAATGCCTGCAAAGGCAATGCTAAGCAATAGTAAGAGTACAGGTACTTTTTTCATAACGCTATTTTTTCGAAGTTCAATAATACAGCAATTTAATGGTGAATTGATACCCCCAATTGGGTATTTTAATCGCTGAAACACCTATCTACATTGTGTTTGCAGGAGGTAAGATGTTAAGAAAGCCAAGATTACACAAAGTAATTATTCGGGCAAACGCATATCGCCTTTGGGCTGTTTTTTGCTACGCAGATAATGTTCGTAACATTTTTGCACATAATAACCCAATTCAAGATCGTTGCATTGTAACACAAATTCGTAGGTAGGTCTATACAATTGCATGAATGAATCTAGCTCGGTACCGGTGAGTTTGGTAAGCGACCGAACTAAGTATTTGTTATATCGATGGCTGATGTATTTGTCTCTTTCTTCTTGCAACAAACGTTTTTGCAAAAAGAGCATATTTCTGTTTTTTCGAAAGCGAAACATATTGATCAACTCATTCAAATCGAGCCCAACACCTACGCCACCCGGACCGCTATTATTGAGCTTTAAGCCCGGTTTTCTAAAGTCGAATGCTTTAGCATAATCTTTACGGTTTTGAATAGAATCTAACCTGTAATTCCGCTGCCGAATGCTCACCATAGGCAATTCAGCAATTTTCACATGAATGGCAATATCGAAAGCTTCGAGATTGGGCATAGTTGCCACCGGATATTTGGGTGTTGATTTATTGAGATAAGAAAAGGAAATAGAATCTGTCTCTCTCACTACAATTTTATACCGACCAAAAGAATCCGTTACGGCACCTGTACCCGATGAACTGAGGACTGACACGGCTTCTAAGGGTGTTTTTTTGGTGATGTCGAACACATAACCGCTAACTGTTAATTGCGCCATTGTAGGTAACATCGGCAACAGTAACAATACAATTAATGAAAGCAGTAATAGTTTTTTATTCAACAACAGGGAGGCTTTAAGCTGTAATATTACAGCAGCAATAAGAAGAGAAAAAATAATGACACCCTTTTAACTTGATGTTTGCAAACCTAATGGCTATACAAAGCCATCTCCAATGTTGCGTTTAACTTCGGCAACATATTCTTTAATCTCTTGTTCCCTATCTTTTTTGCAGATGAGTAGTACATCTTTGGTATCTACTACGATACAATCATCTACACCTTGAATGACTAATAATTTATTATCGGGAATAGAAATCATGCATTTAGTAGCATCTACCACCATTACATTTTTTCCGGCAACAGCATTACCCAAATAGTCTTTTTCTAAGTTGTCGTAAGCACTTGCCCAAGTACCCAAATCGCTCCATCCAAAAGAAGAAGGCATTACAAACACATTGTCAGCCTTTTCCATAATGGCATAGTCGATTGATACATTAGTACACTGTGGATAAATTCGGTCTATCGCAGCTTTTTCGCCATCCGTATTAAAATGTTCTTTTTCTGTAGCAAATAGTTCATGCATTTCGGGTTGTAGCGTTTCAAAAGCATGAATAATATTTTTAACCTGCCACACAAAAATGCCTGCATTCCACAAAAAATCACCACTAACTAAAAACGATTGGGCAATTTCTAGATTTGGTTTTTCGGTAAAGGTTTTTACTTTAAAAATATTTTCTGCTGCAGGGGCCGTGGTATTGTACTGAATGTAGCCATAGCCTGTATTAGGATGTGTAGGATTGATACCCAAGGTTACAAAAGCCGGGTTTTGTTCTACAAAATCTAAAGCTTGCTTACACACCGTTTCAAAAGTGGCAGTATCTAAAATAAGATGGTCAGACGGTGCAACAATCAAACTAGCTTCAGGATTTTGCTGTTGCAGTTTGAATGAAATATAAGCAATACAAGGAGCAGTATTTTTTCGGCTTGGTTCGGCCAGAATGTTATCCGCAGCAATTTGCGGTAACTGTTCTTTTACAATGTTGGTATATTCTCCTGAGGTTACAACAAAGATGTTTTCCTCCGGAATAAAAGCAGCAAACCGCTCATAGGTCCATTGAATTAAGGTTTTGCCGGTGTGCAAAATATCTAAGAACTGTTTTGGATAAGCTGCACGACTTTTAGGCCAAAAGCGGCTTCCAATTCCCCCGGCCATAATAGCCACGTAGTGATTCTTATTCATCGTTAGTTGTAATTAAAGAGTTCAGTTTTTTGGGGGGCTATACTAATCCTTCTCGTACTAAGTCGTGCAAATGTACTATTCCAAGGTATTGGTTGTTAGCATCGGTAACCAATAGTTGGCTAATATCATGCTGCCTTAACACATCTAATGCAGTTACCGCCAACTCTTCAGGCAATATGGTAATGGGATTGGGGGTATAAATATCGGCTGCTGTTACAGCTTGCAGACTATCGCTTTTCTCCATCATGCGGCGTAAATCGCCATCGGTAATCATGCCCAACAATTCATTCGTTGCAGTAACCACAGCAGTTGCACCCAGCCTTTTTTCGGTCATTTCTACAATCACTTGCTTTAATGTTGCCGTAGCCAACACTTTAGGTTGCGGATTATCGGCAAACAAATCTTGTACTCTTAAGTATAGCTTTTTACCCAACAATCCACCGGGGTGATATTTGGCAAAATCGTTGCCGGTAAAGCCTTTTAGCTCCATCAAACAAACGGCTAAAGCATCTCCCATCACCATTTGAGCGGTAGTACTGCTGGTTGGAGCTAAATTATTGGGGCATGCTTCTTTACTTACTGTGGTGTTTAACACAATATTGCTTTGTTTAGCCAAAAAAGAGTTGGTATTGCCTACCATTCCAATCAGCGTATTGCCAAAGTTCTTGATTAATGGTGCTAACACTTTTATCTCGGGACTTTCACCGCTTTTGCTGATTACCATTACCACATCTTGTTCTTGTATCATGCCCAAGTCGCCATGAATGGCATCTGCTGCATGCATAAATAGCGAAGGTGTACCTGTACTATTAAGTGTGGCCACGATTTTTTGTGCCACCACAGCACTTTTACCGATGCCGCTCACCACAAATCTGCCGGTTGATGCATTGATTGTTGTAACGGCCCGTTCAAAATCGGCATCAATAAATGCAGCTAATCCTGCAATAGAACTAGCTTCTAGTTCAATAGTTTTTATCGCTGTGGCGTGTATCTGGTTCATGCGGGGGCAAAGTTAAGGCTGTTTTGAGATACCATATTTTAACAATTCCGCTTTTTCTCAGCACCCTGTTTTTAGTAACTTCGCCATCCTTTTTGAAA
Source organism: Methylophilus rhizosphaerae (assembly GCA_943370285.1). GTDB lineage: Bacteria > Bacteroidota > Bacteroidia > Chitinophagales > Chitinophagaceae > CALRQJ02. The sequence goes on along the minus strand of CALRQJ020000010.1, from coordinate 2,918 downwards.
TAAGTGAGAAAAAAGGGCATTTTTTCTATAAAATTCTTACCTTAAAAGAATTAAATAATAACATTAACCGCCAAGAACGGTGTGCAGGAAATTTTGAATAATGGCAACAACTAAAAAAACTACAGCTACCACATCCACCCCTAAACAGCGTGTAGCTGCCAAAACTACCCCGGCAAAAAGCAATAAGACTAAATCAGTAGCAGCAAGTAAAGACACTCATCAGTATGATATTTATGCTGCACTTCAAAAATATTTCGGCTTCGACCAATTTAAAGGTCGACAAGAAGACGCCATCAACAGTTTATTAAACGGCAATGATACTTTTGTTATCATGCCAACCGGTGGCGGTAAAAGTTTATGCTACCAATTACCGGCATTAATAAAAGAAGGTTGTGCCATTATTGTTAGTCCGCTCATTGCCTTGATGAAAAATCAGGTAGATTTAGTAAGAGGCTACAGCGAAAAAGATGATGTAGCCCATTTTCTAAATTCATCGCTAACCAAAGCCCAACAAAGAGAAGTAAAAGACGATTTAATAGCCGGTCAAACCAAGTTGCTGTATGTAGCGCCGGAAACATTAACCAAAGAAGAAAACTTGCAGTTTTTTAGCGACTTGAATATTTCTTTTTTTGCGGTAGATGAAGCCCACTGTATTTCTGAGTGGGGACATGATTTTAGACCCGAGTACAGACGATTGAGAGAGATGATGACCATCATCAATCCTGATATTCCTGTGATTGCGTTGACCGCAACAGCAACGCCAAAAGTGCAGAGTGATATTTTAAAAAATTTAGGTTTACAAAACCCCAATGTATTCATCTCTTCCTTCAACCGCAGTAATTTATATTACGAAATTCAACCAAAGGAAAAAAAAGACCAAACCATCAAAAACATTGTAAAATACATTAGCCAAAACCGTGGCAAAAGCGGCATTATTTATACTCTAAACCGTAGAACAACCGAAGAACTAGCTGAAATTTTAATGGCCAACAATATCAAAGCAGTGGCCTACCATGCCGGTTTAGAAGCAAAGTTAAGAGCCGACAGACAAGACCAATTTTTAAATGAAGATGTACAGGTTATTGTGGCTACGATTGCGTTTGGAATGGGTATTGACAAGCCCGATATTCGGTTTGTAATGCATTACAATATTCCAAAATCTATCGAAAACTATTATCAAGAAACAGGTAGAGCCGGAAGAGATGGGTTAGAAGGCAATTGTATTTTGTACTACTCTCATAAAGATGTTGCTAAACTTGAACATTTGATGAGAGATAAGCCGCTTAGCGAAAGAGAAGTAGGTGCACAATTGATTAATGAAACAGTAGCTTATGCGGAAAGCTCTGTTTGCCGCCGTAAAATTTTGCTTCACTATTTTGGTGAAGATTGGGGCGGCACCAATTGTGGCAACTGCGACAACTGTTTGCATCCAAAAGAAAAAATGGAAGCCAAAGAAGATGCGGTTAAATTATTGAAGGTAATTGATGCCATCAACGAAGGATTTATTGCAGATTATGTGGTGAATGTATCAATGGGCCAATTAACGCCACAGATACAAATGTATCGCCACGAAAAACTCCCTGTATTTGGTATTGGTAAGGATAAAGAGCAACATTTTTGGAATAGTTTGGTAAGACAATTACTGCTTGAAAATTTGATTCGTAAAGACATTGAAGAATATGGTTTGCTAAAGCTTACCGAGAAAGGACAGAAATTTTTGAAGAAGCCAGTTTCTTTCAAAATTGTATTGAATAATCAATTCGAAGAAGCCAATGCCGATGATGAAGATAGCGAAAACGGAAGTGGTGCAACAGCAACAGCAGATGATCAGTTATTTGAAATGTTGAAGGATTTGCGTCAGAAAGAAGCGAAGAAAAAAGCCTTACCACCGTTTGTCATTTTCTTGGAAACATCTTTGCAAGACATGTCAACCCTGTACCCCACCACGTTACAAGAGTTAGAAAAATGTTCAGGCGTTAGTAAAGGCAAAGCACTGAAGTACGGCAAACCGTTCGTTGAGTTAATTGCGCAATATGTAGAAGAAAATGATATTGAGAAACCTGAGGAATTTGTGATGAAATCGGTTGCGAATAAGAGTAGCAATAAAATTTATATCATTCAGAATGTAGACAAGAAAATACCTTTAGAAACCATTGCCAAAAACAAAGGGTATAAGATTGATGAATTACTCGAAGAAATGGAGACGATTGTTGCAAGTGGCACAAAACTCAATTTGAATTATGCTATTGAAGATATGATTGGGGAAGATGAACAAGATGAGATCATGGACTATTTTAAAACCTGCGAAACCTCTTCTTTGCAAGTAGCCCAACAAGAATTAAGCGATGGTGGTTACGATTGGGAACAGCTCAAAATCATGCGAATCAAGTTTTTAAGCGAATACGGTAACTAATCAAATGGAAACAACAACTTTATAACGACTAGTCTAAACGGCTAGTCGTTTTTTTAATCTCCGTCTTCATTTTGAAAATTAATAACTTGTAAGCGAATTAACGGTTGCCATGAATAACATAAATCTATTTTTCCTCTCTTGTTGATGAAATAGCCCGTAGATACAATATCAAACAAATACCCTTTCTCCTTTATAGATTCCTTTTTCCCATTCTGGGAAGGATTGCTGTTGGATGCCCAGTTTTGAGCGACTAGGACATTGTGGTATCACAATTTTTTTTGAAAATTTTTATCTCCACAACACATTGTTTTTCAATGGTTTAGCGCTTAGCGTAAAAACTATTTTTCGTTTTACTATTGCCCTATGCAACCTTTTTGGCACGCTGTTGGAATAATAGTTAGCAATCCAATAAAAAAAATCAAAACCAATAAAAATCAATTTTCTATGAAAAAGTTCATCTTCGCTACTATCGCAATCTTCGGTTTCTACGCAGTATCTAACGCTC